>JAFVXW010000046.1 GCA_017500935.1 Lachnospiraceae bacterium
AGCCAGGATCAAACTCTCATGTTTAATCTTCTGAACTGCAAAATCAACGATTGGCTAATTTTTACCGTTCTACTGTTTGTTTTAGGTTTTTGTTCTTCTGAATTTTCCAGTCAGGACTTACCTGTGTCCTGTTTTGTCAATCCGATTAGGCAAAGCCTTATCGGTGGAATTATTCAGGGTTGCATTACTGTTTATTTGTCAAGGTACTTCCAGTTCTCTCGAACTGGCGTTTGTTGTCGTTTCAAGCGACTTGGCTATCTTAGCATGTCGTTTCTTGTTTGTCAACAACTTTTTTAAGTTTTTTGAAACTTTTTTTCGAAGCGTTTTTTCGCTTCCGTTTTGGCTTGTCCGCCGCAACGAATGATAATATAACACGGGTTTGGTCGAAAGTCAACACTCTTTTTTGTACTAATTCAAGAACAATTCAACATAAGTCAACACAATCCAACACGCTGTATATCAGTCTTTTATAATGAAAAACCCGCCAGAGATTCTGACGGGGTTCTTCTTACTTTATGATATACTCAAACATTGACTGACACAGCCAGTGGATGACTCAAATTTTACTTAGCAACCGCTTCTCTAAGCTTCTCACAATAATACTTAACCAGTTCAAAATCTGCGTCGGGTGCGATTCTGTGGTCAGGACAGGGAATGTAGCCGCCAAGCTCGATAAGCTTTAACAGTCTTTCGATTTCAGCATCCACTGCTGCCTTGTCTTTTGCAAACACAGTCTTGTTCATACCGCCCACACCGCGCAGATTCTTTCCGTACTGCTCTCTCCAGGGTGCGATGGAAGCATTCCAGGTACCTACTTCGATAGGGAACATGGTATTAACGCCGTTTTCGAGCCAGATGGGCACCAGCTTATCGATACAGCCGTCACAGTCTAAGGAAATGATATCGATTCCGTAGGAATTTACCAGATCTGCAATCTTTTTGTACCAGGGGCCCATCACTTCTTCAAATACGGAAGGAGATACCAGAGGACCGTTTTTAAAACAGATATCTTCCCAGTAATGTGCATAGTCAAATTTAACGCCGGTTTCCAGAATTGCCTTGGCACATTCGTAGCAAAGGCTGCACATGGTATTGGCGATCTCCACATACAGTTCTTCATCATCCACATACATATAGGACATTTCTTCCACGCCCAGCATATTGCGCATATGACCTGCCAAAGATCCCAGATGAAGACCCATGGGAATATCGCGGTTTAATTCTTTTACCTTTTCCAGTGCTTCAAAGTTGATTCTGTCCATGGACATCTGCAGCTTGGGCAGATACAGGGTTTCCCAGGCTTCTCTGTCAACCAGGGAGGTACCGATTTCAGAAGGAATGGTTACGGTTCCGGGTTTATCTTTTACGATCAGGCCCTGACTGTCGCGGATAATACGGCTGCCGTCAGGAAAACTTTCCAGAACTTCCACTTCAAAAGCAGGGCTTAACAAGACATTAGCACCAAAACAGGAATTCCAGTTAAAATCAAAGCCCAGTTTTTTCATAATGGAACGGTCGCCCTCGGAGTTATCACCGTTAGTGATGTAATCCTGCGCTTCTTCCATTGTAATATGACCTTCTTCTGCCCATTTGATCACGGTCTCTGCCCAGTAACCAAAAGATACGATAGGCATCTGTTCATACGGCTGATAATGTAAAATCGCCATTGTGTTTTCTCTGAAATTCATTGCTTTGTCCCCCTTGTATTTATATTACGCCTGTTCCAGTTCAAACCAGAACGCGACGCCGTTTTCATAATTCTGTACCCCGTACGGCTGATGCACAGACTCCATGATCGCCCTGACGATGGAAAGTCCGACACCGCTGCCGCCGTATTCACGGGTTCTTGCCTTGTCCACCTTATAAAACTTATCCCAGATAAGCGGCAGAGATTCCTGCGGAATCGGTTCACCGGTGTTAAAAACCGTTACCCTGATCCGCTCATTGACAGGCTGCACTAAAACTTCTATGATTTTTTCTCTACGGCAGTGGTTGACCGCATTGGAAAAATAGTTCATAAACACTTCTTCTATTCTGAATTCATCACCCCAGACATAATATGCCGGTGTTTCTTCCATCTTTACTGTAATCTCATTTTGATTTGCCAAAAGTTCGGCAGACTGCAGGCATCCGCTCACCAGAGAAGTGATGTCAAACCGCTCCATAGCCACTTTTTCATTGCCAAATTCCAGCTGATTAAGGGTAAGAAGCTTTTTGACCATCTGATTCATCTTAGAGGCTTCATCCACGATCACTTCACAGTAATAAGCCCTGCTTTCCGGGTCTTCGCTGATTCCGTCCAAAAGTCCTTCCGCATACCCCTGAATCAAAGCGATAGGAGTCTTTAACTCATGAGAAACATTGGCAATAAACTCCCTTCGCATTTCATCTGTTTTTTCTATTTTTTCGATATCTTTTAACAGCTCGTTATTTGCTGTTTTCAATTCGGAAATTGTTTTTTCCAGCGTATCCGAAAGCTGGTTGATATTGGCACCTAAAAGCGCGATCTCATTTTTATTTTTTCCTGTATATCGGGCTTCAAAATCTAAATTCGTCATTCGCTGCGAAATGTCTGCCAGCTCCAGAATCGGATCTGTGATCTTTCTGGAAACCACCCAGATAATGATGCCGCAGGACACCATCGCCAGAACACCGATATACATCAAAAAACGGTTGGCGATCGTCACACTGTCACGAATGCCTTCCAACGCGGAACGGGCAATAAAAAAACTGCCGTCATCCAGAATTCCCCATATTTCAATGTAAACAAATCTGGAGCGCATATCATTGACTCTCTGCAGGACGTACTGATCAGTCTCCCGCATCACCTGCACATCACCGTCCATCTGCATCAGCACATGATCCAGAAGCTGCGGCCGCATAAAATCCGCATCTGCACCGGATGCCCGCAGTGTACGGGAATTGGCATCCAGCACCAGATAGGACATGTTGTGCTTTTCACAATACTGCTGCAGGTACAGTCCTGTTTCTTCTGCCCCCAATTTATCATTCTGTGTGACATCCTGCAATTCATCGTAAAAAGCAAGCAGAACATCCTGTTTATTGAGAATATAATACTTTTCCAGAAGTGTGGAATTCAACAGCCAGCACAATAAGATCATTCCTGCCATCAGGCCGGTAAAAATAAAGGCAAATTGTCTGCGAATCGAATGTTTCATATCTATCCTTATTATACTCCGGTTTACATATTGCTGTCCATCGAAAGTTCAGCAGCTTTAGCTGCATGAATCTGCGTGGTATCAAATACCGGAAGTTCTGTATGTTCCTGTTTTATCAAAAGTCCGATTTCTGTACATCCAAGAATCACTCCCTGTGCACCGTCTGCCATCATTTGGTCAATGATCCTGATATATTCTTTTCTGGATTCTTCCCGGATCATGCCCAGACACAATTCTCCGTAAATAATATTATTTACGATCTCTATATCTGTATCATTGGGAATCAACACCTCAATCCCCGCTTCGATCAGTTTGCTTTTGTAAAATTCCTGTGTCATGGTATATTTTGTACCAAGCAATCCGACACGGCAAATTCCCTGCTCCTTTAAAACAGAAGCTGCTGCCTGCGCGATATGGATAATCGGAATCCGGATCTGCTTCTGAATCTGAGGAACTACTTTATGCATAGTGTTGGTACATATCACAATAAAATCTGCACCTGCTTTTTCCAGGCTGACAGCTGCCTGTGCAAGCACTTCCGCACTTTTATCCCATTCTCCTTTTGCCTGATATTCTTCAATTTCTGCAAAATCCACACTGTATAAAAGGATTTTGGCCGAGTGAAGACCGCCCATTTTTTCTTTTACTGCTTCATTGATCAGACAATAATAAGTAACTGTACTCTCCCAGCTCATACCGCCGATAAGACCGATTGTTTTCATCCTGTACCTCTCCCTCATTTTCGATTGCATCTATACCTATTATACTACACTTCCAGCTTATATCCCATCCCCCAGATGGTTTTGATCAGTTCGCCTTTGCTGCCAAGCTTGCTACGCAGTTTTTTAACATGCGTATCTATCGTTCTTGCATCGCCAAAATAATCATAATTCCAGACACTGTTTAAGATTTTTTCACGAGAAAGCGCAATTCCTTTGTTTTCCAGAAAATAAGCCAGCAGCTCAAATTCTTTAAAACTCAATTCCACAGCCTCTCCATCGATTTCAACAATATGCGCGGCTTTATCCACCCGGATACCGCCGGCTTCCAGAATTTCTCCCGCATCTGCATGGACACCGGCTCTGCGAAGGATTGCCCCGACTCTCGCCACCAAAATTTTTGGACTGAAAGGTTTGGAAATATACTCATCCACGCCCAGTTCAAAGCCCTGCAGTTCATCCCGCTCATCTCCTCTGGCCGTCAGCATGATGATCGGCACCTTGGAATAACTGCGGATTTCACGGCATACCTGCCAGCCGTCCACCTTCGGCATCATGACATCCAGAAGAATCAGCGAAATTTCTGTCTGTGAGAAAAAAATATCCAGTGCCTCACTGCCGTCTGCTGCTTCCAGTACTTCATAATTTTCCCTTTGTAAAAAATCCTTTACAAGCTTGCGCATACGGGATTCATCATCCACTACCAATATTTTTAAGCGTTCCATATCTATCCTGCCTTTCTGTTTTTATACAGCTGCACTAAAATTCCATCCTATCAATCACTATATCAGAAAAATATGTCCAAACTGTGTCTGTCCGCAAAATAACAAAAATCTCTGTACCTGCATACGGCCGGATGACAGCCGATATCAAAGACAGAGATTTTATTTTTTTATATAAATGCCCTTTAACACATTAACAGCAGCAAAAGCCTCCGCCACAGCACAGATTACAGAACAGATTAGCCAGACACAGCTTCATGCAAAAGCTGCTTCCGGTTTCCACCGGCATTCCGCCATACTGGGACTGTCTGCCCGCATACCAGGTGTTGCCGCTTTCCAGACGGCTTTTCCACTGGGCATATTCATAATTATCAGGTTCCAGAGAAACCGCTTTGCCGGCATGCTCCATCGCCACCGTATTGTTTCCCATCCTCTGATTGGCAACGGAACTGTAATAATACCAGACAGCAGAACGCTCCTGAATCTGTTCCAGTACGTTAAGTGCTTCTTTATAATGCCCGCTGTTGATATAATTGGCTGCTGCTTTCAGATATGCTTCCTGCTGCGTTCCAGCAGAACTCTGTCTTTGCTGTCCCTGATATCCGCCAAATCCAAATCCGCTGAAAAAGTCTTCAAATCCACCAAAACCGCCGTAATTGGAGCCATATCCCTGACCGCCGTAAGCTTGTCCGCTATATCCAGAGTTTCCATATCCGGATCTGCGCTGATAATCACCGTCATAAGTACCGTAACCGGCAGTTCCCTGTTCTCTCTGACGCATGATCAGCTCATAAGCCTGCTGGATTTCCTTGAACTTTTCCTCAGCCTGCTCTTTGTTGGGATTGTTGATATTTGCATCCGGATGATAAATCCGGCTCAGTTTACGGTATGCTTTTTTTATTTCATCCTCAGATGCCTCTCTTGTTATTCCGAGAGTCTGATACGGATCACGCATCTTTTTTATCCTTCTTCCTCTGCAGCATCTCATAGCGGCACCAAATGCCGGAATACAAAATGTTGCGTAAAATTTCCACATGTTCAAGTATCGGCAGCTGCTCAAATGCCCTGGAGCACTCTGCCATCATCATTTCCAGAATCGTATACGCCTGTTTTTCAAACGTTTCCTCATTTTCCATATGTTGCTGCAGAAGCAAAAACGGGTTGTAATTGCCGCTCTTTAAATCCTTTTCCCTGTCCTCATAGGCATCCATCAGATAAATAAACTTACCAAGATAAAATCCCATGCGGCGCAGGATCTGTTCCCATTCATCTTCCCGCCATGCAAAAATCTCTGCCATGATCTCGCCAAAACAGCCGCTGGCCAGATCCAGATTGGCTTCTTTCGTCTTTTCATACAGATGAATCTGTTCCAGAAGCGTATAGATTTTCTCAGCCTTCTTCGGATACTGTTTAGTGACATAAGCATTTTTCTTTTTTAAAAAAGCGCCTGTTGTCAGTTTTAAAAGCTTTCGCTCATCGGTCCAGTCATCCAGGCATTTATAATAAGACAGCAAAATATTCATATCCGCTGCATATTCCGTAAAACGATTGATGCTCGTAGGATGTTTTTCAAAGGGATGAGCAATGCATTTACAACTGCTTTTTACTGTTTCCGGCTCATACAATCCGGTCAGAAGCACCACAAGAAATGTCATATCAAAACTCAGAGTCATCTGTCCGGTCAGCCCATAGCGGGATTTTAATTCACGGCAAAGCCCGCAGTAATAGGATCTGTAACAATCATATTCCCGAAACTTCATTTCCTGTTTGTTGACAATGATATATCCAAACATAAAACGCCTCAGCTTTTCTTAATAAAGGTCTGTCTGCATTTGGGACATCTGATCTCTATGCGGCCGCGTCCTCTGGGCACGCGAATCTTTTGTTTGCAGCCGGGGCAACGGTAAATGTGGTGTGTTTTTAACTGTTTCAGCTCATTTTTCTTTTTTGCCCAGGCATAGCGCACTTTTGAGCTCATTGCCAGATATTTCTGATTCTCTGCATATCTTTTAGGAATATTTCGGGAAAAGGTGCGAAACATCTGCAGCACAAGCAGCGCGATCGCCACATAATACATAATGCCGCTCTTTACGATCATGGACAAAATCAACAGAATCATACAAGCCACTGACAGAAATCTGTTTAACTGATCATTGCCGTAACGCCCCTGCATAAAGCGAATCAATTTATCTCTCATATGTATTTGCCTCCATAATATATAAATCGTCACGATTTCTATTTTAAACAACTTTTTATGAAATACAATAAAGCGAAGACAAATTATTTATGAATTCTTTATTAAAATCACATTATTTCTGCGGATTACCTGCACGCAGGCAGGTAACTCACAAAAATCCCCTTCACAGACTTATACATTATTTTTTTCTTTTACAAAAAAATCAACCAGATGCTGTATATTCTCCCGGCAGCTGCCGCATACAGTTCCTGCCATTGTCTGTTCCTGTACCTCTTCCAGTGTTTTGGCACCAGCTTCAACCGCATCCTGAATCATTCCGTTTGTAATTCCCATACAGTAACAAACCGTTTTATCTCTATCCATAAAAATCCCTCTCTTTCAAAAACAGGATTTACCGGAAAGCAAATATTTATTCACTGAAAACGTGCGTGCTCGAGTGCGCATAATTGTGTTTTTTTATACGATAGGAAATAAAATTTCCTCGTATGAAAAAACAGCCAAAAATCTCAGATTCCAATGAATCTCTGGATTTCCGGCTGTTCTCTTATGGACTAGACGGGAGTCGAACCCGTGTCCAAAAGCCCATTCCCTGTCCTTCTACTATCATAGTCTGTTCTTTTCGGTCAGGCTTGCCCTGACCTGTTCCCGCCGATGCCCGAAAGCAGACATTCTGACACCATTGGTAGCTTCATGATACGCCTGCGGGGGCAAAGCTTAGCCCGCATCGTTTCTCACATAGTCGATGCCTGGGTCCTAATGTGTGAGTGCACTAGGTCAGACAGCTGCCATTAGGCAGCGTATGCTAAATTATCTTCAGCGTTTGTATTTAATTTGTGGGATAACGCAACCACCGTCGGATAGCTTCTCCAGCTGCAAGACCCCTGTCGAAACCTTGACTAGCCCTTAAAGTGAAATTTATTATACAGCCCGATTTTCGTATTGTCAAGTGTGGTTTGGTATACAAAATCTGACAGTTTCAGCCAGACACCTAAGGTATCCGACAACAAGCATTTTTACACCACCCAAAAAAGAGATGCCCGCCTGAGCACCTCTTTTTCTCTTATACAAATATTGAACAAATAAAAAGATCAGCCTTTAACAGCGCCGCTGGTCATACCTTCCACGATATACTTCTGTGCTACTGCAAACAGAATCGCAGAAGGAATCAATGCCATCATACCGCCGGCAGTCATTTCGCCCCATTTAATGGAATACTGACCGACATAATAACTTAAACCAACAGGAAT
This sequence comes from Lachnospiraceae bacterium, assembly GCA_017500935.1. GTDB lineage: Bacteria > Bacillota > Clostridia > Lachnospirales > Lachnospiraceae > Gallintestinimicrobium. Next base: position 8,065 of record JAFVXW010000046.1, read on the forward strand.
GGTTCTCTTGGTTTCAGAGTTGATGAACATGATACCGCCAAGCAGATCATTCCAACCGGATACGAATGCAAAAATGAATACCGCAATAATACCGGGAAGCATTACAGGAAGAACGATCTTCATAATCGTCTGTCTTAAAGTACATCCATCGATCTTGGCTGCTTCTTCAATTACAACAGGGATATTGATAAAGAAGCCCTGCATGGTGATCGTACAGAACGGAACCTGAAGAGCAGTATAATAAATGATCAAGCTCCAAAGAGTATCCTGCAGTCTGATATTGGCAAAAACGATGAACAGAGGAACTAAAAGCAGAGTTCCGGGAATCATCTGTGTTACCAAAAATCCGATCATTGTTGCACTCTTTCCTTTGTAGTTATATCTGGAAAGTGCATATCCGCCGGGAATCGCAACCAGCAGCACTAAAAAGCCGGATACAACTGCAACAATAAGGCTGTTTTTTAAGAAAGCAACAAACTGTGTCTCCATCAGAACTGCTCTGTAGTTCATCAGAGTCGGATTTTTAGGCCAATACTGAATATCAAGGGAGATCGCGTCTGCCTGTGTCTTTAAGGAAGTTACAAACATCCAGTAAATGGGAATGATTACGACTGCAAGGAAAAAGCCCAGAAGTAAAATTCTTCCCACTAATAATATTTTATTCTTTACCTTCATATTCATACATTATCACCTGCCTGATTATACTTGGTAATCTTCATAAACCAAAGTATGTAAATGGTAAGTCCCATCATGAACAGTACGCCCAGTGCACTTACAAAACCGAAGTCAAGAGTACTATACGCCTTAATAAACATATAGGAAGACAATGTATCGGAAGTATTTGCAGGACCGCCCTTTGTCATAATGTAGATAAGATCCGCATTATTAAAGATCCAGATGGTTCTTAATAATACTGTAACAACGATGGTGGGCTTGATACAGGGAATTGTTACATTCCAGAATCTTCCCAGTGCGTTTGCACCGTCAATCTTGGCCGCTTCCATTAATTCCTCCGGAACAGACTGCAATGCTGCCAGAAGCATAATTCCAAAGAAAGGAATTCCCTGCCATACAAGAGCTACAATAACAGTCCACAGAGAAACACCGGGTGTTCCCAGGAAGGATATCTTTTCTTCGATCAGACCAAGTTTTAATAAAACATCGTTGATCAGACCATATTCACCGTTAAACATCCACTGAAAGATCAGACCTACAAGGAAACCTGAAAAAGCCCAGGGAGTGAATACAAATGCCTGATAAATACCTCTTCCTTTAAAAGGCTTCTTTAATGCAAGAGCAAGAATAAATCCGAGTGTCAGCTGCAGAAGCAGTGTGATCACAACGAATTTTAAAGTGTTCATGGCAATCATGCCAATCTGCGGATCATTAAAAATCTTTGAAAAATTATCAAATCCTGCAAAGCTGATCTTATTTTTAGCTGTAAGCTTGTAATTGGAAAACGCAAGTCTCAGCGTATTGATCAGCGGATATCCCATACAGGTAAGCAGGACGATATATGCGGGCAGCATAAAAAGATGCGGCTCCAGTTTTTTTCTGCTTTTCATCTCGTCTTATCTCCTTAGTAAAGAGGGATAAAAAGTGGGCCCTTACGGGTACTTTCACCCCATAGGGCCCACTTTGTGACTACATAATATTATGTCTTATTCAACAACACTGCCGTCTCTTCTGGTAGCACGAGGAAGAGGAGTATCAGGATTTTCTTTCATGAATGCCTGCTGCTTTTCGGTAAGGAATGCTGCAACATTGTCAAGAGCTTCCTGAGCGGTCTGCTGACCTAACAGATATCTCTGTACTTCCTGGTCATGAATGGTTTCAGAGAACTCAGTAACTTCGGAGAAGTAACCGTAAGTAGGTCTTCTTACAAAGTTAGGATCTTCCAGAGTCTCAATGAAGCCTGCCATCTTACCAGTTTTGAACTTAGGATCGTTAGCCAGAGATCTGGTAACAGGGATGTTGTAGAACAGTTCACACCATTCTGCATTGGGTTCGTCAGTCATTAAGAACTTGATGAACTCCCATGCTTCTTCAGGATATTTGCAGGAGCTGGTGATGGAGTAATACATACTGTCAGCTTTTGCATAAATGTTGCCGTCTGCGGAACGAGGGAACTGAGCGGTTGTCCATGTATCGGGATCCATGGTTTCTTCACAAACCTGAATAACTTCAGGGTTGTTGTTTAAGATACCGGTCAGACCGGAGGTAAAGCCCTGAACCTGTTCAGCGTAACCCCAGTTGATGGAATCTACAGGAGCCCAGCCCTTCAGATACAGATCACAGAAATCAGTGAATGCTTCAACTGCTTCAGGATAGTTATGACGGCAGGTACCGTCTTCTTCGTAAATCTTACCGTTTAATGCACCCTGCAGAGGGAAGGTTGCATGGTCAGCACCGCCTCTTGCGCCACGGAAGGAATAACCATAACGATCTTTAGATGCATCGGTCATCAGTTCAGCTGCTTTGTAGTAATCTTCCCATGTATCAAGATCTTCTACAGTCATGCCAACTTCTTCCAGCCAGTCAGTTCTTACGAACATTGCGTGACCACCGGTAGACTGAGGAATACCATAAACATGTCCGAATACCTTCTGCTGGTCATAACCGATCAGAGTACCGATCGCGAAATCAGTCAGAGTTTCTTTCCAGGGTTCATAATAATCATCCAGAGTTACCAGCCATTCAGCGGAAGTAAATTCAGCCAGCCAGTCCTGATGCATGATTGTAATATCAGGAAGATTATTTGCACTGCCCAGAGTGATCAGCTTATTATGTGCCTGATCCCAAGGAGTAGATTCAAATGTAACCTTAATGTTGTCATGCTGTGCATTGAAGTCTTCAATAACCCCTTTGAAGTACTCTTCACGCTCTGCACTGGGCATAATATCATGGAATCTTAATTCCACTACTTTGCCTTTGCCGATTCCTGCACAACCAGTAACAGATAATACCATACCTGCCACCAGAGAGAGTGCAATTAATTTGGAAATGTTTTTCTTTTTCATACAGAACCCCCTTATATATGTTTTGTATATTTTGTATGAATTCATATAAATAATTCTACATATATCATACTTTTTCCACAATGTTCTCATCAATTATGTATGTGTATTATTCAGCGTCAATGTGTACTATTCAACTCCATGTGAATTATTCAACTCTTCTTTTCTAAAGATATACTCTGTCGGACTGCATCCGAAGGTTTTCTTAAATACTCTTGAAAAATAACGCTGATCAGCTATCCCTACCATCTCTGCCACTTCACTCACCTGATACTGTCTTGTAAGAAGCAGCCTTCCCGCATTCTCCATACGTACTGTATTAATATAATCTTTCAGATACTCTCCTGTATGAAGATAAAACATTTTTCCAAGATAATTGGGAGACAGATGAACATAATCTGACAGATTCTGAACAGTCAAAGCTTCATGATAATTGATTCCTATATATTCTTTAATTCTGTCTATGTAATAATTACTATTATCTTTCTCCTGATCCTGCATAGCCCCCACATATTCCCTGAGCACACGGAATATATGATCCAGATCAAAAGAATCCTTCAGTTTTTCATATTCAGCAGCGGCATTTATTTTTTTGTCATTTTCACTGATGATATTTATGATATGAAAAATTCCTTCTGTCAAAAGCGACGGTGCCGGATATTCTATCATTTTATTTTCCGCAGCAAGCAGCAGCTCGGATGCACGGCTGTATTGCCTGAACTTAAGGCATTCACTAAATTCCCACAAAAGGTTTATGACATCCTGCCGCACTGACATTTTCTGACCTTCCTCTGCAGAACCGTATTTTTTTCCGAAACGGCATCTATGTTCAAATAATGTCAGTGTATGATAAATGGCCTCTTTCATATTAAGATACTCAGAAAGTTCATTGGAATTTACAAGCACTGCTTCTTCTGCCGCATATCGCTTGAGCATAATCTCAATCCGGTCTGAACGCAGATCATCTTTTTCTTTATCTGTTCCGCACAAAAACCAGCATCCTCTGTCCGCTTCCAGTCTCATACACAATGCATGATTACGGACAAATAAATCCTGTATCATGCTTTCAATCAGATTATAATCCGCCTTTTCAAACCGCATATACAGCAGATATACCTTTTTCGGAATAACCTTCCATACCTGATATACCCGCTGCATCAACGATTTATAAACAGATAATTCCTGTATATGTATTTTCCAATTATCCAGCTGCTCAAAACTTCTCATCTGATAACGGATTCTAAGATTTCTTAACACTCTGAGCATTTCCTCTGCATGAAAACTGCTTTTCATAAAACAAGCTTCCACACCGCATGCATCAATTTCTTTTTCAAAAGAAAGCGCATCAGACGCTGACAGCGCAATAAATGCCGTATCATTTCCTTGTTTCCGGATTTCTTTCATCATCTCAATGCCATTCATTTTAGGCATTGTGACATCTGTGATAACAATTGCCGGAGAACAACGCTTATACAACCTCAGTGCTTCTTCTCCATCAGATGCCTCTGCGACAATATCAAAACCTTCCTTTTCCCAATTGAGACAGTTTTTTAATCCTGCACGGACCAAAAACTCATCTTCAACAATCATTACTGATATCATTAGTTTATTCCCATCATTGCCATGTAATACTGATACAGCACCAGATTTGTCACCGGCAGATAATGAATGCCGTCATTGCATTTGATTCCGGTCTGTTTTAAATAAGTATTGGAATCGATCCAGGTAATCTGCGGAATCAGCCCCGCGCGGAGTTCTCTGTTAAACACCGTAACACGCTCCTCCGTCATGTTGTAAGGATTTGCAAAAACAGGATTTACGGATGCATAATACACCTGAGCCCCTCTTGCTGTCCATGCTGCCGCAAATGCATTCACCAAGGGCAGATAATCCTTTACATGTCCCAGATCGTTCACGCCCATATTGATCAAAACTTTAGTTCCTTTGCCGATCACTTTGTCTGCACGGGGAATGCCGTTGGATTCCAGCCATTCATGACGGGCACCGTTTTGAGCCACCACTGTCACAGGGCAGTGTCCCACTGCTTCGATCAGGTCTCTTTCCATCCCTACCATCCGGGAATCCCCGATAAATACAACCGCCGCTGTCTGTGCAGGCTGAACCTGTGCCGCAGCTGCAGCAGCTGTCTGCTTTGCAACTGCCGGTGCTGCGGTCTGTGTCTGCGCTGCTGCCGCAGTCTGTGCCGCCTGTACTGCTGCTGCCTGCCCGGTCTGCTGCTGATATGCTGCAAGCGCAGCAGCCTGTGTCTGGGCATCCATCAGTTCAAGCGGTACTGCCGCTTCATATCTGACATAGGCAACTGTTCCTGCAAATTCCACAAAATACCAGCCGGTATCAGTCTGTCCCCACGCATTGACAAAAGTATCCTTCTGCAGCTGTCCAAGCTTTTGGGCGGAAGTATTGGGCTGCACACGTACATTATAATTCTTCGCCACCAGCATAAGCTTGGGCGCTGACCATTGTTCCAGCACATAGCCCGGCATCTGTATCATCTGGGCGGATGCACCTGCAGGCGGTGCTGCCAATGTCTGAGTGGGCACTGACATTCCCAGTGAAAAAGCCAGCGTCAACGCAAGCACCATATATGCTGTTTTCTTACGGACTGCCATTATTTTTTTCATACTACTCTCCATTCCGCCGCCTTTATTTGGCAGCACAAACAAAATCTGTATGTTCTTTATCTTAATACCCTTGGTCTAAAATTGCAACAAAGACCAGATTTTGGAATACAGCACCGGATTGCCGTTTCGGATGCTCGCACTGCTGTCTGCATTGATCAGGATCAGCACCAAAAATGCCATATGAAGGAGCAATGCTGCCGCCATCCAGCCTCTGAATTGTCTGCTGATCCCTTTTTCTTCGCACCATTCTACTATAGTCAAAAGCATCACTGCTGCTGCCAGCGCGATTCCGGGCATCATATCCGCCATATACCGCTGCAGAACTCCCGCGCCGGAGGCATCCGCCGCACAGATGATCAGCGCCCCTGCAATACCGGCAGCTGCAAAACCGCAGAGTTTCTTTTCCCGAAGCCGTCTTCTGCCCCAGCCAAATGCCAAAACCGGCCAGTACAGCATACTGCAGGCAAAAATACCGCCAAAGCAGTTTTCACTCACCAGACGCCCCGGGTAATCTGCCAAAATCACGGCACTTTGCAGATAAGGAAATGCCCCTTCGATCTGCGGCGGCGCAAACAGATAATACCAGGCACTGTATACAATTCTTGACAGATTAAATCCCCGGTGGGTCATGTCATTGCTGGTCATACTGTAGGTCGCGCCAAAATCAAAGGGCGAGCCAAACCGGACTGCATTGTAATACATAATCCCTGCGGCAACCGCCAGATAAGGGACCGCCATTGCGGCCAGAACCTTCATACTTTCCTTTCGGCGGCTTTTTTCAAAAATGCCCCACAGTTCTTTTCCGCCAAGCACCGGCAATAACAGCGAAAAGATCAGAAACTGAGGTCGGCATCCAGCATTGAGCGCCATGCACAGCGCGCCTGCTCCCCACAGAGACACCTTCCAGTTTTCCAGTCTTTTTCCCAAAAGGATCAGCCACAGCGATAAAAATGTGAACATACAGGAAGCGGCAATGGGAACATGATACAGATCAGGCCGCAGCTGCATGTAAAAAAGCGGATAGGCAAATGCCAGCAGAAATACCAACACAGGATACAGTACAAAAGAAATCTTTGAAAAATACTGCCGCATCAGTTCATAGGCAAAACCTGCGCAGGATGCCGCAAATCCAGTTACAAACAAAAGCATCGCCAGATAATTGGGCAAAGCATGTCCTGTCAGCAAATAAACAGGCAGGTAGCATAACAGTTCCGGCACAATGCCGAAATAGACATAATATTTTCCATCCCGATATGCATAATCAGCCTGATAGGGAATCTGATTTGCCTGCAGATAAATCGTGTCGTACGGATTTTCCACCTGCAAAAGTCTCTCATCCGCCCGTGCAACCCAGGTCTCTCCCTTTGACAAAGCAGCCGCCAGTTCCTGATACTGTGCATGATGCAGTCCCAGATTTTTCCGACAGGCAGGGTTGCTCAACACCGCAGCAGCTGCCAGAAGAATAAAAACTGCCGCGCAAAGAAGCACAATCGCGTTTCTACCCTGTCTTTGCCGCACAGACATCTGTTCCGGCCAGAACGCAAACTCTGCAGAACTGTTTATTCCCGCCGTTATGTATAAAATCAGCAAAACACCACAAACAAGGAGTACACGCAGAAGCGAAAAAGAAAAGTCTGCACGTCCATTGAGCACCACGCCGTCGAGCTTATACATAAGCTCCTCTCCCAAAACCGGTGTATAAAGCCGGATGGCAATATCCTGTACTTCTCCGTAAGGATATACCATAAATACATGGCTTTTGGGCTCCCACTCCCAGATCGTCCGCTCCTCTCCCAGCTTATAGGGATATGCGTTGCCTTCATCTGTCATATAGATTTCTGCCCGTATCTGAGCCTTTTGGGGCAGTGTCAGAAGCAGGCGGATCTGCTCTGTTTTTTCGTTCACATCACGCAGCCTAAGCAGTATTTCTCCGCCGCTTACATGGATATATCCGGTTTCATCCTGCCAGACTTCCTGCTCTGACCAGCCGGCAGGCACTTCCAAAATCTCCTGCATATCCACATGTCCAAAGATGATTTCCGGTTCTGTCACCTGTTCTGCATTGCCGCGCGTTTTCCAGAATGAAAAAGAAAACACTGTCAGCTCTAAAATAACTGCTGCCAGCAAGATATATATATAAGGCATTATCCGTTTTGTCTTCATACCATTTCTATCCTCCATGCCTTTCATTCTATAATAAACAGAAAAGTATTTCAATTTCTTCATACTTTTTTATGAGATTTAAGACCTTTTTTATGGTTTGGACATACTTTCAACATATTTTTTGTCTATGATAAATACAGATAGTTGATGAACTCACTATCTCCCCCCTCATAAGAAATGCAAAAGCCTCACTTTCCCGGTGAGGCTTTTGTATTATTGAAAATGCTGCATAGTCAGCTGCAGTTTGGTTGTTCCCTGCCAGGTGTTGATCCCCGGATAATAAACCACATGCAGACGGATGCCGTTTCCTTTTGCTTCATAAAGCTGATCCAGCGCTTTTTTACCATATTTCTCTGTTACATGCGCATCAAAAACATCTCTGCTGCCAAAATACATCATTTCCCAGCGTTTATCCTGGTCATCCATCACAATACATTTCAGTGCATTTCCTGTTTTTCCCATCACTCTCGCAGATAAAAACAAAAGATCTTTCTGCGCAAATACAGGTTTGGGATTGCCTGTTCCAAAGGGCTCCAGCCGGCTTAACTCTTCCACCAGCGAAAAGGTCACATAGGAAACCGGCATCGGCACATCAATATGTACTCTCTCTTCCATATCTTCCGGTGTCAGCGTACAGATCCGGTTGATCTCTTCCCGGAATGCGTCCACATTTTCTTCCGTCATTGAAAGTCCCGCTGCCATTTTATGGCCTCCGTACTTGGTGAAAAAATGCTTTATTTTTGTCATCTCTTCATAGACATGATAGGTTTCTATGGAACGGGCACTTCCCTTTACCCCTTCTTCTCCCAAAGTCAGCACAAATACAGGCTTAAAATATCTTTCCCGCAGTCTTCCCGCAATAATTCCTGCAATACTCTCATGACAATCAGGGAGAAAAACAACCAGCACGCGGTCCTTATGCATGGGGCTGTTTTCGATCAGATCAACCGCCTTCTGCACACAGCGTTCCGTCATTTCCTTTCTGCTGTCATTGAGCTGTTTTAACGTTGCCGCAAGCATGACCGCTTCCCTGTAATCACTGCATTCCAGCAGTGCCAGTGCCCTGGATGCCGTATCCAGACGCCCGGAAGCATTCAGACAGGGCCCCAGCACAAATCCAATCTGAAAAGAGCCCAGTGCCTTATTGGTCTGCGCAGGTAAAATGCCGTTTACTTCCATCAGCGCATGCAGTCCTGTATTCTTGGTTTTTTCCATATATGCCAGCCCCTGTCTGACAAGAATGCGGTTTTCATCCTGCAGGGGCATCACATCGCAGATCGTGGCAAATGCCGCAAATTCCAGAAGTTCTTCCAGCAATTTTTCTACTGCATTTTTCTGAAGCATTTCCTTTTTGCATAACTGTCCTGTCAGAAAGCTGATCAGTTTATAAGCCACAAATGCCCCGCAGATTTCCTTAAAAGGATACTCACATTCCGGCAGCTTGGGATCGATCAGTGCATCTGCCGGAGGCAGTTTGTAGATGCGTCCGTTTTCCGACTCTTCATAGGGAATCTCATGGTGATCCGTCACGATCACAGTCATCCCTTTTTGTTTTGCCAATGCGATCTGTTCTCCGGCTGCTATGCCGTTATCGCAGGTGATAATGGTATCGATTCCGTCTTCCCATGCTTCCAGCACCAGATTCTCATTCAGACCATATCCATCCTTCATGCGGTGCGGAATTGCACTGTCTGCCACTGCACCGCAGAAAGAAAGCCCTTTTTTTAAGATAAAAGTCGCACAGACGCCGTCTGCGTCATAATCACCGATCACACGGATTTTTTTCCCTTCCCGGATTTTCTGTTCCAGAATCGCCGCAGCAGTTTCCATCCCGCACAAAAGTACGGGATCATAAAATTCCTCTGCGGTTCCATACAGATATTTCCGAATGGCATCTTCCCCGACCACATCACGGTTTCTGATGATACGCGCCAGAACCGGGCTGATCTGAAACTGACGGCCAATCCCTTCAAAATCCGCCTTTTTGGCGGCTACAAACCATTTTGCCATAAAACTCCTGTCACAAAAAGCCGCAGCCTCTTTTACGCAGACTGCGGCCTTTTATTTCTTATTTATTAATCTGCTTTCTTTTCAGCTTTCGGCACAAATTTCTGGCGAAGAATAAACCACATTGCACCGGTCAGGCAAACGGAGGAATATCCGCCGCACACAATACCTACCATCAAAGGAAGCGCAAATTCCTTGACACTGGAAACGCCCAGCACATACAGTGCAGCAACCATAACGAAAGTGGTAAAAGAGGTGAAAATACTTCTGCTGAGAGTCTGTGTCACACTCATGTTAACAATATCCTTCAGATCAGCTCTCTCATTTTCCAGAAGATTCTCACGTACACGGTCGAAGATAACGATCGTCGCATTGATGGAGTAACCTACAATGGTCAGCATACATGCGATAAAGGTATTGCCGACAGATACTTTTGCAGCTGCATAGAACGCAAGTACAACAAGCACATCATGCACCAGCGCAGCCACACTGCTGGCACCGAAACGGAAATCCTTGAATCTGAACCAGATATAGATCAGCATACATACTGTGGAAACCAAAACAGCCTTAATGGCACTTGCTTTCATTTCAGATCCGATGGTGGAGCTGATGGTTTCTGCCGTGATCTTATTCTCATCCACACCAAACTGCTCAGCGAGAGCTTTATTCAGTTCTTCTCTCTGTTCCACAGACATGGTGATTGTCTTAAAGATAACTTCCTTGGTACCCTGTACCTTCTGTGTCTGGACATTGGCATCCTTTGCGATCTCTTCGATCACAGGCACCACCTTTTCATCCAGTTCTTCAATGCTCATATCCTCTTCAAATGTTACATTGGCTGCGGTACCGCCCATAAATTCCAGAGAATAATTCAGTCCCTTGCCGGTGGACACTTTGTTGACGCCCATGAACACAAAACCGCCGATGATCAGTACAGCAGAAACTGCAAAAAACAGAGTTTTTCTGGAAAGAAAATCAATCTGTTTTCTGTTCTTGGCACGGCCATAAAACTTTTCAGAGGTAAAACCAATTTCATAGAAAGCATACATAAGCACTCTTGTGATAACCAGTGCAGTAAACATGGACAGTACAATACCAAGCGCCAGTGTCTGCGCAAAGCCCTTGATGGTACCGGTTCCCATAAATCCAAGCACTGCTGCTGCGATCAGAGTGGTGATATTTCCGTCAAAGATTGCAGAAAATGCCTTCTGATAACCGCTCTTGATGGAGTAACGGATGGTCTTTCCTGTTGCAATCTCTTCTCTGATACGTGCAAAAATAATAACATTGGCATCCACCGCCATACCGATGGACAGAATAATACCTGCAATACCGGGAAGTGTCAGGGTCATATCAAAGCCATATAACAAAATAACCATCATTGCGGTATAAATAATCAGTGCCAGAGAGCTTGCCACACCGGGGATCCAGTAGATCGCAATCATAAACAGCATGACAATTCCCAGACCGATCGCACCGGCAATAAGGCTTGTCTTAATTGCTGCGGAACCAAGCTGTGCGCCTACCACATTGGAACGCAGCTCTTCCAGTTCCAGCTTCAGGCCGCCGATACGGATGGTGGAAGCCAGTCTGTCAGCAGCTTCAAAAGTTCCCATACCGGAAATGATCGCGCTGCCGTTGGCAATTTCATCATTTACAGCAGGAGCGCTTACAATCTGACCATCATAAATGATATAAATAATATCTCTGTTGGGAGCAGCTTTTCTGGTCGCTTCCGCAAATTTCTTTGTTCCTTCTTCGTTTAAGGTAAGCTGTACCACAGCCATCTGATTGCCCATATTATCCTGGGTATAACCAGCCTGTGCATCAGAAACCTCTGTACCGGTCAGCACTACATTGCCGTCCTTATCCTGGAAAACCAAAGAACCAGGCTTACCGAGTTCTTCCAGAATCGCATTTGCATCGGATACACCGGGAATCTCGATATTGATACGGTCATCGCCTTCCTGATAAACCTGCGCCTCTGTGGAATAACCGTCCACACGCTGCTGCAGTTTAAAAATGGTGTCACCCATATCAGCAGCATCCGGAATTTCTTCTCCGACTACCTGATAAGTGATGCTCACACCGCCTGCCAGATCCAGACCCAGCTTAACACTGGACGCAGAACCGGCCTTATCAGCACCGACACCACAGACAGCCAGATAAATGCATCCTGCCATCACAAGAAGCATGGCTGCCAAAATTGCAAAACCTTTCTTTTTGTTTGTCTTCATTATCATTACTCCTTATTTATCTTCGTCTGCCAAAGCAGCTTTGATCATAATCGCATATTCCACACATTTCTTATACCGTTCGCACTCAGGTTCGTGAATACTCTGGGATTCATCATATCCCCCTTCATTCTGAAATCTGTCGCCGCTGCAATAATATCTTGCAAAACACTTTCTGCATTTTTCCGGCATTGTTTTTCCGGAGAGCACATCCGACTCACAGCCTTTTTGAAAATCCGGCTCTCTTTCAGAACCCTTTTGTTTAAGCTCTGCAATCAGCTCCAAAGCAGCCTCACCATAATAGTTCACATGCTGCAATTCCTCTGCATGACATGCCTTGTGCGCTTCTGCACAGACTTTTTGGCGGACCTGTTCTGCTATTGTCATAACCTGCCGTGCAAATACCTGATCAGAATGCTGATGCAAATGTATCTGTTCCTGTACCGGATGAACAATAGGATCTTCTGCGAATAAAATACCTCTTTCTGCCAGAGAAATAACTTCTCCCACAGCTTCTGTCACCTCACGATGTGAAAACGGCAGTTCCTGTAAAGTCTCTACCGCGATCGTTACAGTATCCACATCCCGTATTCCCGCGCTCACCAGCTGCTGCGCCAGCGGGATCACCTCGTAAACGATATCATCAACCACATGTACGCTGCCGCTGCTGATATCCATTACGATATTATAACCGTTATTTTTATACCGGTGTATCACTGAATATTTCCTTTCATGATCTCCAGTCCACCCGACTGCTTCAACACATAATAAGCAGCGACTCACATCGCTGCTTACAGATTCTTTGCTACAGTTGAATGACTGGTTAACTTACCTTCTCACAGCTATTGTTTTCCGCACAGGAAATAACGTCTGCCGACGGCTTGGAAGACGGGGATTCATGACTGCTGATCTCCCACAGATCTTTCACACTTCCTGTCGTTAAAGTTTTGATGTGTTTCATCAATACGGCCTCCCTCTCATTTCAGTCGCAACACAACATTCTTATCACATAAAACTCCAAACAGTATACCATATTTTTTATGACAGGAAAAGTCTTTTTTTACTTAATTTTGTATTTTATCAGGAAATCATACCTCCCAGCATGCCGCTGCCTGCACAGATCATCCATGTTGTAAAAAAATGGGAACCAAAATCGGTAAACTCCTGCTTTACCACCGCTGTCATGCATACCAGTACCAGAAAATAAAAAGTACCGGAAAGCAGTCCCCACATAAAGCGCCGGACCTGTACACATTTACCGGCAATCAGCCCTGCCAAAAGACCAGACAGCATATACACAATCAATACTGCTGTCGCAAGCACCGTATTTTCCAGTTCCAGCCTGTACATCAGCAATGCCAGAAGTAAAATGCCTCCTGCCGTCAGAAGATATGCTGCTGCAAGACTTTTTATCAGTCCGACAGCTGGTTTTGTCTGCGTATTTCGCAATTTAGTGCCTCGTTCCATACCCGTTCCTCCTTTGGAACATCCTATTCGGATACAGGCAAAAACTTGACACTTCCTCTTTATTTATTTTGAATACACACGGAAAGATAATACTTTCCCTCCTCCGTATACTCTTTCACCGCTGCATCCGGAAATTCTGCTCTCCGGTCTTTTACGGTCAATCCTGCATCTGTCTGTGCCTTCTGAATCAGTATTCGATCAAATCCCATGGTCATTCCCTGTCCGGTCAGCTTCATATAGCTTTCCTTCACAGTCCACTGACGCAAAAATGCATCCTGCGCAGCAGAATTTAAATAGACCTCATCCGGTTTGCAGCCATATACTTCCAGAAACGCTTTTCGTTGGTTTTCATCAAAAAAATGTTTCAAAATCCCTGTTCTGACCTTTTGCGGCCTTTGAATATCTATGCCGACAGGCTTGTCGCATACGGCACAAACCGCATAATCTCCCGAATGGGAAAGACTGATATAAACAGACTCTCCGGATACAACCGGTGCACCGCGATCTGTATAGCCAATCTCACACTCTGCATATCCTGCAGACTTTAACGCATATTCTGCCAGAAATCCCACCGCCAGACAGGCAGCTTTGGCAGATGTATGCTTACAGCGGTCCGCTTTTTTCTGCCGCGCAGGCGGCAGACGGTCATACACCGCCTGCTGCAGTTTTTCATCATATAATGGCCGGATATCTGCCAGATATATCTTGTAATATTCCCTGTTTTTCATAGTTTCTGCCGTCTGTTTTTGATCCCCCGGCTTTTTCACTGTGCATCCACCAGATAATTGCTTACCGCATACAAAATCTGGCCGTTATAATTCACCTTTGTCCAGCCTTTGTCTTTATCCACAGCAATACGGACAGCTGTCGCACCGCCGGAAAGCTGTGCCGCAACCTGTGACGGTTCATTGGTCGTCGGAAGCGTCCGCAAATTGGTCACATCCTTGGCTTTTACATTGCCGGATGCCGCTGTAAAATGAAATCCTGCTTCCGGATTCTCTGCCGTGGGTTTTTCCTGATTTTTATAATCCATGCTTGTTGCCAGCAGACGCGAGGATGCGTACACCACCTGACCGTTTACCTCAAGTCTGGACCATCCTGTGTCGGCACTGCCGCTGATGCCGGTTCTTACCACCGCTTCTCCGTAGCTTAATACTCCAACCACATTACCGGTCTCTGTGCTGGGTTTATCGCGCAGATTTACCTTATCTCTGGCGGTAACAGCTTCGGCAACCGCTGTAAAGGTCATTCCTTCCACCACATCCGTTTTCTGGGGCTGCTGGCTTTGTGAACCGCCGCCGGACTGCTGTGGTGTCAGATCCGTGATCAGATACTGATGAACTGCATAAACAGTCTGTCCGTTCCAGATCAGTCTGTCCCATCCGTTGGAGCCGATACCGGTACGCTGTACCACTTCTCCGTTTTTTAACAGATGTACCACCTGACTCTCCTGGGTACTGGGAATGCTGCGCAGGTTCGTTTCATTTTTGGCTGTTACCTGTTCGTTTACCTCCGTAAAATCGATGCCTGTTTCCGGATTGGCTTTTACCTCTTCTGCCGGTGTCTGGTCCTTTGCCTGCGCTTCCTGGGAATAGCCAAAATACGCCACATTAATATCTACATTGCCCTTGATGCCGTACACTTTTCCTTTACTGGTATACTGCCACATGGCATGCACACCGCTGTAAGTGGAAGCAGGTGTTTCCGGAAACGGCTTGTCCGGATATTGGGATACCCATACTTTATATCTGCTGCCCAGCCTGCTCATATCCCACTGCGCGCTGTTCTCCATTTCATTGCGGGAAGCGTAAAACATAGGCGTATATCCTCTTGCTGCAATGGTATCCAGAAACGCACATGCAAGCGCAGATCTTTTTTCTTTGCTCAATGTATACTGACGGCTTTCCGGAGAATTGAATCCCTCACAGTTAAAGGCCACCGGATAAGTAATCTTATATTTGGAAATAAAATCCGCAACCCAGTTTGCTTCTTCGATTGCTTCTGCCTCTGTCACAGCCGTGGAAAAAAAGTACGCACCCACTTTAAGTCCGTTCTTTGTCGCTTCCTGCAGATTATACCGGGCTCCTGCATCTTCTTTGATCAAGCCGGACTCAGTCGTGCGGTATCCCACACGCACAATGGCAAAATCCACGCCGGCAGTTGCAACAGCCGCCCAGTCAATATTACCCTGATATTTGGAAACATCAATTCCAAGTGTTGCGTCCTTGGTTTCCGTATCCGCAGGTTTCACCGTGCTGATATCCACAACAGCTCCGGTTTCTGCTTCCTGATTTGTTTTGGTGGATTCCTGCGGATCCTGAGCATCGTCACTACTTTCTGTATCCGGGGCTGCCGCAGATTCCGGCGGCTGTGTCTGCTCTGTGATCTGGGGGGCTGATTCTGTCTCCTGATCAGGCTGCTGTGTCTGCTGGTCAGTTTCCTGTTCCTGCATTTCCGGAGTTGTTTCGGTTTCTGCAGGCTCTGCTGCAGATTCCTGTACGGTCTGTTCATCCGCTTTTTCCGTATTCTGCCCTTCTTTTGCATCTTCCTGATCTATCTGTGTCTGCACAGACACGACCTCTTCTTTTTTTTCATCCTGAAACACCCAGAAAATCAAAAGTATCAGCAATAAAGCTGCAATAAATACAGATGCAGCGATCAGCAACGGTTCGTATTGACGCAGATTTTTACGTTTTCTTTTCTTTTTTGCCATGGTTCCACCTCATAAAAAACTGGCGGTGTATACCGCCAGTTTTTATTATACTTCCCATCCTCTTTTGTCTGCAAGAGACCGGATAAAATTTAAAGAAATCTTAACGATTACAGCAGATGCGCTCTTAATTCTTCACCGCTCTGTGCGGAAAGATATGCGGGTGCGATGTCAAAAATAGTCTTGCAGCCGCTCATGCCTTCTTTCTGCATACGGTAAGCTGCTCTTGCGCAGGCTACGATCACAGAACCTGTAAATTCGGGATTGGAATCCAGTTTCAGGCTGTATTCGATCACATGCTTATGCTCACCGTTTAAGCCGGTCACACCGGTTCTGATCACAGAACCGCCATGGGGCAGTCCGCTGTGGTCACGTTTCATCTCTTCTTCTGTAATAAAATGTACGGTTGTATTGTAATCTGCAAAATAGTTGGGCATGGTCACGATCTGTTCACGGATCTTTTCAATATCTGCGCCTTCCTCTGCCACCACAAAGCATTCTCTGGTATGCTTGTCTCTGGTAGTCAGTTCAGGATTGCTGCCGCTTCTTACCGCCTCCTGTGCTTCAGGCACCGGAATGGTGTACTGTCTGCAGTCCTTAACTCCCTCAATTCTTCTTACGGCATCGGAATGTCCCTGGGAAACACCTTTTCCCCAGAAGGTATAATCCTGTCCTTCGGGCAGCACGCAGTTGGCGTACAGACGATTTAAAGAAAACATACCGGGATCCCATCCGCAGGAAATGATGCCGATCTTGCCGGACTGTTTTGCTGCTGCATCCACTGCCGCATAGTGCTGCGGGATCTTTGCGTGGGTGTCAAAGCTGTCAACCACATTGTACATGGAAGCATATCGGGGAGTCTGCACAGGCAGGTCTGTCGCAGAACCGCCGCAGAGAATCAGCACATCGATCTGATCCTGCATGGTTTCCAGTGCATCGATTCCGTATACAGGCACATCTGCACTCGCGATCTTTAAACTCTCCGGATTGCGGCGGGTAAATACCGCAGTCAGCTCCATATCCTTATTCTGACGCAGGGATGCTTCCACACCTCTGCCAAGATTTCCGTATCCTAAAATACCAACTCTGATACTCATAATATTCACTCCTCATTCACTTGTCACAGGATCATCTCCGTCATGCCTGTGTTCTGGACTTTACACTCTGCTATTTTAACATAAACACATAAAATGTAAAACGTTTTTTTCTGTCACTTTATTCCATGTACTCAAAATCCTTATTTCCTATCAGGGTATTTTCCAGATAAATATCAATATCCGCAAGCAGATATTCCCATTCATCCGGATTTTCCACATAATAGACCGGACAGGGCTTTCCACCGGCATCAAAATGGCGTTTCACATCAAAAATGCCCAGATCATATTCCATCAAAAGCCAGGCTGTCAGCTCGATCAGCGATTGTCTGGTCGCTTCCGTAAAAACGCCGCTTTCATCCAGATAACAGCACTCAATGGAAACAGAATTATAATTATGCTCCTTCACCGCATATCCGATTTCTTTAAGCGGCAGACACTGTATGATCTCCCCTTCATATCCGATCACATAATGCGCTGATGCTGAAGTTTCTCCCGTGCTGCCAAGATTTTCAAAATAGCTGCGGTTCTGCAAAGCAGTCGTTCCCGGATTGGCTGTATAATGAATAAAAATCTCTGTCACAGCTTCCAGTTTTTCCTGCGGTCTGGAATATTCATTGGGAGTCAGAAACTCTTCCTCTATTTGGGGCTTTGGCAGCGGATTGACCCAGTCTGCCGGCCTTTTGTCTCTCTGTTCCTCATTTGTATCTGCTGTTTCCTGTACAGTCTCTGCCTGTACTTCCTGTGTTTGTTCAACTGCGGCAGCAGGCTCACTGTTTTTCTCAGCTTTAAACCGCCCGATCTTCCACGCACAAAACGCAGCCGCCGCTGCACATATTACAATGCCCGCATAGATCAGCAATCTGATTTGTTTTGAATATGATCTTTTGCCCATTTTTTTGTTTCTATTCTTTTGCATAAAAACCGTTTCCCCCTGCATGATATTTCTACGATACAGAGGAAAACGGTTTTTCATTTTTAACAGTTTCTTATGGATTTCTTAATTATTCTTCTGTTTCTGCAGGTGCCGCGATCGCAATGCCAAGTTCTGTAAGCTGCTTGTCTTCTACCACGTCAGGTGCATTGGTCATCAGACAGGAAGCGTCTTTTACCTTAGGGAATGCGATAACTTCACGGATGCTGTCTGCACCGGTCAGAAGCATTACCAGACGGTCAAGACCGTATGCCAGACCTGCATGAGGGGGTACACCGTATTTGAATGCATCCAGAAGGAAGCCGAACTGCTCATGTGCTTTTTCCTTGGTAAAGCCAAGTGCAGTAAACATTCTTTCCTGTACGTCATCCTGGAAAATACGCACGCTGCCGCCGCCAAGTTCCACACCGTTTAATACGATGTCGTAAGCTTTAGCGCGAACCTTGCCGGGATCGATTTCCAGCAGAGGAAGGTCTTCTTCCATGGGCATGGTGAAAGGATGATGCATTGCCATGTATCTGCCTTCTTCTTCGCTGTATTCAAACTGAGGGAATTCAACTACCCAAAGGAAATTGAATTTGGAGTGGTCGATCAGGCCCATCTGTTCGCCCAGTTCCAGACGCAGTGCGCCTAAAACGCTCCAAACAATATTGTTTTTGTCAGCTGCAAACAGCAGTAAGTCGCCGGGCTGACCGTCCATAGCTGCAACTAACGCTGCCAGTTCTTCTTCTGTCATGAATTTTGCAAAAGAGGACTTGTAGGAGCCGTCTTCCTGTACTGCCAGATAAGCCAGACCCTTTGCGCCGTAGCCCTTTGCAAACTCAACAAGAGCGTCGATTTTCTTTCTGGGCATACCAGCCTGTCCCTTCGCATTCAGACCGCGAACAGAACCGCCGTTTTCCAGAGCGCCCTTAAATACTGCAAAATTGCAGCCTGCAACTACATCAGATACATTTACCAGTTCCATGCCGAAACGGGTATCAGGCTTATCAGAACCGTAACGGTTCATGGCATCTTCCCATCTGATACGGGGCAGAGGAAGTTCAATATCCAGTCCGATCGCTTCTTTGCATACATACTGGATCAGTCTTTCATTTACATCGATAACATCGTCAACATCAACGAAGGAGAGCTCCATGTCAACCTGGGTAAATTCAGGCTGTCTGTCTGCACGCAGGTCCTCGTCACGGAAGCACTTTGCGATCTGGAAGTATCTGTCGTAACCGGAGCACATAAGCAGCTGCTTAAAGATCTGGGGAGACTGGGGCAGCGCATAGAAAGTGCCGGGATGTACACGGGAAGGAACCAGATAGTCACGTGCGCCTTCGGGTGTGGATTTGCACAGAATAGGGGTTTCAATTTCCATGAAACCTTCATCTGTCAGGAATCTGCGGTAAGCTGCTGCGATCTTGCTTCTTAAAATGATCTTCTGCTGCTGGTCAGGTCTTCTTAAATCCAGATAACGGTATTTTAAACGGATATCTTCCTTGGTCTTGGAATTGGACTCAATGGGGAAAGGAGGGGTCTGTGCTTCGGAAAGAATACGAACTTCCTTTGCACGGATCTCGATATCGCCTGTAGCCAGATTTTCATTGACTGCGCCGGAACGCTTCTCAACAGTACCTACAACTGCGATAACGAACTCACTGCGCAGCTTTTCAGCCTTTGCAAAGTTCTCTGCGCCGCAGTCGCTCTCTTCAAAAATAACCTGTAAAAGGCCGGCACGGTCTCTCATATCCACGAAAATGATGCCGCCTTTGTTTCTCTGTTTTGCAACCCAGCCCATTACGGTAACACTCTGACCAACCAGTGCATTGGTCACTTCGCCGCAGCGGCAGGTTCTTTTTAAACCTTTCATTGTTTCAGCCATGATTTGCCTCCTGCTTATTTCAACGGATTCTTATAGAATTCCTTAAATTCTTCGTATCCTTCTTTGATCAGCTGATCCTTCTGGAACTTCTTGTTCTTGTTCATACGTGCAACCAGTACCTGGGTACCGTCTGCTCTTGCAGCCTGTGCCTGTGCGATCACGTCGCAGAGAGTCTGACCTGCAACGCCTTTTTCCACCAGATATGCCACTTTTTTAGGCTGGCTGGGAATCTGGAAGCCATTTTCCATCATGATCAGAATGATTCTTTCAAAACCGATGGAGAAACCGCATGCGGGAACATCGTTGCCGGTAAACTTGCCTACCATCTTGTCGTAACGTCCGCCGCCGCCGCAGCTGCCGCCGAACTCAGGCATTGCAATCTCAAAAATAGTACCGGTGTAATAGGACATACCGCGCACCAGAGTAGGGTCAAATACGATCTCAAACTGGGATGCCTTGGTTGCTTTTACGCTGGCAATGATCTCCTGTAAGCTTGCTTCCACTTCAGGATCCAAAAATCCGGTCAGTGCCTGTGCCAGATAGGAAAGTCCGTCTTCTGCCTTCTCCAGATTTACAAACAGATCCATATATTTTGCAACAGATTCTTCTGCAAAACCTGTCTTCTTTAATTCTTCCGCAACACCGTCAACACCGATCTTGTCCATCTTGTCAAGAATGATGAATACGGTATCAAACTCTTCCTCCGGGAAACCGCTGTAAGCAGCCATCGCCTTTAAGATACGTCTTTCGTTGATACGGATCTGGAAATTCTTAAAGCCAAGCTTGCCAAGAGTGGTGGTGGTAGCCAGGATCAGCTCAATCTCTGCCAGATTGGAAGGTTCTCCCAAAATATCAATGTCACACTGCATAAACTGACGGTAACGGCCCTTCTGGGGTCTGTCAGCACGCCATACATTGCCCATCTGCAGTGCCTTGAAAGGAGAGGGAAGTTCGTTGGCATGATTGGAATAGTAACGAACCAGCGGCACAGTCAGGTCATAACGCAGACCGCCGTCCACCAGATCAGCTTCTTCCTTTGCAGTCTCCAGATTCAGCTTCTCGCCTCTTTTTAAGATCTTAAAGATCAGTTTTTCATTTTCACCGCCCTGCTTGTTGCTTAAGTTGGCGATGTTCTCCACGCAGGGAGTCTCGATGGATGTAAAACCAAACTGTGCGTAGGTTTCCTTGATCACACCGATACAGTAATCCCGCAGCTGCATTTCTGCGGGCATGATATCTTTCATGCCGGTAACCGGCTTTTTGCTCAGTGCCATGTATTCCTCCTAAGTATCATTCATCAGATTCTATCTATTTTACACTGTTTGTTCCTGTTTTTCAAGACACAAAAGCTGTCTCTTGCGCTCGATCATCTCGTCAATGCGGTCAATATAAAGAGCCACATCCTTTACATTGTCACAGCGTTCGATCCTGCCGTCACCAAAAACCACCTTGGAAATAGTTCCCGCGCCGATGGCCATGATGGATTCCTTTTCTTCCATGATCAGAATATTGTAAATACCGGCCTTTCCGGGCTTTGCATATCCCACATTTTCAAAATTGCCGGACATATTTTTCTGACGGTACAGATAATACGGCTCCATTCCCATTGCCTTTGCGCCTGCTGCCGCAATTTCCATGGTCTGATCGGTATTGTTGAGCGTGGAAATTCCATTATCCTGTATCCACTGCGCCAGTCTGGATGCCCGCTTAACAGCAAGGGAATGCACTGTCAGGCTGTCAGGATCCAGTTCTTTTACCCGCTCAATGGTATTGGCAACATCTGCCTCATCCTCTCCGGGAAGTCCCAGGATCAGATCCATATTAATGTTGTCAAAACCGATCTCCCGCGCCAGCTTATAGGCTTCGATCACCTGCTCCACGGTATGGCGCCTGCCGATCATGCGCAGCGTTTCATCCTTCATGGTCTGGGGATTGACAGAAATTCTGGTCACGCCGTATTTTTTGAGCACTTCCAGCTTTTCTCTTGTAATGCTGTCTGCGCGTCCCGCTTCCACGGTAAATTCCTGCACATGACTAAAGTCAAAGCTTTCCCTGACTTTGGAAAGCAGTCTTTCCAGTTCGTCTGCCTCCAGCGTTGTGGGCGTTCCGCCGCCGATATAAACACTGTCCAAAATCCTGTCCCTGCAGGCT
This sequence comes from Lachnospiraceae bacterium, assembly GCA_017500935.1. GTDB lineage: Bacteria > Bacillota > Clostridia > Lachnospirales > Lachnospiraceae > Gallintestinimicrobium. The sequence goes on from JAFVXW010000046.1 coordinate 30,354, forward strand.
TCTTTTACAAAGTCAATTTCCTTTTCCATGGCGGCAAGGTATTCGCTGACCCTGTTTTTCCATGCACAGATCGGATAGGATGTAAAAGAACAGTACAGACATGTGGTTGGACAAAACGGAATTCCGATATAAAGGCTGTAACCGTCCTCATAATGAATATCTGCTAAAATTTCCTGCTCTCTTTTTGCAATATCAATGGAAAGCTCTGTTTTTTCTGCGGATGCAAGATAAGTATCCTGCATGTAGCTTCGGATCTCATCCTCGCTTTTTCCTTCTTCCAGAAGCTGCATGGCAATCTTGGTGGGACGTATTCCTGTCAGGGTTCCCCAGGGGAGCTTTTGTCCGGTCAGTTCAGAAAGCATACCGTACAAAAGCTGCTTTAAGCTGTTTTTTACCTCACTGCGTTCAAGCTTATTTGTGTTACAGGCATAAAAATAAGACTGCGGACCGCAATTATAGCCTGCTGTAATACTTTCTTCTGCAAAGCGCACGAAAAACGCCGGTAAACCGGCGTCGCTTGTAAGCTCCTTTTCCCCTTCCACAAAAACCTTAACATCCTGCGCAGGATAAAAAGCTTTGATCAGGGAATGGATATCGTAGGCAAATTTATCTTCATTTAATGTTACAACTATCATCTGTCGATCTTTACCTCTTTCAAATCAATCACTGCACAAAGGGATTAAATTTCTTTTCTGCAGCGATAGTGGTTGCATTTCCGTGACCGGGATATACTTTTGTCTCGTCCGGAAGCACAAACAGCTTTTCTTTAATGGAATTGATCAGTTTTGTCATGCTGCCTGTAGGAAAATCGGTTCTTCCCACTGAGGATTCAAACAGGGTATCTCCTGATACTAAAAATCCGGCTTCCTCCACATAATAACAGCAGCTGCCGATGGTATGACCGGGTGTTGCGATCACTTTGATCTTCATGCCGCAAAGTTCCAGCTCCTGACCGTCAACCAGCCATTCATCAGGAATAATGGTGCATTTTCTGCCGAAGTTGGCAGACACGTTCACATGCGCATCCTGACAAACCACTTTTTCTGCCACAGTCGCATAAATCTTTGCACCGCTTTCTTCACGCATCTTCTGTGCGCCGTAAATATGGTCAAAATGACCGTGGGTCAGCAGAATTTCTTTTACCAAAAGACCTTTCTGCTTCAGTGCTGCATACAGTTCTGCACCGCGGTCAGCAGGATCGACCAGTACCACATCAGAACTTCCTTCACGGTATAAAAAATAACAGTTGGTTGCACATGCGCCAAGGGTCATGCGTCCGATCTTAATCTCGCCCATATATTCCTCCGTTGTTTCAGCCGCTGGTTCTTTCAATATCCACAACGCTTTCAATGCTGCGAAGCTTTGCAATAACCTGATTCATTTCCTCTCTGTTGGAAATCTGGAATGCGGTGGACAAAGTTACCAGTCCCTGTTTATTGATTCTAGTGTTCATGGAAGCAATGTCAATATTGCGTTCTGTCAAAGTCTTACTGATATCTGCCAAAAGACCGCTTCTGTTGTGTGCAAAAATATTGACCTCAACCACATATTTTTCATTGGGTGCGCTGGATGCACTGTGTTCCCAATCTGCCTCGATCAGACGTGCGCGTTCCATTTCAGGAAGATTAAGCACATTGATACAGTCTGTACGATGGATCGTCACACCTCTTCCGCGGGTCACAAAACCCACGATCTCATCTCCGGGCACAGGGGAACAGCACTTGGAAAAACGCACTGCCACATCATGAATCCCCTTAACAGTAATGCCGTTTTTGCTGCGGGGACGCATCTGACGGCTTTGATTTGCCGCACTCTCCGCAATAGATGCCAGTACTTCTTCATTGCTGATGATTCTGGGATGATCCTTGTCATACAGCTCCTGCATACGGTTGGCCACCTGACCTTCTTTTAAGGCGCCGTGACCGATCGCAGCCAGAACACTGTCCCAGTCCATAAAGCCGTATTTTCTCATGACCCCGTTCTGATATTCCGGTTTCATGATATCGCCAAGATTGATGGCGCGTGCTTTACAGTATGCATAAAACATATCCTTGCCTTTGGATATGTGTTCTTCTTTCAAAGAACTCTTAAACCACTGATTGATCTTATTCTTGGCCTGTGTACTCTTAACGATATTGAGCCAGTCGCGGCTGGGGCCTTTGGTGTTCTGGGAAGTCAGAATCTCGACTCTGTCGCCGTTTTGCAGCTCATAATCAATGGTAACCAGTCTGTCATTGACTCTGGCGCCGATCATACGGTTGCCGACTGCGGAATGAACGCAGTATGCAAAGTCAATAGGGGTAGATCCTGCCGGCAGTGTTTTTACATCACCGGTAGGAGTAAAACAGTATACACTGTCCGAAAACAGATCCAGATCGCTCTTTAACATCTTCATGAACTCTCTGTTGTCGGACATATCCCGCTGCCATTCCAGAATCTGGCGCAGCCAGGAAAGCTTCTCTTCTTCCTGCGCCTCCACTTTTTTGCCGTCGGAGGCTTCTTTATATTTCCAGTGGGCAGCAATACCAAACTCAGCCACTTTATGCATTTCCATGGTACGGATCTGAATCTCAAAGGGCTGACCCATCGTACCGATCAGTGTGGTATGCAGTGACTGATACATATTGGGCTTGGGCATTGCGATATAATCTTTGAAACGGCCGGGAATCGGCTTATACATTTCATGGATCACACCAAGAGACGCATAACAGTCTTTTACAGAATCCACAATAATGCGGACTGCAAACAGGTCATAAATCTGATCCAGCGTCTTATTCTGGTTTTTCATCTTTTTATAGATACTGAAAAAATGCTTGACGCGTCCGTCCACTCTTGCCTTGATGCCTGCGTGGTGAATATGCTTCTGCACTTCCATAACAATGTTCTGGATATACTGCTCGCGTTCACTTTTACGCATGGAAATCTTATCCACCAGATCATAATACACATCCGGCTCCAGATATTTTAGGGAAAGATCATCCAGCTCAACCTTGATCTTGGAAATACCAAGACGCTGGGCCAGCGGTGCATAGATGTCCATGGTTTCACGGGCAATACGCTGCTGCTTTTCCGGCGGCATATGCTTTAAGGTACGCATATTGTGCAGGCGGTCAGCCAGCTTGATCATGATAACGCGGATATCCTTGGCCATTGCAAGAAACATCTTACGAAGGTTCTCAGCCTGCATCTCAAGCTGTGCCTCTGTCTTATTCCCGGCATTGTTGGTCAAAGTCAGCTGTTTTAATTTGGTCACACCGTCAACAAGCAGTGCTACATCACTGCCGAATCTGGCACTGATCTCTTCGCCGGTCATAATGGTATCTTCCACAACATCATGCAAAAGACCTGCGATGATCGTTTCCTTATCCAGTTCCAGATCAGCCAGAATGATCGACACGCAAAGCGGATGTATGATATAGGGCTCACCTGATTTGCGCACCTGTGACTTATGTGCTTCATAAGCGATCCGGTAAGCCTCCTCGATCATGGTAAAATCGTCGGAGGGATGATACTTGCGGATGTGATCGATCAGATCCTTATAGAGTTCTTCCGGGCTTTTAAATTCCTGAATATCCTCAATACGTCCGTCATCCAGCACAAATTCAGTTGCTATAGGTTGTAATATCTGTTCTTCTGTCATGTCAGTAATTACCTTTTATTGTCACGATTATTTGCCGGGATAACGGATTGCTGAATCCAGTCTGTATCCTTCTATCTTCTTTCTTCCTTCCAGTCCTGCCAGCTCGATCATTACAACCACACCGGCAACCACGCCGCCCAGGGATTCGATCAGCTTGATCATGGCTTCCGTTGTACCGCCGGTCGCGATCAGATCATCCACCAGAAGAACTCTCTGTCCGGGCTTGATGGAATCCTTATGCATTTCGATCACAGCAGTGCCGTATTCCAGATCATATTCCTGTGCGACAGTTTCGCAGGGAAGTTTTCCTTTTTTACGGATCAGCACAAGAGGCTTATGACGGTTATATGCAATAGGTGCACCAAAAATGAATCCCCTGGATTCTGCTCCGGCAACCACATCATATTCCAGATCTTCCACCAGCTTTTCCATGGTATCCACTGCAAGCTTAAATCCGTCTGCATCTTCCACAACACTGGTCACATCTCTGAAAACAATTCCTTCGATCGGGAAATCCGGTATGCTTCTAACATATTCTTCCAGTTTTTTCATCAGCCTATGCCTCTCTTTTCCTGTTTTTGTGATCAAAATATGAACAAATTATAAAAATATACTCTATTATATTATTTCTTCTTTGTAAAGTCAATAAATGACAAAAAAAGCGGCTGATCCATACTCCTGTGTACGATTCAGCCGCATCGTTTCCTTTCTGTGCATTACCACAGCATCATTCCATTAAAAATCCAGTCCTTCACCACGCCAAAGAACTCTCTTAACATGTTATTGGGTAAAAAATACATGCCTGAACCGGCACCGATTCCTTCCGCATCCAAAAAACCGTGAAGCTTTGAAAGCTGAACTGCCCGGTAGACGTGAAAATTACTGGTCACGATCCCCACTTTTTCGATTTGCTCCGGAATCAGCTTTCTGGAAAATTCCAGATTTTCAAAGGTATTGCGCGATCTGTCTTCTTTGATGATCCGCTCTGCTTCTATTCCTTTTGCAGTCAGATACCGGTACATCCCTTCCGCTTCGCTGACCGGCTCGTTGTTTCCCTGACCGCCGGAGACCACACAGAGCGTATCCGGATTCTTTTCAAGATATGCAGCTGCAGCATCCAGACGTCTGGCAAGTGCAATACTGGGACCGTTTTGCTTTATCTGTGCTCCAAGCACCACAATATAGGACAGATTTTCAGAGGCTTTTGCATGAAAACCGGATAAAATCAGTCCCTGTACCAGAACAAAGAAAAAGACAGCTGTACCTATCATCCCGACCAGTCCGATTCTGTACATTTGGGGCATCCGGTACCAGATTCCTTTCTGAAAAAAGATCCCACCAAGAACAAGCATTGCCGCAATCCCAAACCAGACCATAAAAAATCTGGTTCCGGCTGCTTTTGTCATCACAATGCCCACTGCGTAACACACACAGACTGCTGCTATGATATAAAATACAACTGCCATCTTTTTCATCTCCTGCACCTCCTGCCTAAACAGTCTAACATATTTCTTCCGGCAAAAGGCGCACTTCATAAAAGCTTAAAAAAACATTATTCATTTCTAAAGATATCGAAGTTGATCTTTTTATAGAACAGCTTTTCAATCTCTGCACGGTCAGTGATATGCAGACCAAGAATCCACATAATCTTTGCAAACACTGCTTCCAGAGTCATGTCGTAGGTTTCCAGGAAAGGCAGATTATCCTTTGCAGCCTTACCAACTACATAGGTATCCATGCTGCTGCCCTCATAAGTAACCTGGGTTGACATGATCAGAATCTTTTCATAGGGCTGGTAACGCTTCATTGCTTCGGTAAATGCCTTGTTTAAATGTTCCGGCAGACCTCCCACGCCAAAGCCTTCCACAATGATGCAGTCATACAGTTCCAGAATCGCGTCAATGATTTCCACAGAAAGACCGGGGGTAAGCTTTAACAAAAATACCTTGCGGTCCATGGTGTCATAAAAACGCACGCCGCCCTTACCCTTATTTTCAATATAGTATAAAACCACTTCGTCCTGAATCTTACCGATCACGGGGAAATTGATACTGGAAAATGCATCATAACTGAAAGTAGCTGTCTTTTTGGCTCTGGTTCCGGCGATGATATTGCCGTTAAATACCACCATAACATCACAGCTTCTGTCATCCAGTGCACATAAAATACTGTCGTGCAGATTCTTTCTTGCATCTGTGATCTCGGAAAGCAGAGATTTCTGTGCACCGGTAAATACAATGGGTTTTCCGGAATTCTGGATCAGATAGGACAATGCAGCAGCAGTATAGGCCATGGTATCGGTTCCGTGACAAACCACAAAGGCATCGTAATCCACATAGTTTTCACGGATCTTGTTTGCTAAAAGCAGCCAGTATGCTGCGTCCATATTGGTACTGTCAATGGAACATACTTCACAGGGAACCACTTCGCAGATTTCCGCAAATTCCTGCACATACTGCAGAATGTCTGCAGGGGTCAGAACCGGCGCAAGGCCGTTTCCTGTTTCTCCTGACGCGATGGTACCTCCGGTGGTAAGTAGTAAAATTCTTTTCTTCATAATATGTCGTCTCCCTTTGTCTTTTGCATACAGTGTTTTTTGACCACAAAATGCGGGATTTTATTCTTATTCAAAATTATACGCATAACTGACAAAAAAAGCAAATGCATTATATCAAAGATTTCTACCTATGTTTTCCTGGACAAATTATACCAATGCAAACTCCTGATATAACCGTTTTCTCACTTCCGGACTTTCCGTAACAGCAAGTATTTCTGCATTTCGTCCTGCTTCGATCAGTTTTTTTATCAATTTTATTATTTTTTCCTCACCAAGCAGAGTTCCCTGCTGCATTCCTTGCTGCATGCCATCCTGAATACCTCGCTGTATTCCATCCTGATATCCTCTTTCTCTTGCCTCATCTTCCATCTCCTGAAATGCCTTGCACATATTGACTCCTCCTTCTTTTGTTCGGTTTTGTTCCTTAAAATATTCTAACTTTTTATGGTTTGTCATAACACTTATCACATCATAAGTATCATCATCCAATTTTTGAAAACGCTGTTGATTTTCTTCCAGATACTCCTGCATTCTCTGCTTGTCACTACTTCTTTTCATGACTCCGATCAGTTCCCGCAGCCCAGTCTCATACTTGTTTTCATCCATTTCCTGAAGTGATATGATCAAAGATTCGTAATTAGGTGTATATCTTCTCATTATTACGTTTTCTTTTTTAAAGTTTAACATATCATGCAAGGATTTACAAGTATTCCATGTACCTTCTCCGTGATAAAATATAACCGTTACCACAGGATTTAATTTATCTTCTTTTTTAATTCCTGACAGAAATTCTGCACTGTCTTTTAAATCTCCATCACGTTCATGCCGTTTTTTGATTCGTCTTATCTGCTTGGCATAATCCTCGACATCATATTCCATACATCGAAACGGCATGATATAATTTAATTCATCCTGATTTTCCACAGCTATAACCGCCAGCTGTTCACCGCCTTTTCTGAATTTGACAACATCACGATTTCTTAATTTGCTGACAGTTTTGCCTTCTCTGTCTTTATGCATTTCCTTTCCGGTAAAAACAGGAGTTTCCAGTTCCTCAACTGAAATCACCTTGTTTCCCGAAAAAAGACTGCCATTGATAAAATCAGCAAAAATATCTGGTTTGTTCAGATATGAACAAATACTTTCATTCTTTTCCCCCATTTTTCCTCCTGTATATTCAATTTTTTTGACTGGAAAAACTGACGATTTTGTCACAAGAATTTGACAGAACTGCTATAAAAAAACAGCTTAGACAGATAGAATTTCCAGATCAGTTGGGTTCTGCGCAGACTGCATCATTGCAAAATTTATTGCTTGATACGGTATAAGAATTATAGCATACATGTATGAAAATACAAGATAGGGGGAGAAAACAGGGTACTGTGGTATTGAAAACAGAGTACTGGATGGCACCGCATAGGTTGTGGCCGGCCTCGCGATGCTTAGCCGCGCATTTGCTTCGCAAACGCACGGCTACCGCTTGGCGCGGTATGGCTCTAAAATAAAAAGCACCGGTGAGAGCGAGCTCTCCCGGTGCTTTCCATTTTATCGCCGCTTAGGTTGTGGCTGGCCTCGCGATGCTTAGCCGCGCATCTGCTTCGCAAACGCACGGCTACCGCTTGGCGCGGTATGGCTCTAAAATAAAAAGCACCGGTGAGAGCGAGCTCTCCCGGTGCTTTCCATTTTATCGCCGCATCGCTTGTTATACGCTTACATCATGCCCATGCCGCCGGCACCGCCTGCGGGAGCTGCGGGTACGGGTTCTTTGATGGTTGCTACTACGGATTCGGTAGTCAGCAGGGTGCTTGCTACGCTGGTTGCGTTCTGCAGAGCGCTTCTGGTAACCTTTGCGGGATCCAGGATACCTGCTTTTACCATGTCTACATATTCTTCTTTCAGAGCATCGAAGCCTACACCTACTTCTGCTTCTTTTACTTTGTTGATGATAACGCTGCCTTCCAGACCTGCGTTAGCTGCGATGAAGAATAAAGGAGCTTCCAGTGCTTTCAGAACGATCTTGGCACCGGTCTTTTCATCGCCTTCAAGGGTAGCTGCCAGAGCTTCTACTTCTTTTGCTGCGTGGATATATGCAGAACCGCCGCCGCAGATAACACCTTCTTCAACAGCTGCCTTGGTAGCTGCCAGAGCGTCTTCCATACGAAGTTTTGCTTCTTTCATTTCGGTTTCGGTAGCTGCACCAACACGGATCACTGCTACGCCGCCAGCCATCTTTGCAAGTCTTTCCTGCAGTTTTTCTCTATCGAAATCAGAAGTGGTTTCTTCGATCTGCTTTTTGATCTGTGCGATTCTTGCCTTGATCGCATTTGCATCGCCGTCACCGTCAACGATGATAGTGGTTTCTTTCTGAACCTTAACGGATTTTGCACGGCCGAGCATGCCAAGGTGTGCATCCTTTAATTCCAGACCAAGATCAGAGCTGATCACCTGACCGCCGGTGAGGATTGCGATATCTTCCAGCATAGCTTTTCTTCTGTCGCCGTAGCCGGGAGCTTTTACTGCTACTACATTGAAGGTTCCGCGCAGTTTGTTTACGATCAGAGTGGTCAGAGCTTCGCCTTCCACATCTTCAGCGATGATCAGAAGCTTAGCGCCGGACTGAACGATCTGTTCCAGAACAGGAAGGATTTCCTGAATGGTGGAGATCTTCTTGTCAGTGATCAGGATATAGGGATTATCCAGAGTTGCTTCCATCTTATCCATATCGGTTGCCATGTAAGCGGAGATGTAGCCTCTGTCGAACTGCATACCTTCTACCAGATCCAGTTCGGTCTTCATGGTCTTGCTTTCTTCAATGGTGATAACACCGTCATTGGAAACCTTTTCCATAGCGTCTGCTACCATCTGACCAACTTCTTCGTTACCGGCAGAGATTGCTGCTACTCTTGCGATCTGGTTCTTGCCGTCTACGTTTGCGCTCATCTTTGCAATTGCAGCAACTGCACAGTCGGTAGCCTTCTGCATACCTTTTCTTAAGATGATAGGGTTAGCGCCTGCAGCCAGGTTGCTCATACCAGCGTTGATCATAGCCTGAGCCAGAACGGTAGCGGTGGTGGTACCGTCACCTGCAACGTCATTGGTCTTGGTTGCAACTTCTTTTACAAGCTGTGCGCCCATGTTTTCAAATGCATCTTCCAGCTCGATTTCCTTTGCGATGGTAACACCATCGTTGGTGATCAGGGGAGCACCAAAGGATTTGTCTAAAGCAACGTTGCGGCCTTTGGGTCCTAAGGTTACTCTTACAGTATTTGCAAGTTTGTTAACGCCGGCTTCCAGCGCGGTGCGCGCTTCTGCGCCGTATTTGAGTTCTTTTGCCATGATAATATGCCTCCTTGAAATTCAGCAGATATCTGTGCCTGCACGGATATCCTGTTACATTTTTAGTCTGCTACGATAGCTACGATATCAGCCTGCTTGATCACGATGAATTCTTCGTTTTCAAACTTTACTTCGGTACCTGCGTACTTGGAGAAAATAACCTGATCGCCAACCTTAACTTCCATCTTCACTTCTTCGGTGCCGGGGCCAACAGCGATAACTTCTGCCTGCTGGGGCTTTTCCTTGTTCTGACCGGGAAGAACGATGCCGGATTTGGTGGTTTCTTCAGCTACTAACTGCTTTAATACGACTCTGTCACCTAAAGGTACTAACTTCATAATTTTGCCTCCTTATATGAAAGATTACTCTTCTTTTGTCGTTTGTTAGCACTCTTATACATCGAGTGCTAAACACTACAGATATATTATGTTTTGGGATGCTTTTATGCAACACCATCCAGCATATATTATCTGCGTTTTTCTCTTATTTTCTTCATTTTGCTTAATTTTACTTAATTTTTCTTATTTTGCCCCAGATTCTGGAATTTCATACTTTGTTTAGAAAGTTTATTCTTCCGCAAGATTGCGCACCCAGCGTCCTTTTTTCAGAAGCCATACCGCAAAAAACATCTTGACCACTTCAAGCATCTGCACTGCCAAAAACAGTTCGATCAGACCGATATCCGTAAACAGTGACAACAGCGTGGAAAGCAGCACCGGTCCTGCCCATAAAAATCCGGAATCGATCAGAAGCGTTGACAGCGTATCTCCGCCTGCCCGCAGGATAAAAAAGGTACTTACATGTATGATGTACATCGGCAAAAATACACTTCTGATTCTGAGCAAAATCCGCAGAGCCTCTTTAGCATCTTCTGTAAGCGTATAAAGATGATGGATATACGGAGCCGCTGCAAACATGATGCATCCAATTCCTGTTGCTACCAAAACCGCAAAAACCACAATTTTTTTTGCATCCTGCTTTGCTTCTTCCAGCCTGCCTGCTCCCAGCTTTCCTCCGATAAATATGGAAATGGAAGAAGAAAGTCCGCCGAAAATGATAAACGCAATATTCATGACCGTATCCACAATGGATATCGCTGCAACCAGAATTTCATTTGTCCGCATATAAGCTTTGAATATCACGGAATTTCCGACGGAATAGACCAGCTCGTTGATCGTCAGAGGCAGCGCTTTTTCGATCAGCTGTTTTAACATGCCCGAATCTATCTGAAACATTCCTTTTATATCCAGCCGGTAAAAATGTGTTTTCCTGATCAGCAGCATCAGATAAATCCCCATTTCTAACACCCGGGCGATCAGGGTTGCAAGCGCTGCTCCTTTTACTCCCATCGCAGGCATTCCCAGATATCCATAGATCAGGATCAGATTCAGTACAGAATTGGTCACAACAGTCAGTGTTCCGACTTTAAGCTGTATTTTGTTCAAACCGATCGAGCGCATGGCCATGATACAGGTCACGGAAATTGCATACGGGACATAACTAAACCTTACAAATTTGACATAATCAAGCCCCAGCTGTGCAATCTCCGGAGTTCTGGTAAATATATAAATCGTCCACTCCGGCGCCAAGAGCAGCACAAAGGTTGCAAACGCAGCAATGAGAATGCTCAGTAAAAGTGACAGGTTGAAAAAACTCTGACATTTTTCCTCATTCTTTGCTCCATAATGCTGGGCAATAAAAATCCCCGCTCCTCCTGTCAGCCCAAACAGCAAAGAATTTACCAGCATATAGCAGCAGTTGGCCACGGTTACAGCTGTCAGTGCGTTTTGTCCCACCCCTCCGACCATAACATTGTCGACCAGATTGACACACGCAGTCACAAGCTGCTGGGCCATAACAGGGAGTGCAACCGCTGTCACCTGTTTATAAAAATTTTTATCACCAAAAAAGCTTTTGATATAACCCCGTCCCATACTATGTTTCCTTTGCCAAAATAGTGTGCATAAACATAAAAATGAGGCACAGGATCTCTCCCATGCCTCATACTTGTCTTCATCCAACAGTGTTACAGACTTATACTCTGGACAGATATTCTTCAGTTCTGGTGTCGATCTTAATTACATCGCCTTCGCTTACGAACAGAGGAACGTAAACAACAGCACCAGTTTCAACGGTAGCAGGCTTGGTAGCACCGGTAGCGGTATCACCCTTAAAGCCAGGTTCAGTTTCAGTAACTTTCAGTTCAGCGAACATAGGGGGTTCTACGCTGAATACGCTGCCGTTATGAGAGCAGATCTTGCATACGTCGTTTTCTCTAACGAACTTAAGAGCATCGCCGATTACGTCAGCAGCCAGAGCGATCTGGTCGAAGGTTTCGTTGTTCATGAAGTAGAACAGATCACCATCATTGTACAGATACTGCATATCCAGTCTGTCGATACGTGCTGCGGGGAATTTTTCGGTAGGTCTGAAGCTCTTTTCAATTACGCCGCCGCTCTTTACATTTTTTAATTTGGTTCTAACGAATGCAGCACCTTTACCGGGTTTTACGTGCTGGAATTCGATGATCTGCCATACAGCATTGTCCATTTCAAGTGTAATACCATTTCTGAAATCACCTGCAGAAATCATAATATATATCCTCCTAAAATTAAATTTCTGTTAACCTTTTAAAGTGTATACTAAAAATCATCATTTTTCAACTGTTTTTTTTGAAATGTGCGATAAAATCAATCGCCTGCAGATATCCGTCCAGTCCCTGACCGTAAATCTGCTTATCGCATGCCGGTGACGTTACAGAAATCCGTCTGAAAGTCTCTCTTTCCATGATATTGGAAATATGCACCTCCACCTTGGGTACATTCAGACATGCCAGCGCATCCCTGATCGCATAGCTGTAATGGGAATATGCACCGGGATTGATCACAATACCGTCTGTGCCGTCAAAATAAGCAGCCTGCAGCTTGTCAATGATCGCACCTTCATGATTGCTCTGATATACTTCAATGGCAATACCGCTTTCAATTCCCTTTTTCGCGATCAGATTCAGCAGATCCTGATAGGTCTGTGTGCCGTAAACAGCCTTTTCGCGGATTCCAAGGAAATTCAGATTCGGACCGTTGATCACAAGAAGTCTGGTCACTTTCTTTTCACATTCGCATACAGAAGGCTGTGTACATTCTTCTGCAGTTTCCTGTGCTTTATCTGCATCTTCCGCAGCTGCTTCCTGCGCTGCTCCCCCAGCAGTTTCTTCTGTCAATCCTTCTGCTGCTTCTACTGCCACTTCCTCCGCTGCAGTTTCTTTTCCCGCTGCTTCCTCTGCAGCTACAGTTTCTGCCATTACGGTTTCTGCTTCTTGCTGTGCGGTCTCTGCGGTTACTTCTTCTGCAGCGATCTGCACATTCTCATCAGCAGCTTCTGCTGTTTCAGTCTGCTCCTGATCCATGCGCTTTAGCCATCTTTCCTGACGCTGCGCATCCTCCTGCAGTGCAAACTGGATATTCTGTGCATGCTGGCTGATCGGTGCACTCTCCTGCTCTGCATTGGCAGCCGCATTTACACCGTTGTCTCCAAATCTCTTAAATCCATTATAACCGCCAAAACGTCTCTCACCATAGGAACGTTTTTCGCCGTCATATTTTCTTTCACCCTCGAATTTTCTTTCGCCGTAAGGACGTTTTTCGCCGTCATAACGCTTTTCACCATCAAAGCGTTTTTCGCCGTCAAAGCGCTTCTCGCCAAAGGAGCGCTGTCCGTATTTTTCTGCACGCAGTGCATTCTCTCTGTCCCGCACTGCCTTTTCAATTTCAAACAATATCTGCCCGAAATGCTTATCGTCCACATCCACGATCACATGGGCACATTCTTCATATAAAGGACCTCTTTTTTCCAGAAGTTCGGTGATCTTTGCAAGCGGGTCTTCACAGTCAAGAAGCGGTCTTGAGCCATCCAGTCTGACACGTGCAAGTGCCGTTTCCGGTTTCAGACGCAGATAAACAACTGTACCCATCTCTTTCATAAGACTGCGGTTTTCCTCACGCATAGGAGTTCCGCCGCCCACAGAAATGATGTCATTGCGGGAACTTTGTTTGATGCTCTTTAATGCCTGTGTCTCCAGATCTCTGAACACATCTTCGCCATCCTGTTCAAAAATCTCTGCTACTCTTTTTCCCTGTTTCTTTTCAATCCACTTGTCAGTGTCTACCACTGCTTTTTTTGAGACGGTAAGATAATTTAATTGCCACACTGCTCTTACCGCAGCCCATGAACCCGGTCAAAATCACATTGCCCATGGAAAAAACCTCCCTCACTTCTTTTTGTAACTGATACTTCTTATTACTTCATATACTTCCGATGCCAGCTCATCCGGTACTGTTACTTCATTCCATTTTTCAAACGCTTCTATGCCCTGATAAAGCAGCATCTTCAGACCATTATAAGCTTTTCCGCCTGCATTCTCAACCATCTGCATAAATTTTGTCACTGCAGGGCGATAAATTAAATCATATCCCGTATGGATTCTGTCATAAAATGCCGCCTCTTCAATGATTGCCGCATCCTGGTCCGGATACAGTCCCACACTGCTGCACTGGATTGCCAGAAAACGCTCCCGGGGCAGTCTGTCCCACTCCGAAAGAGCCATGGCCCGGATATGGCTGTATCCTGTTTTTTCCTCTACCTCCTGCGCCAGAGCCTGTGCCCGTTCTACACTCCGATTCAGAATATAAACAAAAGAGGCGCCTTTTTGCGCACATAAAAACGCAGCGGTCCGCGCCACGCCTCCCGCACCAAGGATCAGCACTTTTTCCCCTTCCAAAGCTGCACCGTCTTCCTGCATTGCACGGAACAATCCGTTTAAATCCGTATTATAACCTTTCCAGCCCCCATCTGTGCGGACAAGGGTATTTACAGAGCCCATGACCTCTGCCATCGGGTCAATTTCCTGCAAATATGCGATCACATCTGTCTTGTAGGGAATGGTCACATTCACGCCCAGCGCATACAAAGCCTCTGCGCCCCTGACCGCATCTTCAAGTCTGCCCTTTTCCACATAAAAGGGCAGATACGCCAGATTTATCTCCATTTTCTCTGCCAGCGTATTGTGGATCTGCGGAGACACCGTATGCTCCACCGGATTTCCGATCAGACCGCAAAGCCTGGTTGTACCATTGATTTCCATTGTTATTTCATCTTTCTTTTATAAAACCACAGAACAATATTTTCCAGCTTCCGCTTAAAAACAATCTGAATCTCTTCCTTCGGATCGATAGGCTTTACCAAAATATTGAAAAGCCCGCTTCTCTTTGCCCCCCATACATCGGTAAACAGCTGGTCTCCGATAAACAGGGTATTGTCTGTTCCGGTTTTCATCAGTTCCATTGCCCTGCAGTAGCCTTTTACGGAAGGCTTGTCCGCCTTAAAAATATAGCCCGCATATTTTACCTGCTGTGCAAAGCTTTTGACACGCGGCTCCTTATTGTTGGACAAAAGCATGACGGAAAATCCGATCCGGTGCAGTCTTTCAAACAAAGCGATCGCCCGTGCATCTGCCTCTGCTCCGTGTTCCACCAAGGTGTTGTCCACATCAAAAATAATTCCGCGGTATCCTTTCTGATACAGTGCTTCATAGTCCACCTCATAGGCACTGTCCATCCAGACATCCGGATAAAAAGTCTTAAACATAATTCATACCTGCTTTGACCGTGAAAAAGTGTGCTTTAGTCCCCTTCTTCAATGATTCCTGCCGCTTCCAGAAGCTCTCTGGTATAGGGATGCTGACTTTCAAAATAGACATCATCCACATCGCCGATCTCCACAATTTTTCCTTCCTGCATAATCATAACCCGGTCACTGACCTGATAGACCACGCGCATATCGTGAGAAATAAACAGAATGGAAAGTCCCATCTGCTCTTTTAACTGCAATAAAAGTTCAATGATCTGTGCCTGAATGGTAACATCCAGCGCAGAAACCGCTTCGTCTGCGATCAAAAGTTTCGGTTCCAGCATCAGCGCTGCCGCAATACAGATTCTCTGTCTCTGACCGCCTGAAAGCTGATTCGGATAACGTTCTGCGATCTTTTCGTCCAGCCCGACTTTGCCCAGCATATCAAAGACACGTTTTTTTCGTTCTTCCTTTGAAAAACCGCCGCGCAGACGCAAAGGTTCTTCGAGGATCCAGCCGATTTTTTTAGCAGGATTTAAGGAACTGTAGGGGTCCTGAAACACCATCTGGGGGCGCATACTCTCATGAATCACGTTGCCGCTGTCAGGCGTTTCCAGACCAAGAATCACCTTGGCAAGCGTGGATTTTCCGCATCCGGATTCCCCGACCAGACCAAGGACCTCTCCCTCTTTTACCGAGAAGGCAATCCCTTTTAACACTTCCTTTTTTTTCCTTTTCAAACTCCAGGGTGCATTCTGGTCCCTAAAGGACTTATGAACATTTTCCACCCGTAAAATATCTTTTTCTGCGGAAAGCTTATTTTCCATATGTCAGCCCTCCTTTACCGCGCGTTTTTTCTTTTCGCATTTCGGGATCGCCGCGATCAGTCTCTGGGTATACGCCTCTTTTGGATTTTCATAGATCTGCTCGATCGTACCGCTTTCCACAACATTGCCGCCCTGCATGACTACCACACGCTGACACAGCTGCCGGACCAGACTCAGATCATGGGAAATAAACAGGATCGCTGTTTTCTTTTCCCGGTTGATACGTTTTAAAAGCTTTACGATCTGTGCCTGTACCGTCACATCCAGCGCGGTGGTAGGCTCATCTGCGATCAAAAGCTTGGGGCCGCAGATCATGGCTGCCGCGATCATAACACGCTGACGCATACCGCCGGAAAGCTGATGCGGATAACAGTCATATACGCGCTGCGGATCGTCAAGATCCACATCTGCAAGCATTTTCAGCGCCTTTTGCTTTCTTTCTTCCTTTGACATCTCCGGATAATGGATACGCAAAGGCTCCTCCACCTGCCAGCCGATCTTATAGACAGGATTTAAGGAAGTCATCGGCTCCTGGAACACGATGCTGATCTCATCTCCCTGCAGAGAACGCAGATGGCTTCTTTCACAGCTTAACAGATCCGTTCCTTCAAACAGGATCTGTCCTCTTTTTTTCATGTCACGGCGGGACAAAAGACCGGCGATCGCCATAGCACTCATGGATTTGCCGGAACCGGACTCTCCCACCAGGCCCACAATATCACCCGGATCCATGTGCAGATCAAAATCATACACCACTGTTTCCGGAATCAGATGATCGTGAAATTCAATATTTAAATCGATAACGTCCAGCATCACTTTTCCTCCTTCAGACCTTCTGCAAGCAGGGAAAATCCCAGTACCATTAAAATGATCACCAGACCGGGAAAGATTGCATAACCGGGTGATGAGAACAGATATGTCTGTGCCTCAGACAGCATATAGCCAAGGCTGGGCTGCGGAGGCTGCACACCGATTCCCAGATAACTCATGCCGGCTTCGGAAAGCACTGCATTATTAAATCCGATCATAACCGCTGACAAAAGCACGGTCAGGGTATTGGGCAGGATATGCACAAACATGATACGCAGATCACTGGCACCGGATAATTTGGCGCTTTTTACATAATCCATATTGCGGCAGCGGATAAATTCACTGCGCACAATACGGGCAAAACTGGGAATAAAGGCGATTCCCAGCGCAATGATCACATTATTTCTGCCCGGTCCCAAAAGACTGATAAATACAAGCGCCAGCAAAATATTGGGAAACGCAAACACTGCGTCCACCACACGCATGATCACTTCATCCAGAATACCGCCGTAATAACCGCAGACAGCCCCCAGAATGATACCAAAAAAAGTACCGATGGCAACTGTTCCCAAAGCCACCAGCAAGGTGGTGCCGCTGCCTTTTAACACACGGGAAAAAATATCCCGTCCAAAATCATCGCATCCCATAATATGGGAAAAAGACACGCCTGCAAGCTTGTTGGCACCGTCCATGGTCTCCGGATCATACGGTGTCCACACCACGCCAAGCAGCACAAACAAAAGCATAAAGCCTGTCAGAAATGCACCTATGATAAAATTTTTGCTTCTTTTCTTTTTCATACTTTTTCAGTCCAGTGTGATTCTGGGATCGATCTTTTTATAAAGCAGATCCACCAGAAAGTTAATAAGGATAACAAGGAACGAAACACAGACAATAATGACCATAACCACCGGATAATCACGGTTTGAGATGGATGTCAGAAGAATTCTTCCGATTCCGGGCACATTAAACACCTGCTCTACAATGATACTTCCCGCAACCATATCTGCCAGTGTCATTCCCAGAAATGTAACCACCGGGATCAGAGCATTTTTCAGCACATGTCCGTATAGAACACCCTTGGTACGGTTGCCTCTGCTGTAAGCGGTGCGCACATAATCCAGCTTCATCTGTTCTGTCACAGAGCTGCGCAGAAGCTTTACTGCCATGGCGATCTTGGGAAGTGCGATGGCAACAGCCGGATAGATCAGATAGCCCAGAAATCCCCAGAAATTTTTCTGATAAGACACATAACCGCCCGGAACAAACAATTTTAAGATCAGACCAAAGACCAGTGTGATCACAATACCCGAAAAGAAAGAAGGTACCGCCATGATCACCTGATTTAAGATCATAACCGTTCTGTCAAGCCAGCCTCCTGCTCTTTTTGCGCAGAAAATCCCCAGAGGAACAGATACTGCCACCAGGATCACAAAAGACATGGCTGCCAGAGACAGCGTCACGGGAATCTTTTCCGCCACCATCTTTGTCACCGGCATTTTATAATTATAGGATGTACCCATATCCCCTCCGGCAAAATCCGCCAGCCAGCGGACATAACGTACAAGCAGCGGATCATTTAATCCCAGCTCCTCTCTAAGGGCCTGCACCTGCTCAGGTGTCGCCTCTGTTCCCAGCATGGAAGTCACCGGGTCTCCGGGAATAATGGAAAATGCGGCAAATACTAAAAATGAAACAACTAAAACTGTGATCAGCATTGCCGCCAGTTTTTTACCAAAATATTTCATAAATTCCTCCACTTAAAAAAGTGATTTGGATTTCTCTTTAAGAACACGCCGGATCAAAAAGACCCGGCGTTGCAAAAAAAACATTATTGAGCTTCCACAATATACAGCTTGGAAATATCCTGAATATAAAGCGGATAAAATTCATAACCCGCGTACTTTTTGTTCAGGATCACCAGTGAAGCCATATCCTGCAGATATACATTGGCAGCCTGGTCAGCAAGGATTTTTTCACATTCCTTGTAGTAAGCAGTCTTTTCCTCATCATCGGTGCTTGCCACAGCATTTGCATATGCTTCATCATAAGCAGCATCAGAGAAATTCACAAAATTTTTGCCTGCGCCGGTCACAAAACGGGATAAAAGCGCAGAAGCAGATAGTGTGGACGCATCCAGACCTACGATGGTAGTCTCAAACTTACGGTCAGAATATACATCAGAAACCCAGCTTTCCCATTCGATCAGCTCGATCTCAGCCTTGATATTGCTGGCCTTGAACTGCTCTGCAAGGATCTGTGCCGTGCTGACATGCTGTGCATAATTGGACGGAACGGAAATCTTAAAGGAAATGCCGTCCGGATAACCTGCTTCTGTCAGCAAAGATTTTGCCTTTTCGGGATCGTAGGGATACAGGTCATTTAATTCTTCCATATAATACTTGCCAAAGGAAGGGAACATGCTGGAACCGATGGGAGTACCCATACCGTCAGAAAGCATATCCAGTAAAGCCTGTTTATCCACAGCATAACAAAGAGCCTGACGAACCTTTACATCATCAAAGCGCTCGTCTGCATTGTTCAGATACAGTGCCTGCACCAGATTCATGGAACCTTCCAGCACATTAAACTCATCTGACACCTGGGAAAGCTGTGACTGCGGAAGACGTGCGTACATATCGATCGCACCGCCGTTTAAGTTGGTCACAACCAGATCAGAATCCGCGATCACCTTAAAGGTCACCAGCTCGATATTGGCGGGAGTTCCCCAGTATTCATCGAATTTTTCCATTACAAACTCTTCCTGCACAGAACGGGATACGAATTTGTAAGGGCCGGTACCGATGGGAATATTGTCAGGATCTTCATTGGAAGCAGGAATGATGGCCGTGGTCAGATACGGCAAAAAGTCTGTATCTGCTTCCTTAAGCACCACTTCCACCGTGGAATCATCCACGATATTGATACTGTCAATTGCAGTATAAGCAGCCACCAGCGGTGCTCCGTTGCTGGTATCTGCACATTTATCAAGGGAATATTTTACGTCTTCTGCGGTAACAACACTGCCGTCATGAAACTTTACATTCTCGCGCAGCGTAAATGTGTAGACTTTGCCGTCCGCCGAAATACTGTGGGAAGCTGCCACAGCATCGATCAAATTACCCTGACTGTCAGGTTTGACAAGGCCTTCATACATATTGAACAATACCTCTTCAGTTCCTGCCGCCAAAGTATCATGGGGGTCAAGACTGTCCTCAATATCCTGAGGTATGCCAATTGTGATCTGAGAAGAATTCTCGCCTGCCTTATCACCTGAACATGCGCTCAGTGCAACAGTAAGTGCGGTACACGCTAAAGTCACAAGGATTTTTTTCCATACCTTCGTCTTCATGTGTCTCTCCTTTTTCAATTAGGGTTATTTTTATAATGCGGTCAGATGCACGCTTTTTTGTCTGCGACGCTTTCTGCCGTGTTCATTGTATACAAAACATAACGAGAATGCAAGATTTATTCGTCATTCCGATTGCATTTTCTCTTAAACAAAACAGACGGCTTTTGTCCGCCGTCTGTGCATAAAATTCCTATTTACCTTTTTCGATCACTTTTTTAAGTTCGTCCATAAAGGTATTAATATCCTTAAATTCGCGGTAAACAGACGCAAAACGAACATAAGCCACGGCTTCGAGATCCTTTAACTTGTCCATCACAAGCTCACCGATCACTGCGCTGGGGATTTCTTTTTCCTCACGGTTGAAAATCTCATTCTCCACTTCGTCAATCAGCTTATTGATCTCATTGACACTGACAGGCCTCTTATGACAGGCACGCAGAACACCTGCTTCAATCTTGGCACGGTCATAAGGCTCTCTGTTATCATCCTTTTTGATGACGATCAGCGGAATGGTCTCTATCTTTTCATAGGTAGTAAAACGCTTGCTGCATTCATCGCAGGCGCGTCTTCTTCTGATGCTGTTATTTTCATCTGAGGGTCTTGAATCAATAACTCTGGTATTCTCATGACCGCAGTAAGGACATTTCATAACCTGTGACTCCCTTCAAAAAGGTTCTTTCCTCTCTTATTTTATCCAAAACCAAAACTTATGTCAATTGATTTCCACAGTCATCCAATCCGCATTTTCCCCGCAGATACCTCCAAACTGCCGCTTCAGGGCACATCCACCAGAATGATATCCGGGCCGATCTGACGGATATCCTTATAGCAGATCGCATAATCCGCATCCTGACAGAAAAAAGATTTCCATTTTGCAGAACCGGGCACGATCAGCTTGCAGATGCATCCGCTGCACTCATCAAATTCAAAATCCACCACATTCCCCAATTTCCTGCAGTCTCTGACATTGATGACTTCCTTGCATTTCAATTCTGAATACAGCATTTTTTCTGCTCCACCCAAACTGTTCTTGATCTATCCTATGCATCTGCCGCTTTTTAAGTTCCGCTGTACCAAAAAGTCTGCTGCCGGACGCATAAAAAAAAGCCTCTCTGTCCATGCTGTGTATATCCGTTTCCCACAGACAGACAATTGCAGGAGGCTAAAAAAATGGCATTGAATAAAGTAGAAATCTGCGGCGTCAATACATCCCGCCTGCCGGTACTTACCAACGAAGAAAAAGAGAAGCTTTTTATCCGTATCCGTCAGGGGGATGAAAACGCCAGAGAACTCTTTATCAAGGGAAATCTGCGTCTGGTTCTTTCCGTCATCAAACGCTTTTCTGCCAGCAATGAAAATGTGGACGATCTGTTCCAGATCGGCTGTATCGGCCTGATCAAATCCATTGACAATTTCAACACCGAACTTGGCGTTCGCTTTTCCACCTATGCAGTCCCCATGATCATCGGCGAAATCCGGCGTTTTTTACGCGACAACAACTCCATCCGGGTCAGCCGTTCTCTGCGCGATACCGCTTACAAAGCCATTTATGCACGGGAAAATCTGACAAGAAAAAATCAGAAAGAACCCTCCATCACAGAAATCGCCGCCGAGGTCGGCATTGCGCGGGAAGACATCATTTACGCGCTGGATGCCATCCAGAATCCCATGAGCCTCTATGAGCCGGTCTACACAGACGGCGGCGACACGCTCTATGTGATGGATCAGATCAAGGACAAGAAAAACAAGGAAGAAGTCTGGTTAGAGCATCTTTCTTTGTCCGATGCCATCAAAAAATTAAACAGCCGGGAGCGTGAAATCATCACACTTCGCTTTTTTGAAGGCAAAACCCAGATGGAAGTGGCTTCCCTGATCGGGATTTCCCAGGCGCAGGTTTCAAGGCTTGAAAAAAACGCCCTGCGCATCATGCGCGCTTATCTGACATAACCGCTCTGTTGCATGTGTCAAAAACCTAAGATGCAGATATCAGATCGGCAGATCCCAAATGTGCATATGCCAGTTCTGCAGGCGCTAGACTTCTTTGCCCAGCTCGCGTTTGAGCCGCTTCATGATCCTTTTTTCCAGACGCGAAATATAGGACTGTGAAATTCCCAAAAGACTGGCCACCTCTTTTTGTGTCATTTCCTGTCCGTCTGGCGTATTTAAACCAAAACGGAGATTGATGATCGTCCGCTCCCGCTCCGACAGTCTGGAAATGGCCCGCCTAAGCATCCGGCATTCCGCTTCATTTTCGATATCTTTACAGATCACATCCTCATCCGTACCAAGGATATCCGACAAAAGCAGTTCATTGCCGTCCCAATCCACATTCAGGGGTTCGTCGATGGAAACCTCCATTCTGGTTTTGGAATTTCTTCGCAGGTACATCAGAATTTCATTTTCGATGCAGCGCGATGCATAAGTGGCAAGCTTGATATTTTTATTGGGATTAAAGGTATTGATAGACTTGATCAGCCCGATGGTGCCAATGGAGATCAGATCCTCCACGCCGACACCTGTATTGTCAAATTTTCTGGCTATATAAACCACCAGACGCAGATTGTGTTCGATCAGGATCGATCTGGCCTCCGATGCATACTCTTCCGAAGCAAGATCCTGGATCACTTCATTTTCCTGTGCGGTTTCCAGAGGCGGCGGCAGCACATCCGCGCCTCCTATGTAATGAATCTCCCCTTCTTTTGCCATAAAAAAAGAAGGTTCCCTGCGAATCATCTTAAACTGCATCTTCCCCGGCATCGCAACTTTTAAAATCATGTTTTTCTCCTTTCTCTTCTTCCAGTAACGCAGGATGCAGAAGCATCTGATACCCCTTATGAGGCAGCAGCTGATCACTCTGTGCTAAAAGCACCTTGTGAAACATACGTTTCTGTCCCGCCAGATTCACTTCCATCTTTTCCACGACCCATGCATAAAGGATTCCGTTTGTTCTGCCTATGGAATGATACGGAATCACACGGAATACTTCCGGTCTTTCTGCCAGATGCAGTGCTTTTACAGCACTTGTATGTACCACACAGACCGGTTTATGGCTGACCGGATCATACAGACTGTTTCCGGTATCCACCAGCGCCTTCAGCTTATAACTGTATTTCCTGTCACTTAACTGGACACGCCGTAGAGCACTTTGACTTTGCCTCTTTTCATGTATATTCCAGCATACCCCCAGAAACGCAAGCGCCAGTGCCCAGGCAAGAACCAGCCATAAATTTCCGTTTCTGCGGCACAGAACATGCAGCGCACCTCCCATAAAAACTGCGCAGATTCCATAATACATACCTGCGCGGATACAGGCTTTCATACTGTCAAAACCAAATGCAGCCTGCAGCATTACCAAAGTTCCCGCCATCTGCAAAATAACCTTGACTCCTGCATACATTTGTCCGGACGGCCACAGAAAAACCACCACCAAAAACAGACTCCCTCCGGCGGCTGCGGTTACTGTTTTCCATCTGACAAGCCGGTAGCGGCCTGTGATCGCAGTAAGTACCAGAAGAATCAGATGCATGACAAACTGTGAAAAGAAGAAGCGGTCCACATACAACTCGTAATGCAAAACCAATCCTCCTGTTTCAACATCGTGTTTGATGTATGGACTCATTATAGAAGAGATCCTGTGCAGAATTTGTCATATCAGGGCAGCTTTCACGGATATTTTTCGACAAAAAAGTGTGCGCGAGTGCGAAAAAAAACCAGCTGATCGCTCAGCTGGTTTTCATATTTGTCTGATAACTTATTTTTTCTGAAGGAAATCCGGAATCTTTAAAGATTTCTCGCCCACATTGCTGCGAAGCTGTGTAGGGGTTTTCTGCAGTCCGGACAGATTGGTGCGCAGTTCAGGCTGTGCCTGGGTTACAGGTGCAGCAGGCTGTCTGGAAGAAATTCCGCCGGGAACATTTACTGTCTGTTTTGCCTGATTCACACCTGTCAGATTGGGCGCTGTGGGCTTCTTGGCAAAAGCAGAGGAGAACTTGGCAGCGGGTGTCTCATCAATACCGGTTGCAATTACGGTAATACGGCAGTAGTCCGCCATATTTTCATCATACATTGCACCGAAAATGATATTTACATCATCGCCGGTCAGTTCACGGATGTAATCAACCGCATCAGATGCGTCAAACATGGAAATATCACCGGATACGTTTACGATGATATCGGTAGCGCCAGAAATAGTGGTCTCTAACAGGGGGCTCTCTACAGCCATCTTAACAGCTGTCACAGCCTTGTCATCGCCCTTGCCTTCACCGATACCGATATGTGCAATACCCTTGTCGCGCATTACGGTCTGTACGTCCGCAAAGTCAAGGTTGATGACTGCGGGTACATTGATCAGGTCAGTGATACCCTGAACTGCCTGCTGCAGGACTTCGTCAGCCTTCATCAGTGCTTCGGGCATGCTGGTACGCTTGTCTACAATTTCAAGGATCTTATCATTGGGAATCACGATCAGGGTGTCTACACTCTCACGAAGCTTCTCAATTCCCATCATCGCATTGTTCATGCGGGTTCTTGCTTCAAAACGGAAAGGCTTGGTCACAACGCCTACAGTCAGGATTCCTTTATCCTTGGCAAGCTTTGCCACGATGGGAGCTGCACCGGTTCCGGTTCCGCCGCCCATACCGCAGGTAACAAATACCATGTCCGCACCTTCAATTGCCTTGGCGATCTCTTCGGAGCTTTCAATTGCAGCCTGTTCACCGATCTCAGGCTTTGCGCCTGCGCCGAGACCTTTGGTAAGCTTCTCACCAATCTGCAGCTGCTGTTCCGCTTTACAAAACTGGAGAGCCTGTCTGTCGGTATTGGCTCCGATAAACTCAACACCGTCAATCTTTTCATCGATCATTCTATTTACAGCATTATTGCCTGCGCCGCCAACACCGATCACGATAATCTTTGCTGCAGACTCAGCCTCATTTACTTTAATTTCAAGCAAGGGTACTTCCTCCTTTTGTCCTCAATAACTCCACATTAATTATCATAAAGCCATTTTCTGAATTACGCAATAACTTTTTTCATTTTCTTTCACTTTTCTTCGACAGAAAGCTTACTGATTTTCATCCTGTAAAAATGTGATATTTTCACTTTCATCATCATAATTTTCCATCTGCAGAACGCCGCTTAAGCCTTCCAGATTCGGCAGAATATGGGTAAGACGCATGATCTTTTCCTCAAAATCTGCGCTTCCCAGACGCACGCGCACATTTCCGAAATACAGGGTCATTTCATTGGCTTCGTTAAAATAAATCTTATCTGCCAGAATGTCATATTTTGACGAAATCTGCGTGATATTCAGAACATGTTTAAACACGCTGCTGTCCGTGACCGGCAGCGGCTCATACAAAACCACATGGTCAAAACGAATTCCCGTCACTTCCGGCACACTTGCCGTACGTGTTCCGGAAGATTCCACCACAATACCGTCCCGGTCAAAGTAAATGAATTTACCCATGTATTCCACATATCCGGCAACTGTTTTCTCATATACCATGATTTTAATCGTGTCTGGTGAAACCACTTCCACACTCATCGTCTGAATAAACGGTATATCCCGGATCTGTTTTTCCTTATATTTGAAAGAAAGGTACAAAGAATTATAGTCCATTTTTTCTTTGAGCACCATTCTTACAATGTCTTCCCTGGTGTAATGAACATTGCCTTCCACCAGCACATTCTTTACATGATAGGTATTACGGATATATATAAACGCACCGACAGCAATCCCTATCACAACCAGCAGAATGCCAAAAACAATTCCTGTTTTTTTTGTCCCTGCCTCTGCTTTTAATACTTTTTTCTTCTGATCAGCAGCTTTTCCGCCTTTGATCAGTCTGTATGACTGTTTTTTTGCCAAATTCTGCCCCCGGTATGTAAATATTATCACTGTTTTTTATCAAAGCTGTATTGTTTGCCGGCTCATACGTCCTTAAGCTTGATTCCGCGCGCAACACTCATGACAAGCCCCATCTCGATCATCAAAAACAGCACCGATGTGCCGCCGTAGCTGATAAAGGGCAGGGAAATACCGGTGTTGGGAATAGTGTTGGTTACAACCGCAATATTCAGGATTACCTGAATCGCAATATGTCCCATAACACCCACCACCAAAAGCGCACCGAACAGATCCGGTGCATTGTTGGCAATGACCATAAAACGCCAGATCAGCAGCACAAATACCATGATGACTGCAAAGGCCCCAAACAGGCCCAGTTCTTCACAGATAATGGAAAAGATCATATCATTCTGCTGCTCGGGCAGATATCCAAGCTTCTGCATACTCTGTCCCAGCCCTTTTCCAAAAATTCCGCCGGAGCCGATCGCATACAGTGCCTGCAGGGTCTGGAATCCTTTTCCGGACGCATAGGCCTCCGGATCCAGCCATGCCAGAATACGCTCACCTCTAAAACCCATACCTTCTGTACTGGAAGCACGCGTGATCAAAAATACAGCCAAAGCTGCTACAGCCGCTACAGCCAGTGCCATCAGCACAAAACGTTTATAGTCCGGGCTTGCCACAAACAGCATCAAAACCGCGATTCCCGCGATAATGATCGCAGAACTTAAATTGTCTGTAAACTGCCATACCGCAAAACTCATAAGGCCGGCAGCCCCCAGAATCACCAGAAAGCCTTTATTTGTCTTAACTTTCCGTCCCATTTTGCAGATCAGCTGTGCCAGAAACAAAATCATGGCAAGCTTTGCAATCTCTGCCGGCTGCACGGAAATACCCAGATTCAGCCATCTTCTTGCGCCGTTTGCCTCTACTCCCAAAGGAGATAAAACCAGTGCAACCAGTATAAAAGCAACAATATATCCAATCACCGCAAAACGTTTCCAGAAATGGTACGGAATCCAGGAAACCACAAACATGGCTCCGATCCCCAAAACGGCTGCCTGCCCCTGATGTTCCAGGAAATACCGTTCATTATCCATCGTCACCGCCGCATCATATGCGCTGGCCGAATAGATCATGACAAGGCCAAACATCAGCAAAAACAGTACAATAAACAGCAGACTGTAATCAAAATAAGAATCTTTGCGGTAATCGCGCAGTCTGGCAGCAATCCCTGTCCCGGAACGCCTTACCGCAGTTTTTCTTCCTTCTGCCACACCATCACTCCTCTAATCCGTTTACATATTCCTTAAACATCTGTCCGCGTACTTCATAATTGGGAAACATTCCCCAGCTTGCACAGGCAGGGGACAATAAAACCGCATCGCCGGGCACTGCGTTTGTCACACAGATGTCCAGTGCTTCCTCAAAGGTATCTGCCATCACGATATTCTCCAGACCATGTGCTCTTGCACAGGCAGCGATCGCCTCCCTTGTCTGGCCAATCAGTACAAAAAGCTTAACCTTTCCGTCAAAAGATTCGATCCATTCATCATATGTATTCTGCTTGTCATAGCCGCCGCCGATCAAAATGGTCGGTCTGCTCATCGCACGGATGGCTTTGATGGCCGCATCCGGATTGGTTCCCTTGGAATCATTATAATAAATTACGCCCTTTTTTTCTGCCACATATTCAATTCTGTGTTCCACTGCACGAAAATGCTTTACTGTCTCAAGGATCACATCCATCGGCACCCCAAAGGCGGCACTGACTGCGATGGCGGCCATTACATTTTCATAGTTGTGAACGCCGATCAGATGCATGTGATGCACATTTAAAAGAGCAGTTTCTTTCTTGTCAAAACGGCTGCAGATCATATCACCGTCCAGATAATATCCGGTTTCCAGTTTTTTCCGGGAAGAAAACAAAATGACGGATGCCTTACATTTTGCCGCAATTTCTTCGGTATAAGGATCTTCTGCATTCAAAATACAGAAATCCTCTGCTGTCTGATTTTTGGATACGGACGCCTTGACTGCCGCATAATTTTCCATGGTATGATGGCGGTCCAGATGATCCGGGGTAATATTTAAAACAGCTGAAACGGCAGGGTGAAACTCTCTTACGGTTTCTAACTGAAAACTGCTGATCTCTGCCACGGTCACGGAATCAGATTTCATGGAAAGAGCAGCATCTGTATAGGGATTTCCGATATTGCCCACCACAAAAACAGACCCAAAATAGTTTTTCATGATCTCACCAACCAAAGTAGTGGTGGTGGTCTTTCCGTTGGTGCCGGTAATTGCGATCACACGGCCGCTGCCAAACTGATATGCCAGCTCGATCTCACCCCATACAGGCAGTCCGGCGTCAAAAAACTGCTTCATAAAAGGGGTATCTGTCTGAACTCCGGGACTTACCACAACCAAAGAAAGCTGCTTTTTAAGCTCCTCTCCGACTTCACCCAACACGATTTCCGCACACACACCGGGTGCCAGCTTTTCCTTTATTTTCTGCACATCCAGATCTGTTTTTGCGTCAAACAAAACAGGACATGCACCTGCCTGATGCAAAAGACCGGCTGCACCGATGCCGCTTTTGCCGCAGCCAATGATCAATACTTTTTTATCTTTAAGATTCATATTATGCCTCCCAAAATTCCCTGCGGAATTTTCCGACTGTCTTATGATTTACAATCGCATTATTCTTTAGTATACTCCATCTTCTCCAAATAGGGAAGAATATTTTCAAAAAGCTGTCGGACAACCGGTGCCGCGATCTGTCCGCCGTAATAAAGTCCCTGCGGATGCCTGATAATGCAAAGCGCCAGAACTTTCGGGTCTTCTGCCGGTGAAAAACCCACAAAAGACGCTATATAACGTCCGGTTCCGCGCGGCAGCGTTTCACTGGTTGCTGTTTTTCCGCCGACAGAAAAACCTTCTACTTTCCCGTTTTTTCCGCCGCCGTTTTCCACCACTTCAAACAGGATCGCCCGCAGTCTTTTGCTGCAGTCTTCAGAGAGAATCCTCTTGTTTTCCTGTTGTGTAAAAAGAGTCTGTATATTTCCCTGTGCATCCACGGTTCTGACACCAATATGGGGTGTCACCAGATATCCGCCATTGATCAGTGACGCTACGCTTGTAAGCAGACGGATCGGGGTAATCTGAAAGGACTGCCCAAAGGAAACCGTTGCCAGCTCCACATTCCCCATATTTTCCATTTTATGCATGATCGTGGAGGCCTCGCCCGGCAGGTCGATGCCGGTTTTGTTTTTTAATGCAAACTTTTCAAAATAGTGATAGTACCGTTCTATGCCAAGACGCAGCCCCACTGTCACAAAAACCGGGTTGCAGGAGTTCATGGTTCCCTGTACAAAACTCTGACTTCCATGTCCCTGTACTTTGGCACAGCGGATTTTTCTGTCATCCACCACCACAAAGCCCGGACAGGAAAAACTGTCCTGCTCTGTCACCACACCTTCCTCCAAAGCCGCAGCTGCCGTAATGATCTTAAAAGCAGAACCCGGTTCGTAAGTATCATTGATACACGCATTTCTCCACATCTGATTCTGCAGATCCTGTGCATTCTCCCCTGTCAGCTGCTCCTGCAGGCTTTCGCTTAAGGTAAACGGCGCATTTAAGTCATATTCCGGCACATCCACCATCGCAAGTATCTCACCGTTGTCCGGCTTCATGACCAGAATGGATACACTTTGTGCTTCCTTGGCTGCCATCACCTGTTCCGCCAGCTGTGTGGCATACATCTGAATGTTGATATCAAGACTTACATACAGATCACTGCCGCTTACTGCTTCAATCCTTTCTTCTCCCTGAGAAGAAATCTCTACGCCCCGCGCATCTGTGGTTTCCAGAATTGTCCCGGGTGTTCCCTGCAGGCAGGATTCATAATAGCTTTCCAGCGCCAGAATCCCCTGATTGTCCGCTCCGGTAAATCCAAGCACCTTGGATGCCAGCTTGCCAAAGGGATAACTGCGCTTATAATCTTCATCCACTTTGACGCCATCCAGTTTATATGCACGGATGGCATCGCCGGTTTCCTTCTCCACATTGCTTTTTATCTTCTCTATAGAAGAAACCTTTTCCACACGTTTGCGTACCGTTTCTTCCGAAATCCCCAGTTCCCGGCATAAAACTGCTATCACCTTTTCCGGCTCCCTGATCTGGTTGTGGATCACACTTACGGTACATACTTTTTTATTGTCAGCCAGAACAGTACCTGTAGAATCGATGATCCTGCCTCTTTTGGCCTTGATCCTGCGCTCGCGCTGATGAAGCTCTTCTGCCATTTCAGTGTAATGTTCTGCACAAAAAAGCATCAGATATGCCATCCTTGTCATAAGTCCGATGAGCAAAAGGACACAGATAAAAAATGTGACTACGATCTTTTTCCGATGATATGTTTTATTCTTTTCCAAGAAAAAACCTCATAAACCGGTCATTATTATAATCTATTTGCCTGTTTATGAGGTTATGTCTTTTTTAGTTGGGAGCTTCCTGTCCGCTTTCTGTTGTCTGTCCGCCAAGAAGTCCTGATACCGGTGTGGAGAATTCTCCGTTTTCCAGATCATAGGGCTGTCCGGTTGCCGGATCTATCGGCACACCGCCGCTTTCCTGTGTGTCTTCAGGCTCTTTTTCCTGCTCAGTCTGCTGTGTTTCTTCCCCTTCCTGTGTGCCTTCTGTTTCTGCAGTTCCCTCTCCCTGCTCCTGACCTTCTTCCAGCTCCTGTTCGGGCGCAGTTGCTGCCAGCTGTTCACGGATCTGTACCTGCATTTCTTCCAGATATGCCCTGTCATCTTCTGAAAGCTCTTCTGTCATAAAGATATTCAGATAAGGAAGTACTTCTGAAAATACATTTTTTGCGATCAGACAGGCTTTTCTGGTTTCCAGATCCTGCTGTACTGCATTGGGACGGTCCAAAACCACATAAACCGCAATCTGCGGATCGTCTGCAGGGGCATATCCCATAAAGGATACAACATATTCGTCCTTCTGACGTGTACCGCTGGCAGAAACAGTTTCTGCCGTTCCGGTCTTGCCGCCAATACGGTATCCAGGCGGAATCGCTCTTTTACCGGTGCCGTGTTCCCCGTAAACCACCTGTTCACAGTATTCGCGAACCTTTGCAGATGTCTCGGCAGAGACTACCTGTTTTAACAGACGGGGCTCGATATTTTCCACAACCGAACCGTCTGATGCCGTGATCTTGTTTACCACATGGGGTTCATAATAATAGCCGCCGTTGATAAGCGCGCTGAAACCGGTGATCATCTGGATCATGGTTACGTTAAAGCCCTGGCCGAAACTGGAAGTTGCAAGTTCAGTGGGTCCAAGTGTATTTTCATTAAATACTAAAGATGCTGTTCTTGACTCACCCGCAAGGTCAATATTGGTACGAAGTCCGAAATTGAAATCCTGGGAATATTTCAAAAAGGTAGTGCCGCCGATCACCTGTGCCATACGCACCAGAGCCACATTACAGGAACATTCCACAGACTGTCCGATGGTCAGCCATCCTTCCGCGCCGCTTCTGTAGTTATGACAGCGGATCGGCCAGCCGCCCACTTCGATCACACCGGTACACTCAAAGAACTCATTGCCTGTAAGCTTTCCAGATTCCAACCCCATCGCCGCGATAAAAGGCTTCATAACAGAACCCGGTTCGTAGGTGCTGGTCACACAGTAATTTTTCCACAGATTATTTAAATTCTGCAAAACCGTGTCACTATCCATGGCATCCAGCGCCTCCTGGGTAACAATGGTATCCTCCACTTCCTTCCCTTGCGCATCGATCATGGGTCTTCCCAACAGCGGCTGTGTATTTCTGGTATCATTGAGATCAAAATTGGGATATTCTGCCATTGCAAGCAGCTCGCCGTTATTGACATCCATAACGATGCAGGCTGCATATTCCGCACCGTTTCCCGGGCGGGCAACATCCTTGTTTTCTTCATTGAACTGTTTTAAATTCTTTTCTACAATGTTCTGGATCGTGGCATCGATGGTGGTATACAGACTGTAGCCGTCCACTGCAGGCTTGGTGGTCCGTTCCACATTGCTGTCATCATTTAAATATCCGTATTCCCTGCCGTTTACTCCGCTTAAAACATCATCATAATACTCTTCCAGTCCATAAGTACCGTTCAGACCGTCAATTGTGGTAAAACCGATCACATCGCTGGCTAAAGAACCGTTGGGATAGACTCTTTTATAGCTTTCTTCAAACCAGACACCTTTAATGTTTTTCCCAAGCTCTTCATCTGCCGCAAGCGCTTCAAAAGCACTGATCTGGTCATAGGGAAGGCGTTTTGCCAGTACATGATACTGGCTGGTGGGATGTTCCTGCGCATAGCGGCGTACTTCTGCTGTATTAACGCCAAAACATTCTCCAAGTGCTTTGATCGTCGGTTCGATATAGTCCTTTTTGCTGTTTAACTGTTTGCAGTCCAGCACCACATCGTAAACTTTCTCACTGACTGCCAGCTTGGTTCCTCTTGCATCCAGAATTTCGCCGCGCTTATAGGGAATTGTCATGCTGGAATACTGCTGCTGCGAAAGAACCTGTTTTTTATACTGTTCTCCGTTATCTTTGGTAATTCCGATCAATCGGACGCTTAATCCGGCAAAAGCCAGCAATACTATCATAAACAGTACTGCCAGCTTCTTCTGCATTTTCGTTGTAAATCTGTTACGGCTCATATCCCGCTGACGGATACTCTCACCTTCTGACCGTCTAACGGTTTTGTCCCTGTTGTCATTTCTGCCCAAAACCACACCTGCTTTACTGATGAATCTCTGTATATTGTCTTACATAGTCACTGCCGTCATGAGGAATTTCAACGATCTGTCCTTCGGCAGCATAATTCATTCCCAGTTCAGTGATCGCGATTCTGCGGATCTGCTCTAAATCAACAGAACTTTCAATTCTGCTTAAATGTTCGTCGTTGCTCATCTTAAGGCTGTTTAACTGACTTTCCAGCCTGGAGATCTGTTTGACACTGGAAGTGATGGAAGATTCCATTCTGATGTAGCCGATCAGAACGACCGCTGTCAGAACAAGCGCTGCAGACAAAAATGCCACATAGGCAAAATTCATGTAATGTGCCTTCTGACGGTTTTTGTAAGCGGCATGGCTTAACTGCTTTTTAGGCTGTTCCAGCTCTCTTCTGATATCTGCCTGACGGCTGACTTCACGGTAACGCTCTCCGATCTCTAACTGTCTGACGGCACTTCCGTTTACATATGCACTTCTTGTTGTATGATGATTACTTCTTGCAGTCGTTTTATTGGACGCCATGTATTACTTCCTCTTTTCTCCCGTAAACTGACGTCTCATTTCAGACTGTCAGTCTGCGGCTTTTTCAAATATGCGCAGCTTCGCGCTCTTGGATCTGGAATTGTATTCCAGCTCTTCCTTTGTGGGAAGGATCGGTTTTCTGGAGATCACTTTTCCTTTGCTCTTTTGTCCGCATACACAAACCGGAAATTCCACCGGACAGGTGCAGGGATTTTCATTTTTGCGGAATGCTGATTTTACCATTCTGTCTTCCAGAGAATGGAAGGTAATGATACAAAGTCTGCCGCCCGGCGCTAAAAGGTCAATAAAAGTATCCAGTGCATTTTTTAAAACATCCAGCTCTGCATTGCATTCAATGCGGATTGCCTGAAAGGTTCTCTTGGAGGGATGTCCGCCCTTTTCTCTCATCTTGGCAGGAATCGCTGCCTTGATGATGTCGTTTAATTCAAAAGTAGTTTCTATGGGCTTTTTCTCACGTGCTTTGACGATATGCTTGGCAATGTTTTTGGCAAACTGATCTTCGCCGTAATCACGGATGATACGGTACAGCTCCATCTCCGGATATTCATTGACAATGGTCTTTGCTGTCAGCGTCTGGCGTCTGTCCATACGCATGTCCAGCTCGGTGTCATATTTATAGGAAAAGCCTCTCTCTACAGTATCCAGCTGATAAGAAGAAACACCAAGATCCAGCAGAATGCCGTCCACCTTATCAATGCCAAGTTCCTTTAACACTGCAGGCATATTCACATAATTGCTGCGGATCAGTCTGGAAACTCCCTTGTCAATGTATTGCGCAAGATGTTCGCCTGCTGCTGTGATCGCTGCGTCATCCTGATCGATGCCGATGTGCTGTCCGCCGTCCAGTCTCCTGCAGATCTCACCGGAATGGCCGCCGCCGCCCAGTGTACCGTCCACATAAATGCCGTCCGGTTTGATCGCCAGTCCCTCTATTGTCTCATTCAGTAAAACTGATATATGTGCAAATTCCATGTTCTTCTCCCGACAGTTTATAAGATAATTCCCAGATCATCGCTCATCTCTTCCGCGATGTCATCCATGGCAGCGTCCATCTCAGCCTCCAGCTGACTCCAGCGCTCCTGGTTCCAGATTTCAATTCTGTCACCCACACCGATCAGGGCCACATCCTTGATCAGCTGTGCATATTCACGAAGCTTGTTGGGCAAAAGGATTCTTCCCTGCTTGTCCACTTCCACTTCCGCTGCACCTGCAAGGAAATGTCTGACATAATTACGGCTGTCTTTTTTGCTGATGGAATAGGTACGCAGCTTTTCTTCAAAGACTGTCCACTCATTTGGGCCATACACAAACAGGCAGCCATCCATACCCTTTGTCACCACGAATTTATCGCCGAGTGCTTCGCGGAACTTACTGGGAATGATCAACCTGCCTTTCGTATCCAAAGTATGACTGTATTCACCCATTAACATGAACAATCACCTGCCGTCCGAAGTAGTGTTCTTTTGTATTCGAAACGTGTATCAGGCTACCACTTTCTACCACTTGGTTACCCTAATCTACCACTTTCCCCCACTTCTATTCCATAATATTATACTTTCTACCACTTGGCAAGGCCTTTTCATTGAAAAACATACTTTTTTTGCCTTTTAAAGCACAAAAAAAGATGCAGAACAACTTTTCCGCATTGTTCTGCATCTTTATTATTTTTATACACTTTTTTTAATTATACATTGAATCTGAACAGGATCACATCGCCGTCCTGCACAACATATTCCTTACCTTCCATACCTACAAGGCCTTTTTCTCTTGCTGCCGCAAGGGAACCCTGTTCCAGAAGGTCTTTGTAATTTACCACTTCTGCCTTGATAAAGCCTCTTTCAAAATCGCTGTGAATCTTGCCTGCTGCCTGAGGTGCTTTGGTTCCCTGTTTGATTGTCCATGCTCTGGTCTCATCTTCACCTGCGGTCAAAAAGCTCATAAGACCCAGCAGATTGTAGCTTGCTGCGATCAGCTTTTCCAGACCGGATTCGGTCAGTCCAAGATCATCAAGGAACATCTGCTTTTCTTCGTCGTCCAGCTCTGCGATCTCTTCTTCGATCTGTGCACAGATTACAAATACTTCGCTGGCAGTTTCCTTCGCATATTCACGTACTTTCTGAACACCGGCATTGTTGACGCCGTCTTCTGCCAGTTCATCTTCTGCTACATTGGCAGCATAAATAACAGGCTTTGCGGTCAGCATATTAAGTGCCTTAAAGGCTTCTGCTTCATCATCGTCTTCGGTTTCAAAACCGATAGCCAACTTACCGTCTTCCAGCCATGCTTTCAGGCGTTCCAGCATCACCAGTTCCTTAGCCTGCGCCTTATCGTTGCGGGCACCCTTTGTCACCTTGGCGATACGGCGTTCCAGAATTTCCAGATCGGAAAAGATCAGTTCCAAATTGATGGTTTCGATATCGCGCAGAGGGTCCACACTGCCGTCAACATGGATAACATTGGCATCTTCAAAGCAGCGTACCACATGTACGATGGCATCCACTTCGCGGATATTACTTAAGAACTGGTTGCCCAGACCTTCGCCCTTGGATGCGCCTTTTACAAGACCTGCGATATCTACAAATTCAATAACCGCGGGAGTTACCTTCTTGGAATTGTACATATCACCCAGAAGTTTCAGTCTTTCATCGGGAACGGGTACAATACCAACGTTGGGGTCGATGGTACAGAAAGGATAGTTGGCGGATTCTGCGCCAGCCTTGGTCAGAGAGTTAAAAAGAGTACTTTTTCCCACGTTGGGAAGTCCTACGATACCGAGCTTCATGATCTATAATCTCCTTTGATAATGTTTTATTTTCCTGAATAACACTGCGCAAACAGACGCACCTTACAGCTCTCACGCAAAAAAGAGCCTACTACAACTAATTAAGTGTATCACAAGCAGACTCTTTTTTCAATATTTACCATGTTTTTTATAAAGAAATCAACAGCAGCCGGACATACACATAATGCCCGGCTGCTGATTAAAACTCCGATGTCGCAGAACTTCGTTATTTTTCCCGTAACTGTGTCCACTTTTCATATACACGGTATACATTATCCGGATTTCCTCCCGGACCGAATTCACACTGTGCAATACAGCCGCCGTCTCTCCAAAGTGTTTTGTATACTTTTTCTACCGCATTGTCAATATCTTGCGTCGTTCCTGTACAGAGCAGATGCTGTCTGTCTATTTCGCCCCAGAATGTGATCTTACCTGCAAACTGTTCCAGATTCTCAATACCCATACAAAAAATCTGACTATTGAGTACATCCAGCCCTAAATCGATCAGCTTCGGGATAATCCGCAGAATATGACCGTCCGAATGCATGAACATCTTTTTTCCGTGGCTGTGAGCAATCTGAATATAATCCCGGTACATGGGTTTGAAAAATTCGTCCCACAGATCAGGATGGATGAGCAGATCATTCTGAGATCCCCAGTCATCCATCATGTTCAGAGCGTCCACATCGGTTTTTGCCCATTTTTCAAGGAGACGACAGTAAAAATCATGCATCCGTTTCATAAACTCAATCATTCCGTCACTGGGATCCATCAGATCCATGTACAGATTTACTGTTCCCCTGATAAACTGCAGCTGTTCAAAAGGTCTGGGACAGCATCCTCCGCTCAGAAACAGTTCCTGCTTCTTTTCACATTCTGCGTTGACCTGACCTATATCAAAGGAAAGCCATTCTTCCGGTATATGTATTTTTCCGGCATCTTTCCACTCATCATCAGATACCAGAGGATTCTTTACTTCACCTATTACCCCTTTATGAATGTTTGTAAACACACATCCCCAATCATCCACATATTCTCCAACCTGATACGGATCCCCTTTCACTATAGGAGAAGGTTTGCAAATTGCCGCCGGACCGGAAAGATCCCATGTAAAATCCTGACGCAGCTTTTTAATCTGTTCCGGAAAACGGTCTTCCGCCCAGGGCAGCATCCATAAATCTCTCGGAACCCGCTGATCCTTGTTGCGAAATTCTATTGTCTGCAGCACAAGCTCTTTTGATGTCATAACAACCTCCTGTATTATGTGTCATTATCTTGCCTTCTGAACATCTTATAGTATAATGAGTATAAAATCGTTTCGCATTAAAATTTGTATTCAGTACATTTTTATACCCACAACAGGAGCATGATATGAAATCCGTCGCCGATACTTATTGCTGGAACAGCCACCGTAAGCTGTTAACCCCTGCACAGACACATATTCCCGCACTTCCCACTTTCGGCATTCAGACCAGAAACAGCGCCGGAATCTCCCTGCTTCCTCATATTCATCCGGACTGTATGGAAATCGTATTTCTAAGCAAAGGTTTTCAGTGCTTTGAAGTCGATGGCCAGATGTTTAATCTGTCCGGAAATGACATCTTTGTTACTTATCCGGATGAACCCCACAGCAGCGGTTCTTATCCGGAATCTATCAATGAATATATCTGGTTTCAGTTAAATCTGCGCACGGATCTCCCTTTTCTGGGAATGGATGAGACACACGCATCAGATTTAAGAAAAGCACTGCTGACATTGCCTCGCGTGTTTAAAGGTTCCTCCCAGCTTTATGCGAATCTGGAAGAATGCTTTTTTAATATGGCTTCCGATGATATGCTGCGCCGTTCGATAGGACTCCATTCCTTTATCTGTAACCTCTATCGTATGCTCTACCAGGCCAGAAATCTGGAACTTATCCAGGCAGATGAAATCGAAAATGCGGTCATTTACATCCATGAACACATTTTTGAACCGATCCTGTTGGAAGATGTAGCTGCCAGCTGCAGCCTGTCCCTGTCCCGCTTTAAAACAGGATTCAAGGAAAAAATAGGCATCACACCGCGAACATTTATCAACTATTTAAAAATTGAGCAGTCAAAAATTCTTCTAAAAAATCATTCCGTAACAGAAACTGCCCACAAAATGGGCTTCGATACCCCCAATTATTTTGCCACTGTTTTCCGCCGCTTTACCGGACAGACTCCCAGCCAGTTTATTTCCGGCCAATAAGCCTTATTTTCTCACCGGTTTGTGTGTATTCTGCAACTTCATCCGTAAGCATAGGTACTACTGCCTTGGATACTGCCATATGACGATCACTCCTTTCTTTTGTGTTCATTTGCTTATACATACTCTCACCGCCTTGAATATTTGTCCTTTTTGAAAACCTTTCAAAATATCTATCCTAATCTGTATATAACACAAAAACACCGGACAGCCTGACAAGCCATCCGGTGCTTCTCATTGCAGCAACTGCTTCACAATTACCACTTTTTCTTACTCTTTAATTCTTCATAAAACAGCTTGTAATTTTCATACCGGCTGCTGCTCAATTCGCCTTCTTCCACAGCATCTTTCACTGCGCAGTCGGGTTCGCTGATATGTGCACAGCCCACAAACCGGCACATGCCGCTTTTGTGTTTCATTTCCGGGTAATACTCTTCCAGTTCTTCCTTTTCCATATCTTCGATCGCTATGGATGAAAAACCGGGGGTATCCAGAATATAGGTATCTTCTCCGGCACAAAGAAGCTCTGTGTGTCTGGTTGTATGGCGTCCGCGTTCGATCTTTTCGCTGATCTCACCCGTTTCCATCTCCATCTGATCCTGCAAAAGATTGATCAGGGAGGATTTGCCTACGCCGCTGGGGCCGGCAACCGTTGTGGTCTTATCCTTCAAAAGCATACGCATCTCTTCAATGCCTATTCCCTGCTTTGCACTGACAAACAGTACCTGATAACCGCTGCCTTTATATGCCTCTGCAAGCCCTGCCAGCGTTTCATCATCCGCCAGATCGCATTTATTAAAGCAGATGATACTGGGAATATCCTGTTTCTCCATGCGCAGAAGAAATCTGTCCAGAAGGTTTAAACTGGGTTTGGGACTTGCCGCCGCAAAGATTACAAGTGCCTGATCGATATTGGCAACCGCCGGACGGATCAGTGCATTTTTGCGCGGCAGGATCTTTTCGATATTGCCAAGCTTTTCGTTCTCGTCCAATACCGCCATTTCCACCCAGTCGCCGGGCAGGGGTTTGATATTGTCCTTACGGAATATGCCCTTTGCCCTGCATTCATAGATATGATTTGTCTGGGGAACGTGGATATAGTAAAATCCGCCGATCCCCCTGATGATCTTTCCTCTCATCTTCAGCCTTCTTCCGGTGTAAAAAGTACCTGCCGCTGTACAGTTTTTGTCACTCTGTTTCCGGGAATATTGATGATCTCACCGTTTGCACCGGTCACTGTAGTGGCATTTTCTTCTGTCACAAACTGATAGGTGATCAATGCCGCCGGGTCACTGAGTCCATGCAGGTTCATGGTTGTGATCGGGAATGCATTGACTGTTGTTCTGTAGAACTCTGCACCGGACTGACCGGTAATGATCACAATACATTCGGTTCCTTCTTTATAGGAAGAATCCAGATCCACAGGACTGGTAATATGATCCGTAAACGCATAGGTTACAGCTTTGGGCCCCACACTGATACCGATATCCACAACGGTTCCCGGATCAAGAGGCATACCGGCGGTATAACTTGCATAGCATACTTTGCCGATACGGTTGGGATCTGCATCATTCATATCAGACTGCTGTCCAAGAGAAAGTCCTTTTTCGATCAGAACAGAAACTGCTGCATCGGGTTCCATACCAAGGATATCAGGCATGAGGATCTTATTATCTTCAGGACCGCTGCTGATTACGATCTGTACTGACGTATTGAACGCCGCCTTGGAATTTCCTTCCGGATTCTGGGAAACCACTCTTCCCTTTTCCACAGAATCAGAAAAAGCTTCCAGCTTTTCCACGGTAAATCCGCCCTGCTGCAGTGCCGCAACTGCCTCCGCTTCTGTCACGCCAAGCACGTAAGGCACAGGAATGCCTTTCTGACCGGCCTGATCGGTACTGACTGTCAGGATGACTTTGGCACCTTCATTCAAAGGCGTATTACTTTTGATATCCGATGAAATAACCTTGCCGGTTTCCACCGTTTCGGAAACTTCATAAACCACTTCCGGCCTCAGTCCCAGCTCTTTTAGCTTCACAACAGCTTCATTTTCGCTCATGCCGGTTACATCGATCATGGTAACTTTTTCCGAACGGACTGAAAAATCAAAAATGCCAACTGTTTTGCCTACTAAAAAGATGACTGCACAACCGATCAAAACCGCACCGATGATGGCAAGAAGTGTGGTGAGTCTTTCCATTCTGGAATTATCATCATATTCTGCTTCTTCCGGCTCGTCATAAACCGCTGTCCGTTTCTTTTTGGATGTATTCTGACCGGTCTTTTTGACCTCAGAATTCTTTTTTAAGCGTATTTCCTGTTCTGCAGGCTCTGTTTTTTTGGCCTGTTTTTTGATCTGCTCCCGTTCCTGCGTGGTAACGGCACGGGTAGCACCGGACTCATCCGGGCTCTCAATGCGCACGAAATCTTCATCCGGGCTCATCAGCGCTCTTTTCAAGTCATCAATCAGCTCTAC
Organism: Lachnospiraceae bacterium; assembly: GCA_017500935.1. Taxonomy (GTDB): domain Bacteria; phylum Bacillota; class Clostridia; order Lachnospirales; family Lachnospiraceae; genus Gallintestinimicrobium. Next base: position 71,169 of record JAFVXW010000046.1, read on the forward strand.
CACTGTGTGGTAACGTCTGTCAGGGCTTTTCTGTGTTGCTTTTAACACAATCTGCTCAACGCTGACCGGTATCTCGGAAACATATTCTCTGGGAGAGGGCATCTCTTCCTGAATATGCTTAATGGCAATGGCAACTGTGGTTTCTCCGTTAAAAGGAACGCGTCCGGTAAGCATTTCAAACAGGGTGATACCCATGGAATAGATGTCACTCTTTTCATCGCTGTAACCGCCTCTTGCCTGTTCCGGAGATGTATAGTGTACAGATCCCATCACATTGGATGTGATCGTATTGCTCGTTGCTGCTTTTGCGATACCAAAATCCGTCACCTTTACTTTTCCGTCTTTGGAAATGATGATATTCTGCGGTTTGATATCTCTGTGAATAATGCGGTTTTTATGTGCCGCCTCAATACCCATGCACGCCTGGATCGCAATGCTTACCGCTTCCTTAAAGGAAAGACGCGCTTTTTTCTCAATGTATTTTTTAAGGGTAATTCCCTCTACCAGCTCCATAACGATGTAGTTGACGCCATTTTCTTCCCCTACATCATATACATTTACAATATTGGGATGCATCAGGCTTGCTGCCGCCTGTGCCTCCGCCCGGAATTTGGATACAAAATTCGTATTCTCTGAAAATTCCTGTTTTAAAACTTTTACAGCCACATATCGGTTGAGTTTGTGACATTTGGCTTTATATACATCTGACATTCCTCCGGTACCGATCCGTTCCAGGATCTCATACCGGTCTCCCATCATCATACCAATTCTTATCATCGGCTCACCTCGTCAGAAAACGGTTCCAAAATAATAACCGCGATATTGTCCTTTCCCCCATTATCATTTGCAGCCGCTACCAGTGCGCACACTCTCTGTTCCACACTTCCCTCTGATTCTGCCATCTGCCGGATCTGTTCATCCTCCAGCATATTGGTCAATCCGTCGGAACACAAAAGAACCTTATCCTTTTGCTCCAACACAGTCAGAAAACAATCCACCTTCAGGTCGTCTTCCACACCCACGGCTCTGGTGATGATGTTCTTATCCGGATGTTTTCTTGCCTGCTCTTTGCTGATACCGCCAAAACGGACCATTTCCTCAACAAGGGAATGATCCTGTGTAATCTGTCTGATTTCTCTGTCATTTGTGATATATAAACGGCTGTCCCCAACATTGGCAACAGTCAGTGTGTTCCCCTTACATACTGCCGCCACAACCGTTGTTCCCATGCCAAAAAGACGTTCATCTTCATTCGCTGTCTTTTTGATCGTATCATTGGCACAGCGTATTGCCCTGACCAGAATATCTGAAATATCTTCTTCTTTTGCTTCCATCACTTCCGACAGGATCGTCTCGACCGCCATCCTGGAAGCGTAGCCGCCGCCGTTGTGACCGCCCATGCCATCTGCCACAATAAACAGATTGGGCAGTTTTCCCACCGGTTCAAGCGTCATATATGCATAATCCTGGTTCAGCGACCGTTTTCTGCCGATATCGGTAATCGCATACGCTTTCATTCCTGCGTTCCGCCTTTCCTGCCGTCTATCAGATGTCTGCGTCTTAACTGTCCGCAGGCACCGTCGATATCCCGGCCCATTTCTCTTCTAATTGTACAGGCTATCTGTTTTTTTTCAAGTTTATTTTTAAATACAAGGATTGCCTGCTGGTCAGACTGTACAAAGTCTCTTTCCTTGATGGGATTGACCGGAATCAGGTTCACATGACAGCACTGCTTCTTTGCAAGTGCGATCAGCTCCTGTGCATCCTCTGCCGTGTCATTGACACCGCCCACCAGACTGTATTCAAAGGTCAGTCTTCTGCCGGTCTGCTCAAAATAATACTGACAGGCATCCATCAGCTCGCTGATGCTGTAGCGATTGGCAATGGGCATCAGCTTCTTTCGCTTTTCATCCGTAGTCGCATGCAAAGAAAGCGCCAGTGTGATCTGCAGCTTTTCATCCGCCAGTTTTCTCATCTGCGGAACAAGACCGCAGGTAGACACTGTCACGTTGCGCTGGCTGATATTCAGACCGTTTTCATCGGTTAAAAGCCGGATAAACCGAAGCAGATTGTCATAGTTATCCATAGGTTCGCCGGTTCCCATCACCACCACATTGCTGATGCGTTCCCCGATATCTGCGCTGATGCGGTAAATCTGATCCAGCATCTCGGAAGGCCAAAGATTTCTCTCCAGGCCGTCCAGCGTGGAAGCACAGAACTTACAGCCCATACGGCATCCGACCTGCGAGGAAATACATACGGAATTACCGTGTTTGTAGCGCATCAGAACACTTTCCACCAGATTGCCGTCGGAGAGCGCAAACAGATATTTTTTGGTGCCGTCAATGGCAGAAGTCTGCACCTGTACAAGTTCCAGGGAAGTATAGGGATATTCTTCCTTTAAACGTGCCCGGAAAGCGGCCGAAAGATTTGTCATTTCCTCATATCCTGCCGCCAGCTTTACATGCATCCAGTCATAGAGCTGTTTTGCGCGGAACGGCTTTTCTCCCAGCTTAGAAACCTCAGTCTTTAATTCATCCAGTGTCAGTGACTTAATGTCCATTCTTTCTCCTCAGTCTTGCCATAAAAAATCCATCTGTATCGTATTCGCCCAAAAACAGCTGGCAAAAGCCCTTTTTGGTCTGTTCATCATGCAGACATACCGGAAGATACGCATCCAGGCTTTCGGCCTCAAAAGGATACCTTTCCATTATATATGCCGCCATTTTTTCATTTTCATCCGGATTTACCGTGCAGGTGGAATACAAAAGAACACCGCCCGGCTTCACATACCGCCATGCTGTATCCAGAATTTCTTTCTGCAGCTGCACAAGCTTTTCCAGTCCCTCCTGTGTGGTACGGTAACGGATCTCTTTTTTTCTGCCGATCACGCCAAGTCCGGAACAGGGAACATCTGCCAGCACCACGTCTGCCCAGCCTTCCATTTCCGGCACAAATTCACGCGCATCCTGCACTCTGCATTCTGTCCGGTCAAAACCGGTTCTTTGCAGATTTTCTTCAATTCTGTATATCTTAGCCTCGCTGACATCACAGCTGATCAGTTTGCTGTCAGGCCGCCGGTTTTTATCTGTTTCTTCTGCATTTTCATAACAGTTAAGCTTATCTGCCGCAGACATGCTCTTTCCGCCCGGTGCTGCACAGATATCCAAAACCTTCATGCCGGGTCTGATTCCGGCCGCCTCCACAGCCAGCATACTGCTGACATCCTGCACCCAGAAAAGTCCCTCTTCATATCCGGGAAGACTGCCCACACCGTCTGCGCCTTCTGCCACATAAGCATAAGGAAGCACTTTGTGCTGCATGATCCTGACTTTGGTATCTGCAATGGCTTTTACCGCATCTGCGATCGCCTTCTCACCCAAAGACTGTTTAAAATGCAAAGTCAGGGGACGCACTTTTACGGATTCTTCCAGCATACCAAGTGTACGCTTATATCCGTAATCTGCGATCCATTTTTCCACCAGCCACACAGGCACAGAATAACGGACGCTTAAAAATACCGCCGGTTCCTTTTTTTCATCCGGCCATACAATGCTTTCCCTGTTTTTTGCTACTGAGCGCAGCACACCGTTTACAAACCCGGAAAGGGTGGAAAAACCGCGTTTTTTTGCCAGCTTCACCGCCTCATTGCAGGCTGCGGAATCCGGCACGCCTTCCATATATAAGATCTGATAGACACCGATGCGCATAAGGCAGCGGATCAGGGGCTTCATCTTCTTTACCGGTGTTTTGGAAAAACATCCCAGCACATAATCCAGTGTGATCTGCCGTTCCATCACGCCTTCTGTCAGACGCTTGAAAAAAGCCTTGTCACGGGGATCTTCATAATCATATTTTTCCAGTACATCCTTTACCAGATTGGTGCTTAAACTCTGGTTTTTTTCCGCTTCCAAAAGCACATCCAGTGCAAGTTCTCTTGTATTCATTCCTTATTTCCTTAATCATCATTCCTTCTGCGGGTAAGCAGGATCAGACGCAGAAGGTTCAATACGGAAGCAGCAGCCGCAGCCACATAGGTCATCGCAGCTGCCCGCAGCACTTTCCGGCTGTGCTGTGTTTCTTCACTTCTTAAAATACCGTAATCAGAAAGCATGGCAAGCGCTCTTTTGCTGGCATCAAACTCTACCGGCAGTGTCACGATCTGAAATGCCACAGCCAGCAAAAATACCCAGATACCAATCCGCATCAGCAGATCTCCCGTTCCAAAGACAAGACCAAGCATAAAGATCGGCAGACCAAACTGTGAGCCAAAATTTGCCAGCGGTGCCAGTTTGGACCGGATCACCAGCGGGCTGTAGCTTTCACTGTGCTGGATCGCATGGCCGCATTCATGGGCTGCTACGCCGATGGCTGCCACACTGGGAGAGCTGTAAGTGGAATCGGACAGACGAAGCACCTTGGTTCTGGGATCATAATGATCAGTCAGATTGCCGGAAACATGCTCAATGCGCACATCATACAGACCGTTTCTGTCCAGAATCCTTCTTGCCGCCTGTGCGCCGCTCATACCGGCGGTGGAACGGATTTTTGCATACTTGTTAAAGGTGGAACTGACCATTGAGCTTGCCAGCAAGGAAAGCAGCGCGCCGATCAGCACCAGCAGATACGTGAAATCAAACCCGTATCCGTAACCATAAGAGCTGTAACCATAATATGCCAAAACCGTATTCAACCTATCACATCACCTTTCTCAATTTTGTTTCCAAGAAGGAAATCCTTGACCTGCATTCTTTTTTTGCCTTCCAGCTGCACAGAAATAAGTGCCAGCTGACCGCTGCCGCAGTTGACACAGACGGAATCCTTGGTCACGCAGCTTACAGTTCCGGGAAGCCCGTCAGATTCTGCCTCTGTCACTTTGGCTTCCCAGATTTTTAATGTTTTGCCGTTTAACATGGTATAAGCACTGGGCCAGGGATTTAATCCACGGATCAGACGTTCAATTTTGACCGCCTCATCATTCCAGTTGATCTGTCCTTGTGCTTTTGTCAGCATTTTTGCATAGCAGCTTAAAGAATCATCCTGCTTTTTGGGTGTTAATTCCCCTTTTTCCAGCTTTTCCAGCGCTTCCACAATAAGTTCAGAGCCCATCACCGCCAGCTTGTCAAACAAAGAGCCGCCGGTTTCATCGTCGGCAATGACCATTTCTCTTTTTAAGAGCATATCGCCGGTGTCAATGCCTGCATCCATCTGCATGATGGTAACACCGGTCTTTTCCTCACCGTCAAGGATCGCCCACTGGATGGGCGCAGAACCGCGATATTTGGGAAGCAGGGATGCATGGATGTTCAGGCAGCCGTAACGGGGGATATCCAGAATCTCCTGAGATAAAATCTGTCCGAAAGCAGCCACCACATAGACATCTGCTTCATATTCCTTTAACTGTGCAACCGCTTCTGCTGTTTTGATCTTTACAGGAGTCAGCACCGGAATGCCGTATTCCATTGCACACTCCTTTACCGGCGTGGAAACCAGCTTGCCGCTGCGTCCCTTTGCTTTATCGGGCTGTGTCACAACAGCAGTCACGGTATGTCCGGCTTCGATCAGCGCTTTTAAAGGTCCCACGGAAAAATCCGGGGTTCCCATATATACGATCTTCATAACCAGTCTCCTTTAGTTTTCTTCGAGAAATTCTTCAAAATCTTCCATGTCTGCATAGTAATCTTCGGTTGCCATCAGATTACCCTCTACTTTTTCCACATACAGATGTCCGTCCAGATGATCTAACTCATGGCAGATCGCGCGTGCCATCAGTTCGGTTGCCTCGATTTCAAATTCTTCCATGTTTTCATCAAACGCAACGGCTCTTACATAGTTGGGACGGGTTACAGTGCCGGTTTTGCCGGGCACGGACAGACAGCCTTCTCCGCCGGTCTGTTCGCCGGAGGTTTCAAGAATGCGGGGATTGATCATGATCACCAGATCCTCACCTGTGGTGTCGATGACTACGATACGTTTTAAAATGCCCACCTGGGGAGCTGCAAGACCTACTCCGTTTGCATCGTACATGGTGTCGATCATATCTTCGATCAGCTCCATTGTGCGGGGAGTCATTTCTTTTACTTCTTTACAGATTTTGCCCAGTACGGGATCGCCCTGTGTTCTGATTTTGCGGATTGCCATTTTGTACTCCTTCTGCCGCCATTTTGCGGCTTACCATGTATTTACCGGATCAAAATCAAACTGACACATGCCCTTTGCATCTTTTTGCAGTGTGCGCTGTTTTTCGATATGATCCTTTATCTTAACCAGTTTCTGATAATCTTTATGCTTGATATAAACACCGTAACGATAGATATCGTTGATTTTGCCGACTGCTGCCGGTGCAGGCCCGATCAGTACGGCATCTGCCCAGCTGTTTTTGTCAATGACTGTTTTGGCCCATTCTGCAGCCTGCGCAGCGGCCAGCTGTGCCTGTGCTTCTATGGGCGCACTCAAAAGCACTGCCAGCAAATGGGATGCCGGCGGATAGGAAAGAAGCTGTCTGTACAGCAGTTCTTCCTCAAAAAAGCCTTCGTAATCGGCTTTTTTTGCATACTGCACACTGTAATGCTCCGGCTGATAGGTCTGCAGCACCACTTCGCCGGGCTTTGTACCCCTTCCGGCTCTTCCTGCCGCCTGGGTCAGCAGCTGAAAGGTCCTCTCCCCTGCCCGGTAATCGTTGACAGAAAGGGAAAGATCGGCTGCCAGCACGCCAACCAGCGTCACATCAGGAAAATCATGTCCTTTTACGATCATCTGTGTTCCCACCAGAATGTCCGCTTCCTTATTGGCAAACGCCGACAGGATTTTTTCATAACTTTCTTTCGTGCGGGTGGTATCTGCATCCATGCGAAGCACCTTTGCCTGCGGATACAGTCTTTTAAGCTGTTCTTCTATCGCTTCCGTTCCGGCCTTAAAGCCCAGAATATAGCGTGAGCCGCAGGACGGACACAGCTTTACTGCAGGAATGGTATAGCCGCAGTAATGGCAGACAAGCGTGCCGTTTTTGTGTTCGGAAAGCGACACATCGCAGTGCGGACACTTGCACACATAACCGCAGGCTCTGCAGGAGACAAATCCCGCATATCCGCGGCGGTTTAAAAAAAGCATGGTCTGCTCGCCGTCTTTGAGCCTCTGCTCCATTTTTTCCTGCAGCCTGCGTGAAAAAATGCTTCTGTTTCCCTCTTTTAACTCCCTGCGCAGATCCTCCACATAAACTTTTGGAAGCTGTCCGCCGGTCAGACGTTCCTTTAAGGTAAACAGCAAAAACTCGCCCTGTCTGGCTCTTGCATAACTTTCCAGGGAAGGCGTTGCCGATCCCATCACCACCTGGGCGCCGTGAAGCTCTGCCAGCTTCAATGCTGTTTCTCTGGCATGGTATCTGGGCATCGTTTCACTTTTGTAACTGTTTTCATGCTCTTCGTCGATCAGGATCATGCCAAGCCTTGGAAATGGTGTAAACAGTGCCGATCTGGGGCCGATGATCACATCGATCTCACCGCGTCTTGCCCGTTCACACTGATCCTGCTTTTCACCGGGGCTTAAGGTGGAATTGATCACTGAAACCCGGTCTCCAAATCTGCCGTAAAAACGCATCAGCGTCTGATAGGTAAGGGCAATCTCCGGAATCAGCACGATTGCCTGTTTTCCTCTTTTTAGAATACCCTCGATCAGGGCAAGATAAACCTCTGTTTTGCCGCTTCCCGTGATTCCGTGGATCAATGCCGGTGTTGTCACGCCGCTGTCTTCATTCTGCAGAATCCTTGTGACGATCTCCTGCTGTTTTTTACTCAAAAGCTTTGGAGGTGCCGTGTAATCTCCCAGTTTTACAGGGTTTCGCAGCACGGTTTTGGAATCCTGTGCAATGATGCCGTTTTCCTGCAGTCCCTTTAAGGTCGCTGCCGGAATGGCAAGCTTTTGCGTCACCAGCTCTCTTGGTAAAACCGGTGATTGGATCAGCTCTGTCAAAAGTCTTGCTTTGGCTTTCTGGTGCTTTCGTTCGTATTCACTTAAAAGTACCTGTGCCTGCTCTTTATCGACTAACAGACGTATTTCTTTTTTTTCCTTTGCCGCAGCCTTTGTGCGGGCAGGAAGCACTGTTTTTAGAGCCTGGATCATAGTGGAGCCATACTGCTGCTTCATCCAGGCAGCCAGTGCGATCATTTTTTCCCGAGGATCCTGCACGCCATCCTGCGTGCCCCCGGTCACAGTCAGACTGTGAATGTATTTCATTTTTTCCGGCGGATAGTCCGACTCATCAGTCAGCTCTGTCACATAACCGGTGCGCAGGGTATTTCCTGTTCCAAAGGGGATCTGCACCCGCATTCCGGGCTGCAGCACATCCTGCAAAGCGTCCGGCACACGGTAACCAAAGGGCCGGTCCACTTTTTCATGGGAAATATCCACGATCACATTTGCGTATTTACTCAAAAGAAACGCCTCTCTCCTGCAGAATGTCCGCGATCAGCTCGCGTTCATCCATGTGGTATTTGACACCTTTGATCTCCTGATAATCCTCGTGGCCTTTTCCGGCAAGCACAATGATGTCACCGGGCTGTCCGTTGTCAATGGCATAGGCAATGGCTTCTTTTCTGTCTTCGATCCGGATGTAGTGTCCGTCGGTTTTGCTGATACCGGTCACAATATCATCCATGATCGCTGCCGGTTCTTCAAAACGGGGATTGTCTGAGGTAATAATGGTAAAATCAGCCATTCTGCCGGAAACCTCTCCCATCTCAAAGCGTCTGTCTCTGGAACGGTTGCCGCCGCAGCCAAACAGGCACACCAGACGGCCGTGCGGATATTCCTTTAAGGTAGACAGCAAAGATTCCAGTGCCATTGCATTGTGAGCATAATCGATCATCAAAGTAAAGTCATTGGAAACCTTCACCATTTCGATACGCCCCTTTACCCTGGCAGCCAGCAGCGCTTTGTTGATATCTTCTGTGCCGGCACCGAAATGTCTGCAGATGGCGATGGCTGTCATCGCGTTGTATACGGAAAATCTGCCGGGCAGTGCCACATGGGCTTTAAAATCAAGCAGTCCGCTGACATCAAATTTCATACCGAGCTGTCCTTTTTCATTGGTAAATACAGGATTTTGGGCACACAGATCATTGCCGTCTTTCAATCCGTAGGTTTCCAGTGTACAGCTGTGTCCGTCCGTCACCTGCTGCCAGTGTGCGTCATCCCCGTTTACAATACCCACTTTGCACTGTTTGAACAAAAGTCCCTTGCAGGCCATGTATTCTTCAAAACTGCCGTGCTCATTAGGGCCGATATGGTCGGGTTCCAGATTGGTAAAAATGCCAAAATCGAACACAAATCCCTGGGTTCTGTGCTGCATCAGCGCCTGGGAGGAAACCTCCATCACCACGGTATCCAGTCCAGCATCCACCATTTTGGCAAAGGTTTCCTGCAGAATATAAGATTCAGGTGTGGTGTTGACTGCCGGAATCACAGTGTCTGCGATGATTGTCTCGATCGTTCCCACAAGTCCCACTTTTTTGCCGACATTTTCCAGAATGGATTTTACCAGATAAGCGGTGGTTGTCTTTCCTTTGGTGCCGGTAATGCCGATGGTGGTCAGCTTCTGTGCCGGATGGCCAAACCACGCGGCAGAAATATGCGCCATCGCATAACGGGTGTTTTCCACAAGGATCACCGTCACATCGGCCTCCTCAGGCAGTTCCACATCTTTGGAAACCACCAGAACCTTTGCACCTTTTTGGACCACATCAGCAGCGTACTTGTGTCCGTCAAACACAGCACCGGTGATGCAGATAAACAATCCGCCTTCCATGCTTTCCTTGCGGGAATCGTATTCCACAGAAGCCACCTGGCAATCCAGGCTGCCTCTGATACAGGTATAGTCTAATTTTTCCAGTAACGTTTGTAATGCTTTCAACGTTTTGCCTCCTTCCTGCCTTCAAAAGGGCAGAGACTTACAGAATATTTTATCATAAATCAGCCTGCTTTTCAACATACAACAAAACGCCGACTCCTTCCGGCATCGGCGTTTTCGTCATCAATACAGATTTTTCACCTTAAAATCACGCTCTGTTTCGCGGCGCATATCCTTTTTGGCGATATCGTCACGCTTATCATAGAGCTTTTTACCCTTACAAAGACCAATCTCCATCTTGGCACGTCCGTCCTTAAAATACACCTGCAGCGGCATCAGAGTATAGCCCTTTTCCTTGCATTTGCCAAAGAGCTTGTTGATCTCTGCCTTGTGCATCAGAAGCTTTCTGGTACGAAGCGGGTCTTTATTGAAAATGTTGCCTTTTTCATAAGGGCTCACATGCATGCCCACCACAAATATCTCACCCTTTTCCACCTGCACAAAGGCTTCCTTGATGCTGCATTTTCCCATACGGAGGCTCTTAACCTCTGTGCCGTGCAGCACAAGACCGGCTTCATAGGTTTCCTCCACGAAATAGTCGTGGAACACTTTTTTATTGTTCGCTATCAGTTTGTGTGTCTCTTTCGCCATATTCCCATTCCTCCGGCAGTACAAAATCGATGGTCTTTGCAAAACGGTCCGCAAAATCCACCTTCACGGTCACCTTCTGCCCCAGTTTATAGCTTCTGGAAGTCATCTGTCCCACCAGTTCATATTTATTCTCGTCAAAATAAAAATAGTCACCCTTTAAGTTGTTGACATGCACAAGTCCTTCCACCGTATTGGGCAGCTCCACAAAAAATCCCCAGTTTGTCACACCGGAAATAACCCCTTCAAAGATCTCGCCCACATGCTGTTCCATATACTGGACTTTTTTGAGCTTGTCCGTCTCACGTTCTGCATCATCCGCACGCCGCTCCATCAAAGAGGAATGCTTGGCAACTTCCGGCAAAATGGCACGATAATGCTCCATTCTGTCGCCGTTCATGCGGCCTCTTAAAAACTCTTTGATAATGCGATGGATCTGCAGATCGGGATAACGGCGGATCGGAGATGTAAAATGACAGTAATAAGGGGCTGCCAGTCCGAAATGTCCGCTGCATTCTGTGGTATAGGCAGCTCTTTTCATGCTGCGAAGCGTCAGACGCGCGATCATATTTTCTTCGGGTGTGCCGTCCACCTGCTCCAAAAGCTTCTGCAGCTGCTTGGGGTGTATCTCATATCCGGCCTTGGCGCTGCTTCTGTTGGCTCTGGTACTGCTCATATTGGAGCTTCCTCTTCCCATTTTCAGATGATATCCGAAATTGTGCAAAAACAGTCCCAGCTTTTCCATCTTTTCAGGATCGGGATCATCGTGCGTACGGTATACAAAGGGCAGTTCCAGCCAGTAAAAATGCTGTGCCACCGTCTCATTGGCCGCCAGCATAAAATCTTCGATCAGCTTGGTGGCCGTATTGCGTTCATAAGGCGCTATGGACAAAGGATTACCTTCCCGGTCCAAAGTGATCTTACTTTCCGGGAAATCAAAATCCACCGCACCGCGTTCCTTGCGCTTTGCGCGCAAAAGTGCTGACAGTTCTCCCATCAGTTCAAACATCGGCACCAGATCTTCATATTCCTGACACAAAGCCTCATCATGGTCTTCCAAGATCGCTCTGACTGCCGTGTAGCTCATGCGTCTGTCCACTCTGATCACAGACTCTGCTATCTCATAATTAACCACATTTCCGTTTTTGTCAATATCCATCAGACAGGAAAGTGCCAGCCTGTCCACCCCTGCATTCAAAGAGCAGATTCCGTTGGAAAGCGTATGGGGCAGCATCGGGATGACTCTGTCTGTCAGATACACACTGGTACCGCGCTGCTTCGCTTCCCAGTCCAGGGCAGAATTTTCCTGTACATAATTGGTCACATCCGCAATGTGCACGCCCAGATGATACAGCTCTTTGTCAAAGCTTACACTCACCGCATCATCCAGATCCTTGGCATCCTCACCGTCAATGGTCACCATCACCACATCACGCAGGTCTTTTCGTCCCGCACAGTCAGCTTCCGTCACATCGTGCACGACACGTTCTGCCTGATTGAGCACTTTTTCCGAAAATCCTTCCGGCAGATCAAAACTTCTTATTATAGAAAGAATATCCACACCGGGGTCATTGATGTGCCCCAGGATTTCCACAACCTTACCTTCCAGATTGCGGTTTTCCCGTCCGTAATCCGTGATCTCCACCACGACCTTGGAACCTTCCACCGCCCCCTTACTGCGCTCTTTGGGCACAAAAATATCGCAGGGGATCTTAGGGTTGTCCGGCACCACAAAGCCAAAATTCTTCGCCGGATCAAAGGTTCCCACAATCTGTGTCATGCCGCGGGCAACAATCTCTACAATCTCAGCTTCCTCGCGCTGGCCGTGCCTGCCGCTTAACACTGCGATCTTAACGGTATCGCCGTGAAACGCATCATGCACCCTGTTCTCCGGGATAAAAAAATCCTCCTCCATCCCATCCACCGTCACAAAGCCAAAGCCTTTTGCATGTGCCGTAAAAGTACCTGTCAGCGTCTTTTCTTCAGGCTTTACATAACGGCCGCGCTTGGTCAGGGAAACCTTTCCTTCTGCCAAAAGCGCATTGAGCACACGCTTTAATTCCTCGCGGTCCTCAGGCTTGACCTGCATCAAGATCGCCAGTTCTTTTTCCTTCATGGGAACATAGCGCGGGTCATTGATCAGCTGCTCTATTTTTTTCTTTCTCTGAAAAAATAAATCTTCCATAAATCTCCTATTTGGTTTCCTTGCCTGCCTTTTAAAGCTGCTTGGCAGGCAATTTCTTACTTTTTCTGTTTTTGCATGCTTCCAGCTTAATAAATTTGAATTTTCAGCACTCAAATCCGGAAAGCTCTTTATTTTGCATGCATGATCACATTCATAGCCGCTGTCCGCCTGCAGCGCGCGCGAGTGCGCTTGTCCGCCGCGCACCACTCGCGGGCAAATCCCGCTCGTTCACGGGCTTCGCCCTATGCTTCTGCAAGCAGGAACGCTATGCTGTATATGAATATCCGCATCGCGTTCCTGCTTGCAGAAGCGCACGGCTCATTGCTTTCGTGCAAAAAAAACACTCCGCTATTTAACGGAGTGCTTTCGTAAATTCTTCTTATCCCCAGATTCTGGTAAAGTTCAGAACCACTGCGATCACAAGAAACGCGATTGCAAGATACTTGGTGATCTTCACCAGCATACCTTCCATAGAACGTCCCTTATTTTTGCCCCAATAGGTCTCTGCAGCACCTGCGATGGAACCAAGTCCGGCAGATTTACCTTCCTGCAGTAATACTAAAGCCGTTAAAGCGATACAAACCAAAATAAAAATGATAGTCAGGATAATTCTTACAACTTCCATTTCAACACCTCCTAGCGTTAAACAAAAGTTATTTTATCACAGACTTTACGCCATTTCAAGCATCTTTTCCAGTTTTTGTACCAACTCTTCAAAATATCCGTCTTCAAAGGGATTTTTCAAACCGGCTTTTTTGATCAGCTCTGTGAAAAAGCCGCCCTGTCTGCAAAATTCCAGATAACTTTCCCACGCCTCTTTATAATTTTCATCCATCCATGCCTTATACTGGAACGCGCAGGTCTGCGCCAGCACATAGTCGATGTAATAAAAAGGCATATCGTAAATATGGGCCTGCTTCTGCCAGAAACCGCCCTTTGAGAAAAACGGATCATTTTCGTAATCCAGATGCGGCTTGTAAACCTTTTCCAGATCAGTCCAGACCTGTCTTCTTTCCTGCGGCGTCAGCTGCGGATTTTCATAGATGATATGCTGGAATTCATCCACCATCGTTCCGTAAGGGATAAAGCAGATGGCATCCTCAAGCTGCATAGAAAGAAAATCATCACTTCTGTCGCCAAAGAAATGCTTCATCCAGGGATCTGTGAAAAATTCCATGGACATGGAGTGCACTTCTGCTGTTTCCATGGTCACTTCTGCATGTTCCATGATGGGATCTTTGCCGGACAGATATCCCTGAAATGCATGCCCGCACTCATGCGTGATCACATCCACATCACCCGCCGTACCGTTAAAATTGGCAAAAATAAAGGGAGAACCATAATTAAAAAGATAGGTCATGTAACCGCCCTGCCGTTTGTTCTTTCTGCCAAAGACATCAAAGAGTTCATTTTCCATCATAAAATCCATAAACTCTCTGGTTTCCTGCGAAAGCTCACTGTAAAGCATCTGACCGGTCTTTAAGATTTCTTCGGGGGTTCCTGTGGGTGCAGGATTGCCGTTTACAAAATACATATCATTGTCAATGTAAGAAAGCTTTTCAAGCCCCAGACGCTGTCTTCTTCTTTCATGCACCTTTTCAGCCAGCGGAACCCACACTTCTTTGACCTGCCTGCGGAAGTTGGCCACATCCTTACTGCTGTAGCTGTTGCGGTTCATTCTGTAATAGCCAAGAGGAATATAGTTTTCATGTCCCATTTCCTTTGCCTGCTGTGTGCGGTTTGCCACCAGCTTGTCAAAAAGCTCATCCAGCTTCTCTGCTTTGGAACAAAACCATGCACTGTAGGCTTTCCAGGCCTCTTTTCTTACCTCGCGGTCACAGCTTGTCAAAAACGGCCGCATCTGGGACAGATTTCTTTCCTCCCCGTCAAATGCAATCTTTGCAGAAGCGATGAGCTTTGCATATTCTGTGGTCAGCACATTCTGCTCCTGCATCAGACCGATGATCTTTTCATCCATGCTTTTGATGGCATTTTCCATGGAAACAAAGGCTGCTTTGCCTATCTTTTCTTCCATGTATGCACGGTGCGGGGAATGATACAGGGCCATACGGTAATGATTCAGCAGGTTTTCAAACTCAGGACCTACTTCATCATAATAGTCTTTTTCCGCATTGTAAAATTCGTCTGCCGTATTGCAGTCATGACGAATCGCCGCCAGCGTCATGGTATCTGCTGCTTTTTTAAAAAGCTCATAATATTCCTGATGGACCGCCCAGAGTGCCTCGCCGTTTTCTGCATTCTTTGCTCTTTCCGTGATCTCTTTCAGACCGGAACACACTGCTTCAAAATCCAGTCTTTCATAGGGTATATTCTGAAATTTCATTCTATTGGTCTCCTTTGTGTTTTGCTGCTTTTAAAGCTCCGTTTCCTGATAAGCAGCCAGTTTTTCCAAAGCCCGGCAGCTTCCAAACATACAGTTGAACCAGAAATTTCTCTCTGCATCTTCCGTATGCATCCAATGAGTGGGAATCTTGCCGTCCTCATGCTGCATGCGCGTCAGCTGATCTGCCAGTGCTCTGGCCTTTGCCAGCCAGAGGCTTCCGCATCCGGCCTTATACAGATCCAAAAAGCCTTCCGCGATCGTACTTGCAGAATCGTCAATGGGCACATACCAGCCGTATTGCTCCAGCGCACAGGGGGTATGCCACAGGGAAGTGTCATAGCGGGGCTGATTTTCCGGTGCCGCATGCGTCCAGGGATAGGGACGCTTCCAGATGACAAACTGGTCCTCCGCAAAGCGCATCAGCTCTTTTGCCTGCTCCATACATTCTGCGTCATCCGCATGAAACTGTGCAAAATATCTTGCCAGCAAAACTGCCCCGAAATGTGTCAGATTTACGTAATCGGCAGACACGGGGGTATCCTCAAACTGCCCCTCCCAGTTATAGGTTGCAAGCTGTGTCTTCATCACATATCCGATCGCACGGTCTGCCGCACATTTCCAGCGTTCTTCACCGGTGCGCTGATAAAGCTCCATCAAAAACGGCACAACGCCGTCAAGCGGTGAAACATAATTATCCGTAAGCGGTTCTCCGGTTTTGCAGGAACGCACCAGATACCAGCTGCCGTTTTCCTCCGCGGTATCCAGATAATACTGACCGATCTTGACTGCTTCCTCAAAATAAACCTGATTTCCCGTTGCTTTTTCCAGCTGCAGATAAATTCTGCCCACACGCACCGGATAGATCATCATCATGGTATCGACACGTTCCTCGGCCGCATTCCAGTTGGGTGTTCTGATCTCGTATGCATCCGGGTCCGGGCAAAAATCCAGATAATAGGTCGGCGGCAGATTGGCCAGTGCTGCATCGCCGCGCGGCGTGATATCCATAAGATATTTCGCGGCATTCTCTGACACCTTCAGCGCTTTTTGAGCCTCCTGCGGGCAAAGCCGTGCATAGGAAAGCATTGCTTCCACAAGCGCACTGATCATCTTACTCGGATAAATATTCAGATCATAGGCAGGATCAGGAGTCCCATACTGCAGCCAATGCCGGATAAATCCCTGCGACATCGCATACTGATAAGCTTTTACCGCACATTCGGAATAAGAACATACTGCCGGCGGTGTTTCCTCCGGAAAGCTTGCCAGTTTAAAAAAGGTTCTGGCTCCCACCAGCGCATATTCACTTCCGTCCGGCCTTAATGCTGTCACTGTCAGCTGCACAACACCTTCCGGCAGATCTCTCCAGATCGGTGTGAGCAGTTCACAGCAATCTTTTGCTTCAAAAACATGTTTATCACCGTTTTCATCCACGGCCGTATAACGATAACGCGTACAGTCTCTGACCGCCGTAAAATGAAAAGCTGGAACATACATAAACATTGTGGATTCTGCATTCCAAAAAGGCACTTTTCGCCTGATACCGTGCCGCACCGTTGTCTTTTCGCTGCAGCATTCTTCAAATGCCTGTTTTGCCAGTTCTTTTCTTGTCATAATCCCCTCCTCTGCCAGGCAGCTGTGATCTTAACCTATTTTAGCAGAGTTTGGCGGAAAACTCAATCTTGTGTATGACCGTAAAGCTCCTCTTCGATACGCAGAAGCTGATTGTATTTTGCCACTCTGTCCATACGGCAGGGTGCGCCTGTTTTGATCTGTCCTGCATTGACTGCCACCGCGATATCCGCAATAATGGACTCGTCTGTTTCTCCGGAACGATGGGAAATGACCGTTGCAAAACCGCTTTCCTTTGCCAGACGGATCGCTGCAAAGCTTTCCGTCAGCGTACCGATCTGATTTACCTTGACTAAAATCGCATTTCCGGCATGCAGTTTGATGCCCGCATCCAGCCTTTTTACATTGGTCACAAACAGATCGTCACCGACTAACTGTAATCTGCTGCCCAGACGCTTTGTCAGGCGCTGCCAGCCGTCCCAGTCCTCCTCGTCCAGACCGTCCTCCAGAGAATACAGCGGAAACTGCTCTGCCAGCTGTGCAAAATATTCGATCATTTCATCGGTTGTACGGTATACATCCTCCCCTTTCATCTTGCTTTCACCCGGGAAATAATACCGTTTTGTATCTTTGTCGTACAACTCACTTGCCGCGGCATCGATGGCAATCTTAAAATCCACGCCGGGTCTGTAACCGCTTTTTTCCACTGCTTCCACGATCAGGGAAAGGACACTCTGCGCATCAGGAAGATCCGGTGCAAAACCGCCTTCATCACCAACCGCCGTAGACAGCCCCCTTTCCCTGCAGATGCCTTTTAAGTTATGATAAACTTCCGCACACTGACGCAGCCCCTCTGCAAAGCTTTCCGCTTCCATGGGGGCGATCATAAATTCCTGCAGATCCACAGTGTTGTCCGCATGTTTGCCGCCGTTTAAAATATTCATCATGGGAATAGGCATTTCCACGGTGTGAACACCGCCCAGATACTGATATAAAGGCAGGTGCAGCGCTGCCGCAGCCGCCTTTGCCACAGCCATGGAAACTGCCAGGCATGCATTTGCCCCCAGATTTTCCTTATTCTGCGTACCGTCACACTGTAAGATCAGATCATCGATCCGGCGCTGACAGAGCGCATCCTGTCCCACAAGCACATCTGCCAGCTTTTTATTGACGTTATGAACTGCCTTGCGCACGCCCAGCCCAAAATAGCGCACTTCTCCGTCACGAAGCTCCACCGCTTCAAACTGTCCTGTAGATGCTCCGGAAGGCACACTGGCACGGCCGCATACCATTTCTCCCGTCAGATCGTGCTTAACCGTCACTTCTGCCTCCAGAGTAGGATTTCCTCTGGAATCCAGAATTTCCCGCGCATGAACTTTGAGTATCTTTAAGCTTGTCTTCATAAACATTCCTCGCTTTCCGGCTGTTTTGTCAAACCAGACACCGCCGCACTGTAAAAACTATTTTACGAGTTAAAAAAGCGGAAGCATTGTCACACTCCCACTTTTTTCCTCTTTCAGTATATGTATCTTACCATATTTTCATTCTGTTTTGGCAGCATTTTTTAACCGTTCGATCAAAAAATCCGGCACTTTTTCTTTCAGCAGATTCATATGCGGCAGATCCAGTCTTTTTTGTTTGCCGGATGCCGACAGATGAACCTGAATATCCACTGCCTCCAAAAAATCATCATAGCGGTGAATCGTGGAATCTGTCACCTCCACCAGATCCTGAGGATACAATGCCTCCAGCATGGCCGCAATCTCATCCGGTTCCGAAACGGTTACGATAATACTCTGTTCTGCCACTGTCGTTACTTTTTCATCAACCAGCTGCAGGGCATTGTCCTCTTTCTTCTCATAATAATAGTAATCCACAGAAATACTCTCAATATCCTCCGCCGAAAGTGCATGTTTTTCCCAGACAGGAATCCCGTTTTGTGCGATCAGATCAATTGTCTTTTCAAAACTTTCATACACCGGATATTCCCAATAACACAGGTTGCTGCCGGATTTTAAAGGATTCGGGATGGAAAAGCTTAAAACACCTTTGGGAAGCTGTGTGGAGATCAGTGTATAATCATAATCCCGCATTTCTTCCGCAAATGCCTGATACAAAACATCCTTGTCCATCGTATACAGATACTCGGAAATACCGTTATTGTATATGATCTTCATCTGATTCAAGGCATCTGCAAAACTCTCACCCAAAAGCTGACACCGCATCTTCTGATAAGCCTCATCCCGCATCACTGTATTGATCTGCTCTGTCATCTGCATGGCATCGCTGTAAAATTTCCGGTATACTTCGCGTCCGTTATGCAGCTTGTAACGGACGATCCAGGTATGAAAATCCGTACCTTCTTCATAGTATCTTCCGTAGTCTTCCCCCTGTGTCTTTATATTTTCCACATAATCCTGCGCCATATCCGCCACCGCCTGTATGGTATCAGGATCACCGGAATTCATCTCCTGCAAAAGAAGATTAGACAGATCCATTCTGGAACCGTCAAAGGGTTCCCGGTAATAACGGCTCACGCCGCTGTAATCATGCTGAATCGTAACAGCCACCGCTTTTATCCGGTCTGTTTCCGGAACATAATGATCATATCCTGTCAGATCATAACAAAATACCGCCAGTACCGCTGCTGACAAAACACCTGAAAGTGCCAGTGAAAATACCTTTTTAAAAATTGCGCGCAGATCACGCTCATAGATCAGCTGTATCACCGCATGTCCAAACACAAGACCGGCAAGGGCACCTGCCCACAAAAACAGCATAGAATCGCCTGCCCAGATGCTGACAAGCATGCCTAATGCAATGGAAAAAGGTACCGTAAGTGCAAAACGGATCCACCCTTTGGCCCCTTTAAAAGCAATGGCATAACCATAACTTTCTGTTTTTCTTCTGCGATACAGAATATAGGCGCAAAGCCCCCAGACACCTGCCATCGCAGCCATGATCAGAATCTGAATTCCTACTCCTGCATAAACGGACAGATTTTCTCCATAGGGACTGCCGTAAAGATTACCGTTACTGTAGCCTGTATTGCTGATAAACTCTGCCGCATTGGCCAGCGGAGTCAGATAAGGCCGCTGCATCATCCTTTCACTTTCCGCACTGCAGAAAGTCATAAAATAATTGGATTTGAGCTGATTGACCAGCAGACGCATCAGCGGTTCATAGGAAAAAAATACCGTACAGCCAAGCAGCGCTGTCAGTACGTTTCCTGTCAGCACCACTGCCAGCAGGGCCACCTGATAAATTGCTGTAAACATCAGCATATTCACGACCCACGCAAGAATAAGCTGCAGTATGCTTCCAAAGGTTACCACGCCAAATCCGGCTCCCACCAGAATACAGCATATTTCTGCCAGCAGATACGCCGTTCCAAACACGATGATTCCGTTTCCCATGATCATCAGATAACGCTTTCCGTTGGATACGGGAACGCTCATATAAAGATCCGTCTTTTTTCTGCTGTAGAGCCAGGAAAATCCCTGTACTGCAAACAGCACCGCAAAAATGCAGCTCAAAACCAGAACTTCTTCCGAAAATCCGCACATATGTAAAAACAGATTCTTCTGGTTTTGCTCCCAGATCATAATATCTGCTGCAGACATACCGTTTGCGATTTCTTCCTGAATGCTGCTGTAGTTTCTGGTCAGATTGATCGCAGCTGTCACCGGCAGAAATAAAAAGGCCATCACAAAACACAAAAGAAAGGTCCAGCTTCTGCGCTTACAGTTTTCCAGCCATTTAGCCAAGTACAATTTTTTTGATGTCATAGCCGTGTACCTCCGTTTCGCTGATAAAAATTTCCTCCAAAGATAAAGGCAGCACTTCATAAAACAGACAGTCTGCCGCCGCAAACACCGCGATCGTCTCTTCTCTGGTTCCTCTTACCGTCAGTGTCATAAGAGAACCTCTTCTGTCACATCTGACCACATCCAGACTTGCCAAAACATTTGCCTCCTGGGCTTTATCCGAAATGACACACTGCACCTTCTGGATATTTAACTTCATCTCTTCCAGATCTTTTGATAAAAGGACGCCGCCCTGATGCAGAAGTCCCACATGGTCACAGATATCCTCCAGCTCCCGCAGGTTATGGGAGGCAATGATAGGCGTAAAGGCACGCTCCTCCATCTCCTGTGCAAAAATACTCTTCACGCTCTGGCGCATCACCGGATCAAGACCGTCAAAGGTTTCATCGCACAAAAGATATCTGGTGTTGGAGCAAATACCGGCAATGATCGCCAGCTGCTTTTTCATGCCTTTTGAAAATGTGGAGATCCGCCGTCTGCTCTCCAGTCCAAAACGGCTTAAATACAGGTAATACCGCTCCCTGTCAAACTCTCTGTAAACACTGCTGTAATACTTCTGCATGTCCTTTGGCGTGGCATTTAAAAAGAAATAGGGCTCATCTGCGATAAAAAACAGCCTTGCCTTGGCATGCATGTTGTCATAAACCGGCAGATTATCCACCAGCACAATACCGTCATCGGGCTTTAAGACACCGGCCATCATACGCAGCACGGTACTTTTTCCCGCACCGTTGGTGCCGATCAGTCCAAATACACTGTTTTCCTTTATCGTCATGCTGATCCCTCTGGCCGCATTGATGCCATCAAAGGATTTCGTCAGGTTTTTTGCTTCAATCATGTGTGTTTTCCTCCCCTGCCAGCCTGTCAATCAGTTCTTTTTTGGTAATGCCAAACTCTGCCGCCTCTTTTGCCAATATATCCAGTCGTGCCAGTATCTCCTCCCGGCGTACCCTGCGCAGACTGTCATCATAAGCCACAAAATTTCCTCTTCCTTTGACCGTATAGATAAATCCGGTCCGTTCCAGCTCGCTGTACGCCCTCTGTATGGTATTGGGGTTGATGGACAGCTCCACCGCCAGATTTCTGACAGAAGGCATTTTGGTATTGGGTTCCAATACCCCCTTTAAGATCAATGTCTGAAACTTATCCACGATCTGCTCATACAGGGGTCTTGTATCCCGATAATCCAGTATGATCATGGCGCTCCTTTCTCACAAAACAGGTATCGTGCGGCAGCGGGCTGCCGTACGGACGCCGCAATGTATTAAGTGTACTAATCATATTCATACACTCATATTAAAAAAGAAGCCGGCTGCTGTCAACCGGCTTCCAAAAAGCTTAAGAATTTTTTCTGTTTTTTATTATTTTTCGATCAGCAGAGATTTGCCGGTCATTTCAACAGGCTGTTCTTTGCCCATGATCTGGATCAGGGTGGGAACGATATCTGCCAGGCATCCGCCTTCTCTTAAAGTGTAGTTCTCATCGTAGTTAACCAGAATGAAAGGAACGGGATTGGTGGTATGAGCGGTGAAAGGTGCGCCGGTCTCATAGTCCATCAGCTGTTCTGCGTTGCCGTGGTCAGCACAGATAAACATAACGCCGCCAACTTCCTTCAGCGCTTCCACAGCCTTGCCTACACATTCATCAACTGCTTCCACAGCCTTCACTGCAGCTTCTTCCACACCGGTATGACCAACCATATCAGGGTTTGCAAAGTTGATGATGATCACATCGTAATTTTCAGACTTGATCGCTTCGGTGAGCTTATCGCATACTTCGTATGCGCTCATTTCAGGCTTTAAATCGTAGGTAGCAACATCCTTAGGGGAGTTAACCAGGATTCTGTCTTCGCCTTCATTGGGAGCTTCCACGCCGCCGTTGAAGAAGAAGGTTACATGTGCATACTTTTCGGTTTCAGCGATACGGGCCTGCTTTAAGCCGTTAGCAGCCAGCCATTCGCCAAAGGTATTGGTAACTGCGATCTTGTGGAATGCAACTTCCTTGTTGGGAATGGTAGGATCGTAATCGGAGAAGCAAACATATACCAGATCCAGTCTCTTTTCTCTGTCAAAGCCTGCAAAATCATTGTCGCAGAATGCGCGGGTGATTTCTCTTGCACGGTCAGGACGGAAGTTGAAGAATACTACGGAATCGCCATCCTTAATGGTAGCAACGGGAGCGCCGTTTTCTACTACAACGGTGGGTTTTACAAATTCGTCAGTTTCTTCTCTGTCATAGGATTCCTGAATGCCTGCAGGACCGCTGACTGCGGTAAGACCTTCGCCCTTGGTCAGTGCTGCGTATGCCTTCTCTACTCTGTCGTAGTTGTTGTCTCTGTCCATTGCATAGTAACGGCCCATCACGGATGCAACCTTACCGGAGCCGATTTCCTGCATCTTAGCTTCCAGCTCTTCCACATAACCCTTACCGGATGCAGGGGGAGTGTCACGGCCGTCTAAGAAGCAGTGTACGTATACCTTGTCCAGATTGTTTCTCTTAGCCAGTTCCAGAATACCGTAAATATGGGTATTGTGGCTGTGTACGCCGCCGTCGGAAACCAGACCGAACATATGCAGTGCGGAATCGTTCTTTTTGCAGTTCTCAACTGCCTTTAAAAGGGCAGGATTTTCAAAGAAAGTGCCGTCCTGGATTTCCTTGGTGATTCTGGTCAGCTCCTGATATACAATGCGGCCTGCGCCCATATTTAAGTGACCAACTTCAGAGTTGCCCATCTGTCCTTCGGGAAGACCAACTGCCATACCGCTTGCATTGCCCTTTACAAAAGGATATTTGTTCATCAGATCGCACATAACGGGTGTCTTTGCCTCATAAACCGCATTGTGCTCTGTTTTTTCATTCAGACCATAACCGTCTAAGATCATCAAAACAACAGGTTTTTTGCTCATGTTTTTTCTCCTTCATGAATTCATTTTGTATAATCGGAAAATTCCTGTTCTGCAGGCATTCTCCGCAGTTTCCATCTGTATACGGCTTTCACCGTCCACGAAAAATTATACACGTTTTTAAATTGCCGCGCAACATAGATTTTGCTCATTTTCCCGCAAAAATGCCCATATATTGTATTTTTGAAGATACATATGTCTGTCTTGCTTTTTTGACAGAAAATGGTACAATCATAGGAAAACTTTGTCACAGGAGGGTATCTTTATGATCTCTTTTTTTGCAAAACGCTTCATTAAAAATTATGAGGACACGCAGTCTCCTGCCGTGCGCCAGGCATACGGCAAGCTCTGCGGCATCGCCGGTATCATTCTGAATCTGTTTTTGTTTGCGGGCAAATTTCTTGCCGGACTGATCGGCAATTCCATTGCCATCACCGCAGATGCCTTCAACAACCTGTCAGATGCCGGCTCTTCTGTCATCACACTGATCGGCTTTCAGCTAAGCGGAAAGGACCCTGATCCCAACCATCCCTTCGGTCACGGACGTCTTGAATACTTTTCGGGTCTTGGCGTTTCCGCGATCATCCTGTTAATGGCCTTTGAGCTGTTAAAAACTTCTTTTGACAAAATCCTGCATCCATCAGAGCTGACCTTCGATCCGCTGGTATTATGTATTCTGATCGCTTCCATCGCAGTCAAATTTTATATGTATCTGTACAATAAAGACTTCGGTACCCGTATCAGCAGCGGCGCCATGCAGGCAACCGCCTCCGACTGTATCAGCGACTGCGCCGCAACCGCAGTGGTACTGATCGCCACTTTGGTACAGCATTTTGCAGGTATTTCCATCGACGGCTGGTGCGGTCTGGCAGTCGGCCTTATGATCGGCCGCGCAGGTATCAGCGCTGCCATGGAAACCATAAATCCCCTGCTTGGCCAGCCGCCGGAAGCAGAATTTGTAGAACGCATCGAAACCATCGTCCTTTCCGATCCGCAGGTTCTTGGCATCCATGATCTTGTTGTGCACAATTACGGACCCGGACGGACCATGATTTCCTTACATGCAGAGGTTTCCGCTTCCGGCGACATTCTTGCACTGCATGACATGATCGACAATGTGGAACGTACTTTGCAGAAAGAACTCAAATGTGATGCCGTGATCCATATGGATCCTATTGTCTGTGATGATGACCAGACTCAGGCACTCCGGGAACAGATCACAGCTATTGTACACCGTATGTCTCCTCAGGCAACCCTGCATGATTTCCGTATGGTAAAAGGACCCACACACACCAATGTGATCTTTGATGTCTGTGTACCTTTCGGATTCCATTTACGCGATGATCAGATCATAAGTCATCTGGGCGAACAGATCCACAAACTGGATCCCAGTTATTTTTCCGTTATTACTGTTGACAAAAGCTATATATAAGCATAAAAAAACTTCACAGCAAACACACAAAAAAGAATCGCAGACTGCGATTCTTTTTTTGTGTTTACTCTACGCTCTTTAAAGATTCCACCATATCGATCTTTTTCAGTTTAAAGTGCATAACGCCGTTAACGATCAGGGAGAACAGCACCGTAAAGCCTGCCGCGATCAGATAGCTGGGCGGATCAATGTTTCTTCCGAACATACACATATCAACTTCTACCGTTACGATGATGAACCGATGCATGATCTTTCCCATCAAAAATCCTGCCACGACGCCGATCAGCGTCAGCAATATATTTTCACGGTATACATAGGCACTGACCTCATGGTCAAAAAAGCCCAGCACTTTTAAGGTGGCCATTTCCCTCTTGCGTTCATTGATGTTGATGTTGTTCAGATTATAAAGCACCACAAACGCCAAAAGTCCTGCCGAAATGATCAGCACCAAAATGACTGCATCCAGTGCTGTCAGCATATGTTCCAGCTGTCCCATGACCGTTCTGGTATAGCTGACTGATAAAACACCTTCGTATTCCAAAAGTCGTTCTCCGACCTCTTCTATTCTGTCTTCCGTCATTTTGGGCATCTGTACCATAAATTCATCATAAACAGGTTCTTTGCCAAAGACTTCCTCATAGCAATCCGGCGTCATATACAGAAAATGAGACATATAATTTTCACAGATCTGTGTTACCGGAATCTGATACAGCCGACCGTCCTCATCCTCCACAGGCAGATACTCATTACGCCCGACATGTAAAAGATTCATGATCTTTTCAGCCGCGATCACGCCCTCATCCTGCAAAAGCCATGTTTCATGGGTATTTCTGTCACGGAATGTCATAAACTCTGAAAACCCTTCCACATCCTCCGGCACGATCACATACAGCGTATGCTCTTTTTTGCCGTCCAGAACCGTCAGCGTCTGCATCAGCACAGACGCATAATTCTCCACATCATCACTTTCATCCATGGCAGTACGGAGTACGTCTTTTTCTTCATCAGAAAACTCATCTTCACCGATCAACATAACATCATAGTGCTGCAGCTGCTCATACTGCAGTGTGGCAATTCCCATAATAGAATCGGAAATACCGTATCCGGTGATGATCAGACCCATGCAGCCGCTGATACCAAATACCGTCATAAACACGCGTTTTTTATAGCGCATCATATTGCGGATCGTAGATTTCCAGCTAAAACTGAGTCTGTTCCAGATAAAGGGAAGATATTCCAGAAGTACCCTTTTTCCTTCCTTGGGCGCAGGCGGACGCATCAGCACCGCAGGTGTTGCATCCAGAGATCTGCTGCATGCTGCCCAGGTCGCGCCAACCGTACTTAAAAGTGCCAGCCCTGTTGCTGCAAGTCCGTGAGAAATCTGGTACGGAAGCATCATTTCATTCATATGAACATACATGATACCATAGGCATCAATAATAACATAGGGAATGATCTTTTCTCCGATGAGAATACCCAGAACACTGCCGCCAATCGTTGCATACACGGCATATTTAATGTACTTGGATGCAATAGCCGCCTTGCTGTATCCCAGTGCCTGCAAAGTACCGATCTGGGTACGTTCCTCTTCCACCATACGCGTCATAGTGGTCAGACAGATCAAAGCTGCGATCAGAAAGAACAGCGCCGGAAATACTTTTGCAATATTGGCAATACGCTGTGCATTATCGCTGTAACCTGCATGCTCCGGCAGACTGTTTCGGTCTTCTACCGTCCATTCGGCCATTTCAATCTCTTCGATCTCTTTCTGTGCATCCGCAATTTTTTGTTCGGCATCCGCAATTTCTTCTTCTGCTTCTCTCTTGCCGTCTTCGTATTCTGTTTTACCGTCTGCAAGCTCCTGCTTACCGTCTGCAAGTTCTTTTTGCGCATCAGCAATCTCAGCTTCTGCATCTGCAATTTCCTTCCATCCGTCAGCAATCTTTTTTTCACCGTCTGCGATCTGCTGTCTGGCATCTTCCAATTCGGCCTTGCCATCCTCTATTTCCAGACGTGCTTCTTCCAGTGCTGCCTGCGCATCTTCAAGCTCCTTACGGGCATCCTGTACCTTTTTGGCATTTTCATCAAAAGCTGCCTGTCCTTCTTCCAGCTGCCTTCTGGCATCTTCCAAAACAGGCTTTTGTGCATCCAGCTGGCGCTGTCCTTCTTCCAGCTGTGCCTCCATGGCATTCAGTTGGGCCTGCGCCGCATCAAGCTGCATTTTTCCGTCTGCCATCTCTTCCTTTGCTGCATTGAGCTGTGTACGCCCGTCTGAAAGCTCGGCATATGTTTCTTTTAAAAATTCATAATTACTTTCCAGTCCGCTCAAAACCCAAATGGCATGCAGCTGCTGCCACTGTGGATTGTCCGGCGTTTCAGGCATCATTTCATACAGATTTTTGATTTCCTGAAGCTTGGCCAGAACCGTATCTGCATCAGCTGATTCTCCAAGTCCTATCTGACTTCCGATTCCTGCCATCTGCTGGGAAAAAGCATTTTCTCCTGCGAGCAGTTCCTGTTCCTTTGCTGCAAGAAGCGCTTCAGCGGCATAATATTCATCCCATTTCTCCGCCATCTGTCTTTTTCCGTCCTCGATCCCGACTCTGCCCTCATCAATTTCTATCTGGGCATGCCGTATCTGACTTTCGCCCTCGTCATATTCCAGCCAGCCGACTCCAAGATCTGCGCCAGCTTTGGATATTGCATCCTCTGCTTCCAGAATCTGCTTTATCGCATCCGGATATTCCTCATTGAATTTGGCTTCATTTTCCTCAAATTCGGCGATACCGTCAGCAAGTTCCTTTTCTCCGTCGGCAAGTTCTGCCTTTGCATCCGCAATTTCTGCCTCTTTTTCCATCAGAAGCTCTTTGTTGTCTGAAATCTCGATCCATGCATCCGCGATCTCAGCCTCCGCATCTGCAATTTCTTTTTCCGCATCCAAAATTTCCTGCCAGGCTTCTGCCAGTTCTTCATCCGCTTCTTTTTTTCCGTCCGCAAGTTCCTGTCTGGCATCGTCCAGCTTGGCATTTGCCTCATCCATGACCTCATCATAACGAACCTGACAGCGCTCCAGCGCAATACCTTCCACTGCATCGATCATACGTGCAACCAGATCATCATAGGCATCGTCAAACGCATTGAGTGTCTCGCTGCCCTCCACCTGCAGATATGCCTGTGTATAAATATCATAATCAAAATCCTGAGGAAGAATATAAACATTACCGGCAATCTCACCGTTTCCCACGTTGGTATTGCCGCGTACAAAGGAAATATAGAGTGGACTGCTGCCGATACCAACCAGTGTATACTGATGTTTTTTCAGAACATGCCCGTTTTCCTCTTCTTTTGATGCATCAGCCTGTTCCTCAGCCTGCACATTCCAGTCTTCTTCCTCTACAAGCTCTATGACATCTCCTATTTCGATTCCGTTATCCCGGGCAAATTCCACATCCAGAAAGATTTCCCCGCTTTCCTGCGGAAGTCTTCCTTCCAGAGCTGTCAGCCTGTTTAGGGTAGGCAAAATGGCTTCTGCACGCAATACCTTTGCACTGTCGCTTCCAGCCCAGTATACATCCGCCATATATCCGGGTTCTACCTTACGGATTCCATCCAGCTCTGACAAAACCTCCACATCCGATTCGGTCAGTCCCATGGAGCCCATCACTCTGATATCCATCAGCTGATTATGATCAAAATATGCATCACCGGAATCCAGCATATCAGGAGCTGTTGCCCATGTACCTGTATAAAACGCCACGCCAAGCGTTACAATGGCCAGAATAGAGAGAAAACGGTTTTTGCTTTTCTTTATTTCCATCAGGAAATCTTTTTGAAGCGCCCGTCTGCGCATCCTCTTTTTGATTCCTACCATTCGATTTCCTCCACAGGAGTAGGATTTTCATTGATCCGCATATCTGCTACTTTTCCGTTCTTAATACGGATCACTCTGTCTGCCATCGGCGCCACTGCCAGATTATGCGTGATCACAATGACCGTCATTCCTTTCTCCCTGCAGGTATCCTGCAAAAGCTTTAAAATTGCTTTACCGGTCTGATAATCCAGTGCGCCGGTCGGTTCATCACATAATAAAAGCTTGGGATTTTTAGCCAAAGCTCTCGCGATGGAAACACGCTGCTGTTCACCGCCTGAAAGCTGTGCCGGAAAATTCTTAAGTCTCTCTCCCAGTCCCACATCTTCAAGCACAGTCCTTGCATCAAGAGGTTCTTTGCAAATCTGTAATGCCAGTTCTACATTTTCCTGTGCTGTCAGATTAGGGATCAGATTATAAAACTGGAATACAAAACCGATATCTTCTCTTCGGTAACCGATCAGCTGTTTGGGCGTATATGCCGCAATGTCACTTCCATCCACATATACATGTCCTTTTGTGGCAGTATCCATACCGCCCAGAATATTGAGTACCGTGGTCTTACCGGCACCGCTGGGACCTACAATGACCACAAACTCTCCCTGTGCAATGGAAAAATCAATCTCATCCACCGCGCAGATTTCCACTTCACCCATCTGGTATATCTTGGAAACTTTATCAAATTTTACATAATCCTTCTTTTTATTATTCATATGTCAAATTTCCTCACTTCCGGATAAACTCCAACGGATCACTTTTATTCTAAGATTCCATATTTTAAAAACAACCCATATTCTCTTAAAAAAATATAAAAAGGAGAACACAAGCCGTTTCTCCTTTCCTTTCTGTTATGCCCAGGCCAGGATCAAAAGCAGTGTTCCTTTTCTGACTTCAATCCGGGCTGCTTCTCCGATAAATTCATTGCTGATCCCAACTGGAAAGCTGTTGGTAAGTTCTGCATTTTCCAGTTCGTATTTCATACCGCGGATTGTGACGCCCTCTGCCCTGTCTCCCATACAGAATACAGACAGATATCCTTCATTTTCTTTCCGGAAACTTACGCATTCATCCTTTGCAAGTAAAATCATGCCGGTTCCGTCGCAAAGATACCCTGTACATCCGTTTTCTTTTAAAAATTTCAGGCACTGAATATTGGCAATGGTATGTTCCAGTCTTCCGCCCTGTCCTGCGTAAATCCGAAAATCCCGGTATCCGCGCTGCATCCCCTCATGAATGGCTGCCAGCATATCCGTTTCGTCCTTTTCCTGCGGTAAAAGCACAAATTTTTCAGGCTCCTGCTGATAAAGTGCCGCTATTTTTTCTGCGTCCTGTTCTCCTACGGAATCCAAGTCCCCGATGATCAGATCCGGCTTTACTTCCAGCAATTCACAATAGGAAAAGCCGCCGTCTGCCGCGATCACAAAATCTTCTTCCTGCACAGGAATCTGAGAAACATTCAGATCGCCCGCACCGATGATGATACAACGCTTCATATTTCCTCCGGTTTCTTAAAAACGAAGCAGCATACCCACTGCCGCTGCCGCTAAAAGCCACCATACCGGATGACCTTTTTTGAGCTTTGGAATCTGCATCAGACCAAACGCTGCGACACCCAGAATAATAGGTCCCCATTCAGGAATATAAGAACTTCCTTCCACCGTAAACAAGGATGCTTTCCACACCTGAAGCACTGCCACTGCGATCAGAGCCGTCACCGCGGGACGCAGTCCCCAGAACACAGCCTTCACATATTTATTTTTACTGAAATTGGCCAGAAATTTGGCAACTAAAATAATAACAATAATACTGGGTACGATCAGACCAATGGTGGACACCAGACCGCCAAAAATTCCAAGCGTGGTAAATCCCGCATAGGTTGCCATATTTACGCCAAGAGGACCGGGGGTGGATTCGCTGATCGCGATCATATCCGTCAGTTCCTTCATGGTAAACCAGTCAAATTTCTCTGTCAGGTCCATCAGATAGGGCAAGGTAGCCGGGCCGCCGCCAACCGAAAAAAGACCGATCTTAAAAAATTCCCAGAACATGATTAATACAGTCATCATTACAGCTTACCTCCCATCTTCTGAATCAGCACACCGCAGATACCGGCAATGATCACGATAATAACCGTAGGCATACCTGTCAGAAGCGCCAATAGAAAAGCACCGATACAGATCACATAGCAGGCAGGGCTGACAAGACTCTTTTTCGCCAGAGAGATCACCGTATTGAGCATCAGGGCGCAAACCACACCGCGCACCCCCATCAGCGCATGCTGCAGCCAGACATTATCCATAAAGCTGCGCATAAACAGCGCGATCGACGTAATAATGACCAAAGAAGGACTTACCATGCCAAGTGTGGAAATAATACCGCCCATCACGCCCTTTTTCAGATATCCCACATAAGTAGCAGTGTTTACGGCAATAATGCCGGGAGTGCACTGTCCGATCGCATAACAGTCCAGAAGCTGTTCCTCTGAAACCCAATCCTTTTTTTCAACAAGCTCATACTTAAGCATAGGCAGCATGGTCAGACCGCCTCCAAAGGTCAGGCCTCCGATCTTGAAAAAAGCCCAGTACAATGACAACAATTCCTTCATATGTAACGCTCCTTTATAAATAATCACATTTCCATTTTTATCTTATTCTTTTTTTCTGGATTCGTTCTTACCGCCCCAGTCATAGATCATATTAGCCTCCATGCCGGTGGCTGTAAAGATTTTTTCTGCAAAACGGTAATTCATTCTGGATACAACATTGGTATTATCGGTCGCAATTCCGCTTACCATGGTATTCCAGTATACGATTTCATACTCTGTATGAGGATAGTAGTTTGCAGGATCGTAAGCCGGAACATACTCAATACAGCTTCTCTGTACGCCAAGATCCTTCATGGTGACTGCCAGAATACGGATGGTGCCGGTAGGTTTTGCAACAGAGTCATCTTCCACAAATTCAAATTGCCAGCCATTTTCCGTTTTTTCAAAACACAAAGCTTCTTTGGTCACCGATACATAGGAATTGGATTTCCAGTATTCCATAGTTCCTTCGATAAAGGCATCCCTGATCTGCAGAAACTCTTCTGTCACAATAAAGTCTTTTGCCGCCTTATAATTTGCCGCCTCAAAATCTGCAAACATCGGTGCAAAAAATTCACTGATCTGCGCCTGTTTTTCAAGACATTCAAGCAGTCCCTGTGCCTGTGTCAGTCCCAGCTCTGCTGCTTTTTTCAAAAGCGTCTCAAACAGTTCTCTGTTTGACATGCTGACATACAGGATATCCTCCGGAATCAGATAAGCTTCCAGGACCGGCAAAAAGGATGTGCTGTCAGTCTGTGCCAGTGCAAATATGCGGCTAAGCACCAGCTCATACTCTGCTGCACCTTCTGTCTTGCCCTCTGCATTTTCCAAAAGCAGCCGGCTGTCTTCTTCTGTCTTTAATACCCTGGGAGCCAGTGTCAGCAACAGTTTCTGCGCATCCTCATCCGCCGGGGTTTCTTCCAGAATGTCCAGACATCTGCCTACCGTCGCATAATCTGCAGTTCCCGCATTGATCGCTTCCACCACGTCATTTAATACCGTCGCTCTGTAATTTTGCAAAAGCACTTCTGAACCGGTCACTTCGTAGCCTTCATGCAGAATTGCTTCCGCCTGTTCCTGCATATCCTGAGCAAGATAATCATCTGCCAGACCTCTGTATGCAAGCTCATTTGTTTCATCTATTTCCAGAACTGCCTCATATGCCTGCTGAGCCTGTTCGTATTCATTGGCTTCCAGATGCGCAGATGCCGCATCCAGATATCTTCCCAGCTTTGTATTGGGCAGGTTCCACCAGACCGCTGTCGCAGCACCTGCAATGACTACCAATGCCGCCATGCCAACGATCATATTTCTTTGCTGTTTACGTTTTCTGATCGATTTTCTCCGTTTTCTTTTTACTGCCATCTATTTTTTCTCCATACTGTTCATACAAAAAGTCCAACCGCTATTGTAACAACTTTTTATTTAATTTGTAAAGAGATTTCACAATTTATTAACAAAAAAATTCCCCGGCCATAACGCCAGGGAATTTCTCAAACACTATTCACAAAATCTGAATCTTATTTGTAGTTAACGATCTTGCCAAAGTCAGCCTTCAGGGAAGCGCCGCCTACCAGACCGCCGTCGATGTTGGGCTGTGCAAACAGCTCAGCAGCGTTGGATGCGCTTACAGAACCGCCGTACTGGATACGAACTGCTTCTGCGGTATCGGTGTCATACATCTCAGCGATGCATTCACGGATGCCCTTACATACTTCTTCAGCCTGTTCGGTGGTAGCAGTCTTGCCGGTACCGATAGCCCAGATAGGCTCATAAGCGATAACCATGCCTTTAACCTGATCAGCGGTAACACCAACCAGATCGGACTTGATCTGCAGTCTGATCCAGTCCATGGTAACGCCCATTTCTCTCTGCTCAAGGCTTTCACCGCAGCAAAGGATCGGAACAAGGCCAGCTTCCAGAGCCTTCTTTACTTTCTTGTTAAGCAGGCAGTCACATTCCTTGAAGTAGTCACGTCTTTCGGAATGACCGATGATAACATACTTAACGCCTGCATCTACCAGCATCTCAGCAGAGATTTCGCCGGTGTAAGCACCCTTAGCTTCAAAGTACATGTTTTCAGCGCCTACTGCTACGTTGGTGCCTTTTACAGCTTCTACTACAGGGATGATGTCGATTGCGGGTACGCAGTAAACAACATCAACTTCGTCGGATACAACGAGATCTTTTAAGGTTGCACACAGTTCAACAGCCTGGCTGGGAGTCATGTTCATCTTCCAGTTACCAGCTACGATTTTTCTTCTTGCCATGGGAATCATCCTCCTTTTATTATGCAGCGGCAGCACAATGCTGCCGCCGTTTTCACAAATTAATTATTCAGCGTCGTCAGCTGCTGCTACGCCGGGAAGTTCCTTACCTTCAAGGAATTCAAGGGAAGCGCCGCCGCCGGTGGAGATGTGGCTCATCTTGTCAGCAAAACCAAGCTGGTTAACTGCTGCAGCAGAGTCACCGCCGCCGATGATGGTGATAGCATCGGTCTCAGCCAGTGCCTTAGCAACTGCGATGGTACCAACTGCCAGGGTAGGATTCTCAAATACGCCCATAGGTCCGTTCCAAACAACAGTCTTAGCGGACTTAGCAGCTTCTGCAAACAGTTCGTTGGTCTTAGGACCATTGTCCAGACCCATTACGCCTGCAGGGATCTTGTCAGCATCAACATATTCAACTTCGATGGGAGCATCGATAGGGTTGGGGAACGCTGCTGCTACAGCTGCGTCTACAGGAAGCAGAAGCTTCTTGCCAAGGCTTTCAGCTTTTGCGATCATTTCTTTGCAGTAATCAAGCTTGGTGTCGTCTACCAGAGAGTTACCAACTTCATAGCCCTGAGCCTTTAAGAAGGTGAATGCCATACCGCCGCCGATGATCAGGGTATCGCACTTTTCAAGCAGGTTGGAGATAACGTTTAACTTATCAGCTACCTTAGCGCCGCCAAGGATTGCTACGAAAGGTCTAACGGGATTTTCAACTGCATTGCCAAGGAAGTTGATTTCCTTCTGCATCAGGTAACCAACTGCGTTCTCGCCGCCCTTTGCGGAGATGAACTTGGTAACGCCTTCAACAGATGCATGTGCTCTGTGAGAAGAACCGAATGCGTCACATACATATACATCAGCCAGGTCAGCCAGTTCTTTGGAGAACTCTTCGCCGTTCTTGGTTTCTTCTTTGCCGCGGAAACGGGTGTTCTGAAGCAGAACAACATCGCCTTCGTTCATTGCTGCAACTGCTGCGGTAGCTTCTTCGCCGGTTACATTGTAATCAGAAACGAACTTAACTTCTTTACCAAGCTTTTCAGCCAGTCTTACTGCTACGGGAGCAAGGGACTCGCCTTCGTTGGGGCCGTTTTTAACTTTGCCAAGGTGAGAGCAAAGGATAACCTTGCCGCCATCAGCGATCAGCTTCTGGATGGTGGGAAGTGCTGCTACGATACGGGTTTCGTCAGTGATAACGCCATTTTTTAACGGAACGTTGAAGTCACATCTTACAAGAACTCTCTTGCCGTTTACGTTGATATTATCAACGGATTTCTTATTTAAGCCCATGGTCTTGGACCTCCTTATATAAATTAAATAAAAAAATGTGCGTATAAACGTGTTTTTAATACGACAGGGAACGAAGTTTTCTATCATATTAAAAACGGGTCCGGCCCTGAGGACCGGACCCGTAATATGAGCCTATGTCGTCTCATGCTGCCATGGCTAATGCCACAGCCTGTCCATTACCAGACAAAATTAAGCGTTCAGCAGTTTGCCGAAGTGCTTGATGGTACGAACCATCTGGCTGGTGTAGGAGTTTTCGTTGTCGTACCAGGAAACAACCTGTACTTCTGCCAGATCTTCGCTGATAGGCAGAACCATGGTCTGGGTAGCATCGAACAGAGAACCGAATTCCATACCGATGATATCGCTGGAAACGATTTCGTCTTCGGTGTAACCGAAGGATTCGTTGGAAGCTGCCTTCATAGCTGCGTTGATAGCTGCCTTGGTAGGAGCGCCCTTAACAACAGCGGTAAGGATAGTGGTGGAACCGGTAGGGGTAGGAACACGCTGTGCGGAACCGATCAGCTTGCCGTTCAGTTCAGGGATAACAAGACCGATAGCTTTTGCAGCGCCGGTGCTGTTGGGAACGATATTGATAGCAGCTGCACGGGATCTTCTCAGATCGCCTTTTCTCTGAGGGCCGTCCAGAGTCATCTGGTCGCCGGTGTAAGCGTGGATGGTGCACATGATACCGGACTGGATAGCGAAAGCATCGTTAAGAGCCTTAGCCATGGGAGCCAGACAGTTGGTGGTGCAGGAAGCTGCGGAGATGATGGTATCTTCGTTGGTAAGAGCTTCGTGGTTTACGTTGTAAACGATGGTAGGCAGATCGTTGCCAGCGGGAGCAGAGATGATAACGTGCTTAGCGCCTGCATCGATGTGAGCCTGTGCCTTAGCCTTGGAGGTGTAGAAACCGGTACATTCCAGAACTACGTCTACATCCAGTTCGCCCCAGGGAAGTTCTGCAGCGTTAGCCTTAGCATAGATCTTGATTTCTTTTCCATCAACAGTGATAGAATCTTCACCAGCGGTAACCTTGTCAGCCAGTTTGTATCTACCCTGAGTGGAGTCATATTTCAGTAAGTGAGCCAGCATAGAGGGGGAGGTTAAGTCGTTGATTGCAACGATTTCAAAACCTTCTGCACCAAACATCTGTCTGAATGCAAGACGACCAATACGGCCAAAACCATTAATTGCTACTTTTACTGCCATTTTAGTTTCCTCCTAAAAATGATTTTATCTTTCTTGTCAGGGAGGCACTAAAAAAGGGCATACTCCATGACAAAATTTTATCAACATAGTTATTCTACATAATTATTCCTAAAATATCAAGACATAAATTCAAAATTGTTGAAAATGCGAAGAATCTTTTGCTATACTATAATCGGTCTGTGCGCAATGAACACAGACCGTCCAAACATAACGATGCTTTCTGAAAGGAGAACACAGAATGCCTATCACATCCGACTTTCATCTGCACTCTTCTTTTTCCGGGGATTCCAATACCCCTATGGAAGAAATGATAAAAAGTGCTGTTTCAAAAGGGTTTCGCTCTATCTGTTTTACGGAACATATGGATATGGACTATCCGGTAACCGAAGAATCCCCCGAAGGAATCTTTACTGTCAACACGGATTCCTATCTGTATGAACTTGCAAAATTAAAAGAGGTCTACGAAAATCAGATCAAAGTGCTTTTTGGCATTGAGCTTGGTGTCCAGCCCCATCTTATGCGCGAGCTTGCACGTTACGCCAAATCCTACGAATTTGACTTCATCATAGCATCCACGCATACCGTAAAAAGGCTGGATCCTTATTACCCTTCTTATTTTGAAAACAGAACCGATGAAGAAGCATACAGACAATACTTTGAAGAAGAACTGCTCTGCATGAGATCCTTTTCCAATTTCGATGTCTACGGTCACATTGATTATGTCATCCGCTACGGAAAGACCATCGATACCGAATATTCCTATGACAAATACGCCGATCTTTTTGAAAAAATGATCGACCGCCTGCTGGATATGGAAAAAGGTATTGAGATCAACACCGGCGGCCTCCGCAAAGGTCTGCGCGAAGCCAATCCCTGCAGTGACTTTCTGCGCCGCTACCGTCAAAAAGGCGGCGAGATCATCACTGTCGGTTCCGATGCACACAATCCGGCCGATCTGGGCGCCGATTTTGACCGGGCAGCTGCCATCTTAACAGACTGCGGTTTTAAATACTACACCACCTTTGACAAACGTGTCCCCGCTTTCCACAAAATCTGATCTATCTTGCGGCCGCCTGCCGGTACTCATCCTGCAGGCGGCTGATATTTTCCTGCATAAACCGGTCATATTCATCCGCTCTGCCATCTTCCTTCTTTGCTGCCGCTTCCGAAAATCTGTTGTATACTTCCGACTGCATCCATTCTGTGCTGCACTGTTCCAGCTGCCGTTCAAGCCCCATGGACGCCTGATACAGATCAGGTTTCTGCGACAGAAAATCCACATATTCCTGTGCCGGCAAAAGCATTCTCATGGCAGCCAGATACTGTCTGGCACTTTCCTGATTCTGACTGATCCGGTAAGCCTGTCCAAAAGACTGTGCCGCCTTTTCAAACCAGAACATTCCTGCCTGCGCAACCCCTGTATTATGCCATACCGCTGCCAGCAGAAAACTGTCTGCCCCCATCGGTTTTTTAAGCAGTTCGTCATATTCTTCCAGGGCTCTGACAAAACTGCCGTTTTCCAGAAAATAATCGCCTCTGCTTTTGCGGCGTCTGTGTTCGTCCGTATCCGCATTGGCACGAAGCACTTTGAGCAGATTCTCCACTTCCTGCTTTTCATAATAACAGGTGTAGCCAAACAGCTCCTGCACAAAATTTTCCATTGTATTTTCTTTTTTCTGTGTCAGTTCCAGTCTGGAGGCCAGCTGTGTCAATCCGCACTGCTGTCCGATCCATTCTGTCAGACCTTCTGAAAACAGGGAAGGCTCCAGAGCCCATATATTTTCCTTCAGAAAATAGCACAGTTCTTCTATATTCCAGATATGCACCCTTGCACGTTCAAAATAATAGGGTACTTCCGCATTTTGTCCAAGACACAGATAAACTCTTCCCATAATGTTCCTTTCTGATTTACAGCACAAACTCTTCTTCCCACAGTCTGTGGGTGGCAGGATAAAACTCTCCAAATCCCAGATCCTCCATGGAAAGCTTTACTGTTTCCACGCTGGTCATCTCAATTTCCAGACGGATTCTGGTGGTACGCGCCGGCCTTTTGGGAAGTCCGGTCAGTGTCACCGACACCTCTTTGATCTTCCTGCCGTCAACAGGTGTGATGCGCAGTGAAAAGCTATCCTCATCTTCCAGCAAAAAATCACACTTCTTTTTGGCATCATACCAGTTGGTACCGGCATTCAAAAGTGCCAGATAGGCATCGCTGCCCCTTCTGACCACAAAAATGCCCACATTGGCCTTGATCATATCCTGTCCCAAAAACACATAGCCATCGGCCGCAGATCCCGGGACAAGACGCTCTTTTGCCGCGTAACAGGCTCCTTTGCTGTACAGGTTATTTCCCAGAAATACGCGTCTTTTGCTGCACATAAGCGCCAGCGCCTTCTGATACCACGCCCCATCAAAGCCTGTTCCGATCAGATAAATGGTGGAAACGCTACGCGCAGCCAGAACCGGTGCAACAGCCTCACAGAATTTCTGATCCAGAAGCATACCGCTTCTTTTTTCTTCCAAAGGCTCCAGGCCGCTCTGTATTTTCTGAATCTCTTCAAAATGCTGTTCATCGATGATAACCGCCGCCGGACGCGTTTTTTTATTGATTCCGAAACAGTATGTACGCAGTCCGTTTTCATCCAGTTCACACAGCAGTACATCCTGTGTCCAAAGCTGTGGCGGCTGATTGATATTATAATAGTAAAAGCACTCCGCTCTTCCTGTCACATAACAATTCTGTACCGGCAGTTCCAGCAAAGCTGCAGCTCTCATCAGCGCATCCACCACCGGTCTGGATACCGTTTCAACAGAAAACACAAATCCGGCAATCTGCTGTATCGGTAGAATCGGTGTCAGAAATGACAGACTCCGTTTTATAAACAAAGATAAAAGCACCACAGGATCAAAGGATTCTTCTCCTATCAAAACCGCTTCTTCTTTACAGGCGCGCTCCAAAAGATCTGTCACCAGCACTGCCTGTCCGTCCTGTCCAGCTGTCTGCGCATCTCTGCCAAACAGCCAGATATCCCTGGAAGAAACCCTTCCCAAAACTGCAGGGATTAGATAATCTTCCTCACCGGCCACCTGACTGACAGTCTCTGGCTTTGTACTTCCAGGCAGCCAATAACTGATCTGGGCATAGCTATTCCCAAGATCATATCCGACTACAGCCTTAGCCTGCTCTGTTTTACCTGCTCCCTCTTTCTTTTTATCAAAAAACATGCAACTTCCTTCCTGCTTATGATCCGTTAAGCGGTCCAAACAATCTGGACACATAAAACTGCATTTTCATATATTCCTGCTGCAAAGGCAGACTGTCCGCCTCTTTTTTCTCAAGCTGTTTTTCACAGACGGCACTGAGCATGGCGTAACGGCTTTGCTTTTCGTCCTGCTGCGAAACGGCAGGCTTTAAAAAACCGCTTTCCAGAATCTGATCGTCCTGCTGCCTAAGTGTGATATAATACTGCAGCGTTTCTCCGGGAAACAAAAGAAACTCTGCAGCATGGATACCGTCACAGATCCAGCGCATTTTAACGCTTCGGTATGCTTCCTGGGCAGCTTCGTCTCTGATCGTACGCCAGTGGATCCAGACTTCCTTCTGCATCACCCTGCGGCAGACCACAAAACTTTTGTCCGACAGATACACTGCCTGCGGCAGAATATCTCCATAATGCTTCAACACCGGCAGATATTTTCCGTTCCGGTACATTTTTTCAGCAATCTGCAGCAGATTCCTGTCGGTATCTGTATTTCGGGATTCCCGGTTGCGGGCATAATATTCCAGATATGCGATTTCACACATTTCAGAAATCCGCTCCTTCTGCCGCATCTGCTGTCCGATCATCTGGATAACCGAAATATGGATCGGCTCATCCATCATCACATAACGGCAGGCACAGCGATGCAAAAAAGCACCTGTTACCCTGCTGCTGCCGCCTTCACGCACATACTGCCGCAAAAGATCGGTCCGTTCAGAAACATCCGCCCCTGTAAAGAGCATCTGCAGGATCATGCGCTCGCATAACCCAAAGGTATCCAGTTCAAAACCTTCTGCCGCATGATAAATGGCATCCAGCTCCGTAATGCTTCCCTGATAACATTCCGCCAGCTGCTGCAAAATACCGGCATCATATTTGCCGCAAAGCACCGCCCTGGCACAAAGAGAGGTCAGATAACTGTCATCGGGTCTGGTCTGTTCTCCCAGCATTCTGCCGCACAAACGCATTAACAATCCTGCATCCATCCGTCGGATATCTGTACCTGCAAGCCATGCATAGCCTTTTTCATAGAAACCACGCTGTATCAGCATCTCTGCAATTTTTCCCTGTTCTGAGGGCTCTGCCTGCTCTTGTGTGATCTTTTCCAGAAAATCATCCAGCTGCGGCGTGTTATCTTTTCCGGTAAAATAGGAAAACAGTCCGCTGTGTATCTTCCGGCAATAATGCTTCTCCAGCTGCGTACAGCAAGTAAGTGCCAGATAGTTCGAAACATTGTCTTCTCTTATTTCTGTATCTTCGCCGTCTAAAACCGCCATATGATACCCGAACCATTCTCCCGCAAAAGGGGCAGTCCTTTCAAATATTTCCCTGTCAGAAAACAGCCGGTCCACTTTGGTGTCCTCTGTATCCGCAATGAAATAACCCTCCTGTGTCTGCCACAAAAGAAGATCCTCTTTGCTGTACAAGTCCACTTCCGTACATTCCCCATTTACGGCATAGCGGTCGATTCTGTCAAGCTTTGCCCGGACAACCGCCAGCTTTGTACAATCTGTTTTTTTGTATACTTCTGCCCTGGTAAGCAGCTGTGCCAATGCCTGCGCATTGTCAGCTGTCAGAAGCGCTCCCTGTACCATTCCGGTATACAAATACGCCAAAGGTCTGCTGATCTTTCCTTTTTGCAGCTGTG
The DNA here is from genome assembly GCA_017500935.1 of Lachnospiraceae bacterium. Taxonomy (GTDB): domain Bacteria; phylum Bacillota; class Clostridia; order Lachnospirales; family Lachnospiraceae; genus Gallintestinimicrobium. The sequence goes on from JAFVXW010000046.1 coordinate 112,053, forward strand.
CTGTCACAAACCGTTCGATCAGGGGCCTGTACGCCGCATACAGATCAGCATCTTCCCTGCAGTGCTTTTGCACATACGCATACAGATATGCGGCCTGCTCCGGTTCCAGATCACTCTGATATGCAAAATACATCAGGATAATACGTGGAATTTCCACCTGTCTGCCCAGATCCAGACTCATCATGTAATATTCGTACAGCCGTGTGATCCTAAGGCTCTCCTCTACTCCTTTTGCATACCATTCAAAATATTTTCTGCCGCTTTTTGCCCCCTTGATCAGCAGGGTACAGATTGCCTGCAGAATCTCTGTATCCGGCTTCATCTCATAACAGCGGCATAAAATCTGATATAAATGCCGGTCATAATACTTTTCCCGTCCTGCCATATACAGAATCTGTCCGATCAGATTCTGTGTCAGCATCCGTTTTTTTGCGCCATAGTACAGAATACGGATCACATGGTCTTCAAGCTTTGGCAAAAGGGCCGGATTGGCATTCAAAAGCTGCAGCGTTTCCAGATATAAAACAGGGCTGACACATCCCTGCTTAAAACAGCTCTCCAAAAACATCCATCTGGAAGAGGCATTGCGGTTTATATCCCCGGATAAATATAAGAGCAGCCAGGCAATTCTCCACTCTCCGGGATTTTGGGCAAACATCTCCTTCACCCGGCGTTCCACCGCTGCAGTATAAGTTTCTTTTTGTACATAAAGGGTATCCAGATACAGATAGTAACACAAAACTGCCGGTGTCATCTCATCCATAAAAGGCTCTGCATGCTCAAGGATCCATCCTGCCTCTTCAAATTTTTCCTGTGTAATAAACAGATGAGCCTTAAACAGCTTTGCTTCCACACTTTTATCCGTCAGATAATACAGCTTGTCAGCGCATTCCGCAGCCTGCTGCTGCCAGCTTTCCATATCAATGCGTCTGGTACGCAGCTGCTCATACAAAGAGATCAGCTGCAGATTGTACTGTTTCGCCTCTCTTCTGTTGTATTCTTTGCTGCGGTTCTGCAGATTTTGACTCTCTGCAATTACCTCCACACAAAAACTGCCTTCCGGCCATTCAAACTCCACTTTTCCAAAATTGCGTCCGGCATGCAGCATCTGTTCATCGATCATCACAGAAAGGGTACACTGATTGCCCAAAAAAGAATCTTCTGTCAGCTTCTTTGTATCTGCCGACAGAAACGCGCCCTCTGTCCGCACTGTCAGTCCCACAGCACCCCAGCCGCTTTTTGTGATCACCAACTCTTCTCTGACACTCCTGCGCAGATCCTTCACCTGAATCTGTGACTGCGCACAACTATAGACAACCGGCTGTTTTTTGCCGGCTGCGGTCAGAAACTGATCCACATGATAGGCATTGCCGCGTTCTGCACTGAATCCTCTGTATAAAATGCGGATTTTTTCCTCTTCCTGTTCCAGAATCTTATCAAAATCCGGGTGATAAAATAACTGTACCGCTTCCTGCCAGTATGCACGGGCCAGATTCACAAAATGCTGCAGACTGCTTATCTCACCGATCTTAGACTGTAAAACCCGATCTGCCGCCGTGATCCGGTAAGGCAGCCGGTATTCACCGCAGTCAGAAATGATCTGAAAATACCCTTCCCGGCTTTCGCCCGGCTCCATTTTGCAGGCATCAAAAGTATAGATCATTGTTTCCCGGTTTCCGCAAAACCACGGTACCGGTATTTTGATCCGCACATCATCGGCCAGCACATAGCCTTCTGCTTCCATGTTCTCCGGACAAATGATCTCAAAACTGCCCTCTGCTGCCTGCCCTGTCAAAGGAGACAGTTCTATCTCTTTACAGGAAAAAGAAAGCTCTGTTTTATTCATCTTCCAGCGCTCTTCCAAAACCCGTTCCCGTATTTTTTTCATGACAACCGCCTCCTGATCCAAGTTCGCACATAAGTTCTCTTTTCATCCATTCTACTCTAAAAATCAGATCGGCACAACTGCTTTTTTCCGGCATATTATGATAGAAAAATACACCGAGGTAAAACCATGCCCACTGCCTTTCATGCTTCCCGGCAAGCTGACAGCAGCACCGGCCGTCTGCAGATCAATGTTACTTCCCTGACCGGATTTTTCCCTGTCCAAAACGCATCGGTCACGATAGCCGACAGCCGGACACCGGAAAATATCATCGAGCAGGTACTCACTGATGAATCCGGCCAGACACAGCCAATCGAACTTCCGGCTCCCGCTTTTGCCTACTCTCAGACTCCGCAGCAGCCCAAACCTTATACCGACTACAATATTGAAATTCAGGCAGAAGGTTATGAACCGGTGCGGATCATCGGTTCAGAACTGCTTCCCGGAGAACTCAGCCTCCAGCCGGTTTCCATGCGTCCCCTGACCCAGACTTCTGCACTGGAAGAAGATATTGATATCCCTGCTCATACCCTGTATGGAGAATATCCGCCCAAAATACCAGAATCCGAGATAAAAGTTGACGCCGAAACCGGCGAGATCGTACTGGGACGTGTGGTAATTCCGGAATATGTGGTGGTTCATGACGGTGTCCCCTCTGATTCCAGCGCACCCAATTATTATGTCCGCTACAAAGACTACATCAAAAATGTGGCTTCTTCGGAAATCTACGCAACCTGGCCTGAAAGCACGATCTATGCCAATATTCTGGCGATCCAGTCGTTTACACTTAACCGTGTTTACACGGAGTGGTACAGAAATCAGGGTTATTCTTTTACCATCACCTCTTCCACTGCCTACGACCAGAAATTCATCTACGGCAGAAATATTTACTCCAACATCGACCGCCTGGTGGACTCCATTTTTGCCAATTACCTTTCCCGCCCCGGTATCCGCCAGCCCATTTTTACCAGCTACTGCGACGGCAACCGTGTACAGTGTCAGGGGCTCTCCCAATGGGGTTCCAAAACACTGGGCGATCAGGGATATTCTGCCATTGAGATCATCCGCTATTATTACGGAAATGACATGTATATCAACACCGCTCCCGCCATCAGCGGCATCCCTGCTTCCTGGCCGGGTTACGATCTTTCCATCGGCGCAAGCGGTCCCAAGGTCCGCCAGATTCAGGAGCAGTTAAACCGGATTGCCAGAAACTTTCCCGCGATCCCCCAGGTAACCGCCGACGGTATTTACGGCAGCCAGACCGCAGATGCTGTCCGTGTGTTCCAGCGTATTTTTGACCTTCCCCAGTCCGGGATCATCGATTATCCCACATGGTATGAAATTTCCAATATTTATGTCGGTGTCAGCAGGATTGCGGAGCCGGGAACGTAAGGAATAAGAAAAGTCATAAGTATTACAGACTAAAAAATCCTGATTCAAATCTAATGACGGATTTGAACCAGGATTTTTTTCATTATATTTGGGTTTTAATTTTATTTCGCCAAAAGCATCATAATCTCATTGGAGCGTGCAACAAACTTCATCATTGCTTCCGCAGAAAGAGGGGTATTCTGAATCTTAGCCAGATCATAGAGCTGTTCGCAGATCATCGCGGTATTTTCGCCGTCCTGATTTTCTGTGATATAGGAAACCAGAGGATGATTTGCGTTGAGCACCAGAGTTTCGCCTTCGCCGCCAAACATTCCCATATCCATGCCGCTTACCGCATACATCTTCATCATATCCTGCATACGTCTGCTTTCTTCGGATACAGTAAGGACAGAGGAAACTTTCTTGTTTTTGAGTTTTTCGATCTTGACTTTGATCTTGTCGTTTTTCAGTGCTTTTCGTACAAGAGCTTCGATTTTTTCGCTCTGTGCTGCCATTTCTTCCTGCGCCTTTTTACTGGTCTTCGCCTTGAAAACATCGGTCAGATCCGCATCGATGCGCGCAAAGTGAATACCTTCGTTCTTTGCTTCCAGCTGGGAGATAAAGGGCTGATCGATACGCTCAGGCAGGATCACCGCATCCAGCTTGGCAGCCTTGAACATGCTGATATACTGGCTCTGCTGCTGTTCATCTGTTACATAGTAGATGGTCTTTTCCTTCTTTTCATCAGCACCATCCTGTGCATCATCCACAACTTCTGCTTCCACTGCTTCACCGTTTTCATCCACCGCAGCCGCCTCGTCAGGATCGATCTTATTGACTTCCAGACATTCAGGCAAAGTCATATATTTGCCGTCCAGGTTCTTAAAAAGGATATAGTCTGTCATCTTCTGGCAGAACTTTTCATCCTTTAAGCAGCCGAATTTGATAAAGGGAGCAATGTCATCCCAGTATTTTTCGTATTCATCCTTCTGGGTCTTGCACAGGCCTGCCAGCTTATCTGCAACCTTCTTAGTGATATAGTCGGAAATTTTCTTCACGAAACCGTCATTCTGCAGCGCACTTCTGGATACGTTCAGCGGCAGATCAGGACAGTCGATCACGCCCTTTAACAGCAGTAAAAATTCCGGGATAACTTCCTTGATATTGTCTGCGATAAACACCTGATTGTTGTAAAGCTTGATCACACCTTCAATGGATTCATATTCCATGTTGATCTTGGGGAAGTACAGGATACCCTTTAAATTGAAAGGATAATCCATGTTCAGATGAATCCAGAAGAGAGGCTCCTTGTAATCCATAAATACCTTGCGGTAAAAGTCCACATACTCTTCCTTTGTGCATTCGCTGGGATTTTTTGTCCAAAGAGGTTTTGTATCATTGATCAGGGAAGGCGCTTCTTCTGTGTTGGCTCTGGACAGGTAAATCTCATAAGGCATAAATCCGCAGTATTTGCCCAGAACTTCCTTCGCTTTGTATTCATTGCAGAACTGCAGACAGTCTTCATTTAAAAACAGGGTGATCTTAGTTCCGACCTGATCCCAGTCACCTTCATCCATATCGTACTCAGTACCGCCGTCACATTCCCAGTGTACCGGCTTTGCACCTTCCTGCCAGGAAAGGGTATCAATATGCACTTCATCCGCAACCATGAATGCAGAGTAAAAACCAAGGCCAAAATGTCCGATGATCTGATCATCATTGGTCTTATCTTTGTATTTCGCGATAAAATCGGTTGCGCCGGAAAATGCGATCTGGGTGATATATTCTTCCACTTCGGAAGCAGTCATACCGATACCGTTATCAATAAAGGTAAGGGTCTTATTGTCGGGATCCGCGATCACCTGAATGCAGGGCTTATAATCATCGGGAAGGGTATATTCTCCCATCATATCCAGCTTTTTTAATTTGGTGACAGCGTCACAGCCATTGCTTACCAGTTCTCTGTAAAAAATATCGTGATCGGAATACAACCACTTTTTGATAATAGGAAAAATGTTGTCGCTGTTGATTGACAGGTTACCATGTTTTGCAGCCATAAAAATCACAATCCTTTCTTATTTTATGCCTGCTATCGGCAGGCTTTTTTCTCTATGACAAAGTTTAGTCCTGCTCTTTCAAAAAGTCAACAACAAAATTAGCACTCATTTATCACGAGTGCTAATAATCTTTGAAAATCCCTTATTTTATGCGGTTTTCCCAATTTCTGAATTTTTTGTAAACTCTCATGCTGCCTGACAGCAGCGCCTCTGCTGCGGAAAGCTGATCCTTATTCCACTGTAAAAAAGCGGTCATAAACAGCAAAAAAAGTGCTGGTGGTCACTGCTTCATCCTGAATCATCACAACCTGATTCCAGACTTCCTCATTCAGCTGTCTGGGAAGAGTATCCACGAAAGCAGTATACTCACTTGCAAATGCCTCGCTCTTTAATTCCTGCAGGATTCTCTCTTTATTGGCCTTTGTCTGCGCTTCGTCAAAGGTGTTGATGCATTTTAAAATATAAAAGCCATCCTCAGCCCTGATGATGCCGCTCACTTCTTCTTTTCCCAGCTCAAAAGCTGCCTTTTCCACCGCGGCATCCCTTTCTCCTTTTCCAAAAGAAAACGTCACCTCGGTATCTTCACTTACCCGCTCTGCGATCGCCATAAAGTCAGCGCCTTCCTGCTGTATTTCCTCCATGGCTGTCCGTGCCTCGTCCTGCGTTTTAAGTCTCATCGCCAGCACCGTGATGGTACGCGCTTCGTCATCGCTGATCTCCGGATTGACACTGCCGATGATCTGTGCATATACCTTCTGCGCCAGCGCATACTCCCTGTACATACTTTCAAGCAGCTGCTTATCTGCACCCAAAACAGAAATTTCCGTTTCTGTCAGGGAATCATAATATTCCCGGGCAGCAGCTGTCACCCTGTCTTCTTCCATTTCTGTCAAAACGATTCCCTTGCTTTCTGCCAGAAGAACCATCGCCTTGATCTGTGCCAGCTCCGCCAGCACCTGCTCTTTTGCCTGTTCTTCCATAGAACTTCCACTCTTTGCGGTTTCCCAGATTTCTTCTCCGTAAATGGACTCATACTGATTCTGCATATTGGTCAGATAAACCATTACTTCAGGCATAAGACAGTTTTTGGTATCGATCCGGAATACTTCATTTTTCTTAAATCCGGTTGTCAGTATAATCTGTTTCTTTTCCCGGCATCCGGAAAAAAGAAACAGCACTGACAGCAGCAGAACTGCTGTCAGCGCACATTTCATTATTTTTCTTATCATATTTCCTTTTATTTTCTTAACTGCATCCATTTTTCATAGACACGGTATACATTGTCCGGATTGCCGCCGGGACCAAATTCGCACTGTGCGATGCAGCCGCCGTCTCTCCAGAGTGTACGGTAAACCTTTTCAACCGCTTCATCCACCTGCGCAAGTGTTGTATCAGAGCTAAGCAGATGCTGTCTGTCAATCTCACCCCAGAAGGTGATCTTTCCGGCAAACTGCTCCAGATTTTCAACACCCATGCAAAAGATCTGGCTGTTTAACGCATCCAGTCCCATGTCGATCAGCTTGGGGATAATACGGATGATATGGCCGTCGGAATGCATAAACATTTTCTTGCCGTGGGAATGTGCGATCTGGATATAGTCATTGTACATGGGCTTGAAATATTCATCCCACAGGTCAGGATGGATCAGCAGGTCATTCTGGGACCCCCAGTCATCCATCATCATCATGGCATCCACATCTGTTTTTGCCCATTTTTCCATCAGACGGCAGTAAAAATCATGCATACGCTTCATAAACTCGATCATGCCTTCGGAAGGGTCCATCAGGTCCATGTAAAGATTTACAGTGCCGCGGATAAACTGCATCTGTTCAAAAGGTCTGGGACAGCAGCCGGCTTTTAAGAACTTATCCTGATTCCTGTCACAAAAATCATTGACCTGTGCAATATCAAAGGAAAGCCATTCTTCCGGGAAATGCACTCTGGAAACATCCTCCCAGTCCTCGTCTTCCACCAGCGGATGCTTTACCTCGCCGATAACGCCCTTATGGATATTGGTAAACACACAGCCCCAGTCATCCACATACTCGCCAACTTCATAAGCATCGCCTTTGGAGATGGTGGGAGTCTTTAATACTGCGGGAACATCCATCAGGTCCCATGTAAAATCATTTTTAAGTTTGCTCATCATCTGGGGGAAATGATCATCAGCCCAGGGAAGTGTCCAGAGATCTCTGGGAACTCTCTGATCCTTATTGCGAAACTCAAGTGTCTGTAACATAAGCTCCTTTGAAGTCATAGTGATTCCTCCTGTATATGTGTATTATCGGCGTAAACCAATTGTTACGATCTCATAGGCTTTGACAGGGATCTCATAACCATTTTCTCCCGGTGTCAGCACGCACACTTCCTCTTCCAGTACATTGGAAACATATAAAGTTTCAAAATCAGGACGTTTCGGAATGCAAAGCACAGACTCTTGGCCGCTGCAGTTATAGAAGCGTGCCATGATATCCGTACCGTTATCCTTGCATTTGATGCCGGAGAACGCGATCCTGTCGCCCTTCCATTCCATAAACTGACCGCAGGCAGGCAGTTTTGCCTTATGAATTCCGGTCTGTACAACAGTTACGGGTATCTGGAACTGATGAGCATCGCGGTAGCCTTCTGCCTCGATCAAGTCTCCAGCAAAGAAAGTCAGCTGATATTCTGTCTCCAGAACACGAAGCTGCTGGGAAAGCTCTGTTTTGAACACACCCCAGTCACCCAGTTCGCCAACCGCGCGAACCAAAGTCAGCGCAATGGCATTCTTTTCTTCGGGCAGGATTTCATATTCGTACAGACCGATATTGGCTGCAAGCATACCGCCCTTTTCATCATTCATGCCGGCAAAGCTCTGCTGATGCTCACATTTGCAGGGATTTTCCCAGCATGCATTGTGGGCATTGGGACGTTTTACCGCTTCAAACACGGATTCTGCATAATGCTGTGTGCAGCTGAGGCCGGTGGGCATGATCACACGGATTCTGTGATCTTTGGCTGTATTTTCAAATACTGTCCGGCAGGCAATGCTGTTGGAATCCTTTTCCAGGGTCACAAAGGTATGCAGCACAATCTCTGCAGTCTCTTTGCTTCTGCCGCAGGTGCGCTGATAGAAACTCACCATGCTCTCCTGCTCATAGGCAAGGGTTTCATCGGCGGATACAGGAACCGTCATGGTATTGACGATCTCATATACTGCCCTGTAAGGCATATCTTCGATCAGGTGTACGTCAGCTTTTTTGCCTTTTGTAAGGATGGGCGCATTCTGGGGCGGGCAGAAATAGATATATTCATTGCCGGCATCCAGGGTATCTTCAAAATAGCACAGTCCCTCATAGAGTCTGTCCAGCTTTTTGTCAAATACATTCAAAGTACCGTCTTCATTGATACTTACCTTCAGTCTGGCATTCTCCATCATATTTTCGCCGCATACAAGGCTTTCTTTGCCGTCTGCACCCGGTGTGCCTTCTGCCAGCGCATAGGTTTTGTATCCGCAGGCAGGCAGATTTTCTGCCAAAAAGCTCACTTCCACCTGTCTTGCCATGTAGGGCTGACGGAACTTGTCATCGGGCAGATCATAGCCAAACTGTACGCCCATGTCTTTGATCTGTGCAGGGATTTCATTGCCCTGTTCATCGATCAGCTTATAAGACGGCAGCTCCCATGCCTTCATTGTTTCATAATTCTGGTGCAGTTTTCCGCCGTAGCAGCGTTTTGCATCCAGAAGCTTTTTCACGGATTTGTTCTGCTTCCATCCTGAAGTGTTAAACACCACAAAAGGAACTGTATTTTCACCGTATTTTTCAAAAATGGAAGTATCCACGGTATCTGCCAGATATACAGAGGCATCCTCGATCACAGTCTTTGCCACTTCTGTACTTCTGTCAAAACGGATCTCCATCTCCTTGTTGACCTGATCCACACTGCAGCCGCAGATGCTGTCGTGAGGATGATTCTGCATCAGGATCTTCCACGCATACTGCAGTCTTTCATGAGGATATGCCTTGCCTTCCATGGAAGCAAAGGCAGCCAGAGGCTCTGCCATTTTTTCCAGAGCCACTTCATTTTTACGGTTTAAGATCTTTAAGTAAACATGCGCAGAGCAGGTATTGACAAGGGTAAACCATCCATCGGTTTCCTGGCTGGTCAGTTCGCCTGTCACCGTAGAAAGCTGCTCTTCCACGGCACCTTTCACACTCTGAATATATTCCGCAAAGCTGGAATGCTTAAACTCAATATCCGGATAGAGCTTTCTTGCAGTATCAAGCGCCTGGCTTAAATCCATCTGCACAGGCTGATGGTCACAGCCGTTCATCATCAGAAGTTCGCCTGTCGCAGCAAAACGGGATGCATCGGCAAGACAGTTATCCCAAAATACCTTTGCCTGTTCTTCGTCCACGGGAATCTCTGCTGCATTGTTGTACCAGTTTGCAAACAAAATACCCAGCAGTGAACTGTGATCAGGAGATTCCCAGATCATTTCGGAAAAAACGGACTCATAGGTTCCGCCGGTTACTTCATTGTCAAAACCGATGGGCTTTACGCCGCGGCCAAACACAACCGCATCCATTCCCGCCTGGCTCATGATCTGCGGCATCTGACCGGCATTACCGAACGCATCGGGGAAATATGCCACATTCATCAGGCTGCCCCATGCCTTCGCATCCCTGACACCTGTCTGCAGATTGCGCACATTTGCTTCTGCGCTGGTCAGAAATTCATCCTGCAGAATATAAAAAGGTCCTACCGAAAATTTACCTTCCTGAATACACTGTTTTAACTGTCCTCTCTTTTCCGGACAGATTTCCAGATAATCGTCCAAAACGATGGTCTGGCCGTCCAGATGAAAACTTTTATACGCAGGATCTTTTTCAAAAAGCTCCATACAATTGTCAAACAGATCCACCAGTTTCATTTTATGCCGTTCCAGAGGCATATACCACTCTCTGTCCCAATGAGAATGAGAAATGACATGTACGGTTTTCTTCTGATTCGCCATAATAAACTCCTTTTACAAAAAAAGTGTCTGCTCATTTCTGTACAAATATCATACCATTTCACGCCGGAAAGTCAACAACTCCTGCCGATTATGACACCTCTGTCCGGATGCTGCTTCCGTCTGTCTCTTTTTTCACGATGATCTGTGCCGGAATCCGTTCCTTTAGTGCATCCACATGGGAAATGATACCGATCAGCCGTTTTTGTGAACAAAGCTGCATCAGGGCTGCGCACGCCTGATCCAGAGACTGCGCATCCAGTGCGCCAAACCCTTCATCCACAAACAGCGTATCCACTTTGATGCCGCCGTTTGCCGCACATACCACATCGCTTAACCCCAAAGCCAGCGCCAGAGATGCCTTAAAGGTTTCTCCGCCGGACAAAGTCTTTACACTGCGCCTTTTGCCGGTATAATAATCCATTACTTCCATATCCAGGCTGTCTTTTTTTCTGCCGTCTGCCACCTGCTGCGTGCGGAACAGCTCGTAACGTCCTGCACTCATGCTTTTGAGCCGCAGATTTGCAGCCTGTAAAATTTCGTCAAAATATCCCGCCAGCACATATTGTTCAAATACAAGCCTGCGCGCATTGTTTCCGGCCGCAAGATTTTCCAGATCCTTGACAATGCCGTACACCGCCAGCGCCTCTCCTGCCTTTTTTAAATTCTCAGTCAGGGAGTTTGCCGTGCGCTGTGCATTGTCAGCAAGCATGCGTGTCTTTGTAAGCTGCTCGGAAAGCTCCTTATCCTGTTCCTGCTTCTGTAAAAGAAGCTGCCGCATTTCGCTGGTATCTTCCCGCTGTCTGCCTTTTAGTTCTTCTTCCAGATGGCTGATGATTTCGGTGCACAGACGTATTTCTTCCTGATACGCTTCCACTCTGCGCAGCGTATCTTCCACAGACAGCTCTTCTTTGAGCAGCGTCTGCCATTCTTCATCTGATAAAAATCCCAGTTTTTCTCTGATCTGCTCCTTTTCCTGCATCTGCAGCCGGGCACGCTCTGTCAGTAATGTAAGCTGTTTTTGGGCTTGCTGACAGTTTTGGTGCATTTCCCGGATTGCCGCTTCGTTTTCATGAAACGCTCTGATCTTTCTGCGAAAACTTTCGACATCGGGACAGATTTCCAGATATCTGTCAATTTCTCCCAAACCTTCTCTTAACAGAGCACAGCGTTTTGTTTCCTGCTGCCAGCAATTGTGTGTTTCTTCCCATTCCTGCTTCTGTTTTTCTGCCAGTTTATACGCCGCGCTGGCACTGCCATGACATTTCATCAGCTCTTTACGGGCTGCTTCTGTCAGCTTTTGGGCTGCTTTGATCCGTTTTTCCAGCTCCCCGCTTTGTTCTTTGTCTGCTGTATCATATCCGGCCGCCACATTTGGATGTTCTATGGAGCCGCAGACCGGACAGGGTTTTCCCTCCTCAACCAAAAGGGCCACCATACCGATCATGGAATACTGCTGCCTTTGCACCAGTGTCTCATATTCTTTCTGTTCCTTAAGCATCTGTGCTTCGGCCTGCAGGAAGCGTTTCTGTTCTTCCTCCAGACTCTTTTGCGCCTGGGAAAGCGCCTGTTTTTTCTGCTTGCTTTGTTCAGACAGCTTTTGGGCCGCTTCCTGCGCCGCAAACCAGTTTTCCAGCTCCTGTTCCTTTTTGGCAGCTGCTTTCCATTCTTCCTGCTGACAGATAAGCTGCTCCATCCGGGCTGTCAGCTCCTGCAGATACTGTTTCTGCCGTACTGTATCCTGTCCGTTCTGCAGATACTTCTGATAAGCCTCTTCCACCTTCTGTGCCGCCTGCATACGAAGGCATCTGTTTTCCAGCTCCTTCATCTTTTCTTTCTGTTCCAGAAGAACTCTGTAATGTTCCTTTTTATCCGAAAGCACCTGCAGCCGTTCATTGATCTGCTCTGCCAGTGCTGTTTTGGCCGTTTCCTGCTGAATCTGTTTCTCCAGAAGTTCTTTTTGTTCCTTAAGCTGCTCTGCTTTTTCAAAAGCCTCCTGCTTAAGCTCTTGCATAAGCCCTGCAATCTCCCTGAAAGGATATGGCTGAGTTTTAGTCAGTTCCACAAAACGTGTATCCTCCGAAACAAACTGACGGACATTTTCTTCCATGCGCTGCTGATAGCCTGCAGCTGTCTTTTCCTGCTGTGAAGCTCTCTCTTTTAATTTTTTCAAAAAAAGATCATAGACCGACGTACCGAATATTTCCCTGAAAATCCGGATTTTTTCTTCGCTGCCCGCATGAAGAAGCTGGGCAAATTCACCCTGGGCGATCATGGAAATCTGCTTAAACTGGCGCAGATCCAGCTTAAGAATCTCCCTGATCTTTTCGTTGACTTCCCGGTTTCCCTCCAGGATCCAGCCATCTTCTGCAGAAAGGACCGCATTTTCTTTTTCTGTCACCAGTTTTGCGCCTTTTCTTCTTCCCGGTCTCTGATATTCCGGATTTCTCCTGATTCTGTAGACTTTGCCGTCATGCTCCATTTCCAGTTCCACATAGGTAGGCGTGGAAACAGACGCAAAATCACTCCGCACCGAGTTTTTCTGCCGCATATGTCCGCTCAGATCTCCATACAGGGCATATGTGACGGCATCAAAAATCGTGGTCTTTCCGGCTCCGGTCTGACCGGTGATCAGAAAAATCCCTCTTTTGGAAAGCTGTGCAAAATCAATTTCTTCTCTGTCCCGATACGGCCCCCAGCCGCTGATAGTCAGTTTGATCGGTCGCATCCTTTGGTTCCTCCTGCCTAAAGCTCCTTTACGATCTGTTCCACATACCTGCGCCTTTTATCGTCCATCCTCTCCCCTGTGACCAGTTCATAAAAGGAAGCAAACAATTCATCTATTTGGGGCTGCCTGTGCACGGTAAATGCTGTCTTTGCGTCCAGACTTTCTCTTTTTTCATGTCTGGCAAACACAATCTGCATCACATTCGGATACACACTGCGCAGCGTCTGAATGGGATTTAACAATTCCTCCTCATCCGTCAGGATCATGCGCAGATAATCCTCTCTTGCCGGATCATGTTCCTTTCTCATCTGTTCCCCCATAAAAAGCAGCTCCTGCATACTTGCGCGCATGGTGCGCATGGCATGCAGCGGCTTTAATGCCACACGGCTGACTTTTGTCTCGCCGTTTTCCAGAAGTTCTACCAGATTCATTCCCTTATCTGCACTGTTTTCTGAAAAAGAATAGGCAAGCGGCGTTCCCGCATACCAGACCGGCCTGCTTCCGATCTGCTGCGGTTTGTGAATATGTCCCAGAGCCACATAGGAAAAGCCGTCAAATACAGAGGCATCCACATTGTCGATCCCTCCCACATGAACCGTACTTTCGCTTTCTGAAAGCTCAGGCTCCGATCCGGCATTGGTCACAAAGCAGTGTGTGACCAGAACACTGTGCGCACAAGGCTCCTGTTCGGCCATTTTTTTGCGCAGAGATTCCATGCATTTTTTCATGGCACTGTCTGAGTCAGCTGCGCCCATCCGGGCCGGTCTGAAAAAAGGCAGCAGCACAAACTGCGTATCCTTAACCGTCACAAAGCTTGCGTCTTCTTTTGCTTCTCCGGCAATATAAACCTGATTCTGCGCCAAAAGCTCCTGCGCAAAAGAAAGTCTTGTTCCGGAATCATGATTTCCTGCGATCATCAGTACCGGGATGTTTTCCCGGGCAAGCTTTGTGATAAACTGATCCAGAAGCTCCACCGCTTCTGCCGCCGGTACGGAACGGTCATAAACATCTCCTGCTATGACAAAGGCATCTGCCTGATACTCTCTGGCAGCTTCTGCCATCTGTTCCAGCACATACTGCTGATCTTCCAGCATGGAAAACTCATTCACACTTTTTCCGATATGCAAATCTGCTGTATGCAAAAATCTCATACTCATATCCTCTGATTTAAAAAACCGGAGTCTTTTTATGAGACTCCGGTTTTGAATACCGCTTCAAGATAACGGATGCTGCTTTATTCCACGATCGTACGAATCCAGCCTTCGGGTCCTTCCACGGTACCCATCTGAATACCGGTCAGGGTATCGTAAAGCTTCTGGATCACAGGACCCATTTTTTCCATACCGCTGGGGAAGCAGATCTCTTTGCCGTGATCCACAACCTTGCCTACGGGACAGATAACTGCTGCAGTGCCGCACACGCCGCATTCTGCAAAATCGGAAAGCTCATCCAGTCTTACAGGACGCTCGATCACGTTCAGACCAAGGATTTCCGCCGCCACAACAGTCAGGGAACGTCTGGTGATGGAAGGTAAGATACTGTCGGATTTGGGAATTACGATATTGCCTTCTTTATCCACAAACAGGAAGTTCGCACCGCCGGTTTCTTCCACATAGGTTCTGGTAGCAGAATCCAGGAACATATTTTCATCGAAGCCATTCTGATGTGCCACTACATGTGCATGCAGACTCATCGCATAGTTTAAACCTGCCTTGATGTGACCGGTTCCTCTGGGCGCTGCTCTGTCAAAATCGCTGACACAGATAGTCAGAGGCTTTACGCCGTCCTTAAAGTAAGGGCCAACAGGAGTAACAAAAACTCTGAACTGGTATTCCTGCGCAGGTTTTACGCCGATTACAGGAGAGCTTGCAAACATATAGGGACGGATATACAAAGAAGCGCCGGTTCCGTAAGGGGGAACATATGCAGCATTTGCTTTGACAACCTGATCAATGGCATCCAGGAAACGTTCTGCAGGGAAAGGAGGCATCTCCATTCTTCTTGCGGAGTCTTCCATACGGGTTGCATTCAAGTCAGGGCGGAAGCAAACGATACGGCCATCCACGGTGGTGTATGCCTTCATACCTTCAAATACTTCCTGACAGTACTGTAAAATACCTGCACACTCATTTAAAACGATGTTGGCATTGTCAGTAATCTCGCCTTCGCTCCACTCTCCGTCTTTATAATTTGCCACATAGCGGGCTTCGGTTGTACGATAGGCAAAACCAAGATTTGCCCAGTCGATATTTTTCTTTTCCATAATTCTGACCACTCCTCATTTCACATTCCGGTCCAATGCGCTCTTACGCTTTCGCATTGCCGCATTACAGTAATGACTGATTAACGGCTATTATAGCACCAAACTTTGAATTGTGAAAGAGCTTTTTATTATTTTTTACGCTCGTACTTTAAAAAATGATAAGTCAGGTCAAAATAATACTGTTCATCGCTGTCTGCCGTGATCTCCCAGTTTTCATCTGCGTCCAGATTGGGAAAATAAGCGTCAGCGTCATAGGCATGATCGATCTTGGTCACATGTGCCACATCGCAGTAAGGCAGCATCTGCTCATAAACACTGGTTCCGCCGATGATATAAATATCTTCGGACTTATAATTTTTCAGTTCTTCCAGCAGTTCTGCAACAGAGTGCACCACGATGGCATCCTTTACCTTATAATCAGGATTTTTGGAAAGCACGATATTGGTTCTGTTTTTTAAAGGCTGTCCTCCGGGGAAAGTATCCATTGTCTTTCTGCCAAGCACCACCACTTTGCCGGTAGTTTCCTGACGGAACATCTTATGGTCTGCCGGAATACGCACAAGCAGATCTCCTTTATTGCCGATTGCCCAGTTTTCATCCACTGCAACAATTAAATTCATCGTTTAGTATCCTCCTAAATCGCAACCTCAATGCCGGTTACCTGTTCATGTGTCTCATAGCCTTCCACTTTTACATCGTTTCGGGTGAACTGATAGAAATCCTTAATTTCCGGATTCAGCCAGAATTTCGGTGCCGGAAGCGGCTCTCTTGTGATCAGTTCCCTGATGATCGGGATGTGTCTGTCGTAAATGTGGGCATCCGCAATGACATGCACAAGTTCACCCACTTCCATATCACATACCTGAGCCAGCATATGCACCAGCACGGAATACTGCACCACATTCCAGTTGTTGGCTGCCAGAATATCCTGTGAGCGCTGGTTTAACACCGCATTCAGCGTCAGCTTATCGTGTCCGGGCTTCTGGGTTACATTGAAAGTCATACTGTAAGCACAGGGATACAGATTCATCTCATGCAGATCCTGATGCACATAAATATTGGTCATGATACGTCTGGAAAAAGGATTGTTTTTCAGATCATAAATGACTCTGTCCACCTGATCCATCATACCTTCTTTATACTGATGCTTGATACCAAGCTGATAGCCGTAGGCCTTGCCGATGGAACCGTTCTCATCCGCCCATTCATCCCAGATATGACTGTGCAGATCATGAATATTGTTGGATTTCTGCTGCCAGATCCAGAGAATTTCATCTGTTGCACTCTTTAATGCGGTACGGCGCAGTGTCAGAAGCGGAAACTCCTCTGACAGGTCATAACGGTTTACCACACCGAATTTTTTGATCGTGTAAGCGGGTGTTCCGTCCGGCCAGTGAGGTCTTACCTTTTCTCCTTCCGTACTGGTTCCGTTTTCCAGGATATCTTTACACATATTGATAAATAAAGTATCCGCCTTGCTCATAATGTATGTCTTCCTTTCCTGTTTCGTATGTCTTTTTTCTTATCTGTTCCACTTATCGCAAAGTGCATTGATCTGATCTGCAAATTTTGCCAGATCTTTATTGGCCATTCCTTCGCAGCGTTTGATCACGCCCATCAGGCG
Source organism: Lachnospiraceae bacterium (assembly GCA_017500935.1). Classification (GTDB taxonomy): domain Bacteria; phylum Bacillota; class Clostridia; order Lachnospirales; family Lachnospiraceae; genus Gallintestinimicrobium. The sequence continues at coordinate 128,980 of JAFVXW010000046.1, forward strand.
CTGACCGGCAGCCAGAAGTCTGCTGTAAACACCGGATACGGCAGGTGTACTCCTGTCACGCTTTTTAAGAAGTACCGGCTGTGCTTCATAAAGGAAGCTGTTGGTTATCGGATCAAAAGCAGTTCCGCTGTAAGGGGCATAGGTCTCATATCCGTATTCATCATGCAGACAGTCGGCAAAGGACATCGTAACGGCATCTTCACCGTGTACAATAAAGACTCTGTCCGGCTTTCTTTCAAAGCCATTCAGCCATGCGATCAGACCGTTTTTATCTGCATGTCCGGAAATACCGGTAAGCTGACGGATCTGTGCTTTAACAGCAATGGTCTCGCCAAACAGCTTCACCTTTTCGGCCCCGTCAACGATCATGCGTCCCAGTGTTCCCACAGACTGATAGCCTACAAATAAAACCGTACATTCCGGTCTCCACAGATTGTGCTTTAAATGATGCCGGATACGTCCCGCATCGCACATGCCGGAAGCAGAAATGATCACCTTGGGCGTCTCGTCAAAATTGATCGCTTTGGAATCATCACTGGTCACAGAAAGTCTGAGACCTGTAAAGGAAATGGGGTTGATCCCCTGTCTGACAAGTGCGATCGCCTCTTCATCAAAACAGCTGTTTTCATTTTCCGTAAATACACCGGTCGCTTCCACCGCCATCGGACTGTCCACATAAACAGGAAAATCTGCATGGTTTTTCACCAGCCCGTCTTCTTTGATCTTACGGATAAAATAAAGCATTTCCTGGGTTCTGCCCACCGCAAAGGAAGGAATCACCACATTTCCGCCCTTATCAAAGGTTTCCTGTATGATCTGTGTCAGTTCCCCGATGTAATCCGGTCTTACCGTACTGTGGATCCTGTCACCGTACGTAGATTCCATAATAACATAATCTGCGTCTTTTGTCTTCTGCGGATCACGCAAAAGCGGCTGTTCAATATTGCCGATATCACCGGAAAAGACAAATTTCTTCTCTGTTTTCTTTCCATCTGCAGCAGTCTCAGCAGCCCATACCTCGATGCTGGCCGAACCCAGAAGATGTCCGATATCCGTAAAACGGATCTTTAAATCCTCAGACACTTCCACCAAAGCGTCATAAGCACAGGGAACGATCATCTTAATGGTATTTTCCGCATCCTCCAGCGTATAAAGAGGCTCTTCCAGATCTGCGCCTCCACGCTTTGCCTTACGGTTTTTCCATTCTGCTTCCTGTTCCTGAATATGCGCGCTGTCACGCAGCATAATGGCACACAGATCGGCAGTTGCCTCTGTGGTATATATCTTTCCCCTGAAGCCTTTTTTATACAATGCCGGCAGCATACCGGAATGATCAATGTGGGCATGTGTCAGAAGCACCATATCAATCAGGGGCTCCTCCACCGGCAGCGGTGCATTTTCAAATGTGTTAACACCCTGTTCCATACCGCAGTCAACAAGCAAACGGGTATTGCCAAATTCCAGGAAATGGCAGCTTCCTGTCACCTCATGAGCAGCTCCGATAAATTGCAGTCTCATAGAAACACCTCCCTGATATCATGATATGCAAAAGCCAGAAAACTCCTGCAGCATTTTATGTACTTTAATTATACCAGCAACCGAAAGCATCCGCAAACACAAAAAAGAAAAAACCCTAAGCGCAATGCTTAAGGTTCCATAAAGAGCGACAGACGGGGCTCGAACCCGCGACCTCCACCTTGGCAAGGTGGCGTACTACCAACTGTACTACTGTCGCATATGTTATTGTTGTCTCTCAAGGACAAAATGAATATTATCACATCACAATTTATTTTGCAAGTGTTTTTTTAATTTTTTTATCATATTTTTTCAGGCAGTGTACGTTTTTCGCACACTGCCTGACTGTCTGCATTTTTATTTTACCTGGAAAAATTCCACTTCTTCTCCCACCGGTCCGATGCAGAATGCAATTCTTGCAGGATAGGGCGGATTGGAAGCGATCACAATATCGACAGGTTCCATCGTGATCTCATATCCGGCCTTGCGCACAGCTTCCACACAGGCATCCGTATCGGTCACATCAAAAGCCATATGACGGATCGCGCCCTGTCCGGGTTCATTTTCAGCATTTGCAAAAAGTTCCAGCAGTCCGGCGCCGGTATCCAGCATTGCCCCGATATTTTCACCTTCTCCCCAGGTTCTGACAAGAGGCAGGGCTAAAATATCATGATAGAAAGAAAACAATTTGTTGTATTCTTCTGTTCCTTTTGCTTTCAGTGCGATGTGATGAACTCCCTTGATGTTGCCGGTCATAGCTTTTTCCTCCTTGGTTTTGGTTTAAATGCCGCTGTTCTCAATCTTATCGGCATATTTGACCCTGTAAATACGCTTCAGTGAATCATTGACACGTTCTTCACTGATGGTTCCGTCCTGCACGGCCTTTAACACACCTTCATAGGCAGCCACAAAATCCTCCGGCATCAATACCATATCCGCGCCTGCTTTCAGTGCCATAATAGCCGCCACATCTGTTTCGTAATATTCGGTGATCGCCCTCATATTCATGGCATCTGTGATGACAATTCCCTCATATCCGAGTTCTTTTCGTAAAATATCGGTAATAATGCTTTCAGAAATGGATGCCGGCACTTTTTCTCCGCCGGTCAGCTCAGGTGCACAGATATGTCCGACCATGATCATATCCACATCCTCTGTGATCGCAGCCGTAAACGGCACAAACTCAACTTCCTGCATCTGTTCTTTGGTCCGGTCTGTCTGCGCTGCTGTCTCATGGGAATCAGAATCGGTATCTCCGTGTCCCGGAAAATGTTTCAGACAGGAGCTTACGCCGTGATCTTCAAGCCCTTTAAACGCACTTGTCACCATCTGTGATACCAAAGAAGCATCGCTGCCAAACGCTCTGTCCTTGATAACCGGATTCTCTTCGTTGGTAAGCACATCCGCAACCGGTGCAAAATTAACATTAAAACCGTAAGAAGACAGATATTCGCCAATCTTTGTATAGGCATCATACACAGCCTGTGCATCCCCTGCACTTCCAAGATCAGCCATATCTCCCACATTTTCAAGATTAAGCGCATCTGCCACTCTTGCCACACTGCCGCCTTCTTCATCCACTCCAAGAAAGATCGGGAATGTACTGTATGATACGGTGTTTGCAAGCATTTCCTTAATCTGGTCTTCCGACACAATATTCTGCTTAAAATAGATCAGACCGCCCACCGGATACTTCTGCAGCGCTTCCTTGGTTCCGTCCCCTGCAGCAGTCGCCTTCTGCACGCCGGTCAGCTGTTCCGGTGTCACGAAAAACAAACCTGCAACCTTCTGTTCCAGTGTCATGGCATTGATACATTCTTCCACCATTTCATCCAGTGCTGCCTGCGGTGTATATTCTTCTGTTTCCGTTTCCTGCTGTGTCTCTCCAAGCTCTAAAAGCTCTGCCACCGCAGATTCTGCTTCCGCAGTTTCCTGGGCGCGTGATTCTTCCAGAGCTGCCTGCAGCATTTCTTCTTTTGCGTTTCTCTTTGCTGTAATGGCACTCTGTGCCGCTGTGATTCCAAAATAAGCCCCTGCAGCTGCAGCTGCCAGCATAATACACAGCACCAGATAAGAAACGATCTGATTTCTGATCCTGCGTTTTCTTCGTGCTTCTCTTCTTTCGTCACGATCTGACATGAAATATTACCCCTTTATAGCATAGTTGTATATAGTCTAACACAAAATTAAGCGGGTATCAATCTTTTTCGACTAATACCCGCCTTTAAGCTATGCTATCCAATGGTGATTATCCTCCGATTTTCTATCTTTCCAACCGAATCAGCTATTTTTGTTTTGTAACTTTTTTAAATTCCCTGACAGTTTATTTTTAATTGCCGTCTGTCATGAAATCTATCTTTATGTTACAGATTCGCTGTACTTAATATTTTTCATTGTCCATAAGCATTTTCTTTAAAGTTCTGAATTTCTCATTCTCTTTAAAGACTCTATATGAAATTTTTTTCTTGTACCTTTAACCCTCTTTACTGCACTTCCTTTTCTTTTATCTGACTTATCGATTCCTTTCTTTAATTCCCTTAACTTTTCTGATCTTTCAGATCCTTCTTATACTCTCTGTATCTTTTCTCTTTTCAGATTCTGCTGATACTTTCCTGTATGATTAATCTCCTGATACTTTTGTATCTCTGATCTTTTAAGTTATCTTTGAATTATTCTGCAATCTCTTTATTGAATCTGATCATCTGACTTTTATATTTTCAGTTTTGTAAAATCTTTCCTCTGATCTTTTTCTTTTAAGATGTACTCTTATCAGATTTCTGATCGATCTGTTTTGATTTTTTATCTTGATCTGTTTTTTTCTGATTGCCTTTTTCTGAAAGGATTGTGCTGCTTTTTATGGATTATAAAGGTTTGTTGGATTAAGTTTTGGTTGGACTCGCCTGCCTTTCTGTTTGTTTTTTATTTTGTTTGCTTCTGTTTTGTTTGTGACTTCATTATATAAAAGGATTGTACAAATGTCAATACATTTTCTGAAATTTTTTATTATTTTTTTATTTTATCTATTTTCTCTATATTTTCGCTGCTATTTTTACTCTTCTCGTCATTTTTTTCTGAATTGTCTGACATTTATTTCCCTCTTCCATTCTTCGCCAATTATGATATACTAATGAACAGTACAGTTTTATCCGGCAAATAATAGATAATAGAAATTCAGGGAGGAATCTTATGCACAATTTTACATCTTACACAATACACAAAGCAATTTTCAGTCCGACTTACGGAACTGCACACGCAGCAACCCTGGTTGCGGAACAGCTCAGTCTCAATATTTCCACTGAAAAGATCAAAAAACTGGATCTCACCACACCTGCATCACGTTCATCCAGATATTTCTTTGGTTCCAATGACCTTGTCATTGTAGGTGCTCCCGTTTATGCAGGCCAGCTTCCTCCTGTAGAGAATCTTTTCAGAAATCTGCGCGGCAACCAGACACCCTGCATCCTTCTTGCCGGCTACGGCAACCGTCACTATGATGACACCCTGGCTCAGATGGCCAACATTATGATGCAGCAGGGATTTATCTGCATCGGTGCAATCGCCTGCATCATTCCTCATATCTTTTCCGAAAAGCTGGGTTCCGGCCGTCCCAATCTTTCTGACTTAAGCCGCATTGCCGCTTTTGCCAATGCCTTAAAACCCAAATTTGAAACTGACAGCTTTGCTGCGATCACACTCCCGGGTGCTGCTTTCCCCGAGAAAAAAGAACGCAAGTTTATGCCCAAGTCTCTGAATGCTGATTTATGTACCCACTGCGGACTCTGCGCTGCATCCTGTCCCACCGGTGCCATCAACAAAGAAAACGGCGAAATCGACCAGACCAAATGTATCAACTGTATGCGCTGCAGCGTAGTCTGTCCTGCAAAAGCACGTTCCTTTGAGGCAGACGGTATCCGTTCTTATCTGGAAGAAAACTTCTCTGAACCCAGAGAAATCGAATTCTTTCTGTAAGCTGACAGTTTAAACTACATATAAAAAAGTGTACAAAAAATCCTGCCAAAAACTTTCGATCACATCGCGTTTTGGGCAGGATTTTTTATTGTTTATTCATTTCTGATCGCCGCAAGCGGGCTTAGCTTCATAGCCCTTCTGGAGGGGAAGAAACCTGCCAGCATACCGATGACCACTGCAAAAATGACAGACATACCTGCCAGCCATGCAGGAATATAGGAAAGGTTTGCAATATTTCCAGATGCTTCCGATATCCTGTTTATAATCACCGAAATCCCATAGCTTACCGCCAGTCCTGCAATACCGCCGATCAGGCCAATATAACCGGCTTCCACCAGAAACATTGCCTGGATGTTTCTCATGTCACATCCCAGCACCTTCATAACACCGATTTCCTTGGTACGCTCATAAATAGACATCATCATGGTATTGGCAATACTGATCGCCGCCACCAGCATAGATACGGCACCGATGCCGCCAAGCACAGCCTGTGTGCTTGCATATTCCTTCTGGGTTGCCTCCACCCATTCGGCGTTGCTGTAGGTCTGATATCCCAGCGACTGAATCTGTTCCTGCACTGCAGTCACATGATCAATGCTGTCCACATTCACATACAGCTGATTGTAAAAAATCTCTTTATAAGGCTTTCCTGCCTGCGTTGTCGGCTGACCGGGAATCACCTTGTTTTTAAATACACGCTGCAGAAAAGGTTTTAAAACCTCGATATTACAGTACACATTATAACCGTACTGACTCCAGCTGTTTTCTTCATTGGGCTTTTCTACGCCCGCTGTTTTGATGATATACTTTTTGGGCGGCTGTGTACTCTGTCCGGAACTCATATCCTGATTCTGACTGTTCCAGTAAGCCTCCCTGTCAAAGATCGTAAAGACCGTATCCTCCATAAGATCCACGGGATACTCTCCGGTACTCCAATAAGGATAGTCATAGGTCTTGGGATCATAGAAATCCGCAGCAACCTGATTTCCAAAGAAAAATTCAAGTTCTGTACTGCTTTCCGGCAGATGTCCTTCTCCAACCTCAATTCTCAGACTTTTGATCCCTTCGATCGGCATTCCCTGAATATTAAAATACCCCTCATACCGGCCGTATTTGGCGATCGCATTAACCCTAAGCAGCGGATAAACACTTTCCACATGTTCAAGGCCCGAAAGCTGCTTTACAACATCGTCATCCAGCCGGAGTGTTTCCTGTGAAGAACCGGATGAAACTGCCACAGCACCGTTGCTGTAATTATTTCCTTCATATACTTCAATCGTGGTCAGACCGCCATATTCTTCAATACGGTCCATACTGGATTTTTTCAGTCCAAGACCCAGTGAGATCATAACAACGATGGATGCGGTACCGATCACAACCCCCAGTATCGTCAGTACAGTCCTGATCTTTCTTTTCCATAAGCTGCTCAGACTCATGCGCAGCAGATCCAGAATTCTCATACTCACTCATCCTTTTCCAGATCCATCAGATCCTCTTCCAGAAGCTTTGCATTCTTTTTCTTTTTGCGAACCTTAAAAAGTACCAGGATCACTGCTCCTGCAAGCACCACTGCACCTGCGATGATACCGATGATCACGCCGGTTGAAAGCTTTTTCTGAGGTTCTTCAAAATCTTCCATCGGCATATCCATCATGGGATCTTCCATCATCATCATTTCAGACACAAAGATTGTAATGTCTTTTTCCACTCTTGTCTGATTGCCGGCGTCGTCTTCATAGAAAATAACTGCTTTTACAATGCCGTCATCCATGGTCTGTGCAATACCGTTTACCATGGCATCCACATTGCCGGTGGCACCCGGAGACAGATTTCCGATAAAGGTATCTCCGCCTTCCACACTGTCAGCCTCAAACTTAACCTGCACATTATACAGCGTGGTCTTACCGGTATTGTAAATCTGGAACATGACATTGGACTGTTCTCCGACCATGATATCGGGAGGCATTACTTCCGGTGTGCTGGAATCAAATTTGGATTCCTGCTTGACCGGAATGGAAACCTTGGCTTCATCGGTCAGATCCGCCTTCAATTCGGTATCGTATTTCATTCCCACAGTCACCACATAAGGCTTCTGGGACAGATCGGCCTTTGCCTGCATTTCAATCTGCAGATCATGCACAGAACCGGCTGTCATTTTCTCCACATAAATGGAACTGGAACCGGAGGTAGGCAAAAATGCGGCATAGCTGTTGGTCACAGAACCGTTGGAGCCTTCCGCGCCGCCTTCCACTGCCTGCAGATCAAACAAGACATTGTTGACTGCAGTATCATTGGAAGTATTCTTGACATGGACTGTCAGCATAAAGGTATCTCCCGCAAACACTTCCGCAGGCTCTGTTGTAAATCCTGTCACAATGATTCTGGGCTGCGATACATTGCTCACATCACTCATGCCGATGCGGCCGCTTCCGGGCTTACCCTGACAGAATACATATACTGTCAGCTCCACCGGTTTGCTGCAGCGGATACCGTCTTTGGAATACCACACCTGGAATTTCAGCGGATAATAACCGGTCAGCACGTCCTCACGCACGGTAAAGGTATATGTCACCTCACGGCGGTTATAAAATGCCTCGTCATAAAGTCTTGTTGCACATCCGGGAATTTCTTTGAAATTCTGTGTACTTCCCGTGGAATCAGGCACAAAAGGCCATTCATTGACATCATTTGAGATCACCGGCTCCACCAAAAGATCGGTCAGCCATTCTTCACCCATATTGATAATGGGAAGTACGATGCTTACCTTCTGACCATAAGATACTGTGGGAGTTTCCCAGTTGTCTGCAAGAGACAGAAATTCCGTGGTAGTGGTGGTTTCACCTGTCTTTGAGACTGCTGCATCCATCAGTCCCTTGATCTTTGCCACATGGGCCCACATTTCTTCTTCCTTCATTTTTTCAGAATTGGCTATATAATAAATACCGCTGTAAAGAATATCTCCCAGCTCATCTTTAATATACTGCTCCGGATTCTCGCGTTTGATCAGTGTTTCCATATAAAACTTCATTTCCGCATGGGCATCTGCTCTCTGGTCATCATTGATATATACAGCTTCCGTTGCCAAAACCGGCATCACGGATAAAGGAGCTGCTGCCAGCAGCATTCCTGCCATACACAGTGCCGTCACACCCTTTAACAGCCATTTATTTTTCACTCTGCTCATCATTTTCTTCCCCCGCATTCTCTTTGGTCAGACCATTCTCTTCTGTCAGTTTATTTTCTTCTATTTTTACGATCTTACCGTCCATGATATGAAAGATTCTGTCCGCAAAATGGGCCAGATGATCATCATGCGTTACCATGACCAGCGTCTGCTTTTTTTCATGTACGACTTTGCGCATCAGCTCCATCACCTCTCTCGAAGTATTGGAATCCAAGTTTCCGGTGGGTTCATCGGCAAAAACGATCTCCGGCTCCACCACCAGGGCTCTCGCCACGCCTACACGCTGCTGCTGACCGCCGGACATCTGGGTCGGCTTGTGGCTTTTATATTTTTTCAGTCCCACAAGGTCTAAAAGCTCCGATGCCTTCTGCAGCCGTATTTTTTTGCCGACCCCCTGAAAGGTAAGCGGCATCGCCACATTCTCCACCGCAGTCAGCGTTCCCATCAGGTTAAAGGACTGAAAAATAAATCCGATATGCTCCCGCCGAAACTTTACCAGCTGATTTTCTGTTTTTTTCTCAATATGTTCACCGGCGATCACAATTTCACCTTTGGTTGGCTTTTCCAGTCCTGCCAGCATATTCAGCAGAGTGGATTTACCGGAGCCCGAAGTTCCTACGATCGCGCAGAATTCCCCTTTATAGATAGAAAAATCCACGCCATTTAGCGCCCGGACTTTTGAATCGCCTACCCGGTAGATCTTGTACAGATCTTTCACCTGTATCACCGGCTCTTTTTTTTCACTCATATCTCCTTCTCCCGGCTTTCTATGACAAATATTAATAATTTCATAAAACTTTCATGACACGCTGTCAGTATAGCACAGAATCCTGTTGTGAATCATTAAGTTTTCCTTAAATAAACAGACGCAAAAAAAGATGCAAAAGTTTGCTTCCTCCTGCATCTTTTTTATTTTTACAGCTGAACCAGTACAAACATATTGTAGATCGCACGGATCGCATTTTCAAAATCGCTGTCATGAACACCGATAATGATATTCAATTCGCTGGAGCCCTGGTCGATCATACGCACATTGATATTGGCATGCGCCAGTGCGGAAAAAATACGTGCTGCAGTACCTCTGGTGGATTTCATACCGCGTCCCACTACTGCGATCAGGGAAAGATCACCTTCAATATCAATATGATCCGGATCGCACATTCTGTGCAGTGCAGACACTACTGCCTGTTCCTTGTGCATAAATTCGTCCTGATGTGCAAAAACAGTCAGTGTATCAATTCCGGAAGGCATATGTTCAAAGGAAATACCGTTATCTTCAAAGGCCTGTAATGCTCTTCTGCCAAAACCGATCTCCGCATTCATCATTTCTTTTTCAATGGTAATGGAGCAGAATCCTTTTTTGCCCGCAATACCGGTAATGATAAAACGGGGTTTCTGGCAGGTACTTTCCACGATCCAGGTACCGCTGTCATCCGGTGCATTGGTGTTGCGGATGTTGATCGGAATACCTTCACTTCTCACAGGGAAAATAGCATCCTCATGCAGTACGCCTGCGCCCATATAGGAGAGCTCGCGCAGCTCCTTATAGGTGATGGTTTCAATTTTTTCAGGACCCGCAATGATATTGGGGTCAGTGATCAGAAAGCCTGATACATCCGTCCAGTTTTCATATACATCTGCCTGGATCGCTCTTGCCACGATGGAGCCTGTGATATCGGAACCGCCGCGGGAGAAGGTCTTTACTCTGCCATCAGGATAGGAGCCGTAAAATCCGGGTACAACCGCATTGGAAAGTGCTTTTAAGCGTTCTCCCATGATCTCATTGGTCTTGGCAGCATCAAACTCGCCGTTTTCTTTAAAAAATACCACTTCAGCCGCATCCACAAACTGATATCCCAGATAAGCCGCCATGATATGACCGTTTAAGTATTCACCTCTGGATGCCGCATAATCTTTTCCTGCCTTTGCAGCAAACTGTCTGTCAATGATCTCAAATTCCTGATCCAAAGACAAGGTAAGCCCAAGACCTTCAATGATCTCATCGTATCTGGCCTTGATCAGGGCCAGTTCCTGATGATAATCTTTATTTTCTGCAGCCAGTGCATAACAGCCATACAGCATATCTGTTACCTTGGTATCCCCTTTAAAACGCTTGCCGGGTGCACTGGGTACCACAAATTTTCTGGAGGCTTCTGCCTGGATGATATCTCCTACTTTTTTAAACTGTTCGGCACTTGCAAGAGAACTGCCGCCGAATTTTACTACTTTTCTCATAATTGCTTCTCCCGTATATTTCAATCAGACTTATTTTAAAAACTCACCCATCAGTTTATACCCTTCGGGGATAAAATTGCCGCTTAAGATTGCTTCTGCTTCGTTATAATCCCAGTCTTTTTTCAGTTCATTGGTACTGTCATATAAAAGATAGGGCACCTCTCTGGAGGTATGTGTCCTTTTTGCGATCGGTGTCGGATGATCCGGCAGGATCAGCATCTTAAACGCAGTCTGTTTTTGAGTCAGTTTCTCATACAAAGGACCAACGATCCTCTGATCCAGATACTCAATGGCCTTAATCTTCTTTTCCAGACTTCCCTGATGTCCCATTTCATCCGGTCCTTCCAGATGGATATAGGCAAAATCATATCCTTTTTCTGTCAGGGCAGTATATGCTGCCTCCATTTTACCCTCATAATTGGTATTAAGTCCGCCGTTTGCCCCTTCCACATGGGCAATATCCATGCCGGTGCCGACAGCGATTCCCTTTAACAGATCCACTGCCGAGATCATGATCCCTTTTTTTCCATAATTATCCTTAAAAGAAGTCAGGGCAGGTTTTGTGCCTGCGCCCCAGAACCAACAGCAGTTGGCCGGCTTTAAGCCCTGTTTTTTCCGTTCCAGATTTAAGGGATGTTCTTTTAAGATTTCATAGCTTTTCTTCATCATCTGCGCCAGCACTTCTTCTTTGGGAAGCCACTTGCCGATACGCTGTCCCAAAACATCGTGAGGCGGTGTAAGGTCCGGCGTTCTGCCGTTTTCCCAGATCATGCAATGTCTGTAGCTGGTTCCCACATAAAAAGAAAATCCGTCTTTTTCCAGTTCTTTTCTGACAGCATCCAGTAAAACCGCACTGTCTTTAGTCTCAATCTCATCAGAGCTGTGATCCAGAATCAGCTGTTCTTCAAAAGCAGCATCCTCTTCTTCTGTCAAAGATACAATGTTGCAGCGCAGGGCAATGTCGGTCTCCTTCATGGAAACACCGATGGAAAGTGCCTCCAGCGGAGATCTGCCTGAATAATACCGGACAGGATCGTAACCCAATACCGCCAGATTGGCCGTATCTGATCCGGGAGCCATACCCTGCGGGATGGTGTTTACCATACCGATCTGCGCTTTTTTGCTGAGTTTATCCATATAAGGGGTTTTTGCAGCAGATAAAGGTGTTCTTCCGCCCAGCTCTCTGACCGGTTCATCTGCCATGCCATCCCCTAAAATTACAATATATTTCATGTTTTCTTCCTTCCGGAGTTACCCGCCGGCAGCCGTATGCGGCGCCGGGTGTGCGCAAAGCACACTTTATTCCAATTTATGCTTTGATCCGGATTCTGGATATCAGTCCGGGAAGCTTTTCAATTTTTTCTTTTGCTTCTTTTTCTGCTATAGGCTGTGTCACAAAGCCAAACTCTTCCGGATACTGTTCCAGACTGATCTCAGTCACCTTTCCAAAGAGTTCTTTCACAATACCTGCATCCTCTGCTGCGGTACGCACAAAAAACCGGTTCTGTGCATCCTCAAAACTTAACACTTCTGCTTTGCTGTCCTCCCAGAGAATTTCAATATGCGTTCCATGATTCTGCGCACATTTTACAACATCCGCCATAACAGCACTTGCGGTGGGCAGCTTTCCGGCTCCTTTGCCGTAATACATGGTATCCCCCAGTGTATTGCTCTTTACAAACACCGCATTGAACACATCGTTGACACCGGCGATCGGACTTTCCTTGGATACCATATAAGGCGCTACAGAAGCCAGATAAGAGCCGTCTTTTTTGGCACTGACTGCCAAAAGCTTGATGGTCATATCCATCGCATTCGCATAATCAAAATCTCCGGAAGTAATCTTAGTAATGCCTTCCGTGTAAATATCCTTATAATCCACAGTTTTCTGTGCTGCAAGAGAGGACAGGATCGCGATCTTGCGGCATGCATCATATCCTTCCACGTCCGCTTCCGGATTTTTCTCCGCGTATCCTTTTTCCTGCGCTTCTTTTAAGGCATCCGCAAACTCGGCGCCTTCTTTTTCCATTTTGGTCAGAATATAATTGGTGGTTCCGTTTAAAATACCGGACATTTCCAGTATCGTTTCCGCGGTCAGACACTCATTCAACACACGGATCACAGGAATTCCGCCTCCCACACTGGCTTCAAACAAATAGCTGCACTGATTTGCCTTGGCAAGCGCGATCAGTTCTGCTCCATGATTGGCAACCAGCTCCTTGTTGGAAGTACACACACTTTTTCCGGATGCCAGTGCTCTTTTGGTAAAGGTATAGGCAGGTTCATTGCCACCCATCGTTTCACAGATGATATCCACATCCGGATCGTTCAGACAAATGTCCACATCATGGATCACTCTATCTTCATAAGGATCACCGGGAAACTCCCGCAGATCCAGAATGTACTTAATGTTCAGGGACTTACCCGCGCGTTTTTCAATCAGTTCTCTGTTTATGTCAAGGACCTGTGCCACACCGTTTCCCACAATGCCGTATCCCCATATTGCAATATTCATAACTTCTGTCCCCTTTTTATGTTGGTTTCTTCTTACCTATATTACATACACATCAACATCCTGTCAATGCCATACAAAATCAACAGATGCAGCGGATAATAAAGATAGAAAAAATATTTCCCGCTTCGTTTTTTTCTGGTCGGAGTGCTGTGTTGGATCAGCCAGATTGCCGGCAGACAAAAGGCTTCTGTCAGACTTCCGTCTAAAGATACCGCCGGTGTATACCCCTTCAGGATCCACCCTGCAAACATAGCCGCAAGAAAAGCAAAATACGCTGCATAAAGCACGACCGCATTATTCCCAGCTGCATTTTTTCTGCATCCGGCTGCATATACATACAGTCCTGCGATCAGAAACGGTGCCGAAAAACTGTAATCACAGGCTGCAAGATAAGATATCAGCGCTGTCACAACCACTGCTGCCGCTGCCAAAAGATAAGCTGCCCACCGTGGAAAATCCGGTACTGACAGTATTTTATCCATAACTGCAAGCATCAAAAGCCCCAGAAGCAGTGTTACAAACACGCTCTGTCCCTGCCAGGAAAACCCGCCGAAGCAGACAAGGTCAAATGGCAGCTCTGAAAGAAAAGCAAAAACCGCCATCCGCAGCATATAACGTGTACGGCTTTTGGTATAGCAAAAGCCCTGTACCAAAAGATAACAGTATATCGGAAATGCCAGGCGTCCGATCAGCCGCATAAAATGAAACTGTTCAAACAACACCATTCCGGTATGATCTATCGTCATTGTGATCACTGCGATCCACTTCAACAGATTCTGGTTTAACAAAAAACCGCCTGTTCTGACCTCTTTCATACGTACCTCCGTCTTTTCCGCTTTACCAAACTAAAACGATAAAACCGATTATAGCACAGTTTTTTTCAAAGCGCAAGAAAGGGAAATCCACATCTGCAGATTTCCCTTTCTTTTTTTATAATCAGTTATCCAATTGACTTAAGCCGCCGCAGCACACGGTAAAGCGGTTTTCCGCAGACAAGCATCAGCACAAAATTGGCGGCTGCATGCCATACATCCCAGGGAAGTCCTGCTATCCAGTACGAAAGTGCATACGCAGGATCCACAAACAGATACAGCAGTGCAAACAACGAGCCAAATATCAGACCAAATCCTCCTGAAAAAACCGACCACAGGATAAATTCTTCTTTGAAGATTTTTTTGCATAAAAGTGTGAGCATACACAAAAGCGGCCACACATAAAAATAAGAAACGAGCCAGGTACCAAATCCCCACTGGATAAACTGGAATAAATTAAATACCGTCACGATCAGAAACGCTTCTTTTCCAAATACCAGCGTATAGATGATCACAAGCAAGGATACCAGCTCCACATTCGGCAGAAAATCAAGCACCAGCTTCGCCACATACAGAATCGCTGTCAGCAGTGCAATTCTGGTCATCTTACGGACATTCATCTTACCAGCCCTGCATCAGTACAAAGCTGTATGTAACGCCGTCCTCCAGCACGATCTGTTCTGCACCGGTCACTGCGGATTCACCGTTTACCAGCACACTCCACCAATACTGATTGGTCAGATCCTCTTCCATCTCATAAAAACCCTTGAGATAAAATCCGTATGTACTGTCTTCCCAGATACAGGGTTCATAACCGCGTAGGAAATCTCCCAGATATTCTGCATCAGAAGTACATTCCACTTTCTCAGAGAATTCATCTCTCTCAGAAACCACTTCTACGGTAAAAGTCTTTTTGCCCGCCTGCGTTTCGCGGAAATTTAAGGCAGCGGCAATGATGCCGATCACAGCCAGTACAGCCACAAACGCAATGATCAGTGTCGTTTTTTGTTTTTTGTTCATTTGTTTTCCTCTCTTTCTTACCAAAAACAGGTTGCTGCGCACCTTCCGGCACCGGACAGTTCCTACTGTCAGGCAAGTCTTAGGACTCCGCTTCTTCCAAAGAATCCTCCTTCTCACGCATGGTTTTTGCTGACTATAAACCACATCTGCGCAATGGAGATAAACGCCGGTAGCCGTACCGGTTTGACTCTTTGTCCACGTTACCTCAGTGTAAGCTGCCAATGATTTTCACATTGTTCCTTATTAAGCCGTGCATTTTTTGTTACATCAGAAATTATAGCATATCCATAAAAAAAAACAAGACTTGACGCTCAGCCAAGTCTTGCTCTTTTTCCGTTCTTTCTATATGCCCGCAGCCTTGCATTTCTTTTGCGTACGGCAATAATATCATAACTGTAAACCATTGCGTATGCTCCTGCTGCCAGGATAAACGCCGTGATCACATCGAACATGGAATGCTGTTTTAAAAACACTGTGGAACAGATAATGGACAGGCACAGTGCAAACGATCCGTAACGGATACACTTAATCTTTGACAGTTTCTTCTGATGCATCACCGCAAAATGTGCTGCCAGAGAATTATAGGTGTGAATGCTGGGAAACAGATTGGTCGGTGTATCTGTTTTCCATAATACCGCAATCAGCTGCGTAAAGATATTTTCCCGCGGAAACTGACGCAGACGCAGATGATGCGCATTGGGAATCAGCGCAGAGACCATGATAAAAACCGTCATACCAATACACAGTGTCAGCGCATATTTCCAGTACCCTTCCCTGTCTTTAAAAAACAGGTACAAAAGCACTGCCGGAATATATAAAAACCATAACAGATAAGGCACGATAAACACTTCACAAAACGGAATATAATCATCAATATTCATATGAATGATCATATACCGGACATTGCCCCTGTTTTCCAGAATTCCAAAACAGAGCATATAAATGATCCCATAAATCGTGACGGGCAGTGCGTGTCCGTATTTTTCATACAGAACCTTCATCAAAACACATCTCCTCAATAAATAAAGCGCAGTTTCTGCCCCTCCTGTGTGATTTTGATCTGTCGGGTCTGACAGCAGACCTCTCCGTCTGTGTGCACCCACAAAGGCTGTGTGCTCTCAATGCTGACATTCTTTGCATATTCCAGCGTAATACCCTTAAAAAGGCAATGCTTTCCAAACAGCGCAAACGGAATGATCACCGGGAATTTCCATTTCGGAATATCTCCCGCCACACACAGATCCAAAATACCGTCATCACATTTGGCCTGCGGACAAAACATAAATCCGCCGCCTTCATAACGGTGGGACATGGTTGAAACAAATAAAATACGGTTTAATTCGATGGGTTTTTCGTTGTCAAGCGTGATGCGCGCACGGGTATAGCCTACAGAAAGCATCTGTTTTAAACCAATTCCCACATAAACAAGCTTTCCCAGGCCGATACGGTTTAAGACTGCCTTTAACTTAGACTGTGCCACTTCCACGCAGATCGCCGCATCGTATCCCATACCGCAGCTTACCACAAAACGTCTGCGGCAGCAAACGCCCAGTTCTTCCCATCTGACGCATCCGATATCCATTGTACACATTCTGTCAGCCTGAAGAATATGCTCTACCGCTTCCTTTGCATCGCGTGAAATCCCCATATCCCGCGCCAGATCATTGCTGGAGCCAGTGGGGATATAAGAAAAACGTACCTTTTCAAAATCGGCAATGCCGTTGACAGCTTCATTGACTGTTCCGTCGCCGCCAAGAACCACCAAAGAACGTTCTTCCCCATCTTTTAAACCGCTTGTAAGTCTTTTTGCCAGAAGTGTGATATCTCCTGACTTTTCTGAAAAAAAGACCTGATAAGGCACCTTTTTTTCCTGCAGGACAGCTTCTGCCTGCTTCCACAGCTGCATTCCCATTCCGGAGTGGGATGCAGGATTGACAATAAAAAAGTACATGTCTTTATCCTTAGTATTATATGATCATATTCTCTGTGATATGCGTCCGTTTCTTTCGTTTCGGCAGCCATCTCACAAAACTGTATTTTAGCAGAAATGTTTTTGAAGTCAATAAAACAGTAAAAAAATTAAACAATTCTTTAACAATTTATGCTATACTTAAAGTCATAAAATTCCCTTTGGGATACATAAAAGGAGGTATTCTTATGAATGCACCGCTTTACCGCCGTGCCAGCGCCACCGGTGAAAACCTGACTCTGGCAAATGACCACATCCGTTTAGAATTTTATAAACGTATCTGCGGCTGGGGCTGGGCCGAAATCTGGACTCCTGACAGACGTATGATCGCTGTTCTGGACCACTTTGGAGAACTGATGGTCCGCGACCAGGAAATCCCCATGCGTATCGAAGCAGCAGACTATACCCTGACACGCGAAGGTGACACCCAGGTCCTGACTTTTCCTGTTGCCACCACCATGGCAACCCAGAAGCTCAAAGGCACTTCCTTTGAAAAATGGGTAAACTTTCCCTTTGCAGAACCGATCCTGACCGGCGAAGTGATCTTTACCTTAAAAGATACCGACGCCTCTGTTCATATGCAGGCCCGTCTGACCTCTGCTGCCAATGTATATGCCCGTTATCTGCGCGGTGTATGGCTGCTTGCAGGTGAAGGTACTTACGGCACCCAAAAAACCGATTCCATCCTGCCCGGTATCGACTGGTGTATCGACCAGGAATGGTCCAGCGGTATTGACTTCTTTAAAGATCCCTGGGCAAACCGCAGTATTCCCCACCGCAGCAAGGTTACCGCTCCTGTTATGGCACTGTCTCATGACGGCTGGGGTATCGGCGTATCCTGGGATATGAACGTTCCGGTCACCCGCTGGTTTAACTATGATGAATTCTGGGCACAGCCCGTATTTGCAACCCCCAACTTTATCGACCGCATGAACAACTCCCTGCTTGGTCTGATGATCCCCGATGTCAAAGCAGAAAGCGAAGAAAACAAGCCCATGGCCGATATCCCGCTGGAAATGCACATCGGACAGCATATCACCTGGGATGTGGATCTGTTTATCACCCCCGGCAACAGTCTGGATGTGATGACCGAATGGGTGAAAAAAGCCGGTATGCCGGCCGTTTTACCCCGCTGGGAATTAAATGATGCGCTTGACCGCTTTGCCAATGCCTACAACACCAACCTCTGGCATGAAGGCCAGGGCTGGGGTGCTCTGCAGGAGCCTGACTGGAAGGCCTCTGTCAATGTTCCTGCCTTCCTGCGCCGTTATGTAAAAGAAAACGAAGGCAGCCAGCTTGCCTCTGAGCTGGCCGAAAAGATTGCCTGGTGTGACGCAAACGGCAGCAAGATGGATCTGACTGGCTACAGTGCAGTTTATACAGCCGATGACCTTAGTGATGCTGATCTGGAAATGCTGCGTGCAAAAGCAGAAGAAATTTTAAGCTGGCAGAAAGAAGACGGCTCTTTTGTCTTTGAACCGGACGGCCGCCATTATACCAAGGACGATTTCCGTGTAGCCCGCGGCTTTATTGAACCCATGGGTCTTGACGGTGACACCGCCCTGCATATGAATACAGAACCTGCAATGCATCTGCTTTTATTCTACCGTGCAACCGGAGAAGAAAAATATGCCCTTGCAGCCCGCCGTGCCCTTGATTTTGCACTGCCCTACATCCGCCCCGAAGCAGGCGACTATTGGGAAACTCCCCTTCATGCCCCCAATCTTCTTGCTGCCGGTGTTGCCATGAACGTTTATTATCTGGCTTATGAACTGTTTGGCGAAGAAAAATATCGTACCAAAGCAATTTACTGGCTGCGCAGCCTGATTCCTTTTACACATCTTTGGGAACCTGCCAATGTCAGATCCTTATACGCCACCAAACCCTGTCTGTGTTCCAGTGACTGGTATTTCGCAAACTGGGTACGCGACCATGTACAGTGGGAAGTACAGGCAAGTTTTGACATTTCTGCAAGGCTTGGTTTTGACTGGACAAAGATCGATCCTGAGATTGACTGGCATACCTTTGAAAAAGGTATTGCATGCGCATCCTTCCACTGGACACTGTTAAAGGAAACCAATACCTGGCGTCCTCACAACATTCCTGCAAGCTATGATCTCTACCAGCAGGGGCTGTTTGACTACTGTTATGCAGATACCCACAATACCATGACCGGCAATATCGGCGGTATGTGCATCATGCCTGCCATTACCGGCGCACTGCTTTACGATGTGCTTGACCGCGAGGCCGGTAAATAAGCTTCAGACAGCCGCAATAAAACATCTACGCACAAAAAAACCGCTGCCGCCGGATAAAATTCCGACAGCAGCGGTTTTTATTTATGATTCTCAGCAAAATGTAAGTGTTACTTTTTCCTTCACGGGAGTTGCCTGTGTCATGGCAATAAATACAGACTGGTCATCACGCATCAGAGTACCGCGCATTGCCTCGCCATAGGAATCCTTATGGTATCCGCCGCTGATACAAAGCTTATGATGATCAGAATAGCGGTATTCAGACTTGTCTGATTTCTGATAGAAGTATTCACCGCCTCTTGCATTGATCTCCACGGAATCCGTCACATAATTGCCGCCGGGTGCAAGCATGATCTCCAGCTTGGTAGGCACACATTCCACACCCTCGGAAACGATCTCAAACTCTGCGCTGTTTTCACAGAAAGTCACATGCACCTTCAGGATATAGTCCTGCATATGGATATCAGGGCGCAGAGAATGATCCATGTCCGCCCATACACTGGTGGACGGTTTCGTGGGCATAACACCTTTATATCCCCAGCGCATTTTATAGGTCATTAAAAATCCGCTTTCCGTCTCTTCCAGAGTCTGCGCTGCAAACTGTCCCTTGGCATAAAAGCTTCCTGCCAGACGCAGATATGCAACATGGTTTTTATACTGAAGCATTGCAAAAATAGGACGCTCCTTTACTAAAGTCATGGAAAAATCACCCTTGCGGGCACGTACAATACCGCTCTTTTCAAAAAGCTTTACATAGTTTAAATCCGGTTCTGCAGATGCTGTTATGGTCTCTGCTTTTGCCATCAGTTCCGGATCAAAAGCCAGGAAAGGCAGATACTCAAAATACGGGATCGGCGGTGTGGTCGCACAAAGCATTGCGTATGCCCCCATTGTCTGCGCCAGCATGGTATCCGCGATCCATTTAAACTCTGCATTGCCGGTCTGCAGTGCCATGTAATAATAGCAGCCATAGTAAATTCTCCAGTCAGGGGCAGTTCCCACATCCTGTCTGGTGGAATTTAAGGTGTTAATGGTTCTGTCCGGTTCAAAATATTTCATGACCATATTCAGGTTTCGGGTAACATGATCGTAAAGCTCAGTCATGCCGCAGTATTTTGCAAGGGTGATCAGTGCACGGTCACATACGATGTTGTAAACACCTGCGGAACGTTCTGTATATTCACCTTCCTCGTCACAATCAATACCTTCATCCAAAAACTGTCTTACGCGTACCATACACTCTTCTCTTCCGGTAAGCTTATAACATAAAGCCAGCGCTGCGCTTAAAACCCAACGGTGATTGGGAGTATGAAAACCGCCATTTAAAATACCGTCAGCACAATTATGTACGAAAGCCATAAGTTTCTGATCCAGAATCTGTTCTTCCGGGGTATCTCCCATTCTTTCTCTCATCATAATATAGCTGGGACCGATATTCTGGATGATAAAAGCAGTCTCCGCACCGTCATGAAAATTGGTTTCAAACAGATCCAGGGTACCGTCTTCATGCTGCATGGAAGCCGCAAAATCAATGGCAGCCGCAGCTCTTTCCAGAAGCTGTCTGTCATGATAATATGCACATTCCGGCGTGTAATAGCCATCAATAAGCTGACGAGCTGCACCGATCGCACTGTGTCCGCCTGTATATCCTTTATCAAGCTGTTCGATCGCGCCGTAAATTGCGGAAGTTTCATCCATACACTGGCGGCGGAGCACTTCTGCCACTGCACCGTCAAGTGCTTTGTAATGATACATTAAATGATTCATGCTGTTCTCCTTTCCCTGTATAAAAACGGAAATGCCAATATTAACCGGCATTTCCGTTTCTGCTGCTTTACTTATTCTTTATTTGTCAGTGATCTCTGCGTGGAATTCCTGCAGGGACTTAACAGGCTGTTTGCCGTCACGTTTTGCAGAGCGGATTGCTTCTACAGTAGCCTTGGCAGCTGCCATGGTGGTGATATAAGGAATCTTGTGCTTGATCGCTGCTTTACGGATATAGCTGTCATCAGTTGCACCCTTCTTGCTTCCAAGAGGAGTGTTAACAATCAGCTGAATCTTTTCGTTGGTGATCTTGTCAAGGATGTTGGGACGTCCTTCATCGATCTTGCAGATCTTGAGTGCAGGAATGCCTGCTGCTTCGATCATATCGCAGGTTCTGCCGGTAGCCATGATCTCAAAGCCGCAGCTTCTGAAACCTTTGGCAACTTCAACAACTTCTGCTTTATCACGGTCATTTACAGAGATCAGTACACAGCCTTCAGTAGGCAGAACACTCTTGGTTGCTTCCTGAGACTTGTAGAATGCTTCACCAAAGTCTGCAGACAGGCCAAGAACTTCACCGGTGGAACGCATTTCAGGTCCGAGAACAGGGTCTACTTCAGGGAACATGTTGAAGGGGAATACCGCTTCTTTTACACCGTAGTGTGCGAAGTTCTTCTCTTTCAGAGAAGGAACAGGGCTTTCGTTGCCGGTGAAAGGCATAGTGATGATCTCAGTTGCAACAGATACCATGTTGATACCGCAAACCTTGGATACCAGCGGAACGGTTCTGGATGCACGGGGGTTAGCCTCGATCACATAAACTTTGCCGTCTTCGATCGCATACTGCATATTCATCAGACCAACAACGTTCATTTCGCTTGCGATCTTTCTGGTGTAATCCTTAATGGTTTCTACCTGCTCATCAGTCAGACCCTTAGGAGGAATGATACAAGCGGAGTCACCGGAGTGAATACCTGCAAGCTCGATATGCTCCATAACAGAAGGAACAAATACATTGGTACCGTCACTGATCGCATCTGCTTCACACTCAGTTGCATGATGCAGGAAACGGTCGATCAGGATAGGTCTGTCGGGAGTAACACCAACTGCCTGCTGCATATAGAAGGTAAGCGCTGCATCGTCGTAAACAACTTCCATACCGCGGCCGCCCAGAACGTAGGAAGGACGAACCATAACGGGATAACCGATTCTGTGTGCAACTTCCAGTGCTTCTTCGGTGTTAACTGCCATACCTGCTTCAGGCATGGGAATTTCCAGTTTTTCCATCATTGCACGGAACAGATCTCTGTCTTCTGCAAGGTCGATGGTTTCAGGAGTGGTGCCAAGAATGTTGACGCCGTTCTTCTTTAAGTCTGCTGCCAGATTCAGAGGAGTCTGACCGCCAAACTGTGCGATAACGCCTACAGGCTTTTCTTTATTGTAAATAGAAAGTACATCTTCCAGAGTCAGAGGCTCGAAGTAAAGCTTATCGGAAGTATCATAGTCAGTGGATACGGTCTCAGGGTTACAGTTAACGATAATGGTATAGAATCCCAGCTTGCGCAGTGCCTTTGCAGCATGTACGCAGCAGTAGTCAAATTCGATACCCTGACCGATACGGTTGGGACCGCCGCCTAAGATCATAACCTTGGGTCTGTTGTCTTCACAGGGGCTCTTGTCTTCAATATGATAGCTGGAGTAATAATAAGCGGAATCCTTGGTAGAGCTTACATGTACGCCTTCCCATGCTTCCACAATGTTGTTTTCAATTCTGGTATTACGGATATCAGCTTCTGCAACATTCAGAATCTGGCTCAGATATTTGTCAGAGAAACCATCCAGCTTAGCCTGTCTTAAATCTTCAACGGCAGGAACCTGTCCCTGATATTTGCCAGCCAGAGCTTCTTCTTCTTCCACCAGTTCCTTCATCTGCTGGATGAAATAGGTCTTAACCTTGGTCAGGTTATGGATTTCTTCAACGGATGCGCCTTTTCTGAGTGCTTCATACATGATGAAGTGACGTTCGCTGGAAGCGGTTGCAAGCTTTGTCAGCAGTTCTTTTTTGGTCATCTTGTCAAAGCCGCCTACATAGCCAAGACCGTATCTGCTCTTTTCAAGGGAACGGATTGCCTTCTGCAGTGCTTCTTTATAAGTTTTACCGATACTCATAACTTCGCCAACAGCTCTCATCTGAGTACCAAGCTTATCTTCTACGCCTTTGAACTTTTCAAATGCCCATCTTGCAAATTTTAATACGATATAGTCGCCATCAGGAACATACTTGTCCAGAGTGCCGTACTTACCGCAGGGAATCTCATCCAGACTTAAGCCGCATGCCAGCATAGCAGAAACCAGTGCGATCGGGAAACCGGTAGCCTTGGAAGCCAGCGCAGAGGAACGTGAGGTTCTGGGGTTGATCTCGATGATAACTGCACGGTCAGAAACCGGATCATGTGCAAACTGTACGTTACAGCCGCCGATAACCTCGATGGCATTTACGATCTTATATGCCTGTTCCTGAAGCTTTTTCTGAGTTGCTTCAGAAATGGTCAGCATGGGGGCAGAACAGAAAGAGTCACCGGTGTGTACGCCTACAGGATCTATGTTTTCAATAAAGCATACAGTGATCATGTTGCCTTTAGCATCACGAACTACTTCAAGCTCCAGTTCTTCCCATCCAAGAATGGATTCTTCTACCAGAACCTGACCTACAAGGCTGGCCTGAAGACCTCTTGCACATACAGTCTTTAATTCTTCTTTGTTGTATACAAGGCCGCCGCCTACGCCGCCCATGGTATAAGCGGGACGCAGAACAACAGGATAACCCAGATCATCAGCGATCTTGAGTGCTTCTTCAACAGTATAGGCAACATCGCTTCTTGCCATGTCAACGCCCAGAGAAGCCATGGTGTTCTTAAACTCGATTCGGTCTTCACCGCGCTCGATGGCATCAACCTGAACACCGATAACCTTTACATTGTATTTATCCAGAACGCCTGCTTCATGCAGCTCAGAACACAGGTTCAGACCGGACTGACCTCCAAGGTTAGGAAGCAGCGCATCGGGACGCTCTTTTGCGATGATCTGTTCCAGACGCTCTACATTTAAAGGCTCGATATAAGTGATATCGGCAGTATCAGGGTCTGTCATGATTGTTGCCGGATTGGAGTTAACCAATACGATCTCATACCCCAACTGTTTCAGTGCCTTACATGCCTGGGTACCGGAATAGTCGAACTCACATGCCTGACCGATAATAATCGGACCGGAGCCGATGATCAACACTTTGTGAATGTCTTCTCTCTTCATAAATCTCCACCCATTTATCCTTTCGAATTAATTATTATCCTAAAAATCCATTGTCATTCTAACATACTTCTTTCCATGTAACAATCTATGTTCTTAATTAAATCCAAAAAATTTCTGACAAATTTTATATCCTTCCACTGTGATCCAGCGTCCGGTCCTTCCGGGCAGATTCATGCAGTTGCCCAAAAGCCCGTACCTTAACTTTCTGTACACAGCCCTGTCCTTTTGTCTGATGTACTGCAGCAGCTCTTTTTTCTTATCAAGAGCCTGCTTATCCCCGATTCTGATGAGCATAATGGAAGAAACCGTGGTGATGATATCCAGATAACCCAGCATATATTTTTCCACCATCTTGTTGGGGAGAGAGGCCTTTTTATCGATCAGATAATCTGCCATCATTTTATTTACTTTCAGCTGCTGGTCAATCCGCCCCATCATTACCTTTTCATTGACAGACTGATCTGAACGCCCGATATAATATCTGTAAAAATTCACATCCAGATAATACATATTGCGCACATAGGGCAGCGGTTCAAAGACATAAAGGTTGTCCACATAAAAAGTATGCTCCGGCAGTTTGAGTCCGCACTCTCTCAAAAGCTTGGTCCGGTAAATCACCGAATGCATCAGAATATACTGTCCCGTGCGCAGATGTCCCACATCGCTCCAGGTAAACATTCTTCCCTGGGGAAGTGCATTTGTGTAACGGATCACTTTTTTTCTGCGTTCTCCTTCTTTTTCATATACATAATTGCTGATCAGAAGGTCAAGCACCTGATGTGTACCGGTCAGTTCTCTTAAAGTATCCAGAATCTTTAAATATGCATCTTCCTTTACCCAGTCATCACTGTCCACAACTTTAAAATAAAGCCCCGATGCAATGGCAATACCGGCATTTACGCCGGAGCCGTGACCGCCGTTTTCTTTATGGATTGCTTTGACGATCGTGGGATATTTGGCGGCATAGGCATCCGCAATCTTTGCGGTATCATCTTTGGAGCCGTCATTGATGATCAGAATCTCCACGTCCTCCCCGCCGACAAGAAGGGATTCTATACATTTTTCCATATATGCCTGTGAATTATAACAGGGAATTGCAATCGACAGAAGTTTCATACACTCCTACTCCTTATGTTTCCGGTTCATTTCTGAACGCTTCATTGCCTGTGCGGATATGCAGATATGCTGAATATGCCGCAAATGCAGAGGGTATCGGATACGATTTTTCGGTTTCACCGGGACTGACAAACAAAAACTCCTTTTCACCATATAATGGTGCAAGCGCATCTGTCAGAACCAGATATCCTTTCATATCCCATTCTTTATGTGTAAATATATGTCTGGAATCCGGCAGGCTTAAGATCCTGACTGCCGGGATTCCCTTTTTTCTGATATACTCATGGATTTCCTGCAGTGTCAGATGCCCGTCAACAGAAGGAAATTCATACATTCCGGCAAGAAGGCCCTTATCAGGGCGTTTTCTGATAGCCACGCGGTCATCATCCTGAATCACCAGGATTGTTTTCTTTTCAACAGTTCTGGGCTTTTTCGCGCTCTTTTTGGGATAATCTGCCCAGGAACGATTCCGGTATGCCATACAAAGTGTATTCCATGGACACTGTGCGCATAACGGCGTCCCATTGGGAATACAGACAGTCGCTCCCAGTTCCATCAGTGCCTGATTAAAGTCTCCCGGGCGGTCTGTGGGTATGATATCCAAAAGTGTCTTTTCCAGTTCTTTTTTAACCGAAGGCTGCATAATGTCCCCGTCATCTTCTGTCAGCCGTGCCATCACGCGCAGTACATTGCCGTCCACTGCAGGCACAGGCTGTCTAAAAGCAATCGATGCAACCGCACCGGCTGTGTAGCTTCCGATTCCCTTTAAGGTAAGCAGTTTATCGTATTCAGAAGGCATACTTCCTTCAAACTCTGTCATGATCTGCTGTGCCGCATATTTTAAATTCCGCGCGCGGTTGTAATACCCCAGCCCTTCCCAGAGCTTTAACAATACATCCTCTTTCACTTCCGCAAGTGCAGCAATGTCCGGAATGTTCTGCACGAAGCGTTCAAAATACGGTTTGACTGCCTCCACCCTTGTCTGCTGCAGCATGATCTCCGACAGCCACACATAATAAGGTATCGGGTTTTCCCGCCATGGAAGTGTTCTTTTATTCTCATCATACCACTGCAGAAGCGGCGGCGCAATGTGCTTTAAGAGCTCCTGTTTCTCATAAAACTGTACCGGAACCGGTCTGTCAATCTGCATCCCGTTTTCCCATACCAGACAGTCAAAAGCCAGGGGACGGACACCCTTTTTGCAGACTTTTTCCAAAGTATCCGCAAAATCTGTATGCATCCGGCGGTTAGGCGCAAAATAATCAACGCCCTTCATCTGAATCACAAAAATGCAATAGCTTTCATAGCCTTCCTCCAGCGCCTTTGCCAGTTCTTCCAGATGTCTGACTGCCCGCTCGGACGGTGCATCGGGAAACAGGGCCGCGCGCTGATGTTCCAGTGTCACACCCTTTACTTCCACAAAAATCTTTCTGTTTCCTGCTTCCACATAAAAGTCAAAGCGTGAATCCTTATATGTGGTCTCCGGTTTTATTTTGGTTACATTTCCAAAATAACCGCTTTTTACGATCCATTCATGTACCGCTTTATTGGGTGCAGAAGAATCAATATTCACAATCTGGTCTTCTTTTTTGACAGCCACCAGATCATAGGCTGTTTTTCTGGCCGGATTGCTGCTCTCTTCCAGATAAACAGCAGCCCCCGGAACCAAAAGTTCTCCAAGGCGTCCGGTATTTTTCACATGTACCGTTTCACACCTTTTTCCGTTTGGTGTTTCTATCTCTGCCCGGGCTATGAAACGATTGTTCCGCTCCACAAAAATACCTGGAATGATCTTTTCATATTTCATATTTTACATTCATCTCTCAGCGAAGTCTGTTGCACTCGTACTTTTCAAGCGTCAGCATACAGCTTCTAAGCGTCTGGTACTGTTCTTCCAGATCGCCATCCGGAATCTCCAGATCCAGCGAAACCGCAACCGTGTTAAGCATGGACTGGTCGATTCTCATATGAAGAGAATCAAAAATTTCCAGCTTTCTCTCATAGCCGTCTGCATCCAGAAAAGCAAGCAGAAGCGGATCGATACCGGGCTCTTCTTCTGTCAAAGCTTCCTGCTGGGTTTTCTCCTGCAAGCTCTCTTTTTGCATACCTTCAACAGATACTGCGGTCATTTCCTGCAGTTCTGTCTCCTGATACTCACCAGTCTTTGCCGGTTCAGCCAGAGGCAGTCTGGTAAACCGGTACTCTGCCTGAAACTGCGGATACTGATCCAGCGGATATTTACTGCGGTCCACTTTTTGCATAAACATCTCAAGCGGGCGCGCATATACCTGATAATTTCCGTACAAAGCCTGATAAACCACAAGCTGCTGTGCGCTTTCTGTATGTTCTGCGATCGCAACAATGCGATACAGATTTCCTTTAAAATGCTGATATATTTCTCCTGGTCTGGGAATCTGGTTCATAAAAACCCTCCTGTCATCTGCTGATCACTGTTCATAGTATACTCCCAAACTGCCTGACTGTCATGTCAAATTTTTGTTTTACATCCAGTTAAATTCTGCACTCATACTGCATTCTTCCGATGAAAAAAAGCAGTTTTCCATACTGTTTTCAAGTCTGTCGATACGGTCCTGTCCAAAATTTTCCAGTCTGTGATGATTGACAGCCAGTGTATAATGTCTGCCGCCGTCACGGCCGGTTTCATAAGTCAGCATGACTCCTGCTGATGTCAGACCTTCCCGCGCAAGAATGCCGCGCACCTGATCCACATAAACTTCTTCCATCTGCTGATAATCTTCCCTGTTTCGTTCCACGGAATGCTGGGGTTTTCCAAATACAACACCGCAGATGCTGCCTGTCAGTACCAGAATCAGAATTACGGTTGCCATGCCTGCAATAATCTGTTTTTTCATAATGAATTTCTCCTTTGGATGTAGGTGTTTTGCTTTTCTGAAAACAGTATCGCACAGCAGGTGTCCTATAAATCAGACTCGGTTATCTTTTTACAAAAAATATGCGCAGCGCGCACAAAAAAACAAAGGAGCCCAAATAACCCCTTTGCTTTCTTTTACTATGTATCTGATTACATCTTTATGGATGAACCGCCTTAAACGGCATTGTCTCAACCAATTCCACATGATTGCGCGCAAGCATGTCACATGCGGGCTGATATACTATTTTGGGCCAGTCAACCGCATCCGGATCATGGGCATCAATGCCAAATATTGCCCTGCAGCCTTCTTCTCCTGCTATTTTCCAGAATTCTTCTCTGGGATAATGACGTTTTTCAAACAGTCCCAGGAAATTTACTTCCAAAAGCACATCCGTTTCCTTTGCACAGCGGCAGATACGCCGTATCTGTTCCTCATATGCCTTCCGGTCCTTTCCTTTATAGGAAATCAGCTCAGGATGCGCAAGGCAGGAAAATCTGCCTGTCTGCATTCCTTCAATAACCTGGTCGGCATAGGCCCTGATGACTGCAATATCTTCATGTCCTGCACCGCTGTAAAAACCGTTTGGTTCATTTCCCACAAAATGCTGTCCCATGATCAGATATTCCAGCGGATAGTCTTTGACAAGTTCCAGTAATTTATCAAAATACGCAGGATAATATTCTGCCTCCAGTCCCAGATGAATCTCAATATCATCTGCATACTCCTTTTTCAGATCCAGAATGGTGTTGGCATAACTGTCAAATTCATTCACATACATTCTGAAAGTAGAATAATACTCTCCCGGAAACGGATAAGGAGTATGATCAGAAAATCCCCAGATCAAAAATCCGTTTTCAATCGCTTTTTCCACAAGCTCTCTTTCTGTGCCGCGTGCATGTCTGCAGCGTGTTGTATGGGAATGATAGTTGGCTTTCATGATCGCAAGCATCTCCTTTGTACGGCATTTTTACCATCATACGCCTTTTTACTGGTTTTGTCTACGAAACTGCAGCGGTGTGATACCATAGTTTTTCTTAAACAGCCTGATAAAATGCTCCGGATTTTCATATCCTACCTGTTCCGCAATGGTTTCCACCTTCATTCCGGTATCTTTCAACAGAATCCTGGCCTTTTTCATTCTGGCACGCTTAACCGTATCCTGAAAAGTTTCCCCGGTTTTTAACTTAATATACTTGGACAGATACGGCGCGGTCAGATGAAAATGATCCGCCAGTTCTTCCAGTGTCACATTTGCATAATGTTTCTGAATATAATTGATGATCTCAATGATCCGTTCTTCCCTTCCCTCTGTGATATGCTCGGCAATGGCAAGATGATTTGCCGCAGAAACAAGCGCTGCCACGGAGCTTTTGATAATATCCTCGTTAATGCCGACGCCCCAGTGCATCTTTCCCCTACAGGATATACCGACATATGCCGCTGCTTTGGAAGAAGAGCCGCGCGAGATCGCATGTTCCTCATAACAGGTCAGTTCATAGCTGATGCCCAGATAGGCTTTAATCGCGTTGCTGACTGCATCCAGACGGCCGTTTCCGCCTGCTTCCACCATATGTCTGATCCTGTTTTGTTCAATCGTCATCTGGGCAAAAATACCGTTCACCTGTCTGAAATGGCACTCCGGAACATCAAACACCTCTCTCTGCACAATATAATGATTTTCGAAGATCTGATAGATATCCATGGGCGTCAGTTCCTGATGCCGGCGGTCTGATACCCCTTTGATCAGATACCCCACTTCTTCTTTCATCTGGGCAGGAAGCGAAATTCCAAAATTCTGTTTTAATATAAAAGCCACACCGCCTTTACCGGACTGGCTGTTGATGCGGATCACATCGGACTCATACTCTCTGCCCACATCCTTAGGATCAATGGGAAGATAAGGCACATCCCAGCGCTCTCCGCTTTTTCCGGCGTTTCTCCATGTCATTCCTTTGGAGATCGCATCCTGATGAGAACCGGAAAATGCGGTAAAAACAAGGTCGCCTGCATAAGGAGAACGTTCATAAACCTTCATGCCGGTCAGTCTTTCATATACTTCCCGTATGGATAAAATATCTGAAAAATCAAGTCCCGGTTCCACACCATGACACACCATATTCATGGCAAGTGTAACAATATCCACATTTCCCGTGCGTTCCCCGTTTCCAAACAAAGTGCCTTCCACTCTGTCCGCACCGGCCATCACGCCAAATTCAGCATCGCTGATCCCGCATCCTCTGTCATTATGGGGATGAACACTGAGTATCACCGCGTCTCTGTATTTCAGATTTTTATGCAGAAATTCCACCTGACAGGCAAAAATATGCGGCATGGCGATCTGTACCGTTGTAGGGATATTGATGATCACTTTGTTTTCCTGATCAGGCTGCCATACATCCAAAACCGCATTGCAGACCTCCAGTGCATAATCCACCTCTGTTCCTGGAAAGCTTTCCGGACTGTATTCAAAGGTAAAATGCCCCTCTGTACACGCCGCGATCTCTTTTAACAGCTTTGCGCCATCCACGGCAAGCTTTAAGATTTCTTCTTTGTCTTTGCCAAATACCTGCTCCCTTTGTGCCACGGAAGTGGAATTATACAGATGGATCACCGCATGGGGCGCACCTTTTACCGCTTCGAAAGTCTTTTTGATGATATGCTCTCTTGCCTGCGTCAGAACCTGGATCGTAACATCCTCCGGAATCATATTTCTTTCAATCAGCGCACGCACAAACGCATACTCCGTATCCGAAGCCGCCGGGAAACCAACTTCTATTTCCTTAAAACCGATTTTTACCAGCATATTGAAAAATTCCAGTTTTTCTTCCAGATTCATCGGCTGAATCAGGGCCTGATTGCCGTCACGAAGATCCACGCTGCACCAGGCAGGCGCTTTTTCAACAGTCTGTTTTTTCACCCAGTCATATGTGATCTGCGGCGGCATAAAATAGGAAGGCATATATTTTTCAGCGATGTTCATGATCCAGTTCTCCTTGACAAATCCGGCTGGAAACGCTTTCATCCGTTTTCAGTCTCATGCGTCCTATCTTAACATCGGTTTATGCCTCCCGCAATGTATGATTTTAATCAGTTTTATTGACTTTTTTTAATCTCCCGTTTATTGTCTGCCTTTCTCGCTGCTGTAACGGATGATAAGGAGCTCCACACTCATCACATCATTCATTTTGCCGGTTTTGACTGCTTCATCCGCTTCCACCGCAGACTGCAGGGCATCCCTTAATTCCGCAGAAGAAAACCTTGCCGCCTGTGCCACATATTTTTTTACGATAAATCCATGCAGCCCTGTCTTTTCACCGATCTTTTTATCATCGTATCCTTTCTTTTTCAGCTGTTTGACCTGAATCAGCATATTAAACTGACGGCCGATCAGGAAAAGAATACGCATCGGCGGCTCTTTTAAAGACAGCAGATCATAATACAGCTTTAATGCTTTGGCCTGATTGCGAAGACCTATGGCTTCTACCATGTCAAAAATCTGGTTGCTGACCTGACGGACACATACCGCATCAATATCCTGTATGGTGATCACATCACGCCCCCATGTATAGGAAAACAGTTTTTCCAGCTCTCTGCTGATATTTTCCATATCCGTACCGGTTTTTTGCAGGAAATAGTCCATGGCAGCCTCTGTGATCTTTTTATTCTCTTTTCTAAGCATCACAAGGATCCATTTTTTTAAAGTCGCTTCATTTTGGGCTGCAAACTCCACCGCCCTGCCGTTTTTTGTCAGCGCTTTAAACATCTTGCTGCGCTTGTCCACTTCTGTTTCCACAAAAACAAAACAGACTGTGGGGGAAGGCTGTTCCAGATACGCTGCCAGCTGTTCTGCGGTCTTTTTAAAAAATCCGCTGTTTTCAACTAAAATCACGCGTCTGTCCGCAAAAAAGGGCATGGTTTCAGCCAGATCGATCAATGCATTGGGATCTGTGCCTTTCCCCTCAAAATAATGATAATTCATGGTATCGCCTTCTGCGACCAGCGCATCTTTTAACTTATTTTTATACTGCAGACGCAGATAAGCCTCTTCTCCATATAAAAGATATGCCTGCTTAAATTCGCCGCTTCTTAAGTCCGCAAGTAACTGCTGCATGTAAACTCCAATCTATTCCGTGATCTTTCAAATTCTGTACAGGGTATTGTCTGTCCTCATCATATCAAATCTGTACTTTAATTTCCATACCCGTCTGCCTGCTCCCCCAAAAACTTATGGATTTTCATCTGATCTTCCTTTATTTCCACGCGTACTGCTCCGTTTTGTGCCGAGGTATACCAGACAATTCCGTTTTCTTTGAGTCTGTCAAGCACCTGTCTGTGGGGATGTCCGTAGGGGTTGTTTTTTCCGCAGGAAATCAGTGCCGCCTGCGGACATAATTTTTCCAGAAAAACCTGTGAACTGGCATTTTGAGAGCCATGATGCCCCAGCATCAAAAGCCTACACCGCAGTTTTTCTGTTTCATAGTTTTCACATACCCACTCCTCCTGCACGCCTTCCAGATCCCCCGGAAAAAGTGCTGCAAAATCTCTGTACCGCATTCTCAGAACCAACGACGCTTCGTTTCTGTCTGATATTTCTTCTCCCTCATAGGGATGCAGACTCTGAAAAGTAATGCCGTTTTTCTGCCACAGATCACCGGCCTGCATATACAAAACCGGAATATTAGCCATCTTTACCATGTCTGTCAGTTCATGAAGCGCATCGTCTGAAAACGCTGTCTTTGGAAAAACCACCGCTCCCACCGCAACTTTTTCCCGCTGCGCCCAGTCTAAAACTGCCTCCAGTCCGTTGACATGATCCGCGTCCCAATGACTGATAAAAATCGCATCCAGCTGACGGACACCCTGATATTTCAGATAGGGAACTATCTGCCAGGTGCCGGTATCCGGTTTGGATGTACTGCCAGCATCCAGAAGATACGTATCATGCTCTGGAGTCTGCACCACAATACAGGCCCCCTGTCCCACATCCAGCATGGCAACGCTCAGTGTCCCCGGCAGCCGGACCAGAAAAACACACAAAAGACCCAGCGTAAAAACAATCCGGCATCCCGGCCTGACTTTTTTGCCAAACAGGATCAGTAAAATCAATCCGGTCAAAAAAAGGCATATCTGCCACAGTTTTGGCATACCGATATGCCAAAAACTTCCCGGCAGTTTTTCCAGCAGTCTGCTGCCCTCTTCCAGAATTCCAAAACATAATCCGGCCGGAAAGGCCAGAATTTTCAGCACCGGAGCATATATCCAGCTTCCTTCCAGCAAAATGCCTGTACCCGCGATCGTAAACAGAAACGGCATCAAAACGCCTATCACCAAGACTGCCGCCGGATTCCACAAAAGTGACCAGGGATTCCAGACATAAAAGGCAGCTGCCAGAAACGGAAACATCGTCACCGTCACTCCCAGTGTAACACAGATTCCGTCATAAACTCCCTGCATCCGGTTTTGAAGCCATCCTGATGCTTTCGATTCTGCAATCCCCCTGTCTTTTAAAACCGGAACCACAACTGCCATTCCCGTCACCGCTGAAAATGAAAGCAAAAATCCCGTATCAGTCAGATGTGCAGGATTTTTCACTAAAATCACCGCTGCCGCGATTACCAGAGAGGTCAGCATATCCGGCGTCCGGGACACGATCTGCGCAGTCATGCCCAGACAAAACATTACCACTGCCCGGAAGGTTGACACCTGCATACCGGTAAAAATCCCGTATGTCACAACCAAAACCAGAGATACCAGACAGGCAGCCAATGCCGGAAGCCTGCTTTTTTTAAGCAAAGCTGCTGCCATACTTCCCACCATGGAAATGTGAAGCCCCGATATACTTAAAATATGGGAGATACCGGCATATTGATACACTGTTTTGATCTCTGCGTCCATATCTTTTTTGCGTCCGGTCACCATTGCCGATGCCAGCGCCCCGTTTTTTTCTCCAAGAGCCTGTTCAAAAACCCTCGCAGTTTTCACGCGCAGCCGGTATAATGCATCCGCTTTTTTATCATAGGATACACTTTCCTTCCGCAAAACCGCATCATATACCTTAAAATGATACCCCTGCCGTGCATAATATTTGGCCGCGTCAAATTCTCCCGGATTGGATGCAGCTTGAAAAGAATAAATACTGCCCCAAACCTGTACTGCGGCACCTATATGCGGCATTTTCTGGCCGTTTCGCAGATAACAGACTGCTCCCTGTTCTGTTTTTTCAATTAATTCGGATTGTTTGAAAGATTCAGATTTTTCCTGAAAATCGATTTGTTTCAGATAAAGAATACAATTGTCCTTTGTCAGATCCAAAGGCTCATAAATGTCTGATACGATTCCGGTCAGAACCATCTGCTGACCGTCAAAATCACTCTGCCCGCCTGTATCCTGTGTCCAGAATATCTGGCTGCACGCCAGATATACCGCCAGAAAAAAGAGCAGGCAGACGCATAAGGGCCGTCTGCCCATTCCATTCCTCCATTGTTAATACTGTTCCATCAGATCCAGATTTCTCTCATAGACATTTTCCAGGTTAAAGTTTTCCCGAAAAACCACATCCGTTCTGCCGTCTATGACAAACTGAACCTTGTTGATATGCGACAGCTCCACCAGGGAATTGACGATCGCATAAATTGTTACATCTGCAGTCACATTATAGTACTGCGGCAAAAAGGTTTCATCCAGATTCACATAACAGACACCGTCTTTGACCATGACTCCCAGAAGCTTGGTTTCCGGATTGATCATCGGATAAGCGCCTTCCATCTCTGCATCCGGACCTTGGATCAGCTGCTCTACCACCAGCTTCTCCAAAGAAATATTACTGTTGTAAACCACCGGCTGCGTCATAAGTTCCACCAGCTCATCTCCGGTTTCATTGGCAAAATATAAATGCAGACGCACCTTTTCGTAGGCATTGATCTCATTTCCGGCATTGTCGATAAACATTTCAGCCGTCATGGGACCAACCGCCACACCCAGATGATCCGTAAACATTTCTCCCTCTACATTGATCGCCACTGCGCTCACATCCGGCACCATCGTCAGCGTCCGCACCAGCGCTGCCCGGATCAGAATTTCTGCTGTGGGCTCGGTCTTTAAATAATCTGCACTGACATTCAGCGTCAGAAGCGTATCCGTAAGCTCCCAGCCAAGGATCTGATATCCGTTTACAACCGACCACAGCGACAGCTCCTCCGATTCTTCTTCCAGCATACCGATCGCTGCTTCCATGCGTTCTCTCGCAGTGGTGCCGTCCAGTGTCTTTTCCACAGGGGAGATTCTGGTTTTATCTTTATTCATATAATAGACAGAAATCCGGGTAAGTCCCTGCTCTGCATATTCCTGATTTTTACAGGAGGCTAAAAACAAAAGGCACAGTACCCCAAATACTGCCATCCAACTTCGTCTCATGCTGCTTTGCTCCTATTTCAGATAGGTAAGAGGAATTTTTACCGTAAAACAGGTTCCTTCCCCCTCCACGCTGCTTACCTTAATGGAACCGCGATGCAAAAGAACCGCGTTGCGGGTGATCGCAAGTCCCAGTCCGGTACCGCCGATTTCTCTGGAATGAGATTTATCCACACGGTAAAAACGTTCAAAAATATGCTTTTGATCTTCCTCAGAAATACCAATTCCTGAATCCGTGATCTCTACGGTAAAAAACTGATGATCTGCATCCAGAAGCACTTTGACCCATCCATGCTCTTTGTTGTATTTGACAGCATTCTCCACAAGGTTGGTAAAAATCTGTGAAATCTTTACTCCATCCACTTCTGCCGTCACAGGTCTGATACATTCCAGAACGATCTCCACATCCTGCTTTTTGGCAATGGGGCGCAGGCGCTTTAAGGTGCTTTCCAGCAGGGCATTGATATCCACTGCCTCCACTTTCATCTGCGCCTGGGTTTTATCCATTTTTACCAACTGCAAAAGATCATTGATGATCCTGTTTTCACGTTCAATCTCTTCTGTGATATCCTGCATAAATTCCTGATACAGCTCAACCGGCACATCCGGCTGCTGGTTTAAGGAATCTGCAAGCACCTTGATGGATGTCATGGGTGTCTTTAACTCATGGGACACATTGGAAACAAAGTCCTTTCTGGAATCATCGATCACTTTCATTCTGCCCAGAAGTTCATTGAACGCTTCCACAATGTGCTCGGTTTCCAGATAATCCGGCACAGACAAAGGCTCATCGGTAAATCCGTCCTTTACCTCCCTGACTGCCTCTGTGATCCGGTTAAAGGGTCTTAACAGCATACGGGAAATAAAAATAACAATACCCACCATCAGGATGCCCATGATGATCTGCATGATCAGCGCAGTTCTGTTGAGAATATCCATCGTCGCGACAATACTGTCTGTAGAAACACTTGCCAGTATCACGCCGCGCACCGCAGACAGTTTAGTCCCGTCCACCTCAATCTGCTCTGAAATTGGTATCGTCATCTCGATATAGCCGTTGTTATCGTCGTAACGGGCTGTGGATTCTCCTTTAAAACACCTGATCACCTCTTCGGAAAT
Source organism: Lachnospiraceae bacterium (assembly GCA_017500935.1). Taxonomy (GTDB): domain Bacteria; phylum Bacillota; class Clostridia; order Lachnospirales; family Lachnospiraceae; genus Gallintestinimicrobium. The sequence goes on from JAFVXW010000046.1 coordinate 166,066, forward strand.
CATAAATTTTCCTTCACTGATGGAATAGGTGTCTTTGATCACCTTAAAATTACCGTTGATGACCAGAACACGGCCGTCATAAAGCGTGGACATCTGCTCCAGCTCCGCATTGATCACGTCTGAGGATGTATCCTGCAGATAATTATAATTCACAAGATGATCCGCAATAATACGATACTGATTCATCATATCCGACTGACGCAGACTGACTGCCCGCTGTTCATAGTTTGATAAAATACTGATGCGCAGAATAATACACGGCAGGATGCCGATGATCAGCATCAAAACAAAAATATACACTTTCAGGCTGCGCAGAACCGGTACTTTCAGACGCAGTATCCTGAAAATATCTCTGATTCTTATGTTCATTCAAACCGCCTCCGCCTTTTTCACTTCGGCTCAGACACGGAAGAAGTATCCGACTCCCCATTTGGTATGAACATATCTGGGTTCACTGGGATTTTTTTCAATTTTTTCACGCAGACGGCGGATATGCACATCCACAGTCCGGACATCACCGGGATAATCGGAGCCCCAGATCAGATTCAAAAGCTGTTCACGGCTGTAGACCTTATTGGGATTTTTCAACAAAAGCTCTAAAACATCAAATTCCCTGGCTGTCAGATTCACTTCCCTGCCTGCGATCGTTACTCGTCTGCTCTCACAGTCCATCTGCATATCACCGCTGACAATAACCGCGGACGCTGCCTTTGCCTGCTCTCTTCCTGCAGTGCGGCGCATGATGGCTTTGATACGTGCCTTTACTTCCAGAATATTAAACGGCTTGGTAATATAATCATCAGCCCCGTACTCAAGACCCATGATCTTATCCATGTCATCGCTTTTTGCAGTCAGCATCACAATGGGTACATTGGAAAATTCCCTGATCTGCTGGCACACTTCTGTTCCGGTAAGCTTAGGAAGCATAATATCCAGAAGGATCATATCAAACTCCTGCGCTCTTGCAAGTCTGAGCGCTTCCTCGCCGTCATAGGCGCAGGTCACTTCCATGCCGTCCTGTTCCAGACTGAAACGGATTCCCTTTACGATCAGCTTTTCATCATCAACAACCAGTACTTTTTTTGCCATATTTATCATCCCAGGTCAGCCTGTTCTCCTTTAGAACCGGTCACCTGTTTTTCCTTTCTGCATCTCTTATCTGACAGTGATCCTGTCTTTTAACTTATCGAAAGAAGCCTTCTTAATACCGCTTACCCTCATGATATCTTCTATACTTGCAAATGCACCATGCTCTGTACGATACGCAATGATCGCCTCCGCCCTGCTCTGACCGATTCCCGGCAATGTCATAAGAATATCGGTCCCCGCAAGATTAATGTTGACCAGACCATCATCCAAATCTCTGCTTTGACTGCCGCCGCTTTGTACAGACTCTGCATTCTGCTGCTGCTCTTTGGCCTCTTGCTTTGTGGGAATCCGGATCATACTGCCATCTGCCGCATACTCTGCCAGATTTCTGGCATCTGTTGCCGCATTGGGCGTAAATCCTCCGGCAGCTTCCAGTGCATCCGCTACACGGCTTCCCTCCGGCAGTGTGTAAACCCCCGGATTTGTCACTGCGCCGCAGATATGTACCACCAACAGAGACGCTTCCTTTTCCCTGTCGGTTTCAGTTTCTGCTTTTTTTTCATAAGCAGCCTCATCGCAGCCCGTTTCCTCTGCAAAATCCTCCGATGTCAGAAACACATCGGCATCCTTTGACCGCGCACATCCGCAAAACAGACTTACCGCCGCAAACAGTAGTAAGACACAAACAGCAATCCATGTCCGGCCGGATACCGCCCGGACATTTTTCATGATTCTTTTTTCAAAAATAACCGGCATTTTTTACTCCTTTACTTGTTCTGTAAAAGGGCCCCGTAATACCGCAATTTTATTTTATGCCAGAAAAATTTATTTTACAATACCTTTCCCTATTTCCATTTAAATATTATGATTCCGGTGATCGCTGCCGCCATACCGATTGCCTTGCGCCACTCCCAGGGCTGCTTTTGTGTTCCAAACAGCCCGAAAAGTTCGATCAGATATGCTGCCAGAAGCTGTGCCACCACAATAAACATCACGGCTCTTGCCGGGCCAAGGGCATCCATACTTTTGATCACCGTCAGCGTAATAAATGCCCCCATCACGCCGCCAAGCAGCATATACCAGGGTTTTACGGAAAATACAGCCATCAGATTGGTTCTGTCTGTTATCATCCAGGTAAGCAGACAGACCAGAAACGCCGAAAACTGTACAAACGCATTGGCACTCCAGACAGAAGATGCTTTTGTCACCTGTGTGTTGAATACTCCCTGCACACTCATAAGTACACCTGATATAATCGCAATTAAAAAACCAGCCATAACAGTCTCCTTTTTGATAAGTATAACTGCTGACTGGTTATTTTATTCATCATTCTGCCGCAATCTGGTCCTGCATCTGTTCTGCCAGGTCTTTCAGGATCATTTCCACATCGCCGCCATCCCAGATTCTTGTGTATGCACGCTCCATCTGCATCCCGAAATTTGCCGTGCTCATCAGCTTCGGCACCGGAACCGACTCTTCGTATTCCTGATAAAAAATATCCGCGCCTTCTTTCCGGACAGCATATTCTTTATACGCAGGAATATGTCCGGTATACATATACAGGTCCTTTGTCCCTTCTTTGGTAAGCCAGGCTGCGAAATCATCGGCAAGCGACTGTCTTGTGCCGTAACCGTTGACCGCCACGGCATAGGTCACTGATAAACTCCTGCTTTTAATCTGTTCATTGATATCGGGTATTCTGGCAATTCCATAGTTTACTGTTTTTCCATCGTCTCTGGCGGCCTGTGCAAGTTTTCTTAACACATCCGACGTAGCGACCGTAAATACAATCTTTTTGTCTATAAAATCCTGTATCACAGTATCATAATCTGTTTCTTTGGCATCAATGAAAAAAAACTGATTCAGATTCTGATATACTTTCAGCCCCTCGATCGCTCTTTCATTATATATATTGATCCTGGAAGCATCATCGCCGTATGCGCCACCTACCTCAACTTCATCACCCGCAAAAAAATAATTGTAAAAGATATCCGACACATCCCAGTAAAACACGGTTTCTTCTGCCGAGGTTGCCTCATAATGATTGGCAAATTCCAGAATGTCTCCGACTGTCTGCGGCAGGATGTCGTTTAGGGGCATTTCTCTGCTCAGTGCTGCATTTCCCACATAATCTTTATTGTACAAAAAAGCTGTTGTTTCAAAATAAAACGGATATGCCAGCATATTTTTACGGTAATTGACCGCCTGCAGCGCAGGCATACAGTAATTTTCCAAAATAAGCTGATTGTCCGCATCTTCCACCGGTACAGCAAGCCCTGCCAAAGCAGCTTTTTCCAGTGAATCATTACTGATAATATACAGATCCGGCATATTGACATCAGAAACAGAGGCGGTATTTACCGCCTCCAGATATTCCAGCCCATTTTGATATACAGGCATAATACGGACATCATGCTGATTTCCGTACTCATATGCCGCCTTTGTCAGATAGTCTTCCAGCCCTTCATCTGTATACCACAGAGTCAGTACCGGACGTCTGTCCAATGCTTCCGGAATCATGCGTGCAATCTTCCAGTCCTGCGCCCAGTCAAACATGACCAGCGTACAAAGCGCAAGTACAAAAGCCGCTGCTCCCCTTTTACCATATTTCATAAAACTCTCAATTCTTATTTACTGCTGTGCCAGACACTGATCCAAAATCGCGATCATTTCATCCACATTTGCTTTTGTGATCACAAGCGGCGGCACAAAACGAATGATATTTGCCCCTGCATTGATCAAAATCAATCCATTTTCAATGGCCTGACTGATGATCGGCGCAACCGGACGGTCAAAAACCAGCCCCTGCATCAGACCGGATCCGCGATGTGCAGTGATAAACTCATATTTGCCAGCCAGCATATCCAGTTTTTCTTCCAGATATGAAGAAATTTCTCTGACATGATCCAGAATCTGATATTTTTCAAACAGATCAAAAACAACACTGATCGCTGCGCCAGCCAGTGGATTGCCGCCGTAAGTGGTTCCGTGGTCACCTGCCACAAGGGAGTTTGGTCCCACTTTTTCGGTCATCAGGAATGCACCAACGGGCACACCGCAGCCCAAAGCCTTTGCAGTGGTCATAATATCAGGCTTTACACCGTATTTCTGCCATGCAAACATATATCCGGTTCTGCCCATGCCGCACTGGATTTCATCCAGGATAAGCAGGATATCTTTTTCATCACAGAGCGCACGGATCTGCTTTAAAAAGCTTTCTTCTGCCGGATAAATACCGCCTTCGCCCTGAACGGTTTCCAGAATGATCGCACAGGTCTTATCATTGACATTGGCAAGTACACTGTCAAAATCATTCATTTTGGCAAAACGGATGTTGCCGATTCCCGGTTCAAAAGCTTCCCTGTATTTAGGATTGCCTGTTACAGAAAGGGCACCCATGGTACGGCCATGGAAAGAATGTTCCATGGCAATGATCTCATGATCGGTGCTGCCGTCTTTTAAATAGGCATATTTACGTGCTGCTTTAATGGCGCCTTCCACAGCTTCAGCGCCGCTGTTGGTAAAAAATATTCTGTCCATGCCGGAAGCGGCTTTGAGCTTCTTTGCTGCCTCGATCGCAGGAACATTATAATAGTAATTGGAGGTATGAAGGATTTTATCCACCTGAGCTTTTAACGCATCATTATATTCCTTCACACCGTATCCCAGCGCAAATACTGCAATGCCGGACACAAAATCCAGATATTTTTTCCCTTCGATATCATACAGATTTACGCCTTCCCCCTTATCAAACACTACCTGATAACGGTTATAGGTATGTAAAAGCGCATTTTCCGCTTCATCAATATACTGTTTCATCAACTCAGCCATGATCCAATCCTCTGTCAATCCTTATATCTGCTTTAACAATCCTCGTCTCTTACAATTGCAGTACCGATACCATTGTGTGTAAAAATCTCAAGAAGCAGACAGTGAAGAATTCTGCCGTCCAGAATATGTACATTGTTAACACCATGGCGTACCGCAGAGGTGCAGTTGTTTAATTTAGGAAGCATACCGCCGCCGATATAACCGCCGGAAATCAGTTCCTCTGCATCAGAAACACCGATTCTGGAGATAAAGGAACTCTTGTCATTAAAGTCTTTGTACAGACCTTCCACATCAGTTAAGAATACCAGCTTATTTGCGCCGACCGCTTTTGCAATGGCACATGCAGCATCGTCTGCATTAATATTGTAAGTATTGCACTCTTCATCCAGACCAACCGGAGCCACGATCGGAAGATAATCATTGTCGATCAGATCATGCAGGATCTTGGGATTAACGGAAGTAATATCGCCTACAAAACCGATATCCTGTCCGTCAGAATATTTCTTCTTAACCTGCAAAAGTCCGCCGTCTTTACCGCTGATACCGGCTGCAGCTACGCCCAGGGATTCCACCATGGACACCAGATTTTTATTGACACGATTCAATACCATTTCCGCGATTTCCATGGTTTCTGCATCCGTTACACGCAGACCGTTGATAAATTTAGCTTCCTTGCCGACTTTTTTCACCCAGCTGCTGATCGCTTTTCCGCCGCCATGTACAATGATGGGTTTAAAACCAACCAGTTTTAACAGGGTCACGTCCTTGATCACATTCTTCTGCAGCTCTTCGTTTTCCATTGCGCTGCCGCCGTATTTGACAACGATGATCTTGCGGTTAAACTTCTGTATATAAGGAAGCGCTTCGATCAGCACCTCCGCTTTTTTCATAACCTGTTCCATTTCCATTCTTTCCATGGCATTCTCCTTAGCTTCTGTAATCTGCATTGATCTTTACATAATCATAAGAAAGGTCACATCCCCATGCAGTCGCAGATTCCTGACCCATCTTCATATCCACATAAGCAGTCACTGCCGGTGCAGACAGAACCTTTGTTGCTTCTTCTTCGCTGTAATCTGTTGCATAACCGTCTTTAAAGATCAGAATTCTTCCGGCTTCGCTTTCCAGATACAGTTCAATGGATTCCGGATCAAACTGTACGCCAGAATATCCCAGTGCACACAGAATTCTGCCGAAATTACAATCATGGCCAAAGATCGCTGCCTTGGTGAGACTGGAGGTAATTACAGATTTAGCCAGAATTCTCGCATTCTGCTTGGTATCGGCATTCACAACCTTCGCTTCAAACAGTGCAGTCGCACCTTCGCCGTCTTCCGCAATCTTTTTAGCCAATGTTTCATTAATATAATGAAGTGCTGCCTTGAAAGTCTCATAATCGGCATTCTTTTCTGTGATCATTTCATTGCCTGCACAGCCGTTCGCCAGCACAAGCAGGGTGTCGTTTGTGGAAGTATCACCGTCTACAGAAACCATATTGAAGGTATCCACCACATCCTCGCTTAAAGCTTCCTGCAGAAGTTCTTTGGAAATTGCTGCATCGGTGGTTACAAATGCCAGCATCGTACACATATTGGGATGAATCATGCCGGAACCCTTGCACATACCGCCCACAGTCACAGTCTTGCCGCCGATTTCGATCTCAACCGCAACCTGCTTGGGTACAGTATCGGTAGTCATAATAGCCTGCGCTGCCTGATCGCCTGCTTCTGTGGTATCAGAAAGCACACCTGCCAGCTTCTTTGTTCCTTCTGTGATACGGTCAATGGGAAGCTGCATACCGATCACGCCGGTAGAGCACACCAATACGCTGTCTGCAGGGATACCCAGTGCTTCGGATGCTGCCTGCGCGGTCTGTTCACAGTAATCAAATCCCTGTTTTCCGGTACATGCATTGGCGATACCGGAATTAACGATAACCGCATGGGCTGCTGCACTTTCGGTCACAATCTTTTTATCCCATAAAACAGGAGCTGCCTTTACCACATTGGTGGTAAAAACACCGGCTGCCATGCAGGGTATCTGGCTGTATACCATAGCCATATCTTTTCTGTTTTTATATTTTACGCCCGCTTCCACACTGGCTGCCATAAATCCTTTTGCTGCGGTCACACCGCCTGTAATCTGCTTCATAGAAAAAACCTCCGTCTCCTCTGTTTTGTCATGCATAAATATACACCTTTCATGTATATTATGCAATATCTATTCGTTAAATCTTTCAATATTTTTTCGGTTCAACACAAAATCGTAGTAATTTAAATCCTCTCTCTTTGTCCAGCCGATACATTTCCAGAAGGCATTTCCCACATCGTTTTTGGTAAATGCAATCAGGGAAACCTTGCTGATCTGTTCCTCTTTGAGTGCTTCCATACAGAATACCACCATCGCCTTGCCGATTCCCAGCATTCTGTAATCCTCATGGACACAGACATGGTACAGACATCCTCTTCTGCCGTCATGTCCGCAAAGGATCGCGCCTACGATCTGTCCGTCTTTTACCGCAACCACGCTGGTTGTGGGATTACGGCGCAGAAAGCGCTCCACACCCTCTTTGGAATCATCTATACTGCGGATGGAAAACCCCTTAATGGTCATCCAGAGTGAATAAACCTGCTCGTAATCCTCAATCCGCATTGTTCTTACATAAAAACCGCCGTTTGCCATACTTTCTATTCCTGTTTCTATTCCTGTTTCCGCTTCTGTTTATACCATGCACTTTGACACATTGTCGGCATAAAGCATACAGCAGACAGTTTACCCTCTTTATCTGGCGCTGTCAAGAAAATGACGAAAAAAAGATACAAAAAGGGCAGCCCGAAATAACACGAACTGCCCTACGGCAATTTTATCATTTATAAAGATACAGCATAAATGATTATTTATTCATTTTTATTCTGCAAATACTTTTTTGACAGCTTCCAGATATCCATAGCCGTACACATTATCCGGCTCCAGATAACTGGTCTCTGTCCACTCATTCCAGCTGTTAATGGTGATCAGCGGAATCTTACAATGCGCATCCGCAAATTCTTTTGCAGCCTGAAGCGCTTTTTCAAAATTCTCAGGAGTATTGTTCTTTACAATCTGAGGTCTAAACTTTCTGTAACGGGGATTGTTGTCCCAACCGATGGAAACATGAGGGGAATAGGGAATCTGATACGTGCCGATCACATGATCCCACTCTTTCTTCATATCCTCAATGATCTCCAGATAATCGCGGTTCACATCCATATAATGTACAATCTGATAATGGGTCAGGGACTCAAATCCCAAAGGCTCTACCAGCGCCGGTTCCACAGGCTTTTCCCCTGCGTCCACACCGGAAAGATTCAGATTCTGTTCGCCCCATTTGATCAGCTGGAAATGAACGCCGGGAATCCCTTCTTTCTGTGCTTCCCTGCGCAGCCAGTCCATACACTCTTTTGCTTTATCAATACCGCCCAGTCCATTGATGAAATTGCCAAGGTCATAAATGCTTACCAGAGGCTTGCCGTCTACCTTATAATAATTGTCCAGTTTAAAATACTGATCGATCCAGCGCCTACCGATCTTTTTAAACTGCTCCTGCGTTACATCGCCGCGCCACACAACCGTATCACTTTCACTGCTGATACGGCGGTCCCAACAGTATGTAGCATCATGGTTCGCCCACATAAGATAAAATTTCATCTTATTGCAATTGGAAGCCTTTAAAAATCCGTCATTTAAACAGTTTTCCAGAAACGGTCTGTCATCATACCAGTACCAGTCATAAATAAAAACATTCACACCATGTCTGATTGCTTCCTCGATCTGCATTTCCATTACGCCTGGATCAGCTTCATCTACATATCCCCAGACAGGCTTACGGCTCCATTCGTAATTTTCAGCTTCATTCTTATGTTCTAACTTAACGGTCTGCCATTCGCCGATGCCGTCAGGCCAAAAGATCCTGGTACGGTCTTCCTGTCCGGTGTATGCAGGCCAGATATAGGCCGCGATGTCGTACTTTCGCATGATGGTATCCTCCCTGTGGGCTTTTAGCCCAAGAACATAACTTACCCTTTTAATAACTCCATATATTTTTCACGCTCTTCTTCCGGAACTTTAAGCGCACTCATTGCCTGTTCCTTTGTCAGATTTAAACTGTCCATCAGATTTTTGATGGCTTCCAGCATTGTACGCTCTATTCCGCATTCTATTCCACGTTCCATTCCACGCTCTAATCCAGCCGCCAAGCCCTTTTCAAATCCAATTGCCTCTACACCCTGACTCAAATTACACATCAACGTCACCTCGCTTTCCAGTTCTGCAGTCATCTTTATTTGAAATTCCTCACCCAGAATTTTTTTCTTTTCTTCAACACCTCTGCCAGAAGATAACAAAACTTCCAACAATCTGATGACACCCTCATAATTATTCTGCTCAGGTCTGCCCAAACCAATCATAATCACAGTCATCAGGTCATAATTTTCAACCGATTCTTTGGCTGTTCCCAGCAGATTTGTCTCGCTGAAAGAATATTCGGTTATTGTATTTTTCCATTTTTCTGTTGGATTCATACAAATCCAGATACTATACACTTTCTTTATAGCACCATAGTTGGAATTTGTAAATTCTGTGCCGTGCTGGGCAGAAATCATCCTGCTGCAATAATAGATTCCCCGCTTGATCAGCGGATAACCGGGGAAAAAATCATTTTGAGATTCTACATTAATAATCAGCCGGACCAATTCTCCCGACACCGGTGCGATTGCCAGAAAACGAATATCATAATATACCCGTCCTTCATTCAGACTGATATCCTCTGTATTCATTCCCTGAATCATGTCCGGTTCATCCTGATGCAAAGCCACCTGCGCAATCTGAGGTGTTCCCTCAATATAGCAGCCGGCAATCTCTTCTATGGAACAATCACGATATTCTTCCATACAGCTTTTCATGATCCATGCAAGTATCACTTTATTGGCCAACAATCGCTTACAGGCGGCATCATATGATGCACTGTCACCAGCCGTATCCAGGATTCCCGCCAGATGGGTATCTATTTTCGTCATTTGTATTCCCCCTTTATTTTACCACAATATCAGTTATCAGTGAAGCCTGCTTCAAATCTTTCCGGGTCCCGTTCCGTGTACTGTTACTATATCGCATAATTCCTGTACTTGTCATTCAATTACAAACTGCACGATATTCGCAAAATTTTACTTGACAAACTTTTATTCTTCCACTTTAATTTTGCCACGAAAAACGGAACAGATTTCTCTGCTCCGCCATACTGCATTTTATTCCAGATATTTTCCAATTTCCTTTTCCCAACTTCCGATCAGCTTTTCCAACGACCACGCCGCATTGGCGGGCGAGGTAGACGGCAGTTTTACCGCTTTGGGCGCTCCCTGCCCTTTTTCGCAATATTTTTCATAAAGTTCATAAGCCTTGCCGCCATTGCAGAACACCGCCTCTATCCGGCTTTTTTCAAGCAGACCGGCAATGTCATTGGGCACCACATCACGGATGGAACTGTCACTGGAGCCTTCAATGCTGCAGGAAGAGATCACATCCCAAATGGCGATCTGTCCTTTAAGCAGCATTTCCTTTTTTTCTGCGACAGTCACCGGCACTGCACTTGCACACAATGCCGCCGTCACCTTCCAGAAACGATTCTGGGGATGACCGTAATAAAAATTGTTTTCCCGGGATTTGACCGACGGAAACGTTCCCAGAATCAGTACACGGGAATTTTCATCAAAAATCGGTTCAAATTCATGGCTCACTCTGTCTGTCACAGCAATTCCTCCATATAAATACGAAGCTGTTCTTCGCTCATCTGACCGCATTCTGTCAGACATTTGTGCAGCAATTTTTCAAACAAAGCAGTCCGCGTCTTAAAATCCGGTATTCTCTCCATCAGTTCCGCACGCATTGCGCCCAGAAGCTCTACCGCAGCCCCGATTCCCTCCGGCATCATATTTTCCACCTTTTTTCGCAGATAAGTCGCTGCCGCAGGGCTTTTTCCATCAGAAGAAACTGCCACAGTCACAGGACCATCCTTGACAATAGCCGGAAAATAAAAATCACAGTCCGCGGGCTGATCTACTACGTTCGCAAGGATATGATGCGCTCGGCAAAATACTGCAATCCGGCGGTTTTCTTCGGCATCTGAAAGAGCAGCAATGACAAAAGCAGCTCCCGCCAGATCACTTTCCTGCCAGTTGCGGTGACACAGGGTCAGGCTGCCATTCTTCCTGTCATCCGTATTCTGCATTTTTGTTTTCTGTTCCTTTTTTTCTGCCAAACTCTCCATCTCTTCCGACATTTCCGGTGCGATCACAGTCAGCTCAGGCTCAAAAGGCAAAAGCTTTTGTACCTTAAAAACAGCATGCTTTCCACCGCCGATCACAACACCTTTTTTACCTTTGATTTTTATAAAAAACGGAAAATAACTCATCTTTTTTCTCCCTGTCAGCAACTGCTATGCATCGTTTTGTATATTCATACATACAATCTGCATATTATACGGTATTTTTGTGCATATAATGCATTTTTATAAGCTATTTCAATACAAAATTTGCATAAATTTTCACTTGCAAAGTATGAAAAGCTGGTGTATAGTATGTAAGTGTGATGCGGAGCACAGGAATGCTCCTGCTTACGGCAAATAATTTACATAAATCTATATTGCCACAATCAGAAAAATAACGCAAATGTTATAATGGAGGATTTTTATCATGAAAGAAAAAGTTATCTTAGCGTATTCCGGCGGTCTTGATACCACCGCGATCATTCCCTGGTTAAAAGAGAACTTCGACTACGAAGTAATCTGTGTATGTATCGACTGCGGTCAGGCAGAAGAACTTGACGGCCTTGAAGAAAGAGCAAAATTCTGCGGCGCTTCCAAGCTCTACATCCTTGATGTAATCGACGAATTCGCTGACGAATACATCGTTCCCTGCGTACAGGCAAACGCAATCTACGAAAACAAATACCTGCTGGGCACTTCCATGGCTCGTCCCCTGATCGCAAAGAAGCTGGTTGAGATCGCACGTCAGGAAGGCGCTGCTGCCATCTGCCATGGTGCAACCGGTAAGGGCAACGACCAGATCCGTTTTGAACTTGGTATCAAGGCTCTGGCTCCCGACATCAAGATCATCGCTGCATGGCGTAACGACAAGTGGACCATGGATTCCCGCGAAGCTGAAATCGAATACTGCAAAGCACACGGCATCGACCTTCCTTTCTCCGCTGACAAGAGCTACAGCCGTGACCGTAACCTCTGGCACATCAGCCATGAAGGTCTGGAACTGGAAGATCCCGCATGTGAACCCAATTTCGATCACCTGCTTGTATTAAGCAATACTCCCGAAAACGCTCCCGAAGAAGGCGAATATGTAACCGTTACTTTTGAAAAAGGTATCCCTACCAGCGTTAACGGCCAGGCTATGAAGGTTTCCGACATCATCCGCACTCTGAACGTAATGGGCGGCAAGCACGGCATCGGTATCGTTGACATCGTTGAAAACCGTGTAGTTGGCATGAAGTCCCGCGGTGTTTACGAGACTCCCGGCGGAACCATCCTGATGGAAGCACATCAGCAGCTGGAAGAACTGATCCTTGACCGTGACTGCTACGCTCTGAAAAAAGACATGGGCAACAAGCTGGCTCAGATCGTTTACGAAGGAAAATGGTTCACTCCTCTTCGCGAAGCTGTACAGGCATTCATCGAAACCACTCAGCAGTATGTAACCGGCGAAGTAAAATTCAAACTTTACAAGGGCAACATCATCAAAGCCGGCACCACTTCTCCTTACACTCTGTACAACGAAAAGATCGCTTCCTTCACCACCGGCGATCTGTATGACCACCACGATGCAGAAGGCTTCATCAACCTGTTTGGTCTCTCCTGCAAAGTACGTGCAATGAAGATGGCTGAAGTTGAAGCCAACAAATAAGATCATAAACTCAGAGCCGGACATTATGTCCGGCTCTTTTCTCAAAAGGTATCTATATGGAAGTTATTTCAATTCTTGCAATTTATTTTGCTGCAGTCAATCTGATCGCCTTTTTTCTGATGGGCATTGACAAAAGAAAAGCCCGCCGCAAAGCATTCCGGATTCCGGAGTCCACACTTTTTATCATGGCACTGATCGGCGGCAGTATCGGTTCCATCGCCGGTATGTATCTGTTCCGTCACAAAACCCAGCACTGGTATTTTGTCTGGGGAATGCCTCTGATCCTGATCCTGCAGGCAGCACTCCTTTTATGGCTTGTGTTTGCCTCCCCGCTGACGATCACAATCATATAAATGTTTCTGCCGGACATATGTCCGGCATTTACGCTTTTTCTGAAAGGACCTGTTTTTTACATGACATCATTTTCCGTAACCGAAATCAAAAATTTCATGGCAAAGCTTCTGGCAACCGACTGTTTTGATTCCTTTTTACTGGAAGAAGCCTCCATTTCGGGTGCTGTGAATTACCATATTGACGGTCACATCAACAAAGAATTCTATACCAGCGAAGAATGGGAAGATCCCGCCATCCGCCCCCACGATTTTGCCTCCTGGAGCCAGATGCGCAACATCTGTTTTTCCATGATCAAAGGGCAGCGCACGCCTTCCGCCTTTAAATTCGTTCTGCACCTGATGCCCGAATACGTTCCCGGTGTCTTAAAAGGCGCAGATCCTTCCTTAAAGCCCGAACAGGTCAAAGCACTGGTGCTCACCGTCAAATACGACGGGAACGCTGTTACGATCGTCACCGGAACCGCGTTTACCAGCTTTGTTATGGACAAAACCCTGGACGCACAGTGGGATAAAACCATGCGCCAGTTTCTGACCAAAAAAGGAATTGCCTGTCTGGAAAAATAAGGCTGCCGATGCCTTTAACGCTTCATTTTGGGTTTAAAGACCAGACTGGCCAGATAGCCAAAGATCAGTGCTGCAGAAGTACCCACTGCCCCGGCCTTAAAACCGCCGGAGAACAATCCCAGAGCGCCCTCTTCCTCCACGGCCTCTTTTACCCCCTCAAACAGCACATTTCCAAAGCCCAGAAGCGGCACAGTCGCCCCAGCTCCCGCATATTCCTTAAAAGGTTCATACCATCCCAAAAATCCCAGAACTGCCCCGGTGCAGACCAGCAATACCATAATCCTGCCCGGCAGCAGTTTTGTTTTTTCCATTAAAATCTGTACAAGCGCACAAATAAGACCGCCCACCCAGAACGCATTGAAATATTCCATCAGAATCTCCTTTTGACTTGAATTTCTCATGCTTAGGATGTGCGGTCTCCTGTTTTTTATTCTGTTTAAAACAAAATGCCGTCATAATAATGTAAAAGAAGCTCCACCACACCGCTGTAGCTTTTTACGCCCTCTTCCACGCCATTGATCTTCAATGTCACATCTGTGGCCGTGTCAGACACCTTCCTGACAGTCTCTGTATCCAGCACAGACTTTTCCTCTACCTTTTCCCAGGCTTTCTTAGTCAGAAAAATATCATCATGACGCACCAGCTCCGAGATAGCCGGATGCTCGTTATAAAGCTTTGCATCCCTGTGGATATTTCTTAAAAAAGCATTCTCCACATAGCTTAACACGCCCATATAGCCGCTGTACTGAAAAAACACATCTTCCGAATCAATACAGGCCAGATACCCGATCAGATTGGCCTCATCCTCCTGAATGATCCCCTTTAAGTGTGCCAGCTCATGGCAGATCACAGAGGGCATATTTACAATGTACATTTCCCTGTTATAATTGGCCTCCATGGAAAAAGGGAAATAATAGCCCATCATATAAGACTGGCTCAAAAGCTCCGAGAAATAAATCTGCTTCGGCGGCGGATAAAAGCCCTGCATCTGGTTATAACGCATTCCAAGCAGCTGCATGGCCTCCTGCGCTGCTGCATACAGATCGCCGTCATACAGTACATCTCCTTCGCTGTCCCGCGGCATCTTTTCCGCCAGTGCATTAGCCTGTACCACGACATGATCCCGCAGCGCCGCCAGCTCCTCATTGAAAAATCCCTCCTGCCGCCTCTGTGTCATATACTTATCCTCAAAGGCAGAGGCATGATACTGTATAAAGCAGTTTAATGTCATGATCCATAAAAACAAAAGCAGCGTCCAGCAAAACGTGCGGCTGATACCTCTCCAAATGCGTATGATCCGCTCCTGCCTCCATGTCAGCCTCAATACTGCCGCTGTCACCAATACCAGACAAAACAAAATCGCCATCACGATCATGCATTCCCCCACACTGAACGGAACAACTGCCGTAACCCTGCTGTACGCCCCGCCAAGCCACGGGAAAATATTTTCCACATAAAAATCACAGAAAGCCGGACTGCTCCACGCAAGGACATTGATGCCTGCTGCCAGCAGAATGAGAACCAGCCATATCCGCTGCTTTTTAGAGAGGTTTGTGATCCCTTGAACCAATTTATTCATCTTCCGTTATCCCTTCTGTTATTTCCTCATCCTGCCTGCACATTTTTTCCTCTACCGCCTGCCTGATATATTGTTCTGCGGTCATGCCAGCTCTGCGGGCATAGTCATCCACGCCTGGAATCGTCATTTGCTCCACACGATCCAGCTTCTCTGGACTGCGCTGATACTTTTCCAACCATAACTCTTGCTTTCCTGTTCCCCTGTGATATACGGATTATATCAGGTGGGACTTGGTTATACCCCTTGCATATGAGTTTAAAGCAAAAATAAACCGCTCCAGTTTCTCATGCTAAGGGGCGGTTTATTTTTTGCCGTTTAAGCTTATCTTGTATACATCAACCTATTAATGCAGTCAATGTGCGACTGTTCCCACCATTAATATCATAACACATATGCATCATGTTAGCATTATGTGATTTTAATCAAAAATTAAGGAGTAAATCCAAAGACTTACTCCCTAACTAACCATCTTATTGTTAAGCAAATACAATTGAAGCATTCCCGCTTCTTGATCTTCTGCTTCTTGCACATTGTTTCTCTTAATCAATTACCTAATCGCCATCCATAAGCATGCCCTCCATAATGTCTGTGCTTACAATATTATCTTATCAGAATATGTATTATTTGTCAAACTTCCACTCTATTCTATATACGTGCAACAAATTTGGATTCTTTATTTCACACTCATACACTTCTAAACCAGCAACACTCTTTGCTTCTATCATTTCAGGTTCGCCAATAGATGTCTTTCCGGCCACATCCGCGTATTCAACGAAAACAACCTCTGAAATCAAACCTCTTGGTACCGTAACCATCAACTCCAGCTTTTTAGTAGGGCTGGTTATCTGTTGTGATAAATAAGGCATCATTACCTTTCCTTGATCGGTAACTTCAGTCCTTACTTTGTAATGTACAAAATCTCCTTTTTTCTTTGGTTTGTCAAAAATCACATCATATATCTGAGGCGGAAATCTCCTTAGACTTCCGGAATCAATCGAATACTTATTTTCAAAGTCCTTATCAATATATGTCCCTTTGTAACCATCCCCTGTCCATGTAAACTGTTTTCTAATATACTCCAACTTCTGGCAAAGAACCTTAAATTTAACTTCCCTGAAACATTTTATTTCTGTCCGGGTTTCAAAATAAAGCTCTGTTCTCAACTTCTCATATTTAACATCTGACTTAATAGAAGGAAATTGGGGTTTATTCTCTCTTTTTATCAAAACCAACACATTGCATACGATAGATACTATATTAATACTTATAGATATTCCCAAAACAATCCATATCCAGACCGGAACATCCTCTGCATTTGATTGCATATACAATATCGCAGCAGATACAATCGGTGTAACAATCGTTGCCAAAATAGAAGCGATAACCCCATACAGAAAATCCGATATCCAATTAAATAATAAATCTTTTAAGCGCCCCATGTCTTCCCCCCTGTTTGCGTCATTATATCGCAAACGCATTCATGTGTTTACTAATTTCGACACTTTTAATCAAAATATCGTACTACCATTTTTGGTACTACGTCTACCGAAGTAATAAAATCACCTCTTCACCATTTAAGAAAACATTTTAGGCAACAAAAAATGATGAAAATCCATCGCTGAACTTTCATCATCTACTAGTCGGAGTGACAAGACTTGAACTTGCGGCCTCTTCGTCCCTAACGAAGCGCTCTACCACCTGAGCCACACCCCGAATCCTATAAAATTGTATTAAAGCATTAAGCTTTAGTCGGAGTGACAAGACTTGAACTTGCGGCCTCTTCGTCCCTAACGAAGCGCTCTACCACCTGAGCCACACCCCGATGAATCCTGTGAAACTTCTGTTGTCTCAACCGGACAAATGATAATATACACTATTCTTTCCAAAGAGTCAACACTTTTTTGCATTTTTCTTTAAAATTTGTCACATATATTTTTACGTTGTTTTTTATGCTGTGAAGTGTATATTAAAGTCCCAGAGCAGATGACGGGAATCGAACCCGCCTCCTCAGCTTGGGAAGCTGATGTTCTACCGATGAACTACATCTGCATGGATTGAATTATAGCATATGTGTTTTGAAAATGAAAGAGAAATGTGTTGATACTTTCTCTTTCGTAACTTTTCTCTTTGGTCTTTCCCCTTTTATTTTCTTTCAGCGGCCATACCATATGATATGACCGCCGGTTAATTTCCCCTGCAATACCGTTTATCTGGATCATTATCCTTTATCTAGTATTTGAAGATAAAATCAGGGCGAAATTACGATTTTGTGTTTACAATCAGTTATTTAGTTAATTGTAGACAAATTCTCTTGTTTCACTTTCCAAGGTATATGTCACACCATCATAAACTGCATAATGGGTACAGGTTGCCTTATAGGTTCTGCCTCTGACAGCATTTGTATAAGTACCGCCACCATTATATGCAGAAGTGTTAGTTCTTGAGCCTTGTGGAATATCATAAGCATACCATGTATTTCCAATCTTTTCATATAAGACAACGTCTTTTACGCCAATTTCACTTGCAGTAGCTGAAAATCTTGTTGTATAAGTGACTGCAAGCCCATTAGAACCAATTCCTAATTCTAGTGAACATGCATATAAAGAGGCGGCATACGTTACAATTCCAGTTCCTCCCAACATACATACAATAAGAAGTAGAGAAATGTATTTTTTCAAATAGTAACTCGTATCCAGACACAACGGATTTTATCTTCTTCAGACTTATCCATTACCCTCCTTCAAAAGTTACAAAAAGCTTCTACCTATCTAACAAATATGTAAAAACCTTTTCAAATAATTCTATTAAGTTAAGGCGCCTATCAATCTAAGTTGATGACAGGCGCCTTGTTTAATATTTTTTAGTTTGATTTACGTTGTTCTTGATAGCAAAACGGACAACCATTACCATTACTTCGACTACTTACAACTGCTTGCCATTCATGACTACCCTTTTGTGTTATTCAGCGTTTTGTATGTTGCCACCTCATCATGTTTTCAAACAAATTAAAATAAGGTACACCATAAATTATTCTGACAGAGAATACATCAGATTGATTTATGCTGTACCTTTTGTGTTATCATAGACTTCGTAACAAAAAAAACAGCGGACCTGCACCCTAGGAAAGTCCGGTCCGCCATTACACAACAGGCATGGATACATCCATGTCCATTTACAATGCTATGATAACCATTCTTGTCCAGAATTGCAACCTTATTTCTCAATCCTTTTATGATTCTGTCATAAATCGTATTCAGTTTCATCAGTTAACCTGCACCTGCGGTCATTCTGCCTGTATGACCATACATGGTTACTATCATAGAAGTATCAAGCTTCCAGACCAAACCTCCCGGCTGCGTATCTGCCGTGTCCGCTGTTCCGAATGCGGAAAAACTCACGCTTTACTTCTTTCTTCCATTGTCCCTTATTCTCAGATATGCACTTGTGACCAACAGCAGATCTGCATTGCTTTTGAACAACACCTCTCTGCTGCTCCTGTCTGTGATTCCAATCCTGAGATTGATGAAAACAATGTAAAATCTGTACTCAGAAACTACCGCCGTCACTGGCGTGAAATGCTTAGATCTCTCAGGATCGATCTCTCACCCCTCATTACCCTGATCAGTTCCTGCTTTGCGAATTATTCGGATCAATTCATGCAGATACGCAGATGCACCAACAGATTTTTTACGTATACCACATAGCCTTACCCGACTGCAGTCCTTTACCTTCTTGAGGTCTGCATCATGGAACAGGAAAAGAAACAGGCAGTCGCTCTTATGCGTTATTCTGCCATCGCACCTATCATTACCGGTACTCAGGAGGACTATGAATCTCTGAGTGCTTACTTTCGTACTGCTTCGGCTAAAGGGATCAAAGCTCCTGACGGTTCCCTGCGTCACTATTCTCCCGGCACTCTTGAAAAATGGTATCTCGCTTACAAAAAATCCGGGTTTGACGCTCTTATTCCATCCGGAAGATCCGATTGCGGGGTAAGCAGGAAGATCGATGATGATCTCAGGGAACAGATCATCTTTCTCAAACATCATTATCCAAGGATGTCTGCTGCCGCAATCTATAAACAGCTCAGGGATAATGGCAGCATACGTTCCGGACAGCTTTCTGAATCCACCGTCTGCCGCTTTATCAACCAACTGACCCTGCAGGAACGGCTCACAAACAATCAGGACCTGCGCCGTTACGAAAGACCACATATCAATGAGGTCTGGTGCGGCGATTCCAGTTCCGGCCCATATTAAAAGACTGCTGACGGTAAAAAGCACCGTGTCTATGTGATCGCATTGATCGATGATGCCAGCCGTTTTATCCTTGGGGCAGATGTTTTCTTTAATGACACCTTTATCAACCTGATGTCCGTTATGAAATCTGCAGTATCCAAGTACGGAAAACCAAAAGTTTTCAACTTCGATAACGGTTCTGCCTACAAAAACAGGCAGATGGAACTGCTGGCTGCACGTATCGGTTCTGTGATCAACTACTGCAGACCTTATACTCCCACCCAGAAAGCAAAGATTGAGCGCTGGTTCCGTACCCTCAAAGACCAGTGGATGGCGTCTCTTGATATGCGGGATTTCCATACACTGGAAGAACTCCGGGGAAGCCTTCTGACTTATATCAGAACCTATAACCAGACTCCCCATTCCTCCCTGAAAGGCCTCTCACCTCAGGAACGCTTTTTTAAGGAACCTGAACTGATAAGCAGACTTTCCGATGAACTCATTGAAAACTCATTCCTCCTCGAAATCGAACGCCGTGTATCCGCTGACTCCGTCATTGTCATCGACCAGGTGGAATACGAAGTGGATTATCGTTTTTCAAAGCAGCGGATCACCTTGCGCTATACTCCCGATATGAAAAATATCTTTATTGTAGAAGCAGATGGTTCTCTTACACCTATCCGTCTGCTCAACAAACAGGAAAACTCTATGGTCAAGAGAGATAAAATACGTCTGACCGGAGGTGATGACTGATGGAACTGACACCATTCTTCGATTTTCATACCCTCTGGACGGCTTTGGCATTCTTTGACCTGTGCGGCCCATTCACTCAGACGGGTCTGCTGTGCAACTAAACTTGTTTGGGATTTCATGACTTACCTCCTGGAGCTGGTCAAAAAAGTTGAGTACTAAACTTTTTTGACTTATAGTGATAAGTCTATTATCCCAGTTGTGATTACTTTTGAAAGGTACCGGCTATTTGGCGGTTACTGTTTTCCTTCATGAAGGAACTCATCATTTCACGAAGCGCTGCTTTTTGTGGTGTGTCTTTTTTTCTTGCCATAATAAAAAACCTCCAAACTGAGTAATTCTATCTTACATCAGTTTGAAGGTTTACACAAACTTTAGGACACTCTCTATTATCCCGATATGATTCGGTGTGTGAATCCTGAAAACGATTTAATTTTTAAATTTCGTTCATATCTGCGTCTAGGACGTACGTGTTCTGTACGTAACTATCTGTTGTAGAATTTCTGACGATATTAATCGTAGTTCCATCAACGGCATATATTCTATATCCTTTGTATTTTAAATTATCTTTACATCGTTCATGGAATCCTTCGAAAATAATTTCGAAATCAGTCCAATCTTTTTTTGCGTTGTTGCACAAACGTTGAAGCAGTTACATCAATATTCGCTTTTAATAGTTGGCGTTGCAAAGTTCCACCACCCATTGATAAAATGAGTTAAATTACAGTTCTTCGCTACTATGAGCTCTGCTAATTTCTCACAATTCGTTGTTACTCGGCTAATGGAACTACTATGAGACCTCCACGCTTAAGGTGTGTGTTCTTCCCCTCCATATATCCTCCGCATTTACTTTGCCTCTAAAAATGTGGTAGTTATTAGACTTTGTTGCTTTTAGCCAACTTATCTCTCGAAGTCCAGCCTTATATGCGATTTCTGTCCGTTAGACCAGAGGTTTACTTACAGCTTCCTTCATATTCCACCTCACGCTGAACACCCTTGCTGTTCAGCTGTACATTTCCTACTACCTGGGTATGTTCGGGACTTTCACCCGTCAAAGCACGTCCATGACGCGCGAACTAAAATAGGGTAATCAAAGTTTTTGATGGGCAGCCTTTTTGATGTTTTAGTTTGATGGCTAAACTTGATGGTCTACTTTGATGGGCTGGGTTGATGGGCAAACTTGATGGTTTGATTGGAAATTTAATATTTAACGTAAAAACCAGGGATATCACATCGATTTCCCTGGTTTTCTTTTTGAGGGTA
>JAFVXW010000004.1 GCA_017500935.1 Lachnospiraceae bacterium
CCAGAAGATCAATACGAAAGCAGCGACCCGCGAGGATGTCGGCGTGATCTTCGGCAAAGCCCTGGATACCATCAGCGGCTATGATACGAAATCCAATGCCAGCCTTTCCTATAAGGATAAGGCCCAGGTTTCTGCGGCGGCAGTGCCCTATCTGGAACTGCTTTACAGAGCAAATCTGATGGTGGGGGATACAGATAATAACTTCAGCCCCAAGGCAAATATTTCCCGTGCGGAAATGGCTGTTCTTTCTGTAAAAACGTATAATAAACTGACAGAAACAGCACCTCCTGCGACCCAGGGAAGTATCGCCGTGGGTACGGTGTCCAGCAGGCAGATCATGGCAAATGGTGATCTGTTCCTGAGTCTGACTATAAATACCGGCAATGGACTGAGCCTGTTTGCGGCAGAAGATAAAGTGGTGCCCAGATATAATGGGGATAAGATCACTTTTGAAGATATCGGCAGCGGGGATACGGTAAAGGTGACCTATGCAGGAACAGATATTACAGCACTGGAAGTGATCTATTCCAAGAACGGTATCAGACAGACTACGGAAGAAACGTATGAACTGGTGGATATTACGAGTTCCAAGGTGACGGTTCTGGATGAAGATGAGGATGAACTGGAATATCGCCTGATGAGCAGCGTGGATGTAACACTGGCTGGTAAGGATTCTACCATTAAAAAACTGCAGAACGCCATGGTGGATGCAAAATATGATGTAACGCTGACGCTGAATGAAGATGAACGTGTGACGAAGATCAAGGCGGTCATGAATGACAAGAACCCTCTGGAAGGGACGCTGATCGATATGGATGATGATGCGGTTACGATCCAGGCGGGCAGCAAAGAGTATACCTATCCTCTGGATGAAGGAGATATCAGCATTAAGCAGGATGGCAAAACCATGACTTTCTCCAAACTGAAGAAAGATTATGATGATTACAATTATGTGGTTACTCTGAAGCTGAACAGTTCTTATGAGGTGACAGGAATCACGATCACAGATTATGAAGATGAAACCAAAGGGATGCTGACATTCCTGAACAGCCGCCGTATTACGATCACAGCAGCAGGTGAGGAATATACTTATAATATTGATACAAATGAACTGGAAACAGTGAAGATCGATGGCAAGAGAGCAAGCCTGGAAGAACTGCGGACTGCTTTTGATGATGATAAGAAAGCGTTTACCATTGAACTGGATGTAGACAGGGACGATTATGTCACCGAGATCCTGGCAGAAACGAAGTATGCAGAAGGCTCCGTAGGTGAACTGGAGAGGATCACAAGCAGTGAGATCACCATCGATGTGGATGGTACAGATCTGACTTATAGATTATCCGGTGATGTTGAGATCGAAATTAATGGTAAAAACAGAACGATCGCAGATCTGCAAAATAATTTCGAGTTGTATGCCTTTGATATCAAACTGAATTTCAATAGTTTGGAAAGAGTTTCCAAGGTAGAAGCAACAATGGAAAATCCTGAAGAAGGCTTCCTGAAAGACATTGTAGAAGATCGTGGAACGATCACTGTGACAGCGGGCAGTATTGATGTGACGCTGGAACTGACCAGCAGTGCGGATATAACACTGGATGGTGACGATGTATCTCTGACGAAACTGAATAATGAACTGGACTATGCAGACAGTAAGAACAAGATCTTTGTGGAATTGACCTATAATAAAAGCGGTAAAGTGACAGAGGTCGAGGCAAGCTGGGAAGAAGAAAAACCTGCTTCTGGCGATCTTTATAGGGTTTATCCTGATGATAATGAGATCGTGATCGAAGATAATGATGGAAACAGATATACATATGAAGTGAAGAAAGATGCAGATATTTCTGTCAGCTTCTCTGCAAACGCCAATGAACACTGGTATGAAAAACCGGAATACTATAACGGTTATCTGGAAGGTCTGCGGGAATTTATGTATGACTGCAGAGATAACAAGGATGACTGCTATGTATCTTTGACATTGAATGCTTCCGGTGATGTTACAAAAATCAGAGCAAGAGCAGAATAATGTTAGAAATGGGCATCCCTGAAAGGGGATGCCCATTTTGTATATTATGTATAGAAATCGAAGAGAAAATTGTGCATAATTATTATTTACTTTAGTGTGGTAGCGTGATAATATAATGAAGAGCTGAGGGAGACCTCGAAAATCAAAATTATGAAAAAATAAAAGGGGAGAAATAATTATGAAAAAATATTTAGCACTGTTTTTAACAATGGTTATGGGCGTATCCGTACTGGCAGGCTGCGGCGGCGGTTCTGAAGCAGAAGCACCCGCAGATGATGCAGCAAGAACAACATTTACAGTTGGCTTTGACGCAGAATATCCTCCTTACGGCTACAGAACAGAAGACGGTGATTACGCTGGCTTCGACCTGGATCTGGCTGCTGAAGTTTGCGCAAGACAGGGTTGGGAACTGGTAAAACAGCCCATCGACTGGAATGCAAAAGATATGGAACTGAACTCCGGTGCCATCGACTGTATCTGGAACGGTTTCACAATGAACGGCAGAGAAGATTCCTATTTGTTCTCTGAACCCTACGTTGATAACTCCATCGTTTACGTTGTAAGAGCAGACGATGCCATCGAAACAGAAGCAGACCTGGCTGGCAAATATGTGATCACACAGGCTGGTTCCTCCGCTCTGGCTGCACTGCAGGATAAACCCGATGTAGTTGCTTCCTTCGCAGCACTGGATGAAATCGCTGATTACAACACAGCATTCATGAACCTGGAAGCAGGCACAAATGATGCCATCGCAGTAGATATCGGCGTAGCACAGTATCAGCTGGCAACAAAAGCAGACAAATTCAAAATGCTGGAAGAACCTCTGTCCACAGAACAGTATGCGATCGGCTTCCGTATGGACGATACAGAACTGAGAGACACAGTACAGGCTACTCTGGATGAAATGGTAGAAGACGGCACATTCATGGAAATCGCTTC
>JAFVXW010000047.1 GCA_017500935.1 Lachnospiraceae bacterium
CGATTTCCTCTACCATTGGGACCACCCTACGGCAAGGGCCGCACCAAGGTGCCCAGAAGTCCAACAGGACCTTCTTTTCAGAATTCATCACTTCATCATGGAAATTATTGTTGTTAATATTGATAGCTGCCATAAGTTAGCCCTCCTTGTTTTTCTTTATGGCATCATTATAGCCGGAACAAAGTGGTTCTTCCGTGATGTCATCACCTAAATGGAAAGAATCTAAAAATCTGCCGGACCCTTCATCCGGCAATTCCGGTATTTCATCTGTACCGATGGTTTCATTGGCAACATTGATTGCTCCGGGAATATGCTTCTCCGCAAATTCCTCTGGTGTGCGTACATCCAGAATAATATAGCCGGAGCCTTCTTCCATCATGGTTATGGCCTCATCCATATTGACCTGGCGGTAGGTAATTTCTTCCGCAGGTGTAGCGCAGCCTACCAGGAGAACGGAGATTGAAGTTTATTTTAAATGTACTATCTATATTTCCATTATCAAACCGTAAACACTAAAAACACGCCACAAACAAGAAACCTCTACAAATGTAGCTCCAAATATCCTTATTTGCCGTTTATAAATTATGCAGGACATGATATGATAGGTCTGTAAAATCATAAAAGAAAAGTCAGGTAACCAAAAATTATGAGTGAAATAGTCAGCCAAAACGAAAGGGAAATGTATAAATTTCGTCTGGTGACCCGTTTGGGAGAAACCATGCTGAGAAATGGCAGCGAGATTTTTCGCGCGGACGAGGCAATGCATTATGCCGCAGATGCGTTTGGCTTGCAGGATTTTTGTTCTTATGTGATCGCAAACGGAATGTTTTCCTCCTTTTGTTCGGGAACACAGATGTATTCCTGCAAAATTCTGAGCCTTCCCCTTACTCCCATTGTCCTGCAGAAAGTGGAAGCATTGAATGACCTTTCCAGAAAAATTTCCGCAGGCGGATGTACGCCGGAAGAGGTGGAAGCAACGCTGGATGAAATAGATAAAATGGGAACCGGAAGCAGCTGGAAGACAATCCTGGCTGCTGCCTGTGGTGCTGCGTGCTTTTCCTGTTTGTTCAAAGGAAGTATTACGGATGGAATTGGTGCGTTTATTTCCGGTTTTGTTTTGGAATTGTTTTTGTTATATCCCTGTGCCAGATGGAAACTGCCCAAGATTATGGCGAATATTGCTGGAGCGGCTGTGGCAGCTGTTGTGTGCTGCCTGCTGTTTGCATTGGGATTGGGAGACAACCTGGATCTGATGATGATAGGACCGGTTTTTGTGATGACTCCCGGAGTTCTTTTGACCAATGCAATCCGGCATTTTATGGAAAATGACTATCTTTCCGGTTTACTGCGCCTGATGGATGCAATACTGGTTGCAGGCGCGATCGCGATAGGAGTAGGATCGGTGATGCGCATTTGGTTTCTTGTGTCAGGGGGAATTTTGTAATGGAAGCACTGTTTCAGATATTAATGGCTTTAGGGGGAACCATGGCTTTTTCCGTGTTGTTTGGAGCTTCCCCAAGGCATTATTTAAGATGTGGTTTGGTGGGGGCTTTTGGTTGGAGCATCTATCTGTTGGTTAAGGCTCTGATCGCAAGCGAGATGATCGCCATTTTAATAGCCTCTGCTTTATTAACTGCATTATCCAGACGGTTGTCTGTTTGGGAAAAAGCACCTACTATTATTTTTCTTGTCACCGGAATTTTTCCGCTGGTTCCGGGAGCCTCCATTTTCTATACTGCCTATTATTTGTTTCAGGGAAATCAGGCATTGGCCCTGACTTATGGCTTGGCAGCTATGAAGACATCCATTGCAATTGCACTGGGGATTGGATTCAGTTACTCTATTCCGGCAAAATATTACGGTTGGAAAAGAAATCCGGAAATCTGGAATGAACAAAACCATAGGTTATAAGAAGCAGTCGTTCCTATACTTTGGTCGTTTCCCGAACGGCTGCTTCCTGCACCTGTTTCCCTTCAATTTTCAACACCTGACTTCCTTCGTAATCAGATCACTCTTTTCCGCCGCAAAGCCGCGGGCTTTCAGCGCGGCTTCCAGCTTTTCATTTTCGATCGCATAAGTACAGGAAACTTTTTTCAGGCCTTGGGCTTTTGCATAATTGATTGCAAAATCGATGCACTTGTCATAATCGCCCCCCATCAATGCAATATGCAGTGTTACCTGGTGTTGAAAGCGGGCGCCGCAAACGATGAAGCTTCCGCTCTCCTTGTCTTCAAACACTTTGCCCTCTATCGCAAACTGCTTTACATTGGCTTCGTTGATATGATAAAAAGTACGGTTAAAAGTCATGTAGTCGTTGTACTCCTGTTTCATCGGCAGAATCAGTTCAACCGCCCGCTGCCAGCCGATATGTACAAACCCATGCGAATCTCCGCCTTCGGGATCTGTCAGGTGATAACCGCGGTGCTGCGCCACAGTTTTAAGGCCAAAAGCTTCTGCCAGAGCACTGCTGGCCACGTTGTTTACACCGGTAAACATGGCCATGGACGGGCAGTTATATTTCTGTGCCAGTTCAACGTATTTTTTATAAATTTCTCTGCCGACGCCTTTGCGCTGATATTCAGGTGTCACACGCAGTGTTTCCAGCCAGCCGCTGCCATCCGGCAGAACAGAAAACCGGCCGATTCCCACCATTTTTTCGCCATGGGAAACGCAGACCAGACCGCCGTCCAGACTGTTGAAATAATGCCAGGCATCTTCCAGATAAACATAGTCACCCATGGTTTCTTTTTCTACCCGCACAGCTTCTGCCATATCTTCGTAAGCTGCAAGCTTTACTGTAAAATCCATAATCATTCCCTCTGATTTCTGCACAAATATATTTGATCACACCATATGTGATCTGCGTGTGACTTTCATTCATTATATCACAAAATCCTGATGATCTGTTCCCAAAGCATATCTCTTCCGCATTTACATTCCGGTTATCATGATAATGTCCAAAGAACCATTTCTTAAAATTTACATTCTGCCGAATTTCTTCCAGATAGTTTGTCAGCAAATCCGGTTTATACATTCCACTGCTGATCCGTGCAGCTGTACTGGAAGATGCACAGTGAGTCACAATAAAATCCACCTCATTTTTATATTTCAGAAGATTCTTCCATCCTTCCTCCATTTCTTCTGACGGTAATTCTTCTTTCCACCATTCCAATTTTCAACCGGATAGGAATATAAACGGTCAAAATTTTCATGATTTCCATCTAAAAATAATGTGGTAAACGGCCTGCAATCCAGCAATTATACCTATAATATAATTTTACTTTTCTATGTTAGCATTCTCTCTTTGACACAAAAGCACAATAAAAAGCCCCCTCCAATCATTTCCAAACACTTCCAGAAATAATTGTAAGGGAGCCTTCTTTATTTGTCATTGAACTTGCAGCATAAAAGTTTTGCGCCATTATGCGATGCGATATCCATAATTTTTCTTAAATTTATGCCTGTTTTCTTTTTATCGATTACAGGAAACATAAAACACCTCCAAAAATCCAAGAAAGAGCTTATCCTATTCCAACGCTCTTACCCTCCTGTAATAAGTAGATTTTGACCCAATTTTTGTCCTTTTCATCGCTTCCTCTACTGTAATCAAGCCCTCTTTCAATTCCTGATTCACCTGACGAAGCACTTTTTCATCCACTTCTATCGGTTTTCTGCCACTATACTTTCCCTTTTTCTTAGCTTCTTCAATACCCTCCCGTCTGCTAGCCGCATGTTCACGCCTTGTAATCATCCTTTGCGTTACCAGTATCGGAACCATGGCAGCTCGTGTCGCCGAATCCACTAACACCTGGCCATTTTGACTGATAACATCTACGCCATTTATCACAATTGTAAAAATCCCATCCATAAATCCCGCAGCAGTATCTCCTATCGCTTCCACGGATTCCACAATAATCTTATCTCCATATTGTAATACAGATAACATTCCGGGAGCAAATTCCTCCACAATTTGTGACCCTCTTTTTCTTTCTACAATCAGATTATCATTGGCAGCCCGCATCGTTGTTCTAAGAAGCCATTCAAAACGATCATAATAATCCATACCAACCGATTCCAGTATTTCCCATAAATCCTCTCGATTTTCAGATGGTGTTCTCTCTGCAATAAATGTTGGAATATAGTTCACCCTATAATACCGCTCTAATCGAAGATCCATGTCAATTCCCGGTATTCCCTGGAAGACACTTGCAGGAAGCCCATCAATAATCTCCCAATACGGACTTATCACATACTGAAAATTTTCTTCATCAAATTCCTGATAATCGATCTGAGCTACACTAATTTTTTCACCACTCTTCATAACTGCCTTAATGATTCCAGAGCTTACATAGGAAGGTATTCCTGCCAGCGGTGTCGTTATTTTATTTCTAGGCTGCCAATCTCTGACTACTGCCCGCATTTTCTTAACCTCCTATTTTGACATTAATTCATTATAAGATTTCAGCAATATTTTCTCATATCGCTGTTTAAGAATGGTTTTATAAAATTCTCTGCGCTTTTCACTAATATTTTCTACGGAATCAATCAATTTATGAATTTTATCAAAGTCAATTCTTTCAACAACCCTGATAAGTGCATTATTACATTCTTCAAATGCCAGACTTGAAATAATTTCATAATATGAACTTTTCTTCCCCTTATACTTCACTTGTGATGTCGGGAATTTATAAATTCGCATATCGATTTCTTCCTGATTTTCAAGGACAGCTGCTATCTTTTCGTCTGTATTTAACTGTGGAAATAAACTGGAACCGTTATCAAAAATAGGCGAAAGTCTATATTTGTTATCCTTTTTGATAAATCCCCAATTGCTTCCATGGCGGTCAAAATTAGCAATCAACGCGTCTATAACAAACATATCCCAAAACAAATCTATCGTTTGCTCTACATCTGTGAGTTTCACATTATCCTGGAGCATTTCAATAATATCTTCGTAGGAATACTGATATTTTTCTTTATCTTGTTCCAAAGAACTATCTCCAACGCCGTTAAACGGCACAAACACTTCATCTTCCCCAAGAAAGTCTTGTATTACCACAACATTTTCACCCTTATATATGCCTAAAAATGTTTCCTGCGTTTCGATTCCAAGTAAAGCAAAAATGTGACTTCCCAAATACTCTGATACATGGTTATAACGTAAACCTTCTCTGGAATTTTTCCGAAATTTAACCAAATATGGCTTTTCATTTATAAGAATCGATTTTTTCCGTTCTGCTCCGGAGTAATATCTGTTTCCATCCGGATATCTTGAATAATCTCTCATAATCATCACCTCATCTATAGTATATTAACCGCCTCCCGTAGTGTCAATAGGTTCTATTCTATTTTTGACACTCCTTTGTCTTTTATGCAATTCATATACAAAAACATAGTTTGTTCACCGTCTGACACAGAAAAAGTATAGAAATTTCACCATGCAAAAATCCAGCCAACCGCCTCCTTCATTCCGTTGACTGGATTTTCTCTACTGCTCAAACAAGCTATACTTGAATTCGTCCCCTCTACCCCAAGGCTGTCTAATCCAGACACCCATAAACCACATTTTTCAGCCGCGGATGATAATACTCCGCATCCGGGTTCAAAAGATGCTGTGCGTAGAAAAATGACAATCCGATCGCAGGGTCCACAACAGCCATAGAACCGGCTGCGCCGTCCCATCCAAACTGTCCGAGACTGCCTGTCGTACCGCTGAGTACCGGATCAATATGGGTGTAAACGCCAAGACCATAGCCGCAGCCGCGAAGCTGTCCCCAGCAAAAATCCGGTCTCTGGTCAGATGTCAGACGGTCTGTACGCATCAGGTCAATCGTATATCCGGACAAAATCTTCTCACCGGTTGCTCCGACTCCACGGTTTGCCAGTGCCGCCAGCAGCTTCACATAATCTGCAGTTGTCGTGATGATTCCGGCACCGCCGCTGTCGTATTCTTCGCCTAAAATGTGGGACACACCTTTACCGTAGTTTACAAAACGGTCTCTTTTTACCCTGCCGCCCGTTTGCAGCTGCTCCCGTTCGATTTCTTCCTCCGGAATCGGCCGACGCACATACTGACTGGCCATCTTTCCCAACACCTCCGGTGTGTGGTGGAAAACACAGCTCTCCATCTTCAAAGGATCAAAAATATTTTCTTTTACATAATCCCGGAATTTCTTCCCGGTTATCACTTCGATCACAGCCGCCAGGACATCATGACAAAGGCTGTACTGCCAATGTGCACCCGGTTCAAAAGAAAGCGGATCGGATGCCAGACAGCGGATTGCCTGCAAGGTATTCATCTTTCCGCCGGTCAGCTGACGCGCTTTATTAAGACCTTCCGATTCCAGATCATAATGCAGCCCCGCCTTCATGGAAAACAGATCGCCGATCGTGATCGCATTTTTTGCTTTTACCAGCTCTCCGTTCTCTGTTTTTACATACATTTCTTTATATTCCGGGATAAAATCATACAAAGGATCTGACAGCAGAAAATACCCTTTTTCCAGAAGCTGCACGCCCGCTGTCACAGTCGCGACCTTGGAACAGGAATAGATATTGAACATTTCCTCACCGGTGAGCGGCGTTTTCGTCTCCAGATCAGCATAACCGCTGGCATAGGAAAAAACCTGCTGCCCTCCCAGATAAACCGAAATTGCATGTCCCGGCGTACGCTGCTGCTGGGCCTCCTCATCCATAAACCGTTTTAAGTTTGTAAAATCCATCGTTCATTTCCCTCATTTTTTCAAATATCACAAATCCATGTTTTTCAACATTTTGTATTTACAGCATTTATGCAGACATTTTAATCTGATATAATACACATATATCACAAAAAGGAGATGGGTTCAATGACACGAAAAGAGAATTATATAAGAGCTTTATATAATCGGAACCCCCAGTGGGTGCCTTATGTAGATGAAGCCGTTATAACCGTTCTGCCCCCAGTATGCGAACGCCCCGGACTGGCCGGGAAGGACGCATTCGGCTGTGAATGGCTGCTGGAAGAGGAAGCGGAAGGCGGTACATACCCTGCAAATTACAACTATGTCATTACCGATCTTCAAAAATGGCGCACACAGCTGAAACTTCCGGATATCAATGCCTATGATTGGAGCGAAGCCCGAAAAAATGCAGCTGAAATAGACCGCGAACAGTATCTTGTGGGCGGTTTTATTGAAATGGGAATCTTTGAAAGAATCTGGCTGCTCATAGGCATGGAAGAAGCACTGATGGCATTCTGCACCGATGACGATAAACTTTGTGAATTGGCTCACGCCATCGCCGACTATAAAATAGAATTTCTGAAAAAATATCACGCAGAAGTCGGACTTGATATCCTCTGGTACGGAGATGACTGGGGCACACAGGACAATCTTTTCATTTCTCCCGAAAAATGGCGCACAGTCATAAAGCCCGCCACACAGCGAATTTATGACTGTGCAAAAACTTTGGGAATTCTGGTGAACCAACATTCCTGCGGAAAAGTCGAATCCATTTTCGGAGATATCATCGAAATGGGCGCAGTCAGCTGGAATCCCTGCCAGCCCTGCAATAACCTCGCCGGACTCAAGAAAAAATACGGCAGCCAAATCTGCTTTATCGGCGGTGTTGACAGCCAGTTTGTATTGGGTAATCATTCCGCCACAGTTGCTGATGTGATCACGGAAGTCAAACGCAGAATAGACGAAATGTCTCTGCCCGACGGCGGATATATTATCGGTCCAAGCCACGGTGTTCCTTATGATCCCGCAAAGCTGAAGGCCATGCATGATACCATAAGGGAGTATGGAAAAGAAATATATAATAAATCATAATGATATGTCCGGAGAAGCTGATCTTCTCCGGATTTTTTATCTGAAAAACTATCTTTTTCCCTTTCCCGATCGTTATATCAGGTGAAAGCGCTTTTCAATACAAAGAAAGGAGGAAAAACATGGATGCCGATTTTTTGCTTCTGCACCGTATGAAAAACGGTGATGAGCAGGCGATCGAGGATTTTGTCAGAAAATACTATCCTGCAATCCTGCGGTACTGCCATCTGCATACCCGGGATACCGGCTGTGCCGAAGATCTGACGCAGGAGACTTTCGCCCGGTTTTTCCGTACTTTCAAAAACTATCAGCATTACGGAAAGGCCGCCAATTATCTGTATGTGATCGCAGGCAACCTGTGCCGGGATTTCTATAAAAAATCCGATGCCATCCCCATGGATATGCAGCCATTATCAGAAACTCTGCCGCCGGTATCTCCGATGGAAAATCTGCATCTGCAGCTGGATATCCGTCACGCCGTACAAAATCTGCCGCCGGACACTTGGACTGGCAGGACCGTTGTTTGTGATCCTGATTCTCCCGGAATTATGGAAAAACCGCAGCTTCGATGCCATGGAAGTGGAATGTACCACGTTTTACACTATTCGTTCCATCTATGCTGCCCGCCTGATGTTGTTTGCAGGCGTTGATCTGCTGTTTTTGTTCTTTTTTTTCGCAGGTATTTCCGTATTCACCCAAATTACAGTATGGGAAATGCTGATTCAGTTTGTTCTCCCTTTTAACGTGACCTGCTGCATCTGTTTTAGAACGCTGTATGCCAAACGCATCCGATCTGAAGCACTGGCCCTGCTGCTGTGTTCCCTCTGGGCCGGTGTATGGGCAATGCTGATCTTAAACAATGCTGTTTATTCCGTCATTTCTGTTCCTGTCTGGATTGCCGCACTGGCTGCATCCATTTTGGGAATTTGCCATACCCTCTTGCAGGGGCAGCATAAATGGCAGCAAATTTTGGAGGTAAAACCCCTATGGACTTAAAAATTTCCAATCTGACCAAAGAATTTGACGGTTTCAAAGCCGTCAGCGATTTCAGCCATCAAATGCACTGCGGCGTTTATGGTCTGCTGGGTGTCAACGGCGCAGGCAAAACCACCCTCATGCGGATGCTGACCACCCTGATAAAACCCACGTCCGGCAGAATTACCTGGGATGGTGAAGATATTTTTGCCATGGACGGCAAATATCGGATGCTTCTTGGCTATCTGCCGCAGGATTTCGGCTTTTATCCGGATTTTTCCGTTTATGACTATCTTATGTACATTGCCGCACTCAAAGGAATCCGCCCTGCTGCCGCAAAACAGCGGGTGAACGAACTTTTAAAACAGGTCGGTCTCACAAAGGCCCGGAAGAAAAAAATGAAAACCCTTTCCGGCGGCATGAAACGCCGCGCCGGAATTGCCCAGGCTATGCTCAATGACCCTAAAATCCTGATTCTGGACGAACCCACTGCCGGTCTTGATCCCAGTGAGCGAATCCGTTTCCGCAATCTGATCAGCGAGCTTTCCGAAGACCGTATTGTTCTGCTGTCCACCCATATCGTTTCCGATATCGAATATATCGCCAATGAAATCCTGCTGATGAAAGACGGACAGCTTGTAATCTCAGGCACTGCCCAGGATATCATTGACTCCATGCCGGAATCTGTCTGGACCTGCCGCGTTTCCAAAAAGGACATCGACAGCTGCCTGAAAAATCACAAAGTATCCAATGTAAAAAACATCCCCGGCGGTGCCGAGCTGCGGATCATCTCCCTAAATCCGCCTTCCGCAAACGCCGTCCGGGCAGATGCCACACTGGAAGATGTATTCCTTTATTACTTTGGCGAAAGGACTGGTGAGAACAATGATACGATATGAATTTCAAAAAATATTCGGTTCTGCAGGCGGAAGAATTGCCCTGTTTTTATACATGGCGGTTGTCATTCTGGCATGTTTTCTTGCCGCAAACGGATTTATGAACGTGGATGTCAAATGGATCAACGAACAGGGTGAAAGTGAACGCGGATTTCATGCCGTCCAAAAGCTGAAAGCAGCCAGAAACGAGTGGGAAGGCTGGCTGGACGAAGAAATGCTGAATAACGTAATTCAGGAAAATCAACGCATCAATTCCACTCCCGATGGTCAGTCCGATAATGTACAGCAAAGCAACATTGCCTACTGCTGGAAACAGGGATTTCATCCGATCCGCAATCTGATCAACCGCTCTTTTTCAGACGGTTTTCGTTCCTATGACTACTATACGGCAGACAAACTCTCTGCGATCACGGAAGAAACCTTTTATGCCAACAGAATCCGACAGCTAAAGAACTGGCTGTACGACGAAACCGATGTGGCATATCATCTGTATTCCGAAGCAGAAAAGCAGTATCTGACCGGACAGTACGAAAAACTGGAAACGCCCCTCTACATCGATTATCACGACGGCTGGTATCAGCTTTTGGAAAACGCTTCCTTTCTGCCCATGCTTGGAATCCTGATCATCGGCTATATGGTGGCAGGTATTTTTTCCAACGAATTTAAATGGAAGGCAGACACTGTTTATTTTTCAACCCTGTCAGGACGAACCAAGGCTGCTTCCGCCAAGATCCGGGCCGGTCTTTTACTGGTTACTGTGCTGTACTGGAGCGCCATGCTGATCTACAGCATCGTCACCTTAAGTTACCTTGGTTTGGAAGGCGCAGGATGCGCAGTCCAGCTTCGGG
This sequence comes from Lachnospiraceae bacterium, assembly GCA_017500935.1. Taxonomy (GTDB): domain Bacteria; phylum Bacillota; class Clostridia; order Lachnospirales; family Lachnospiraceae; genus Gallintestinimicrobium. Next base: position 10,531 of record JAFVXW010000047.1, read on the forward strand.
CCTGGAAATCCATTTATAATATCACCATGTGGCAGGCCTGGGCTCTGGCTTTGATCTGCGGATACATCGGCAGCCTGTTTCTGACTGCACTGACCATGTTTATTTCCGCCAAAACCAAATCCGCCGTCATCGCAGTCACCACTCCTTTTGTTATTCTGTTCATCCCCTCTTTTCTGCAGGGAATGGCAGACTGGCTGGATACGGCAGTCTCCATGATGCCGGTCAGCCTGCTGGAATTCTATCAGCATCTGGGAACCTTTAACCTGATCACGGTTTTCGGCAAGGTTTACCGCGTGATGGATCTGTGTATTCCCTTATATACGGTTCTGACCGTAATACTGGTTCCTGTAATCTATCGGGAATTTGGCAAGAAGCAGGTGGGGTAAGGAAATTTCCTGTCTGTTTCCTCAATCGATGTAATATGATGGGCTTACTGCATAGATTGTAATTTCCTTTTACTCATTTTCCTCTCCTTTTTAACGATTTATAATCGTTTTTATATTAATTTTTCAAAAAACAGGGGTTATAATATACTTAACAAGGTAGTCGTTCCAAAACTTTCCAGTGTCAGGACGGCTACTTTTTATTTTTCATATTCAGAATTGAAATAATCAGCGACGCCACCGCCAGAATTATCATGAATTCTTCATATGTACTCATAAGCATCATCCTTTCTAACCGGCTTAACGCTTTAACCCTTCCCATGGATTTCGACACATTTCTATGTCTGTATAAAAGTTTCCGATTCACCCAAAACCATTCAGGCATAAAATCATTGACCAGTCACTTTTGACGATTTACCAAGGACACAAAACAGTTAAATTGGAGATGCTTTCTGCATCATCTTTGAAACCGACTTTTTATAAAAGGCAGGAATCGAACCTGCGACAGTAAACACGCCGTAGGAAGTTGTAATCTCGGTCTTAGCATTAGAAGCAACGATCGCAGCATCAATCTTCTGAAAACGCTCAATCAGATCAATAATCTGCTGATATGCAGACTCTGCCTCTCTGGCATATTCTTCTCTGGCGATCCGCTTAGCGTATACCTTATCTTCATTCGGCTTGATGGTATCAACAAAACTCGCTTTGGCAATCTTATCTGCAATTCTCTTAACCAACAGATCTCTTTCATCAAGTGCCTGTGTGATCAGCATTTTCTCGCTCATAAAAAATGACCCTTGATCTTTCACATTCCTAAAGATCAAGGGCCTTCAATTGTAGATAGGATCAATCATTTGAATAACCTCTTCTTTCTATTAAATTTTTAAGGGTGTTTCTGTTAGTACATTGGTCTCACTCCTTTTTTGTATCTTTATCATAACGCCGGATTCGGATTTTTTCAAGATGGGATGTTCCATAAAAAAACAAGACAAATATCGGATAAAATGCGAATAGAAATTCCCCTGTTTTTTGTGTTATAATAATTATGTTGGGCGGCTTTCCGTAACGGAAGCCGCCCATTTTGTATGCTTGTAAAGCTATCTTTTCTTTTATCTTGCCCCACTTCCGGGTCTGGTCAGCACAATGCCCTGATTGATCATCTGTGTGATATCCATACCCATGATCTGGGAAGCTCTCGCCCTAGCGATACCTTCATTTTTTGTTCCCAGATTCTTATAAATCTCGTACGCGGGTTTTCTGTTTCCGGCAGGATCCAGCAGACCCATCGCCAGTCGCTGTGTTACTTCCGCGGCAGCATCGGTCTGGCGGAACAGGATAAAGGCATCAATATCCGGCAAAGATGCAGCCTTGAGATAACCGTAAGCCACAGAAGCTTCCTGTGCTTCCAGACCATAGCTGGAGGTATAGCCAACTTCAGAAAGCGCAATGCTGCGCACCTGTCCGGCAGGATTCAAAAATACAGGCTGCTGCATATATGACACCAAAAGATGAATATTCTGCATAGTCATATAAGGAGTGCTAAGATCTGTCTTTACCCAGTTAGCAGGGCCGTTCCATGCGTAAGGGTCATACAGCGGAGCGTTGTAGGGATGGAACGCAAGACTCCAGTCGATATTGCCTTCTCCCAGCATGCAGGTATTGAATGTATCCAGATATTCTCTGGATAAAAAGCTGCCCGGATTGGATTTGCGGTTCCATTCCTGATCCAGAGAGAGATAAAGGCGGACATTAGCGTTCATGCCTTTGAGTTCGTTGTAAAAAATACGGAATGCCTTGGCATAAATGTTTACATTGACATCCAGAGAGGAGGAGCTTGTGTACCACCAGGAAGTACGGGCATTGATCTCATTTCCCAAAATCCAGTTGTCGATCTGGCCGACACCGTTTTTGCCGGAGTATCTCTGGCCCAGGAACGCTGCGATTGCTTTGAGGTGATCGACTGCCTGATCGGTTGCCACATTAATGGCATAACCGGGACATTTTCCGCCTTTTGCAAGGGGATGAACCAGATGCTTGCCGTAAGCGCCTTTTCCCTCATTTAAAAGCACCATGTTGATTGCAATGCCCTGTTTGTTGAAGGTAGTCACAACAATGTCATACATTGCAACCGTATTGGGGTCAAAATAGTAAATCTGTCCATTATATCCAAAGGGAATGGCACCGGGCACATTCGCTGCAGAAACCAGCTGGTCCAGATACATATTGTAGGAAATCTGCTGGATGCCCAGTTCTTTATAATCGGTTCCGTTGATTCTTGCCGCATCCGGCAGAAGACCTTTGATGCCCACATTCATGCGGGGAGAAGTGTGAACCGCCACTGCCTCCGGATTGGTAATGTAATGTTCATTGCTGACCTGCACCAGCTTGCCGCCCTGTTTAACAGCAACCAAAAACTTGCGGCTGAGGTTGGAATCAGGTGTATTGTAGTTTAACGGAAAAACTGCTGTCACAGCAGGCGCTGCCGCCACTGCTGCCACGGCATTGCCAGTCGGTCCGTCCTGCCACACTTCATTGGCAAACACATAATAAAGGCCGTCATCACTGGCAGGAACTGCGGATGCAGTGATCTGGCAGACAACATTGGTCCCTGAAATCAGCGCGGAATTGATCGCAACTGTCCGCACAGAAGCTTCCGCTGCATTGGATGCACCGAAAAACAAGATCAGTGCAGCGGCTGCAGCCAGCAACATCATAGAAATTTTTTTTCTAAAATAAAGCATAAAAAATAAAATCCCCTCATATCAGCGGGTATCTTCCGATGCCCGTATCATTTCATATCTTTAATTGGAAATAACCCCATCTCCGGTTCTGGTCCAGATGATCTTTTCATTGACCATTTTGGTGACATCCATACCGATGATCTCGGAAGCTCTCTGGATGGCAATACCTTCATTTTCGGTTCCCAGATATTTGTAAATATCGTAAGCAGGCTTCTTATTGCCTTCCAGATCGATCAGGCCCATTGCCAGATAACTCTTCATCTCATGGGCATTGTCCGTCTGGCGGAACAGGATAAAGGAATCAACATCCGGCAGTGAAGCTGCTTTGAGATAACCGTAGGCAATGGATGCCTCCTGTGCCGCATCTCCAAAGCTGGATGTATAACCGATTTCGCCCAGAGAAATACTGCGCACTTCTCCTGCAGGATTTAAAAACTCCGGCTGATGCATGTAATCAATCAGCAGATCCAGATTCTGCATGGTCATATACGGTGTTTTCAGGTTATTTTTTACCCATACCGCAGGACCGTTCCACGCATAGGCATCATACAGCGGAGAGTTGTAAGGATGGAAAGAAAGACTCCAGTCGATATTTCCCTCTCTGAGCATATAGTAGTTGAACTGATCCAGATATTCTCTGGACAAAAAGCTTCCCGGATTGGATTTGCGGTTCCATTCCTGATCCAGAGAAGTGTAGATTCTGTAATTGGCATTCATACCCTTCATTTCATTATAGAAAATTCGGAATGCCTTGGCATAAATGTTGACATTCAGATCCAGAGAATCAGATTTGGTGTACCACCAGGAAGTACGCGCATTGACTTCATTTCCCAGAACCCAGTTGTCGATCTGGCCGCAGCCAAGCTTGCCGGAATATCTCTGTCCTAAAAAGGCCGCAATTGCTTTCAAGTGATCTGTACCCTCTTTATCTGCCACATTCAGCGCATAACCGGGGCAGTCTCCGCCCTGTGCAAGCGGATGAATCAGGTCTTTGGAATATTCGCCGGTTCCTTCATTTAAGATAACCATGTTCACGGCAATTCCCTGATAGTTGAAAATCTTAACAACATTGTCATACATCTGCATGATGCCGCCGTCAAAATAATAAGGCTTTCCATTGTACTCAAACAGAATCGCACCGGGCACCTCTGCAGAAGAACAGATCAGATCCAGATACATATTGTAAGCAACCTGCTGAATGCCCAGTTCTGCATAATCTGTACCGTCCATTCTCAGCGCATCCGGAAGGATACCCTTAATACCAACTTCCATACGGGGGCTTGTAAAACCTGCCAACGCTTCCGGATTGGTTATGTAATGCTCATTGCTCACCTGCACCATTCTGCCGCCCTGTTTGACTGCGATCAGAAACTTACGGCTCAGATGTGAATCCGGCGTATTGTAATTAAGCGGAAAAGAAGCAAATGCTGACGCACCGGCACTTACTTTTGCAACGACCTCTCCCACCGTTCCGTCTTCCCACACTTCATCGGAATAGACATAATAAAATCCGTCATCACTTGCCGGTACTTTGGATGCACTGATCTGGCAGACAACTTCTGATCCGGAAATCAGACAGGAATCAATGGACACCGTCCGTCCCGAAGCTTCTGCGGCAAATGAAATATTCGCAAACAATAACAGCACGCCGATGAGCATCATCGCTGCGGCTGAAAATCCTTTTCTGGATTTACCCATAACACTACCTCCAGTCTAAATTGTTCAGTACCTTTTATTATAACCTACCGGTACGAAAATTGCTACTGTTCTTCTGATATTTCTCCCCCTTTCCAATCCCCTTCCATCATGCTATGATAACAGCATACCGATTTTCAGGAGGTTCTCCCATGCTCTACCTACTGCTCGCCATCCTAAGCAGCTCCATGATCGCGATCATCATGCGCATCAGTGCCGACAAAGTTTCCGCAAATGTCAGCATGCTGGCTGTCAACTATACCGTCTGTACCCTCTTAAGTGCCGCCTATGCAGGTTTTGACCTCATTTCACCGGAAATTTCCGGTTTTTCCCTGTCCACATGGCTGGGTATCATAAGCGGCTTCTTTTATCTGGGCGGCTTTGTGCTGTTCCAGACAAGTACACGCAGAAACGGCGTGGTACTGACCTCTGTTTTTATGAAACTGGGCCTTCTGGTACCGATCGTCGTTTCCGTGATCGCCTTCCGCGAATTTCCTACCGCTGTACAGACTCTGGGCTTTTTCCTTGCTGTGTTTGCCATTGTTCTGATCAATCTAAAAAAAGAAAATACCAAAAAAGGCATGGGCTTTGGCCTGCTTTTGCTTTTATTGACCGGCGGAGGCGGCGATGCCATTGCCAAAATTTTTGAAAGACTGGCGCCTGCCGCGCTTTCCGATCAGTATCTGTTTTACACCTTTGGCATGGCTCTGTTTTTAAGCATCCTGCTGGTACTGTATAAAAAAGAACACCCGGGACTGCCCGAACTCTTCTTCGGCGCAGTCATAGGTGTTCCCAATTTCTTTTCCTCCAAATTTCTGCTGGGCGCGCTGACAAAGCTTCCCGCAGTGGTGGTTTTCCCCAGCTTCAGCGTAGGCACCATGCTGCTTGTCACGCTGACCGGTGTCATTGTATTTAAAGAGCGTCTGTCAAAGCTCCAATGGTTTGCACTGACAACAATCATCGCAGCGCTGATCTTACTCAATATCTAATCCGAACCGGTACAGCTCATTGAGTTTTTCCTGTGTCCGTTCCAGCTCTTTCTTCTGCATGATCGCATTGCGGTCACTTAAAATTGCCAGCATTTCATCCACCACTTCCACTTCCGGCAGATAAGAATAATGCGACAGATACGCGATCATTCTGGACGCTGTATAATCGGTATTCAGATTGCGTGTGATCAGATCGCACAGATTCTGGGGATAGCCCCGTTCAACCAGTATCTGATACAGCTGCATGCTCAATTCTGTCCTTGGTTTCATCGCAGATCACTTCTCCGTAAAATTTTATTCATCTGCCCTCAGGCATCTTTAAGACTCTCCCAGCGCTCTCTGGTCATCACATTGGTATGCCCCACCCGGATCTCCTGCAGCAGCGGCACCGGCACTTCCCCGCAGGTGTGATGGTATACAAAACCGGCCTTTTCCTGCACGCGCTTTGACTTTGTATTTCCGTCATAGTAACCGACCCACACGGTGGTCATGTTAAGATCCTCAAAGGCATGGCGCAGCAGCTCTCTCACCGCTTCCGGCATATAGCCTCTGCCCCAGAAGGGTTTTCCCAGCCAGTATCCAATCTCGCACTCATCCTCGCGCTCCGTCATATCCGTCTGTTCGCCGCATTTTAAGGAAATCGCACCGATCGCCTGTCCAACGCCCTTTTCACAGATCGCATAACATTCTTCACCCGAAAAAACATTGCGGATCACTTCCAGGCTCTCTTCCACACTTTTATGGGGAGGCCATCCGGCAATGGGCCCCACTTCCGGATCTTTTGCATATTCATATAAACTTTCTGCATCCGCTTCTGTCCAGGGACGCAGAAACAGTCTCTCTGTCATAAGTACCATATTTTTCCTCTTTTCCGCGCAGATCCCAAACCTGACATCCGCATATTTTATATATCATAACATTTTCTCAATCATCTTACAATAACTCCCTGACCGCCACATTTTTGTTTACTTTTCCTCACTGCACCATTAAAATATAAGCATAAGATTTCTCACAAGCGGGCAGCCGCCTGCATCCATTTTCACTACAAACAGGAGGATCCCACATGATAAATGCAATCGCAAAAAGAAAATCCATCCGTAGTTTTACAGACCGCAAAGTAGAACCCGAAAAAGTTGAAGCGCTGCTGCGCGCCGCCATGAGAGCCCCCAGCGGCATGAACGGCCAGCCCTGGGAATAGAAGGCCTTGGCGCCGGCTGGATGGGCGTTGGCCCCAACACCGAAGGTCAGGCACGTCTTAGCGAACTTTTAGGCCTTCCCGCCAATGTAAAACCCTATTCCATCGTAGGCATCGGTTATCCGGCAGAAGACGCCGATCTGGAAGCGGTTGACCGCTATGACGTATCCAGAATCCATTACAACAGCTATCACTTAAAATAAAAAGCACAGCGAAAGGAATCAACATCATGAATGTACGCAAGACAAGCTTTCCCCAGCCCGACATTGCCCGCAGCGAATGGCTGAACTTAAACGGCACCTGGGATTTTTCCCTGGATGAAAAAACCTATGCCGGCACCATCGAAGTGCCCTATCCCTGGGGTTCTCCTCTTTCCGGCGTAAATGAAGAAAAGGACGGCACCGGCTATTACCGCAAAACTGTCAGCTGGAATCCCTTAAACGAGCGCATCTGGCTGGTATTCGGCGCAGTTGACTACACCTGCGAAGTGCGCGTAAACGGTACCGTTATGGGCACTCACAAAGGCGGCTACAACCGCTTTGAATTTGATGTGACCGACTGCTGGAATCGTGACGGCGAAAACACCATCGAAGTGGATGCCACCGACTTAAGCGCAGACAGCCAGACCTACGGCAAACAGGGCTATGGCAACGCGCGCGGCATCTGGCAGACCGTATGGATGGAATCCCGCCCTGCAGCTTACATCGACAGCTTCTTTGTAAAAACCAAGCTCGACGGCACTGTCACCTACGATATCACCTGTAAAAATGCGGCAGACGGCACTTTTGTGACCGCTGCGTTCGCAGATTGCAGCGCCTCCGCTCCCGTCATAGACAACAAAGCACAGATCACCTTCACCGTGGCCGATCCCAAATGGTGGTCCCCCGAAGAGCCCAACCTCTACGAAGGCACCCTGACTCTGGGCAATGATGTGATCAGCACCTACTTTGGCATCCGCGAGATCGGAACCGGCAAATTCGGCGCAAACAACCGCAACTACATCACCTTAAACGGCAAACCCTACTATATTAACGGTGTTCTGGATCAGTCCTTCAATCCCCAGGGCTTTTTCACCCTGCCCTCCGATGATGACTGCCGCGAAGAAATCCTCCGCTTAAAACGCATCGGCGTCAACATGGCCCGCATCCACATCAAAGCCGAAGAACCCTTAAAACTCTACTGGGCTGACAAACTGGGCTTACTGATCATGGAAGACATCCCCTGCTTCTGGGGCGAACCCCTTCCCGAAACCCAGGCACAGTATGAAATCGAAATGGAAGAACAGATCCTGCGCGACAGAAACCACCCTTCCACCTTCTACTGGGTTGTTTTCAATGAAACCTGGGGCCTGTTCCACTTCTCCTACGACGAAGAAGGCAACAAAAAACAGACATACAAACCCGAAACCGCAGAATGGGTTGTTCGCTGTGTTGAAAAAGTCCGCGCACTGGATGACACCCGCCTGATCGAAGACAACTCCGTCTGCAACCGCGACCATACCGTAACCGATGTCAACACCTGGCATTTTTACTCCAACGGCTACAAGATCGTAAAAGGCGTTGTGGATGACTTCTGTAACGGCGCATATCCCGGCACACAGGAAAACTACAAGGAAGGCTACACCATGGCCGATGTTCCCTGCATGAACAGTGAATGCGGCAATGTATGGGGCATCACCGGCAACGCAGGCGAAAGCGACATTTCCTGGCAGTACAAATACATGATGAACGAATTCCGCCTCCACGACAAGCTCTGCGGCTTTGTCTTCACCGAATTCCACGATGTGATCAACGAATTCAACGGCTACTACAAGATTGACAACGGCGACAAGGATTTCGGCTATGATCTCTATGACATGACCTTAAAAGATCTGCACAGCCAGGACTATCTGGGCTGCGATTTTGCACCCATGACCACGGTAAAACCCGGCGATACACTGGAAATCCCGCTGTTTGGTTCCAGCTTCTCCGATAAATACCACGGCAAGCTTCTGACCATTGACTGGCAGCTGGCATGTCTGGATCCCGCAGACGGCGACTACATCGCAGACGGCGGCGAAAGCTATCTGGTATGGGCAGGCTACGGTACCTTCCCTGCAGGCTCCATCCCTGTGACCATCCCTGAGCATGACGGCATCGCCCTTTTATCCTTTGCGCTCTATGCAGACGATGAAAAAATCATGCAAAACGGCATCCTCTTTGACGTAAACGGCACCAGAGATAACGCCCTGGTTTTAAGTCCTGCAGACTTTACCGGTGACTTTAACCGCATCATCCCCACCGCCATGGGCAAAACCAGCGGTCTGGGCAAAGGAAGCTTTACCACCTCCATCAAAACCGCTGATATTCCCGGCTTTGACAAGGCTGACAGCCTGCGCCTGCTCTTTGAGGCATCCACCCGTGAACCCATGACCCATGACTATCCCGATGAAACCACCGGTGCCAAGATCGACTTAAACTACATGCTCGGCTACCGCTGCGATCCCGGTGCAAACCGCAATTCCTTCCCTCAGACCGATGCCTCCAAATGGGGCGGCATGATGGAAATTGCCATCGACGGCATCTCCTGCGGCACTATTTATCTGGCTGATGACCCGGCTGACTCCCGCGGCGCACTCTCCCACCACTACCAGCCCGTTGACAACCTTCTGGAAGAAGCAGGCACCTACGGAACCCTGTGCGATATCATGATTCCTTCCGCACTGCTTCTGAAACTGCAGGAAAAAGACAGTTTCACACTGACCTTTACCATGAAGGACGAAGCCGGCCTTTCCCTCTACTCCAGAACCAGCGGCCGCTACGGTATTGGCATCATTCTGGAAGCAAAATAAACAGCAGAAACTTTGATACATGGTCTGCGCAGTCAATGCGCAGACCCGCTGCAGAATCAGCCCACGCAAACAGGAGGGACCTTCGTATGAATGAACCGCAAAATACCGCAGACTCCAAAAATATCCCGGAAGACAAAAAGGAGCTTTACGAACTCTTAAAACGCCTCGAAGCTGCCAACGCCGGTCAGGAGCTTTATGCCAAAAAGCAGTACCGCATGTCCCAGATCAGCGCCGCAGCCTGCGTACTGATGCTGATCGTTGTTTTGGCATGTGCAGCCGTCCTGATGCCCAAAGTGCTTCATCTTTTCAATCAGGTGGATGCGATCACGCAGAAAGTGGATGTTGTTTTTGAAGAGATCGACACTCTTTATGACCAGATCAGCGTTGTCATGAAAGACCTGGAATCCATCACCTCCGGCCTGGCCGACACCTTACCGGAAATGATGACCAATCTGGACACTTTAATGGAAACTTCCAGCGAAGGCATCACGGAAGCCATCGACAAAGTATCTTCCATCGATATCAAAACGCTGAATAATGCCATTGCAGATCTGCAGGCCATTGTGGAACCCATTTCCAAACTCTTTGGCGGCAGACGGTAAAAAACAAGCTAAAAAAGGCTGCCCGCAAGGCAGCCTTTTTCAATATCGTCTTATTCACCCATATACTTTGCGCGCAGTTCATTTACCTTTGCGGTATAAAGTGCGCTCTGCTTTCTCTGTGCCAGATTCACGCCGATCTGTTCAGCCACTTCTTCAAAAGAAGCAACGGAAGCTTCGGTCTTTGCTTCCACCTTGATCAGATGATAGCCAAACTGGGTCTTTACAGGACCAACCACCTTGCCGATCTCAGCGGAGAATGCAGCATCTTCAAATTCCTTTACCATCTGGCCCTTGCCAAAGCTCCCCAGATCGCCGCCCTTAGAACCGGAAGGACAGGTGGAGCATTCCTTTGCAGCATCTTCAAAGGTCTTTTCGCCGTTTTCGATGGAAGCTAACACTGCCTTGCAGGCATCCTCGTCAGCAACCAGAATGTGCTTTGCGCTTACGGTTTCAGACTTTCTGAAATGCTGGGGGTTTTCAGCATAGAAAGTTCTTGCTTCTTCTTCGGTCACTTCCACGTCAGAAAGCACCTTCTTCATAGCAAGCTGTGCATAGATATCCCTCTTTGCCTTTTCCAGAACTTCCTGAAACTCTTCGGTTTCTTCCAGCTTGATCTCTTCGCCGTATTTTGCAAACAGGTGAATTGCAACCACCTGATCCAGACACTGCTTACGGAACTGAGGATTCTGTGCATATGCCTGCTGCTGACCGGGCAGAGTGCTGATGAATGCATCGATATCTGCATCGGTAATGTTTACACCGTTAATAGTTGCTAAAATTGCTTCGCTCATGTTGATAAAACTCCTTATTTTATAATTTTCAAGCTCGCATCCAGAAAAGCAGCCAGCTCATCAAAACCGCCGTTGGGATACTGTGAAATATCTGCGTCATCCTTATTGATCAGACAGTCTGTCAGCAAAAAGACCTGCATTCCCATTTCTCTGGCGATCATGTCCTCGGACACGTCATTACCTATCATAACACATTCCTGCGGTTCTGCACCAATTTTTTCAAGAATTTCCCGATAATATGCCGGATTCGGCTTGCAGTAACAGGAATTGTCGTAGGTTGTATACAGTGCAAAATCCTCCGGCGCAAGTCCTGCCCAGCGGATACGGCTCTGCGTTGCCGCCGCCGGAAACAGCGGATTGGTCGCCAGCACCACACAAAAACCGCGCTCCTTTAAACTGCGCACGATCTTTGCCGCCCGCGCATCAAAACCGCAGACCTTCTGCACCTGCTGGAACTCATTCTGATAAAAATTATCAAAGACCGGCCAATGTTCCTTTACGGTTTCACCGTACACGCCTGCAAGCACATCCCAAAACACCTCATGATTGCACTTTCGGCCGTCATTTTTTACCATCGCGCGGGTGCCTTTCCAGATCGTCTCAAACAAAAGTCCGGGTTCATATCCAAACGGCGCAAGCTTTGCAGCCAGCTTTCCAAAATAACTCTTAATAAAAACATCCTGATCCATCGGCAGCAGTGTGCCGTCCAGATCAAACAAAACGCATGTTACGCCCATTTTACAATTTCCTCACTTTGCCGGACATGCCCTTTTATTTCAGATACTCTGTAAGATCCACGTTGGCGATTTTCTTTTTGCCAAGAGACACTTCCAGCTTCCGGCCGTCTGCAAACCCAAACACTGCTGCAGCATCTTCCCCGGCGGGATTGTAGATACGTGCAAAAATCGTATCCTCTTTTTTGTCCACTCTGGAAAGAACAGCACCGTCCAGCGTAAATCCGGCAAAATCGGAGGCTTCCCTGCTGCCCTGGCAGGCTACACCCCAGCACAGAAGCGGCAGCTGCCAGGACAGGGCCTCATTGCAGATCGCTTCTTCACTTCTGCCTTTTTCCGCCATTCTCAGCGCATAGCGGAAGGTGGTTTTTCCTTTCATTTTGCTGTCTTCGGAAAACCAGCGGCATCCATGCCCCATACTTGTCTCATCACGGGTCAAAAGCTCCATACAATATACATTTCCCACAGAGCGCAGCAGTGTCAGTGCAGTCACGCTGCCGGCATCGGTGTGGAAAGCTTCGTATTCCTGAGAGGAAGCGGAATAAATTTCCAGATCAAAGTTCTCTGCCGGTACATGTACCAGATTGCGGCAGGGCATGGTCATGATGTTTTTGGGTTCCAGCTCATTTTCATGGAACACAGGCCGTCCGGTCAGATCAAAGGCTGTATCGGAGTAGATTTTTGCAGGCTGTCCGGGTGTTTCAAACAGCGCGCGCAGACGGAAGCCTTCGCTTTCATTTGCGATATCCGTCTGAATTTCTGCAATGTCACTGCCTTTTTTCAGGGTAAACACAGAGATTGCCTGAATACCGGAATCTTCTTTTCCGGGCACACATATTTCATATGCCACTTCTATGCAGCTTTTCTGTTCCTCTTTGCGGCAGCTGATCACCTCTGCCTTCTGTGTCACAGTCCGCAGCCCCTGCGCATTGGAGAAGGTATAACCGTCACCTTCATCTGCGCACCATTCCATGCGGTTGGCATTTTTCAACAGATGACCTGTATTTTTATTGAGGATATCCACAGAACCGTCGCTGTTGACAGTCAGTCTGAGGATATCATTTTCAATGCTTCCGGCATTCCCAGCCATTTCCTGTGCACATTCTGCGATTTCCTCTTTCTGCGCCAGATAAAACAGCTTAAAGCCCATCGCAGGCACGTTTTCAGCCATAAAGCGATAAGAAACGCCGGTCAGAAGATCCTGATCGCCGGTATCCTTATCCAGAATTGTCAAACGGGTAGTGTCTTTCTCCAGTTCCTCAAAATACACATATTTTAAGTCTTCCAGATCGGCTCTCTTATAAAAAAGCACCTGCGCCTCAGAGCCTTCGATAATCTTTTCCCCGTCAGAAATGCAGTTGCCTGCCACTTTATAGGGAATGGACAGCTTGCCTTCCACCATCATGGAACGCTCATAGGGCAGACAGTTATATACCAGGATTGCACCGGGATTTCCATGGCCGTTTAAGGATGCGCCGATCTTCAGCATATCGTCTTTGATGATCTCATCCGCAATCTGCTTTACACCGGCCAGGCGGCTTTTGGTATCTGCATTGGTCTCATCCACAGAACAGGTACAGATGGAATCATGGGGATGACATTTGATCAGCTCACGCTCTGCAATGGCAAGCATGGCATCTCTGTCCAGAAATTCAAAATCATCACAGGGTTTTTCATGCATATCCAGTCCGGAAAGATAGGAAAAAAGCAGGTTTTCCGCAGTACGGTTCTGCATTTTGATATCCATTCTGGAGCTCATGACATTACCCAGCACAAAATGCTCTTTGTAATTGCCGCGCTGCTCGCCCTTTACTTCCAGAAGCTGATGGTCCACCATGCCCTGAATTTCTTTTTCCAGTTCTTCAAAGTAGATATCCTGTGTGCTTCCCTTAAATTCCACTTCCGGGAATGCATCCTGTAAAAACCCGAGCACTTCCGGGAAATTGTCTCTGGGCTCAATATGATCGATACCGCAGATCAGCATACGGTTTTTATACGGAAATACATCCCTGTCAAAACCGGCAAGCACTTTTCCCATAAATTTTTCTGCCCACTCACGGGTCATATGATGGCGGTCAATATGCTTCCAGATGGTGGGAAGCACCAGTTCCACGCCCATATTGTAGGTTCCATGCTCAGTCAGCAAAGAAGTGCCGTCGGGAGAGGTAAACATTTCTGCACCCAACAGATCCTTGGTTTCCTCTTCAAAACGCTGTCCGCGGGTGTACATGGCATATTTTTTGCCGAAAAAAGAATACATCTGGGGCAGCTGTCCGCAAATACCGAAGCTGTCCGGTGAATATCCCACATTTCCGCCGCCGTCATAGGCTTTGGTGATCGCATCGCCGATCTCCAGATTCTTCCACAAAGATTCGCCGCTGGGAATAAACATATCCGGCACCACATACCAAGGGCCCACGATCAGCTTTCCTGCACAGATCAGCTCATGAATACGCTCCTTCATCCAGGGCTTTGCTTCCAGATAGTCCTCCAGCATGATGGTCTGACCGTCCAGCAAAAAATACGGATGTCTGCCGGATTCCAAAAGCTTAACAACTTTGTCCATCAGACGCACCAGTCTTACCTGAAAACGTCTGAAGGGCAGGTACCATTCTCTGTCCCAGTGGGTACTGGGAACAAGGTGGATAATGTATTTCTTTTCCATCAAAATATCCTCCTGCAAAATATGAAATAGTGTGCGCCTTGCGCATATACGTCTTTTTATACGATAGAAAACGAAGTTTCCTGTCGTATAAAAAAGGTCCGCATTTTGCGGACCTCTCATAATTGTTTTATTCAGCTACGTAAGGCATTAAGCTGATGTGACGAGCGCGCTTGATAGCTACAGTAAGAGCTCTCTGGTGCTTAGCACAGTTGCCGGTGATTCTTCTGGGAAGAATTTTGCCTCTTTCAGATACGTATCTTTTTAACTTGTTGGTATCCTTGTAATCGATAACGTTGTCTTTACCGCAGAATACGCAAACTTTTTTTCTTCTACGCAGACCGCCTCTTCTCTTAGCGGGTGCATCGGTCTTTTCGCCTCTATTGAATGCCATGATGGATTACCTCCTGTCTGAAATATAAACCTTCACAAATGCTTCGCATCCGTGAAGCAGTGTGAAACTGTCTTAGACAATCTCACTTAGTTGAAAGGCAGCTCCTCGTCGATTCCGTCCGGAATGTTCATGAAGCCGTCGGTTGCAGCAGCCGGTTCCGGTCTGCGAGAAGCACCGCCGTTATAGCCGTTACCACCACCGTAGCTGTTACCGCCGTTATTGTTACCGCCGTAGCTGTTGCCACCGTAATTGTTATTGCTATAATTGCCGCCGTTATAACCCCCGTCGTTATTTCCGGCACTGTTCTTGCTTTCCGCGAATTCCTGATCCTCAACTACCACGTCAGTTGTATACACCTTCACGCCGTCCTTGTTGGTGTAGCTGCCGGTCTGAATACGGCCGGTTACCAACAGTTTGGTGCCTTTGTGAAGATACCGTTCTGCAAATTCAGCTGCTTTACCGAATGCAACACATCCGATAAAATCTGCGGAGTTCTCATCGGAACCGCCGCGGTTGAATCTGCGGTCAACGGCCAGTGTATATCTGGCAATTGCCATTGCGTTATCTCCCTGGGAATATCTCACTTCTGGATCCCGGGTCAAGCGTCCCATAAGAATAACTTTATTCATAATTACTCGCTTTCTTATTTCTCGTCCTGTTTAACGATCAAATATCTGAGTACGTTGTCCATAATGCGGATACGTCTTTCGATTTCTGCAGGTGCAGAAGTCTCAGCTTCGAATGCGATGAAGTAGTAGAAACCTTCTTTCATTTTCTGAATTTCGTAAGCAAGTCTCTTCTTGCCCCATTCATCAACGTTGGTGATGGTTCCACCGAATCTCTCGATCAGAGCTTTGCACTTGCCAACAGCAGCAGCTCTTTCTTCATCTTCGATTCTCGCACTAACAACAACAGCTAATTCGTATTTGCTCATGTTAGTTACCTCCTTTTGGTCTCTGGCCCCTTCTCGAAAAAGGAGCAAGGAAAATGTTATCACGAGGAGTTATGATACCATATAAAGCCTGAATAATCAAGCCTTTTTCCTGATATTTCTAATGTTTTTTTCAACAAGTTTTCTTGCGATCATGATCTGATGCTCACATCCCGTGCATTTCAAACGAAAATCCGCGCCGACACGGAGAACCTCCCATTCCTTGGCTCCGCAGGGATGCTGTTTTTTGAGCGTCACAAAATCTCCGACCTGAATATCCATATTTTCCTCCGGAACTCCTTTTACAGCTGTGAAAAGACCTCTCCGATCTTTCCTGTCACCACCAGATCAGCTGCACTGTCTCTGGATGTGGGTGCCAGATTGACCAGCACAAGCTTATTTCCCCTGTAATAATCGATCAGTCCTGCAGCCGGGTAAACCACCAGCGAAGTGCCGCCGATGATCAGCATGTCCGCATTGCTGATCGCCTCAATGGCGCCCCGCATCACCTGCATGTCAAGCCCCTCTTCATATAAGACCACATCGGGCTTGATCGTGCCGCCGCATTCACAGCGGGGCACGCCCTGGCTGTTCAATATATACTCTGCGTCATAAAAACGTCTGCAGTCCTCACAGTAATTGCGCAGCACACTTCCATGCAGCTCAAACACCTTTTTGCTGCCGGCCGCCTGATGCAGACCGTCGATATTCTGCGTCACCACAGCCTTTAACTTGCCCTGCACTTCCCACTGGGCCAGCTTTAAATGCGCTGCATTGGGCTGTGCCTGCAGATACAGCATTTTATTTCTGTAAAAACGGTAAAATTCCTCCGTTTTTCTTCTGTAAAAAGTATGGCTTAAAATTGTCTCCGGCGGATAGGCATACTCCTGATGATACAGACCGTCCGTGCTGCGAAAATCAGGGATTCCGCTTTCCGTAGAAACACCTGCGCCGCCGAAAAATACGATATTGCTGCTCTTTTCCACCCATTCTTTCAAGGTTTCAACCGCACTGCCCATACACACCTCCGTCACAAAACTCCTGACTGCGCATCACGGCACATTCTTTGTTTGCCGTTATCAGACGATTATCCAAATACCTTTTCCTTTGCCTTCACGCCGGAAGGAGTCGCTGCCAGTCCGCCTTCACCGGTCTCCCTGACACATGCAGGCATCTGCACGCCGACTTCACGCATCGCGTCGATGACTTCATCGGGAACGATACGGCTTTCCACGCCTGCAAGTGCAAGATCTGCCGCGGAAATTGCCACCATGGCACCGGAAACATTGCGCTTTACGCAGGGGATCTCAACCAGACCTGCAACCGGATCACATACCAGACCCAGAAGATTTTTCATGGCGATGGCTGCCGCATGGGTGATTGCTGTGGAATCGCCGCCCATCAGATATGCCGCACCGCCTGCTGCCATGGAAGACGCAGAACCGATCTCGGCCTGACAGCCGCCTGCCGCACCTGCAATGAACGCGCGGGATGCAATAACGCCGCCGATACCGGCTGCCACATACATTGCCTCTGTCATCTTTTCATCGGAAAATCCGTACGCTTCCTGCATTGCAATGAAAACTGCAGGCACAACGCCGCAGGCACCTGCAGTGGGGGCTGCCACGATACGCTTCATACATGCGTTGGATTCGCCCATTTTCACCGCTTTTTCCATTACCTTGCCCATAAAACTGCCGCAGATGGCCTTGCCGCTGTCCACATACTGCTGCAGACGCGCGCCGTCTTTGCCAACCAGTCCGCTGGCAGAAACCAGATTTGCATCATATCCTGCATCCGCATCTTTCATCGCCTGATACATGGCCTGCATCTGCGCAAAGGACTGCTCCTTTGTCAACTGGCGATCCTTACAGTCATTGACCATGATCGCTTCCCAAAAACTGATATTTCCCTGTTCTGCTGCCTTGCAGATATCCGCTAATGCACGAAACATTTATGTCTACCTCCGTTATTTTTCTTCCAGACACAGATATGTAACCTTATCAATGCCGTCTTCCTGTTCCAGCTGACGGATACATTCTGCAGGCACTTCCTGATCCACCTCAATTACCATAACGGCATTGCCGCCGCGCTCATCACGGTAAACCTGCATGGTACCGATATTGATGCCTTCTGTTCCAAGCTTTGAGGTTGCCTTTACGATACAGCCCGGCTTGTCCTGATTGTACACAACAAGGGTGGGCGCTTCACCGCTGAAATTGGCCATCATGCCGTCAATCTCACAGATACGGATACGGCCGCCGCCGATGGAAGCGCCGATCACTTCCAGACTTCTGCCGTTTACGCCTTCCACTTCGATCTTAACGGAGTTTGGATGCGCATCCTGTAAAAATACTTCACCGAAGGAAAAATCCACACCTTCTTCTTTTGCAATATCAAAGCTGTAGGGAATTCTGCTGTCATCCACCGCCATACCCAAAAGTCCTGCCACAAGCGCACGGTCTGTACCGTGTCCTTTGCCGGTTGCAAGAAAAGAACCATGTAATGAAATATGCGCTTTTTTTACCTTTTCACCCAGAAGCTTTCTGGTGATCTGACCGATACGCGCAGCTCCCGCAGTGTGGGAACTGGAGGGGCCAACCATCACGGGGCCGATAATGTCCAAAATATTCACGCGATAAATCCTCCTGTCTTTTTTGTCTGTTCAGGTCTGTCCCTGAGTCTTTCTTCATATTATATATAATCATACTAAATTTCAGGAGGAAGTACAACAAAAAATGATAATTGGAATCGCCGGATATCCGCAATTGATACATGCTTACGAAACAGCCCTGCAGTCCTGCCTGCAAAACGGAGACCTTTCTGCTTCTTCCGGTAAGTCTCCCGAGATCCGCTGCGGCCTCTCATCCCAAAACGCCAAGGAATGGGATGCGCTTATTCTGCCCGGAGGCGGCGACATCTCTCCTGCTTTTTTACCGGGACAGCCGCTTTTGCATCCCGCCTGCAGCGATGTGGATCCACAGCTTGACCGCAGCCAGCTGGAGCTTCTGGATCTTTTTATCCAACACAAAAAGCCCATACTGGGTATTTGTAAGGGCATGCAGCTGATCAATCTGTATTTTGGGGGCAGTCTGTGCCAGCATCTGCCGACTGCTGCCAGACACAAGGATCAGAACGGGGATCTTTTACATCCGGTCTACGCCAGACCGGGCAGCTTTTTATACGATCTCTACGGTCCCCGCACGGTCGTAAACAGCGCTCACCATCAGGGGATTCTTGACGGCTCCACCGCTCTTGGCAAAAATATAGCTGTCGTCCAGCGCAGCGCCGACGGCACAGCAGAGGGAATCGTTCACAATTACCTGCCTGTCATCGGGCTGCAGTGGCACCCGGAGCGGCTTACAGGCCATACTCTGCATCCGGACGCCGCTGACGGCAGCCTTATCTTTCAGTATTTTCTGAATCTGGTCAAAGCCGCAGACTTAGCTTAACAGTTCAACCAGTGCATCATGAGCGATGGTAAATGCTTTTTCGCCGTCGCTCATGCCGCGCTTTGCAGCATTCTTTTCCAGATCCTTAAGACCTGCAAAGTCAGCCAGATGGGGTTCCAGACTTAAGAAGCCTTCATAGCCATTGCAGTCAAGCTGTACGAAGATACGGGATACATTGCCGTCACCCTGACCTGCAGGCACAACGGATTCGTCTGCAAACAGCGCATCCTTTACATGTACATAGGTAATATAGGGCTTTAACAGCTCATAAGCCTTTTTGGTGTCCTGACCGCACTGTACGAAGTTTGCAAAGTCAAAGGTACATCCGAAGTTGGGGCCGTAGAACTTCTCCATCAGTTCCAGACAGCGGGGTGCGATATCGCCGTAGATGTCCTTTTCGTTTTCATGAAGCAGTACGACATTTGCTTCCTTTGCCACTTCGATCATACGTGCCATACGTGCAAACACTTCATCTTTGTATGCCGCAGGATTTTCGCCCTGGGGAATAAAGAAGCTGAACATACGGATATATTTGGTGCCCAGAATTTTTGCGATCTTACATACATGTTTGAGTCTTTCAATGTGAGGCTCAAATTCTGCGTTGATATCGATCTTGCCGATGGGAGAGCCCAGTGCAGATACGCTGATGCCGGCCGCATCCAGCTTAGCCTTTACTTCCTGTG
Organism: Lachnospiraceae bacterium; assembly: GCA_017500935.1. Taxonomy (GTDB): domain Bacteria; phylum Bacillota; class Clostridia; order Lachnospirales; family Lachnospiraceae; genus Gallintestinimicrobium. The sequence continues at coordinate 30,613 of JAFVXW010000047.1, forward strand.
CTTTTTCAACGGTGAATTTTGACACGTTGATACCGTCTGCGCTGCGCAGTTCCACCCACTTTACGCCAAGGCGCACAAGCAGGTCGATCTGCTTGTCAAGAGACTCATCGATCTCATCTGCAAAACCGCTGATATTACAATGTTTTAAAATACTTCTTGCTGCGTTCATTTCTTTTTATTTTTCCTCTCTTGTCTCAGTAAGCTGTACCGCATGTCCTTTGCGCGCCGACTCATACATGGCAAGCATCAGCTTTGTTGTTTCCTTTATGCCGTTTAATTCCTGCGGATAAGGTCTGTTGTTTTTTACCGCATCATGAAAATCATGGATGCAGGATCCGTGTCCGCTTCCCCAGTATCCTTTTCCCAAAGGCGCGATCACCTTGGTTTCCGGCACTTTTCTGGTTCCGTCAGGATAGATCAGCTCCACTCTGGGATCTTCCATGCGGATCTTCATATTTTCACAGAAAAGCTCGATCAGGGGCGCATCGTCCGTACAGTATGCCGTGGTGGCATAAAAGACCGCCGAAGCATCTGCAAAACGGATATTGGCCTCCATCATATCTTCCACTTCGATGATGCCTTTTAAGTGGTGGTTGGCGATGACGGCATCCGTCCATACCGGCTGTCCGATCAGATATACCAGAAGATCCAGCGTGTGTACAGACTGGTTGATCAGCGCACCGCCGCCTTCTGTGGCAAGACTGCCTCTCCAGCCGCTTTCCGTATAATAAGGTGTCTGTCTGTTCCAGGTCACAAAGGCTCTTGCGCCTTTGATCTTTCCTGCCTCTCCTGACGCAAGCAGTTCTTTTACTGCCTGCACGCAGGGATTGTACCGGTTCTGGAAGCATACGCCCAGTTTTTTGTCAGATTTCAGCACGGCTTCTTCCAGCTGTGCAAGCTGCTGCCAGCTGATAACCGGCGGTTTTTCCATAAATACATGTACATGATGCTCCAGCGCATAGACTGCCATGGGAACATGCAGATAATGGGGTGTACAGATGTGCAGCACTTCCGGTTTTTCGGCTTCAAGCATCTCTTCCAAAGACGCATAGGCATTGCCGCCGTACTCTGCCGCAAAACGCTGTGCACGCTCGGGAATGATATCCGCAAATCCGACGATCTCACAGTCTGCCAGATTTTTTAAGACTGCCGCATGAACTGCAGCGATCCCGCCGCAGCCCACCAGTGCCGTACGCATTACTTGCCCTCGTCAGCAGTTTTTGTTCCATATGTACCTGCTGTGTCAAAAGTCACTTCCTGTACATTTTCTTTCTTTACAGAGTTTGCTCTGCGTTCATTTAATTCTTCCAGGAATTCATCCTCGTCAAAAGGAATGCCTACCATGCGGCCCTTCCAGGAAGACAGATGCATTGCGTTGGAAAGGGTAAGGCCGTTGATACCTTCTGTGCCTTCTGCCACCAGGGGCTCACCGCGCAGGATTCTGCCTGCAAATGCGCGCATTACGCCGACATGCTGCAGATTTTCGCCTTCCAGTTCCACTTCCACAAATTTTCCTTCCGGAGTTGCAAAACCCTTATCGGTGGTAAAGCACCATTCTCTTTCGCTTACTGCCAGCTCGTATACAGTCAGCTTTTCGCTTTCGCATACCAGTTTTGCCTTTTCCAGAGTGATCTCAAAACGGTTGGTACCGGGTGCATCGCCGGTGGTGGTTACAAACACGCCGGTTGCGCCGCCGGGGAATTCCAGATATGCTGTTACATCGTCTTCAACTTCGATATTGTGCCATTTTCCTTCGTGACAGAATGCCTGTACACGGCAGGGCATACCGCAGATCCACTGCAGAAGGTCTAAGTTGTGAGGGCACTGGTTGAGCAGAACGCCGCCGCCTTCGCCGTCCCAGGTTGCACGCCATCCGCCGGAATTATAGTAAGCCTGTGTACGGTACCAGTCAGTGATGATCCAGTTTACACGTTTGATATTGCCGTAAACGCCGCTGCTTACCAGCTCTTTCATCTTGCGGTAAACAGGATTGGTACGCTGGTTGAACATCATACCGAATACCTTGTCGGATTTTGCAGCTGCTTCGTTCATTTCGCGTACCTGTGCGGTATATACACCGGCAGGCTTTTCGCACATTGCATGCAGACCTCTTTCCAGGGCTGCGATCACCAGAGTGGGATGATCATAGTGAGGGGTTGCAACCAAAACTGCATCGCAGCAGCCGGAATCCAGCAGTGCATATGCATCGTCAAAAATCTGTACGCTTTCAGGCAGATTTTCTTTTGCCCACTGTCTGCGGGATTCTTTTAAATCTGCAACAGCGGTAAGTTCAAATTCAGGGAGTTTGCCGTCCTTAATGTTTCCAATATGGCCGCTTCCCATGTTTCCGATACCGATAATACCAAGTCTGACACGTTCCATTCTTCTTGTTCCTCCTTCGCTTTTAACGCCAGCCTGCTTTTGCCAGATTGTCATAACTGATCTTTAAGCAGTCAAAAGGGCTTGTCTGGCAGACATCCTGTTCTACCAGCATATATTCACAGCAGCTGTCTTCCAGAGCCGCAAAAATTCCTTCAAAATTCAGATTTCCTTCCATCACGGGTGCCATGATGGGGCCGTTTTTGCTCACTTCGCAGTCCTTTAAATGTACGCAGGGGATTCTGTCAGCCAGCTTGCCGATCCACTGACATACATCCGCACCTGCAGTCTGTACCCAGTAGGTATCCAGGGTAAAGCCCAGTTCATCTGGCGCAAACCAGTCCATCAGATATTCGATCACGCGCTTATCTGCAGCCGCATCCGGCGCGCCTTCCGCATACATCTTACGGAATTCAAAATCATGGTTGTGATACATCAAAAGCATGCCTGCCTCTTTGATCTTGCGGGCTGCTTCCTGATAATCCAGTTTGAAATGATACAGCCATTCGGGAGAACGGTATTTTTCAGGCATAATGCCCATACCGATATACTTGCATCCCAGGATCTTATGCTCCTCGATCAGCTTATCCGTATCATTTACGATCCTATTTAAATCACTGTGGGTCAGTACGATGGAAAGTCCTGCTTCATCACACACCTTGCGGATCCATTCCGGCTTTAATCCCGCACCGATGGCAGAAAGCTGTACAGTAGTATAACCCATATCTGCAATCTTACGGATCGTGTATTCAAAATCCTTTTCCGTCTGGGTATACATTCTCAATGTATAAAGCTGTGCACCTGTTTTCATGTCATTCCTCCATTTCAGCCTGCAGCTTACATGTACTCTTCCACTTTCCATCATATCCCACCAAAGCCGGAATAACCATTGCAAATAAGTATTTTTTTATTGCAAATATAGCGATTATACACTATGCTGAAAACAGAACCCGCAAAAGAAATTCCCTATCGGAGGCAATCCACATGCTCCCCAGCAGATCCTTTCAGGATGACCATATTTTTTTCAGCTATAACGAGTCGGAGTCTGTCACAGACCGCCACGACCTGCACTGCCACAACTTTTATGAAATTTATTTCTTCATCGCAGGAGATGTGGACTATCTGGTGGAGGGCCACCGCTACCGCCCCACACCGGGCAGTATTCTGCTGCTTTCTCCCCATGTCTTCCACGGCGTAAAGATCGAAAAAAACCAGATTTACAAAAGAATCTCCGTCCATTTTCATCCCGATATTCTGTCTGCGCAGCGGCAGGAATTTCTGCTTTCTGCCTTTCCCTCCCTGCAGCAGGTACATCAAAAGCAGATTTTTTATGAAAATACGGAACGTTTTGCGTTGGATTTTTTCTTTCATTCCCTGCTTGACTGTATCGAAATGCCGGACAAGCTGCAAAAGCAGCTCCTTCCCATCCGCATAGAATCGCTGCTTTCCCAGGTCGTTTCCATGACGGAAACACTGTCTTTGCCTGCTGCCAATGCTGCGGCTGCAAGATCCGAGGGTACCATCGCCGAACTGATCCGCTATCTGAACAGTCACTTAAACGAAGACATCACGTTAGACCAGCTCAGCAGCCGTTTTTTCATCAGCAAGCACCATTTAAACAAGGTTTTCCGTAACGCTGCGGGCACTACCGTGATGGATTATCTGCTGCACAAGCGCATCATTGCCGCCCAGCAGCTTTTGATCAACGGCGCCAGCGCCCAGGATGCCTGTCTGCAGACCGGTTTCCACGATTATTCGGCCTTTTACCGCTCCTACACGCGCATTCTTGGACATTCGCCCTTAAAAGACCGCGGTGTACAGCCGGTTTTTTCTAAAAGCTAAAGATGCCGCGGCAGAATCTTTGATGAATCACCCTCTTTTGGGTTACTCACAATAATTCTGCCGCAGCATCTTTTTTTATCTGTTTGATCCGATCTGGCTCCAGCTGGTGATTCCGATGATGGACTTGGCAAATTCTGCCATCGCCGCCGAGTTGGGGCCGTCGATATGTTTGAATACTTCGTAAATGTACTTGCGTCTGCCGCCTGTGTCCGTAATGCCAAGCGCAAGATCCTGATGCACCTCTTCGGCTGCATCCGTCTGACGGGACAAAATCAGCGAATCGATATGAGGATTTGCCTCCGCTTTATAATAGGCGTAGACAAAGGCCGCTGCCTGATTGCTCTCTCCTTTGGTGGAAGAATATCCCAGCTCACTTAAAATGACATGGCGGACTTCCCCGTTTTTCATCAGCATTTCCGGCTTCTGCAAAAAGTCTGTCACCACATTGATATTTTCCATGGTGATAAAGGAGGTGTTTTCGGAATGGGTCACAAGTCCCTTATAGGCAGAACCCAGATCCCAGAACGTGGTATCTGTCAAAGGCAGCGCGTAGGGATGATGCGCCAGTCCCCAGTCGATATCCCCCTGTTTTTTCAGATAAGCTGCGATTTCGATCAGCATATCCTTCACATCATAGTTGGGATTGTTTTTCATGTTGCGGTCCCACTGCTGATCCATGGAAACATAGACGCGCGCATTGGCGTTCATGCTCTTGATGATATTGTAAAAAACACGGACAGAATCCGCATACGCCTGCGAATACTCTGCCAGTCCTACTTTCTGCATGTAGTTCCAGCTTTCGCGTACATTGACCTCATTGCCGATGATCCAGTTCATGACAACGCCGTGTTCATTGTCTCTGTAGCGTTTGGAAAGGAATGCCGCCACCGCCGCCATGGTCTGGATGCCGTCCTCTTCTTCCGTGTTGAAAGCATAGTAAAGACCGCTTCCGTTTCGGGAAAGAGGATGGATCAGCTGCGGCTGTGTTCCCCTGTTATTATTTAACAAAATCGCTGAAATTGTGATACCTTTGCGGGTCAGCTCAGAGAATACGATATCGTACTCCGCAATACGCTGTCCGTTAAACTTATAGGTTCGGCCGTTGTAAGTATAATGAATGGTCGGATAATTGCCGTTGGTCGTATCCCCCAAAATATTGGACACCAGAATATTATAGGCAGCATGTTTTACGCCAAGGTCTTTGAGCTCATTGTTGCGGATTCTGATGGGATCGGGCAGAAGTCCTTTTTTGGAACTGCTTGTCGGGAAAGCTGCCGTATAAGAAGCCAGTGCTTCCGGATTGGTGATGTACTGCGGCTCACACAGCGGCACAAAAGTACCGTCCAGACGGACAGCCACCACAAATTTTGACAAAAGTCTGGAATCGGCCTGGCTTTCATTTACAGGCGTTTCCAGCGTAAAGGAGGTATCTTTATAGACCGCATCCAGCCAGCCGCCTTCCGGGTTGATCTGATCTTCATACATTTTCAGCTCAAACAGGTAAAAAAAGCCGTCCTCACTGGCAGGTTTTCCTTCCACGCTACAGTCCAGCACCACCTGTGCGCTTGCGCTGTCGATCAGACAGGAATTGACTGTCACAAAATCTCCCCTGTTTGCTTCGGTCAGCGTGATAAGACTTTCGGTTTCTGTCTCCGATTCGGTCTCTGTCTCTGTTTCTGTCTCAGCTTCTGCATCGCCTGCGCCTTCTGATACAGCCGTTTCGATCTCTGCTGCCGTTTCTTCCATTCTTTCTGCTGCCGCAGATTCTTCCATTTCAACCTCAGCTTCGGCGACAAAGGTCTCTCTTTTGCTTCCGGTGTCTAAAAACGCAAAACTGAGGGAAGCAGCCACAACCACAACAGCAGCCGCCATGATAATCGAATATAATATAATCAGCTTTCTGCTGATCCGTTTCTGTTTTCTTTTACGTTTCCGTACTTTTTTGCTCACGTTCTTTGATAACTCCCATATAAATGCATTCAACTCTTGTTTACGGGCAGATGTTTTATTCTAGCATTTGCCGGATTATATTTGCAAGGGAAATATCCTTCAAAATGCAAAAAAACAGACAGCAGAGCACTCACTTTCTCCGCTGTCTGCATAGATACATAATAAATTATAAATTCACGGTTTCTCCACAGCTTACCGCAATCGTTTCACAAACCTTGCCGGTCAGGGCAGCGCTTCTTGCATCAGGCTGCTGGCATCCTGCATATACCGCATATTCGCCGGCTTCCAGTACAAACTTTCCGTCCTCATCATACAGACCAAAGGCAGCGTCTGTCAGAACAACGGTCACAGTCTTTTCCTCTCCGGGCTGTAAATATACTTTTTTCAGGCCTTTCAGCTGTGCGTTGGGGGTATTTTCGCGAAGTGCCTTTACATATACCTGTACGGTTTCGCCGCCGGCATAGCTGCCGGTGTTTTTCACTGTCACATCCACGCTGATCTGTCCGCCCTTTGCGATTGTCTGTCCGTCTGCCTTGATGCCGCCGACCTCAAAGGTTGTGTAGGACTTGCCAAAGCCGAATGGATACAGTGCTTCCTGTTCCATATAGCGGTAGGTTCTGCCCTTCATCGCATAGTCGGTAAAGTCCGGCAGCTCCTCTGTGGTACGGTAGAAGGTCACGGGCAGCTTTCCTTCGGGACTGTATGCACCAAATATCAGCTCTGCCACTGCCTGGCCGCCGCGGGCACCGGGATACCATGCCTGAATGATGGCAGGAAGATGGCTGTCTTCCCAGTCAAGTGCCATGGCAGAACCGGTCATGGAAACTAAAATCACGGGTTTTCCGCTTTCATATGCGATCTGCAGCACTTCGTTCTGCAAGCCGGGGAAACTTAAATTTAACTTGTCACCGCTGGAAAATTCGTTGCTGGCATCGCCCTGTTCGCCTTCGATGCTGGCATCCAGACCAAGCACAACCACCAGCACATCACTCTGCTCACAAACCGCTTTCACTTCGGAAAATCTGTCACGGTCTTTGGTCAGGCCGCTGCTTCTGTCACGGTAAAGATGGCAGCCTTCGGAATAGAATACACGCACATCATCGCCCACATAGTCTTCAATGCCTTCCAGCACGGTCACATATCTGGACGCAGTACCTTCATAATTGCCCACCAGAGCTCTTCTGGAGTCCGCATTGGGGCCGATCACGCCGATGCTTTTGATCTTGTTTTTATCCAGAGGAAGCAGGCCGTCATTTTTTAACAGCACCAGACTTTTTCTGGAAACCTCCAGATTCAGTGCCTTATGCTCCTTGCTGTCTACGCAGGAATAATCGATGCTGTCAAAAGGCACTGTGCCTTCCTCTTCAAAAAGTCCCAGCTTCATACGGCATTCCAGCAGGTTGGTCACAGCCTCGTCCAGACGCGCCTCATCCACATAACCGCCGCGCACCGCATCGCGCAGGTTGGGGAATACACAGCCGCAGTTTAAGTCACAGCCGTTTTCCAGCGCCATTGCCGCAGATTCCACCGCATTTTTGGTCACTTTATGATTTTCATGGAAATCCACCAGCGCCCAGCAGTCGGAAAGCACATGGCCTTTAAATCCCCATTCTTCTTTTAAAATATCGGTCAGCAGGGTTTTACTGCCGCAGCAGGGCTCGCCGTTGGTACGGTTGTAAGCGCCCATCACGGCTTCCACATTTGCTTCCTGTACGCAGGCTTTGAAGGCAGGCAGATAGGTTTCATACAGATCCTGTTTGGAAACCACCGCATTAAAGGTATGACGGTCACCCTCAGGGCCTGAATGCACCGCAAAATGCTTGGCACATGCCGCAGCCTTCATAAAGCCGCCTTCTTCCTTCTGCAGTCCCTGTACAAAACGCACGCCCAGTCTGGAAGTCAGATAGGGGTCTTCCCCGTAGGTTTCCTGTCCTCTGCCCCAGCGGGGATCTCTGAAAATATTGACATTGGGAGACCAGAAGGTAAGACCTTTGTAAATGTCTCTGTCTTCTTTTTCTCTCTGCATATTGAATTTGGCGCGTGCTTCCTCAGCGATCACATCCGCCATTTCTCCCACCAGCTCTTCGTCAAAGGTGGCAGCCACGCCGATGGTCTGCGGAAATACGGTTGCCGTTCCGGCTCTTGCCACGCCGTGCAGCGCCTCATTCCACCAGTTATATTCCGGAATTCCCAGTCTTTCAATTTCAGCAGCATTGTAGATGGTCTGGCTTACCTTTTCCTCCAAAGTCATCTGTGCCACCAGTGCCGCTGCGCGTTCTCTGAATTTGCTCATATTTTTCTCCGTTATCTGTCATACTGCGCTCACAGCGCACAAATTACATAAACCCCCGGCCGCATTGCAGACCGGGGGCCATTTTCACTTATCAGCTTATGCGAAAGGATTTTCAGTAGGATACATCATACCCTTAGGCTGATTGAAGTTGATGTCCTGTACGGGAACGCCGATGAACTTGAATACTTCATACAGAGCCTTGCCGTAGTGACCGAATGCAACTGCACCGTGGTGAGGATAGTTCTTTTCGATCAGAACGTGTCTGTAGAAACGTCCCATTTCAGGAATTGCGAATACGCCTACGCCGCCGAAGGACTTGGTTGCAACGGGAAGAACTTCACCGTGTGCAATGTAAGCGCGCAGCTGGCAGTCAGCGGTGGACTGTAAACGGAAGAAGGTGATATCGCCGGGGATAATGTCGCCTTCGAGAGTACCGTTTGTTACTTCTTCGGGAAGTGCTCTTGCCATGATCATCTGGTTCTTCATGCTGCAGAATGCCAGCTTCTTGGAGCAGGTATTGCCGCAGTGGAAGCCCATGAAGGTATCCTTATGGGTGTAATTGAATTTGCCTTCAATGGATTCCGCATACATATCATCCGGAACAGTGTTGTTGATATCCAGCAGAGTCACGATATCTTCACTTACAACAGCGCCGATAAATTCGCTTAAGCAGCCGTAAATGTCAACTTCACAGGATACGGGGATGCCCATACCGGTCAGACGGCTGTTAACGTAGCAGGGAACGAAACCAAACTGAGTCTGGAATGCGGGCCAGCACTTGCCTGCGATGGCAACATATTCACGGTAACCCTTGTGAGCTTCTACCCAGTCAAGCAGGGTCAGCTCATACTGAGCCAGTTTTGCAAGAATCTCGGGCTTCTGGTTGCCTGCGCCCAGTTCTTCTTCCATCTCTTTGATCTTAGCGGGGATTCTTTCGTCGCCTTCATGCTTGTTGAATGCTTCGAACAGATCCAGCTCAGAGTTTTCTTCGATCTCTACGCCCAGGTTGTACAGCTGCTTGATAGGAGCGTTGCAAGCCAGGAAGTTAAGAGGTCTGGGACCGAAGCTGATGATCTTTAAGCTCTTTAAGCCGATGATCGCTCTTGCGATGGGTAAAAATTCGTTGATCATGTCTGCGCATTCAGCAGCAGTGCCAACGGGATATTCAGGGATATAAGCCTTTACATTGCGAAGCTTTAAGTTGTAGCTGGCATTGAGCATACCGCAGTAAGCATCGCCGCGGCCCTGAACCAGATCGTTCTGGGTTTCTTCTGCAGCTGCGATGAACATGGAAGGACCGTCGAAGTGCTTAGCCAGCAGGGTTTCTGCGATTTCGGGACCGAAGTTGCCAAGATATACGCACAGAGCGTTGCAGCCTGCAGCCTTGATATCTTCCAGAGCCTGTACCATGTGGATTTCGCTCTCTACGATACAAACGGGACATTCGTAGATGTCATTTACGTCATATTTTGCTGCGTAAGCGTCAACCAGTGCTTTTCTTCTGTTAACGGACAGAGATTCCGGGAAGCAGTCACGGCTTACCGCAACGATACCGAGTTTCACTTTGGGTAAATTGTTCATGATAATCATCCTCCTGATTTTAATTTATTTTAACTTGGGAAACAGTGCTTTCACAGTGGGGTAAATCTGCTTAAACTGCTGATATCTTTCTTCATATTTGGCTGCCAGTTCAGGGGTGGGTTCCACGGTGTCCACAACCTTCACCAGTTTGTCAGCCGCATCCTTTACGGATGCATATTCGCCGCATGCCACTGCCGCAAGGATCGCGCCGCCGTAGCCGGGGCCTTCTTCACTCTCGATCACATCAACTTTAATGTTGAGAACATTGGCAATGATCTTCTTCCACAGAGGGCTCTTTGCGCCGCCGCCGCAGATCTTGGTGCGTTCGATGGCGATACCGAGGGATTTTGCCACTTCAAAGGAATCTCTGAGCGCAAATGCCACGCCTTCCAGCACTGCCTGGGTCATGTCAGCTCTGCTGGTATCCATGGTCATGCCGATAAAAGTGCCTCTTGCATCGGGATCATTGTGAGGGGAACGCTCGCCCATCAGATAAGGCAGGAAGTAAACATGGTTCTCGCCCAGCTTGTCGATGGCAGCCTGTTCCTTTGCATATTCTTCGGTGCCGATGATGTCATCCATCCACCATTCGTTGCAGGATGCAGCGGAAAGCATGCAGCCCATCAGGTGATAATGACCGTCAGCATGTGCAAATGCGTGGAGCGCATTGTATTTGTCCACGCCGAAATTCTCGGAAGAGATAAATACCGTACCGCTGGTACCTAAGGACAGATTGCAGCAGCCTTCGCCGACTGTGCCTGTACCAACTGCTGCCGCAGCATTGTCGCCTGCGCCTGCAGCTACCTTCACCTCTGCAGAAAGACCAAGCTTTTCTGCGATCTCGGGAAGCAGGGTCCCAACCACTTCATAGCTTTCATAAATGCCTGCCAGCTGTTCTTCCTTCACACTGCAGATCTCACACATTTCTTTGGACCAGCAGCGGTTCTTTACATCAAACAAAAGCATGCCGGAGGCATCGGAAGGATCGGTGCAGTGTACGCCGGTGAGCTTGTATGCCAGATAATCCTTGGGCAGCATGATCTTTGCGATACGGGCAAAGTTCTCAGGCTCTTTGTTTTTTACCCAGAGGATCTTGGGTGCGGTAAAACCGGTAAAGGAAATATTCGCGGTGTATTTGGAAAGGTTTTCCTTGCCGATCACCTGATTGAGATAATCATTCTCTTCCCAGGTTCTGCCGTCGTTCCACAGGATCGCGGGACGGATCACGTTATCCTCTGCATCCAGAATTACAAGACCGTGCATCTGGCCGCCGAAGCTGATGCCTGCCACCTGCTCTTTGTCAAATCCGTTAAGCAGCTCTGCCAGACCTTCCATGGTCTGTGCAAACCAGTCCTCGGGCTTTTGCTCAGACCAGCCGGGATGAGGGAAATATAAGGGATATTCTTTGGATACCACATTGGCGATCTTGCCGTTTCCTTCCATTAAAAGAAGCTTGACCGCAGAAGTACCAAGATCGATACCGATATAATACATAGATGTCTCCTTTCTGACTGCTGCGTGCACGCGCACACAACACGAAACCATACTCTTAATTACATCATAGTGAAAAGGAACAAAAAAATCAATATATGGATTTATTTTCAGTAAAATTCACAAAAAAACTTTCTTTTTTTCTACGTGTATACCGTACCATGCACCACCTGACTCCGTTTCCGTGCTTGCGGCGTGCGCGGGCACGTTTTCGTGCATTCCGTGTTGACTTTAAGCCGCAGTGCGTGTTACGATTGATATGATATCAGGGGCAAAAATGCCTGCACAAAAAGCAATCGTGCCTGCGTATGCCCCATTCCGATACGAGGAGAAAACACACATGGCAACCATAAAAGAGATCGCAGAACTGGCCGGTGTCTCCAGAGGTACTGTGGACCGCGTGCTAAACAACCGCGGCAGCGTTCATCCCGCCACGGCTGCGCTGGTCAAGGAAATCGCCCGGCGTCTGGATTATAAACCAAACCCTGCCGGAATCGCCCTTGCCGCCCAGCGGCGGAATTTAAAGCTTGGTGTTCTGCTTTTTGACACCGGCAACTCTTTTTTTGATGAAGTTTTAAAAGGGGTCAAAGAAAAACAGGCAGAACTGGCCGGATACAACTGCAGTGTTTTAGTCCGGCGGGTCGGTTTTTCGGCCCAGGCCCAGATCGAAGCCATCGCTTCGCTGGAAGAAGAACATATTGACGGTCTGGTGCTCACACCTTTTAACGATGCGCGGATCGCCTCCTGCATTGACCGCCTGTCTGCCAAGGGCATTCCTGTCATCACCACCAACACAGACATTCACAATTCCAAGAGGCTTGCCTTTGTGGGAAGCGATTTTTACCGCTGCGGACAGACCGCCGCAGGTCTGATGCGCCTGTTGACCACCGGTGAGACCAAAGTGGGGATCGTCACAGGTTCTTCCCAGGTGCTCTGTCATACAGACCGCATTCAGGGGTTCTGTGACACCATCGAAAAACACTATCCGCGCATCAGAATCGTAGAGACCATCGAGCACAGCGATGACGAATTTGAAAGCTACGACAAAACACTGGCACTTCTAAAGCGCCGTCCCGATATCAATGCCCTGTATTTTACCGCAGGGGGCGTATACGGCGGCTGCAGAGCCGTCCGCTTACTTGGCCGGAATGATATCCGTATCATTTCTTTTGATAAAATCCCCACCACCAAAGATCTTGTGGAACAAGACGTGATCGCGGCAACCATCTGCCAGCAGCCCAATGTGCAGGGTGCCCGCCCGCTGCAGCTTTTGTTCGACTATCTGACAACAGGTCAGAAGCCTGAAAAGGAATTTTTTTACACCGCTGTTGATATAAGGATAAAAGAAAACATCTGACGAAAGGAGTTATCAATCCATGAAAAACAATTACCCTCTGCTGATCACCGCCGCTGAGCAAAAACTCTCCAGTATGCTGAGCCTGCTCTGCACTGATCCCGACAACCTCTACTGCGGCGCGGTTGATGAATCTTACAACAATCTGCTGGAACCCGGCTCCACCGCTGATCTGATCCGCCACTGCTGTACGCTGTACTCCTGTCCGGACAGCCGTTTTTACTGTGACCGGAATCTGCTGACCACCGTCAGAAACGCCTGCGATATGATCCTGCGCGCTTCCCATCCGGACGGCACCAGTGATTACCGTGCCACCAACTTCCTGACTCCTCCCCCCTTTGAGTTAATTTCCATCTGCCGCGGCTATAAGATTTTTGTGCGCAATATGAAGGGAACTCAGGAAGAACTGGATACCCGTGACAGTATCTATGCAGCCATCGCCCTCTGGGCAAAGGGCTGTTTAAACGGCGGTTTCCATACCCCCAACCACCGCTGGGTGGAAAGTGCCTGCATGGCCATGTGCTACAATGTCATCCATGAACCCAGACTGCTTGCCAAAATCGAGAGTTATCTTTCCGAAGGTATTGACTGTGACGAATACGGTGAATTCACCGAGCGTTCCATGGGCACTTACAATCCCATCAACGACAATGCCATGATGATCCTGGCCGAGGAACTGAACAAACCGGAATTATACAAATATGCACTCCGCAATATGGAGCTGACCTTCTTTTATCATGAAGGCGACGGAACTGTGTTCACCCGCAATTCCACCCGTCAGGACAGTGCCTATGACCGTACATTTCCCAGCAAAATATGGTATTTTCTCTATGTATGGGCAGGTGATTTGTTTCACAACCGCAAATACCTGAAATTTGCCGATGACATGTTCCGGACCGCGCTGCTTAGCGCATCGGAAATTCCTGACTGTCTGTGGCTGTATCTGGAACGTCCCCAGCTTCAGACTCTGGAGCCTGATTTTACCGATATCACGATTCCTGCAGAATATCACGCATTTTATCCCAAATCCCGGATCCTGCGTGTACGCAAAGGTGATTTCAGCTACACACTGCTTTCCCGCAATCCCGACTTTTTGCATATTAAATTCGGTCCTCATACCATGACGCTGCGCATGTGCTCCTCCTTCTTTGCAGTTGCACAGTTTGCGCCCGAAACCATTATAAAAACCGAAACCGGCTACCGCATGACCTTCCGCGCTCACGGCGAATACAAGGGGCTGTTTCCCACACCGCCTGCAAGTCCTGACTGGGAACTGATGGACCATTCCCTGCGCCCCGTCATCCACAGCTGTGACCTTGACTACACGCTGGATATCACAGATACCAAAGACGGCCTGATGCTCCATATCCGCGTGGACAATACCCCCCGCGTACCTTTCAAGCTGGAATTTTCCCTTCCTGCCGGCGTCAAGTTAGAAACCGATCAGATCATGCTGACCACCACTCCCGGCGGCGAACTGACCGTCAAGCAGGGCGCTATGCGCATCGAAGATATGCCCACCGGGTGTGAAGTCACCGTTGACGGTCTGTTTGCAGACCACACCTATCACAGAAACATGCGCGGCAGCATCCCGCCCATGCCCGGTTCCTTTGCCGTATATTCCACCGGAAGCTCTCCCATCGACCGTACGATCAGCATCCGTTTCTCCAAACGGACCTGCTCTAAGCCGATGCATCAAAAAATCTAAAGTACAGCCGGTGTTAAGATATCAAAAAACCGGTCGCAAAGATTGACGAAACTTGTATTTTGAGGCATAATAATAAAATGAATTTCTTATGAGATGGGAGTGTATTATTTATGTACGAATCCAGTTGGGATTTCACTCTGGCTAATTATGGCCCTGTATGGAGCTTTATGGTACAGCTTGGCTTACTGCTTTTGTTCCTTGTATTGGGAAATATTTTCCGCCGGACCATTCCGTTTTTCCGCAAGTGTCTGGTGCCTTCCGCGCTTTTGGGCGGCACTTTATTGCTTCTTGTCAACATCTTCGCCAAACAGTTTGATTTTGTGATGGTAGACAACCGGCTGATGCAGGTTATCACCTATCACTGTCTGGCCATCGGTTTTGCCGCAATGTCTCTGAAAACAGAAAAAAGCACGCATAAGACCACTCCGGCGCAGGTAGTCGAATTCGGTGCGCTGCAGGGCGGCACCTATATGCTGCAGGCCTTTGTCGGTCTTGGCATCACTCTGATCCTGTTTGCAGTCACCCGCTATGGCGGCAGCGTCATTTCCTATATCTGCGGTCTGATCCTGCCTTTGGCTTACGGTCAGGGCCCCGGAAACGCATTAAGCTGGGATATTAACTTTACCAACACCCCTGCCGCACAGTTTGCCGGAAACGGAAGCTTTGGTCTGTCCTTAGCCTCCATCGGTTTTGTAGTGGCATCTGTGTTCGGCATATTGTATATCAACATCAGCAAAAAACACGGAAAGCTTTCTGTCCGCAGCGGCAACGCATCCGCTGTTCCGGTTATACATGAACAAAGCGAATACGAAGAGCTTCCCGACAATGAATCCGTGGATAAATTCACACTGCAGATGGGATTTGTCGCTTTGGCATATGCCCTTGCCTTTGGTTTCATGTGCCTTTTGGGCGCCATCTCCGATTTCACCAACAATATCGGCTGGGGCTTCAACTTCCTGTGGGCATCCCTGTCAGCCATGCTGATCCGTGCTGTTGTCAAGCATCTGCAAAAAGGAAAGCTGATGCACCACGAATATATCAACAATTATCAGATGGACCGCATCTCCGGCTTTTTCTTCGATCTGATGATCGTAGCCGGTGTATCTGCCATTGAGATCAACGATATCAAGAACTATATCCTGCCCATCGTGATCTTAAGCGTTGTAGGAACCGTCATTACTTACATCTACATCCATATGGTTTCCAGAGAATGCTTCAAAGGTTTTGAGCATGAGTTTTTCCTGATGAGCTTCGGTACCCTGACCGGAACCGCCTCCAACGGCATGATCCTTATGAAAGAGGTTGACCCGCAGCTTCGCACTCCGGTTTCCAGCCTGTACATCCTTTCCAACTTCCCGGCAATGGTGATGATCGCACCGCTTCTGTTCTTACTGAACTTTGCCGGCCAGTCACCGGTAAATGCCGTGATCGCCTGCGCAATCTTCTTTGTGCTCTGGCTTTCCTACACAATCTTCCTGTTCCGCAGAAGGATCTTCAAAAAGAAATTTGCGGATAAACCGGTTGCCGTGTGGACAGAAGAAAATTAAAAAATAAAAATTCCGCCGCATCTGCGATTTGTTTCAGTCGCAGATGCGGCGGTTTCTTTTTCCTGTCTTTAAACTTCCACTACAGTCACATACGGTCTGTGGTCAGACTCCTGCACATCCGGTATTTCTGCCGAAACTGCCTTTAAATCTTTGCTCACAAACATGTAATCAATTTTGATATCCGGCGCATCAGAAGGATAACTGCAGGTGCCGGGCGCAAGCAGCTCTCCCGTATCTGTCATTTTCTCCCGCAAAGCATCCAAAAGAGGATTTTCCGGCGTCACATTAAAATCTCCCATCAGAACACAGCGCTTTTGCTCTGTCTGTTCCAGTACGGTCTGCACTGCATTTTCCTGTTCATCCGGATTTAAGCCAAAATGTGTCACACAGGCGCATAAACCGCCCGGTACGTCGATATATGCCTTTAACAGACAGCGGGTTTCGTAATCGTCATTGTCTGCCATTCTCACCGCAGGATCGGGGATCATAACGGTTTGGGCTGACAGGATCGGATATCTGGACAAAATCGCATTGCCGTACGGATTGGCTCCCCTGACGTCAATGGCTTTGGCAAAATAATAATGATAACCGGTCAGTTTGGCCAGAATCTGTGCCTGCGCCTGATAATCAGCCGCTTCTCCCTGTCCGCGCACTTCGTTTAAACCCACCACATCGGCATCATAAGCTTTGATGACCGCAGCAATCTTATCAAACTCGATCTTTTTACTCTGATAGTTTCGACAGTGCTGGATATTGTAAGTCATGATTTTCATAAGTTTACCCACTTTCAAATCACGGCCTGCGCATGAAATACGCAGACCGTGAAATCTTTTATCATTTCTTCAGTTCTTTAAAATAGGGAAGATATACCTCTCCGTCGCGCACCACGCAGCCCGTCGGCTTTCCGCCGCCGATCAGCGTTTCGCAGCTGCCGCAGGCCACACAGGTTTTTGCCGGATCGATCATGCCGTTTTCTGCGATCTGGTTTGCAAAACCGGGATTCGCGTAAGCCATCCTGCCAAAAAGCATCTGGTCAAGCAGCCCTTCCTCAATCGCACCTGCGGTGTAAAAGCCTGCATACTGGCGCAGATAAGAGGGCGCAGAAGCAGAAATAAACATTTCCGGAACGGCTTTTTTTACGGCACCGATACACGCACTGATGCGCGCCATGCCTTCCAGCGGGTGTTCATCGGGAATATAGGCGCCCATATCATAGGGACGGTTCATATGTTTATAGACGCAGGGATTTCCCACAGTCAGATTCACCATGGAAACACCGTAATCTTCATACAGACTTCTCACCAGACGGATCGGCTCATCCATGTCAGGCGTGCTGTCGCCGCCTTCTTTGACACCAAAGCCGTACGGCCATGCAAGGCCGTCATAAATGCCGATGCGGACAGTCACCATGAAATCTTTGGTCTCATGCACTTTGGCCGCCTGTACCGAATTGCGCAGAAGCCGGGTTCTGTTTTCAAAGCTGCCTCCGTACATACCGGGGCGTTCATATGCAGAAGTCAGTTCCGTCAGAAGATAGCCGTGGCAGCATTTTACGTCCACTGCGTCAAAACCGGCTTCTTTGGCCAACAGTGCAAACTCAGCGAACTCTTCCTCCACTTTTTTCAGATAATCATCGGTGACGATACAGCTGTCATCAATGTCCATGCCTTTATCCAGCACCGGATGCCGGTAAGCGATCAGCGGTGCCGCTTTGCCGCCGGGAGCAGAATACCGCCCGGAATGATGCGCCTGGATCACCAGATACGGAGCAAATCCATTGGCCTGCATACCTGCTTCCCTGATCGCCGCCGTAAAAGCCTTAAAATTGTCCAGATTATCTTTTGTCAGCATCATCTGCTTTGTTCCGCAGCGTGCCTCGGGCGCAAGTGCGATCGCCTCGATCCAGATCATGCCGCTGCCGCCGCGTGCATAGCGCAGATAACGTCTGAGTGTCAGTTCAGAGGGAGAACCGTCCGCCAGACCGTCTGCCCCTTCAAGAGGTGCAATACCCAGCCTGTTTTTGAGCGTCACATTTCCAAAGCTGACTTCTTTTGTCAGAAGCTCCGTGTTTTGCGAAAACGGAATATGTACTCCAAGTTCCCTTGCTTTTTCTTTTATTTCTTCCAGATTCCTGTAATGAAACCGTTCGTGTCCCATCGCATTTCCTCCGCTATGCAGTCTTATTTTACTTCCACCTTCTGTCCGGTCTTTGCACTTTCGATGGCAGAGAAGGTCATGGCCACACTGCCGTAGTTGTAATCACAGTTATTTTCGGATACGCGGCCTTCCTTTAACGCGGTCAGCATTTCGTTGATCGCGCCTGCAAACCAGATAATGCCGTCCCAGTCAGCGGGAGGATTGAGCACACCTTTTTCGGTGGTGCCGTCTTCGTTGATATATTCCACCTGTGCATATTCGTCAAAACCGTTCCAGACTGCGGTTCCCTTGGTACCGATGATGCGCCACTGGGAATGCCATGCGGTTTTCATGGTGTTGGTGTCCATAACCGCATTGTAAACCAGCACAATGCCGTCTTCCATTTCAAAAATACATGCGCCGCTGCCGTCGCCGTTGTAGTGAGAGCCTTCCGGATTGTAGCTGTGGCAGTATACGGTCTTTGCGTCTTTTCCAAGGATAAAACGGGCTGTGTCAAAGCTGTGGATCGCCTGATCCTGCAGCATGGGGAATTCCAGAGAGTTTCTGCCGCCCTTCAAATCGGAGTTTACATAAATTTCAGAACATACCATCCAGATCTTGCCCAGCGCACCGCTCTGCACCGCATGACGCATTGCACGCACAGGAGCCAGATAACGGCGGTTCTGCATAACATCCAGTACGCAGCCGCTTTCCTTTACTGCCTGTAAAAGCTGCGCACCTTCTTCTCTGCTCATGCAAAGAGGCTTTTCACTGAAAACATGAACGCCTGCACCAAGACATTTTAAGTCGATATCACAATGCACGGGGCCGTTTGCCAGATTCACCACGATTTCCGGTTTTACTTCTTCCAGCGCGATATCAAAATCGGTGTAAATATCACAGTTGATATTGTATTCCTGCTGACGCTGCTTTGCTGCTTCGGGATTGATATCCACCATAGCTGCAATCTCAACGTCCTTGCGCACAGCAAATACATCCAGCCATTCCTGAGAGATCCATCCGCAGCCTACGATCATAATTCTGAATTTTTTATCCATATTCCGTATCCTCTTTCTTTCGATTTATGCTTTTGCGGCGCGCACACGGCCGCTGTCTGCTATTTTCATCCCAGAATATTCTGAAGTGCCTGATAGGACTCTTGTGCAGCCTTCACCCAGTCACCCTTTAAGTTGCGTGCCAGATGCTGGTCAGCCTCATATTCCACAGACATGACACCCTGATAATCAATGGCATTGATGCCGCGCACAAAGCTGTCCCAATCCACAAGACCGGTTCCAAGCGGCGGGAATAACACTCTGCCGCGCACCTGACTGCCCGCTGCGTCTTTCATATGCATATGTTTGATCTTTTCTGCGCCGAACTGACGGATCATAAATTCCATATCGGTGTTTCCGTAAAGCTGGTCATGGGAAGGATCATAGTTCACGCCAAGATACGGGGAATTGTAGTGATTTACCAGATAGCTTGTGGTATAAAAATCACAGCACAGCATCGCCCACACGCTCTCCACTGCCAGAGACACCTTTTTTTCTTCTGCAAGAGGCACCAGTTCATCAAACGCTTCAAATACCATGTTCCATGCCTGTCCCTGTGTCACCTGATCGCCCACGCTGATGCGGTTTGGAATCCACGGACGGGGACCGGAGAACAGATTCACGGTACCGATACCCAGATCTGCACAGCGGCGGATGTAGTCTTTGGTCTGTTCAATGGCCTGACGGCGCACTTCTTTATCCAGTGCCACATAATCCAGCTGAATGACAAACTCTGACAAAGTCAGACCGGCCTCACCGATCACCTTCAGCTGACGCGCCATTTCCGCATCGCTTCCGCATTTTTCTGCCCATGTGGTGTTTAATTCGATGGCATCATAACCGATATTTTTCAAAATTTCAGCGGTCTTTTCCATCGGCATTTCCAGCAGTGTTCCATTGGCATAAAAACCAACTTTTCTTCCATTGATCATGCTTTTTGTCCCTCCTTGTCAGACAATATAAACTCTCGTACGCTTTAACAACCTATACGTGTCTGTTACTATGTTCTGCTGATTTGGATGCACCCGGAATTTCCAAGTACTTTTTTGTAATTTCCAGGAGCCTATACAATATCCTTGACTGAATATTTATGCTGCAGCTTCTCTGCTGCCTTTTTTACTTCCGATACAATATAGCTCAGCAATTTCTCATTTTCCGGAAAATTGGTGTTTCCCGAAACGCCCAGACTAAACGTCACATTTCCTTCCCGGTCAAAAACAGGCACTGCCAGACAAAATACCCTGGGTGAAAGTTCTCCATTGTCTATGGCATATCCCTGCTGCCGTACCGTTTCCATCTCCTCCAACAATATCTGCGGATCGGTGATGGTTTTATCCGTATAGCCAAACAGACCGAAGGTCTCCAGAATGCTGTCAAACTCCTCTCTGGTACGATGCGCCAGAATGCATTTTCCCAGCGCGCTGCAGTGAAAGGGTTCATCCATCCCCGGGAAAGCCGGTTCCTGCACAAAACGGCTGTCCTTGCCTTTCACCTGATCGATCAGAAAGATCCGGTTCTGCAAAAACACACCGATCTGCGCTGTCATATTCACCTTTTCTGCCAGCTGACGCAGACAGGGGCGCACCTCATCGAGGATCATGGAATTGGAAATCGTTCTGGTACTGAACAGAAGCGTTCCCACACTGGAATAATACTTCATCGTACCTTCTTTTTTATAAACCAGATCATGCCTTGCAAGCACCGACAAAATCCGGGAGGCGGTACTTTTATCCACGCCAAATTCCTGCGCGATCTCGCTGACGCTGGCACAGCGGTTGATGGCAATATATTTCATGATCTGAATCCCACGATCCAAAGATGTCAGCATACGGCGGCCTCCTTTTTTGCTGTACTGCCGCAGCATCAGACTACGGCAGTTTATATTACTATCAGTATAGCATTTCCGGCAAAAAAGGCGCAAGATATACCGGCACATCAGTTGCGCTATTCGCAACTGACTGCCGGTTATCTTACATTTTCCGTTTCCTGAATTCTGACGGAGAGACTTTTTCATATTTACGGAAAACTCTTGCAAACTGGGAGGCACTGTTATATCCCACTATATCCGCGATATACTCCATGGTATAATCCGTTTCCACCAACAGCTTTTTAGCCGCCCGGAGCCGTTCACCATGAATGCATTCCAGATAAGACTGCCCGATTTTCATCTTAAAAACATTGGAGATATAGCTCGTGTTGTACCCCACATCATTTGCCAGTTTTTCCAGTGAAATATCCTCGTTGTAATGCTCCCGGATATAATCCAGCAGTTTTTTGATCAGCCATTCCTCCTGATTCCCGAAATTGCTTTCAAGACTTTTTCTTAGTTCAATAATCTTTGCCTCCATTGCAGGCATCAGCTGCTCAAAAGCTGTCACAAGGGACATATTATCTATCCACTCATCCGGCACTGAAATGCCGTTATTTTCCAGATACAACATAATATTATATAAAAAACTTGCAAAAATTTCTTTCGGAACCCCATACAAACCGGATAATATTCGTACTTTATCCAGATATTCCTTTAAATGCTGCCTCATCTTCACAACATCATTTTCCAAAAAAACACTGACGCAATCCTGATAGGTAATCAGCGACAAACCTGACAAGCTTTCATTCTTCCCGAAATTCCTGATACAGAATATTTTCTGAACAGCATTGGAATACAGATAATGCAGCATTTGATAACTGTCCGAAGTGATGCTGGCCGCGATTTCTATCTGCTCCCCGCGATACTGCATCCGCAGTTCCTTTTTCAACAAATCCGTCTGTATCTGATGCTGTTTCTGGCTATGATTGCAGATTGCAATGATCTGACTGCGTTCCTTCCACAGAAAACAATAACAGACATTGTAATGGTTCAAAAGTCTCTCTCTAAGCCACTGACTGTAGGATTCCTCCGGACAAATACAGGATACGGCAATTACCGTAAAATAAGTATACGGGAACAATCTGCCAAAAACCTCAGCATCATTATCCAACTCCCATGACGGAAGATTATAGAGCATGACATCTCTCACCTTTTTTAGAACAGCCTGATGCAGCATTCTGCTCTGTTCCTTTTTTTCCCGCCATACTTTCTTGACAGCAGCCTTCAGAACCATTCCATTTACCGGTTTGAGAATAAAATCCTGTACATTAAGCCGGATCGCCTGCTGGGCATAATTAAAATCCGCATGGCTGGTCAATATCACAACCCTGATATCCATTTCTTTTTCCTGCACATAAGAAATCAGATCAAATCCATTCATTCCCGGCATCCTGATATCTGTCAGCAAAAGATCAACCGGCTGCGTTTCAAGAATATCAATTGCTTTCTCCACATAATCCGCTGTAACAACTTCCACATCAAAACCAAGATTGATTTTTCTTTCGATCATGAAACGGATACCATTTAAAATAATCTGTTCATCATCAACAATTAATATCCGAAACATATATGTCTCACCTCCAAAAATCTCTACTTCTTTGAAATGCTTATTCTGTTTATAGTCTGATTTTCCTGCCGTATTATCTGAACGGCAGCTTTTCCATCAAAAAAAATCTTTAATCGTTCTTTAATATTAAACAATGCCTTTCCATTACGGTTTCCACGAAATTCCTCCGGATTCAATCCATCCGTCAACAGCCTGTTAACCTCCTGCATACGTTCCCAGGATATTAACTGACCTGTATTGGAAACCGTTATCACAACCTCATTTTCCGTTTCCGATACCTTTACAGCCACTTCACAAAATTTTCTGCATTGAGAACAGCCATAAAGAATTGCATTCTCCAAAACAGGCTGCAGTACAAATGCCGGAAGCAGCATTTCCATCAGTGACTCCTCAACCTGTACAGAATACCTGACTCTGTCACCGAACCGGGTCTGCTGAATTGTCATATAATGGCCTGCAATCTCCAATTCTTCTCTGAGAGTGATCGGTTTTTCATCAATCGCAACCGAATAGCGCAGCAGTACAGACAGGGAATATATCATATCCGCAGCTTCATCGTTTTGCTCAAACAGCACCATATACCGGATCGTCTCCAGCGTACCATGCAAAAAATGCGGATGAATCTGATGCTGAAGCGCCTTGAATCTTGCAGCCTGCGTAATCAGTTCCATTTTCTCCACTTTTGAGATCAGCGTATTATTTTCACGAATCAGCTTATTGTAGGTATCTATCAGAGAATCCAATTCATCCGTATTATTATCTATTTTTCGAGTATCCTGATAGGGAAGCAGATTATTGGAATCTGATTTCTGCATAAAGTCCGCAAAATGAAGAATTCTTTTGGATAAAGACAAAACACTTACGAAAAACATGATAAACAGAAATAAAAGTGAAACAATAATAACAGAAATAATCAGACTGGGGGACATCATCGTTAAGGGTTCAAACAATCCCGTCATGGGGCCTGCAGCCTCAATACAAATATTTAACGCTTCAATCGTCCAGACATACCGATACTGACGCTTCCAGTACAGCAGTTCATATCCGGGATCACAGTTTCCATTTTCCACGCTTTCTGTGCCGCCGGAAACTGTTGAAAATACAGCCGCATTATTATGATATACTGTCATTATACCATCTGATTTTTCCACCTCTGCAATTATCATATCCAGACATTCTCTCAAAAGCTTTGAGGACAGACAGATTTCCAGATACCCAATACATTCCGGATAACTGGTGCTGTAAATCTTTTGATAGCCGTAAATCATTTGGCATCCGCCTTTTTCAGAAAAAGAGGTTTCCCATATCATTTCATTCACGCGCGCATTTTCCAGCAAAGCTACAACTTCCTCCTTCACCGGATATTTCTCCCAGTTCATAAACGGCCATGCGTACAGAACAAGCGGTGAATCACAATATATATTGATATTCTCCAGATAAGGCACCGTTTGATTCAGACTTTCAGTCAAAGTCTTGACACGCAGAAATGCCCCATAGGGCATCGGAGATTTTGTGGATTTGTATTCCAGATAATAGAAAATATCTTTATTTATAGCCAGAGGCTCCACTGCATTTTGGGCTGCTTCCATTGCATTTTCCAGCAGTTCAATACGGTTCTGCATATTATGATACTGTACATTCAATGTATTTTTTGCATAATAAACCTTCAGAACCTCTTCAAAAATCAGCCAGGAGCAAAAAATAGGAATCACCACTATGAAGATAAACTGGAAAATCAACCTGTAAAAAAAGGAGTTTTTCCACTTCTTTCGCATATTTCTTTTCCCCTTTTCAAATATGCCAAAAGAGTCGCTACCTTTTTGGTACCAACTCTTTTGGCGATATATATTCAATTATACATCAGACACAATTTATTTGCCAGTAATTCTGTCTCTGCGGGCCTGCATAACAGCCAGATAATCCTGCATGCCTAATTCATTCATTTCTTCAATATAGGTATCCAGGTCATCTAAAGATTTTCTGCCAAGGATCAGGTCTACCACCAGCTCAGAACAGTAGGTTGATAAAGTTCCGCTTACTTCATCGATCAACGCAGATTCTTCGTCACTTGCCTGTGCATACTGAGTACCGATCGGAACTACATTACCGGCTGCTAAGTTCATTTCGAAGTACTGGGAAATTTCCAGCGCGAATGCGTTTCTTGCGTTAACTCTTTCATCTTCATCAACTTTTACGTTGTAGATATTAGGACATACATACAGGGAAGGGAATACCCAGGTATTACACCAGTTTGCAAGAGACCATGTATCTTTATTTTCCTGATCACGGAGACTTACAACAACTCCATTCTGGTCAACTTCATAACCAAGACCTTCAACACCGTAGTTACTCAGATACAGGTACTCATCACTATAAATATAGTCGATGAATTTCATAGCTGCTTCCACTTTGTCTTCGGATGTCTTGCCGGGAATAACCATACCGTAACGGATAGAACCTCCATAGTAGTCCTGAATCATATCAAAGCCGTTGGAAGGATCTGCATCCCAATCCAGATAAATAGGCTGATAATCAGCGTAATCAGTCATAACATCTGTAAACGCACTGCCCTGATAATTAAAGGTAAGAGCCACACGGTTCTGGGCGATCATTTCGGTATCAGATATGGAGAGCGCTTCGGTATCGTACAGACCTGCTTCATAAATCTTGTTCATGAATTCAATATAAGCAGGGAAATTCTCATGCTCGAAGTTATTGTAGACAACATCTACGCCTTCTCTGTAGCCGCCGGTGGTCTTACAGTTAAGACCGAAAGGATGTGCAAAACCATTGTGGAAGTTATTGATGGTTACATACATAACTTCGTCAGCTTTGCCGTTGCCGTTTGCGTCCTGATCCTGCATCTTCTTTAATACATCAAACAGTTCATCGGGGGTGTAGAAATATTTGTATTCTTCGCCGATCGCTTCCAGCCAGTCTTTACGGATCAGCAGGTTTTTGTAGTTGTAAATCTGAATGGTTTCTCCGGTTTCAGGGTCAACAGGCGGTTTGTTACCGAAAATTTCACAGAACCAGTAAGTTGTGCCGTCGCCTAACAGAGACATTTCCCAGCTGCCGGGGCTGTATTTATCATGGAAAGCTTTGATGGAACCGTCGGTATCATACTGTTCAAGCAGTTCGGTCACTTCACGGATCAGTCCTCTGCGTCCCCACTCCGTCATGGTTGTATCCATATCACCAAACGCATTTACAAGCAGATCGGGAAGGTCATTCTGGCTGGCCATTCTTGTATTTAATACATTGTCCCAGTCAGCATCTTCAACAAACTCAAATTCCAGTGCTACTCCGCGTTCAGCCATATCTTCGATGAAAGCTTTTCCGGCTGCGAATTCAGGGAACTCTTTACTTTCATATCCACCCATAGGCATGTTGCGGGTCATAATTTTAAGAGTTACCAGCTCCTGCTCTTCCTCAGCCTCGCCATTGCTTTCAGCTGCAGAGTCCTGTTCAGCAGAAGCATCAGCTTTTTCCTCAGCCTTTGCTCCGGTGCTTTCTTCTGCCTGACCGCATCCTGCCAATGCTCCCATAGCTACTGCAGACGCAAGCAATAACGAAATTACTCTTTTTTTCATTTTTGTTTCCTCCTATTCTTTTTATCTCCAACAAATCATTCTTTACTCAGCTGTAACAAAAACAATTTGTTTGAATTCAACCTTTTAAAGATCCCAGCATAATACCTTTGGTAAAATGCTTCTGGAACATGGGATAAACTGCAATGATCGGTGCCGTTGTCAATATGATCATTGAATATTTAATCTGGTTTGCTGAAAGGGCCGCCTGACGGGCTGCCTCATAAGCCTCTTTGCTGAGTGACTCCAGAAGCTTCTGATCTGTAGTCGCAGTTGTCGCCGCCAGCAGATGTTTTAAGTAAAGCTGAACCGGCCACAGTTCCTGTCTTGAAGTATATATGGATGCGCCAAACCATGCATTCCAGGTTCCTACAATGGTGTAGATCATAATAACCGCAATAACGGGCTTGGAAAGCGGAATTACGATCTTTCTGAAGGTAGCAAACTGGCTGCATCCGTCTATCAGGGAAGAATCGATCAGTTCTTCCGGCAGTGATGCCATGAAAGTTCTGCACAGAATGATATTCCAGATACCGTAGCAGCCGGGCAGGATCAACGCCCACGGAGTATTGTATAAACCCAGCTTGGAAATCAACAGGTAAGTCGGAATCATACCGCCGCCAAAATACATGGGGATCAGCAGAAAATATGTAACAAACTTTCTGAATTTTAAATTCGGACGAGATAACGGATATGCCATTGACACGGTAGTCAAAAACATCAGGATACAATTGGCAATTACATATCCCACAGAATTGAGCATACTTCTCCAGTACTCTACATTCTGCATAACGATCTCATAAGCTTTTAAGGAAAATCCTACCGGCCATAATACTACCTCGCCTGCCAGTACCGCTTTCGTGTCACTGAAAGAGCAGGAGAAAACATATATCATCGGATATAAAGTAAGTGCCAATGCAATGGATGCAATAATCGTAATAACCGTATCAAAGAAAGTCCATCCGTGTAATTTTCCTTTTCGTATTTTCATTTATCTTTCACATCTCCTTTTCTCTGATTATCGTCTGCATCCCATTACCACATGGAAAAATCTGTGTATTTTCTGCTGACAGAATTGGCGATCCACAGCAGAGTAAAGCTCATAACGCTCATGATAAGTCCGCTGGCCGTTCCGTAACTGAACTGTCCTCCCATCAGGGTTTCACGGTACATATAGGTTCCGATAACATCCGCAGTTTCATATACAGATTCATTGTAAAGAAGCAGGATCATGTCGGTATTGGATGCAAGCATATTACCGATGGAAAGAATCAGCTGAATCATGATCAGCGGCATCAGACAAGGAATTGTAATATACCAGATTCTCTTTAACCGTCCTGCACCGTCTATCATGGCAGCTTCATACATTCCAGGATCAATGGACGCCAGACTGGAAAGATAAATGATACTGCTCCATCCAAAGCTTTTCCAGATATTGGTCAGGGTGTAGATCCAGGGAAAGGCCTGCTGGTTTACATTTAAACTTTTTGCTTCAAATCCCAGAAACTGCAGTGCCTGTGTAATAATACCGTCACTGGCGATAAAACGGCTTACCAGACCGGCTACGATAACCGCTGATAAAAAGTGCGGCAGATAACTTACTGTCTGTGTAAACTTTCTGAACTTGCTGGAACGGATTTCATTTACGATCAGTGCAAAAATGATCGGAACAGGGAATCCAAGCACAAGTCCCATGAAATTCAGCACCAGTGTGTTGCGCAGGATTCTTTTAAAATAATGGGAGCTCAGGAACTTCTCAAACCACTCAAATCCCACCCATTCTACATTTTTTCCTATGAAAGCACTTCCCGGGTAATAGTCCTGAAAGGCAATCACAATTCCGTATAACGGAATATAACTAAAAATAAAGATCAAAATCATGGGAATCAGCATAAGTGCATAATACTGAATGTTTTCCCGGACATCTCTTTTTTCTAAAGCAGCCTTGGCTTTTGTAATGATACCTTTCATTTCCCTCTATTCCTTTCGTAAAAGTATAGATTAATTATATACTTACTTATTTTTCGCTTCCACAACGGGTTTGCAACACTTTTTTTCATTCTATACATTCTTTTAGATTTATCAGATTGAACAAAAAAAATCCGCAGGACTTTTTATCATCCTGCGGATTGACGCTATTGATATTCCGTTTTTCTCTGCTGTTTTCACGCTGTTTTATAAAACATTCCTGCGGACATCACAATCCCAAAAATCCGCCGTCCTGCCCTTCTGTATGTACATTTTTCCAGCGGTAATACAGATTTACGTATTTAAGCGCATTGAAACGCTTATCGCCCTTAAACTGATAAACCTTTTTGTTATGGTAAACATTCAGCTTATTTCTGCCAAGCACAGAAACTGCGGTCACTTCCTCAAAAGGCAGAACCATCTGCGCTTCTTCTCCCTCATCAATCACGATGCGGTTGCCGTACAATGCCATGGATATCTGTTCTTTGATCAGCTGCTTGTTCTTATACAAAATAACTTCAAAAAACTTCGCCTGGTCGCGGTACATCGGTTCCTGTTCGTAAAGCTTTACGTCCAGCCTGTTGATAAACGCCTTCTGATATTCATACCATTCGGTAACTGTCTGAAAAGGAAACTCACAATTTTCGCCTTTCAGACGCATATCCGCCTGATAACGGATCTTTTTGCCGCATTTTGTACAGGAAACCATGTCATTTTCACTTCTGAACACAGAAAGACCGCAGTCGGGACATACGTAGATCGCGCGTTCCATATATTCCGCATTCTTTTTATGACGGAAAATACCGCCTGCTGTCGGGTCATCCACATACAAGCCGTCACAGATTCTGCGCAGCACCTCGTCCTCGGACATAGCAGCCAGCTGCTCCGGTTCCAAAACCTCGGATATGTAAGCGCGCATCTTACCTTTTCTTACCACATCGCTCCAGCGGGGCTGCACACCGTATCCGCCCTCAATGCGGAACAGTGCTACCGGCACTTTCATGCGTTTTACCATCTTCACGATGGCCGGATTGATATGCTCGGTCTTGCCGCTGTAGGTACGGTTGCCCTCCACCGCAATGGCAATGGTTCCGCCCTCTTTTAACACTTTCATACAGGTCACGACTGCCTGCAGGTCTGTGGTCTGCTTTTTGATCGGAATGGGAGCGATTACCCAGCGAAGCAGCGAGGAAATCCAGCCCATGGAAAAAATATCCTCTGTTGCCATATAATAAACCGGCCCCCGAAACGCCAGTCCCACAAAAAACTGGTCAAAAGTGGTCTGATGATTTAAAAGCACCAAATACTGTCTGTCTCCCTGCTGTTTAAATTTCTCGATGTCTACACCAAACTTCCATTTTGTATAAGGTCCGATCACGTGACGCAAAGTTGCCGTGATCACTTTATGACGAAGTTTGATCCATGTTTCTCTTTTCTTTTTTCCTTTGTTGTTCTTCATTACTTCCCCCTCAAAGAACTTCATTAAAAATACCGGAGCTTTCTTTTTTGAAAACTCCGGTACTATTTTATCAAAATTTTCTTATTTTGTCATGATTTTTTAAAAATCTGAGTGCAAATGACCTATTCAAGCACTTTTCTGTTATATTTTTCACGTTTTTTGTAATCGGCATTGAACAGATGCTCCCTGCCAAAATCAACATGCTTGTTCTGTTCTTCTGCCGTATCAAAAACAGTGCCCTGATAAGAAGCAAGACCTTCTGTCTGACATAGTCTGAAATACTGTCCGGCCTGCGCGGTCATCTTCTGCAGATTGCCTACCCATGCCCAGAACATGCAGGTCAATTTGTTTCCGTACTGTTTTTCAGGATCGGTTTCCTGAACCAGCCATGCAAGTACCAGTAAAAGAAAAACGGCTGTTAAAAAGATAATCATCGTTCCCTGCATATACATCCCTCACTCTCATTTTATCTCTTTTGTGTCTTGGGGAACTGCTCTCAAAATAAGGAAAATCATTCCTTTCTTGGGGATATATTAATTATATGCACATTTACCTGTTCAGTCAATATTTTTCAGTCACTTTATAATTAAATTTCAAATTTTCAGACAATTCATCGTTTCACGCACAATTTTCCCGGCTGACATCCGCCATTTCTTCCAGCATACTTTATAATCCCGGTCACTTTTAAACGGGACTACATGGATTTTTTCAAAATTCCACCGGCTCTGTACTCATTTTTACCGGCAGAATTGTCTCACCGTCAAATTCCATCTTATCCAGACAAAGTACACGGTTTCCGGCTTCCTTGTCCCCGATATAGCGGCGGTGATATGCGATCAGCCACTGATCCTTTTCTTCCACATACAGATATCCGTGATGGCCGGGGCCTTCTGCCACGCCTTCCTGCACTTCCAGAATAGTAGTATGTTTTTCAAACGGGCCAAACGGCGAATCGGAAACGCAGTAATTGACATGATAAGTACCGTTTGTCCAGTCACCGGCAGACCACATAAAGTAGTATTTGCCGTCTTTTTTGAGCATGCAGGGGCCTTCCACGTAGTCGGGAGGTGTGATTTCTTTGCACCAGGAGCCGTCTTCCAGCGTCACAAAACCATCCATGGTTTCATTCATGACCGCCACATTGCAGTGTCTCCAGCCGCCCCAGTACAGATAAATAGTGCCGTCATCGTCCTTAAACAGATGGGCATCGATGGGCTGCGCGTCATTGACAAAATGATCCACCAGAGAATGCCCCAGATATCCCTTAAAAGGGCCTTCCGGCTTGTCGGAAACCGCAATTTCCAGTCCGCCCACCGCTTCGTCGCTCTGAATATCATTGCTGGCAAAGATCAGGTAATGCTTGCCGTTTTTCTCAATTTCGGTGGGTGCCCACACCGCACGCCAGATGTAAGGGAAATCATTCATATCAATGATGCCTTCATGTTTTTCCCAGTTTTCCAGATCGGTGGAGGTAAATGCTTCCAGATTCATCTGGTCTTCGTATCTGGTAAAGGAACGTGTCACGTAGATCACGTATTTTCCGTCATAAATTCTTGCTTCCGGATCGGCGTAGTAGCCGTCCACGATGGGGTTTGCAAATTTCATAGGTGCCTCCTTA
>JAFVXW010000048.1 GCA_017500935.1 Lachnospiraceae bacterium
ATTCTTTGCAAAGAAGGCACTGGCTTTTTTTAGGAATTCGTTCTCCTCTTTTAAGTCTTTGATTTCTTTTTGCAGTCTTCGGATTTCAGCATCTTCATCCCGAAGATGGCCACTTCCGACAAAAGGCTGTTCCGGATGTTCTGTATACCGGGACTTCCACGTATATAACGAGTTAACATTGATACCGAGATCTCTTGCTACCTTAGCAGCCGATTCTCCGGCTAAGACACGCTTTACAGCCTGTTCTTTAAATTCTGCACTGTACTTATTGGACATAATCAATCCCTCCTATTGGTTTGATTATACCATTCATTCCACGTGTCTATCAAATGGGGTATAAGTCAAATTTGGAAGAATGATGGAATTAGTAAATCATGAAGAAGAATTAAAAGAAGAATATGATCAAGAAATGATGCCATATCTAGGATGAACAAAATCAAAAGAGATTTTACTAATTGATTCTATAAAGTATGTTATAATTAGTTAATTTGAAAGAATATTATTACTATAAGATTCAAATTGAAAAAAGTGTGGAGAGTATAACAGGAGATTTAGAGAGAAAAAATTGATTGCAATAGAGTTGGGAGAACATAGAGTTAAGTGCTTGCTTACCTGGAACTACTTGATGAAATTGTATGTCGATACGAAGTTTATATCGTATTTATTCTCTGTGAATCGTTCTGATTGAAGAATAGAGTATATGATCATTGGAGTCTGCAAAAAGTAGAAATATCAAAAGAGTGGCATTGTTTTACTATAAGCATAAGCAAAGGAGTACATTAGTGTGAACGTAAAATTTGAATTGCTAAAGAAAGAAATCTTTGAGGCGGAGAATATATATGATATAGTTGTTGCAATTTATAAGCTACTTGATGATGAGTATGTACCCTCATATATTCGTGAGTACTATAGAGCCCTAAATTCTGATGATAAAATTACCATGGAATGCAAAGGGATTAATTGTCTGTTAGAACAAGTTCTTGAAGAAACGATTGAATTTGAACAATTTAAGCAGATTTTACTGGTGTATGTGAGTGGAATGCAAAGCGAAACTTTTTGGGCGGTTAGTATATTGAAATATTTTGATGAGATAGCTCGAGAAAAAGACAAATATCCTCTTTTGCGTTTTTCGAAAGAGAGTTCAATAAAAAGAGTTTTTACAATTGGACCACTAAATGTTAATGATCAGAATTATTTGCTGTATATGAATAATACTTCATGTTTTGCTCAAAATAGTGAAATTATGAAAAATATGAGAATGATGGGAGAACCAGATAACTCAAATCTTAACAGTTTACTAAAATACTATCATATAGGTAAAAAAATAGATAATTTACCTAGGGTATATATTAAAGACTATCCTGGGGATTATTTCAAAAAAAGTTTTTTAGACGAAGATTCGCAGATTAAAATAGCTATTGTACCGTTTTCTAAAAACATTTGGTATGATGTTGACTTTGAAGAATTAGGTGATGAAAAGAATTATTTATACATTCGAGAAAAAGAAGAAAATGTTGAAGATATTAATAATAAATATATCCTTACATTGGAGCAAGCAAGTAAAAACAATGTAGATATTGTAATATTTCCGGAATTATGCATGAATTCTCAAACAAAGAAATGCGTACAAAAATGGTTGGCGCAAAAAAGTCTATTAGAACGTGAATTTAGTATTAAATTAGTTTTTTTGGGATCTCTTTGGAAAGAAAATATAAATGAATGTTGTTTATTATCTGGCACGGGAATAGAATTAATAAAAAATTCAAAAAGAATAGGGTTTGTCTATAAAAAAGATAATAAAAAGTATCGAGAATTTTTAGGGAAAAAGCCGGAGAGGTATGAGTTAATCGATATTTCTTATTTGGGTAGAGTTTTGTATTTGATTTGTCGAGACGCAGTTGAAGATTTGGATCAATCAATCTTTTGGAATCAATATAATGTGAATCTTGAGGTTATTTCATGTTACTCTCCTTCAATCCAATTTTTTAAACAAGAAATGGATCATTTCGTTAAGAATAAAATAGGGTTTGCAATTTTAGCGAATTGCTGCGAGCCTAGAATTAGTTTGAAGAATCAAGAGGAAGAAATAGGTTTTCTGGCAGTACCTGCCATGTCAAAAACAGCGGGGAATTCAAGTACTTTTACACAAATACATCCATATGGAAAAATAGAACATTGTGAAAATGAATGCGATATATGCGATTGTAAGCATCTTTTTACTATATATCCACATAGATGTTATGAAACAGAAGAATATAAAGAAGTATTAGTCGAACATAATATACTTATAAATTAATTAATTATTACGTTTTATTTTGATTAATTTGTGTTATAATATATTACACGTTACGAATACGTTACATGTTGTTTGCTAGAAACGGGGTGGAAAAATGGCAAAGAGCGACATGCTTCAAGAAATATTTATTGAAATTTGTACGGAAAATAGGAGTGATAAGATTGAAGCATTTGTAGTTAAGTTAAAAGATTTATTTATTGATTCAGTTTTAAATAATACGGTTGAAGCTATTAGCCATGATTATATGATAGATAAAAGACGTGCTGAAGCAATTGAAACTTTATTAGAATTAGAAGAAGAAAAGAATCAAATAATATATTATTATTCTGCGGCGAAAACGATTGCTGAAATCAGTGTTTCAATTGCCGAAAAAAGTGACTTGAAACAAAAAATTTCGAAAGGCAATGGGAGTGAAAGATTATTTCAAATATTATCAGTGTTATATGAAAATGGAGAGGTTAATCATAAAGTAATAGCTCAAAGATTGCAAATTTCAACGCAGGCATTGTCCAATTTAATTAAGAGATATGATTATTTAAATTTGTGGTCGAAAAATAAACAATCTAAGTATTGTTATTATGTTATAACCTATGAAGGGAAAGCTTTTTATAGAGAATATCTAAAGAAAAAAATACTAGTGGACGATAGTGAAGATAATCTAAGTAAATTTACTTATTTATTGTTGGATAGTATTTCTAAAAATATAAATAACGATACTTGTGGATCTAGCAATGTAATAAGTGAAATGTGTATTAGACATCCAGAATATGGTGTTTTTCTGACCTCAAAAACAATAAAATATAAAATAGATTCATTTATTAGAAGATATCAAAATGAAAGGCTCGATGAACAAAGGCAAATTTTTGACAAAGAAGTAACACCTTCATTGGTAGTAGAGTATGATGATGAATGGGAAGAATATCCTGGTAAAAATAAAAAGAGTTCATCTTGGATGGATAGATATGTAAAATATCGTTTGAAAGGAGGAGATGATACATGAAAAATGAAATAATGCAAATGATTAAAAAAATGAGTAGCGAATCGGAGGAACAATTTAGGCAAACTAAGAAAAAGTGGATAGATAATCTGTCTGAAAAAATTATAGAATATGTTAAAACCAATAATTGTGAATTTGATTTTACTGAGATTAGTAAATTATGTAAAGATGAAGAAATAATCAATACAATTAAAGGAAGAGTTACAAGTAAAACCGTTGTTTTTTTGGAATCAATAGAATTTAGAAATTTTGCTAAAGATTTACGCCAAAAGTATTATGATGATACGTATAAGGGGAGTTTTATCGAAAAGGAAACTTTTAAATTTATATCCGAAATAAATGGGTTAGATAAGAATGTAGTACCTATTGTTGGAAAAATTCTTTCAATGTCAGAAGAAATAATTTATTTTAAGGATTATTCGAAAAGAAGATATATTGAATGTATTCATGATATTTCAGGACTTTGTGCGGAAGATGCGGAATATATATGGAATTTATTTACTGTTAATCTAACTACAGATTATATTATTAATAGGAAATTAACAAGATTAGATGCCAAAATTGAACGTATACGAGGAATGGTAGGACTCGTGGAGGAAAGAGTTGATATTCTTGGAGAGATAATGTGTGATATGTTTGATATGTTGAATGAAGAAAGAGAAGAATAAACATAATATTTGTAACGGACTTAAATTAATAAAATTATAAATGAATAGTAAATAACCGCTTATTAACAACCTGTCAAGGATAGATGTATTATTTTGCAAGTCCTTGGCAGGTTTTTCTTTTTGGAAGAGCGTAAAGTGTGTGTAACTTATTTAGTAATCATCTCAACGATGACTAGGAATACATAATGAGAAAAATATGCTAAAGAATGGGGGTGTTGAATAAAACGGTGATAAATTAAAATGGTATTGCCGTAGATCACAATGAAATTAAAGCTACTATACAGAGAAGAAAAGAAGGCAAGGCGGCTAGAATAGTAGTTACTATCTGAACAGAAGCGATATTTTGGAGCAATTGTAAGTGACTACTTTTAGAAAGGAAATATTGATAAATCAGAAACTCATTGAGTTGTCATCTGTTTTTTGTTACTATATTATATAAATAGTGTTCGTCGTTTGGGATATTTGGAAAAGAGGGAGATGAAGAAGCGTATACAGCAATCGCCGCAACTTAAAATAAACGAACGATGTTTTCTTATGAATCAATCGGTAATTGTCGTGTCGATTTCTCCGTGGTTTGAACTAGTTAAGATTCGATACGAGAATGATTCAACTGAATTTTGGGTTGAGAATCAACTTTTACGTTTTGAGCCTGATAATACACCAACAGTAAGTTTAGATTTATTAGGAGGCACACCATGATACTTGATTTTATTCGTGATAACCTTGATGGTGATACTTGGGAAAACTGGTGTGATAATATCTATCGTGATAGATACCAAAATCAAAATTTTGTAAAGATACCAGCAGCACATTTAGGAGATGCAGGTATCGAAGGGTTTACATTATCTGGAATAGCCTATCAGTGCTATTGTCCTGAAAAAAATTATTCCGATGATGATTTGTATGGTCGTCTTAGAACTAAAGTGACAACTGATATCGGAAAATTGATTGATAAAGATAATGCGAAGAGATTAAAAGCTCTTGGGGTTTGTAAGATAAAGGAATGGCATTTTGTTACGCCTGAATATAAGGATAAGCGAATTATAGAGCACTTGGAACAAAAGAGGAAAGAAGTCGTTTTAGCAGCCAGTGAAGATCCCGAAACATTTTCATATATTGATCCCGAGATTCGACTTATACCTAAGGTCGCAGAAGATTTTAAAGTAGAGTTTGTAAGGCTCATTCGAAATCCTCTAGTTGATATCAAATTAAACATGGCAGTTAAAAGTGTTAGTAATCCGGATTGGACAACATGTTCTACTGAGAAAATTGATAATATTAAAAGAAAAGTTAAGGCTATCATGAATGTAAAAGAAGATGACGATGACTTTAAAGAAATGGTTACTTATTGGTCAGAAGCATACTTGAAAGGGATCGAAATAATGAGTAAACTCCAAGAATCGTGTGGAGTAATTTATGAGGATCTTTTCGAGTTAGAACAGCAGTATAAAAAGGATGTTTCAATGCAGTCTAGAATGAACCCGGATCATTCATTAAATTATAAACTTTTTATGGAAATTTTGGAAAAGTTTGAGAAGACTTTGCGAGAACAATTTGCATGCTTTTCTGAACCATCGATTATAGAACTAAAAAGGGATTTGGTTAGTGGCTGGTTAGCCGACTGTTCATTACAATTTAAGGTAGGATAATCTATGGATGTAAACAGCTACATTAGTAATGATATTATATTTGACGCTAAGGCTTCTGCAGTTCCTTACAATTATCGTATTAGTTATAAAATGGCATTGATATGCGCTATTATTGGGAAATGTTGTGGAAAAAAAGGTTGTTCGGCTATAAAGTTACAAATGATAAGTGCGGCAACTACAAATAGCAAAGCAAAAGATGATTTGTTGGGGTTGTTAGATAATCCTTTCACATCGAAAATAACAGTTGTTCGATTTGATCCTGCTATTAGTAGAGCAATTAATCTTGCTATGGCTGATGGAATGATTTTTCGTCAATCAAATGGGTTATATCGGTTAAAGGATAAAGGAAAATCTCTGTTGAATGCAATTTATAAAGATGAAGGAACGCTAGTTGTGGAAAAACAACTTCTAGCTGAATTGTCTAATAGATTAACAGAAGATATGATTGAACGCATCGCAAGTCATTGGAGGTCTGGATAGTGCTTAAAATTAATAGAATTAAAGCTGTATCAAAAACGAAGGTTGGAAATTTTGGTTTTGATTACGTTTTGAAAGAGGGCCTTAATCTCATTTCTAGTAATAAAAATACACGTGGCAAGAGTTCTGCAATGCTTGCAATTTACTATTGTCTGGGATTTGAAGAAATTATTGGTGGTAAGGGTAAAAAAACATTAACATCTGTTTATAAAACTGTTGTGGAAGATGATAATCAAATTACTCATACTGTATTAGAGTCTGAAGCGTGGATTGAAATTACTAATGGTGTGGATGTTGTGTCTATAATGCGCTCTGCCGAAATGGAAGGGCGAAATGAAAACTTGATCACTGTTTATCATAGTAGTTTGGATTGTATACATGATCCTGAAACTTATGTGGAAGATATGTATGTTCATTTAGCTAATTCTACGACTTCAACTAAAGGATTCCATGCATTTTTAGAGAGGTTTATTGGAGTGGAATTACCATTAGTGCCAAGCAGTGATGGTGCTGAATATAAATTATACATGCAGCTTCTTTTTTCAGTTATATTTATTGAACAAAAACGGGGATGGTCAGACTTGTTTTCTGCTATGCCAGTTTTAAATATTAAAGATGCTAAAAAACGTGTGTTGGAATATTGGCTTGGTTTAGATACCCTAAGTAATGAAAAAAAACGTGCATATTTAAAAGTGCAGGAGACGGAGATCGTTCAGCGTTGGGGAATATTGGTAAATGAAATATTGACATTATGTAATAGAGAAAATTGTCGTATACAAGGTTTGCCGACTAAACCTTGTATTCTTGAAAGTGATTTTGGGGATAAAGTATTTATTACTACCATATCTAATGGATTTACTATTGATGCCGAATTGGATGGGCTGAATAAGAGAAGAAAAGAGCTTGAGTTCAAAACTCCTAAAATAATTGATAATTTTGAGGAACTTCAAGAAGAACTGGAAAAGACTGAAACGGCTATTGGTAATTTAGAAAATGAGCAAAAAGAAAATAGAAGCATGTTTCTTCAAGAAAAAGCTGAATGTGCTAGGCTTGATAAGAACCTTCAAATTATTGATGCTGATTTGAGAAATAACAAAGATGCGCAAAAACTCAAGCGTTTGGGATCGGAGTTGGGGCTTGAATCTTATAATGGCAGATGTCCAATTTGTGGCCAGGAGATTGAAGATTCTTTGCTTCCAATTCAAAATTGTGAGCATATTATGAGTATTGAGGAAAATATAAGACACCTTGAGGCTCAAAAAACGATGATTTCCTTTGCACTTGAGGCTCATCGTAAAAATATTAATATATGTGAAACAAACATCCAATCGCTTTCCAGTAGAATATTTACACTTCGACGTTTAGCTAAAATAATTAGAAATGATTTGTTCGCAGTTGATGAAAGTTTTTCTGAGACAATTGTTTATGAAAAGATCAATTTGGAAAATAGTATTCAAGCACTGAGTAGTCTGAAAGAAAATATTGATAATCGGGTGTCTGAAATACAAAAGCTTTCTGATGAGTGGGCCAAGCATTTGACGGATAAAAAAGCTTTACCAAGATCTAACTTCACAGAGAGAGATAAAGAAAAAGTTGATGCATTGGAGAGAAACTTTAAGAATTATCTGCAGCGATTTAACTATCAGAGCGTTAATAGCTATGATGGTATTCAGATTTCACGCGAAAATTATCTCCCTATTTCGGAAGGGTTTGACATGAAATTTGACTCTTCTGCTAGTGACAACATTCGTGCGATATGGTCATATACATTAGCTCTTTTAAAAACGTCAAACGAGAAAGAGGGAAACCATCCGCAGATTGTAATGTTTGATGAACCAGGACAACACAGCATTGTTACGAATGATATGGTCAGTTTATTTAATGAAATTATTGAAATGGGAGGAACACGGCAAGTTATTTTGGGTATAACATTAAAAGATGGTGAAATTAAAAGTGCTGTTAAGAGGATTAATCCAGAAAAGATTCATGTTGTAGATGTTGGAAACCATGCGTTTCAAAGATTGGATTAGTTTCCGGCAAAATGTTGGCGTTTGTTTCAGAAATAGTCATAAAGTGGTGAACGATTAGCAATAAATATAGAGTTGTGTGAGAAAGTAACTAAGTTTGTAAAAAGCAAGGTGATATTGAAAGTGAGTGATGAGAAAGGCTTTGATTTATTCAAAAACAATGTACGAGATACTTAATGTTCTTTTACTTTGATGTTGAAAAAAAAGGTGATTTATAAGCAAACAAAATAGGCATAGATAGAAGTGTTGGGGCAGACAACGTGTTTGATTAAATTATCTGTTTGGTAGGATTATAAGCTGAGCTAGAAAATTTAGTGTATAGCTTTACCAACCGCAGTTTTCTTTTACCAACTTTCGAAAAAATAGTTTTTTCGTATCTTTCAAAAGCGAAAAGTTTTTGTACCAACTTTAGAGTGGTTATTTGGACAATTAAAAATGCCCGGAAAGCCCATAAAATCAAGGTTTTTCGTGAAAAAGCTCACAGATCAGATGAACATGTAATAGCTACAAGCCACGCGGAAAAAAGCGTAAAAATAGTCCGTAGGAATGCTTGCATTCCTACGGACTATTTTTACGCTTTTTTACATGCGGCGCCAGCCGCACATGAGGAAGCTGCGGAGCAGGTTCCGAATGCCGCGTGGCGCATTTGGCAATTATTTGTACGCTTCTACCATCAGATGTGTCAGTGCTTTGGCTTCTTCGATTCCGA
Organism: Lachnospiraceae bacterium; assembly: GCA_017500935.1. Taxonomy (GTDB): domain Bacteria; phylum Bacillota; class Clostridia; order Lachnospirales; family Lachnospiraceae; genus Gallintestinimicrobium. Next base: position 8,824 of record JAFVXW010000048.1, read on the forward strand.
AACCATCCAGAATATTGCCGGTCAAAAACTGCTCAACAGGAGTGGGAACTGCAGGACAAAGCGCAACATCGGTGAGCTTGCCTTCGGTTGCCAGAGTTCTCTTACAAACGGAGGTGCCGCTGTAGATAGCCATACCTTTGTCACCGCCGACTTCCAGAGTCATGGGATAGCAGTTTGATACAAAACCGGTTTCATTGACTGCGATGCAGCCGTCAGAATAGCTCATAATAGTAACTGCATTGTCTTCCACACGGTCAACGTTTAAGGCGTTGGCTTTTTCGTTGGTACATGCATTGGTAAAAATGGATTTGACGGTCTGGGGAACACCGCAGATCCAGTCGATTAAGTACATACCGTGCGCGCCCAGGTCGATCATGGCGCCGCCGCCGCATTCCTTTGCATTGTAAAAATGGGCGGGAAGCCAGCTGTCGCAGCTGCCGGAGTGACAGTTGTGGAAACGGACATAATTGATCTTGCCAAGTTCACCGCTGTCGATGATCTGTTTTATGGTCAGAGGACCGGGCTGGGATTTCTGGATCAGGGAGATCACGAAATTCACATTGTTTTTGGCAACTGCATCGGCAACACGCTGACAGTCGTCTTCAGTAAGTGCAAGTACTTTTTCTGTAAAGATATGCTTGCCGGCATCGGCAAGACGGATCATCTGGTCTGCATGTGCATCGGTGGCAGAGCAGACGATCACACCCTCTGCCTCGGAAGCTAGAAGATCTTCAAAGCTGTCAAATGCAGGGAGATCAAACTGCTTACAGAATGCATCGCGTCGCTCTGCATTTTCCTCCCACACACCGATCACTTCGGTTAATTTCATGGCTGATTTGGTATAGTCACCGGCATGTACATGCCAGGTACCGCAGATTGCTGTTTTTTTCATTCAAAATACACCGGCTTTCCTGTCTGGCTGGAAGTGTAGATGGCTTCCAGAATTTCTGATACAACGAGTGCCTGTCTGGGAAGAACCACAGGATCGGTATCGTTTAAGATGCAGTTGATCCAGTTGACAGCTTCGGTAAGCTGGGGAGAAGCTGCTGCACCGTCATAAAATGCAACGCCGCCTGCAGAGGTGTCAACATTGGTCTGGGTAAGCTTGTTGAGTTCCACTTTGTTGATCACAAGCTTGTCATTTTTCAAAGAAAGACCTGCTTTGCTGCCGCAAAGAACACAGCTGCCTTCAGCAATGGGTTCTGCGGTATTCAACGCCCAGCTGGTTTCCAGCATGATGGTGGCACCGTTTTTCATCTGGATAAATGCGCATGCTGCTTCTTCCAAAGGAGTGTCACTTACACCGTTATCGCCCCAGATGTTGCCGGCTTCCGGATGCTCCAGTTTTTTATGGGTCTTGCCCAAAACAATGGCAGGTTCATAGTTGTTCATCAGATACAGGGTCAGGTCAAGAGAGTGGGTCGCGATATCGATGATGGGACCGCCGCCCTGTTCTTCTTCATTTAAGAATACGCCCCAGTTGGGAGTGCCTCTGCGGCGCACTGCGTAGCAGTTGGCATAGTAAATTTCGCCCAATGCGTCTGTTTCAATATATTCTTTTGCAAACTGTGCGGAAACTTTCTGGCGGTGCTGGTAGCCGATGGTCAGCTTTTTACCGGTTGCTTCAGCGGCTTCCACCATTCTGCGTGCATCGGCAGCGGTTTTTGCCATGGGTTTTTCACACATAACATGTTTGCCTGCGTAGAGAGCGTCAACGGTGATATCTGCGTGCTCTTTGTTGGGAGTCAGGACATGTACCACTTCAATGCTTTCATCTTTTAACAGTTCTTTGTAATCAGTATAAACTTTTGCATCGGGGGTGCCGAATTCTTTGGCAGCCTTCTGCGCTTTCTCGGGAATGATGTCACAGAATGCCACCATTTCCACATTGGGGATGGCTTTGAGGGAGGGCATATGCTTGCCGTTGGCAATGCCGCCGCAGCCGATGATGCCGATTTTTAAAATTCTGTCCATGGTTACGCTCCTTTTTACTGATTTTTTATCAGGATCGGCAGACTTTTTTTGTCTGCTGCTGTCTTTATCATAGCAATTTTAGGGAAAAATTACCATATAAATCTGATTAAAAACAGAGAATATGAAAGTCACAAAAAGGAAGCAGAGCTTGTCAGAATATGCAGTTTGTGATACCATAGATACAATAGAGAAAGTGGGAGTAAAGCGCCTTTATTACGGCGCAGCCTCCATAACAATAAAAGGAGCAAACTTATGCAGAGGTCAAAACGTATTGAAGTGCTGGATAAAAGACCGGTAAATCTGGATGGTTATATCAGTGAATGGCCGGAAATGGGCTTTGCAGCAATGAACAGCCCCTATGATCCCAAGCCGTCTGTAAAAGTGGAAAATGGTATCATTACAGAACTGGACGGGAAAAAGAGAGAAGATTTTGATTTTATAGATCAGTTTATTGCCGATTATGCCATTGATACCGCAAGATGTGAGCAGTCCATGGCGGTTTCTTCCCTGCAGATCGCGCGTATGATCGTGGATATCAATGTTTCCAGAAAAGAGATTCTGGAAGTGGTATCCGGCATCACGCCTGCCAAGATGACAGAAGTGATGAATTATCTGAATGTGGTGGAATTGATGATGGGTATGCAGAAGATGCGCGCCCGCAAGATGCCCGGCAATCAGGCCCATATTACCAATTTAAAGGATGATCCGGTGCAGATTGCGGCAGATGCGGCGGAAGCGGCACTTCGTGGTTTTTCTGAAGAAGAGACTACGATGGGTGTGGCAAGATATGCGCCTTTAAGCTCCATTGCCCTTTTAATCGGCTCTCAGGTGGGACGCCCCGGCGTGCTGACCCAGTGTTCTGCTGAAGAGGCGACCGAGCTGGATCTGGGTATCCGCGGTCTGACCACTTATGCGGAGACCTTATCTGTATATGGTACGGAAAAGGTGTTTATCGACGGTGATGATACGCCCTATTCCAAGGCGTTTTTAAATTCTGCTTACGCTTCCCGCGGACTCAAAGTCCGTTTTACTTCCGGTTCCGGTTCGGAGGTGTTGATGGGCAGCAGTGAGAAAAAATCCATGCTGTATCTGGAATGCCGGTGTCTGTATGCCACAAAGGGTGCAGGCAGTCAGGGTATCCAGAACGGTTCTGTAAGCTGTATCGGCGTACCCGGTGCAGTACCCGGCGGTATCAGGGAAGTTATGAGTGAAAATCTGGTGGCGGCACTTTTAGGTCTTGAATGTGCATCCTCCAATGACCAGAGTTTTTCCAATTCCGATATGCGCCGTACCGCAAGAACCATGCTGCAATTTTTACCCGGTACAGACTTTATTTTCTCCGGCTATGCAGCAGAACCCAACTATGACAATATGTTTGCCGGGTCTAATTTTGATGCGGAAGACTTTGACGATTATAATGTCCTGCAGAGAGATATGCAGGTGGACGGCGGCCTTCGCCCTGTGACGGAAGCCGAGGTACTGCGTGTGCGCAGCAAGGCAGCAAAAGCAGTGCAGGCAGTCTTTGGACAGCTGGGACTGACTCCTGTTTCCGATGAACAGGTGGAAGCGGTAACCTATGCACACGGCAGTCATGATACCCTTTCCAGAGATGTTACCGCAGATTTGATGAGCGCGGAAGACGTATTAAAGCGCGGTATTACAGGCGTTGATATTGTAAAGGCACTGGCACAGACGGGTTATGAAGATGTGGCAGAAAGTGTTCTGAATATGTTAAAGCAGCGTGTGATCGGTGACTACATGCAGACAGCTGCGATCCTTGACAGCAAGTTCAATGTGCTGTCCGGCGTAAACACTGCCAATGACTATATGGGACCCGGAACTGGTTATCGCGTGGAAGGTGAGCGCTGGGAAGAAATCAAGAGAATCCCGCATCTCATTGATCCCGCGGATATTTAGGAGGTATCGGTATGCAGTATAATGAAGAACTGGTCAGACAGATCACAGAAGCTGTCCTGCGTCAGCTGAATGCATCTGCATCTGATGCAGCACAGACAAAAACGGCTGAACAGACAGCAAATACAGCAGCACCTGCCGGAGGCAATTCTCTTGCAGGCAAGGACCGTATCAATGAGCATAAGACTTCCTATGCGGACTATCCCAAGGCAAAACAGGGCACAGATCCCAGGGAAGTGGTGATCGGCGTCGGCGCTGCGTTCCAGAGAGAGATTAAAAAGACCATCTGCGGCATTCCGCTGGATGAGGTTTTGAAAAATGTAAAAGCAGGCATTGAGGAAGAGGGTATGAAACCCAGAGTGGTAAAGATTCTTGATACGTCTGATGTATGTTTTATGGCACTTGAAGCAGCAAAGCTTTCCGGTTCCGGTATCGGTATCGGTATTCAGTCCAAGGGAACGACTGTTATTCATCAGAAGGATCTGTATCCTTTGTCCAATCTGGAGCTGTTCCCGCAGGCACCGCTTATGAATCTGGAAACTTACCGCAGAATCGGTCAGAATGCAGCCAAATATGTAAAAGGTGAGCAGGTTGTGCCCATTCCCTGTACCAATGATCCTATGACACGTCCCAAATATCAGGTAAAAGCGGCAATTATGCATATCGCAGAAACCGAGCAGCTGGATCCTGAACTTGGCGCGGTTGAATGGGAGTAAAGATCAGGACTATTTTGGACTATAGATGGGAGTAAGCATATGCGTTATCCGCTGGGAGAATATGAAAAAGACAAGATCGCTTCCAAGACAGGAAAGCGATTGGATGATATTACATTAAGTGAAGTGATGAAAAATCACATCGGTCCCGATGATATCAAGATTTCCAAGGAAATGTTAAGAGCGCAGGGACAGGTGGCAAAAGAAGCAGGAAATGCCCCTATGGAAAAGAATTTTGAGCGGGCAGCAGAGCTTGTGGATGTGCCGGATGATGTGATCTTGAAAATGTACGATAAACTGCGCCCCAACCGTTCCACCAAACTGGAACTGGTATTGATGGCACAGGAGCTTCTGGAAAAATACAATGCCAAAAGCTGTGCAAAACTTGTCATGGAAGCTGTTGAGATTTACGAGAAAAGAGGAATTCTGCTTTGAAAATTGTTGCTGGTGTGGATATAGGCAATTCAACTACAGAATGCTGTATCGGTCAGATCGGGCGTGATGGAAATGTCCGGTTTCTTTCCGGTGGTTCCTGCGCAACAACAGGAACCAAGGGTACTGTGGTAAATGTCCATGGCATCAGTGCAGTGTTAAAAGAAGCAATGGGAAAGATCGGAAAAAATGTTTCGGATATTTCCCTGATCCGTCTTAATGAAGCGGCGCCTGTCATCGGTGATACGGCGATGGAAACACTGACAGAAACCGTGATCACGGATTCTTCCATGATCGGTCATAATCCGGCCACCCCTGCGGGAGCCGGAACGGCAGTGGGACAGTTGATTCATATAGAGAATCTGGCTTCTGCAAAAACCGGTACGGCTTATATTCTGGTGATTCCGGATAATTATTCCTATGAGGCAGCGGCGGCAGTTGTCAACCAGATGAGCACCGTGCTGGATATCAGGGGCATTATCCTGCAGGCAGATGAGGCTGTTTTGGTTTATAACCGTCTGGATAAAAAAATACCGGTTATCGATGAAGTAAAATATATCCGGAGAATTCCGGATGGAGAACTGGCTGCCATTGAAGTAGCGCTGGAAGGACAGGCAGTACGCATGCTTTCCAACCCTTACGGAATTGCAACCCTGCTTTCTCTGGATGCGCAGCAGACAAAAAGTGTGACACCGATCGCCAGAAGTCTGATCGGCAAGCGCAGTGCTGTGGTGATCAAAACGCCTAACGGCAATATTCAGGAAAATGTGCTGCCTGCCGGTGAGATCACGGTAATGGCTGAGAAAACTGCTTCCATCAATCTGGATGAAGGCGCAGAAAAGATCATGAAGCTGATAGGGGATATCGGAGAGATCCGGGATATTCAGGGACAGTCAGATACCAATGTCGGCAATATGTTTGCGCGTATCAGAAGCGGTATGGAAGGGATTGATCCCGGACAGCAGACAGATATCCGTATTACAGATATTCTGGCGGTGGATACGCTGGCTCCGGTAAAGATTGCCGGTGCACTGGCGGATGAAACCTGTCTGGAAAAGGCAGTGGGTATCGCTGCAATGGTTAAGACACAGCAGCTCCCCATGCGAAAGATTGCAGACCGTCTGAAAGAAGAGCTGCATACACAGGTAGCGGTTGCCGGTGTGGAAGCCATTATGGCAAGCCTTGGCGCACTGACAACGCCCGGTACACAGCTTCCGCTGGCAATTCTGGATATGGGCGGCGGCTCCACGGATGCAGCAGTTATTGATCAGAACGGTCAGGTAACCATGACCCATCAGGCCGGAGCCGGTGAGCTTGTTTCCATGCTGATCCAGACTGAGCTTGGGTTAAAGGACAGACATATTGCAGAAGAGATTAAAAAGTATCCGCTGGCAAAAGTGGAAAGTCTTTTCCATATGAGACTGGAAAACGGCCAGATGACCTTTATGGAACAGGCTGTTGATCCCAGATTCTACGGAAGAGTTGTTTTGCAGACACCGGCAGGGCTTGTCCGGCTGGAAGAAGATATCCCGATGGAAAAGATCGTATCTGTCCGCAGGGAAGCCAAGAAAAAGGTGTTTGTCACCAATGCGGTGCGTGCCCTGAAAAAGGTGGCACCGGAGCATAATCTGAAGAATATATCAAATGTGGTGTTAGTCGGCGGTTCCGCCGAAGATTTTGAAATTCCGGAGATGCTGATGGAAGAATTTGCCGGATGGAGAATCGTGTGCGGACGCGGAAATATCCGCGGCAGTGAGGGACCGCGCAATGCGGTTGCGACCGGACTTGTACTTTCTTATGTGGGAGAACAGACATGATCGCAAAAAGACCTTCTGTTTTTATTTATACCAACAGACCGGACAGTGCGGTCTTAAAGGAAATCTGTGCAGGGATCGAAGAAAACGGTGTGTTTTATGAAATTTTTGAGAGAGATGTACAGAATCCGCAGGCGCTGGCGCATGCAGCGGCCAATGATTCCATGATGGGAGCCGGAATCGGCGTTGTACAACAGGATGTGACGATGCAGATGAAAGGAATTCCGTATGGAAAAACAGTGGAGTCATTAAAGCAGCCCGATATGCGGGATTGCCGCAGGATCGGGGCAAACAGTGCCAGAGCAGTCAAAAAAATGCCGTTACTTTAAAAGCGAGGATATCATGAAGATTTATACAAAAAACGGAGATCAGGGTTATACCTCTTTGTTAAACGGTTCCAGGGTTCAGAAAACGGATGACCGTATTGAACTTGTGGGAATCATAGATGAATTGAACAGTCATATCGGCCTTGCCAAAGTGACGGCAGATCCTGCTTTAAAAGAGGATCTGGCTAAGGTACAGCGTACGCTGATGAAGATCATGTCAGGTGTAGTGGCAGTGCCTCCCGGTTCTCATAAGCTGGATGCATCGGAGGTTGCAGCTTTGGAAGAAAAAATCGATGTGATGGAAGCTGCGTTTGAACGTAAAAGAGAATTTGTGCTTTACGGAGAAAATGAAGTTTCTGCAAGGCTTGATGTTGCCAGAGCAGTGGTGCGCCGTGCTGAAAGACAGTTTTGCCGTATGATCAAGTATTATACCAATTCGGACAGAATGGCGCTGCAGTATCTGAACAGACTTTCCGATTATCTGTATGTCTGCGCCAGATATGCGTCAGACCGTGCAAAGAGCGATGAAAATGAGGGGATCCGTCAGGAAGTGATCACCCGGATCTTAAAGGATATGGGGGATAATTAATATGAAGTTTTCAAAGGATTTTATGTTTGGCGTAGCCACCAGTGCAGCTCAGGTGGAAGGTGCCGCATTGGAAGACGGCAAAGGCCTGAATATCTGGGATGTTTATGCCAGAATTCCCGGCACGATCACAGACGGCTCCACACCGGATCCGGCTTGTGACCATTATCATACATGGAAACAGGATGTGCAGACAATGAAGGAGCTGGGCGTAGACAGCTATCGTTTTTCTTTTGCCTGGTCCAGAATCCTGCCTAAGGGCAAAGGCGAGATCAATCAGAAGGGGCTTGATTTTTACAAAAGACTGATTGACGAGCTTCACAGAAACGACATTAAGCCTAACGCAACTTTGTATCACTGGGATCTTCCCTACGAGCTGGAAAGAGAAGGCGGCTGGTTAAACCGCGATGTGGTGGACTGGTACGGCGAATATGCGTCTCTGTTATTTAAGGAATTCGGTGATTCTGTTCCCTATTGGGCAACTATCAACGAGCCCATCGCTACTTATGTAGGCTATGGACAGGGATGGTTTGCACCTGGAAGAATCGGCGAAAAATTTGGCCGTCAGGCAAACCATCATGTGCTTTTGGCACATGGTGAAGGTGTCCGCCGTTTCAGGGAGGAGAATCTGAAAAACTCCCAGATCGGTATTGTGGTGGATATCTGGCATCATCATCCGCTTCGTCCGGATCATGCAGAGGATATCGCCATTGCGGAACTGGAAAATGAAAAGGCATATCGCTCCTATATCAATCCGATCTTTAAGGGATGTTATTCCGATGCGCTTTTAAAATATATGGAAGAAAACAACTGCATGCCGGATATGAAGGACGGCGATATGGAAAAAATCGCGCAGAAGCTGGATTTCTTTGGCTTAAACTGCTACAACCGTGTATTGGACTGTGCGGATAAGAGCCTGTTAAAACTTAAAAAAGAGATCAACGCCGGCGGCAACTATATGGATAACGGAAATGAAAAATATCCGAAAGCGGTTTACGATGCGGCTAAGATTCTGGTAAATGACTATCAGATCGGCATCCCGATCATTGTGACTGAAAACGGCACTTATAACTGTTCTGAGGAGTTTGCGGCTGACGGCAGGATCCATGATACCGAGCGTATCCAGTATCTGAACGGTTTCCTGGAATGGATTCACAAAGCAATCGAAGAAGGCATTGATATCCGCGGTTATTATGCGTGGTCTTTGATGGATAACTGGGAGTGGAGTGCAGGATACAGCTATCGTTTCGGTCTGATCCACAATAATTTTGAAACCCAGGAGCGCACCTGGAAAGACAGCGCTTACTGGTATCAGAATCTGATCCGGGAATCCCGCAAGTAAATCCGGGTAAACGAACTGCAGAAAGCTGCAGGATATCAGAAACAGATAAATGAGGTAAAAACATCATGAGATATGGTGTGGGAATTGACACAGGCGGTACATATACTGACGCTGTCATCTATGAAATCGAAAACAGAAAAGTAATCGCATCCAACAAAGCGCAGACAACCAGAGATGATCTGACTGTCGGTATCCTCAATGCGCTGGACGGACTGGATATCGGACTTGTCAGACAGGCAGAGGTGATTTGTCTGTCCACCACACTGGCAACCAATGCCTGTGTGGAAAACAGAGGCGCAAGAGCAAAACTTTTATTTATCGGTGTAGATCCCAAGGCGGTTGCCTGGGCCGGCGGTGCAGCGGGTCTGGATGATCCGGAACTGATCTTATATGCGCCGGAAGAAGGGACGGACGCTGCATTCTGGGATGCCTTTGTGGCAGAACATGAAGAGTGGTTTGCGGATGCCCAGGGACTTGGCATTGTGGAGCTGAATGTGGACAGAACCCATGCAGCGTATGAAAAGGCTGCGAGAAAAGCAGTGCAGGCAAAATATAAAATGCCGGTTATCTGCGGTTATGAGCTGTCCAATGAGATCAATTCCATCAAACGCGGTGCAAGTGCACTGTTAAACGGCAGACTGATCCCTGTTTTGGGAGAATTTCTGGAAGCAATTCATACTGCGATGGAGGAGCGGAAGATCAAAGCTCCCATTGCGATCATGCGCAGTGACGGAACGCTTATGTCGGAAAGATTTACCGGCGAGCATCCTGTTGAGACCATACTCTGCGGTCCGGCTGCCAGTGTAGTGGGCAGCAGTGCTGTTTTGGATGAACAAAATGCCGTCATTGTGGATATGGGCGGAACCACAACGGATATCGCGCTGGTGCGCGACGGAGCACCTGTTAAAGTAAACCGCGGTATCAGAGTGGGACGCTGGCATACAGCGGTGCGCGGACTTATGGTGCATACACTGGGCCTTGGAGGTGACAGTGCAGTGCGTTACCAGAGAAAGAATAAACAGCTTTATGTGGACAGCGTACGCGTGATGCCTTTGTGCGCAGCAGCAATGCGCTGGCCTGAGATCACAGAATATCTGCAGAAGCTGCAGGATGATTTCAGGAAGCATTCCCTGCCTTTGCATGAATTTTTCTATCTGGTGAAAGATATCAGTCAGGAAGCGCATTATAATCAGACCGAAAGAGCGTTTTGCACAGCGCTCAAAAAAGGCCCTGTTCCTTATGAGGAAGCAGCAAAGCTTTTAGGCATAGAACCCTATACGCTGCATGTGCATCTGGATCGTCTGGAAAAGGAAGGCATCATCATGCGCTGCGGTCTGACTTCAACGGACATCATGCATTTGAAGGGTGATTTCAATGTCTTTTCCAAAGAAGCGGCTCTTTTAGGCGCAGATTTTGTGGCAAAAAGTGTCGGAAAGACTGTGGAAGAACTTTGTGACTGGGTATATAACGAAGTAAAGAAAAAACTGTATTTTTATATCGCGGAAATGCTTTTGTATGAGCAGAGACCGGAACTGAAAAAAACAGGGCTGGACACTCAGACAGCATCCATGCTGGAATGGGGCTGGGAAATGAGTCAGAAAGGAATGGGAAAACATATCGGGCTTACCTTTCAGACACCGTTTCATCTGATCGGTGTGGGTGCACCCATTCATATTTTCCTGCCGGATGTGGCAAAGGCACTGGGTACGGAATGTATCATTCCCAAAGAAGCGAATGTGGTGAATGCAGTGGGTGCGGTTGCCTGCAATATTTCAGCATCCCATACGGTTGAGATCCTGCCGGATGACGGCGGATTTTTGGTAAATAGCGAAAACGGCAGTACAGTGATCAAGGAACTGGAAGATGCCATTGAATTTGTGTGGCCGATCGCAGAAAAGATTGCAAGAGAAGATGCAGTCAGCCGCGGTGCACAGGAACCGCTGACCATACGCCGGGATGTGAAGCCTGTGATGGCGGTCACCGGTTACGGCGGTGAGTTATTTATGAGATGTGAAGTGACGGCAACAGCCATGGGCGTGCTGAAGCTGACATAAAGTAAAAAAAAAGGCGTGCTGCTTTAGATCGAGGCAGCGCGCCTGTTTTATATCTGTATGAACACAGTTTCAGAGAACTGTGTTTTCAGACAACCCCTTAATAGAGGAAGAATACTCAGAAGGAGTCATACCGGTCAGTTTTTTGAACTGTCTGGAAAAATAATGGATGGAGCTGTAGCCCAATGTGTCCGCAATCTCTGTGAAATTTAACTGATTGTTGCGGATCAGCTGCTTGGCTTCGTCGATTTTAAGCTTGGAAAACAGGGCGATGGCACCGCAGTTATGATATTTGCGGATCAGCTGCTGCAGATGAGAGCGGCCGATGAGCATATCTTTGGCAATCTGATCCAGGGTCAGATTCTGCGTAATATTCTGATGCATGTAAGTGACAAGTTTATTGTAAAGCTCTTCGTCATTTTTTCTGCGGACGGTTTCCTGCGTGGATACTTTGGGAGCCGTGACTGCATGGCGGCGCATCAGATGGAGTAAAAAAAGCTCCAGATACAGTTTGATCATCTGTTCTCCGATGGGAGAACGTTCAGGCTTTTTTCGCATCTGTGTCTGATATGGGTTATTGAGAGGGTCCAGAAAAACCTTCTGTGCTTCCTGAATGATCTGGGCCAGCATTTTGCGCTCTTCGTCATCAATGGAAAGCTGTCTGTCACGGAAAAAATCCATGGCGGGAGAGCTGCATAGAAAGGAAATGACTACCAGATTGGGCGCAATATGTCTGTTGGCAGCAAGACGGTGAAATTCGTTGGGTTTGTGAAAAAGGATATCGCCCCGCTGAAGTGTGAAGCTTTTGCCGTCTGCCTCTGCCTCTGCGATTCCTTTGTCTACACATAAAAACTCCCAGAAATCATGGGATTCACCGGAAAAGGTGAAGTTGTTGCTGTATTCAAAATAGTGGATGGTGACGATGTCGTGAATATCAATTGCAGTATCCAGATGAACGCTTGTGTAAGACATATGCACTCCTTTGAAACCGGGCCTTTTGTTATCTAAATTGTAGCATTGAAAGTATAAAAGTAAAGAGTAATAGTGCAAATGCGGCGGATTGTGCAAATACATCGGAATTTTGTATAAAGAAAGTAAAGCCAGGGACAGATACACTAAAAGCAGAAACAAAAAAACATACCTAAACAGAATTCGGAGGGTAAAAACATGGAAAAGCAAAGTCTGTCTGCACTGTCACTTATCGTAAATCAGTTTTGTGTGGAAGGAATACTGCAGAACATCTGCGCATACGGCAATGGGCATATCAATGCAACTTATTATCTGGAAACCGAAAAAAATGCGCAGGTACACCGTTACATCCTGCAGCAGATCAATACAGATATTTTTAAAAATCCGGATCAGCTGATGGAAAATATTGTGGGTGTTACAGAGTTTTTAAAGGCAAAGATCAGGGAAAGAGGCGGAGACTGCAGCCGGGAGACATTGCAGGTCATTGAGACCAAAGATGGCAGCAGCTATTACCGGGATGAAAACGGCAGCTGCTACAGAATGTACTTATTTATTGTAGATTCTGCAAGCTACGATCAGGTGGACAGCGCAGAAACCTTTTATGAAAGTGCAGTGGCGTTCGGTAATTTCCAGGCACTTCTGGCCGAATATCCGGCACACAAACTGCATGAAACCATTCCTCATTTCCACGATACCAAAAAACGTTTTGAAAACTTTCTGACAGCATTGGAACAGGATATCTGCGGCAGAGCAAAGAGCGTTCAGGAAGAAATCGCGTTTGTGATGGACAGAAAAGACGAAATGGATTGCCTGACAAAACTTCTGGCTTCCGGAGAGCTGCCCATGCGCGTTACCCATAACGATACCAAGTTAAACAATATCATGATTGATGATACGACCAAAAAAGGAATCTGCATCATCGATCTGGATACCGTTATGCCCGGCTCTGCACTGTATGATTTCGGAGATTCCATCCGCTTTGGTGCCAATACCGCGGCAGAGGATGAAACCGATCTGAGCAAAGTTTCTTTAAGCCTGCCCTTATATACAGCATACGTAAAGGGATATCTGGAAGGCTGTCAGGGAAAACTGACTGCACTTGAAAAAGAACTTCTCCCTGTGGGTGCAAAAATGATGACCCTGGAATGCGGTATGCGTTTTCTGACAGATTATCTGCAGGGAGATACCTATTTCAGAATCCACAGACCCAAACACAATCTGGACCGCTGCAGAACACAGTTTGCGCTGGTTGCGGATATGGAAAAGAAATGGGATGAAATGAAAGCTGTTGTTGCAGCTTGCTGATATGGAAAAAACTGCCGGTCTTTTGGACCGGCGTTTTTTTTACACACTATTTTTATACACATACTTTTTTACTCTGTATATGGATTATCCGGAAAATATGATATACTGTAAACAGTCAAATGATCGCCTGAGCGGGTGATCATAATACCGATGGAGGGACGACAATGAATCTGGATGAACTGTTTTTTGATGAAAATGAAAAACCTTTGGAAAAGCTGGCAGCTAACGGGGGATTTACCGGTATTTTCAGAAAAATTGCCTGTATCGGAGACAGTTTGTCTTCCGGTGAATTTGAGGCAATGGATGCGGAAGGCAACAGAACCTATCATGATTATTTTGAGTATTCCTGGGGGCAGTACATTGCCCGCGAGGCAGGATGTACGGTTTACAATTTTTCCAGAGGCGGTATGACGGCAAAAGAATATTGTCTGACCTTTGCGGAGGCAAACAATTTCTATGATCCTGCGCTGGCCTGTCAGGCATATATCATCGCGCTGGGAGTAAATGATCTTTATAATATGCAGATGGAATTTGGCTCCATGGCGGATGTGGATTTTAAGAACAGCAAAAACAACAAACCTACTTTTGCCGGGTATTACGCACGCATCATTCAGCGCTACAAACAGATCCAGCCGGATGCCAAATTCTTTTTGATGACACTGCCGGCCGGCAATGATCCTCAGCTGGATGAGGCAGCCGGAAAACATCAGGATTTTTTGTATCAGTTATGTACTGTTTTTGAAAACTGTTATGTGTTGGATTTCCGCAAATATGCGCCGGTTTATGATGAAAAGTTCAGAGAACGCTTTTTCCTGGCAGGACATATGAATCCGATGGGATATATGCTGACAGCCAAAATGGTGATGTCCTATATTGATTATCTGATCCGCCATAATATGGATGATTTCAAGCAGGTTGGCTTTATCGGCACAGAGCATCAGTGGCCGAAGGGAGCAGTCTGACCATAATATACAAGGAGAGAACAGCGATGGAAATGACTTCAAAAGAACGCATTTTAAATGCCATCCGCGGCAAAGAAACAGACAGAGTGCCATGGTCGCCGTTTTTAGCATATTATTGGGAGCATCTTCCGCAAGCAGTGCAGAAAGGCGGACAGGAAGCCTATTTAAGGCAGATGGGAGCTGACCCGCTTCTGCGCGGTTTTCACCAGCTTTTTAAAACAAATGTGAAAAACTGTGAGTTTCGCACGAGTACCTGTGGAAAAAAACGTCAGGATGTGATCGAGACCAAAGTAGGAACGCTGACGGAAGAGTATACCTATTCCGAAAATGCCAATTCCTGGTTTCTGACCACTCATGCTGTGAAAGAGGAAGAGGATTTCAAAATCCTGCAGTATGCAGCAGAAAATACGCAGCTGATCCCTTTTTATGATGAGTTTCTGCGGGATTACCATGCGCTCGGTGACGGCGGCGTGTATCTGCCGCTTTTGGGACTGTACGGAAAAACCGGTTTTCAGTCCATGGTGGAGCGCTGGTGCGGCACAGTGGATCTGACCTATGCGCTGTATGATTTTCCGGAAGTAGTGGAGGAATGCCTGGCGGTGATACATCAAAAGGACATGGAAACTGCGGCGATTTCCGTGGAGTCACCGGCGGAGGGATTTATTTTCTGGGAAGACAGCTCTACGACCAATATAAGCCCTGCCTTTTTTGAAAAATATACGGCGCCTTTGGTGGATGCGTGGGGGAAAAAGATACACAGCCATGATAAACTGTTGATCCATCATGCCTGCGGACATCTGGCAGACCTGCTGCCGCTTATGGGAAATACGGCGATTGATATGGCAGAGTCTGTTTCACCGCCGCCCACGGGAAATGTTGAGATTGCAGATGCAGTGAAATTGCTGCCGGAGCATGTCGGCATCATCGGCGGCATTGAGCCTACATTTTTCTTAAACTGTGATATGCAGGAATTGGAAAACCGCGTGGAACAGCTTTTGCAGACCATGAAAGGAAGACGTTTTGTACTGGCCAACTCAGACAGCTGCCCTCCTTATGTGGCGTATGAAAAATTTATCAAAGTCAGCGAAATGCTGCGCAGACAGGAGAGATGATCATGGAAGAAAGAACGCAGGCACCTGCACTTCCGACGGACGCAGTTGTGACAGAAATAAAAGACAGACAGGAAACAAAACAGGCGCTGCCTGAATGGAAGGTGTCCGGTATTTTTTCATCCCATATGGTGCTGCAGCAAAATCATCCGGTCTGCGTGTGGGGATGGAGCAGCCATACCGGCGCAGCCGTGCAGGGCTTCTGGACAGGGAAAAAAGACAGCGATAAACAGGACAAATCAGTGTACAGCGATGCTTTCGCCGCAGAATGCGTCACCGGTGATGTCGCTGCAGAATGTGTCAGCGGTGTCGTGGACCAAAACGGTCGTTTTGAACTGAGATTTGCCTCCCGCCCGGCAAGCTTTGAACCTTCGCAGATGAAAATCGTGTCTGCATATGGAGAAACGGTTTTGGAAGATATTCTGGTGGGAGATGTGTGGCTGATCGGCGGTCAGTCCAATGCAGAATTAAATCTGGAGCCCTGCCTTGGAGATTCACCGGACATTGCGCAGTCGCTGGATGAAGCTTTGCCCATCAGACTGTTTTGCCAGACGCAGGTGGGTGCGGCGGAAAGTACGCAGTTTCATTATGTGCCTTCACAGGATATTATTAAGAAAGAGTGGTGCTGGAAACGGCCCGGTGCCAAAGCGGCAAAAAGCTTTTCAGCCATCGGTTACTACGTGGCACGGCTGGTGCAGCCGCAGATTCAGATTCCGGTGGGAATCATCATGATGTGTGCGGGCGGTGCCTGTCTGCGTGAACTGATGCCGCTGGAACTGGCGCATAAGCTGGGCTATCGGGAAGGTGTCAATGTGCCGGCTGCCGGATACTTTAATACACTGATCGCGCCGCTTATCGGTATTGGTGTCAAAGGGCAGATCTTTTTCCAGGGAGAAAGCGAAGGTATCTGGGAAGAAATGGCCCATTCCTACGGAGAAGACCTGGCAGAGTTTGTGGAGGATGAGCGCAGACGTTTCGGCGTGGATTTTAGTTTTTACAATATCCAGCTTTCTTCTTACAGGGAAGAATGCGATGATTACTTCAAACATTTATACTGGGTGCGGGCAAGCCAGTACAAGGGCTTGTCTTTGATTCCAAATTCGTATCTGACGGTGGCAAGAGATCTGGGGTCTTTGCCGGGAGAAGCGGATTTTGCCCATTCTCCTCATAAATATGCCCTCGCAAAGCGTGTGGCAGCGCAGATTCTGGCGGGCGATTACGGAATCGGAGAGATTAAAAAGACAAATTCTCCCATGCCTGTGAAGGCTGTGCGGAATCAGGATACGGTGACGGTAGCCTTTGACTGTGTCAATGGCAGACTGAGCCCTGCACAGACAACAGACAGGTGGAAAGGCTGTGTCAAAACAGCAGATTCACCGGTGACTGGTTTTTCTTTTATGGATACGCAAGGAAGAGAGATTCCGGCAAGAGCCTGGATCATATCTGATGACAGCGTACAGGTGGAAATTCCGGAACATACAGATGGGGTGGAAGTACATTATGCCATGAACAATATGGCGTATCTGGAGCAGGCCAATCTCTGCGGCGGTACAGGACTGCCTGTTCCGGCTTTTGCGGTTGGATGCACTGCAGAATAAAAAAGATTTTTTTGTTTTTTTCAGAATATTTGCGGAATTGGACTCCCCAAAATGCATTTGGCGTATTATAATAGAATCTGGACAAAAATGATACAGCCTGTGCCGGAGAAGAAAAGCAAAAAGACACAGACAAAAAGGGGAAGAGATGAAATTTAGTTTAAAAGAGGACGGCAAGCGGCTTTTGGTATGCTGCATTGCGTCTACGATCATGGCACTGAACATTAAGTCATTTGTACGGACGGCAGATCTGTTTCCGGGCGGCGCAACGGGACTGACACTTCTGATCCAGCGTGCAGTTGAGATGTGGTTTGATGTGACAGTACCTTATACACTGGTCAATGTGCTGATCAATGCAGTTCCGATCTATATCGGATTTCGGTATGTGGGCAAGAAGTTTACCCTGTTTTCCTGTTTTAATATTCTGCTGACCAGTACGCTGACAGATATTATTCCCGGATTTGTCATTACATATGATACACTGCTTTTAAGTGTATTCGGCGGTATCATCAACGGCTGTGCGATCTCTCTTTCCCTGATGATGAATACCAGTACCGGCGGTACCGATTTTATCGGTATGTATCTGTCGGAGAAAAAGGGTATCGATTCCTGGAATCTGGTGCTTGGCATCAATGTGGTGATCCTGTCTTTAGCCGGTATTTTATTTGGATGGGACAAGGCGCTTTATTCCATCATTTTCCAGTTTGTATCTACCCAGATGCTGCATACGCTTTATACCCGTCATCAGCAGCAGACTTTGTTTATCGTAACCAACAATGCACAGGACGTATGCGATGCGATCGTGAGCCTGACCAATCATGGCGCAACTGTCATGGACGGTATCGGTTCCTGGGAAAAACAGGAACGTCAGGTGGTATACTCCGTAGTATCCCGTTCTGAAGCAGATAAAGTGCTGCATGCGATCAGAAAAGCAGATCCCAATGCATTTGCCAACTCCATCCGGACAGAACAGCTTTCCGGTAATTTCTTCAGAAAACCTACAGAATAATTTTAAACATAAGGAGGACATCCGAATATGAAAGTAACAGTATGGAATGAAAACCAGCATGAAAAGAGCCTTCCCAAGGTGACAGAGCTTTATCCCGGCGGAATTCATGAGTATATCGCAGGCTTTTTAAAAGCTGATGATGTGGAAGTGCGCACCGCAACTTTAGACGATCCCGAATGCGGTCTGACTGATGAAGTGCTGGCTGACACTGATGTACTGGTATGGTGGGGCCATATGGCACATGATAAAGTACCGGATGAAGTTGTGGAAAGAGTGTTTAAATATGTAATGAGCGGTATGGGATTTGTAGCCCTGCATTCCGCACATCATTCCAAGATTTTCAGAAAACTGATGGGCACCACCGGCAACTTAAAGTGGCGCGACGGCGCAAGAGAGCGTATCTGGTGCATCAAGCCCAATCATCCCATTGCAGAAGGCGTTCCGGAAACCTTTGCACTGGAAGAGGAAGAAATGTACGGCGAACCCTTCGATATCGCAGATCCTCAAGAAGTTATCTTTATCGGCTGGTTTAACGGCGGTGAAGTATTCAGAAGCGGCTGTACCTGGGTAAAAGGTCACGGCAGAGTGTTCTATTTCCAGCCCGGTCATGAGACCAATCCCTCCTTCCGCAATGAAAATGTGCAGAAGATCATCAAAAACGGCGTAAAATGGGCTTGTCCTGTTCGCAAGAATATTGTTCTGGATTGTCCTCATGTAGCTCCTCTTGAAAATATCGAAGAATAAAAAGAATTCAAAAAGCTTCAAACAGGCTGTCGCAGTTTTGGCGGCAGCCTGTTTTTTAACACATGATAAAATCAGGAGAATAATGTATGAAGAGAGAAATTTACCGTCCGATGCGTATTGTACACGGCAATTTTGGATATCAGCCCGGTGATCCTTATGAAAAAAAAGAAAAATGTGTTTACGACAGGATCAAAGAATTAAAAGATAAGGGAATGGGCGGTATTGTCACCAATGTGGGCAGCCCTGATTACTTAAAAGACGAAGACGAATGGAAGCTGATGCGCAGAAAAGCAGAAATCTGTCAGGAACTGGGAATGCGCATGTGGCTGTATGATGAAGATGCTTATCCCAGCGGCGTGGCAGGAACAGCTACGCTGGATAAAAATCCGGATTTTGAATGCCGCGGTCTGGTAATGGTCAGTCATGTGCTGGCACCCGGAGAAACTTATGAACAGCAGCTGCCCCACGGTCATGAAAAACTGGTTGCTGCAGTCTGCTATCAGATGGCAGGTTCTGTTCCAAAGGATGAGGAGCTGCTGACACCTTACAGACGTTTGAACGGTGAATCTGTGTTTTTTGAAAATGATACACAGACTAATTTGTTATGCCTTGTATTTTATGAAAAGTATTTATATGAAGGAACTCATGCGCAGAATAACGTGGCATTTCACAGACGTTATGTGGATGTGAGCAATCCTGAAGCCATTGCAGAATTTATCAATAATACCTACCGCCCTTACACCAAAGTGCTGGGAGATTTTTATGCCCGCAGGATCGGAGATGAAGAGGAGAATGCGGTCATTGAAGCAATTTTTACCGATGAACCCTCCTATATGGGCGTTTATATCAATCATGGGATTGAATGTCCCGAGACCGTGCATCCGGTGGACGAAACGATAAAGCTTTACCCTGTGGTCAACTGGGGAAAAAATACGGCAAACCGCTTTGCCAGCCGGTACGGATACTGTCTGGAAGATGAGCTGACAGCGCTGTTTTTGGGCCATGGTGAGCATTTCTGTCAGGTGCGCCACGACTTTTACCAGCTGATGAGCGATCTGTATGAGCAGGCATTTTTTGCACAGCTTTCTGATTACTGTGCACAGGTGGGGCTGAATTTCTCCGGTCATATCCTGCTGGAAGATGAATTGTCACTGCATGTGCTGTTTGAAGGCAATTTTTTCAAGCTGCTGCGTCATATGCATATCCCGGGAATCGATATGCTGCAGTCCAAACCGGAAATTGTATGGGATTTTGCATTTACCCCCAGACTGGTGCGCAGTATCGCAGAGCTTTACGGACGTGAACATGTCATGGATGAGGCATCAGCCCATGCCCAGGGCGGAAAGGTGACGGCAGAGGAGATGTATGTTTCCCTGATGCTGCAGCTGGCTTTTGGCGCCGATGTCTTTACTTTCTATTACAGTGATGAAGATCCAGACGGCAGCAAACATAAGATTTATGATGCGTTAAACAGAGCCGGAGAAGCCATTGACGGAAACCGGCTGTCCGATACGCTGCTGTTTTACCCTATTGAGACAATGATGCGCCGCAGAAAGCCTTTGTATCACGGTATCGAAAATATTCATGAGGAAAAGATCGCAGAAGCAGACGACAATGGTAAGGAGTATGTATTTGCCTGTCAGGATGCCCTGATGGAGGCACAGTATGCAATGCTCAATGCACAGCATTCCTTTACCTATATTGATACGGAGACCGCAGCGCATCAGCAGAACGGAAAGTGGAAAAATCTGGTGGTGACCGCCTGCGATGTGACAGAAGAGATGACGGCTGTTTTTGCAAAACTTCAAAAGAACGGTACGCAGCTGATCTGGTATGCGCAGGAAGGAAGCACTCTGTTTGCAGAAGGCTTTGAAAAAATGCCGGCAGGATGTAAGATTGCGCAGAATGCAGAAAAGCTTCTGGCTTTGGTTCGGCCGCAGGGGGCAGAACTGGAAGGCGCAGATACAGAAGGCATCGCCTTTACGCAGACAGATGCGTGTGCACTGCTTGTAAACCGTGATACAAGAGAAAAACAGCTGTGCTGGAAGGGCGGTTTTGTGTCCCTGACAGATGCGATGAGCGGTGAGGGTGTAGAAGCAGTGCGGTCAGACGAGGGCGTGAGCTTTATGCTGCCCGGCAGTGCGGCACTGATCCTTCAGAAAAAATAGGTCCAAAGGAGACTGATGATGACTGAAAATAAAATGCTTTTATATTCCATTATGGGGCTGGACATTGATCATGCTGATGAGATATGCGCGGATATTTGCGCCCAGGTGGAAAGAGGTGTGTCCACATGTCCGCTTTTTTGCATGACACTGGTGCCGGAAGGTGACCCGGTGGTGGACAAGGTTGGTCCCATGTGTGAAAAATATATGATTTTCAGGGATAAGCTGCATGCCATGGGTATTCCAAACGGTGTGCTGGTTCAGGCGTCCATCGGTCATGGATGGGTACTCAGCAAGCTTTCTCCTTATACGAAATATAAAAATCTGACAGACGGAAAAGAAGTTTTTGTCTGTTGTCCCTATGACGACAATTTTTGCAGCTATATTGAAAATGTTACAAAAACCATCGCAGCATGTAAGCCGGATACCATTATGATCGATGATGATTTCCGCCTGATCTACCGGGAAGGAAAGGGCTGTGCCTGTGATCTGCATATGAACCGGTTCCGTGAACTGTCCGGTACTGATATGACCAGAGAAGAGCTGGTGGAATGTATGGCTTTGGATACAGAAGAATCCTGCAGATTGGCAGACATTTTTGTGGAAACACAAAAAGAGGCACTGTTAAAAGCTGCAAGGGCAATGCGTGCGGGCATTGACAGTGTGGAACCTGCGATGCCGGTGTCTTTTTGCTCCTGCGGAAACAATATGGAATTTGCGGCTGAGATTGCACAGATTCTGGCAGGAGAGGGAAATCCTGTTGTGGTGCGTATTAATAACGGCAATTATCTGTGCGGCAGCGGACGGCAGTTTTCCAAAGTATATCAAAGGGCTGCCCAACAGATATGCAAACTGAAAGGAAAAGTGGATCTTTTGCTGGCGGAGACTGATACCTGTCCGCAGAACCGTTATTCTACAAGTGCGCGTGCGCTGCATGCCCATTTTACAGGAACGATCCTGGAAGGAGCCAGAGGAGCAAAACACTGGATCACCAGACTTTCTTCCTATGAGCCGGGAAGCGGCAAAGCCTATCGGAGCATACTGGCAAAAAACAGCGGTTTTTACAATGCCCTGATGGAGCTTGTGCCCACTCTGCAGTGGAGAGGCTGCCGTATTGCAGTTTCTGATACCCCCTCCTATGATTACAGCCAGGTAAAAGCACCGGGATTTGGAATTGAACGTTTTGATACGTGGAGTATCAATGTACTGGAACGTTTGGGCGTGCCTATGTATTTTTCGGACAGCATAGAAGGAGCTTCCTTTTTGGAAGGTCCTGCAGACAGCCTTTACAGTGACAAAGAGCTTTTACAGCTGCTGTCGGGCACTGTTTTTCTGGCGGCAGATACAGCCGGACGTCTGATTGACAGAGGATTTGGTGCATATATCGGGGTGGATGTAAAGGAATGGGAAGGTGAGACAGCGCGCTGTGAGTTTTTGACAGACGGCAGTCAGACATCCGTAATGGGAAAAACCATGCATCTTATACCGCTTACAGAAGAGGTGCGTGTGGAATCCATGCTGTATCGCAGTCAGGATGATGCTAATTTTACACCGGTGACGCCGGGCGTTACAGTATACAAAAACAGTCTGGGAGGTATGGTCGTAACATTCTGCGGTTCTCCGGATGTGATCTATACTTTGGGACCGACTTTTGCACTGCTGAATGAAACCAGAAAGAGACAGATGGCGTCTTTGCTTAAGGAATCCGGCAATCTTCCGGTATATTATCCGGAAGACAATGAAGTTTATCTGCGGGCAGCAGATATGCCTGACGGCGGTCTGTTTGTGGAAGTGATGACACTGGGAATTGACCCGCTGGATGAAATTGTTCTTTGTGCAGACAGAGAAATAAAATGTGTGCAGAGGCTGATGCCCGATGGAAGCAGAAAGGATTGTACATATTTTAAGGAAGCCGGCGGAATCCGCATTGAAGAAAGTGCGCCGATGCTGGAACCGGTGATTCTGTTTCTTTATTCATAGATTTTTTACTTCCCGTTTCCGGACAGATATGTTATACTGATACAAAGTATTTTTCACAGAGGTGTGATATGAAGAGAATTTTATTAAAATTAAGCGGTGAAGCGCTGGCAGGCGATAAGAAACAGGGATTTGACGAACCCACAGTCAGAGCAGTTGCACTACAGGTTAAACAGCTTGTGGACGACGGTATTCAGGTTGGTATCGTGATCGGCGGAGGCAATTTCTGGAGAGGACGTACCAGTGAGAATATTGACCGTACCAAGGCAGACCAGATCGGTATGCTGGCAACCGTCATGAACTGTATTTACGTATCCGAGATCTTCAGAAGTGTGGGCATGATGACCAATATCCTGACTCCTTTTGAGATCGGTGCATTTACCAAGCTTTTCTCCAAGGACAGAGCCAATAAGTATTTTGAAAAAGGACAGGTTGTTTTCTTTGCAGGCGGTACCGGACATCCTTATTTCTCCACCGATACAGGCGTTGTGCTTCGTGCGATTGAAGTGGAAGCGGAAGTTATCCTGCTTGCCAAGGCTGTTGACGGCGTTTACAATGATGATCCCAGAACTAATCCTGATGCAGTGAAGTATGATGAAGTTTCCATTCAGGAAGTCATCGACAAGAACCTGCAGGTTGTGGACATGACCGCATCCATTCTGGCACGCGACAACAAGATGCCGATGTGGGTATTTGGTCTGAACGAGGAAAACAGCATCGTTAATACCATGAACGGCAATTTCACCGGTACCAAAGTAACCGTATAAGGTTCTTTGAGTCAGCATAAAACTTTATAACAAACGCCCATAAGGCGACAGGAGGATATACTATGGACGCAAGATTAAACCAGTTTGAAACAAAAATGACCAAAGCTATCGATTATCTGGGCTCCGATTATGAAGGAATCCGCGCAGGCCGCGCTAACCCTCATGTTCTGGACAAGATCAGAGTAGATTATTATGGTTCTCCCACACCCATCCAGCAGGTGGGCAACATCACCGTTCCCGAAGCAAGAATGCTGCAGATCGCTCCCTGGGAAAAATCCCTGATCAAAGCGATCGAAAAAGCGATCATGGCATCTGATCTGGGTATCACCCCTTCCAACGACGGCAGCGTGATCCGTCTGGTATTCCCCGAACTGACCGAGGAACGCCGTAAAATGCTGGCAAAGGATGTTAAGAAAAAAGGCGAAGAAGCTAAGGTTGCAATCCGCAACATCCGCAGAGACGGCAATGATTTCTTAAAGAAACTGGGCAAGACCGACGTTTCCGAAGATGAGATCAAGGATATGGAAGATCAGCTTCAGAAAGCTACTGATAAGTTTATCAAAGAAGTAGACAAGATGATCGAAAATAAGACCAAGGAAATCATGACTGTCTAAGTATTGTTTGAACAGTTATTTTTACAAAAAAGAGGGGCGGGCGGATGTCTGTCCCTTTTCGCCGGAAAAAGATGCAGTGAAAGTCTGTGTCTGTCCGGTATATAGAAAGAGGAGAATAAAATGAAGATTCCGAATCATGTGGCGATCATTTTAGACGGCAACGGACGCTGGGCAAAGGCCAAGGGAATGCCGCGCAATTACGGCCATATTCAGGGTGCCAAGACAGTGGAAGTGATCTGTGAAGAAGCATACAATATGGGAATCAATTATCTGACGGTATATGCTTTTTCCACGGAAAACTGGAACCGTCCCAAGGACGAAGTGGATGCGCTGATGAAGCTTCTGCGCAATTACATGAAAAACTGCTTGAAAAGAGCGTCCAAAAACAATATGTGTGTGCGCGTGATCGGCGATAAGTCCCGTCTGGATCAGGATATCAGAGAAAGCATTGAAGAACTGGAAGAGGCAACAAAGAATAACACCGGTCTGCATTTTTCCATTGCGATCAATTACGGAGGCAGGGATGAGATCCGCCGTGCGGTACAGACACTGGCAGCAAAGGCAGAGAAGGGCGAACTGAAAGCAGAAGAGATCACCGAAGAAATGATCGGCAATGCGCTGGATACCCATGGACTGCCCGAGCCTGATCTGCTGATCAGAACCTGCAATGAGCAGCGTATTTCCAATTTCCTTCTCTGGCAGCTTGCATATACGGAATTTTATTTTACGCCTGTGGCATGGCCTGATTTTTCAAAGGAAGAATTGGAAAAAGCCGTTGAGGCATATAATCATAGGGACCGCAGATACGGCCTTGTGAAGGAGGAATGACAATGTTAAAAAGAGTGATAAGCGGGGCGGTGCTTTTAGTACTGGCACTGGCGTTTATCCTGACAGGAGGAAAGCTGCTGGGAGTTGTATGTGCAGTTTTGTCCATGACAGCCTATCGGGAATTGATGCGTGCCTGCAAAGTGGAAAAATGGGGCAAATGCGGTCTGCTGGAAACAGCGGGATATGCAGGGATCCTTCTTTATTATATGATCATGATCCTTTCCGGAGATTTTTCCTGGGCGCTGGCATCACTGGTATTTATATTTCTTTTGCAGATGGCAGTTTATGTATTTAAGTTTCCCGGATATCAGGCACAGCAGGTGCAGGCTGCGTTTTTCAATGTGTTTTATGCCTGTGTGCCCTTTTCCTTTGTGTTTCTGACAAGGCAGTTAGAGCACGGCATTTATCTGGTGTGGCTGATCTTTGTCAGTTCCTGGGTTTGTGATACCTGTGCTTATTTTGCAGGCGTTACCCTTGGAAAACATAAACTGGCTCCGGTTTTAAGCCCTAAAAAGTCGGTGGAAGGTGCCATCGGCGGTGTGATCGGTTCCATTGCAGTCGGTGTGTTGTTTGCATGGATCTTTTTGGTGCCCGTGACCGGCAAAACTTCCATGATCTGGGCAGTAGCATGCATCAGCGGTGCCGGCGCTGTGATCTCTCAGATAGGCGATCTGGCAGCATCTGCGATCAAACGCAATCATGACATTAAGGACTACGGAAAACTGATCCCCGGACATGGCGGTATCATGGACCGTTTTGACAGTGTACTGTTTACCGCACCGATCATTTATTATCTGTCGGTGCTGTTTATGGAGGTATTATGAAAAAAATAGCGATTTTGGGTTCTACCGGTTCCATCGGTACACAGACACTGGAGATCGTGCGCAATCAGCCGGATATCTGTGCGGTTGCACTGGCAGCAGGACAGAATGTGGATCTGATGGAAGCACAGATCCGTGAATTTAAGCCGCTGATCGCCGGTATGTGGGATGAAAAAGCTGCGGAAGCGTTAAAACTGCGCGTGGCAGATCTGCCGGTGAAGATCGTATGCGGTATGGACGGTCTGTTGGAGATTGCGTCCATGGAAGAAAGTGATATTGTGGTAACCGCAGTGGTGGGTATGATCGGTATCCGTCCGACCATCGCAGCTATTGAAGCCGGAAAGACCATTGCACTTGCAAATAAGGAAACCTTGGTGACAGCAGGACATCTGATCATGCCTCTGGCAGAGAAAATGGGCGTTTCCATTCTGCCCGTTGACAGTGAACATTCTGCGATTTTCCAGTCTCTGCAGGGCCGGGCAGACAATCGGATCAAAAAGATCCTTCTGACTGCATCAGGCGGTCCTTTCCGGGGAAAAACAAAAGAAGAACTGGAAAATATGTCTTTGGAAGATGCATTAAAGCATCCCAACTGGTCCATGGGCAAAAAAGTGACCATCGATTCTGCTTCTCTGGTGAACAAAGGTCTGGAAGTGATGGAGGCAAAATGGCTGTTTGATGTGGACCTTGACCGGATTCAGGTTGTGGTGCATCCCCAGAGTATTGTGCATTCTGCAGTGGAATATGATGACGGTGCAGTGATCGCACAGCTTGGTGTGCCGGATATGAAGCTTCCGATCCAGTATGCGATCCTTTATCCCCAGAGACGTCCCATGCAGGAAAAACCGCTGGATCTGTTTGCACTGCATACACTGACCTTTGAAAAACCGGATCTGGAGGTATTCCCCGGTCTGGCACTGGCTTATGAGTCTGCAAGAGCAGGCGGCAGTATGCCCACAGTATTTAATGCGGCAAACGAGATGGCCGTAAAGCTTTTGCTGGATAAAAAAATACGTTTTGTACAGATTCCGGAGATCATTGGTGCAGCAATGCAGCATCATAAACGGATAGAAGCTCCCAATCTGGAGCAGATCCTGCAGGCTGAGGCAGAAACTTATGAATTTATTGGGCAGGAGATGAAGATTTGATCGGAACTATCCTAATCTTTTTTATAATCTTTTTCGTGATCGTAATGGGGCACGAATTCGGCCATTTTTTGCTGGCCAAGACAAATGGCATTAAGGTAAATGAGTTTTCTATCGGTATGGGTCCGAAGCTTGCCGGTTTTGAAAAGGGCGGCACGGAATACTGTATCCGGGCAATCCCCATCGGCGGTGCGTGTATCTTTGAAGGGGAGGACGGACTGCAGAAAGAAAAAGGCGACAGCAGTCAGGAGGGCAATTTTCAGAATGCCTCTGTCTGGGCGAGAATTTCGACTGTCATAGCAGGTCCGCTGTTTAATTTTATTCTGGCATTTTTCTTTGCAATTTTGGTGGCAGGATATGCCGGGGCGGATATTCCGGTGCTGGGCGATGTGGCGGAAGGTTCTGCGGCGCAGGCGGCAGGAATGCAGGCCGGTGATAAGATCATCGGTTTTGACGGGAAAATCTGTCTTGCCAGAGAGATTTCCCTGATGATGGCCTTAAATCCTGACGGCAGCCCTGTTGAAGTGGTGTATGAACGTGACGGTGCACGTTTTGAAACCGTGCTGACACCCAAATTCAATGAGGAAGAAAACCGCTATCTGGTGGGCTTTGTCAATTACGCGCAGTATGAGGAAGCAAAAGGATTTTCCCTTTTTAAATACGGCTGGTATCAGCTGCGTTTTTCCATTAAAAACTCTGTGCTGAGTGTGATCTCACTTTTCCAGGGAAAACTGTCTGCGGATGATGTGGCAGGACCCGTGGGTATGGCTCAGGTCGTAAACGAAGTAAAAGAAGCGGCAGAACCGGGCGGACCGATGCTTGTCTTTATGAATATGGTCAACATTGCGATGCTGTTGTCTGTCAGCCTTGGCGTGATGAATCTTCTGCCTTTCCCGGCACTGGACGGCGGAAGACTGGTGTTTTTGCTCATCGAGGCTGTACGCGGCAAACCGCTGCCGCCGGAAAAAGAGGGCATCATTCATTTTGCGGGCTTTGTGGTGCTGATGATCGTTATGGTGCTGGTACTGTTTAATGACATTCAGCGGATATTTGGAATTTAATAAGTAACAGAATAAAACCTTTCGCAGTATTTGGAAGAATGCTGTGCAAGGTTTTTTATTTTACACTTGCAATCGGCAGAAATGGATTTTATACTGTATTTACAGCCGTTCTGGCTGACCGCAGATGTTCTGTCTGCGGCGTTTTCGGAGAGCTGAGAGAAAAAAGGAAATGTCCGGCTAAAAATCACCGGGCAGGTTTGTTATGTTCTTCCTGTAGAGAGACAGGAGGAAATATGGAATATGTGACATCATTTTACTGGAACGAGGGCAGCTGTGGGCGGCTGAATCAGGATTCGGTTTCATTGCAGCAGGCATTTTGCCCCAATGCCCGTTTCGGGTGGCGAAAGGAAGCCATTTTTTTGCTGGTGGCAGACGGCATCGGAGGACTTGCGCAGGGAGAGTGGGCAAGCGGGACGGTGACGGAAGAGATGACCAGATGGTTCTGGGAACAGGCCCTTTTTGTTCTGGAACGCAGGGGCTGGCAGAAGCTTTTGGAAAAAAGTGCAGTGCGCAGTCTGCGAAGAATACAGGAAGAGATGGAATGGCAGGAAAAGAACGGGCAGTTTTACAGCGGTACCACCTGCACGATGGCGGTGGTATATCGCAGGCGCTATCTGCTGGTTCACATCGGAGACAGCAGGGCTTACCGGATCGGCAAAAAAGAATGCTGTCTGACCACAGATCATCATCAGGATGGAAAGCTTAGCCGCTGTATCGGTGATTTTGGTTTTTGCCGCCCGGATATCCAAACCGGAAGGCTGCGGAAAAAGGAGATTCTGCTTTTGTGCACCGACGGTTTCTGTACGGGGGCACCGGATGGTTTTTGGGGGCAGTGTTTCAGGGGAACAAACCAAAAAACGGCCGGGGAGGCACAGCAGAGTCTGCAGGAGAACCTGAATCGGACGGGACGTTTTTTACTGGCACACGGCGCAGCGGATAATCTGACTGCAGCGGCAGTGTTCCTTTTTTAGGAGGTGTCCCATGAGAGAATTGATTGGTGAAAAATACAGAGTGATCAGAGAAATCGGTACCGGCGGAGGCGGCAGTGTGTTCCAGGTATATGATCTGAAGCTGGAGCGGTTCTGGGCTGCAAAACGGGTGGAAAATCAGGACAGGGTCATGGAGGAGCGTGTCCTGCAGGCCATGGAATCCGTATCGGCGGTGCGCATTGTGGATGTGGTGGTGCAGGGAGAGGAAAAGTACCTGATCATGGATTGGATCGACGGAGAATCTTTGCAGCAGCGAATTGAAAGAAGCGGCGCCTGCAGCGTCGAGGAGGCGGTCCGCATTGCGGTCTGTGTCTGCAAAGCCTTTGAACAGTTGCATGGCATGGAACCGCCGGTTTTGTATCTGGACTGTAAGCCGTCCAATATTATGCTGGAAAAGGATGGCAGGGTGCTTTTGGTGGATTTTGGAAGTGCCGTTCAAAAAGAAGGCAGTTTTACACAGCCGGTGGCCGGCAGTGTCGGGTATGCGGCACCGGAACAGCAGCATGCAGATTGGCAAAAACGCAAAGTGGATGAAAGAAGCGATATTTACAGCCTGGGAAAAACCCTGTATGCGGCTTTGGGCGGACAGTTTCCGGACAGACCGCCCTTTGGCTGTTTTGCGCTGCGGCAGGTAAACCGGGCTGTTCCGGACAGTCTGTGCCGTATTGTGGAAAAGTGTACGGACCCTGTGCCGCAGAGACGCTATCAGACGGCAGAATCCCTGCGGCATGCGCTGGAAACACAAAAAAAGATGCAGAAAAAAAGAAAATATCTCTGGAAAGCTGCCGGATTGCTTGTTTTTTTGCTGCTTTGTGCGGCTGCCTGGGAGCTGGCAGAATGGATCAGGCAAAGCGTACAGATATGGGCAGAACCTTCAGAAAAACTGCCTGTCAGAATGATATCCGCAGTACATCTGGGAATCCGCAGCCGGACATTTATCCGGGCAATGCTGTGGATTCTGGCGGCCTTTGGACTGCAGAGCAGGATAAAAAAGAAGCTTTCTCCCAAAATGCCGAACTGGGAGGTAAAACAAAGTGTACTTCGTACCATGAAACGGCAGAAAATGCGCTGCTTATTGGCGGCAGGAATTTTGGGACTGCTTATATGTGCGGGAGTGGGAAGCGGCAGTGAAGGAGGTTATGTGGAAGCGGCTGCTTTGGAGCAGCCTTTGTTTGGATTGCGGGATGCCTCGCTGCGCAGACTTTTGATAAAGGAGGAAGCTGTCCTTAAACTGGATGAAAGGATCTTTGTGGAACTTGATCCGGCATGTCTGGAAAAAGGAAAGCTTTATCAGATCACAGTCTGCGGTGAAGATGAGGACGGAAAGCAAAGTGTGATCACATTTTTCCTGCAGGCAGACTAAGAAGAGTGATTTTAAAGGCGGGTGATTTTTTATCCCGGCAGTATCTGTACACCCAAGCTAAGTCTGTGCTATACTGGCAGTATGGTATTGAGTGAAACGTTGTCTTTGAATAACAGGAGGTAATGATGCATAGAGAACATACAAAAGTGGTAAAAATCGGTGACCGCGTGATCGGCGGCGGCAATCCTATTTTAATTCAGTCCATGACCAATACACCCACAGAAGATGTGGAGGCAACTGTTGCACAGATTCTTCGTCTGGAAGAGGTTGGCTGTGAGATCATCCGCTGTACCGTTCCGAATATGGAAGCGGCAAAAGCGATCGCAGAGATCAAAAAGCGGATTCACATTCCGCTGGTTGCAGATATTCATTTCGATTATAAAATGGCGATCGCAGCCATGGAAAACGGCGCAGACAAGATCCGTATCAATCCCGGCAACATCGGCGGTCCTGATAAGGTGGCGGCAGTGGTTGCAGTGGCTAAGGAAAAGAACATTCCCATCCGTGTGGGCGTTAACGGCGGTTCTCTGGAAAAGAATCTGGTGGAAAAATACGGCGGCGTAACGGCTGAAGGCATTGTGGAGAGTGCGCTGGATAAGGTGCGTATGATCGAGGAACTGGATTATGATAATCTGGTGATCAGCATCAAGGCATCCGATGTCATGACCTGCGTAAAGGCCAATGAGATTCTGGCACAAAAGACCAATTATCCCATTCATGTGGGTATCACGGAATCCGGTACGCTTACCAGCGGCAACATCAAATCCGGTATCGGCCTTGGTCTGATTTTACATCAGGGAATCGGTGACACCATCCGTGTTTCCCTGACCGGCGATGTGACAGAAGAGATCAAATCCGCAAAGATCATTCTGCGTACACTGGGACTGCGCGAAGGCGGCATTGAAGTGGTAAGCTGTCCTACCTGCGGCAGAACCAAGATCGATCTGATCGGACTTGCCAATCAGGTTGAAACTTTAGTGGGAAAATATCCTCATTTAAATATTAAGGTGGCTGTGATGGGCTGTGCGGTAAACGGCCCCGGCGAAGCCAAAGAAGCAGACATCGGCATTGCAGGCGGTATCGGCGAAGGCCTTTTGATCAAAAAAGGTCAGATCATCCGCAAAGTGCCTGAAAATGAATTTTTATCCACGCTCACCTATGAGCTGGACAATTGGAAGGAATAATTGACAAAAGATGGCAAAACAGTTTTTTGATGTATTTCCGGGACTGAAACTGGATCAGACAACACAGCAGCTTTTTAAACTGGTAAGCGTGGAAAGAGTAACTGCCACCAGACAGAAGGATTTTGTGCGTGTTTATATTGTGTGTGACCGTCTGATCGTAAAAGACACGGTCCTGTATGTGGAAAAGGCGATCAAAGACCAGTTGTTTGCCGGATGCAATATCAGGATCAAGATTTACGAGAAGTTTAACCTTTCTGCGCAGTATAATCCGGAAAAGCTTCTTCATATTTATTATGACAGTATTCTGACCGAACTGCAGGAAAACAGTCCGGTGGAGTACAGTCTGTTTAAAAATGCGCAGATCACGTTTCCGACTGAGCGCGTGATGCGTTTGGAGCTGGCAGACACGGTAATTGCCCATGAAAAGAGCGCAGAGATCGTGCGGATTCTGGAAAAGATTTTTTGTGAACGATGCGGCATTATGGTGGATGTGCAGCCCTCCTATCTGCCGCCTAAGGAAAATAAGCACCGCGCCGAAGGCGAGATCATGATGAAGCGTCAGGTGGCGCAGATCGCGGCAAATGCAGGAGCTGACGGCAGTCAGCAGGCAGATGCCTCCTATGAAGCTTATCTGGCGTCCATGGGTGCGCAGGATGCTGCCATGCAGGCACAGGCAGAAGTCATGCAGGCGCAGGCAGCGGCGGAGGTACCGTTTGAGGGCGGCACGGTAAAAGCTGCGCCTCCCGCTGCAGACAAGTCTGCCGGCGACGCGGCAGCCCAAGGAAATGCCGGCGGCAAAGGTGATACAAAGGGCGGTAAGGAAAAATTTGTGCGCGGTGAAAATAAGGGTGAATACCGCCGTGCTGTCAAAAAGAGTGATAATCCCGATGTGATTTACGGAAGAGATTTTGAAGAGGAACCGATTCCGATCGAAGATATTATCGGTGAGATGGGCGAAGTGGTCATCCGCGGTAAGATATTGAAGCTGGAAACCAGAGAGATCAAAAATGAAAGAACCATCGTGATGTTTGATGTGACGGACTTTTCCGACACGATGAAGATTAAGATATTTACCTTAAACGAACAGTTAAAGGAAGTGCTGGCAGAGATCAAGCCGGGTGCTTTTGTCAAGCTCAAAGGTATCAGCATGATGGATAAATTTGACGGAGACCTGACCATCGGCTCCATCGTCGGCATCAAAAAGATACCGGATTTTACCAGTACCCGTATGGATCATTCCGTCCGCAAGCGCGTGGAGCTGCACTGTCATACCAAAATGAGCGATATGGACGGTGTTTCCGAGGCAAAAGACATCGTAAAGCGTGCCTACAAATGGGGACATCCGGCCATCGCGATCACAGATCACGGCGTGGTACAGTCATTCCCCGATGCCAACCACGTGATCGATGATCTGTGGAAAGCAGAAAAAACCAAACGAAAAGAAAACGGGGATGAAAATCCCGATAAAAATGATTTCTTTAAGGTAATTTACGGATGTGAAGGTTATCTGGTAGATGACTTAAAGGAAATCGTCACCGGAGACAAAGGTCAGAAGCTGGACGATTCCTATGTGGTATTTGACATAGAAACCACCGGTTTTTCTCCGGTAAAAAATAAGATCATAGAGATTGGTGCCGTGAAAGTGGTGCAGGGAAAGATCGTGGATCGTTTTTCTGCATTTGTAAATCCTCATGTGCCGATTCCGTTTCGGATCGAGCAGCTGACCGGCATCAATGATGAGATGGTGATGGATGCAGAATCCATCGAGGCGGTGCTGCCGCAGTTTATTGAATTTTCAAAGGGATGTATTTTTGTTGCCCACAATGCCAGCTTTGATATGAGTTTTATTCTGGAGAATGCACGGCAGCAGGGAATTGCCATGGAGCCTACTTATGTGGATACCGTGGGTATCGCCAGAGTGCTTTTGCCCAATCAGGCAAAGCATACGCTGGACGCAGTGGCAAAAACACTGGGGGTTTCTCTGGAGAATCATCACCGTGCCGTGGATGATGCGGAAGCGACTGCGGAATTTTTTGTAAAAATGATTCCCATGCTGCGCGAACAAAAATGTGACAGTCTTGCAGATGTAAATCACATGGGAGATGCCAGTGCGGACATCATCAGACGTCTGCCTTCCTACCATATTATATTGCTGGCCAAAAACGATGTGGGACGCGTTAACCTGTATTCTCTGGTATCTGAATCCCATCTGACCTATTACAGCAAACAGCCCCGTATTCCCAAGAGTCTTCTGATGAAGCACAGGGAAGGACTGATCATTGGCAGCGCCTGTGAGGCGGGTGAGCTTTACAGAGCGATTCTGGATGAAAAATCCGATGCAGAGATCGCGCGGATCGTAAATTTCTATGATTATCTGGAAATTCAGCCCACCGGCAATAATATGTTCATGATCACGTCCGACAGGATTGAAAATGTCAATTCCGTGGAAGATATCCAGAATATCAACCGCAGGATCGTGCATCTGGGAGAACAGTTCAATAAACCGGTTGTTGCTACCTGTGACGTACATTTCCTTGATCCGGCGGATGAAGTATACAGAAGAATTATCATGGCTGGAAAAGGCTTTAAGGATGCGGATGATCAGGCACCGCTGTATCTGCGCACCACAGAGGAAATGCTGGAGGAATTCCAGTATCTGGGCAGTGAAAAAGCGGAGGAAGTGGTTATTACCAATACCAATTTCATTGCCGATCAGGTGGAGACGATTTCACCGGTGCGTCCCGATAAATGTCCGCCCGTTATTCCTGACAGTGACAAAACGCTGACGGATATCTGTTACAGAAAGGCAAGAGAGCTTTACGGCGACGATCTGCCCCAGATCGTGGTGGATCGTCTGGAAAAGGAATTAAATTCCATCATCAAAAACGGATTTGCCGTTATGTACATCATTGCCCAGAAGCTGGTATGGAAATCTGTGGAGGACGGCTATCTGGTAGGTTCCCGTGGTTCCGTAGGTTCCTCTTTGGTGGCATTTATGGCGGGTATTACGGAAGTAAACTCTTTAAATGCCCATTACAGATGCCCTAAATGCCGCTATTATGATTTTGATTCCGAAGAAGTGCGGGCATTTTCCGGCAACGCCGGCTGTGACATGCCGGACAAAAACTGTCCTGTCTGCGGGGAACCGCTGCTTAAGGACGGATTTGATATCCCCTTTGAAACCTTCCTTGGATTTAAAGGTGACAAGGAACCGGATATCGACCTTAACTTCTCCGGTGAGTATCAGAGTAAGGCACATAAATATACGGAAGTTATTTTCGGTGCAGGACAGACCTACCGCGCAGGAACCATCGGTACGCTGGCAGATAAGACAGCCTTTGGTTATGTAAAAAATTACTTTGAAGAGCGCGGCAAAAAGAAGCGTAACTGTGAGATCGACCGCATCGTGCTTGGATGTACCGGCGTGCGCCGCAGTACCGGACAGCATCCCGGCGGTATCGTTGTTTTGCCGGTGGGAGAGGATATCAACTCCTTTACGCCGGTGCAGCACCCTGCCAACGATATGACAACAGACACGATCACCACCCATTTTGACTATCATTCCATTGACCATAACCTGTTAAAGCTTGACATTCTGGGACACGACGATCCGACCATGATCCGTATGCTCCAGGATTTGACCGGTGTGGATCCTACCAAGATCCCGCTGGATGATCCGCAGGTTATGAGTCTGTTTCAGAATACCTCTGCGCTGGGGATCACCCCGGATCAGATTGACGGCTGTCCGGTAGGCTCCATGGGTGTGCCGGAGTTTGGTACAGATTTCGTTATTCAGATGCTTCTGGATACCAAGCCCCAGAGCCTTTCTGACCTGATCCGTATTTCCGGTCTTGGTCACGGTACAGACGTATGGCTGGGCAATGCACAGACACTGATCCAGGAGGGAAAAGCGACCATTTCCCAGGCAATCTGCTGTCGAGATGACATTATGATCTATCTGATCCATATGGGAATGGACCCCAGCTTATCCTTTACCATCATGGAAAGTGTACGTAAGGGCAAGGGCTTAAAACCGGAATGGGAAGAAGCCATGAAAGCCGCCAATGTCCCCGACTGGTATATCTGGTCCTGTAAAAAGATCAAGTACATGTTCCCCAAGGCACATGCGGCAGCGTATGTTGTAATGGCATGGAGAATCGCTTACTGGAAGGTGAATTATCCGCTTGCCTATTATGCGGCATTTTTCTCCATCCGCGCATCAGCCTTTTCCTATGAGATCATGTGTCAGGGACGCGCACATCTGGACTCTGTTCTGGCGGATTACAAGCGCCGTTCCGATACTTTGACACAGAAAGAGCAGGCAACGATCAAGGATATGAAGCTTGTGCAGGAAATGTACGCCCGCGGCTTTGAATTTATGCCGATCGATCTGTTTAAGGCACATTCCCGCAACTTTCAGATCATCGACGGCAAGATCATGCCTTCCTTTAACAGCATTGACGGACTTGGCGAAAAAGCGGCAGATGCCATCGTAGAAGCTGCCAAGGACGGTCCGTTTTTATCCAAGGACGATTTCCGGGAGCGCTCCAAAGCTTCCAAAACAATTGTTGACCTTCTGGATTCCCTGGGAATCCTTGGAAATCTGCCGGAATCCAATCAGATCAGTCTGTTTGACTTTATGTGACCGGATGCCGGAACGTTTGTCTGCAGCAGCGGACAGTGAAAAGAAATATGTAAAATCTTGAAAAAAATGCTTGCTTTTTTCGCCTGCATATTGTATAGTAAACAAGTGCTAAGCGACAAAAGCAAGCATATGGCTAGTTGGTCAAGGGGTCAAGACGTCGCCCTCTCACGGCGAAAACACGGGTTCGATTCCCGTACTAGCTGTTAACTGTTAAATTTAACAGCCCAACCCAAAAGAGTGTCACAGATGATCATCTGTGATATTTTTTTTGTACGATGGGAAACTCTGTTTCCCATCGTACAAAAAAATATATATGCGCACTCGCGCGCGCGGTAAATGTTGCCTTACGGCAACCACGCTCGGCGCAGAGTGTGCGCCAAGCGCACACTTATCTGTTTTTTGTGATTGTGCTTTCAAAAAAACAGGAAAAATGCTTGCTTTTTGCGAAGTGGAATGCTATAGTAATAAGGAAGATAAGGTGTACTAGAGTGGAGTGGGCAACAGCCCACTCTTCTTTGTTGTAAGAAAGGAAGGTGACGCAATGGCAAAAAGAGACACATATGAAGCCAAAGCAGAGCTGCTTTTACTGCCGATCACAGAACGTTTCGGCGTTGAAATCTATGATGTTGAATATGTGAAAGAAGGCAGCGACTGGTATCTGAGAGCCTATATCGATAAGGAAGAGGGTGTCAATATCGGCGACTGTGAGAATGTGAGCAGAGCATTTTCTGATGCACTGGATGAAGCGGATTTCATTGAAGACGCTTATATTCTGGAGGTGAGTTCACCGGGACTTGGCCGTACACTGAAAAAAGATAAACATCTGGAAAAGAGCATTGGTGAGGAAGTGGAGATCAAGCTTTATAAGCCCATCGACAAATGCAAGGAATTTTCCGGATTTTTAAAGAGTTTTGATGCAGGTACCATTACCATCGAAACAGAAAACGAAGATAAAACCTTTGACAGAAAAGAGATTGCCTTAATCAGGCTGGCTTTGGATTTTTAATTAGGAGGATGAAATGAACAAAGAATTAAAGGAAGCACTGGACATTCTGGAAAAAGAGAAAGAGATCAGCAAGGAAACGCTGTTTGAAGCGATTGAGAATTCCCTGATCACTGCCTGCAAGCAGCACTTTGGCAAGGCAGACAATGTTAAGGTTGAAATCGACCGCGATACCTGTGACTTCTTATGTTATGCAGAAAAGGAAGTAGTTCCCATGCTGGAAGATGTGGAAGATGACTGTCTCCAGATTGCCTTTGAAGATGCAAAACAGTTGTCCAAGCGCGCATGTGTAGGCGATATCATCCGTGTTGAGATCAAATCCAAAGAGTTTGGCCGTATTGCAACCCAGAATGCAAAGAACGTAATTCTGCAGAAGATCCGTGAAGAAGAAAGAAGCGTTGTATACAACCAGTATTTCGAGAAGGAAAAGGATGTTGTGACCGGCGTGGTACAGCGTTATCTTGGCCGCAACATCAGCATCAATCTGGGTAAGGCAGATGCTATCTTAAATGAGACCGAGCAGGTAAAAGGCGAAGTATTTAAGCCTACTGAACGTATCAAAGTTTATATTCTTGAAGTAAAGAACACTCCCAAGGGCCCCCGCATTCTGGTAAGCCGTACACATCCCGAACTGGTAAAGCGTCTGTTTGAATCCGAAGTGACCGAAATCAAAGACGGTACTGTAGAGATCAAGAGCATTGCCAGAGAAGCAGGCAGCAGAACCAAGATCGCTGTATGGTCCACCAACCCCAATGTTGACGCTGTAGGCGCATGCGTTGGTATGAACGGTTCCAGAGTAAACGCGATCGTTGATGAGCTGCGCGGCGAAAAGATCGACATCGTAAACTGGGATGAAAACCCCGGCAACCTGATCCAGAACGCGCTGTCTCCCGCCAAGATCGTGGCTGTATTTGCAGATCCCGATGAAAAGACTGCCAAGGTTGTAGTTCCGGACTATCAGCTGTCTCTTGCAATCGGCAAGGAAGGTCAGAATGCACGTCTTGCTGCAAGACTGACCGGCTACAAGATCGATATCAAGAGTGAGACTCAGGCAAAGGATGCACCTGGCTTCCGTTACGAAGACTACATCGATGAATATGATGAAGAGTACGAGGAAGACTACGAGGAATACAATGAATAAGAAAATTCCGATGAGACAGTGTGTCGGCTGCGGTGAAATGAAGAGCAAAAAGGAAATGATGCGTGTTCTCAAAACACCCGAAGGCCCCATTGTCCTGGATGTAACAGGAAGAAAGAATGGGAGAGGCGCCTATCTTTGTCAGACACTGGACTGCTTAAAGGCAGCCAGAAAAAACAAAGGTCTGGAGCGCTCCTTTAAGATGAATATTCCAGAAGAAGTTTATGACAGCCTGGAGAAGGAGTTTGGAGAGAGTGAAACCGAATAAAGTGTTATCCCTTTTGGGACTCGCGACCAAGGCAGGACGTGTGGCAAGCGGCGAGTTTATGACAGAGAATGCCATTAAAGATGGCTCTGCCGCCCTTGTGATCATCGGATGTGATGCATCTGCCAACACGACCAAGAAGTTTCGCGATATGTGTGCATTTTATG
Organism: Lachnospiraceae bacterium; assembly: GCA_017500935.1. Taxonomy (GTDB): domain Bacteria; phylum Bacillota; class Clostridia; order Lachnospirales; family Lachnospiraceae; genus Gallintestinimicrobium. The sequence goes on from JAFVXW010000048.1 coordinate 47,801, forward strand.
AAGTGCCTTGTTTTTCCTATTCAGATAAGGAAGGACTCGGGCATGCGATTGGGAAAGAAATGCGCGCGTCTCTTGCAGTAACGGATGAAGGCTTTGCAAAAAGTTTAAAAAAGCTTCTGGAAGCGACTGTTGTTGAGACGGAGGTATCTGAATGGCAAAAATAAAAGTACATGAACTCGCTAAAGAGTTGGACATAAAAAGCAAAGACATCATTGGTTTTTTACAGGAGAAAGGTGTGGAAGTAAAAGCCGCCCAGAGTTCTGTGGAAGACGATGCTGTTGAATGGGTGAGAAAAAAATTTGGAGCAGCAAAGCCTGCAGTACAGCCTGAAAAAGCAGAGACTGCAAAAGCAGAAGTGCCTAAGGCAGAGCCTGTAAAAGCGGAAGCTCCCAAGGCAGAAGCTCCCAAGGCGGAAGCACCCAAAGCAGAAGCGGCCAAAGCAGAAGCGGCTGCAGAAAATGCAGAGAATTCTGCAGCGCATCCCCAGAAAAAAGCAAAAACCATCATTGTTCTTAACAATCCCCAGAACAGCCGCATGAACCAGAACCGCGGCGGGAATGACAGAAGAAACAACGGCGGCAATAATAACCGTCAGGGAAGCTATCAGGCCGGCGGAAAGACTGGCAGCTATAACGCAGGTTCCGGCTACAATGCAGGCGGCAATTACAGCAGCCAGGGCGGATATAATGCAGGTTCCGGACGGAATCATAACGCAAACAGCGGTAATAGCCGGAATGCTTCCGGAAATACTAACAACAGCGCAGGACGCAGCAATGCAGCAAATCCCCGTTATGAGAGCAGACCGCTGATCAAACCTTTGACCAGACCCACACAGCCGCAGATGCAGGATGAAAAGCTTTTAAGCATCGAGCGTGCGGCTAAGGCGGCACTGGAAAGAGAAGCAGCTGCACAGGCAGCGGCCGAAAAAGCAGCAGCAGAAAAAGCAGCACAGGAAGCGGCAGCAAAGGCTTTGGCTGAAAGGGAAGCGGCTGAGGCAGCAGCAAGGGAAGCAGCTGCGAAAGAAGATGCAGAAAAAGCAGCACAGGAAGCCGCTGCAAAGGCTGCGCAGCAGGCGGCAGTGATTGAAGCACAGACAAAAGAAGATGGCGGTGCTCGGGCAGAGCGCGTAGAGAGGGTAGAGACGGACAACAGCAGTATGGCGGAGAACCGGAACGAAAGAACAAATCAGAATAACAGAAATGATCAGCCCAGACGTGAGGGCAGAAATGATCAGAATCGCGGTGAACGCGGCGAAAACAGAGGCTACGGCGCAAGAGACGGCCAGAACCGTGGCGATAACAGAAACCATGGGCCCAGAGACGGCGCAAGAGACGGTCAGAATCGCGGCGAACGCAGTGAGAACAGAGGCTATGGTTCCAGAGATGGACAAAGAGACGGTGCAAACCGCGGTGAACGCAGTGAAAACAGAGGTTATGGCGCAAGAGACGGTGCAAACCGTAGTGAGCGCAGCGAAAACAGAGGTGCTGGTTATGGACAGAACAGAAATAATCAGAACAGAGACGGTCAGAGCAGAGACGGACAAAACAGAGACGGTCAGAACAGAGGCTTTAACCGTGACAACAACCGCGACAACAGAGGCGCAAGACCCGGCCAGGACAGAAACCAGGGCGACGGACAGCGCAGAGAAAATCGTGGCGGTTTTGACGGCGGTGCAAGATCTGATCAGGGCTTTAATCGCTCTGCGGGCGGCAATGCAGGTCCTGGCCGTGGTCCGGCGGGTGGCGGACGCCCTGTGTCAGGCGATGGAAGGCAGAACCCTAACGGCAGAAAGCCGGCTCCGTCTAAAGGCTTTGCGGCAGAAGCTGCTCCGACAAAGGACAACGAAAAGAGAAGAGAAGACAGAAGAGTAGTCAATCAGCAGGAAAAAGACCGTAAGTCCAAAAAGGATGCGATCTATGAAGAGGATGGCAACTCCAAATTAAAGAATACCAAAAAAGCAGGACGCTTTATCAAGCCCGAACCTAAGGTTGAAGAGCCCGAAGAGGCAATCAAGACGATCAGTGTTGGTGATTCCATCACTTTGAAGGAACTGGCTGAAAAGATGAAGATGCAGCCGGCAGCGATCATCAAGAAACTGTTCATGCAGGGCAAGATCGTTACTGTTAACCAGGAACTTTCCTATGAAGATGCTGAAAATATCGCAATTGAATTCGACATCATGTGCGAAAAGGAAGAAAAGATCGACAAGATCGAAGAACTTCTGAAAGAGGATGAAGAAAACGAAGACGATATGATCACCAGACCTCCGGTAATCTGTGTTATGGGTCACGTTGACCACGGTAAAACATCCCTTCTGGATGCAATCCGTAAGACCAATGTAACAGACCGTGAGGCAGGCGGTATTACCCAGCACATCGGTGCGTATACCGTATCCATCAACGGACAGAAGATTACCTTCCTTGATACTCCCGGCCATGAAGCATTCACCGCAATGCGTATGCGCGGTGCAAGCTCCACTGATATCGCGGTACTGGTGGTTGCAGCAGACGACGGTGTAATGCCTCAGACTGTAGAGGCGATCAGCCATGCAAAGGCAGCAGGCGTTGAAGTCATCGTTGCAGTCAACAAGATCGATAAGCCTGCAGCAAACATTGAACGTGTAAAACAGGAACTGACCGAATACGGTCTGATCGCAGAAGACTGGGGCGGCAGCACTGTATTTGCACCGGTTTCCGCAAAGACCGGCGAAGGTATCACAGACCTTCTGGAAATGATCCTTCTTACTGCAGAAGTGCTTGAACTGAAGGCAAATCCCAACAGAAGAGCAAGAGGTCTTGTAATCGAAGCTGAGCTGGATAAGGGACGCGGACCTGTAGCCAGAGTGCTTGTTCAGAAGGGTACTCTGCATGTGGGTGACTTTATTTCCGCAGGCGCAAGCAGCGGTAAAGTACGTGCGATGATCGACGATAAGGGCAGAAGAGTCAAAGAAGCAACGCCTTCCACTCCTGTCGAGATCCTTGGTCTTTCCGATGTTCCCAATGCAGGTGAAGTATTCCTGGCGCATGAAAGCGATAAGGAAGCAAAATCCTATGCAGAAGCTTTCGTAGAACAGAACAAGGAAAGAAAACTCGAAGAAACAAAGAGCAAGATGTCCTTAGACGACCTGTTCAGCCAGATCCAGGAAGGCAACTTAAAGGAACTGAACCTGATCGTCAAGGCAGATGTACAGGGTTCTGTAGAAGCGGTAAAACAGAGTCTGCTGAAGCTTTCCAACGAAGAAGTTGTTGTAAAATGCATCCATGGCGGCGTAGGTGCCATCAACGAATCCGACGTAAGCCTGGCAAGCGCTTCCAATGCGATCATCATCGGTTTCAACGTGCGTCCTGATGCAACTGCCAAGGCAACAGCAGAACAGGAAGGCGTAGACGTGCGTCTCTACAGAGTCATCTATCAGGCGATCGAAGATATTGAAGCAGCTATGAAGGGTATGCTCGATCCTGTCTTTGAAGAAAAGGTGATCGGTCATGCGGAAGTTCGTCAGATCTTCAGAGCATCTGCAATCGGTAATATCGCAGGTTCCTATATCCTGGACGGTATGTTCCAGAGAAACTGCAAGGTTCGTATTACCAGAGAAGGCGAGCAGATCTACGAAGGCACTCTTGCATCCTTAAAGCGTTTCAAAGACGATGTGAAGGAAGTAAAAGCCGGATTTGAGTGCGGTCTGGTATTTGATGGCTTTGACAAGATGCAGGAACTGGATATTGTAGAAGCTTATATTATGGTAGAAGTACCCCGCTAATCGTTTGAAAGGGTAATTTATGAGAAAAAACAGTGTAAAAAACAGCAGGATCAACGGCGAAGTGCAGCGTGTTTTAGCTGAGGTAATCCGGGGAGAGATCAAAGATCCTCGGATCTCCCCTATGACCAGCGTGGTTGCAGTGGAAGTGGCTCCTGATCTGAAAAACTGCAAGGCATATATCAGTGTGCTGGGGAACGAAGAAGCGCAGAAAGATACACTGGCAGGTTTAAGAAGTGCAGAAGGTTTTATCCGTACCAGACTTGCCAAGGCAGTGAACCTGCGCAATACCCCTCAGCTGCACTTTGTAATTGATCAGTCCATCGCATACGGTGTAAACATGTCCAGACGTATCGATGAAGTAATGGCTGATCAGAATGCAAAAAAAGGTGAGGATGTGGAACATGAGGATCTTGGAGGAACTGAAGGGGAGCAGTAAGATCGCGATAGGCGGTCATATCCGTCCTGACGGAGACTGCATCGGTTCCTGTATGGGTTTAAGTCTGTTTCTAAAAAAGGCGATGCCTGATGCGCAGGTGGATGTTTTTTTAGAAAAACCGGCAGATATTTTTCTGTGTATCAAAGATGCAGACAAAATCATTACAGACAGCAGCGCAGAACTTCATTATGATGCGTTTGTGGCGCTTGACACCAATGCAGAGCGGCTGGGAGCGTTTCGGAAATACTTCGATGCCGCTGATCTGACCATCAACATCGACCATCATATCAGCAACAAAGATGGCTCAGCCATGATCAACTATATCAAGCCGCAGGCAAGTTCCGCCAGCGAGCTGGTTTTTGAAGTGATCGACAGGGAATATCTGGATGCAGAGATCGCAAAAGCGTTATATATCGGTATCATACATGACACCGGTGTACTACAGTATTCCAATACAGCGCCGTCCACTTTAAAGACAGCGGCAGAACTGATCGGTTACGGCCTGGATTTTACCAAGATCATTGATGAGACCTTTTATGAAAAAACATTTGTGCAGAACCGTCTGCTTGGCAGAGCACTTTCCAAGGCGGAAAGCAGACTTTTTGGAAAATGCATTGTCAGCTGTATTACGGCGGAGGAGCTTGCAGAATTTGGAGCAGATTCCAAAGATCTGGAAGGAATTGTCAGCCAGCTGCGTTATACGCGGGGAGCTGAGTGTGCGGTTTTTCTGCATGAATTAAAAGAACAGGAATTTAAAGTCAGCATGCGTTCCAACGGAAAAGTGGATGTGGCAAAAGTGGCATCAGTTTTTGGCGGCGGCGGACATGTCCGTGCTGCAGGCTGTACACTTACCGGAACGCCCAAGGCTTGTGTGGAAATACTGCTTCCGCATATTGAAAAGCAACTTTAATGGAAGGAGATACGTAAATGAACGGGATCCTCATTGTATACAAGGAACCTGGGTTTACTTCCTTTGATGTCGTGGCAAAGCTGCGCGGCATCTGTAAACAGAAAAAAATTGGCCACACTGGTACCCTGGACCCGGATGCGTCCGGGGTACTTCCTGTATGTCTGGGAAATGCGACCAAATTGTGTGATATGCTTACTGACAAAAGCAAGGAATACCGGGCTGTTCTTTATCTGGGAAAGGTTACAGACACCCAGGATGCATCCGGTAAGGTGCTGGATGAAGCAGAAGTGACAGCAGATGAAGATCAGGTAAAAGAGGCGATCCTGTCTTTTGTGGGAGAATACGATCAGATTCCGCCCATGTATTCTGCTTTAAAAGTAAACGGTCAAAAACTCTGTGACCTTGCCAGAGCCGGAAAAGAAGTGGAGCGAAAAAGCCGTTGTGTTACCATTGAGGAGATTGAAATTGAAGAAATCGATCTTCCCAGAGTCAAAATGAGAGTGGCTTGTTCAAAAGGAACCTATATCCGTACTCTCTGCCATGATATCGGACAAAAGCTTGGATGCGGCGGCATCATGGAAAAGCTGGAAAGAACCCGTGCCGGTCAGTTTAAACTGGATGAAACCCGCACGCTTTCTGAAATCGAGGCATTTGTAAAAGAGGGACGCGTGGATGAAATCCTGATTTCCACAGACAGGGCATTTGAAGAACTGCCAGCCATGACAGTGACACAGACAGGGCTTTTGCTTTTAAAAAACGGAAATTCTCTTATGCCGGAGCATTTTGTGCAGAAAGCAGATACACAGTCCATAAGTCGGATGCGTGTGTATGACGCAGACGGACGTTTCTATGCTGTATATGGATGGCAGCAGGATAAACAGCGTTATGCTGTGGAAAAAATGTTTTTATAAGGAAGGAACACATAAGATGCAGATTATTTCCGGTCAGACTTCGTTTAAACTGGAGCAGCCATCCGCAGTGGCAATCGGCAAATTTGACGGCCTTCACAGAGGACACAGAGAGCTGCTGGAAGAGATTCTGGAGGCCAAAAAGCAAAATCTCCATGCGGCAGTTTTTACCTTTGATCCTTCGCCCACTGTCTTTTTTTCCGGAAAAGCGATGAAGGTTTTAACGACCAGAGAAGAGAAAAGACTTTTTTTTGAAAAACTGGGCGTGGATATTTTGGTGGAATTTCCCTTAAATCATGTAACGGCGGCTATAACACCCGAAACATTTATCAGCGAGATTCTTTGCAAAAATATGAAGGCAAAGCTGATCGTGGCGGGAACGGATCTTTCATTCGGAGATAAAGGAAGAGGAAACTGTGCACTCTTGAATGAAAAAGCAGAGGAATTTGGATATGAGGTAAAAATCATTGAGAAATTGTGTCTTAATGAGATTCCCATCAGTTCCACGAGGGTACGTGAAGCTGTGGAGGCGGGAGACATGCCCAAAGCAGCGCAGCTTCTGGGTACACCTTATAAGCTTTTGGGAACCGTTGTACACGGACGCAGGATCGGACATCAGATTGGATTTCCAACTGTAAATCTGATGCCTGCACCGGACAAGCTTCTGCCTCCAAATGGTGTGTATCTGGCGCAGTTGGAATGCCAGGAAGGTACTTTTTTTGGCCTGACCAATGTGGGTGTTAAGCCTACTGTGGAGACAGGTGAAAAGCCTCCCATGAGTGTGGAAACCTGGCTGTATGATTTTGATGCAGATATTTATGACTATTTTGTGACGCTGAGACTGCTTGAATTTATCAGGCCGGAGCAGAAGTTTGACGGTCTTGATGCACTGAAAGCACAGCTTGAAAAAGATATTCAGGTGGGAAGAGCGATGCTTGAGACCAAAAAATAGAGAATCACATATGCAAAAAAGCAAAAAGTCTCCGTATTTTCGGGGACTTTTTTGGCGTAAATGTAAAAGTTAAAGAAAAACCTTGTAAGAAATGTAAAATTATCGTAAAATTAACATGAGTTCGGCTTTTGTTGGCGGATTATTAACGAAAAAAGAATAAATAATTACAAAGGAGATTCTGGAATGAATATCGGATCTATGCTGCTGTCACTGGCGGGAGGACTTGGTCTTTTTCTGCTTGGTATGAAGATGATGAGTGACAGTATTGAAGAAGCAGCCGGTGACAAGCTGCGTTCCATTCTGGAGATGTTTACCAAGAACAAATATGTCGGCCTGATAGTCGGTATGTTGTTTACTGCTGTTGTGCAGTCTTCCTCGGCCTGTACCGTTATGGTGGTCAGCTTTGTTAACGCAGGACTTTTAAATCTTTATCAGGCAGCCGGCGTTATCTTTGGTTCCAACATTGGTACGACCATTACTTCTCAGCTGGTTTCCATCAACCTGTCTGAGGTTGCTCCCATTTTCGTATTGCTGGGCGTGATCATGATCATGTTCATCAAAAACGAAAAGGTGAAAAAGATCGGAAGCATTATCCTTGGCTTTGGTATTTTGTTTACCGGCCTTACTGGTATGTCTTCTGCAATGAAGGATGTCAGGGAGATGCCCCAGATCGTGGATATCCTGCACTCTCTCCAAAATCCTCTGCTTGCGGTATTTGTGGGATTTATCATTACCGCGATCATTCAGAGTTCTTCTGTTACTGTCAGTATTGTACTGCTGATGGCAAATCAGGGACTTCTGGAACTGAACATGTGTCTGTTCATTATTATGGGCTGTAATATCGGTTCCTGTGTATCTGCACTGATGGCTTCCGTAGCCGGTAAGAAAGATGCAAAGCGTGCAGCGATGATCCATTTCCTGTTCAATGTTATCGGTACTGCTATCCTGTTTGTGGTATTTATGGTAGCGATGCAGCCTATCTTGAACCTGCTTCATGCAATTTCGGGTGACAATCCCGGCCGTTTCGTGGCAAATGCCCATACATCGATCAAGATTGCACAGGTTGTCATGCTGCTTCCTTTCTCCAACTGGATCGTAAAACTGACTTATCTGTTTGTTCCCGGTGAAGATCATAAGATTGGCTACAGAGAACAGTTCGCACTGCAGTTTATCGGTGATCACAGCCTGCTCAATCCTGCAACCGCAGTTGTGAATGCCATCAACGAAATGGAGCGTATGGCATCATTGGCAAGCGACAACTTAAACCGTGCGATGAACGCAGTGATCACGCTGGATCAGGAAGATATTGACGAAGTATATAAGGTGGAAGAAAACATTAACTTCTTAAACCACTCCATTACAGATTATCTTGTTAGTATCAATGAGATGCCGCTGCCGATCGAAGACGTGAGAAAGCTGGGAGCCCTGTTCCATGTGGTTAATGATATCGAGCGTATCGGCGACCATGCAGAAAATGTGGCAGATGCTGCGGCTTCCCGCAAAGAAAGCGGCGTTGCGATCAGCAAGATTGCACAGAAGGAACTGGGCGAGATGATCGACATGGTAAATGCTATCATCCGTTACTCTGTAGAAATGTTCAAAACTGGCAATCTTTCACATATGGAAGATATTATCCATCTGGAAGACGCCATCGATGAAAAGGAAAGAGAACTGCAGCAGTCTCATATCGACCGTCTGACCAGAAATGAATGTTCTCCTGAAGCGGGTATGATCTTCTCTGATCTGGTATCCGGTCTGGAAAGAGTTGCAGACCATGCGACAAACATTGCATTTGCACTTACCAAGAGTGAAAATCTCTGAAAGTTAGCTGCATAAACAAAGAATACGGCGGCACTGCAAAACAGCAGTGCCGTTTTTTAATACGAGGAAATATCATTTCCGATCGTATTAATAGCATGTACATGTACACCTGCGTGCGGAAGATTCTGCCGGTTGACAAAGAAAGAAACATTTTTTATAATAAATTTGTTACGAAAATATTACGGCTAAACTGCCACCTGTAGGGGTGACGTGGCATATACATGGAGATAACGATCATATGATGAAATCGAAAAAAAACAGATGTGTGCTTGGCTTCTGTGCTCTATGCGGCAGCTTATGGATACTTGCCGGCGGGATACGTGCAGGATTGACTGTGGAGGCTGCAGGGATCGGACGCAATATTCATACCGCGATTCCTTCGGTCGGAGTGGGGGAGATTCTGGATTCCACACAGAAATCAGATGAATATAAGCAGGCAGCAGAAGAGGCGATAGAGGAACGCAAGCAGATGTATGGATTTGAGCATCTTGGCATCGCGAACGTAAACACCTATCTGAATGTCCGCAAGACACCGGATGAAAAGGGAGAGCTTGTGGGAAAGATGCCCAAGTATGCAGGATGCGATGTGCTGGAAGTGGAAGGTGACTGGGTCAAGATCAAATCCGGCAAGGTTACCGGTTATGTAAAAGGGGAATTTTTGCTGCAGGGCTCCCATGCAAGAGCACTGGCAGATGAAAAGGCTGCCGATATGGCAGTGTGCAATTCCGGCGGTCTGCGTGTAAGAGAAGAACCCAATACAGACAGTGCGATTATTACCCTCGTTGCAGAAGGCGAAGAACTGGAAGTTGTGGAGGTTTTAGACGGCTGGGTCAAGATCATGCTGGATAACGAAGAAGCATATGTATCAGCTGTCTATGTGGATATCGCAAAGAAGCTGGATAAAGCAGTCGGCATGACAGAATTAAAATACGGTCAGGGCGTTTCCGATGTCCGTGTCGATCTGGTCAACTATGCGAAGCAGTTTTTGGGTAATCCTTATGTATGGGGAGGAACCAGCCTGACAAAGGGTGTTGACTGCTCCGGTTACACCATGCAGATTTACAAAAAGTACGGTATCAGCCTGCCGCATTATTCTGTGAGTCAGTCCAGAATGGGAAAATCGGTGAAGCTTTCCGAAGCAAAGCCCGGCGATCTGGTATTTTACGCAAAGAACGGTACCGTTAACCATGTAGGTATTTATATTGGTAATGGACAGGTTATTCATGCCAGCAGCCCCAGAACCGGTATCAAGATATCCAATGTTAATTACCGTTCCCTGCACAGTGTAAGAAGGTTTATCGACTGATCCGGCCCTCAGAGATTTCAGGATTTATTATGGAATCAGCTTGACAGAATATATCCGGTATGTTATATTATTCAGGCATGAGTTCAGCCGATGCTCAGGTATGGGAGACTCCGACCCGGCCTTGGTATCCGGCGATTATAAAGAATAAGGAGGATTTACAAATGATTTCCAAAGAAAAGAAAGCAGCAATCATCAGAGAGTATGCAAGAACCGAAGGCGATACCGGTTCACCCGAAGTTCAGGTAGCAGTTCTTACCGCAAGAATCCAGGAGCTCACTGAGCATCTGAAGACCAACCAGAAGGATCATCATTCCAGACGTGGTCTGCTTCAGATGGTAGGTCAGAGAAGAGGTCTTCTTGACTATCTGAAAAAGACTGATATTGAAAGATATCGTGCACTGATCGAGAGACTCGGCATCAGAAAATAATTGCGATTCTTTTAAGGCGGATAACCAGTCGGCTTCGGCTGGTATCCGCCTTTATTCGAAAAAAACAGAGTGTATAAACCGGGTAAAAGAGAATTCCCGAGACCACTGATAAGGATATCTGCAGAAGATACAGGTGTATTTATCAGTAGTTTCGGAGTCTTTTGCCGGGATCACATTATAAGTAAGAAAAGGAGAGACGAAATGTACAAGACATTTTCCATGGAACTCGGCGGACGTACTTTAAGAGTTGATATCGGCCGTGTAGCAGCACAGGCAAATGGCGCTGCATTCATTCAGTATGGTGACACCACCGTACTTGCAACCGCTACCGCAAGTGAAAAACCCAGAGAGGGCATCGACTTTTTCCCTCTTTCCGTAGAATTTGAAGAGAAGCTTTACGCTGTAGGCAAGATCCCCGGCGGCTTCAACAAGAGAGAAGGCAAGGCAAGCGAGAACTCTGTTCTGACTGCACGTGTTATCGACAGACCTATGCGTCCTCTGTTCCCCAAGGATTACCGCAATGACGTAACCTTAAACAACCTGGTTCTTTCCGTTGATCCTGCATGCCGCCCTGAGCTGGTAGCAATGCTGGGTTCTGCGATCGCAACCTCCATTTCCGACATTCCCTTCGACGGCCCCTGCGCAATGACTCAGATCGGTCTGGTAGACGGCGAATTCGTGGTTAACCCTTCCCAGGAACAGTGGAAGAAGGGCGATCTGCAGCTGACCGTTGCTTCCACCATGGAAAAGGTTATCATGATCGAAGCAGGCGCTAACGAAGTTCCCGAAGCAAAGATGCTGGAAGCAATCTACATGGCTCATGAGATCAACCAGACCATCAACGCATTCATCAACCAGATGGTTGCAGAAGTTGGCAAAGCAAAACATGCATACACCAGCTGTGCAATTCCGGAAGAACTGTTTGCGGCAATGAAAGAAATTGTTACCCCTGCTGAAATGGAAGAAGCTGTATTCACCGATGTGAAGCAGGTTCGTGAAGAAAATATTCGTCAGATCACCGCTAAGCTGGAAGAAGCTTTTGCAGGCAATGACGAATGGCTGGCTGTACTGGGCGAAGCAATCTACCAGTACCAGAAAAAGACCGTCCGCAAGATGATCTTAAAAGACCACAAGAGACCCGACGGCCGTGCGATCAACCAGATCAGACCTCTGGCAGCAGAGATTGACCTGATCCCCAGAGTACACGGTTCCGGTATGTTCACCCGTGGTCAGACTCAGATCTGCACCATCACCACTCTGGCTCCTTTATCCGAAGTTCAGAAGATCGATGGTCTTGATGAGAATGAACAGACTAAGAGATACATGCATCACTACAACTTCCCTTCCTACTCTGTAGGTGAGACCAAGCCCTCCAGAGGTCCCGGCCGTCGTGAGATCGGTCATGGCGCACTGGCTGAAAAGGCACTGATGCCTGTACTTCCTTCCGAAGAAGAATTCCCTTACGCAATCCGTACCGTATCTGAGACCTTTGAATCCAACGGTTCCACCTCTCAGGCATCCGTATGTGCATCTACCCTGTCCCTGATGGCAGCAGGTGTACCGATCAAGAAGCAGGTTGCAGGTATTTCCTGCGGTCTGGTTACCGGCGATACCGATGATGATTATCTGGTACTGACCGATATCCAGGGTCTGGAAGACTTCTTTGGCGATATGGACTTTAAGGTGGCTGGTACTCATGACGGTATCACCGCGATCCAGATGGATATTAAGATTCACGGTCTGACCAGACCCATCGTGGAAGAAGCGATCGCAAGAACCAGAGAAGCAAGAGAACACATCATCAACGAGATTCTCACTCCCTGCATTGCACAGCCCAGACCTGAAGTTGGCGAGTATGCTCCCAAGATCATTTCCATCCAGATCGATCCTGAAAAGATCGGTGAAGTTGTTGGTCAGAGAGGTAAGACCATTAACGAGATCATTGCGCGTACCGGCGTGAAGATCGATATCACTGATGACGGCAATGTATCCGTATGCGGCACTGAAGCAGCTATGATGGACAAGGCTGTTGAGATGATCAAGATCATCACCACTGAATTTGAAGCTGGACAGATCTTTAAGGGTACTGTTGTAAGCATCAAGGAATTCGGTGCATTCGTAGAATTTGCTCCCGGCAAAGAAGGCATGGTTCACATTTCCAAGATCGCGAAGGAAAGAATCAACCGTGTAGAAGATGTACTTACTCTGGGTGACAAGGTTACCGTTGTGTGCATGGGTAAGGACAAGATGGGCAGAATGAGCTTCTCCATGAAGGATGTTGCCCAGATGTAAAAACCGGAACAGATACCGCTAAAAATGTGGTTTTTGTTGTGAATTACTAGTACCAAATTTGATCTGCTGACATTCTGTTATACGATATGACGGAATGTCAGCAGTTTTTTTGGCTTTTTTTTGAAATGTTTCCACAAAATCCCACATAATTCTCAAAAATCCACAACAGTTTTTGCCGTTTTCGATACATGTTGTATTCTGCCTGATGCTTTTTTTTTACTTTATGTTACTATGTATAAGGGTGAATGTTTGAGTATAAACGTTTACATTAACGAAAAATTCAGACAAACGGAAATATATGTAGTGAGACAGGAGATAGCGAAAATGAAAAGGATAGCTTTATGCGACAGCAGCAAAGAAGTATTGGTGGAATTGCAGACTTTGTTGTCGCATCAGTACAAGAAAGGTGTACAGATATCCACCTATCCGTCTGTAAAAGAACTGCTGCGTGCCTGGCAGCGGGATGAAAGGAAAAAGGCAGACATCATATTGATGGATGTAATAACCGAAGAGGAAAATGGAATTGCTGCTGCCAGACAGCTTCAGGAGTTGTTTGGTGATATCAAGATCATTTTTACGGCATCCACTATGGAATATGTGGAAGATATTTTTGAAGTAAATCCCGTGTTTTTACTGATTAAGCCGATCCGTCAGGAGAAGCTTTATGAGGCGGTTGATCGAGCAATGAATCAGATTGATACAAAAGAAGCACAGACGGTAACCCTGATTTCCAAAAGCTTTATCGCAAGGGTACGCGCCGAGGATATTGCCTATGTGGAAAGTGAGCGCAGAGTGCTTACAGTACATAGTCTGGAAGAAGATATTCGCGTGAACATGAAGCTGAGTGATCTGGAAGAACATCTGCCGGAATATTTTGTCAGAGTACATCAGAGTTATCTGGTAAATATGTACCAGATCAAGCTTTTCTCTGCAAAGGGCGTTGAACTTTTGGACGGCAGAAGCGTACCGGTCAGCAGACCCCGTTATGCGAAGGCAAAAGAATGCTTTCTGCAGTTTTTAGGGGAACACGAAGAATAAACCCATTAATTTTCTCCGATACTTAAAACAGTAACAGCAGGGGTAAAAAGCCCGTGGATCGGAGGAGATTATGCAGAATATAAAAAAAGAACGTATGGCATTGGAACAGAATGCACCCCACACAGTCGGGGAACAGAGCATTCGGCTTCCGGTGCCTATTTTTTTGCGAAACAGTGCGTCTGTGGTGGGAACAAAGGAGGCACAGGGACCGCTGGGGGAAATGTTTGATGTAAAAGGCGGCGACGACATGTTTGGCGCAAAAACATGGGAAGCGGCAGAAAGTGCGATGCAAAAAAAGGCCCTGCAGCTGGCAGTCAAAAAAGCCGGACTGCAGATGACAGATATCCGGTATGTGTTTGCAGGAGATCTTTTAGGGCAGAGTATCGCCAGCAGTTTTGGACTGGAACAGTTTGAAAGACCGCATTTTGGTCTTTACGGCGCCTGTTCCACAAGTGGACTGTCTTTGATGCTTGCGGCGATGGTCATAGGAGGAGGGTTTGCGGATTGTGCCGCCTGTGTCACCAGCAGTCATTTTGCCAGTGCAGAAAAGGAATTTCGTTTTCCGCTTGCTTATGGCAATCAGCGTCCCTTATCAGCCTCCTGGACCGTGACGGGAAGCGCAGCTTTTGTACTGACAGGACCGGGTAAAATTGATGTGGACGGATCAGAACCCTGTATACATGCCCGGGCGCAGATCACAGCCCTGACACCGGGCAGAATTGTGGATTCCGGGCTCAAAGACTCCATGAATATGGGCGGCTGTATGGCTGCAGCGGCAGCCGATACGATTTTTCATCATCTGCAGGATTTTGACAGAAAACCACAGGACTATGACAGGATCATTACAGGAGATCTGGGAATGGTGGGCAGACAGGCGCTGATCGATCTGTTAAAGCAGAAGGGATATGATATTTCCCAAAATCACATGGACTGCGGTATTGAGATCTTTGACGGCAAAACACAGGATACCCATGCGGGCGGATCTGGATGCGGATGTGCGGCGGTGGTGCTGTCAGCCTGTATTTTGAAACAGATTGAGGAAAAAAAGTGGAAGCGGGTTTTGTTTGTTCCCACAGGCGCACTTTTATCAAAAACAAGCTTCAATGAAGGACAGAATGTGCCCGGAATCGCCCATGGAGTGGTTTTGGAGGGCGTGTATTAAGCTTTATATGTATGAAGCTTTATACTTTTTGACTCTGTACAAATCCGGTGTGCTGCGCTAGAATAATAACAGTCCGTTCGGGAAAAAAGTCCCGGAGAAAGGAGGCGTCATGCCCAAAGCAATACTGGTAGGAGTCAATTTAAATGACGATCCTGATTTTGAACATTCCATGGAGGAACTGGAAAGTCTTGCGCAGGCCTGCGAGATTGAGGTGATCGCAAGTGTAACCCAGAATCTTCCGTCTGTGAATACTGCATTTTATATCGGAACAGGTAAGGTGAAGGAGGTGCGCGATCTGGCATCCATGGTGATGGCAGACTGCGTGATCTTTGACAATTCCCTGACACCCTCTCAGCAGCGCAATCTGCAGAATGAACTGGAGATCATGGTGTGGGACCGTACCAATCTGATCCTGCAGATTTTTGAGAGCAGAGCGCGCACCAAGGAGGCAAAGCTTCAGGTAGAAAGCGCGAATCTGCAGTATATGCTGCCCCGTCTTGTGGGTATGCGTGAAGCGCTGTCCAGACAGGGCGGCGGTGCCGGTGCAGGAGGCGGTGCAGGCGCAGGCGGCGGTTTTTCCAACAAGGGTGCCGGCGAAACAAAGCTTGAGCTGGACCGCAGAAAGATCGAAAAGCGCATCAGTGACCTGCGCCGGGAGCTGGATGCCATTGAGCTGGATCGCCAGACCCAGAGAAAGCGCAGAAAAGAAAGTGATCTGCCCTCAGTAGCGCTGGTAGGATATACCAACGCGGGTAAATCCACGCTTTTAAATAAGATGCTGGATACCTATATGGGAGATGATGAGAAGAAGGTTATGGAAAAGGATATGCTTTTTGCAACCCTGGATACCACCGTCAGAAGAATCTCCCCCGGAGACAACAGAGATTTTCTGCTGTCGGATACCGTTGGATTTATCGATAAGCTTCCGCATACACTGGTAAAAGCATTCCGTTCCACTCTGGCAGAAGCCTGTGAAGCAGATCTTTTGCTGCAGGTGGTGGATTTTTCAGATATCCATCACAGAGAACAGATGCGGGTGACGGAAGAGACACTGCGCGAGCTTGGCGCGGAAAAAATCCCCTGCATTTATGTGATGAACAAGGCAGATCTGGCGATGGAGGATACACAGCTTCCCAAGGTGGTCGGAGACCGTATCTATATGTCTGCCAAACATGGAACCGGTCTGGACGAGCTTCTTTCCCTGATCCGTCAGAAGCTGTTTGCAGACTATGTGATCTGTAAGATGCTGATTCCTTACAATGACGGCGCAGCAGTTTCCTGGCTTAAGGAAAACGCCGTTGTCAAATCCATGGAATATGAAGCGGAAGGCGTTGCCCTTGATTTGGAGTGCAAAATAAGCGACGCAGGACGCTATGCAAAGTACATTGTGGAAAAAACCGGTGCATAAGGTTTTAGAGGAACTGTATGAGAACAATGGAATTTAAAATGGAGCGGATGGGCCTGTTAAAGGAAGGAGACCATGTGACGGTCACAGAAGGCGTTCTGCCCAGCAACTATTATTACACCATTGATCCTTCCCTTGCAATGTCGGGCAACTTCCCTTTCCGGGAAAGACTGCTTGCAAGAGAAGGGGATGTGACTGCCATCGTGGAAAATGAGCGCGGTTTCTATGTGACAGTTGCATTTGAGGAGTGACAATTGACAAAAGCAGTGGTATACTGTTAAAAGAGTGAAAATCTCATATTCAAGGAGGAAAATACATATGTTAAAGAAAATTTTTACTGAAAAAGCTCCCGCAGCTATCGGCCCTTATTCCCAGGCAATTGTAGCAGGTGATTTCATGTTCGCATCCGGCCAGGTGCCGATCAACCCTGCAAACGGCAATGTTGACGCTGAAGGCATCGAAGCACAGACCGAACAGGTTATGGCTAACATCGCTGCTATCTTAGAAGCAGTTGGCAAAGACTTTACTGACGTTGTAAAGACCACCTGTTTCCTGGCTGACATGAACGATTTCGCAGCATTCAACGGTGTATACGGCAAATACTTCACCGAAAAGCCCGCAAGAAGCTGTGTAGCTGTTAAGACCCTTCCCAAGAACGTTCTTTGCGAAGTTGAAGTTATTGTTTATCTTGGATAATCGGCAGGCAGCGTGAAGAATATTGTGTTGATTGGTATGCCCGGCGCAGGAAAAAGTACCGTGGGAGTGGTTCTTGCCAAAAGTATGGGACTTTCCTTTGTGGACTGTGATCTTGTGATACAGGAGCAGACCGGTATGCTTCTTCATGAACTGATCGCCAAAGAAGGCGCAGAAGGATTCCGCCAGCTGGAAAACCGGATTTTGACGGAGCTTTCCGCAAAACATTCTGTTATCGCGACAGGAGGCAGTGCAGTATATGGAAAAGAGGCCATGCGGCATCTGCGCAACATTGGCACTACTGTCTATTTGGAGCTTTCTTTTGAGGCGATCGAGGACAGGCTGGGCGATCTGAAAGAAAGGGGCGTTTTGATGCGCCCGGGACAGACTCTGCGTGATATTTATGATGAGCGTGTACCGCTTTATCAGCGGTATGCAGATTATACCATCAATTGTGAAAACAAACGCATCCGTGAGATTGTTTCCGGAATTTCAGCAAGGCTGTCGTAGAGATAACTGATACAGTAAAAAATGGGGAGTGCTGCATAGAACTGATTAGTTTAGATCAGGAAGCAGGGCTCCCTTTTTTATACGATAGAAAACAAGTTTCCTATCGTATAAAAAAAGGCGCATATGCGCACTCGCGAGCGTGGTATTTGTTGCCTGACGGCAACCTCGCCCGGCGCGGAGTGTGCGCAAAGCGCACACTATTTTTAGGGTAAAAAGATGGAAAAGAAAAAAACAAGTTTTGGAAGCAGCCTTTTATTGGCTTTAGCTGCATTTATCTGGGGCGTGGCGTTTGTTGCGCAAAGTGTTGGAATGGACTATATGGGGCCATGTACCTTTCTGGGAAGCCGTTTTTTGATCGGCGCGGCGGTGCTTGTGCCTTTTATCTGGTTTCGGGACCGAAATCATAAAGCGGAGCAGGAAAAACATTTTGACGCGCAGGAAGCACTGCCGATCGGCCAGGAAGTACAGGGAGCCAGAAAGAATTCAGCAGAGAAAAAGACGCTTCTGACAGGCGGTATCTGCTGCGGCCTTGCATTATGCAGTGCAAGTCTTTTGCAGCAGATCGGGATTCAGTATACCAGCGTGGGAAAGGCCGGATTTATTACTACGCTGTATATCATTCTGGTGCCGATCTTTGGAATCTTTCTGAAAAAGAAGATTGGAAAAAAGGTATGGACCGGTGCGGTGATCGCGGTTGCCGGTATGTATCTTTTATGTGTGACAGAGAGCTTTACCATCAGCCGCGGTGACTTTTTTGTGCTGCTGTGTGCCTTTGTCTATGCAGTGCACATTCTGGTGGTGGATCATTTTGCACCGCAGACAGACAGTGTAAAGCTGTCCTGCATCCAGTTTTTTGTCAGTGGTGTGATCGGTATGATCCTGGCATTTATGTTTGAAACACCCAGCTTTTCCGCCCTGCTTGCGGGAGCTGTTCCTGTGTTGTATGCGGGCGTGCTTTCCAGCGGCGTTGCCTATACGCTGCAGGTGGTAGGACAAAAGAGAGTGGAACCTACTGTTGCGTCTATGATCTTAAGTATGGAATCTGTTTTTTCAGTGCTGGCAGGATGGCTTTTACTGTCACAGAAACTGTCGGTAAAGGAGCTGACAGGCTGCGTAATGGTATTTGCGGCAGTAGTGATGGTTCAGCTGCCCGATCGAAAAAAGCAGGAGATTTAAGTTGTAAGGAAAGAATTTGTGTGGTACACTGATAGGCAGAAGAATGGAGGTAGTGATATGTCATCTATGTTTTTATTACTGGGCGGCGGACTGCTGATCATAATTTTTGCAGTTATTGTTGCAGTGGTATCATCTGTTACGGCAGCGGTTGCAGCCAACGAGGATGAACACCAGGATTGAGTTTGGACGGTCTGACAGTAAATTGTCAGACTGTTTTTGTCATTGGGACAAATAATCGGCAGTTCCTGTGAGATATTGTACCTGTAAAATCATAAAACAATGCTATGAGTTGTGAAAATAGCAGAAAATAGCAACACTTGGTTACTCATACTATTCTTGAAATGTCAGTATTATAGTAGGTAAGAGACTGATTGGAGAGGATACGCTTATGGAAGGTAACTTAAATGTTGAAATAGGGCAGCGTCTTCGGACATGCCGTAAGAAAATGGGCATGACACAGGAAATGGCAGCAGAAATGCTGGGAATGTCTGCCACTTACTACGGGGAGATCGAAAGGGGCAAGAAAGCCCTGGCAATCCCCAAGGTGGTTGCAGTATATGAGAAGATGGGACTGACTCCGACCTATCTTTTGACAGGCAAAACAATGTCTGAAAATGCACGAAGCAGGATTTTTAAGGACTGTCCCCGTGATAAGACAGCTGTTTTGGAGCAGATTTTATATGATCTGGCAAAATTATGCAAATAATTTGAAAAAAAGTTATTTTTTACGTAATCATTAGGGCCATCAGACGGATAAGTAGAGGTAAAGAGATGCAAAAGCAAAAGGTTGATTTTCAGTGTTATGAGGATCTGTACAGACTGCAGTATCAGTTTATCTACAGATATATTAGAAGAATGCTCAAGGGAGATACTTACACAGCAGAAGATCTGACGCAGGAAGTTTTTCTGGTCGCATTCCAAAAGTGGGAAAGTGATGTTGTCGGACATCCGAATGTGCCGGGCTATCTGATCAGAATCGCACAGAATAAGCTGAAAAAGTGGTATGAATCCAACAGCAGGGCATATGTGGACGAAACGGAAGTGATAAACTTCCTGGATGAAAGCGCTCTTCAGTATAAAGATATGACTGAGTACGAGAAGGCGGAATTCTATGCAACACTGGAGAAATATTTATCCGTTGAAGAAATGAAGCTTTTACGCTATTATTATGAGTATGATTATTCTTCTTATGAAATGGCGCAGATCATGAAGGTTTCTGATCATTGTTTCCGGATGCGGATGACCAGAATGCGGAGCAAATTAAGAAAATATCTCGGGGGCATTTTTGTCATGATGTTATGTACAATCTGCCTGTTCTGAGATAGGATTGGAGAGGGCAAAATCATGTCAAAGCAACTTATTTCCAATGATGAGAGTCTGGTTAAAGAACTGTACGAGAAACTGGAATGGTATACGTTCGAGGCAGACGAAACTGAATTCAGCGCAGAGCAGGTGGACGCCATTATCACGCTTCTGGATGCATTGGACCCAGAGGGAACCTATGATCCGGCAAAGAATTCCAAATCGAGCCGATACCATGTTTTTGCAGATGGTGCAGGAACCGGCAAGGCATCCAACATCGAAGATCCGCTTGATGCAGCAGCGGCATTTTCGAGGTTTAAAAAAAAATACCATTTATCGGATAGCGAAGTGTCATCCAAGGTTAGCGAAGATACTGAATTGGATGATGAACGGGAGAAAAGACTGGTGGAAGAACTTCTAGCGATAGAAGAAAGCGGAAGCTGGGACGATATCTTTGTTCCCATAGAAAAAGTGCGGGAAGAGGAAGCAGCCAGGGCCGGCAGAAAGAAGCCTGCGCGGGGTGAATCCGTAAACCCAAATTTACAGGCCGCTCATCGAAAGGCTGACGCAGAAGCCGACACTTCTGCATCGGCCGGTGATGGCGCGGACGGATCTAAATTTTCATATTCAACGCTGGTCAAGATTGCCGCAGGTGTAGTGATCGCAACCGCAGCGTTTTCAGCCTTGAATCTGGGTACCCAGGCGATTGCGCAGAAGTCGTTTTTTGAAGTCCTGCGCAATGGAGCCAACGGTATGTGGATTACTGTTACTGGGAATAAAGTCGAGGAGGCTGGCGAGATTTCTGGTTGGGAAGCGGTGGAGGATACGAGGACATACTACGATTCCTGGGAGGAAATGGAAGAGGCTGTTGGTGTGAAACTGATGAAGCCGACTTATGTTCCGGAAGGGTTGGAGTTAAGAGAATTATTTATGGAATATTTAGACACATATACTTTTTGTCAAGTGACTTATGGACAAGCGAGTAGTTTTTTTGTTTCCTATAAAATTTATGATGAGAGTTATGTCGATGGACTTTTACATAGTAGTGGTGGTTGGGAGAAGGTTAATGTGCGGGAGATAGCTAATGTTGAATTTTTTCAGAAGAATAATGAGTATCAAGCATTAGTTTATGATGGAAATATATTAATTAGTTTAGTATATAATAATTATAGCGAATTAGAAAAAGTTGTATTTGGAATGAAAAAATAAGAAAGAGCTTACCAAACTTTGGAATGCTTGTAAAGTTTTGAGGGTGTAGCCTGAGCGTTTGGTAATTAATAAAAGACTATTGAGATTTATTAATCTAACGTTACTTTTAACATGATAAAAAAGTCAAGAATGTTTTTGGAATCATCGGATATGTACCCCATTTAGTGGACAAGGTTTAAGGGGAATTCCTGAAATCTAGACAGGAGTTTGAGTTGATTTCCAAAGTCTGGACACAACCATTAGAGGTATTTGATTCGATCTGTTTTGTGAGAAGGTCACTTTGGTGGCCTTCTTATTTTAGGGATCATCAAACTTCCTGATGGTTTGCCAAAGTTTTTGATGGTTCAGTTTGATGGTTTGGCTGATTTTTATCAAGAGTTTTTGATGGTATGGTTTGATGGGCTGATTTGATGGTTTAGTTTGATGGGCTGGCGTTTGAGAA
>JAFVXW010000049.1 GCA_017500935.1 Lachnospiraceae bacterium
TATGCTTTCAGTTTTCGTCAAGCAGATAGGGGAGATAGTAAACTACCTGTTTGTACCACCAGTCCCAGTCATGTCTTACATCATAACCCCAGAGGTCAACCCAGTTGTTGATTCCTTTTTCTTTGAAAATTTCAGCGAGACGCTTGGTGGTCTCAGGAATTTCCCAGGGACCCTGGCCTGCACAGATCACAGCCTTGTTGCGGTTGTACTGAGCCACATAAGGGTGGTCAGCAGGCATGTTGGCAAGGTAGTGAACAGGGGAGTTCTGGTAAAGTACATCGTCAAAATAGCCTTCAAAGCCGTATTCGCCGGTGTAGATTCCGCTTAATGCCAGACATCTGTCAAAAAGTTCAGGCCGTCTGAAATAGAGGTTGGCAGCATGGGAAGCGCCAAGGCTGCATCCAAAGGTCATGATACTGGGAGTGATATCGTTCTGGTTGTACTCTTTGGAAACTCTCTGAATATAAGGAACCACTTCGTCGGTGATATAGCGGATCCAGTCCTCGTGGCGGCGGATGCGCCAGTAACCGTCACCGTATTTGTTGGACCAGGTTTCCAGATCAATGGTGTCGATGGCTACAACGAATACCTTGCCGGATTCGATCCAGGGATACCATACATCGCTCATTTTATAGTTTTCAAAATCATAAAAACGTCCATCCTGACAGGGGATGAATAAAACGGGGCGTCCTGCATGGCCGTAAATTTTGCACTCCATATCGCGGTTTAATGCGGGGGAGTACCATTTGTCATAATAAGTCTGCATGACTGTTCTCCTTTAAAATTGGTTGCAGGCTAAAAGCCTGTTGTAATGTATATCAGAAATCGAAACGGCTTGCGTTAACGATAACCTTCATATTCAAGCACCTGCATAAAGAAAGGGATCTGTTTTTCCCAGCAGGCTTCACAGTGATCGCCGTAAGGAACGATACGTGAGGTTAAGAAAATATTTTTGTTATAAAGCTGTCTGCTGACTTTTTCAAACTGTCTGCGCATTGCTTTGTGGTTTTTCATTTCGTTGGAGCCGTAATCCATGTACAGAGCGGTACCGGCAGCGGTTTTGCTCTCCTTGATCAGCTGCTCTATGTCTGCGGGGGAAGTCCACACAGAAGGGGAGAGAGCGGCGGCCTTGGAAAAAACATGGTTGTATTTCAAAAGCGCATAAAGACTCATAAGTCCGCCCATGGAGCTGCCTGCAATATAGGTATGCTCACGGTCGGAGAGAGTGCGGTAGCGTTTGTCAATATTTCGTTTCAGGGTTCCGACGATCCAGTCCATGGTTTCTTTGCCGTAACCGTGGATATCTCCAACGGAACGTTCGGAAAAATCAAAAGGTGAGTATTCCATCAGACGGCCGTTGTCGGGATGATGGCTGCATTCGAGCGCGACAATGATCATCTGGGTCTCAGTAAAGTCCATATATTCCTTCATGCCCCAGCATTTACCGTAGGTTGCATCCTCGTCAAAAAAAACATTATGACCGTCAAACATATATAATACGGGATATCTGCGTCTTTTGTCGCGGCTGTAGGATTCAGGCAGATACAGATAAACGCGTCTTTTATCCTTTCCCTGAGGGGAAGGAAAGAAAACATTCCATTTTTTTACCATAATGTCTCCGTTTCCGCACATGAGTTTATCATGTACTGAATTTTCAGATAAATCATTCTTAAATATAGCATATATATAGTAGATTGGCAAGCTTGGCGTGTGTGCATTATGAAATACAATGTAAAGAAATTGTCTGATTTATGATAAAACTCATTTAGGAGTACTTTTGAACAGTTGACAATGTATGAAAATGAACTTATAATTATTTAGATTCTTTTTAAATAAATTGCTGCTTTTGTCAAAAGCTTAAATAAGCGCAGGACATGGCAGATTGAATTTGGAGGATAAAAACGTGAAAGCATACGGCGTAAACGAATTAAGAAAGATGTTTTTAGACTTTTTTGAAAGCAAGGGACATCTGGCAATGAAGAGTTTTTCTCTTGTGCCCCACAATGATAACAGCCTTCTTCTGATCAACTCCGGTATGGCTCCCTTAAAGCCCTATTTTACCGGTCAGGAGATTCCCCCCAGAAAAAGAGTGACCACCTGTCAGAAATGTATCCGTACCGGTGATATCGAGAATATCGGTAAAACTGCACGTCACGGCACATTCTTTGAAATGCTGGGCAACTTCTCTTTCGGCGATTACTTTAAGCATGAAGCAATTCGTTGGAGCTGGGAATTTTTAACCGAAGTGGTAGGTCTTGATCCCATGAGACTTTACCCCAGTGTTTATGTGGATGATGATGAAGCATTTGAAATCTGGAATAAGGAGATCGGCATTGCGTCCGAACGCATTTTCCGTTTCGGTAAGGCTGACAACTTCTGGGAACACGGCAGCGGTCCCTGCGGTCCCTGTTCCGAAATTTACTATGACCGCGGTGACAAGTACGGCTGCGGCAGCCCTGACTGTAAAGTAGGCTGTGAATGCGACAGATTCATCGAAGTATGGAACAACGTATTTACCCAGTTTGACAATGACGGCAAAGGCAACTATACCGAACTGGAACAGAAGAATATCGATACCGGTATGGGTCTTGAACGTCTTGCAACCGTTGTGCAGGATGTGGATTCCATTTTCGATGTGGATACCCTGTTTGCACTGCGTGAGCGCGTATGTCAGCTGGCCGGCAAGAAATATCACGAACAGCACAGTTGGGATGTTTCTATCCGTATTGTAACCGACCATATCCGTTCCGCAACCTTTATGATTTCTGACGGTATTCTGCCCTCCAACGAAGGCAGAGGCTATGTACTGCGCAGAATCATCCGCCGTGCTGCAAGACACGGAAGACTGCTTGGCATCGAGGGTGATTTCCTGGCTGATCTGTCCAAAACCGTAATCGAAGGCAGCAAGGACGGTTATCCTGAACTTGACGAAAAGAAAGACTTTATTTTCAATGTACTGACTCAGGAAGAAAGCAAATTCAACAAGACCATCGATCAGGGTCTGGCAATTCTTGCGGAAATGCAGGAAAAGATGACTGCTGAAGGCAAGACTATGATGGAAGGCGCAGACGCATTCAAGCTGTATGATACTTATGGATTCCCTCTGGATCTGACCAAGGAAATTCTGGAAGAAAAGAACTTTACCATCGATGAAGACGGCTTTAAGGCTGCGATGCAGGAACAGAAGGACAAGGCAAGAAAAGCACGCAAAGTGACCAACTACATGGGCGCAGACGTGACCGTATACGAATCCATCGATCCTGCGATCACTTCCGAATTTGTAGGATATGACAAGCTTACCTGTGAGTCTGCCATCGTTGCAATGACCACTGACACTGAAGTAGTGGAAGCATTAACCGACGGCGAAGAAGGCACCATCATCACCGCTGAGACTGTTTTCTATGCAACCATGGGCGGTCAGGAAGGCGACAGAGGTGTGATCATTTGTGCAGACGGCAGCTTTGAAGTGGTTGATACCATCAAGTTAAAAGGCGGCAAGGTAGGTCATGTGGGCCGTGTAACTTCCGGTATGTTCAAGATGGGCGATACCGTTACCCTTAAAGTTTGTGAAGCACAGCGCAGCGCAACCTGTAAGAACCATACCGCAACCCACCTTCTGCAGAAGGCTCTGCGTGAAGTTCTTGGTACTCATGTTGAACAGCAGGGCTCTTTGAACAATGCGCATTATCTTCGTTTTGACTTCTCCCATTTCTCTGCCATGACTGCAGACGAACTGGAAAAAGTAGAAAAGATGGTTAACGATAAGATCGCAGAGAACATTCCTGTTGAAACCAAAGTAATGAGCATCGAAGAAGCAAAGAAATCCGGCGCGATGGCTCTGTTTGGTGAAAAATACGGCGACAGCGTACGCGTGGTATGCATCGGCGATTATTCCAGAGAACTTTGCGGCGGTACCCATATCGGCAATACCGGTTCCATCGCTGCATTTAAGATCCTTTCTGAAAGCGGCGTTGCTGCTGGCGTAAGAAGAATTGAAGCGCTGACCGGTCAGGGTGTATTTGATTATTATAAAGAAGCAGAGAAAAAGCTGGAAGAGGCTGCAAAGCTCTTAAAGGCAACTCCTGCTAATCTGCTTGAAAAGATCGAGCAGCTCCAGGCTCAGCTCAAAGCGGTATCTTCCGAAAACGAATCCTTAAAAAGCAAAGCTGCAAAAGAAGCACTTGGCGATGTAATGGACAAAGTTGCGGAGATCAAGGGCGTGAAGCTTCTTGCAACCAGCGTGGCAGGCGTTGACATGAACGGACTTCGTGATCTGGGTGACCAGTTAAAAGAAAAACTTGGCGAAGGCGTAGTTGTTCTTGCATCCGAAAAAGACGGCAAGGTAAATCTGATCGCGATGGCAACTGACGGCGCTATGAAGAGCGGCGCACATGCAGGCAACTTGATCAAAGGCATCGCAGCACTTGTCGGCGGAGGCGGCGGCGGAAGACCCAATATGGCACAGGCTGGTGGTAAGAATCCTGCAGGCATCGAAAATGCAATCGCAGAGGCTGCAAAGGTGCTGGAAGGCCAGATTAAATAATTGCAAAATTTAGGAAAAAAAGTGTTGACGAATCCATTATTTTTGTTATAATGGTTTGTGTGCATGAGATTGTACAAGAAAAACCCAAACAGTCATGGATATGAGACGGGACTGAAGGGAGGTCAGGTGTGAGCTATGTCTAACATTATTGTTAAAGAGAATGAGACTTTAGATAGCGCTTTACGTCGTTTCAAGAGAAGCTGCGCGAAGGCAGGTATCCAGCAGGAAATCCGCAAGAGAGAGCATTACGAGAAACCCAGCGTAAAACGTAAAAAGAAATCTGAAGCAGCTAGAAAGCGCAAATATAACTAATCCAAAAAGGGACCTGAGATTTACTCAGGTCCTGTTTTTTTCTTTCGCTGGAATAAAAATGGGGACATCACATAGAATCTACAAAAAGAAATCATGTGGTATCTATGAAAAAAAGAAGGTTTAGCAGCAGGCTGTTTTGCTTTTTGCTGATTTTTACGCTGGTTTATGGATGGATGAGCAGTGTGCTGCATTGTGCTGCGCAGGAGACATTGGCGGTTTCGGCACCGTCTGCCATATTAATGGAACCAAAAACCGGAAAAGTCATCTATGAAAAGAATGCAGATGAAGTGTGTCTGCCGGCAAGCATTACCAAGATCATGACAATGCTTTTGACCTTTGAGGCCTTAAAAGAGGGGAAAATCAAGCTTTCCGATGAAGTGATCACAAGTGCCCATGCACAGTCCATGGGCGGTTCCCAGGTTTTTTTGGAAGCGGGAGAGCTGCAGACAGTTGATACGCTGTTAAAATGTATTGCGGTTGCCAGCGGCAATGATGCAGCAGTGGCGATGGCTGAGCATCTTTGCGGCAGTGAAGAAGCATTTGTACAGAAGATGAATGAAAAAGCACAGGAATTGGGAATGACAAATACACATTTTACCGATTGCTGCGGCCTGACCGATTCGCAGGAGCATCACACCAGTGCAAGAGATGTGGCGATCATGAGCAGGGAGCTTGTCACAAACTATCCGCAGGTATATGACTATACCGGTATCTGGATGGAGGATATTACGCATACCACGGCGCGGGGAAGTTCTGCTTTTACCCTGTCCTCTACCAACAAGCTGCTCAAACAGTACCAGTGGGCTACCGGACTTAAAACCGGTTCCACAAGCAAGGCAAAATACTGCCTATGTGCAACGGCAAGAAAAGATGATCTGGAACTGATCGCAGTTGTAATGACTGCACCGGATTCCCAGTCCCGTTTTGCAGACGCAGCGGCGCTGCTGAATTACGGTTACAGTGTCAGTTCCATGTATAAAGATGAGAATAAAGAAAGCATTTTGCCTCTGAAAGTAAAGGGCGGTGTGAAAGAAAGTGTTCCGCTGGTTTTTGCTTCCGGATTTTCCTATCTGGATACACAGGGCAATGATATTCAGATGATTCAGAAGAACTTAAAACTTCCCGATATCGTGCAGGCGCCTGTAAAAGCAGGAGAGCAGGCTGGAGAGGCACAGTATACTTTAAATGGAAAACTGATCGGTACAGTTTCTGTTTGCTATGCGGCAAGCGTGGAAAAAGCAACTTACAAAGATTATGTGAAAAAAATAATGGGATATCTTCTTTTATAAGTGATTTGAGTGTGTTATACTTACACAAAATGGCTTTTTAGGAGACAGCTTGATGAGTTGGATATTCGCAGGAGGGATTCTGGCAGTCGCAGCGGTTTTTCTGATCATTATCATCAGAGACAGCAATCGTTTTGTCAAAGTGACTTACCGGATTCAGGATCGGAAGATCAAAAAGAAAACCCGCTTTGTACTGCTGGCGGATCTTCATAATAAAGAATATGGAAAACAAAATGAAAAGCTGCTGGCAGCGATTGAAGAAGTGTCTCCGGATGCGGTTTTGATCGCAGGAGATCTGATCACTTCTGCAAGGAATGATGCTGAAAAACCCGCAGCGGCACTCTTGAAAGTACTTTCGGATCAATGGCCTGTTTATTACGGCAACGGAAATCATGAATACCGTGTGTTTCATCAACCGGAAAATTACGGCAATACCGGTGCAAGATACCGTCATGCCGTCAGAAGTACAAAAGCATGTCATCTGGAAGATGCCAATGTGCTTCTTGCAAAGGAGAATATCAGGATTTACGGACTTGATATTCCGATTGGATTTTTTAGAAAGTTTAAAGAGCCGCAGCTGGGAGTCCGGGAAATCCGCAAAAGACTGGGGAAGGCTGACAGAGATAATTTTACTGTTCTGCTTGCCCATAACCCTGTATGGTTTGAAGATTATGCGGAATGGGGAGCGGATCTGACTTTGTCAGGGCATGTCCACGGCGGAGTTGTGCGTCTGCCTTTTCTGGGAGGCGTATTGTCCACGTCATTCCGTCTGTTTCCCAAATATGACGGCGGATATTTTGAAAAAAATGGCAGAAAAATGATCATCAGCAGAGGACTTGGTGCCCATACCATTCCGCTGCGTATGCTCAATCCGGCAGAACTTGTGGTGCTGGAACTTTTGCCGGAGGAATAAAGAATGGCATTGGAAGTAAAACTGGAGGCTTTTGAAGGACCTCTTGACCTGCTTTTGTATCTGATCGACAAAAGCAAGGTTGATATTTATGATATTCCCATTGTGGAGATCACGGATCAGTATCTGGCCTATATTCGCGAGATGGAAAAGGAAGATATGAACGTCATGAGTGAATTTTTGCTTATGGCGGCAACACTTTTGGACATCAAATGCAGAATGCTTCTGCCCAGAGAGGTCAATGAGGAAGGGCAGGAAGAGGACCCCAGAGAAGAACTGGTTCAAAAGCTTCTGCAGTATAAAATGTACAAATATATGTCTTATGAATTAAAGGACAGGCAGCTGGATGCGGCCAGAGCTTTTTATAAGGAACAGACCATGCCGCCTGAGGTGGAAGCATTTCGCCCGCCGGTGGACTATGAGGATCTGCTGGGCGATATGACGCTTGCAAAGCTTCAGGCGATTTTTGAATCTATCATCAAAAGACAGGAAGAAAAAGTCGATCCGGTCAGAAGCCAGTTTGGTAAAATTGAAAAAGATGAAGTAAACATGGAAGAAAAATCGTCTTATATGGAAGATTTTATCAAAAAGCACAAAAGATTTTCTTTTCGGGAGCTTTTGCAGAAATCAGGAAGCAGGATGGAAGTCATCGTTACATTCCTGGTTTTGCTGGAGCTTATGAAGACCGGAAAAATCCTGGTGGAGCAGGAAAGTGTGGACGATGAGATCGTTGTGGTATCCAACCAGGCGCAGGAAACAGATACGGCAGGAGAATAAACAAATGGAACGGAAAAAACAGGAAGCGGTGCTGGAAGCTGTCCTTTTTACAATGGGAGACTCCGTGGAGACAAAACGTCTTGCGGAACTGATCGAAGAGACACCCAAAAAGACCAGAGAAATTCTGGAAGATATGAGAGAACGCTGGAAAGAACAGGAAAGAGGAGTTGTGCTTTTGGCGCTTGAGGATGCCTGGCAGATGTGTACTGCGGCAGATATGTATGAATATCTGATCCGGATCGCAAAAGCACCCCGCAAATATACACTTACGGATACGCTGCTTGAAACACTCTCGATCATTGCCTACAAACAGCCGGTTACCAGACTGGATGTGGAAAAAATCAGAGGTGTCAGTTGCGATCATGCCATTAACCGTTTGATCGAATATGATCTGGTGGAAGAGCTTGGAAGACTGGACGCACCGGGAAGACCGCTGTTGTTTGGGACAACCGAGCAGTTTTTGAGAAGCTTTGGAGTCGGTTCTTTGGATGAACTGCCGGAAGTGTCTGCGGTACAGGTGGAAGAATTTAAGGAGCAGGCAGAGCAGGAGGCAAGAGAAGCGATGCAGATTCCGGTATGATTTGTTTTACCGGCATCATATATATAGGTAAGAAAGCAACCGGAGATAAACGGTGAAACTTAAAAAAAGAACTTTTCAAAAAGCTGTCTTTGCAATTTGTATGATTCTGGTCGGTATGGCTTGTGCTTACACGCCGCAGTACAATCAAAACCGGACAGAATATCTGATGACTTTAGCTGCTGCACAAAATACCGCAGAAAAACAGCAGGAATCAGAAGGTACAACCAGTCAGTTATACGCCCGTGCAGCAGTTCTTATGGATGCTGACAGCGGGCGTATTTTATTGGGAAAACAGGAAAACGAATGGCTGCCAATGGCCAGCACAACAAAGATCATGACCTGTATTCTTGTTTTGGAAGAAGGCAATCCGGATGATATGATACCTGTTTCATCCTATGCCGCCGGACAGCCCAGGGTGCATCTTGGGGTAAAAAAAGGAGAGTATTACAGGGCACAGGATCTTTTGTATTCCCTTATGCTGGAATCCCATAACGATTCTGCAGTTGTTTTGGCAGAATATTATGGAAGCAAATGGGCAGGACTGTCTGCGGATATTGCGTCGCATTCCGGTGAGGAAAGCCAGAAAGCCGTGACAGCCTTTGCTGCCAAAATGAATGAAAAAGCAAAAAAGATCGGATGTGAGGATACCTTTTTTGTGACACCCAACGGGCTGGACGGAGTTTTGCATTTTCGGGAAAACGGACAGGAAAAACAAAAAGAACATGTGACTACAGCTTCAGATCTTGCTGCCATCATGAAATACTGTGCCTGGGAATCGCCGGCGTCAGAGAAATTTCTTGAGATTACACAGACAAGGTCATATACACTGTATAATTATAGAAAAAAAGAATCAGAAGAAGGATTTTTACAGGCAAACCGCGTTTTTAGCTGTCAGAATCATAATGCTTTTCTGGATATGATGGACGGTGTTGTCAGCGGGAAAACCGGTTTTACAGCAAAAGCCGGATACTGTTATGTGGGAGCGCTTGAAAAGGACGGAAAACGCTTTACGATCGCGCTGCTTGCATGCGGCTGGCCAAACAACAAAACCTGGAAATGGCATGACAGCAGAATTTTGCTGGAGTACGGTCTGAAACATTATGAAAAACAGGATCTTTTCTGTAAAACAGACTTAAAGGAGCTTCCCGTAAATCAAGGGCAGACGGCATATGTTATGACAAAAGTGAATGAAAAGAAGATTGAAAGACTGGTGGCAGACCATGACCGGGTCGAAGTGATTCTTGAAATGCCGGAAAGATTACAGGCACCGGTATCGGCAGGCGAAAAGGTTGGAGAGCAGAGATATTATATCAACGGAGAGCTCATTGAGACACTTTCAGTGGTCAGTGTTCAAAAATCGTTAAAAATAGACTATGTTTTTTGGGTGAAAAAAATTGTAAATCTGATTCTTTTGTGAATAATGCATAAAAAATGTCAATTTAAGGGAAGAAATTAGTCGCAGAAAATAAAAATTATGATTGGCAGCATTGACGGTTTCATGTTATACTACTAAGGTCGAAGGATTTGTGGTTTATATTTAAAATATACATAGCAATTCTTCGTCAAGATGGTTTATTTTATTTACCTAACTATAAAACGGAGGGCCAAAAAATGAGCAATACTTCAAAAGCGAGTCAAAGAATTGAAGCTTTACTCGACGCAAACAGTTTCGTTGAAATTGGTGCAAAGGTAACTGCCAGAGCAACTGATTTTAATCTGAAACAGACAGAGACTCCTTCTGACGGCGTAATCACCGGCTACGGAGTTATCGATGGCAATCTTGTGTATGTTTACAGCCAGGATGCATCTGTATTAGGCGGAAGCATCGGTGAAATGCATGCAAAGAAGATTGTTAACCTCTATAACCTGGCAATGAAGACAGGTGCACCTGTGATCGGTCTGATCGATTCCGCAGGCTTAAGACTTCAGGAAGCTACCGATGCATTAAACGGCTTTGGTGAGATCTACTTAAAGCAGACTCTTGCAAGCGGCGTTATCCCTCAGATCACTGCGATCTTTGGCAACTGCGGCGGCGGTCTGGCTGTGATCCCTACCCTGACCGACTTCACCTTCATGGAAGGCAAGAAAGCTAAGCTGTTTGTAAATGCTCCCAATGCATTAGACGGCAACACTGTTGAAAAGTGTGACACCGCATCTGCAGCATTTCAGAGCGAAGAAGCAGGTATCGTTGATGTGATCGGCGAAGAAGCTGACATTCTTTCCCAGATTCGTGAACTGATCTGCATGATCCCCGGCAACAACGAAGACAACGACGCATATGCGGAATGCACCGATGATCTCAACAGAGTAAATCCTGAGATCGAAGGCTGTGTTGGTGATACTTCCGTAGCACTTTCCCTGATCGCTGACGACAACAACTTCTTTGAAGTTAAGGGCGCATACGCAAAAGATATGGTTACCGGCTTTATCAAGTTAAACGGCATGACCGTTGGTGCTGTTGCAAACAGAAGCGAAGTACTTGATGAAGAAGGCAAGGCAGCTGAGAAGTTCGGTGAAGTTCTCACTGTTAAGGGCTGTGAAAAGGCTGCAGAATTCGTAAACTTCTGTGATGCTTTCGGCATTCCCGTACTGACCCTGACCAATGTTAAGGGCTATGAAGCTACCAAGTGTTCCGAAAAGAACATCGCTAAGGCAGCTGCTAAGCTTACCTATGCATTTGCAAACGCTACCGTTCCCAAGGTAAACGTAGTGATCGGCAAGGCATACGGCTCTGCATATGTAGCTATGAACTCCAAGGCAATCGGCGCAGACATGACCTATGCATGGCCCAACGCTGAAATCGGCACCATGGACGCTAAACTTGCAGCAAAGATTATCTGCGACGGCAAAGACAGCGCAGCAATTGATGCTTGTGCAGCTGAATATGCTAAGCTGCAGACCTCCGCAGAAAGCGCAGCAAAGAGAGGTTATGTAGATACCGTGATCGAAGCTGCTGACACCAGAAAATATGTGATCGGCGCATTTGAAATGCTGTTTACAAAGAGAGAAGATCGTCCTGCAAAGAAACACGGCACTATTTAAGAAAGGAAGATACTTAATATGAAAAAATTTCTCTTAGTATTAGGTATGGCAGCCTGCATCTTTGGTATGAGCGTGTTCGGACAGACAACTGTTTATGCATCCACTTCCTCTGAAGCAATCACGGAAGAAGAAGCAATGACCAATGCAGTTGGCTTTGCAGAACAGATGAATGAAATCGTTGCTTCCGGTATGGTAGAACAGTATCAGGGTTATGATGAGCTTTATTCAAGCCTTACTTCCTGGGAATCTGCTCTGGAAGAAATCGGTGAATATCAGGGAATCCTGAGCGCTGAAGGCAGCGTAAGCGGCGATCTGCTTACTATCAATGCTGTTGTTGACGGTACTGTAAAAGATGCAGATATGACGATCGTGGTTAATCATGTGGAAGGTGCTATCGTAAGCATCGACACCACTCCCCAGAAGACCTTTGGTGAACTGATGACCAACGCAGCGCTCAATACCCTTCTTGGTATGGGTACCGTATTTGTAGTGCTGATCCTGATCGCATGGCTGATCAGCCTGTTTAAATTAATTCCTTCTATCCAGGAGAAATTCTCCGGTAAGAAGAAAGCGGAAGCTCCCAAGGCAGCACCCGCTCCTGTCGCTGCAGCTCCTGTAGTGGAAGAAGCAGAAGAAGTGGACGACCTTGAGCTGATCGCTGTAATCGCAGCTGCGATCGCAGCAAGCGAAGGTGCAGCAAGCACCGACGGTTTCGTAGTAAGAAGCGTAAGACGCCGCGGAACCAAATGGCAGAAAGCCTGACTATTAATCAAAGATAAAGAATCCACAGGAGGAATCTATAATGAAAACTTATACCATTACCGTTAATGGCAACGTATATGAAGTAGTAGTAGAAGAAGGCGCTGGCGCTCCCGCAGCAGCACCTGTTGCAGCACCCAAGGCAGCACCCAAGGCTCCCGTTGCAGCTCCTAAGGCAGCAGCTCCCAAAGCAGCAGCTCCCGCAGCAGCTGGCGGCATCAAGGTAGAAGCTGGTGCAGCTGGTAAAGTATTCAAGATCGATGCAGCTGTAGGACAGGCTGTTAAATCCGGCGATCCCGTTGTTACCATCGAAGCTATGAAGATGGAAATCCCCGTTGTTGCTCCTCAGGACGGTATTGTTGCAAGCATCAACGTTGCAGTTGGCGATGCAGTAGAAGCTGGTACCTTACTTGCAACTTTAAACTAATCGGATCTCAGTGAGAACCGTTATCTGTAAACTCACAGGAGGTCAAAAAAATGGATTATATTGTTAATACATTGGACAACCTGATTCATCAGACAGCATTTTTCAATATGACTTTTGGAAATGTTATCATGATCTTAGTGGCTTGTATTTTCCTGTATCTGGCGATTGCCAAGGGATTTGAGCCGCTGCTTCTGGTTCCAATCGCATTCGGTATGCTGCTTGTTAATATCTATCCTGATATTATGGCAGCACCTGAAGATACTTCTTCAGGTGTAGGCGGCTTACTGTATTACTTCTTCTTACTGGATGAATGGGCAATCCTGCCTTCCCTGATCTTCATGGGCGTAGGTGCGATGACAGACTTCGGTCCCCTTATTGCTAACCCCAAGAGCTTCCTTCTGGGAGCATCTGCTCAGTTTGGTATTTTTGCAGCATACTTTGGCGCGATCGCACTTGGCTTTAACGACAAGGCTGCAGCTGCAATCTCCATCATCGGCGGTGCGGACGGTCCTACATCCATCTTCCTTGCAGGTAAGCTCGGACAGACTTCTCTGCTTGGACCTATCGCAGTAGCAGCATATTCCTATATGTCTCTGGTGCCGATCATTCAGCCCCCGATCATGAAGCTGCTTACTACCGAAGAAGAAAGAAAGATCAAGATGGGTCAGCTTCGTCCTGTATCCCAGCTTGAAAAGATTCTGTTCCCTATCATTGTTACCATCGTTGTATGTCTGATCCTGCCTACCACAGCTCCCCTTGTTGGTATGCTGATGTTAGGTAACCTGTTCCGTGAATGTGGTGTTGTAAGACAGCTTACCGATACCGCTTCCAACGCACTGATGTACATCGTAGTTATCCTGCTTGGTACTTCCGTTGGTGCTACCACCAGCGCAGAAGCATTCCTGAACATGGATACCATCAAGATCGTAGTTTTAGGTCTGATCGCATTCGCATTCGGTACTGCTGCAGGTGTTATCTTTGGTAAGATCATGTGCAAGCTTTCCGGCGGCAAGATC
Source organism: Lachnospiraceae bacterium (assembly GCA_017500935.1). GTDB lineage: Bacteria > Bacillota > Clostridia > Lachnospirales > Lachnospiraceae > Gallintestinimicrobium. The sequence continues at coordinate 13,653 of JAFVXW010000049.1, forward strand.
AATCCTCTGATCGGTTCCGCAGGTGTATCTGCAGTTCCTATGGCTGCACGTGTATCCCAGAAGGTTGGCGCACAGTCCGATCCTACCAACTTCCTGCTGATGCATGCTATGGGTCCCAACGTTGCAGGTGTTATCGGTACCGCAGTTGCTGCAGGTACTTTCATGGCGATCTTCGGTGTATTCTAAACCGGGGTCCGATACTTAAAATTCAATGGAGGTTCATACAATGGCTGAACATAAACCGATTAAAATTACGGAAACCATTCTTCGTGACGCGCATCAGTCTCTGATCGCAACCAGAATGCCTACCGAATTAATGCTTCCCATCGTAGAAAAGATGGATAAAGTTGGCTATCATTCCGTAGAATGCTGGGGTGGTGCAACTTTCGATGCTTCCCTTCGTTTCTTAAAAGAAGATCCGTGGGACAGACTTCGTAAATTACGTGACGGCTTCAAAAACACCAAGCTGCAGATGCTGCTTCGCGGCCAGAACATTCTGGGTTACCGTCACTATGCAGATGACGTTGTTACTTACTTCGTAGAGAAGTCCGTAGCAAACGGTATCGACATCATCAGAATTTTCGACTGCTTAAACGACCTTAGAAACGTTGAATGTGCAGTTAAGGCTTGTAACAAGGAAAAGGCACACGCTCAGATCGCGCTGTCTTACACCCTTGGCGATGCTTACACTCTGGATTACTGGATGAACATCGCAAAAGAAATCGAAGAAATGGGCGCTGACTCCATCTGTATCAAGGATATGGCTGGTCTGCTCGTTCCTTACAAGGCAAGCGAACTGGTATCCGCTATGAAGAGCGCTACCAAGCTTCCTATCCAGCTGCACACCCACTACACCTCCGGTGTAGCTTCCATGACCTACTTAAAGGCTGTAGAAGCAGGCGTAGACGTAATCGACTGTGCTATGTCTCCTTTCGCACTGGGAACTTCCCAGCCTGCTACCGAAGTTATGGCAGAAACCTTCAGAGATACCCCTTGGGATCCTAACTACGATCAGAACCTGCTTGCAGAAATCGCTGACTACTTCCGTCCTTTCAGAGAAGAGTGCTTAAAGAGCGGTCTGCTTGATCCTAAGGTTATGGGCGTTAACATCAAGACTCTGCTTTACCAGGTACCCGGCGGTATGCTTTCCAACATGGTTAGCCAGCTGAAAGAACAGAACGCAAGCGACAAGTACGATGCAGTGCTTCAGGAAATCCCCAGAGTACGTAAAGACTTCGGTGAACCCCCGCTTGTTACTCCTTCTTCTCAGATCGTTGGTACCCAGGCTGTATTTAACGTTCTTCTTGGCGAAAGATACAAAATGGCTACCGGTGAAACCAAAGACCTGCTTTCCGGTAAGTATGGTCAGACCGTTAAGCCTTTCAATGCAGAAGTGCAGAAGAAGGTTATCGGTGACAAGGAAGTTATCACCTGCCGTCCTGCAGATCTGATTCCTAACGAACTGGATAAGATCGAAGCAGAAATGAAACAGTGGAAACAGCAGGATGAAGACGTTCTGTCTTACGCACTGTTCCCTCAGGTAGCTGTAGATTACTTCAAGTATCGTCAGGCTCAGCAGGAAAAGGTTGATATGACCCAGGCTGACACCAAGAATGCAGCATACCCTGTATAATTAAATCTTAAAAATTACAGCCGCAGTAAGATGAAATTCATCAGCTGCGGCTGTTTTTTTATACGATAGGAAACAAAGTTTCCTATCGTATAAAAAAACGTTTATGCGCACTCGCGCGTGCGGTAAATGTTGCCTTGCGGCAAGCCGCGCATGCGATTACAATCGCTTAGACGCGGAGTGTGCGCAAGGCGCACACTATTTTTAACATCTTTTTGGGAGTCTATTTGTGGTTGACATGCAACTTTGGAAACAGTAAAATGTGTTTATATGAAAAAGTCTGTCTTTTTAGTGACAGCAGACGGATAAAGGATGGCGTATGGAAAACAAGAACGATATCATTACAAGGATAAATGAAAGATTTCCAAAGATGAGCAAGGGGCATCGTGCGATTGCCTCCTTTATCTGTGAACATGATGATCTGGCAGCTTTTATGACCGCTGCTGAAATCGGTGAAAGGCTTGGGATCAGCGAATCTACAGTGGTTCGTTTTGCAGCATCCATTGGTTACAAAGGCTTTCCGCAGATGCAGAAGGCGCTGGCAGAACGGGTGAAAGGCAAATTGAATGCTGTGGAGACCATGGATATCAAGTATGCCGGAAGAACCCAGTCGGAAATCCTTATTTCTGTTTTAAACAGCGATATGGATAAGATCAAGCATACCATAGATCATCTTGATCCGGTGGCATTTGAAACCGCTGTGGACCTGATCATGGAAGCAAAAAATGTTTATATTTTCGGTGTCAGAAGCTGTGAACCGCTCGCGGGATTTCTTGCATTTTATCTGAATATGATCCGCAGCAATATCATTCAGATAAAGACAAACAGCACCAGTGAATTCTTAGAACAGATGCTGAGAATTGATGAACATGACTGTATCATCGGTATCAGTTTCCCCAGATACTCCATGCGTACCCTAAAGGCGATGGAATTTGCCAATGACAGAAGTGCGAAGGTGATCACGATCACGGACAGCGCGCATTCCCCCATGAATCTGTATTCTTCCTGCAATCTGCTGGCAAGAAGTGACATGGTTTCCATAGTGGATTCTCTGGTAGCTCCCCTGTCTGTCATCAATGCGCTGATCGTAGCAATCTGCTTAAAACATCCTGATCAGGTGAAGCAGAATCTGCAGATGTTGGAAGAAGCGTGGAATAATTATCAGGTATACTTAAACGACGAGATTAATTTTATGAATGAGGAGACTATGCTGGTCAATCCCTTTGAAAAGGATGAAACCGGTATGGAATTGGATGAAAAAATAGATGAGTAAGAAAATTGCAGTAATCGGCGGCGGAGCAGCCGGTATGATGGCAGCGGCAACAGCAGCGGCAAACGGACATCAGGTGATGCTTTTTGAAAAAAATGAAAAGCTGGGAAAAAAGGTATTCATCACCGGAAAAGGGCGCTGTAATGTAACTAATGCGTGCGAAATAGAAGATCTTTTTGGTAATATCATCACCAATTCTAAATTTTTATACAGCGCCATTTACGGTTATGACAATCAGGCAATCTGTTCTTTTCTGGAAGAAGCAGGATGCCGTCTGAAAACAGAACGAGGCGATAGGGTATTTCCTGTGACAGACCATTCTTCTGATGTGATCAGGGCCTTTGAGAAAGTATTAAAAGAACGCGGAGTAAGGATTTACCTGCAGACAAGGGTCAAAGAGATCACACGGGATGCGTTGACCGGAAGAGTCGATGGTGTGCTTCTGCATGATGGGAAAAAGATTTCTGCAGACTGTGTCATTCTTGCAACCGGCGGCCTTTCCTATGCGTCAACAGGTTCAGACGGGGAAGGCATGAAGATGGCAGAAAAGCTGGGACACAGCTGCATGGAATGCGTGCCTGCACTTGTTCCCTTTGAAATAGAAGAGACATGGTGTACCTCCCTGATGGGACTTGCACTGAAGAATGTAGAAGGAAAGCTCTTTGTGGATGGAAAAGAGATTTACTCCGGTTTTGGAGAAATGCTTTTTACACATTTTGGCATCAGCGGTCCTTTGGTTTTGTCTGCAAGCAGTTATTATGCGTCTGCAATGCGCAAGAGAAAAAACAAAAAGAAAGATCAGACAGCGAAGGCAAAGTATTATCTGGACTTAAAACCGGCTCTTTCCTTTGAACAGTTAGACAAGCGTATCCTGAGGGAATTTGAAGAGAATATCAACAAGCAGTTTAAAAATGCCGTTGACGGTCTGTTTCCTTCCAAACTGATCCCGGTTATGATAAGTCTTTCCGGTATAGATCCGGAAAAGAAGGTAAATGAGATTTCCAGAGAAGAAAGACATGCTTTTGTGCATCTGATCAAAAATCTGCCTATGACGATCACTGGTACCAGAGATTTTAAGGAAGCGATCATTACCCAGGGCGGGATTGCGGTAAAAGAAGTAAATCCGTCTACCATGGAATCCAAACTTGTGCAGGGTCTTTATTTTGCAGGAGAGATTCTGGATGTGGATGCGCTTACAGGCGGATTTAATCTGCAGATCGCATGGTCAACCGGACATCTGGCAGGCGAAAGCTGTTAAAACGGCGGCAGGCAGTTTTTCATTATAATAAGAAAAAAGAGGTTAAAATATGAGTTACAGTATTGCAATAGACGGTCCTGCCGGTGCAGGAAAAAGTACCATAGCAAAAGAAATCTCCAACAGAATGGGATGTCATTATGTGGATACCGGGGCGATGTATCGGGCAATGGCACTGTTTATTGTAAAAAGCGGTGTGTCCATGCATGACAGCAAAGCGATTTCTGAAAAATGTCAGGAAGCGGATATTACCGTAACCTATGAAGAAGAAGGACAGATCGTATGGCTTAATGGCGAGAATGTCAATGGTCAGATCCGCACACAGCAGGTGGGCGAGATGGCCTCCGTTACTTCTGTGAATCCCGATGTAAGAAAAAAACTGGTGGAACTGCAGCAGAAGCTGGCCTCCACGACGGATATAATCATGGACGGCAGAGATATCGGAACCTGTGTTTTGCCAAATGCAACAGTCAAGATTTATCTGACGGCCAGTGTGGAAGTAAGAGCAAAGAGAAGATATGACGAACTGATCGCCAAAGGAGAAAATGCCGACCTTGGCAAAGTTGCAGAGGAAATCCGGATTCGAGATGAAAGAGATATGAACAGAGATATTTCTCCTTTAAAACAGGCTGATGATGCAGTTTTGGTGGATACCTCTGATATGAACGTGGAAGAAGTGATAAATACCATCATGGATATCGCAAAGAAAAATGGCTGTTTTTGAGATAACGGGAAAGGATTGTCTGATATGGAAGTGATCGTAGCAAAGAGCGCAGGCTTTTGCTTTGGTGTCAAACGTGCTGTTGATAAAGTGTATGAACTGACGGAAGGAAATGACTGTATCTATACGTATGGTCCGATCATCCACAATGAACAGGTTGTGCAGGATCTTGAAGAAAAGGGCGTATCCGTGATCGAAGATACAGAGGAGCTTTCTTCTATTAAAGAAGCAACTGTGGTGATCAGATCTCACGGCGTTTCAAAACAGGTGCAGGAGCTGATCGAACAGGAGGGACGCAGCTGTGTGGATGCCACCTGTCCTTTTGTAAAGCGAATCCATAAAATCGTGGAAAAAGAAAGTAAAGCAGGGAAACAGATCCTTATCATCGGAAATGCAGGACATCCGGAAGTCGAAGGCATTATGGGATGGTCTGTCGGAGTGACAAAAGTTGCCGAAACAAAGGAAGAAATTGAATCTGTGGCATTTGACAAAGATAAGGAAGTATGCATTGTTTCACAGACGACATTTAATTACAATAAATTTAAAGAATTAGTTGAAATTTTCAGCAAAAGAGGGTATGATATTAGTGTTGTGAATACTATCTGTAACGCAACAGAGGAAAGACAAACAGAGGCACGTGAAATCGCGGCCAAAGTTGATGCCATGATAATAATAGGTGGAAAGCACAGTTCGAATACAAGAAAATTGTATGAGATCTGCAGCAGGGAATGTGCCAACACCTATTTTATACAGACACTGGATGACTTGCATTTAGAACTACCTAAATCTGTCCGACTAGTGGGTATTACAGCCGGGGCATCTACCCCGAATAAAATCATCGAGGAGGTTCAAAATTATGTCCGAATTAACTTTTGAACAGATGCTGGACGCATCACTGAAAACAATACATGCAGGAGAGGTAGTCGAAGGTACAGTCATCGATGTTAAGCCCGAAGAAATCGTACTGAACATTGGATATAAATCCGACGGTATTCTGACCAAGAGCGAATACACCAACGATAACAGCGTTGATCTTACCACCGTTGTTAAGATCGGTGACACCCTTGAGGTTAAGGTTCTCAAGGTTAACGATGGCGAAGGCCAGGTTCTTTTGACCTATAAGAGACTTGCTGCAGACAGAGGCAACAAGAGAATCGAAGAAGCTTTCAACAACAAAGAAGTGCTTACCGCAAAAGTTGCACAGGTTCTGGACGGCGGTCTTATCGTAGTAGTAGAAGAAGTAAGAATCTTTATCCCTGCAAGCCTTGTTTCTGATACTTATGAGAAGGATCTTACCAAGTATGCAGATCAGGATATCGAATTCGTAATCAGCGAATACAATCCTAAGAGAAGAAGATACATCGGCGATCGCAAGCAGCTCATCGTTGCTAAGAAAGCTGAACTGCAGGCAGCTCTCTTTGAAAGAATCAAAGAAGGCGATGTAGTAGAAGGTACTGTTAAGAACGTTACCGATTTCGGTGCATTCATCGATCTGGGCGGCGCTGACGGTCTGCTTCACATTTCTGAAATGTCCTGGGGCAGAATCGAACATCCCAAGAAAGTATTCAAGGTTGGCGAAAAGCTTAACGTTCTGATCAAAGAGATCAACGGCAACAAGATTGCGCTTAGCTTAAAGTTTGAAGATGCTAACCCTTGGAAAGATGCAGATATCAAGTATGCAGTAGGCAATGTAGTAACCGGTAAAGTTGCAAGAATGACCGATTTCGGCGCATTCGTTGAACTTGAAGCTGGTATCGATGCACTGCTTCATGTATCCCAGATCTCCAAAGAACACATCGAAAAGCCCGCTGATGTATTAAAGGTTGGCGATGAGATCACTGCTAAGGTGGTAGATTTCAACGAAGCTGACAAGAAGATCAGCCTGAGCGTAAAAGCTATGATGGTTCCTGAAAAGAAAGCTGAAGAAGGCGATGTAGTAGCTGTAGATATCGATGCAGTTATCGCTGAAGATGCTGAATAATTAATGAGAACAAAAACCTGTCGGTGCAGACCGACAGGTTTTTTTGCGCGCACAAGTATATGCATAGAACACATTTTTTAAAGTGATTAATTCATTTGCTTTAAGAGTGAAGAAACATAGCATTTCAAAAGCTCTGAATCAGAAAGAAACTCTTCATTGACTTCAAGATACACCAGTTTTGATTTGTATTCCGGGTAAAAGCGGTTGATACTGTCCGGAAGCTCTTTATGTGCGGGAACAAACATGCCGGTTTTTCTGATATAGCAGTTGGCAGCTGTTGCAGGCATACGGCGTGTTTTATCGACAAAGACTGCCACAGACTTATGAACCGCCTGATCTTCAAGGGGTAAATAAGAGTAATTTTTATAATCTTTGAAGAAAAATTTCAGTTCACCGTTAAACACCGGTATTTTTAAGAGAGCCTGATGCTTATGAGCCGAGAAAAAGCTGAAACCATATCCGGTATCTGCTGTCCGGCAGGAAAGTGGTGCAGGCAGAGGGAACTGTAATTGAATGGAAATGGTAAGTTCAGTTTTTGTTTGGCCAAAGGCATCGGAGACTGTCTGCAGACTGCCGTTTTCGACTATAAAGGCGTGGTCTGTAAATAGACGAGGTATGGCTGTGATACAGGAAAGCTCCAGCATACCCTGGATGTCTTCAAAATTGTGAAGAAGTAATGTCTTTAAAAGATCTTCCTCCGGTTTTTGTCCGTACTGTTCATAAAGACTGATCAGCTCCTGACCTGTAAAAGGATCTTCTCGGTAGAGTCCGATATATTCCTCCAGCTGTTTTTGACGGCAGCCGGGCAGATGAAGAAGATTTTTGTAGGGGCGTATCATGCGGTACATGTCATGATAATCCTGAAAAGAAAAATCAGGAAGACCGTATTTTTTGCATTTTGCCTGTATGAACGGAATGTCGAAGGTAGTACCGTTAAAAGTAACCAGGCAGGAAAAGTTTCGGGCAAAAGAACAAAATTCGCTTAAAATCTCTTTTTCGGATGAAGGTGTGGATGCAAAAAACTGACGGCAGTACCAAGTGCCGTCTTTAAAACAGGCACAGCCAATCAGATACAGGGATGCTGTTTTGGGGGAAAGACCGGTGGTCTCTATATCAAAAAGAAGAACCTGTGAAGGATTGGGGAAAAGAGTATGAAAATATGCAGTTTTTTCGTTGGGGATGATATTTGTTATAGTCTTCATAAAAAATACTATATCATATTTTTGATATTTACTGTAGTAAAATGGAGGAAAAAATAGTAATATATATTTAATTTTAAATGTAATTGAAAAGAAGGAAGGAATATATATGTTTAAAAAGACATTTGTTGGCGGGATTCATCCAAATGACGGAAAAGCCCTTTCGATGAATAAGCCCATCCGTTCCGTGCTGCCCAAAGGTGATCTGGTATATCCCTTGTCACAGCACATAGGAGCACCGGCAGAAGCTGTTGTGAAAAAAGGTGATCGTGTACTGGCAGGGCAGAAGATCGCGCAGGCAAAAGGTTTTGTATCTGCTTCTGTATTTTCATCTGTTTCAGGTACCGTTAAAGCCATTGAGCCCAGACGCGTTGTGACAGGAGACAATGTGATGAGCATTGTGATCGAAAACGATCATCAGTATGAAGAAGTTGAATATGCACCGGTGAAAGAGCTGGCAGATATGACTCGTGAAGAGATCATTACGGCGATCAAAGAGGCCGGTGTTGTCGGCATGGGCGGAGCTGGATTTCCGACTCATGTTAAGCTTTCTCCCAAAGAGCCTGAAAAAATTGAATATGTGATCGCAAACTGTGCGGAATGTGAACCTTATCTGACCTCTGATTACCGCAGAATGATCGAAGAACCGGAAAAACTCATCGACGGTCTTAAGGTAATGCTGCAGTTATTCCCGAATGCCAGGGCAATTCTGGCAGTTGAAGATAATAAGCCTGAAGCAATCCGTATTTTGAAAGAAAAAACCAAATCCGAAGATAAGATCAGTGTAGCTGCTTTACATACTAAGTATCCTCAGGGATCTGAGAGACATCTGATCTATGCAGTTACAAAAAGAAGCATCAACTCCTCCATGCTTCCTGCAGATGCAGGCTGTGTTGTTGACAACGTGGATACCATTGTTGCCGTTAACCGTGCTGTCCGTGAAGGTAAGCCTCTGATGAACCGTATTGTGACAGTTACCGGAGATGCTATCAAAGAGCCTCAGAACTTTATGGTACGTATCGGAACCAGTTATAAGGAACTGGTGGATGAAGCAGGCGGTTTTGTAACCAAACCCGAAAAAATCGTATCCGGCGGTCCTATGATGGGATTTGCGATCTTTGATCTGCAGGTGCCTACAACCAAAACAGCTTCTGCACTTTTATGCATGATAAAAGACGAAGTGTCCGCATGTGAACCTTCTGCCTGCATTAACTGCGGAAGATGTGCAGAGGTTTGCCCGGGAAGAGTAGTCCCCAAACTTCTTGCAGAATATGCAGAAAGATACGATCTTGAAAAATTTGAAAAATATGACGGTCTTGAATGCTGTGAATGCGGATGCTGCAGCTATATTTGTCCTGCAAAAAGACCTTTGACACAGGCCATCAAGTCAGCAAGAAAAATCGTTCTGGCTGAAAAAAAGAAAAAGCAGGGGGTGTGATCCATGGATGAAATGATGAAGGTTTCTTCAAACCCGCATGTCCGGGATAAAGATACGACCAAAAGTATCATGCTGAAAGTGATTCTGGCATTATTGCCTGCCACTTTATTTGGTATCTGGAACTTTGGAATGAAAGCTGCGCTGATCGTTGTTCTTGCGATTGTGGCTGCAGTAGGCACTGAATTTTTATTTGAAAAAGGATGTAAAAGAAAAAATACGATCGCAGATCTCTCTGCGGTTGTTACCGGCCTTTTGCTGGCGCTGAATCTTCCTGTTTCCGTACCGTGGTGGATTCCGGTTGTGGGAAGTGTTTTTGCAATTCTTGTAGTGAAAATGCTTTTTGGCGGTCTTGGACAGAATTTTATGAATCCTGCGCTCGGCGGCAGATGCTTTCTGCTTCTTTCCTTTACCTCACTGATGACTGATTTTTCCTGTGATGCTTATTCAGGAGCAACACCGCTTGCAATGTTAAAAGCAGGTGAAAATGTATCTGTTTTTGATATGGTAATCGGTAAGATTCCGGGCACCATCGGTGAGACAAGTATGATCGCAATTCTGATCGGTGCATGTTTTCTGATCCTTTGCGGTGTGATCGACCTGAAAGTTCCCGGCTCCTATATTGTTTCCTTTGTGGTATTTCTGGTACTGTTTTCTGCAGTCCAGGGCAAAGGTGTGGATTTTAACTTTATCAGGGCACATCTTGCGGGCGGCGGTCTGATGCTTGGTGCTTTCTTTATGGCAACTGATTATGTGACAAGACCGATCACACTAAAAGGACAGTATCTTTACGGTGTGCTGCTTGGATTCATGACAGCTGTGCTGCGTATTTTCGGCGGCAGCGCAGAAGGTGTTTCCTATGCGATCATTATCGGCAACCTCCTTGTGCCGTTGATTGAAAAGTACACAATGCCCACAGCTTTTGGAAGAGGAGGAAAACGCAGATGAAAAATATGATGAAAGATGCGTTGATTCTGTTTGCCATTACGCTGGTTTCTGGTATGCTTCTTGGCGCGGTATATCAGATCACAAAAGAACCTATTGAAAAACAGCAGGCATTGGCTTTGGAAAATGCATGCAAAGAAGTATTTGCACAGGCAGCTTCTTTTTCAGAACAGAAACTGCCGGATGAAGAAAAGACCAGTCAGCTGCTTACTGACAACGGCTTAAACGGCAATACCGTGGAAAGTTATCAGGCAGCATATGATGCAGACGGTGCGGTGATCGGCTATGTATTGACAGTTGCTTCTCATGAAGGATATGGCGGCGATATCCGCTTTACGATCGGTATAAACAGTGACGGAGCTGTAAATGGCATTTCTTTACTGGAAATAGGAGAAACTCCGGGACTTGGCATGCAGGCAGAGGAAGTTTTAGTACCTCAGTATGCACAGAAAAACGCATATCCTCTTGTTGTAACCAAAACCGGGGCGCAGGCTGATACAGAAATTCAGGCAATTTCCGGTGCTACCATAACTTCAGATGCTCTGACAAACGGTGTCAATGCCGGTATTCTGTATTTTCAGCAGATGCTGACAGATGAACTGAATTAAGAAGGAGGTGTCTGAAAATGAATCACAAATCAGGTATTACAGAAAGACTATATAATGGTATAGTCAAAGAAAACCCCACCTTTGTTCTGATGCTGGGTATGTGTCCTACTCTTGCTGTGACCACTTCTGCGGTCAACGGTCTTGGCATGGGGCTTACAACCATGGTGGTACTTGCACTGAGCAATATGATCATTTCTGCAATGCGCAGTATCATTCCGGATAAGGTCAGAATTCCTGCGTATATCGTTATTATTGCTACATTTGTTACCGTGATGCAGCTTCTTTTGCAGGGCTTTTTGCCTTCCCTGTATGAAGCACTGGGTATTTATATTCCCCTAATCGTAGTAAACTGTATCATTCTGGGCCGTGCGGAAAGCTATGCCTCCAAAAGTTCCGTGATTTTGTCTTTATTTGACGGAATTGGTATGGGTCTGGGCTTTTCCGTCGCACTGACCTGTATCGGTGCAGTCAGAGAACTGCTGGGAGCAGGAGAAATCTTCGGATTTAGAGTGATGCCGGCATCTTATGTTCCTTTTTCTATCTTTGTAATGGCACCGGGCGCATTCTTTGTTCTGGCATGCTTAACCGCTGTCCAGAATAAGATTAAGATAAACGGTGAGAAAAAAGGAAAAGACATGTCCAAAATTCAGTCCGGATGTGCCCATGACTGTATGAACTGTGGACAAAAGTGTAAGGAAAAGGAGGAGAAATAAATGTTTGATCAGGTAAGAGAGCTGCTCCTTTTAATGTTGAGTTCTGCACTTGTAAGCAATGTTGTTTTGAGCCAGTTTCTGGGATTATGTCCTTTCCTGGGTGTTTCCAAAAAGGTGGAAACAGCTGCCGGTATGGGAACTGCCGTTATTTTTGTCATCACACTTGCAAGCGGTGTGACAGGCGCAATTTTCCAGTTTATTTTGGTACCTTTAAATATTGAATATCTGCAGACCATCGTATTTATTCTGGTGATTGCAGCATTGGTACAGTTTGTGGAAATGTTTCTCAAAAAATATATGAAAACGCTGTATGAGGCATTGGGTGTGTACCTTCCGCTGATCACCACAAACTGTGCAGTTCTTGGTGTTGCACTGACCAATGTACAGAAGGAATATGGAATTTTCACCGGTATGGTCAATGGATTTGCAACTGCACTGGGATTTACCATTGCGATCATTATCCTTGCCGGAATCCGGGAAAAAATGGAGTACAATGATGTTCCCGAATCCTTTAAGGGAATGCCTATTGTACTTATTACTGCAGGACTGATGGCCATTGCATTCTGCGGCTTTTCCGGACTGTAACAGGAGGTACATAGATGATTACAACAATTTTAACAGCGATGCTGATCGTGGGAATCGTTGGACTTTTCATAGGCGTGTTTCTTGGAGCTGCAGGAATCCGTTTCCATGTGGAAGCAGATGAAAAAGAAGAAGCGGTTTTAAATGCGCTGCCCGGAAATAACTGCGGCGGATGTGGATTCCCCGGTTGTGCCGGACTGGCATCTGCCATCGCAAAAGGAGAAGCGCCGGTTAATGCCTGCCCGGTAGGCGGTGAGGAGACCGGAAAAGTAATAGCTGGCATTATGGGTGTGGAAGAAGTGGCAGGTACTAAAAAAACAGCGTATGTGGCATGTCAGGGAACCTGTGACAAAGCAGGTGTTGATTATGCTTATACCGGTATCGAAGATTGCCGTATGCTTTCCTTTGTTCCAAATGGCGGTGCAAAAAGCTGTGAATACGGCTGCCTTGGTTACGGAAGCTGCGTGAAGGTATGTCCGTTCGATGCGATCCATGTAGTGGATGGTGTTGCGGTTGTAGATAAAGATGCCTGTAAGGCCTGCGGCAAATGTGTGGAAGTATGTCCTAAGCATCTGATCAGCCTGATTCCTTATGATGCTCCTTATATGGTGGCATGCAGTTCAAAACAAAAAGGTGTTGATACCATGAAAGCCTGCAGTGTCGGCTGTATCGGCTGCGGTATCTGTAAGAAAAACTGTCCTCATGAGGCAGTGACCGTGGAAAGTTTCTGTGCATCCATCGATCCTGAAAAATGTCAGGGCTGCGGCATCTGTGAACAGAAATGTCCCAAGAAATCCATTCAGGCTCACTGAAAGCAGAATTAGAAAAGGAGATAATGAAAATGGAAACAATTACATTAGGAAGAACCGGCATTGTGACCAATAAAAACGGTTTTGGCGCGCTGCCTATCCAGAGAATCAGCGATCAGGAAGCAGTTTATCTTTTGAAAAAAGCATATGACAGTGGTATTACCTTTTTTGATACCGCACGTTTTTACACGGACAGTGAGCATAAACTGGGTCTTGCATTTTCTGAAATGCGTGACAAGATTTATATTGCATCCAAAACAGCTGCTGTGACACCGGAAGGCTTTTGGAAAGATCTGGACACCACACTTACCAATTTAAAAACAGATTATCTGGACCTTTATCAGTTCCACAACCCGGCATTTTGTCCTACTTTGCTGGATGGCAGCGGTGTGTATGAATGTATGCTGAAAGCGAAAGAACAGGGTAAGATCCGTCATATCGGTATCACAAATCACAGACTGCAGGTGGCAAAAGAAGCCATTGTCAGCGGACTGTACGATACTTTACAGTTTCCTTTCAGCTATCTGGCAGCTGAAGAGGAAATCAAACTGGTGAAAATGTGCAAAGAAGCCAATATTGGTTTTATTGCCATGAAAGCGCTGGCAGGCGGTCTGATCACAAATTCTGCAGCAGCCTATGCTTATATCGCACAGTATGATAATGTACTGCCGATCTGGGGCGTACAGCGTGAGAGAGAACTTGACGAATTCTTATCTTATATTGAAAATCCTCCTGTAATGAATGCAGAGCTTGCACAGCTGATTGAAAACGACAGAAAAGAACTTCTGGGCGAATTCTGCAGAGGATGCGGTTATTGCATGCCTTGTCCTGCCGGAATTGAGATCAATAACTGTGCACGTATGTCACTGATGATCAGAAGAGCGCCTTCTGATGCACAGCTGACACCTCAGATGCAGGAAAAAATGATGCAGATTGAAAAATGTCTGGATTGCGGCAGATGCAAAACCAAGTGCCCGTATCATCTGGATACACCTGCACTTTTAAGAAAAAATCTTCAGGATTATAAGGAAATCCTTGCAGGCAAGGAATACTGATAACTGAAAACGAGGAGAAATATTATGGAAATTTTATACAGCAGTACCCGTGGAAACGGACAAAAAGTGACAGCGTCACAGGCAATCCTGCAGGGATTGGCACAAGACGGAGGTCTGTTTGTGCCTGAACGGATTCCTGCATTTGATAAAACCCTGCAGGAGATGTCAATGCTTTCCTATCAGGATACAGCATATGAGGTTATGAAGCTGTTATTGACTGATTTTACAGAGGAAGAATTAAGAAACTGCATCCGGAATGCCTACGATGAAAAATTCGATACAGAGCAGATTGTTTCACTGGTACAGGCAAAAGGCGCTTATTACCTGGAACTGTTTCACGGAAAGACGATTGCATTTAAAGATATGGCACTTTCTGTGCTTCCGCATCTGATGATCACGGCTGCCCGCAAGAATAAAGCTGAGAATGAAATCGTCATTCTGACTGCTACATCCGGTGATACCGGAAAGGCAGCTTTGGCAGGTTTTGCCGATGTGGATGGAACTAAAATCATGGTGTTTTATCCCAAAAACGGAGTCAGTCCGGTACAGGAAAAACAGATGGTAACACAAAAGGGAAGAAATGTTTCTGTGATCGGCATTGAAGGCAATTTTGACGATGCCCAAAGCGGTGTCAAAAAGCTGTTTGGAGATCAAAAACTGGCTGAACACATGGCACAAAAAGGATATCAGTTTTCTTCTGCCAATTCCATTAATATCGGACGTCTTGTACCGCAGATCGTCTATTATGTGTACGCATACGGACAGCTTTTAAAGGAAGAACGTATTGCAGAAGGACAGAAGATCAACATTGTTGTGCCTACCGGTAATTTCGGCAATATTCTTGCAGCTTTTTATGCAAAACAAATGGGACTGCCTGTCGCAAAGTTAATCTGTGCCTCCAATGAAAACAAAGTTTTGGTGGACTTTATGCAGACAGGTGTTTATGACAGAAACCGGGAATTTATTCTGACCAGTTCACCGTCCATGGATATTCTGATCTCCAGCAATCTGGAGCGTCTGTTATACAGAGTCTGCGGAAACGATGCACAGAAGAATGCACAGTTTATGGATCAGTTAAAAGAGCAGGGAACATACTGTGCATCTGCGCTTTTAGCAGAAATTCAGAATGATTTTTATGGAAATTGCGCATCACAGGCAGAATGTGCGGCTAAGATCAAAAATCTTTATGAGGATACAGGCTATGTGATCGATACTCATACAGCGGTTGCATCCGTTGTATATGACAAATATGTGGAGGAAACCAAAGATGAGAACATAACCCTGATCGCATCCACGGCAAGTCCTTTTAAATTTACCAGAAGTGTCATGACTGCTATTGATCAGGCGTATGAAATGCAGGAAGATTTCGCGTTGGTGGACGCTTTGTCTGCAATTTCCAATGTATCTGTTCCGGAAGCTATCGAGGAGATCAGAACAGCACCTGTGCTGCATACAAAAGTATGTAAAAAAGAAGAAATGAAACAGATGGTGGAAGAGTTTCTGAATTTGTAAAAATGTGAACAAAAAGACGCGGGCATGAAAACCGCGAATATAAAAACCGCTGCAGGGGATTTGAAGATCCGGCAGCGGTTTTTTTGCTTTTGCTTTTTAAAAATACGTTTTATTTTCTGGAGCGAAGTTCTGTATATTCTCTGTCTTCACAGAGTGTCATGTATGCAGGACGGATGATCTTGGAGTTGGCTGCCAGCTCTTCTAAGCGGTGTGCACTCCAGCCGGACATACGGGCGATAGCAAAGATAGGAGTGAAAAGCTCCATCGGAAGTCCCAGCATTCTGTATACAAAACCGGAATAGAAGTCTACGTTGACGCTGACGCCTTTGTACATCTTGCGGACATCAGCAATGACACTGGGTGCCAGTGATTCCACGCGGTTGTAGAGTTCAAACTCATCATGAAGCCCTTTTTCTTTGGAAAGTTCTTCTACATAGCTTTTGAAAATAACAGCACGCGGGTCAGATTTGGAATAAACCGCATGGCCTACACCGTAAATCAGACCGGCACGGTCAAAGGCATCTTTATTAAGAAGGCGGGAAAGATAATTGGAGATTTCTTCGTCATCTTTCCAGTCCTTGACTTCCTTTTTCATGTCTTCAAACATCTTCACTACTTTGATATTGGCACCGCCGTGACGGGGACCTTTTAAGGAGCCGATGGCTGCTGCCATAACAGAGTAGGTATCAGACAGAGTGGAAGTGACAACACGGGTAGTAAAGGTAGAGTTATTACCGCCGCCGTGTTCCATATGTAAGATCAGGGCGATATCCAGAATCCGTGCTTCCAGTTCAGTGAAATTACCGTCAGGACGAAGAATATGCAGGATATTTTCGGCCATGGAAAGCTCCGGTTTGGGCGGGTGAATGTATAAGCTGTTGCCGTCATGGTAATGGCTGTATGCCTGATAACCGTAAATGGAAAGCAGCGGACACATGCTGATCAGCTGCAGGCACTGACGTAGTACATTGGGCAGGGATACATCATCTGCCCTGTCATCATAGGAATAAAGAGTCAGAATACTTCTTGCCAGCGTATTCATCATATCTTTACTGGGTGCTTTCATGATGATGTCACGTACAAAGCTGGTGGGAAGGCTTCGGTAGTGTGCTAAAAGCTCAGTGAAAGAAGCCAGTTCTGCCTTGTTGGGAAGGCGGTCAAATAAAAGAAGATAGGTGATCTCTTCAAAACCGAAACGGTGGTCAGCAGAAAACCCGTTGATCAGATCTTCCACATTGTAGCCGCGGTAAAAAAGCTTTCCGTCGGTGGGAATACGTTCTCCGTTGACATCAATGGATGCTCTTACATCGGAAATGTTGGTAAGACCGGTCAGTACGCCTTTGCCGTTGAGATCGCGCAGGCCTCTTTTTACATCATATTTGGTATAAAGTTCCGGATCCACATCGCCTGCAGACTCACAATAGCGGGAGAGAAGAACCAGTTCCGGTGTGATTTCTGAATAATTGATTGAACTGTGCTGATACATAAGCAGTCCTCCTTGCAATACAAAAAAACTTAGTACGTATTTTAACACATAATGGGTATATTTTACAAGAAAAAAATAGGACATTGTTTTCTGAATCAACATGATGTAATATAAATTTAACTGGAGGTTTTTTTATGG
Organism: Lachnospiraceae bacterium; assembly: GCA_017500935.1. Lineage (GTDB taxonomy): Bacteria > Bacillota > Clostridia > Lachnospirales > Lachnospiraceae > Gallintestinimicrobium. Next base: position 30,992 of record JAFVXW010000049.1, read on the forward strand.
ACAGACATGAAATTTTAAAACATATAGACCACACGCAGTTAAAGCCCTTTGCGGTATGGGCAGATCTGGAAAAACTTTGTGAAGAAGCTGTTACATATCAGACAGCATCTGTCTGTATTCCGCCGGCTTATATTGCCCACGTGCACAAAAAATGGCCGCAGCTGAATATCTGTACTGTTGTCGGTTTTCCGCTGGGCTACAGCACAACCGCTGCCAAAGTAACAGAGATAAAGGAAGCGCTTAAAGACGGCGCAAATGAGATCGATATGGTAGTCAATATCAGCGATGTCAAAAATCATTTCTTTGATAAGGTGGAAGAAGAGATAAAAACCTTGAAAACAGCCTGCGGTGATCATATTTTAAAGGTGATCATCGAGACCTGTTATTTAACGGAAGAAGAAAAAATCGCCATGTGTCATGCAGTCACCAATGCCGGTGCAGACTATATCAAAACCTCCACCGGATTTGGAACAGGCGGTGCGACAAAGGAAGATGTGATCTTATTTAAGGAGCATATTGGACCAAAAGTAAAGATCAAAGCGGCAGGCGGCGTCAGAACAATAAAGGATCTGGAAGATTTTCTTGCGCTTGGCTGTGACAGAATCGGTACTTCCAGTGCGGTGCAGATTCTGGCTGGCAAGGAAACCAATGCCTATTGAACCCAAAATCATAAAATTAAAGAGGATACAAAACTATGGAAAACCAAATCATTAAAAACAGGCTTTCTGCGCTTCGCAACGCGATGCAGGAAAACGGGATCGATTTTTACATGATTCCCACAGGGGATTATCACGGTTCCGAATATGTGGATGATCATTTCAAAACACGCCAGTTTTTCAGTAATTTTTCAGGCTCCAGCGGTATTCTGATCGTGGGTGCAAAAGAGGCAGGTCTTTGGACTGACGGCAGATATTTTATTCAGGCGGAAAAAGAACTGGAAGGAACCGGTGTGACTTTGTACCGCGCCGGCCAGGAAGGTGTGCCCACAAGAGAAGAATATCTGAAGGCAAGCATGGAAAAGGGTCAGATCCTTGGTTTTGACGGTAAAGTTGTAGATACCGCGACCGGTAAGAACCTGGAAAAAACGCTTTCCGATCAGGAAATTAAGATTGTATATGACAAAGATCTTGCAGGACAGATCTGGACTGACCGCCCCAAGCTTCCCTGCAATCCGGTTATGGTTCTGGATGAGGAAATCTGCGGAGAAACTGCAGGAGATAAGATTGCCCGCCTCAGAGAGAAAATGAACGAAAAGAATGCAGACGGTCATTTTCTGAGCAGACTTGACGAGATCATGTGGCTGTTTAATATCCGCGGAAAAGATATTTCCTGTAATCCTGTTGCATTTTCCTATGCTTATGTGACAAAGGATAGCTGCCATCTGTTTGTGCAAAACGGTGCAGTAACAGAAGAATTTGCTGCCTATGCAAAGAAGTATGATGTGACGCTTCATGATTATTTTGAAGTTTCTGCATTTATTCAGGAACAGGTAAGCGGTTTGGTTTTATGTGAGCTTGGTTCCACTACTTATGCCTTTTATAAAATGCTGGGAGAGAAGGCTGAGATCATTGATGCCGCAAATCCTACCAATCTGATGAAAGCATGCAAAAATGATACGGAAGTTGCCATGATGAGAGAGGCTTATCTGAAAGATTCCGCTGCATTATGCAAGTTTATTTACTGGCTCAAACAGAATGTGGGTAAGATTAAGATCACTGAAATGAGCGCGGCAGCACATCTGGATCATTTAAGAAGCTGCGTGGATGGCTATCTGGATCTTTCATTCCCTACGATCAGTGCCTACAGAGAAGATGCGGCTATGATGCATTACAGCGCAACGCCCGAACATGATCTGGAGCTTGCGCCGGAAGGTCTTTATCTGGTTGATTCCGGCGGACAGTATCTGGGAGGAACTACGGACGTTACAAGAACCATCGCACTGGGCCCTGTCAGCGATGAGATCAAAACCCATTTTACAGCTGTTGCGATGGGTATGCTTGCTCTTTCTGATGCAAGATTTTTACATGGCTGTGCAGGCAGAAATCTGGATATTCTGGCAAGAGGTCCGCTTTGGGATATGAATATCGATTATCGCTGCGGAACCGGTCACGGTATCGGCTATATTTTAAATGTACATGAAGGTCCCCAGGGTATGCGCTGGAAATATGCAGAAGGCGTAAAGGAAGCCGTACTTGAAGAAGGCATGACTATGACCAATGAACCAGGAGTTTATGTGGAAGGCAGCCACGGTATCCGTACGGAGAATGTTCTGGTGGTCAGAAAAGGTGAGAAGAACGAATACGGACAGTTTATGTACTTTGAAAATCTGACTTTTGCCCCCATTGATCTGGATGCCATTGATGTTTCCATGATGAGCGCGAGAGATATTGCAAGGTTGAATGCTTATCATACACAGGTAAGAGAGAAGATCACTCCTTATTTAAATAAAGAAGAAGCAGAGTGGCTTGCCGTTGCAGCGAGAAATATTTGACTGTAAAAAAAAGATTCCTTATGAAATCTTTATAAAAACGCAAAAGGTAAATGTTGACTTTTGAAGCGTCTTTTGCGATAATGTATCTGGTGTACGATGGTTTTTTGCCCGTACATAAATATGTCAAACCGCACCCGCTCCAATGAACGGCGGAGTCGGTGGAAACTATACACCCACAATTTAGGAGGAGGACGTAATAATGTCTACAAAAGCTTATTACCCCATTAGCGAAATTGGCGCTGGCAAGCCCGGTTTCTCTACCACACGTTCTATCATTGAAGCTGCTTTCTATGGTAATAACGTAGTTAAGGTTAACACCTTAAAAGAAGCATATGAGTTAGCAAAGAACTCTCCCGGTACCGTTGTTACCGATATGCCTGTTAAAGATGGCGAACTGTTCGGCCTTGAAAAAGACGCTAAGGTTCTGCTGTTCAACGATGGCGCAGTAACCGGCCGTTATGCAGCAGCTCGTCGTATCAAAGGCGAACCCGGCGTAGATGAGAAGAAGCTGGACAAGGTAGTTATGGACGCTATCTACGAAACCCGCTGGAAAACCATGTATCATGCAACCTGCTATGTAGGTCTTGATCCTGAATTCATGGTTAAGGCACATCTGCTCATTCCCGAAGGAGAAGAGAACCTGCTTTACAACTGGATGATCAACTTCCAGTATATGAGCGACTGCTACAACAAGATGTACAAGAACTCCAAGCCCGTTGGCAATGGCAACGAGCCTGATATCTACATCTTCTCCGATCCCCAGTGGGCACCTCATGAAGCTCCTGACGTTGACTACAGCTGCTTAAGTGATCCTCTTACCCTGTGCTACTTCGATACCAACCAGAACTGCGCAGCAATCCTTGGTATGAAGTACTTCGGCGAACACAAGAAGGGCACCCTGACCATGGCTTGGGCACTTGCTAACAGAAACGGTTATGCAGCTTGCCACGGCGGCCAGAAGGAATACATCCTGGAAGACGGCTCCAAGTTCGTTGCTTCCGTATACGGTCTGTCCGGATCCGGTAAGTCCACCCTGACCCACGCTAAGCACGGCGGCAAGTATGAAATCAAAGTTCTTCACGACGATGCTTTCATCATCAACACCGATACCTGTGCTTCCGTAGCATTAGAGCCTACTTACTTCGATAAGACTGCTGACTATCCTACCGGCTGTGCTGATAACGAATACCTGCTTACCGCTCAGAACTGCTCCGCAACTATGGACGAAGACGGCAAGATTCAGCTGGTAACCGAAGATATCCGTAACGGTAACGGCCGTGCAATCAAGTCCAAACTGTGGTCTCCCAACCGCGTTGACAAGATCGATGCTCCCGTTAATGCTATCTTCTGGATCATGAAAGATCCTACCATTCCCCCTGTAGTGAAGCTGAAAGGTTCTGCTCTGGCATCCGTAATGGGCGCTACTCTGGCTACCAAGACCTCTTCCGCAGAGCGTGTTGCAGCTGGTACCGACCTGAACGCAATCCGTATCGTACCTTACGCTAACCCCTTCAGAACCTATCCTCTGGTTAACGACTATGAGAAGTTCAAGAAGCTGGTAGAAGAAAAGAACGTTGACTGCTACATCGTTAACACCGGCGACTTCATGGGCAAGAAGGTTAAACCTGCTGATACCCTTGGCATTCTCGAAGCTATCGTAGAAAAGAGAGCAGAGTTCAAGCAGTGGGGTCCTTTCTCCGATATCGAGATCATGGATTGGACTCTTACCGACAACTTCATCCCTGATCTGACCAACGCTTCTTACGTAAACGAACTCAAGAACGCTATGCTCACCAGAGTAAAAGCTGTTGAGGATTTCGGTACCAAGAAGGCTGGTTACGATGCACTTCCTGAAGAAGCTCTTGCAGCTTTAAAGAAGATCGTAGCTGAGATCGAAACCATCTAATTATTATGATGCATATACCCCCGGGTTTTTCGGAACCTGGGGGTTTTTGTTTTAGTATATGTACACTATTTGATTTGACAAAACCATCTGGCAGTGCAATAATAAGCTAATTAAACAAAACATAATAAAAATGGGTATTATAATAAAGGATGGAAAAACCATGAGATGTGAAGACAGACTTTTTGAGATATACGGCAAATCCCCGGAAGGTGTGACCTTCTCCCCTTACCGCATTTGCCCCATCGGCGCACACAGCGACCACAACCTTGGCAAGATCACAGGTTTTGCCATTGATCAGGGAATTCATATTGCATACAGACCCAAGCAGAACGGTGTAGTGGAAATGACCAGCCTGCAGTTTCCCAAAAGAGCGCAATGGCATATCAAGGAAATCGGCAGCAAAACCGGTGACTGGGCAGATTATCTGCGCGGTGCAACCTGGGCACTGGCTAAAAAGTACAACTTAAATGTAGGGCTTTGCGGTGTGATCGAAGGTTCCCTTCCTATCGGCGGACTTTCTTCTTCCGCAGCAGTTATTCTGGCATTTCTGGATGCCCTCTGTAAAGTAAACAGAATACATCTGGAGCCCTTTGAACTGATCGGCATTGCATTTGATGCGGAAAAGAATTATGTAGGTGTCAATGTGGGAACACTGGATCAAAGCTGTGAAGTGCTTTCCAAAAAAGATCACCTTCTGTATCTGGACTGCCGCGACAATCAGTATGAACTGATTCCGACCAATCCGAATATGAAGCCTTACAAGATCGCCATTTTCTTCTCCGGTCTGGAACACAGCCTTGCAGGCTCCAAATACAACATGCGTGTGGATGAGCTTCGTTCCGGTGTCTATGCGCTGCAGGCCTTTGCAGGAATGGATTACGGCAAGTTCAACGAAGCCAATGCGCGTGACGTGGATTTTGAAATCTATCAGGCATACAAAGACAGACTGCCCACAACCTGGGCAAGAAGATGTGAACACTGGTATACCGAATTTAAGCGTGTGGAAGCCGGTGCTGAAGCATGGCGTCAGGGCAATCTGGAAGAATATGGCCGCTTAAGCTTTGAAAGCGGATGGAGCAGTATCCATAACTGGGAATCCGGCGCACCTGAACAGATTAAACTCTATGAGATCATGCGTGAAACAGACGGCATTTACGGCGGAAGATTCAGCGGCGCAGGCTTTAAAGGCTGCTGCATGGCACTGATCGAGCCTGATAAAGCTGAAAAGATCGCAGAAGAAGTGGAAAGAAAATATTTAACAGCATATCCGGAGATGAGAGGAAAATACAGCTTCCATCTTTGTGACAGTGCAGACGGAGTAAGAATATGAAATGTTTGATCCTTGCAGCAGGTTATGCAACCCGTTTATACCCCTTAACCGAAAACTTTCCAAAGCCCCTTTTAAAAGTAGGCGAAAAGACCATTCTGGACTGGCTTTTGGACGATATTCACACCTCGGGCCTTGTAGATCAGTATATTGTGATCTCAAACCATAAGTTTGCACATCATTTTCAGGCCTGGGCAGATGATCACAAGCTGCCGATCACCGTTTTGGATGACGGTACCGAAAGCAACGAAACCCGCCTTGGCGCGGTAAAGGATATCCAGTTTGCCATTGAAGAATTAAAACTTGATGATGATCTGCTTGTCATTGCAGGCGATAATGTACTGGATTTTTCTCTGGTGGACTATATCCGCTACAGCAAAGAAAAGAATACCACCTGTATTATGCGTTACTTTGAACCCAACACCGAAAAGCTTCACAAAACCGGTGTGGCAGAAGTGGATGAAAATGACAAGATTATTTCTATGGAAGAAAAGCCTGCTCACCCCAAGAGTAACTGGTGTACCCCTCCTTTTTATGTATATAAGAAGGAAGATGTGCGCCTTGTCAAGGTCGGCATCGAATCCGGTTGCGGCGTGGATGCGCCGGGAAGCTTTATTGCATGGCTTTGTACCCAGACTCCTGTGCATGCCTATGAAATGCCCGGTAAGAGATATGATATTGGTAATCTTGCAAGCTATGAGGAAGTGCAGAGAAACTATAAGGGGATTGTGAAGTAAGAGAAAAATAATACAAAGCAGATGTGAGCAATACAAAATTACTAAATTACATACTAAAATGCTTGAAAAATTTGTTGTAAATGTTATAATTCATACAATATGTATTCTGGTATATATAGTAATTGAGTAAAGGATAAGGAAATGGTAGAAGATAGGATTTTTTTTAATCCCGGTCCATTAGCAGTTGGTAAAGGATGTGCTTATTTGCTTGCTTTTTTGACAGCAGTTTTTTTTATTCAAGCAGATGAAAAAGCATATGTGTTTGGAGTAATAACATATTCATGTGGGTGTTTGTGCGACTATATTGAAGTAGCTTGCCGAAAGGATAAAAACAAGTATATACGCAAGATATCAGCCTTTTTATCCATACTAATGATAATTCTTGTGGTTGTAGCGTTAGGAATGGCAGTGGTATATGACTCCAATGATACAATAAAGACATTTTTGACCAATCACTATATTTGGGTAAACTTCTTTTTGGTCATTTTTTGGGCTATTCCATTGGGAAATGGTATATGGCTTATAATGAAGGGGATTCAAGAAGATGATGATAAAGAGACTAAAGTAGATAATATGAAGAATATTTCAGGATTCTTTCTTAAACCCTAATATGGATTAGAGGACAAATATATGGAGATTTGTATTTATTTAGTGCCAGCAGTTTTTGGAATTGCATTATGGGTAGGAATTAGTGAATTACTGGAAAGGGTATTAGGAAAAAAGACTGATGAAGTATCTAGGATTAAGAGAGCTTCAAGACGTCTACATTCCTATGAAGATCATAATACACAATATCGTAGTGAAACAGAATCAACTATTTCGTTTTGGCAAAAAGACAAAATTGATACCAAAACAGAAGATAGGATGCGGTACAGTATTAGAAAAAAGGTAAAAGGAAAATAAAATGAGTGAGGATAAGTATATTCATATTACCTCTCAGGAGTTAGAAGAAAGAATGATGGCAATCAGAGATTGCTGGAGTCAGTTTTTTACAAAAATGGTGGAATTGTATAAAGAGGAAACCGGAATTACTACTCTCGAGGTTAAGTATGAGGTAAATACAGAAGCATTACATGAAATTGTTGATAGAGTGTATCAAAGGGAAGATTATTTTAAGCGATACCATTCGGGCATGAAAATGTCGGAATACAAAGAAATTGGACTCAATATGTTTTGGTTAGCTAAGTTTCATCCATTTAACATTGATGGAAAAGGGTTCGATGAGCGATTTTGTTTTGATATTAATGAGGAATTTATATTACATTATATGTTTATTGCTCTTGAAAAGTTGGCTAAAATTCAAAAAAAGAATTATGATTCGGGACGAATTACACGTTCGCTATATGATGAATTATTGTATTCACTGTCTTTTAGAGATATATCGAAAGAAGCAATGGGTATCATTGTTGAGTTAGTAGCCAATATTGTAATCTATGAATAAAGTAAAGTATAAAGGATCATCAAACTTCCTGATGGTTTGCCAAAGTTTTTGATGGTTCAGTTTGATGGTTTGGCTGATTTTTATCAAGAGTTTTTGATGGTATGGTTTGATGGGCTGATTTGATGGTTTAGTTTGATGGGCTGGCGTTTGAGAA
>JAFVXW010000050.1 GCA_017500935.1 Lachnospiraceae bacterium
CTGATGGAGCTGGCTTCTGAAGCGGATGAAGGTGTGTATATTCAGGCAGGCAGCCGCCTGCTGGCAGCAGAGGAAGAGGAAAAAATCGTATTTGAAACAGCTTTTCCCGTTTATCTGACCCCTTCCAAACTGCGTACAATTTTTATGACTTCCGGTGAAAAGGGCAGAGTGCTGCCTGTCTTTGGCGATTTGAAGCGAAAATCCTATGTGCCGGAAGAAGCAGTCGTTACAGAAGCGGAGGATGATGAAAGAGGAATGAAACCCTTCGATCTGTTCCGCTTTGCGAAGGAAGGACTGGAACGCCAGGCTGTGGTGCTGTATCACAGCAGTATTTTTGACGTGGAAAATGAAACGATCTATTGCAGGGTCACAGGCAATCCTGCATTCCTGCAGCGTTTTGCAGCGGGAGATTTTCGTTTTTTATATTATACAGAAAAGGGATTTATCCCTGTGGAAAACTGTCAGGTCATGGGGAACCATATCCTGATCGTAAAGGAAGAAACCAATAAGCCTGTGATGATAGACGGCAGGGAATACAGCGTTTTTGTGCTGGAGGCAAAGGAACCCCAGAAGGAAGCGATCTCTTTCGAATCCATTTCCTTCTCCTCTGCAGGTAGCCCCAGAGTGGCGGAGTATGTTGGCAATGGCACAACAGATTTTGAACCGGAACGGTTCTATCTGTTCGGGGATACACTGGCGCTTTTTTCTGAATGCTATATCGGCATGAACCATTATTTTAATAAAAAGGATTCCCGTATCACGCTGAAATTCCACACCTCCTTTGAGGAACGATATGTGGGTCTTTCCAGACAGGAAGAAAATGCTGATCTGAGGATCATCAAGAGAAAACCCCATGCAGCAACGGAAACACTGGTTTCCTATGCTTATGCAGAGGAAATTTCCGTAGAATACTATAACGGTATTGGCTGGAAGAGACTGCAGTGCGAAAAGGAATACCGCCGTATGTTTGCGGAAGCGCAGGAAGGAGATTATGAACTGACTTTCTTCTGTCCTGATGACTGGGCAGAAACAGCGGCAGGTGCCTATAACGGCAGGGCACTTCGTATCCAGCTGCTGCGTTCCGATAACTGTTATTATCAGCCCTGTTTCCATCAGGTGCCGATCATTTCCGATCTGATGATCTCCTATACATATGAGGATCGGTTTGAAAAGCCTGAGATCGGCATGGTATTTTCCGGCACAGGGGAAGAAGATATTACAAAGAAACTGCAGGAGGATCAGGCGGTTACGGCTTTTTCCAAAGGCAGCTATGATGATACTTCTTTGTATCTGGGCTTCGATAAAAAATTTGAAAGCGGCCCTGTCAGCCTCTGGTGGCAGATCGAAGGGGAACAGAGAGATAAGAATGTAAAACTCCATTTTTATTATTCTACGATCCATGGATTCAAGGAAATGAAGGTCGTCGACTATACGGCAAATCTGTCCAGAAGCGGCATCATGCTGTTCCTGCCTCCTTCTGATATGTCCTTTGTGGAACTGGAAGGGAAACGCCATTGCTGGCTGCGTGTGACGGTGGAAGACGGCAGAGAATTCAGTTCCGTGGTGCAGGTGAAACAGATCGACCTGAATGGTGTGACGGTGCATAATATCGAAACCATGGATGTGGAGGATTTCTATCTGGATGAAGTACAGACAGA
>JAFVXW010000051.1 GCA_017500935.1 Lachnospiraceae bacterium
GTGTCGAGCGTGCACATCTTGAGCTGTTCGGAGAATATGCCTCCGTCACGGCTGCAGATACGTTTGTTGCTCTTTTGAAGAAATACAGCTTCTCTCAGCTGAGAGCCATTCAGCCCTGGGATCTGGTAAAAGTAATTGCAGAAGTGATGCATTTCAATCCGAACAAAACAGCAGCTTAACATCCCTTATTAAAACAATACGATTATTTCTCCTCTTTCAATATTCCAATGCAAAACGACGGCCTGTAAAGTCAGACCGTCGTTTTGCATTTGTATAAGTGTTTTATTCATTGGAATTGTTGGCTATTGCTTCTCCCTGAAGCATTTTGCGGTACTCAGAAGGGGAGACGCCCTTCTGCTTTTTGAAGATACGGCTGAAATAGAGCGGATTATCATAGCCTACAATGGTGGATATTTCTGTTACATTGTAGTCTGTCGTTTCCAGAAGACTGACAGCATTGTTGATCCGGATGGACAGGATGTATTGCATCGGTGATTTCATGGTCATCTGCTTAAAGTTACGTAGGAACCAGCTGACACTCATACCGCGGGACTGGGCATAGTCCTCAATACTGATATCTTCGTTATAGTGCTCATTGAAATACTTTCTGGCATAGTCCACTTCTTCCTGAAGATAGGAACTGACGGTGGGCTTTCGCTCTTCCCAGCTTCTCTGGATCAGAAGGAAGATTTGACGCAGATACATTTCGAGCAGTTCTTCAAAGCCGGTACGACAGGTCTGTAGTTCCTGGATCATTTCCTTGAACAGATAGGCATATGTGGCAGATGAACCGGAATAAATGACATTCTTGTCAAGGGGAATATCATAATGCCGCAGAATATTTCTGACATCTGACCCTGTAAAATGGACCCAATATACCTCAGGCCGGTCTACAGCAAAATATTCATAGTGCTGCTCCTGTCTGGGCTGAAACAGAACCATATGGCCGGCGGCAACCTCTTTCGGATCTCCATTAAAATAGAATATGGCTTTTCCGGAAGCCACATACAGTAATTGATAGTCGATACGGCCTTTGGGACGCCAAGTGGGAAGACGTTCATGGGTTCTAAGACGGTAAGTACCGCAGCTTCCTACAATCAAAGGTCTGGATTTATCCAAAAAGGGAACTCTAGAGTTATTTAAATAGCCGGAGTTTATGTACATTTTACAATCCTCCTATATCTGTATTGTGCAGATTGTATATTTACTTGGAGATGGTTTGCAAAAGTAGGAGAAGCTGGGGTAACTGGAAACATCGGTTTCCTATATAGTATCATTTTGTGCAGGTTTTGTCCATTCTAGTTTATTCATTTTTTTGATATTTTTTTCTAAAATACTGTCAGAAGTTAAAAAACGGAAAACAAACGGAAAAACAAAATGGAGGAAAGCTTATGATCATTCCCGCCCACTACGAAGACCTGCATACCCATCATGTAGGCACCACCCCCAACCGATCCTACTTTATCCCCGCATCCGTCCGCATGAATGACCTGGTTGAGCACCGGGAAAATTCCGACCGCTTCCATCTTCTCAACGGCAACTGGAAGTTCAAGTACTGTGAGAGCATCCACGA
>JAFVXW010000052.1 GCA_017500935.1 Lachnospiraceae bacterium
CAGTAAGTAAGACCCCTTAGAGAGTATGAGGTAGATAGGTTCGGTGTGGAAGTGCAGTAATGCATGCAGCTGACGAATACTAATCGGTCGAGGGCTTATCCTGACAGGTTTGGGAATGGATGACTTGAAGAGAGTAATGATCAATGTTCGGTTTTGAGGGTATAGAAAGCAACAAACTGGAAATACCTAAGGTATTCCTCCTTAGCTCAGTCGGTAGAGCATGCGGCTGTTAACCGCAGTGTCGTTGGTTCGAGTCCAACAGGGGGAGTTATGGCTCCGTGGTCAAGCGGTTAAGACATCGCCCTTTCACGGCGGTAACACGGGTTCGATTCCCGTCGGAGTCATTTTTCCGAAAGGAAAGCATATAATAGAATATGGCGTGATAGCCAAGTGGTAAGGCACGGGTCTGCAACACCCTTATCGCCGGTTCAAATCCGGCTCGCGCCTCTGTTGAGAAGCTCTGAAAACACTAGTTTTCAGAGCTTTTTTCGTGAAGATACAGTGGAGAGTTGACATACAATTTAACCGGTGATACAATTACGTCACAAAATTCCAGAGGGGTGTCTGATAATGATGAACAATCAATTTCAGAAACTGAATAGGGACGACGATAAGTAGCGTTTGTATCTGTGAGCAGTCATAGGTACAAGCGCTTAATGTGTTGTGCCTATGTGGGATATATGAAGCATAAACCACATTGGTAAGGAATTATATACTTTGCCTGTGTGGTTTTTTTGTACCTTTCTTTTTGGGGTTCCATGCGGGTATATTTTTGGAAGAAGGTGATCGTATGGGACATAAAGACGATGTTCTTATGGATGGAGATTATCCGGAGATAAGGAGATGTTGAACAAAACAGAAAGGATAAGATCATGGAAAAATTTAAGAATGAAAATATTGGTATAAATGAAGTGGAAGCAGAAGAATTGGCAGGACATATCGGAGAAGTGGTGCGGCTTCACGGCAGTATTTATAAGATACGAAAAATGAAAAGTTTTTCATTTGTACTGCTGAGAACCAAAAGGGATGTGGTTCAGTGTGTCACATCAAAGGATTTGGAGATTCCAATGGAGGAAAGCTGTGTGATCTTGTCAGCAAAGGTGGTGGAGGATAACAGAAGCAGAGTCGGATATGAGCTGCAGATTGAAACAATTGAGGTCTTGAGCAGTCCTCAGGAAATTGCCCCCATTGTGATCAATCAGAAAATAGTAGACACTTCCATCGAAAATTTACTGGATTTCAGACCTATAACGCTGCGGAATGAGAAAGAAAGGGCGATTTTTAAACTGCAGGAAGGTATTTGCAGAGCCTTTCGTGAATTTTTGTACCGTGAAAATTTTACGGAGATCCACACTCCCAAGATCGTACAGTCGGGTGCAGAGGGCGGTGCTAATATTTTTAAGTTGGACTATTTCGGGCAGGAGGCATATCTGGCGCAGAGCCCGCAGTTTTACAAGCTGATGATGGCGGGCGTTTTTGAACGGGTATTTGAGATCGCACCGGTGTTTCGGGCTGAAAAGCATGATACTTCAAGGCATTTGAATGAGTATACGAGTGTGGATTTTGAGATGGGTTTTATCAGCAGTTTCCGGGAGATTATGGAGATGGAAACTGCCATGCTGCAGTATACAATGAAATATTTGGCGGAAAATTATGAAAAAGAACTGACGCTGTTGAATCTGACGCTGCCGGTGATTGAAAAGATTCCTTCCGTTACTTTTCGGGAAGCAAAGGTAAAGGTGGCAGAGGCTTATAAGAGAACGGTAAAGGATTGGGAGGATTTTGAACCGGAGGAGGAAAAACTCTTATCGGCGCTGATTTTACAAGAAACAGGAAGCGAGTTTGTTTTTGTGACACATTATCCGAGCGAAAAAAGGCCGTTTTATGCGATGGAAAATAAGGACAATCCCAATGAAACGGAAAGTTTTGACTTATTGTTCCGGGGACTCGAAATCACCACAGGCGGCCAGCGCATCCACGACTATCAGGAGCAGGTTGCAAAAATGCAGCGGAAAGGTATGAATGTGCAGTTATTTGAAAGTTATCTTATGATGCATAAGCATGGGATGCCGCCCCACGGAGGATTGGGGCTTGGACTGGAGAGGTTCACCGCCAGGTTGCTGGGCTATGAGAATGTGAGGTATACGACACTGTTTCCGAGGGATATTAAGAGGCTGGTGCCGTGATCCGGTTAATGATGACTGGATGAAAACGGTTATCCTTTTTGCTGGTCTGAGCAAAAATATGTTTTTGATAATTGCTGAGAAATTGTATGTATTCGGTTTTGACTTCATAAATTCTTAGTTTTTTCATAGAGATATCCTTTCTTAACAAAAAATGGCAGAGACTATAATTTGCCTCTGCCATCGAATAACTCGCTCACTTTAGGGCTGTGCATCACCTTGTATGAATACAATATATGTGACAGGTATTTTAGGGAATATATTTGCAGCATAAAACCCATCAAAATCCACGAGTCTATACACAGAATATGATGTTGTATGGAAGATGCATTCAGGTATAATAAATTCAGAAGCTTCCAAGAACAGGAAAGGAAATGAGAGCAGGTGTACACGGCTTTTGGATGAAAAATGACAAAAATTTTTTCACAGAACTTAAAGAAATTTCGTGTTGAAAAAAATATGACACAGGAACAGGCGGGAAAAGCGCTTGGAGTCAGTGCCCAGACGATTTCACGTTGGGAATGCAATACAACTTTGCCTGATGTTGCGATTTTGCCTGAGATTGCGCGTTTGTATGGTGTGACAATTGATGATTTATATAGAGAAAATGCTGTTGCATACGAGCATTATGCATCCCGGCTTTTCAGTATTTATGAATCCAGTTCAAAACCGGAGGATTTTCTGGCAGCAGAGCAGGAATACCGGAGAATGGTAGAAGAAAACCATTATACCATGGAAGATTTGCGTTCATATGGGATTCTGCATCAATATATGATGCTTGACTGTAAAGAAAAAGCATTGTCAATGTTTGACAGAGTTTTGAAGCAGGGACCGAAAACAGATGCAGAAACTTATTGGAGAACCAAAAGACAGAAAATATTATTTTGGGCTCAAATCGGCAAAGCGGAGGATTCTGTTAACGAACAGCTTCAGGCAGTTTCGGCAGACAGTACAGAGGTAAATAACTGGATCTGTTTGCTTGCTGCACTTAACAGTGCGGGGAAGTATCAGGAAGCAGAAAGCTGGTTGGAAAAAGCGATTCATCGTTTCACGGAAAATGCCTGTCTTTGTGTTTATGGCGGGGATATTTGCAGAAAACTAAAGAAATATGAAAAAGCGATTGCATATTGGGACAGAGCAATTTTGCTGGATGACTCTTATTGTGATGCCATGTACTCAAAAGGATTTTGTTATGAAGAATTAGGTGAATATGACAAGGCATATGAAATCTGGTGTCAGATTATCGAATGGCTGGAGAAAAGGGGATATTTGTATGAAATAGAATTTCCGCGTCAATTAGCGCAGAAATGCAGGGAAAAAATGCAGTCTTAGCAATTCCCCTGACAAATCTCCGCAAACGGGGAGATGCACAGCCTCTTCCGTATCGGTACAATAAGAATCAGCAGGGAGGAAAAAGGATGGAATGGATCACAGCAATACAACAGGCGATTCTTTATATGGAAGAGCATCTTTTGGAAGAGATCAATTATGAAGATGTGGCAGAGCATGTGCATATTTCCTGTTATGAATTTCATCGGGCATTCAGTTTTCTGTCCGGAATGACGGCGAATGCGTATATCCGCAGCCGCAGGCTGTCGCTGGCAGGGCGGGAGATTGTGGAGACGGATGCAAAGATAACGGAGATCGCGCTGAAGTATGGGTATGAAACGCCGGAAAGCTTTACAAAGGCTTTTACGAGATTTCACGGCGTAGCACCCAGAGCTGCCAGAGAAGAAGCGGCCAAACTTGTCCTTTTTAACCCGCTTATGATCAAAATAACAGTGGAAGGCGGTAAAACGATGGATTACAGAATTGTGCAGACAGCAGAGCAGAGATTTATTGCGCGGGTAAAGGATTTTCGGAATGACATCATCAACGAAGAGGAAAACCGCGATGTTCCTGATTTCTGGGAGGAATGCGGCGACAAAAACCTGATCGCGCCGATGCTTTCGCTTTGTCCGGAAGGGAAAAAAGACCTGTATGGTCTGTGTTCTCCGGCAAAAGAGGGAGCAGACACCTTTGAATATGGCATTGGGGTGCTGCTTGATGAAAAAACGGCAGCAGCTTGCATTGCGGAAATGACTCAGGCGGGATATCGGATCTGGGATGTAAAAGCCGGTACTTATGTTGTGTTTGAATGTTTTGGTGAGGACAGCCGATGTATCAGCGAGACCTGGCAGAAATTTTATAAAGAATTTTTGCCGCAGATGGGGTATGAGGCAGAAGATGCCGCAGATTATGAGATTTATTATGAAAATGGAAAGAAAGGGCTGTTTTGTGAGCTTTGGATTCCGGTGAAGAAAAAATCATAAAGTAAAGCAATGAGAAAAGCGGCCGACCGGCCGCTTTTTATCTTTAAAATTCAGGTATCATTACCGGCGCGCCGTTATCCATAGCAGAAATGTGGGCATAAATACCTGCTGCGGTAATATTGGCACCCAGGTTCTCATCGATAGCCGGACGTCTTTCTTCTATAATACTTCTTACAAATTCATGAACCAGATGAGGATGTGAGCCGTGATGACCGCCTCCATGACCCTTTTTCAAAGAAAGCTGAGGATTAAGAGGATCAAAATCTTTTACATTGATGGTATATTTCTGTATGGACTCAGGAAGGTATTCATGGAAGTTGGGCATGGACATCTGTGTAACTTCGGTCTCAGAACCGCGAAGTCCTTCAACAGGCTCTTTTCCTATGGAAATATACGGATCATCATTATCTGCAAATCCCCACTCAAAGCTGGCTTTACTGCCGTATACAGACAGTCCTTCCAAATAAACACGGGCAGTTTCAAACAAACAACGCGTTGCTTCGCCTTTCATGCCGTTTTCAAACTCTAAAAGGGCACTCTCCACAGGATAGGGATTGTTGTACTGCTTCTGCAGTTCTTCTGCCATGCTGCCTGAGCCGAAACAGTTTACGCGTTTTACACGGGAGTTGGACAAAGCCACCATAGGACCGATGGCGTGGGTGCCGTACCACATGCATAACAAAATCCATATAGTTTATTCAGCAGTTCGTCGGTTAAGTGGTCTGGCAATTCCTGTTTTCGCATTTTGTATTCCTTCTGAAGCGTTGATCAATGCTTTCATCTGTAGAATACAATGCGGGGATTCGCAAAGATATTTCCAAAAGACTAGCTGATGAATGGCCGTTTTGGTGTAATCCAGACTATAGTTAAGTGGAAAAAGAAATAAAAGCTGATTCGCGATGGAAGCGGTGGGTTGCGAAGACGCAGGCATAAAAGATATGTTTTTCCCAAAACGGGATATTGACGGAAATAACCCCATTTATTTCCCGCAGATATTTCTATATTCTTCATTATTTTTATATTAAAATAAGAATATCAGAAAGATCAGGAGGGGCAAAAATGAGACATTTCGACGAAGAATTACGTCAGCTGCAGATCCAGGCGGCTTCAAAGAACCGCCTGGAAACCGTTTTAAAGGAACTGCAAAATCAGAAGCGAGTGTTGGAAGAACGCGTGGAGGAGCTTTCTGCGCAGAAAAATAAAGAGCAGCTGGAAGTGGACCGGCTGGAAAAGAGAAGTCTTGCCAACTATTTTTATCAGGTGGTGGGAAAGCTGGATGAAAAACTGACCAAAGAAAAACAGGAAGTGTACGAGGCGGCAGTAAAGTACGATGCAGCATACAGTGAACTGCAGCAGATTGAGGCTGATATCAGAGCCAGAGAGCTGGAATACGGAAAAATTCGCAGAAGTAAAGAACGCTATCAGGAGGTTCTTAAGGAAAAGAAGGAGGCTCTAAAGCTCTCCGGTGTACCGGAAGCGGATGAGATTTTCAGGCTGGAAGCGCAGATCACAAGTCTGGATGTACAGATGAGGGAACTGGACGAAGCTGTATGGGAAGGGCAGAAGGCTGGGCAGATTGCTGACCGGATCTTAAAGAGTCTTTCGGATGCGGAAGGATGGGGAACCTGGGATATGCTGGGCGGCGGTCTGCTCGCAGATATGGCAAAACACAGTCATCTGGATGAGGCGCAGGATCAGGTGGAACGTCTGCAGAGCGCGTTGCGCCGCTTCAAGACAGAGCTGGCGGATGTGAAGGTTATTGCAGATATGCAGGTCAATATTGATGGTTTTTTACGGTTTGCGGATTATTTTTTTGACGGGCTGTTTGCAGACTGGACAGTGATGAGTAAGATCAGCGATGCCAAAAAACAGGTGGAAAATGTGAAAAATCAGATCAATACACTGCTGCATAAGCTGGACAGATCCCGTAAATCTGTGACAGAGGAGCGAAACAACGCACAGAATAAGCTGCAGGAGCTGGTCAGAAATGCAGATCTGAACAGGTAAGTAAAATTCTGACCAGGCGAAATTCTGCATAAAAACAGTTGACTTTGATGCGTTGAAGTGCTATCATTTGTAAAAATAAATCAAAAAGGAGGCAGTTCAGAAAATGAATAAAAAGTTTTACTTTTACTTTTATTATTTTGAAAAGGGCTGCCCGCTTTTTGGATGATCCGCGGTATTACAGTTTTTCCGCCGGATGAACAATAAAGACAGGACAGTCCGCTTTCATTGTGCTTTGATTGGCACCCGTGGAAGCGGATTTTTTTATACGCACTTGCAAGCACATACTTTTATACGAAAAGAGGCAGACACCATGCAGATGACATTCCACAGAAAACTCCCTATTCCACAGGAGGTAAAAAAAGAATTTCCGGTAACAGAGCGGATGGAACAGATCAAAAAACAACGCGACGAAAGTATTTGTGCGGTTTTTGACGGTACTTCCGATAAGTTTATTCTGGTGATCGGTCCCTGTTCTGCAGACCACAGTGAGCCTGTGCTGGAATATATTTCAAGGCTGCGCAGAGTAGCCGATCAGGTGGAAGATAAGATTATTATCATTCCGAGAATTTATACAAACAAGCCCAGAACCACAGGGCAGGGATATAAGGGAATGCTGCACCAGCCCGATCCGGAGAGCAAACCGGATATGTATAAGGGAATTGTTGCGATCCGGGAGCTGCATCTGGCGGCACTGAGAGATTATGATTTTTCCTGTGCGGATGAGATGCTGTATCCGGAGAATCACCGCTATCTGTCAGACCTGCTTTCTTATGTGGCAGTCGGAGCCCGTTCCGTTGAAAATCAGCAGCACAGACTGGCTGCAAGCGGCCTGGGAATTCCGGTCGGTATGAAGAATCCCACCGGCGGCGATCTGGGTGTGATGATGAATTCCATTGTTGCTGCACAGTCAAGCCATACGTTCCTCTACCGCGGCTGGGAAGTGACAAGTGAAGGAAATGCCTGGGCACATGCCATTTTGCGCGGTTACGTGGATTACACGGGACGCAATGTTTCCAATTACCATTACGAGGATCTTCTGAGGGTGGAAGAATTATATGAAAAATCCAATCTGACGAACCCTTCGGTGATCGTGGATACCAATCACAGCAATTCCGGAAAGCATTATCTGGAACAGATCCGTATCGCCAAGGATATTGTTTACAGCCGCAGTCAGAATGCAGATATCCGGCGTCTGGTAAAAGGTCTGATGATTGAAAGTTATCTGGAAGACGGGGCGCAGTCAGCTGGCGGGCATGTATTTGGCAAATCCATCACGGATCCCTGTCTTGGATGGGAAAAAACAGAGCGGCTGATTTACGAGATTGCCGAAAAACTTTAAAAACTGTACAGGTTATGTGCAGAGAGGATAGTGTGAAAATGGAAAATAAGCTGGAAAAAGCAAGAAAGATCATAAATGATGTGGATGCGCAGATGGCAGAGCTTTTTGTCAGAAGAATGAGAGCTGCTGAAATGGTTTATGAGCACAAAAAGCAGTTCGGGCTGCCGATCCTGGATCAGGCAAGGGAGAATGCAGTGATCGAAAAGAATACGCAGCTGATAGAAGATGAACTCCTGAAAGGTTATTATATTGATTTTATCAAAAATGTAATGTCGGTTTCGCGGGCCTATCAGTACAGGATGCAAAGCGGACTGAAAGTGGCCTACAGCGGCGTGGAAGGCGCTTTTGCCCACATCGCGGCCGGAAGAATCTTTCCGGAGGGAAACAGGATCTCCTGCCGGGATTTTCAGGCGGCGTATGATTCTGTTGTCAACGGCGAAAATGATGTGGCAGTGCTCCCGATTGAAAACAGTTATGCCGGTGAAGTGGGGCAGACCATCGATCTGATCTTTTCCGGTCCGCTTTTTATTAACGGCATTTATGAACTGGAAATCCATCAAAATCTGTTGGGGGTTGCGGATGCAACAGTGGAGGATATCAAAACCGTGATCAGTCATCCGCAGGCGCTCAGTCAGTGTCATGATTATATAGAACTGCGTAAGTTTGAAACGGTGGAGGACAATAATACCGCGCTGGCGGCCAGAAGTGTGGCAAAAGCCAATGATAAGTCCGTTGGCGCGATCGCAAGCGCAGAAACCGCCGCCCTTTACGGACTGAAGGTGCTGGAGGCGAACATTAATAAAAGCGGGGAAAATACCACCCGGTTTGCGGTTCTTTCCAGAGTGCGCGCCGATTCTGCAGCGCTGTCCAGTTCTGTTTTGATGTTTACGGTAAAGCACGAGGCAGGTTCTTTGGCAAATGCGATCAGTATCATCGGAAAATACGGTTACAATATGACAGCGCTCAGAAGCAGACCCTTAAAAAAACATTCCTGGCAATATTATTTTTATATTGAAGTGGATGGTTCAACAGATACAGAAGAAGGAATGCGGATGCTGGAAGAACTGGGAAAAGTGTGCGACAAATTAAAGGTTGCAGGAACGTTTGCGCCGCATGTGGAAATTTAGAGGACAGGCAATATGACAGCAACATTCAAACCCTGTATATTGCAGGGAACAGCAGATGCGCCGCCTTCCAAAAGTATGGCACACAGATATCTGATCGGAGCGGCATTATCCGGAGAAAAATGTGTGCTTTCAGGCGTCGATTACAGTGAGGATATCCTTGCAAGCATGGATTGTCTGCAGGCTCTGGGAGCCAGGATTACGGTACAGGGCAATGAGGTAACTGTGGATCCGGCAGGATTTATGCAGGCAGAGAAGCCTGTTTTGGAATGTCGGGAGAGCGGCAGTACTCTGCGCTTTTTTATTCCGCTTGCGTTGTGTCTGGGACAGAGCGTTGTGCTGCAGGGAAGCCGGAGACTTTTGGAAAGACCTCTTGATGTGTATGAACAGATTTGCAGGGAAAACGGATTTGCTTTTGAAAAAAAAGCGGATTCCGTGACTGTTTGCGGCAAATTAAAAAGCGGCGGATACCGGGTTAGAGGAGACATCAGCAGCCAGTTTATTACAGGTCTGATTTTTTCCATGGTTTATCTGGGCAAAGAGGCAGTGATCGAAATAATACCGCCCTTTGAAAGTCGTTCCTATATTGATCTGACCATTTCTGCCCTGCGTTCATTCGGAGCGGATGTAAGATTTTCAGATGAATATAAGATTGAAGTAAAGACTGCTAAGCTGCATGCGTATTCCGGCAGGATAGAAGGCGATTATTCCAATGCTGCTTTTCTGGAAGCCTTCAATCTGCTTGGCGCCAAGGTCGCAGTCGGGAACTTAAATCCTGACAGTCTCCAGGGAGACCGTGTATACAGGGAATATTTCAGGCAGATAGCAGAAGGGGTGCCGACTCTTGATATTTCTGACTGTCCGGATCTGGGACCGGTTCTTTTTGCGGCGGCAGCCATGAAAAACGGGGCTGTTTTTACCGGGACGGATCGTCTGAAAGCCAAGGAAAGCGACCGCGGAGCAGCAATGCATGAAGAACTTCAAAAGCTGGGAGGCGGCCTTGTTTTCGGAGAAAATATGATAACAGTTCCAAAGCAGAATCTGCAGGATCGGGGAGAGGTTTTGGACGGTCACAATGATCACCGCATTGTGATGGCATTGTCTGTGATTCTTTGTCAAACCGGCGGATGTATTGCAGGGGAAGAGGCTGTCAGAAAAAGTTACCCGGGATTTTTTGATGAGATCAAACGGCTGGGAGCAGAGGTGAAAATAAAATGATCGTAGATGTAAGCAAAAAGATATTGATTGTAGGTCTTGGACTTTTGGGCGGCAGTTATGCAAAGGTGCTGAAACGCTTTGGTTTTCACATCAGTGCCGTCACAAAAGAGCAAAGCTCCATTGATTATGCGATCCGGGAAAATATCATCGATGAGGGTTCGACAGAGCTTGATGAGAGAATGATCGGGGAAGCGGATCTTGTCATTTTTGCTCTTTATCCTCATATTTTTGTGGAGTGGATTGAGCAAAACCAGGGCCTGTTAAAAAGCGGCGCGCTGATCACGGATGTAACGGGTGTGAAAGGCAGTATTGTATACAAAATACAGGATATGCTCCGGCCGGATGTGGAATTTATTGCGGCGCATCCCATGGCCGGACGCGAGGTTTCCGGTGTCGAAAACAGTACCGACAAGATGTTTGCCGGGGCAAACTACATTGTGACACCGACCGAAAAGAATACGCCGGAAGCGATTCAGACCTGTATGGAACTGGGAAGACTTCTTGGTTTTTCCAATGTCACCACGCTGTCTCCGAAAGAACATGACGAGATGATCGGTTTTTTATCTCAGCTGACACATTGTATTGCCATAACTTTGATGACCTGCAACAATAAAGAAAACATGGAAAAGTTTACGGGCGACTCTTTCCGGGATCTTACACGTATTGCGCGGATCAACGATGTGATGTGGAGTGAGTTGTTTGTGGCAAATAAGGAAGCTCTTTTAGAGCAGATGACTCTGTTTGTGGACAAGTTTCAGGAGCTCAAAACCATGTTGGAGACAGAGGATATCGACGGTATGCGGAGCATGATGCGTGATTCCACGCAGCGCAGGGCGTTATTTGATAAAAAATAAGAAGGAAAACAGCGGGTGAAAATATCATTTTCATCCGCTGTATAGTGTTCACTGCGCCGGATAAGTACCCGGATTCTTGACAGGAGTACCGGGAGAAGCAAAGGCTTTGTCAGATAATCATCGGCATCCAGATCAAGGCCTGTGATACATTCGTTTAAATCATTTTTTACCGTTAATAAAAGAATGGGAGTAGCGCAATTCTGGCGCCGAAGTTCTTTTACGATATCAAATCCTGACTGATCAGGGAGATTGATGTTTAAAAGTATGGCGTCGTATTTGAGGGACAGGGCATAGAAAAGCGTATCCTCACCGGTATTTACGGTATCTACAGTATATTTGTGATGTTTCAAAAAATTGCGGAGCATTTCCGAATGTTTCATTTCCGTATCTGCAATTAATATGCGCATGGTTTCTCCTGTCAAAAAAGCGAATTCTTTGTGAAACGTAATTTTGATCCGTTAGATGCGCAATGGATTTGACGTCTTGAGATTGCGCAGCCGACAAATCAGTGTTATGATTTTAGATAGGCAGAGCCGTTTGCTGTGCCATGAAAATGAAACGGGAAAGGAATTATCATCATGAAAGTTTACGGAGCAGATATCTGCATCGACTGCAGAAATTTTAAGGCAATTCAGAAAAACCGCGGTTTTGAAGTGGAGTATATCGATATTACAGAAAGCACCAAAAATCTCAGAGAATTTCTGGAGATGAGAGATGCTGACCCTGCATTTGAGCCTGTAAAAGCGCGTCACGGCATCGGCATTCCGCTGTTTGTAAGAGAAGACGGCGCAAAGACCTTTGATTTTGATGAAGCATTTTCCTGGATCGGTCAGCCTCCTGTGGAAGAGGATGAGATCGTGGAAAAATTCAGCTTCTGCGGTCCCGAAGGCTGCAAATAAGCGAAAACAGAGTGGAAAAAGTTGTGTGTAAACAACCCCAAAAGGAGAGTATACCATGAGAAGAATGCCGGTAAGACAGGTGCATCTTGATTTTCATACATCGGAATTTGTAGGTCCGGTGGGAGAAGAGTTTGACAAAAAGCAGTTTCAGGAGGCCTTAAAGGCCGGACATGTCAGTAGTATCACCGTTTTTGGCAAATGCCATCACGGATTCCATTATTTTCCTACGAAAGTGGGAACCATTCATCCCGGACTTGCGCCTGACAGGGATTTTTCCGGTGAGATGATGGATGCCTGTCATGAGATCGGTGTGTATGCGCCTTTGTATCTGACATTGGGCTGGTCTGCGCTGGATGCCACTGAGCATCCGGAATGGATCGCCAGAAAAAAAGACGGTTCTTACATGTCCTGTAACGTGGATTTTGCAGCTGAAGATGAAGATACCAGACCCGACTGTTCCTGGGTACATCTGTGTTCTGCGGGCGGTTACAGAGATTATCTGTACCGGATGACCCGTGAAACCTGCGAAAGATACAAACGGCTGGACGGATTGTTTTTTGACATTGTATTTTGTTATGATGCCTGCTACTGTGATGCCTGTGTGGAAGGTATGCGCAAAATGGGGCTGAATCCCAAAGTGGAGGCAGATGCAAAAGCCTATTATCAGGAGCAGAAAAGAATCACGCTGGAAGGTCTGTGCAGCATTCTGAAGGAATACCATCCGGATGCAACGATCTTTTTCAATTCCGGCGGCGCGGAGATCAATATGCCACAGTGGCATCCGTACAGCACGCATTTTGAAATGGAGGATCTGCCTACCGCGTGGGGCGGCTATGACAAGATGCCCATGCGCGCCAGATATTTTGCGGGAAGCGGCAAGGATTATCTGGGCATGACAGGTAAATTCCACAGATCCTGGGGTGAATTCGGCGGCTTTAAGACACCGGAAGCACTGAAATTTGAATGTGCGGCAATGCTGGCAAACGGCGCACGCGTAAGTGTCGGCGATCAGATGCATCCCTGCGGTCTTATGGATCTGGAAACCTACCGCAACATCGGTGAGGCCTATTCTTATGTGGAACAGATCGAAGAATACTGTTTTGATACCAAAGAAACCGCAAAGCTGGGCGTTATGGTAAGCCTTGACGGCAAGCGCAATGAAGATATGGCAAAGCTTTTGCAGGACTGCCAGATCGATTTTGATGTGGTTTCCTGTAAAGAAGACCTGGAACGCTTTGATACCGTGATCCTGCCTGACAGTTACCGGCTGAATGCGCAGATGGGGGCAGCCTTTGATGCTTTTGTGAAAAAAGGCGGAAAGGTGCTGATGCTGGGCGGCAGCGGTCTGAAGGAAAACAGTGATGAATTTGCCTTTGAAGTGCCTTTTGCCTACAAAGGAAAATCTGCACTGGATGTGGATTACCTGCTGGTGAAGGATGCAAAAGAGGCAGGCGTTGTGTCTTCTCCGATTTTGTGTTACCGCAGCGGGCACATGGTGGAAGGTGACGGAGAGGTTCTGGCAGCAGTCAAAGAGCCCATGTTTTCCCGTACCTACGGCAAATACTGCTCTCACTGCAACACTCCTTATAAGGCAGAGACAGCAGAATATCCTGCAGCGGTAAGAAGCGGCAATATTTTATATGTGGCTCACGAACTGGCTGCTTTGTATGCGGATTACGGCGTGACTTATCACAGAAGATATTTTAAGTGGCTGCTGCGCAGTCTGTATCAGGCAGAGAGTGTGGAAGTGGATATGCCTGCACAGAGCCGTATTCATTTTGTAAAAAGACCTGTACAGAATCAGTATGTGCTGCATCTGATGTATGCGTCTCCTGTGCAGAGAGGATGTACTTCTGTTCTGGAAGATTTTCCGACGCTTTACAATACCTGTGTAAAAGTAAATGTGGAAGAAAAGCTTCAGAGCGTGAAGCTGATGCCGCAGAATACGGAGATCGGATTTGAGACAGCAGACGGCGGTTATGTATTTACAGTGCCTGCATTTTCAGCCCATCAGATGGTTGTGATGCAATATTAGAGAAAAATGAACAGCCCATAGGGTCGGTGCCTAATGCACGGCTCTATGGGCTGTTTTTGTGTGCTTAAAGGTACTTTGTTAAAACTTCAAATACAGTGTTTTGATCTCAAAACGGTGGAAAGCAAGTGTGATGGTATCGTCAGACGGTGTGAAGGTGCGCAGGATATCTTCTTTTAAGTCTGTTTCGGAGATTTCTTTTACCCAGTCAGGCAGCGTGATGTCGGCTGCAGTATTTTTGCCGCGGTATTCTGCCAGACGCAGGATCAGGCCCTGGCGGTCTTCGGAGAGTTTGACAGCACTGATGTAGACATCGCCGCCGGAGAGAACAGGCAGCAGGGAAGCAGCGGGCGCATCCGTAATTGCCGGAAGCTGTGTGTTGTAAGCAATGCCGTCTGCCACAGCAGTATTTTCGGAAAAGGCTTCCGCATAGGATTTTAAGGCGTACTCAAAATGGTGTGTGCCGGTGTCACGCATGCCGTCATATTCCTGCATGGAATAGGAATTGGGCTCATGCAGGCAGGTGGGAACACTGGGACTGCGCAATACGGAAAGATAGATGTTTTCCACACCGTTTTTGTCTGTATTGATCTGGTAGGAGGGGGTTCCCTGATTAAACAGTGCCAGAGCAAAAGCGTTGCTCTCAATACCGGCCCAGTTGATCGCCGGATAATCGCCGGAGGCATTGTTCCACTCTGCATCGCCGTTTGGCAGCATGATCTGGGGTTCATAGGGCTTACGCTCTAAAAATGCATAAGGAACTTCGTAAATATGTCTGCCGTTTTCAGCAGAAGGGAAAGCAATCCGCAGGCGGTGATTGAAGGTATCCCAGTACGCATCGGCAGAAAACTGGATTCGGTCAAGTCCGCGGATCAGACTTACGCGGTATGTGATATCAATTCCCAGCAAACCGTAGGCAATACGAATGTTGGAAGGTTTTATGCGGAAGGTCAGTGTCTGCACATCGCCATTTTTTTCAACATGGATCAGACGGGTGTCAGGGCTTAAACGGGTTCTGCGCATATCCAGAGAAAGGGTAGCCCACGGAGAACCTTCGTCATGTTCCAGGATCCATTCGCCCACCATGTACTCGCTTTCTTTGGAAACAATGCGGCCCAGGCGTTTGTCGTAAATTTCCGTGATACCGTTGTCGGAAGCTTTGAGAGTGTAAAATTCATTTTCAATTGTATACACTTGGCTGCTCTGTACGGTGTCCAATACATTAGTCTGATTCTGCAGCACTGCCACATGGATGGTTTCGTCGAACTGGTTTACATCCTCGGAAATGCCGGAAGCAGCGGGATCTGCGGGTGTAATGGAATAGGTTCTGGAAGTGAAGGCCGGCAGGTCGCGGACAACAAAGGTAAGCTCTGTATCGTCGCCGCAGCTGTTGTGTGTGAGCAGAGGGGCTTTTTCTTTGTTGGGAGCAGTCAGGGATACCGGCTGTTTGCCCTTGACAGTGATCCGGGCGCAGGCAGTGACAGTGACACCGGTAGGATTAAATACGGTTACGCTGTTGCTGTCGATGGCGGAAGGCAGCTGCAGACAGCCGATCTGTATTTCGGAAAGCAGGCTGTTCGCATCCTGCAAGGTATCCAACAGTTCTTCATAAGCGGCATCCACATGGGTAGCGGTGATAGAATCATGGAACATGGTTAAAAATGCCTTTTCCCAGATGGATTCCAGCTGAGCCTGCGGATAGGCAAACGCGTGCGCGTCTTTTTTCCGGGTTCTATCCTGCAGCATGCGCAGGGCGCACAGGGTTTCTGTGTTCATCAGGCGATTTTCCAACTGACGGACATACTGCTTGGTTTTAATGCGGGAAACCAGACAGCCTGTACTGTTGGGATTTAATTCCGGGGAAGGGTGAACCTCATCGGAGGAATCCACCTGATCCAGAAATTCCTGATAGTAAGGAAGGTAATCTTCAAATGTGGCAAAGGAAATATCATAATCGTTTGCATGTGCTTGTGCCCAGTCAATGATTTCTTCTGTGGGCAGGATTTCTTCACCGCCCACATTCAGATAGCCGGGAACGGAGAGTTTATCCAGGGCAGCATCGTTCACCAAAGGCGTAGGACGTGCCTGTTCCATATAGTCAATATCAATACGGCGGTCATTACAGTGTTCACAGTGGGTATCGCGCAGTCCGTGACATACCGGACAGGGCCGGTATTTGAAAAAGCTGCCTACGGTGCCGACACAGGGAGGTTCCAGATTATAGACTCTGCTGCCGTCAATACCTTCCCAATAAGGGGCTTTTATGGGAACGTAACTGATATTTTTTACCCATTTTGATCCAAACCCGCGGGCAATCTGCGGAAGCTGCGCGGCATTGCCGAACGCATCCATACGGTCTAAGCCTTCGCTGTGAACGTGGTATTTGGATTTCATGTACTGATAGCCGTTCAGCAGGTTGCGGACAATGCTCTCGCCCTGTACCATATTGCTGTCGATGATGTTGTTGCCGGCAAAGGATAAGTGCATTTGGCCGTTCTCGATAAAATGCGCGATGTCCTGTTCATATTCCGGGTGTTTTTCCAAAAACTTTTTCAGAACGAGAACAGATTCCAGTTCAAATCTGTAAAAAGGGTATTTTTTGCAGAATTTGAGATTGTCCTCAATGTAAAAGGCTTCCAGATCGGAATAGGGTACAAAAAGCTGGCCTTTGTAAAGGATATCTCTGTCAAAACAGCGGCGCCACAAAGGATCCATATGTTCTTTGATACAGATAAAAAGTTTTTTCTTCATAATATCTTACCTACATTTCTTCGATTGTAATATGTTTGCATGCCGGTTATATCGTGTTTTTTTATGTGGGGAACTGCAGGCAGATCTTTGCGATGCTGCAGGGCGCAAGCACGGCAGTCAGGCTGGCACCTTCAACAGAAACTTCCAATTCGGAAGCGGAAAAACGGCTGTGCGGCAGCAGACTGTCGGGAGTCAGAAGATGCGCTTTGGCAAGGCTGAGATGATCCGCGCCGGCATTGGAAAGAAGCTTGCTGCAGTCAATGCAGAATTCTTTTTCAGAATCCTGGTCGGTGTTGACAAGTGTGACAGTCAGGAAAGTGTCACGGACGGTTGCTGCAGCTTCGTACTGATTCATACCGTTAATTTCACAGAGATTTCCGCCTTTGTGTGCGCACATCAGGGAGAATGCCTGCCCGATACCGGTCAGGAAGCTTGTATCAGGCTCAATCTGGATGGCGCCTTCACCGACAGGCTGAAAATAGCAGCAGATGGGCACATCGTTGATAAGGGATTCCCGGAAAAACATATGCAGCATTTCAGCGGCAAAAATACCCTCTGCAGCGGAAGAAGGACGATACCAGGCATACCAGCGGTTCCATTCGTCAAAGGAAATATGAACGCCGGGATCCAGCGATTCTCTCATTTTGTGGATGAGTCTTTGGAATTGTGCCGGCGAGTCAAAAATGTCGCAGCAGGTACGGCGGATGGCTTCCGGTGAGGAATAATCCAGATCAAAGTTTGCATAATGATGCAGGGAAACATACTGGGCCACATCGGAAAGGGCATTGGCAGAATGCCGGATCCATTCCGGTTCCGGATAAGGACCTGAGCTGCAGATCTGCAGGGTGGGATCGACTGTCAGCAGCGCATTGGCCTGTTTTTGGGCAAGCTCGGCGTATGCTTCAGGGGTTTTGGCACCTTCCATATGACCATAGCCCATTTCATTGCCCAGGGACCAGAATTTCACCTGATAAGGCTCCGGATATCCGCGCTCTGCACGCATTTTTCCGTATTTGGTGTCTGTAGAACCATTACAGTATTCTACCCATGCGGCATTTTCTTCGGGGGTATTCCATACAGGATTGATGGTGATAAAGGGCTCTGCGCCGATTTCACGGCAGAGGGCGATAAATTCGTCGGTGCCGATCTCGTGGAAATCATAGCCATGGGTATAGGGATTGGTTTCAATTTCCATAAAGGACTGCAGGGGAGCGCGCATGTCTACGGGCAGAAGGCCGTCACGCCAGCGGTACTCACCGGCAAAATTGCCGCCGGGCCAGCGCAGCATGCTGACGCCCATTTCTTTCAGATGGGCGATCACATCCCGACGCATACCGAGAAAATGTCCCTGGGGCAGCATGGAAACCGTACCAAAGAAAATGCGGGCATATTCTGTCCAGGTAAAACGCAGGCAGGCATCCTCGTCGCACTGCTCCGGGGTCAGGGTAAATTCGCAGATATTCCAGTCGCTGGGGGTGAGTGAAAGCTGCGTCTGTGCATAGGTCGCACTGCCTTTGCGGTCAGTTAAGGAGACACGGATCGAAACGGGAACATTGGGTTTGGCGATCAGGCGCAGTTCATAGTTTTTTCCTTCCTGTATAAATAGGCCGTGCTGCCCGATACCGCACAAGGCGCCGGCTTTCAGGTTCTGTATGATCTGGGACTGCACCTCATTGACACGCGGCATTTTGCTGCTGTCGATATGTCTGGTATAGGTATAGGATTCTGTGTCAGGCAGTTCATTGTGGACAAATAGACGATAAAAGGTATTTTCTGCGCCGATGGCAAACCAGTCTGCGGCACATCCTTCATTTTTGCTGGGTTTGCCGGCAAATTTCCGGTTTTTGAGCATCTGGGCGCTCAAACCGCCGTTTAAACAGGCACGGGTGTGCTCTAAGTTGCAGCCAAAAACATAGGGAGAAAGAGCATTGGGGGATGCAGGTTCAAGGATCAGATTCTGGGAGAGTTTAGTCATAAGTTTTCCTTTCTGTCAGTGTGTGAAAGAGAAAATAGTGTTGATTCATTATAACATTTCCTGCGGGGGAAATGTAAAATTTTTTCGCAATTATGTTTTTGGGTGTAAATTATGTTATAATTTCAAAAAAGTTTCAAGGGAGGAAATACGATGAGCAACACACCCAAAGAACGTGCGCAGGCACTGCTTGCCCAAATGAGTCTGGAAGAAAAACTGTATCAGCTGTCAGGACAGATGATTTTTCATGTGGATGAAACTTATGAAAACGTGCGTAATCCCATGCACGGCAATTACCGTAATCCCGGTCATTTTATGCATCATGAAAGGGAGATTCCGGCATCGGCGGCCGAAGTGGCAGAGCGTATCAACCGTGATGTCAGACTGAGTATGGAGGCACAGCCTCATGCGATCCCGCCCCTTGAACACGGGGAGGCTTTGCACGGTGCACAGTGGGGCATGGCGACTGTTTTTCCGCAGCCCATCGGCATGGCGTCAACATTTGACGATAATCTGACTGCGCGCATCGGTGATGCCATCGGCAAGGAATGTGCAGCTGTAGGCGTCAGGCAGACACTGACACCTGTGGTAAATATCGCCCGGGACTGCAGATGGGGCAGAACCATCGAAACCTTTGGCGAGGATGTGCTGCTTTCCTCCAACATGGGAACCGCAATCTGCAAAGGCCTTGAAAAAAACGGTGTGATCGCAACGCCCAAGCACTATGCCGACAATTATTCCTACGGCGGCAGGGACTCCAATGTGTCCGATACTTCCGAGCGCACAATGCGGGAAGTGTATCTGAAGCCCTTTGAAAAGTGCTTTAAAGAAGGCGGCGCACAGTCCGTGATGGCGGCGTACAACAGCTGGGAGGGCGTGCCCTGTTCCTGCAATGAAAAACTGCTGACCGATATTTTGAGGGAAGAATGGAATTTCCAGGGATTTGTGGTTTCCGATTACGGCGGCGTTGAGGGTGTTGCCCGGGCGCATAAGCTGGTGGATACGGACTGGAAAGCGCAGGCATTGTGCGTCAAGGCCGGTCTGGAAGTCAATCTGCCTTCGGATTCCTTTGAAAATTTAAAAACTGCTTATACAAAAGGCTGGCTTACCGATGAAGATGTGGACAAGGCAGTTTTACGTGTGCTGACCGCCAAATTTAAGATCGGTCTGTTTGATGCGCCTTTTGTGGATGCGCAGGCGGCTGAAAAAATTGTCAGATGTAAGGAGCATAAACAGCTTGCACTTGAGGCGGCAAGAGAATCCATTATTTTGCTGAAAAATGAGGGGATTTTGCCTTTTGGCAAGGAAAAGATCAAAAAGCTGGCAGTGTTTGGCGCAAGTGCCAACGAGTTTCCCATTGGCAAAAACTATTCCGGGCCTTATGCACGGGAATGGACTGCACCGGATGCCAAAACACCTTTGCAATATTTAGAGGAATATCTGGGAGACTCTGTGGAAGTTATCTTTGCGGAAGATGACCGGATTGAAGAAGTGGCGGCAGCCTGTGATGCAGCAATTTATCTGACCACTGTGGTGGAAGGAGAGGGTATGGACCGTTCCGATATCCGGCTGCCTTCCGTTACCAAAAAAGCGCAGGCGGATGAAAGTGCCATTATTGTAGGAAAATTTGAGATTGAGGTAAAGACCGATCAGGAAGAGAGTATCCGGAGAATGACAGCAGTCAATGCCAATGCGGCAGTGGTGCTGTTAAACGGTGCCCCTGTTGACATGCGCGGATGGATGGACGGCTGCAGGGCGATTCTGGAAGCATGGTATCCCGGAGAACAGGGCTCGCAGGCTCTTTGTGAAATTTTATTTGGTGAGATCTCTCCCAGTGCAAAGCTGCCCATCACATTCCCCAGAAGCGTGGGACAGCTGCCGCTGTTTTATTCCATGAAGCCTTCCGGAAGAGGTTATGGCTATGTGGAAAATGACGGCTCGCCGCTGTATCCTTTCGGCTACGGGTTAAGCTATACCTCCTTTGCGCTGAAAGACTGCACCTGCAGCTGTGCAGGTGACAGACTGCAGATTCAGCTGACCGTTGAAAATACCGGAAACTATGACGGCGCGGAAGTGGTACAGATTTATCTGTCCGGCAGAAACTGCGATGTGGTTATGCCTATAAAAGAGCTGAAAGCCTATAAGCGTATTGCGCTTTCTGCCAAAGAAGCAGCAGCTGTTAAGATCGAGGTACCGGCAGAAGCATTCTGTTACTATAACAGAAAAATGGTTTATGGTATGCATGACGGCGACTATACGGTGATGGTGGGAACTTCTTCTGCAGACATTAAGGCTGCATTTGAAGTAAAAGTGTGGAACGGTATCGTGAGAAAAGTAACAGACGACGCAGAGTGAAAAAAGGAATATATTGTACATTTGGGCATATAAATATAAATTGACAGACTATTTGGCTGTCGTGTACAATCTAACTGTAACCGTATACATACTTTTCAGACTAAAGGGAGGACTGAAATGAAAAGAAAAGCTATCGCATTGTTGTTGACAGCAGCTATGACCTGCGGACTTTTAGCAGGCTGTAGTGCAAAGGAAACCGACACGGCAAATAAGGATGCAGCAGCAACCACCACAGAGAAAAAAGAAGAAGCTGCAGCTGAGAAGAAAGATGAGCCTGCAAAGGAAGAAGCTAAGGAAGAGGTTGTACTTCGTTTCATTGACATCAGCACCAGCCCTCTGCGTCAGGAATATTTCATGGGCGTGTTTGAACAGTTTGAGGCAGAGCAGGGCATCAAGGTTGAATACGAAGGCGTTCCGTGGGATGATGCGGCAGACAAGCTGACCGTTTTGGGTGCGGCAAATGACCTGCCCGACGTACTGACCATTTCTGAAAAGTGGATGGGGCAGTTTATCAGTGCGGAATGGATCATGCCTCTGGATGATCTTTATGCAGAGATGCTGGAGCCCGTTGCAAACGTTGCAACCAAGATCTCCGTTGAAAGAGACCGTGAGATGTACGGCAATGTTTACAGAATTCCCGATGGTCTGATCAATGCAGGTTTCTTCTACAGAAAAGACTGGGTTGAGGAAATTGGTTATGAGATTCCCACCGGCGATGACTGGACATGGGATGCATATTTTGACCTCGTTCGTGCGCTGACCGATCCCGAAAAGAACCGTTACGGTCTTGCATACCGCGGCGGCAGAGGCTGCTTTGACACCATTCTGAGCATGCTGATCTCTGAGACCGGCGGTCAGGTATACGACGAAGAAGGCAACTGGATTGTTGACTCTCCTGAATGTCAGGCTCTGTTTGATGAATATACCGGCTTATATCTGGAAGGCCATGCACCTAAGGATTCCTTAAACTGGGGCTTTACCGAACTGGTGGATAACTTCTCCGGCGGTCTGGTTGGTACACTGTTTAACAACCCTGACGTAATCCCGATCCTGCAGGGAACCATGGAAGACGATCAGTGGGGCGTTCTGCCTATGCCCACTGCTCCTGACGGAAAGGTATACAACTCCGCAGGCATGACTTATCCTTTTGCAGTTTCCACTGATTCCGAACATCCTGAAGAAGCAAAGCTTCTGATCGAATATCTGTGCAAAGTTGAAAACAATATGAAATACTGCCAGAATGCAGGTATGATCCCGATCAGAAACGACTCCGGCGATGACCCTATGTACGGTCCTGACGGCCCTTACGCAGGCTTCCTTGTACAGATGGACTACCCGAACCTGGTATTCTCCACCAGCTACGGCGCATTTGACTTCACCGACCTGCATCAGGATATGCTGCACACCGAAGTACAGAAGTACCTGCTTGGCCAGCAGAGCTCCGTGGACGTAATGACCAACATCGGAACCGAGATGGAAAAGAGAATGAAAGCTTATCTGGCTGAAAACGAAGGAACTTCCGTAGAAAAGGCAGTTTCCCCTGCTGACTATGGTATTGAATAAGTGTGATTTGTCCGGAACCAAAAAGACAGTAAGATAAAATAAAACTGCCGCATCTGCGAGAAAAATCGCGGATGCGGCGTTTTTTTATGCGCACACTTTTTATTTCTGTGATTTGACGGATCAGGCAAATTAACTTAAATCTGACCGATCAGATAGTCCTGTCTGCCGTCACGCAGGAAAATGGGCAGTGTATCAATGGGAGCTTCAATCTCATAGGAAGCTCCGCCTTCGTACACTTTTCCGGTTCCGGCATGAGTCCAGGATGCGCCTGCAGGCAGATAAACCTGACGGCTCACTGCTTTTTCATGGCAGATGGGCGCAACTAAAATGTCAGGGCCGTACATGTAAGCATCGGTGATATCCCAGCAGATTTTGTCTTCGGGGAACTCGTAGAACAGCGCGCGGATGACAGGGGAGCCTTTTTCGTGGGTTTCCTGCATCAGACTTCTGGTGTAATCGCGCATCATTTCACGGATGCGGATGAATTTTACAAGGATAGCACTGTTTTCTTCGCCAAAGGTCCACACTTCGTTGGGAGCACCGGTCCATTCGCGGACTTCTCCGGCTTTATTGATCACCTGATCGTGGGGCTGGCGGCTGCCATGAATGCGCATGACAGGACAGAAAGTGCCGTACTGAAACCAGCGGATGAGCAGTTCCTGAAAATCAGGTTCTTCCACCCAGCCGTCATGAAAACCGCCGATATCGGAATTCCACCAGGGAATACCGGCAATACCCATATGGATACCGGCGCAGATCTGTTTGCGGAAGTCCTCGTAGGTGGACATGATGTCGCCGGACCAGGTCAGGGCAGCGTAACGCTGGCTGCCGACCCATGCACAGCGCACCAGATTGACGATGTCGGTCTGGCCCATGGCCATCTGGCCTTCGTAAAACATACGGGAGAATTCTCTGGGGTATATATTGCTGACTTCCAGAGCCTGTCCGGCATGATAGCTGTAATTTTCAAAATCATAAACGGAAAATTCCGGTTCGGCTTCGTCCAGCCAGAAGGCTTTGATGCCGTAAGAGGCGTAGTTTTTCTTAATTTTATCCCAGACATAGTCACGGGCACGGGGATTGGTGACATCTGTAAACACATTGTTGCCGTGGAAAAGCATCTGGATGTTTAAGCCGAGGTTATTTTTTACCAGCAGACCCTGCTGTTTCATTTCCTCATAGTTTTCACTGCGCCAGTCCACCTGCGGCCAGACAGAAACCATGGTTTCGATGCCCATTTCCTTTAATTCCTTCACCATTCCGGCAGGATCGGGGAAATATTCATTGTCGAAACGCCAGTCGCCGCAGCGGGGCCAGTGGTAATAGTCGATGATAATGACATCGATGGGAATGTTTCTCTTTTTATATTCGCGGGCGATGGAAAGCACCTGCTCCTGATCGTAGTAGCGAAGCTTGCACTGCCAGAAGCCAAGACCGTATTCGGGCATCATGGGCGCGGTGCCGGTGACGGAGGCATAGCGTTCTTCAATCTGTGCGGGGGTATCGCCGGCAGTGATCCAGTAATCCAGCTGGCGGGTGGATTCGGCAACCCACTGGGTTACATTGGAGGAAAAATGCACTTCGCCGATGGCGGGATTATGCCAGAGAAAACCATATCCTGCACTGGAAATGTAAAAAGGAACGCTGGTCTGGGTGTTGTGGTGCCACAGATCCAGACTGCAGCCCTTTAAGTCCATAATTTCCTGCTGATACTGTCCCATGCCGTACAGCTTTTCGCCGGGAACCGGGGCAAAACTTGCTTTGAGCTTGTAGCTGCCGCCGGGGATCGCCTTGAACTGACGTGCGCAGGGATAGGCTCTTTCCTGCAGCAGCAGTTTGCCGTCCTGATTGTAAAAGGAAAGCAGGCCATACCGGACAAATCCCTGCGATGCCTGTATGACAGCGCGGATCTTACCGTTAGTGATGCTGGCTTCCCGGTCATGGATGACAATTTCGGGAACAGATGGAGGCGGAGGCAGCAGTGCAGCGCTGTCATCGCCGATGTCGTCCATCATGCGGGCGCGCACGCGCAGGCTGTCCGGTCCCCAGGGGGAAATCATCAGCGTTTCGCCGTCAGCGCGGAAGATAAGAGAGTCATTTTGGATTTCAAAATAGTTCATAGGGGAGTCCTCCTTGTCTGGAAGAATATTGTGTTACGGACATTGTAGCAGATTGTTGGGGCAATTGATAGAGGTGGAAAGGGCAGAGATAATTATATTTCGGATGTTGATAAAAGAATTTTAATGGACAGTGGAACGGATTGTGTTATGATGTAAACAAAGGTGCGGCTGCGAAAGTGCAAATTACAGGAAATTTCCTGATTTCGATTCCAACGTTGTTTGACAGTTTGGTGCAGAAATATTTTGGGAAAAGATTAAGGGTGAAAAGAAATGGGTGAAACAGGTATAAGCTTACAGGTCATAGATGAAATCGTTACACTGGCTCAAAAACACAATATCGAAAAAGTGGTGTTATTCGGCTCCAGAGCAAGAGGTGATTATCACCGGGCAAGCGATATTGATTTGGCGGTGTATGGGGGAGACATTGTGAGCTTTTCTTTAGATGTGGAAGAACATACATCAACATTACTTACCTATGATGTTATTGACATGAGTAAAGAACTGCAGGATGCATTTGTGGAGTCTATTCGGAGAGAGGGGAAAATTCTTTATGAAAAAATTTGATAATTACAAATCGAATCTTTTAGTTTTTTCCAAAGCCAAGGATGAGGATTTGGAAAATGAGTTTATCATCAGTGGTATTATTGACAAGTTTTATATTCAGTTTGAATTGGCGTGGAAAGTATTAAAGGAATTGCTTCGTTATGAGGGAAATCGTGTCGCAAATACAGGCTCTCCCAGAGAAATTATCAAAGCAGCATATGCAACATATGAGTTTATTGATGAAGAAGTATGGCTTTCAATGCTTCGGGAGCGCAACAATATGACTCATGTATATAATGGGGAAGAAGCAAGGGAATTGGTCAAAAAGATTATTGATCAATATATCCCCACATTTTGTCAGCTGAAAGAAGCGATAGAATCTCAATATAGCGAAATTCTTGATACTTTATCATAAAAACAACACAAAAATATCTTTATGAAAAAAGCCTGCGGCAGTGTAAGCTGTCATCAGGCTTTTTGTGTGAAATGCAGATTTAAGGGCTGGAAGCATTTAAAAAGGGCACTGGTGAGGAAATTAATACTCAATCACATACTGCTCATAAGCGTTGATCACCGTAGTATGCTCATTATAGGCACACTCCCGCCACTGTTTTGCACACCAGTAGTAGTTCATGTGCATATGCCCGTGCAAAAAGAAGCGGGGGCGGTATTTTTCCAGCAGACGATGAAAGACTAAAAAGCCGCGGTGCGGCAGATCTTCGCCGTCATGGAAGCCGTAAGCGGGAGCGTGGGTGACCAGAATATCAAAGCCTTTGTGTTTTTTTAACTTCCACCAGAGTTTGCGGACCCGTAGGCGCATCTGGCGCTCTGAGTACTGGTGCGGGCCGTAGTTGTACAGCATGGAGCCGCCAAGTCCCAGAATGCGGATGCCGTTGTGGACATAGATATCATCCTCGATGCAGATGCAGCCTTCCGGCGGGACTGTTTCATATCTGCCGTCGTGGTTGCCGTGCACATACAGGACCGGCACATTTGCCATGGTCACAAGGAAGGTAAGATAAGCCGGTTTTAAGTCACCGCAGGAAATGATCAGTTCAATGCCGTCGAGTTTGCCTTCTTCATAAAAATCCCAGAGCGATCTGGATTCGATATCGGAAAGTACAAGGATTTTCATAACAGCAGATTTCCGCCTTCTTTTACCGTGACGGCGTAAAGACCGCGCAGCTTGACCGTAGGCTGGGCTTCTTTGCGCAGTTCGTCCAGTGCCGGAATATGACCGACAACATTGTCCACAAGCCAGTCCATGCGCATGATATCTTCCGGCTTCATGATCTGCCCTTCGGTGTAATGCACATGTCCGTCCTGCTGGATCAGGGGGCCGGTGAAGGGATGGAAGAGTCCGGAGGAAATATTCTGCTTCATCAGCTCGATGAGTTTGACTGTGCCGGAGGGAAGATGCTGGGAACAGATGACGTCGATGACATTGGCAGAAAGTCCCCACCAGTAGTTGATGGCCCGGTTGTCCAAAGGATCGCCTGCCCACCAGGAGCCTTTCTGGATGCTGCGGATCAGCTGTTCGTAAAATTCGCCCCAGTTATAGATGGACATGGCAAGGTTGCGCTTGCCGTCAAAAGTGGCCTGATACAGACCGAATTTCCGGTTTTCCATCTGGGGGGTGATCATATCCTGGGCGGAAATGTAGGAAACCTCGTTTTCCCAGAAAAAGGCATCCGCGTCGGCATTTTTTAAGGTGGACCAGGTCAGGTACACTTTGGCATTTGGATTGACCATTTTGGCACCCAGCGCAAAGGCGTTGATGCTGGCAGCAGCCCCGTAAAGCGGATAGTCTGCGATGTAGCCGACTTTGTTGTTGGCCGTCAGAGAGCCTGCGATCATGCCTGTCAGGAATTTTGCCTCATACATGCGGGTATAGTAGGTGCGCACGGTGTTGATGGCAGAATTTAAAGAGCAGTTTAAGATAAAAACCTCAGGGTGCGCAACGGCGGCTTTTAAGCAGGCGCGCATCAGCGTGGGCGTGACAGCAAAAATAATGTCATAGCCTTCGCGGCAGAGCTGTTCAAACAAAGCATCGGCAGAGTCGGTATCAGTAGCGTAAGCATCGGCAGAGTCGGCAGCAGCAGTATCGGCAGAGTCTTCATCAACAGTATCAGCAGCGGCAGTTTCTGTGTAAAATACCTGCGTCTGCAGAGCGTCGCCAAAGACTTCATTCAGGTGCAGGCGTCCCAGTTCATGTCCGTAGATCCAGTCGGAGGCTTCCGGCGTTTTGTCATAGACAAAGGCAGCACGGCGGATTTTAGGCAGGATCAGGCGGTTGAGCACTGCTTCGACAGGATGCGGTTTTTCCTGAATGGGATTCATGGAAAGCTCCACGGGATTTTCGGTTCCGGAAAGAGCGATCTCCTGCCAGATGCCCAGAAGCTGTTCTTTGATCTCTGCGCAGGGGGTGGATTTTGCGCGCTGGTAAGGGTACAGATTCAGATAAAACAGCAGGGCATCGCCCACCGTGATATGGGTAGGAAGAGAATCCGGCTGGTTTTGAAAGGCTTTTTTGAAATCCGCAAAAAAGGCATCAAAAGAAAGCCTTTCTTCGCAAGTCCATACCGTCTGCGCATCCTTTCCCACAAGACTTAAAAACTGGGCGTATCTGCCGGGTTTTGAAAAAAGCAGGCTGTTTATTTTTGTCAGTTCGTAAAAATCCATGTATTCATAATACAGACGGATTTCGGGCTCCTCGCTTCTGCGGGGGATTTTGCGGATCACATCTGCCTGAATGACGGGACTTTTTAAGTATTTTAAGACGCTGGCGCGTTTGTTGCCTTCCAGCACATAATATTTGTTCAGATATTCATAGACCCGGATCGGATCACGGATGCCCTCCTCAATCTGGGATTTGTACAGATTGCCCCATTTATAGGCAAATTCTGTACCGGCCTCCAAAAGCGGCATGAAATTGGAGGCAAAGGACTGGGTACGTCCCAGCGTGCAGGTCCCAACGACCTGATCCAGCGGAATTTCGCAGATGCCAAGGGGCATCTCACCGTCGATGGCGGTGTGGGCAAGTATTTCGTCCAGAACCGGCAGATAGGGGTAGGTACCGTCGGCAACGGCGGATTTATAGGCTTTTTGCCCGAGCTTCCAGGCTTTCAGATAAGTTTCTGTCATTGAAAAATCTCCTGATTTTTTACAGGTTAAAAATATTTTTCTATATTTTATAATGTTTTTCCCAAAATGTACATCTTTATGCTACACTAAAATCAGCGACCGGCCAGACCGGTTTTTGTACAAAGACGATAGGGGAGGTTTTTATGACAGAGAGAGAACGTGTCCTTGCGATTTTAAATCATGAAAAACCCGATCAGCTGCCCTGGCT
This sequence comes from Lachnospiraceae bacterium, assembly GCA_017500935.1. Taxonomy (GTDB): domain Bacteria; phylum Bacillota; class Clostridia; order Lachnospirales; family Lachnospiraceae; genus Gallintestinimicrobium. The sequence goes on from JAFVXW010000052.1 coordinate 28,625, forward strand.
TGCTGATCTGACTTACTGGATGAGTGCTTTGGAAACTGACGGTAAGCTTCCGGCCGGTTTCGGCGATTGGAACACCAACGGCAATCTGCAGAAGGTTCACGAAAATATGGGAATCGGTTTTTATCTGCAGGGTTATGAGCCTTTCAGAAAAGAATATAAAAATGTAAATATCCGCGAAGAAAGAAACGGAAATGTCATGGTGATCACTTACGAGACACCGGTTGGAAATATCCGCCAGATTCAGGAGTATTCACCTGTCAGCTACAGCTGGGGATACAAGGAGCATTTTATCAAGGATATTGAGGATTTGAAGGTTTATACTTATATTTGTGAAAATACCACGTATCATCCGGATTATGAGCTGGCCAAACGCCGCTATCAGTATATCGGGGATAAGGGTGTTGTGCTGTGCTATACTCCCAAAAGTCCGCTGATGGATCAGGTGGCTCTTTATGCCGGTGTGGAAAATGTGACCTACATGGCGCTTGACGAGGAAGAGGAGTTTGCAGCTTTGCTTGACCGCATTGAGGAAAAATATGATGAAGCGTGCAGACTGGTCATCGACAGTCCGGCTGAGTGTATCATGATTCCGGAAAACATTTCTTCCGAATGTGTGGCATCTTTTTATCAGGATTATATGAAACGCTACCATAAAAAATGGACGGATCAAATCCGGGCAGCAGGCAAGTATTCCTTTGTGCATCAGGACGGCACGGTGCGCGGACTTATCACCCAGCTTTCCAAAGAATCCGGTTTTGACGTGATCGAGGCAGTGACACCCAAGCCCATGGGCGATGTGTCCATTGACGAGGTGGCATCTTTGGTGGATGACAAAACCATCATCTGGGGCGGTATTCCCGGCGGTATGTTTGTGGAGTCTGTGCTTTCAGATGCAGAATTTGATGCGCATGTTAAGCATGTGATCGAGGTGATGACTTCTGATCCCCGTTATGTGCTGGGCGTTGCGGATCAGGTGGTGCCCGGTTCCAGCGCGCGCCGTATTAAGCGCGTGAGAGAGCTGGTAAATGAATTTGGTGTGTTCAAATGATGGCAGGAGGCAGTCGGCGCGCTGTAGGCTGAATTTTTGAATGATGAACGGAGGGATTTTTCCCAGAGCGTTGACATGCTTTGACTGTGTTTGTTAATATTAATAAAGAAAGATTCCCGGCAGATTGTCTGCCGTGAGAATAAAAGAAGGGAGCTTATTATGGGCAAGTTATATGATGAAGAATTATATGCAAAGATCAGCCAGTGGTTTGACGAGCATATGGATGAAATGACCGAGGACATCAAGAGAATCGTCAGATTCCCCAGCGTTTCCGATCATGATGCAAAACCGGAAGAAGGACCTTTTGGCCAGGGCTGCAGAGACTGTCTGGACGAGATGCTGGCAATGGGCAGAGAATACGGTTTTTACACTGAAAATAAAGAATATTATGTAGGCCGCATTGGTGTGGAAAATCCTGACTGGAAGAACACCATCGGTATGTGGAACCATCTGGACGTTGTTCCTGTTGGTGTGGGCTGGGCTCATGATCCCTTTGATCCTTATGTAAAAGACGGTTATCTGATCGGCAGAGGTGTTTCCGACAACAAGGGTCCCGCTGTTGCAATGCTGTACATGATGCGCTGTCTGCGCGATCTGCAGATCCCCATGAAGCATGAGCTGGCTTTATTTGTCGGCTGTGACGAAGAAAAGGGTATGCAGGATATGGAATACTACTGCTCCAAATATCCCACTCCCGGCCTGTCTCTGATCGCAGACTGCGGTTTCCCTGTATGCTACGGCGAAAAGGGTATTTTTGAAGGTAAGTCCATCACCGGTACTTTAAGTGAAGATATCGTGGAATTCTACGGCGGCTATGCTTCCAACATGATTCCCGACAGAGCATATCTGACCCTGAAAAAGGATCTGACCGCTGAAAAGATCGAAGAACTCAAGGCAGCTTTCGGCGAAGCGATCGAAGTTAACTATGAAGATGGCCTGTTAAAGCTGATGGCATTTGGTATGAGCAGACATTCTGCAGCGCCCGAAGGCAGCACCAATGCAATTCATGAACTGGCTGAGCTGGTTTCCAAGACCGATCTGTTATGCGAAAGCGACCGCAAATATTTTGAATTCATCTCCTTTGCTACCTCCTGCGTATACGGCGAATGGGCTGGCATCACTTATGAAGACGAAATTTCCGGCAAGCTGACCTGTGCCGGTACAGTTCTGAGACTGGAAGACAACAAGGCAAGCCTGCTTTACAACATCCGTTACTCCATCACCGCTGACTCCGACAAGATCCGTGAAGGTCTTGCCGCAGCAAGCGCAAAGGGCGGCTGTGATTTTGTGACCATCGCTGACTCCAAGCCCAACTACTTCCCCAGAGAGAGAAAGGTTGTTGACGTTCTGACCGATGTATTCAATGATCTGACTGGTCTTAAGACTGAGCCTTATGTAATGGGCGGCGGTACTTATGCAAGAAAGATTCCCAATGCAGTAGCATACGGTCTTGGCGGCGTTCCCAAGCGTGAAGGCGCACCTGTTCTGGTAATGGAAAAGGGCCACGGCGGCGCTCATGAACCCGATGAAATGCTTGATCTGCAGAATCAGATCGATGCGATGAAAGTGTTCACCATGGCAGTGCTGACCTTAAACGATTACGATCTGGATATTTAATTGTGCTGTTTATTTCACACCGCCGGATTCTGGTCCGGCGGTGTGGATTATTTATCACCCTAAGCGGTAAAATTTATCAATTTCTCAAATTTGCATGCTGAAAAACTTTGTAGGAAGGCGTAGCGGCATGCAAAAAATCAAATTTTCGTGATTTGCATGCTGAAAATCTTCGTAGGAAGGCGTGAAAGCATGCAAAAATTCAATTTTTTCAAATTTGCATGCTCGCAGATGATACGTTGAGCAGTCAAAATCACAAATTTTCCTAAATATGAATGAATCGAGAATAAATTCAGCTGTTTTTGAGCAGTCAAAAATGTGCTTTTTCTGAGCTTGAATGAATCAGGCAAGTTGAAAGCTTTTATTAAGCAGTCAAAAACATGTCTATGTTTAGTTTGAATGAATCCGGCAAGATTGTAGGCAATTTTGAGCAGTCAAAAGTATGTCTATTTTCAATTTGAATAAATCCGTTACCATTTCCGGTAACGGGAAACAATAAATTTCATAATTAAGGAGGCGAGGACCTATTATCAGGCAGGAAACAGAAGCAAGAATTCAATTTTTAAAACAGGTCATCAGGGAGAAAGAAGCTTGTCTGGAGCATACATCGGAAGGAACATTAAATATTTGTCATTCCGGAGGACGAACACAGTATTATTGGTATCAAAATGGAAAAAAGAAATATCTCAAGGCAGATGATATGGAACTGAGGAGATACCTTTGTCAGAAGGAATATGACAGAAAGGTGCTTCAGGCAGCCAGACAGGAATTACTGTATTTGGAGAAGCTGGAAACCATTTATCAGGGGGCAGGACCAAGGGAAGCATGTGATACCATTTATGAAAATATGCAAAAGGAACGCAAAGCGCTTATCACACCGGTCAGATGTACGGATGAAGAATATCGGAAACAGTGGGAGAATGCAGCTTACAAGAAAAAAGAAATTGGAAAAGATGCACCGGAATTGTTTACAAATAAAGGGGAACAGGTACGTTCCAAATCGGAGATTCTGATTGCCAATGCGCTGGAAAAACACGATATTCCTTATCGATATGAAGCGCCGTTGATGTTGAAGGGATATGGTCTGATCCATCCGGATTTTACGGTGCTGAATGTAAAGCTGCGGAAGGAATTTTATCTGGAGCATCTGGGACTGATGGATGATGAAGAATATAGGGAGAATGCGCTCAGAAGGGTTCTTGCATATGAAAGGGCCGGTATCTTTCCGGGAGAACAGCTGATTCTGACACATGAGACAGGAAAATGTCCTCTGGATGTCAGAATTGTTGAAAAACTCATCACACATTATTTGACATGAAAGATATATTCATGTCAAATTTCCGGTGCTATAATAGTGTTGAACCTGTTTACCGGAAAGAGAGGAAATTCATATGAAGCTTGCGACAACAACCAGTGATTTCAGAATGTATTATGACAGCTATGAGGAATGTCTGCAGGGAGCTTGGGATTCCCAATCTGGTAGTACATGCGGGATGGAGAGCCGGTATCGGAAAAGAAACCTGGTTTGAGGAAAACAAAGCATTTTATACGAAGCTGTTTCCTGAAATGGAGCGCACCGGCGTGAATGTGCTGGTGGAAAACAGTACAAAAGCCAATATGGGGGATATGTACCATGCCATCAGCGGGCAGGAGATGAAGGAATTTGTGGAATATGTCAATCATCCTCTTTTACACATCTGCTGGGATACCGGACATGCCAACTGCGAGGGTGTGCAGTATGAGCACATCATGACCATGGGAAAAGAACTGTATGCGGTGCACATCAACGATAACCGCGGAAAACAGGATGAGCATCTGATGCCGTTTATGGGAACTTTAAATATGGACGATGTGATGCACGGACTTTTAGATTCAGGTTTTGGCGGTTATTTCACCTTAGAGTGCGCCTCCGGACTGCGGCCGTCAAAGTATTGGCTGGGAGACAGATATGTGTTTGAAGCAGATACAAGGCTTTCAGAACCGCAGCTTTTTATGCAGAAACAGATGGAAAAGCTGATGTTTGAGGTTGGCGTGTATATTTTGAAATCCTATGGGGTGTACGAAGAATGAGTGAAATAGTACGACAGTTTACTGGAAAATGGATTACAGATGATACCTTTTGCAATCTGGAGCCGGTGAATGTTTTTCACAGGCAGCTTGAAAAAAAGGAGATACCTTCCAAAGCACCGCATAATGTTCATATGCTGTTTAGGCGGAAGTTTACGGCAGCAGCCGGACAAAAAACAGAGATTTTCATATCGGCAGATGATTATTATAAGCTGTATCTGAACGGAAAATTTGTGTGTCAGGGGCCTGCACCCGGTTATCCGTTTCATTACTACTATAATAAGGTTGATATTACGGATTTTGTGCAGGACGGGGAGAATCTGATCGCGGTACATACCTATTATCAGGGACTGATCAACAGAGTTTGGGTCAGCGGCGACGACAGACAGGGTCTGATTTTGGATGTGGAACAGAATGGAAAAGTGATTCTTGCATCTGACGAAACCTTTGTATGCTGCAGACACAGCGGTTATGAGTCGGTGGGGAAAACCGGTTATGATACGCAGTTTCTGGAACGGTACGTCAGCTGCAATGCGCAGGAAGGGTTTGAACTGCCGGGTTTTGATGACAGCAGGTGGGAAAAAGCCAAACTGTGCCGGATGACTGATCATGAACTGTTTGAGCAGCCGTCCAAAATGCTTGTGTTTGAGGAAATCAGTCCTGTGTCGGCAGAGTGGGATGACAGCGGCGTAACACTGGATTTTGGAAAAATCTATGTGGGTTATCTGCAGGCAAAGGCAGCGGTGGATTTTGCGGCAGAGATGTCTGCGGAAGAGCTAGCGGCGGAAGAGATGTCTGCGGCGGCAGAACATCGGCCCGATCGTGCCTGTGTGGAGCTTCTGTTCGGACAGGAATTAAACGATGACGGCAGCGTACGCTGGCAGCTGCGCTGTAACTGCAATTACCGGGAGGAATGGCAGCTTTGCAGCAAAAAAACGCAGAACGGCGGCGAAAAACAGCTGCAGAGCAGTGAAAATGTACTCAGGCAGTTTGATTATAAATCTTTCCGTTATGTGCGGATGAATTTTGACAGAAGTGTGCAGCTGAAAGAAATATCGCTGCTGGCACGGCATTATCCGTTTGCGTTGTGCCAAGAGGCGCAGCAAAAAGAAGTGTCCTTTGTGGATAAGGAGCTGCGGGCAATCTGGGAGCTGTGCATAAATACGCTCCGCTATGGTGTACAGGAAGTCATTCAGGACTGTATGGAGCGTGAAAAGGGGAATTATCTGGGAGACGGCTGTTATACGGCACTGACGTATTATGCGCTGACCCAGGATGCTTCTGTGCTGAAAAAACTGATGGATGACAGTATGCGCAGCAGTTTTATCAATGGCGGGCTGATGACCTGCGCGGCATGTTCTTTTATGCAGGAAATCGCGGAATATCCGCTGATGGCCTATCATATGATGTGGCGGTATTATGAAATGTCCGGTGATCTGGCGTATTTGCAGAAGCATTATGAAGGACTGAAAGCGGTGCTTGATTTTTACAGGGAAAGCTATGCGCTGGAAAACGGGCTGCTGTGCAATCTTGATAAATGGTGCGTGGTGGAATGGCCGGCACCCTACCGTGACGGCTACAGTGCTGATATTACAGAGGGGCAGGTGTGTACGGATCTGCACAGCGTGATCAATGCACATTATATCGGCGCACTGCAGTATATGAACCGGATCGCGGAGGCGATGGGAGAGACTCCGTACTGTGATGTAAACATGTTGAAAAAAGCTTATTTCGATACTTTTTTTGACCCTAAGACCAATCTGTTTTGTGATAAAGCCGGGGATTCCCATATCAGTCTGATCTCCAATGTTTTCCCGCTGATGTATGCAATCTGGCCGGAGGGAAGAGAAAACGAAACACAGGCAGCAATTTTGCGGCTGATCGAGGAGAGAGGTTTTACACGGATCATGCTTTTTGGGGCCTATCCGGTTCTGGAAGGACTGCGCAGGATGGGCAGAAAAGATCTGATCCGGAAATATCTGCTGGATGATGGCGCATGGAAGCGGATGCTGCGCGAAGGCGCAACGACAACCTTTGAAGGCTGGGGAAAGGATACCAAGTGGAATACTTCGCTGTTTCATCTGACCCTGAGCTATGGGGCACTGTTTTTGATGGAATTGTAAAAAGAATAAAGTAAAAAAATAAAAAGAACATTTCTGACAGGAGGAACCTATAATGCAAGAGCAGGATTCCCGCAGAAATGTTCTTTTTTTATACATGCTTTGCGCATACTTTTTTAATACATATTTATCCAATTACCACCACATTATGCATGTTCACTCTGTCGATTCTGACATAAACACGACCATCTCTGTATTCAAAAGGCAGCTGCGCGGCTCCGGGCTGCATCATGACTTCTGCTGGTTCTTTATCGCAGGCAACAGACAGGAGGATATCTACGACAGGCGGAATTACATCTTCCGTGTCACAGGTATTGCTGGAATGGTTTCCGTTGCAGTTGATCAGCTGTACCATCAGTTTCCCGTCTTTTTCCAGAGAGACAAGTTCCAGTGTGCCGCAGCAGGATTCAAATCTGCCAGTAATCCGGTTTCAGTTGGCGGCAGATGGTACGAATATCTTCCTCGCAGAGATTTTTTCCAATAATGCCCATTTCCGGTTTTGCATGAAAATCGCAGTGAATTCCCCAGAAACTGTCTTTTCTTTTTTTCATATGCTAAGGCCTCTCTTTTAACGTGTCAGCTGACGGATCAGATCAATTTCTTCCTGACAGTAAGGCGTCAGGTCCCCATAGAAAATGTCATGCTGCCAGATTTTTGGCATACCTTCCAAAGGATTTTTGGAGGGATCCCAGTTTAAGTAGGTCTGGGTTTTTCCAGCAACAAGCCCCCAGTTGATGATACCGATGCCTTTTTCTTTATAAAAAGGCATGTGGGTTTCAATCCGGTTATTGTTGGGGCGGTGCAGCCATTCGGTACAGATCAGCGGTCTTTTGTAAGTTTCCAGCTTTTGAATCCGGCCGACGGTAACAGTGAGATCATTGTAATCATGAAAAGAAACGATGTCTGACAGTTCAGCGCATACAAGGTCAAAAGCTTCATAATCAGTTGGATCATATTGACCGGCAGTCAGAGGCTGGCCGGGCGCACATTCTCTTGCCCAGGCAAAGGCATTCTGCAGAAGTTTCAGGGAGCCTTCGCGGTTGGCGGGTTCATTGTAGAGATCCCATAAAAGAATTCTGTCGTCATTTCCGTATCGGGTCATAAAGTCCGTTACATATTCTTTCAGCAAATCCTGTTCCGATTTGGAGATGAGCAGCGTATAGCCGGGACTGGGCGTCCAGCCGCTGTTATGAATTCCTTTCACCGGTGCATCCTGAGGACCCGGATAGGGCTCTTTGTTGGCAAAGGCGCAGTCGTCAAACAGGATCGGCATGACCCGGATACCGCAGTCTGCTGCAGTCTCTAAAAAAGATTCAAAACATGCAAAAAGCTCTTCCCTGCCGTTTTTCCACAGCAGATACTGCAAAAAGACGCGGCAGGTATTATATCCGGTTTCAGATGCGGCCTGCAGTTCTTTTTTGATCAGAGCAGGGGAAAACGTTTCTTTCTGCCACATTTCGGTGGAGTTGACAGCGTTGGAGGGCAGATAGTTAAAGCCGACGATCCAGGGCTGTTTCTGATACCAGTTCCAGATTTTTTCTAAAGTCCACATAAGAGTACCTCCGGGGAGTTTGGCTGTATATTGATTCTATTATAGTCGATTCCGGATTTATTGTCATTTACTTTGATCGGCAGAAAGCAAAAAATGGTAGTGTTTCGTATGAAAATAGAGTATAATCTTAATGGTTCCTTTCCGGCTGGCAGGTGAGCGTGAAAGCAGCGGAAAGCATATATACTCAGCAAGAGGTGGCAGATTATGGAATTAAAAGGTAAAAAAATCTTATTTTTAGGCGACAGCATCACAGAAGGCTGCGGTGCCAGTGATGTGTCCAAATGTTTTGTAAGCCTGATCGCAGAAAAAGAAGGCGCAGAATGTGTCAATTACGGTATCGGCGGCACCCGTATTGCAAGACAGTTAAAGCCCTCTGCAGAGTCCATCTGGGACCGCGATTATCTGTCCCGCGTACCGGAAATGGACGAAGAAGCGGACGTGGTTGTGGTATTTGGCGGCACCAATGACTTTGGCCATGGCGATACCCCTATCGGTAAGTTTGAAGACCGCTGCGTACATAGTTTTTACGGCGCGCTGCACATGCTTTATATCGCGCTGATCGAAAAATATCCGGCAGCAGATATCGTGGTGCTGACTCCTTTGCACAGACTCAATGAGGACAACCCTTACGGTGACGGCTTTAAGCAGGTTCCTACCGCACCTTTGAAAAAATATGTGGAGATCGTAAAGGAAGTGGCAGAATACTATTCCCTGCCCGTGCTTGATCTGTGGGCAAACAGCGGTCTGCAGCCCAAAGTACCCGTGATCCAGCAAAGATATATGCCTGACGGTCTGCATCCCTGCGATGCCGGTTATGAAATTCTGGCAAACAAGATCACACAGTTTTTAAAGACTCTTTGATGCAGGGGACTTTTCTATTCCATTTGCAGAAGTTTTATGGTATTCTGATAGTATCTGAGAAATGAAAAATGCAGGGTGGATTCTGCCCTGAAATTAATAAGAAAGGCGGCAATGACCATGGGAAAGAATATTGCGATTCAGGTTTATTCCGTACGTGACGATGCAGCAGCAGATTTTTACGGAACCCTGAAAAAAATCAAAGAGATCGGCTATGACGGCGTTGAATTTGCAGGTCTTTACGGCAATGACCCCGAAGATGTAAAAAAGACCTGTGAGGAGTTCGGACTGGTTCCTCTTTCTGCACATGTTCCTTATCTTGATCTGATCGAAGATCCGGAAGGCACTGTGGCATGTTACAAGAAAGCCGGATGCCAGCAGATCGTTATCCCTTATCTGACCGAGGAATACAGACCCGGCGCTGAAAAGTTCGAGGATCTGTTAAAGGGCATCAAGGTGATCGGCGAAGAATGCAAAAAGCAGGGCATCACCCTTGGCTATCACAACCATGATTTTGAATTTGTAAAGATTGACGGCGAATACGCGCTGGATATCATTTACAAAGTAATTGGCCCCGAACTGCTTCAGACTCAGGTTGATACCTGTTGGGTAAAAGTGGCAGGCGAAGACCCCGCAGCATATGTCGGCAAATACGCAGGACGTACCCCTACCGTTCATCTCAAAGACTTTGTGGGCAGCAAATCTGAGAACATGTATGCACTGATCGGTATCGATGAAAATGAAGAAAAAGATACCCAGGGCAAATTTGAATTAAGACCCGTAGGCAAGGGCGTGCAGGATTTCCCTGCGATCATCGAAACCGCGAAAAAAGGCGGCGCAGAATGGTTCATCGTAGAACAGGATATGCCCAGTATGGGACTGACTCCCATGGAATGTGCGGAAGTAAGCTTTAAATATCTTGACAGTATCATGTGATGATATCAGGGGCGAAAGCGCGAAGCAGTCCTGAAGGGATCACCCACAATGAAAAAAACCCAAAGCGGCACATCCCCGCTGAATATAAAAAAGGAGAATAAAAGACATGGCAGATAATATTCTGGATCGTTTTAAAGAAAACACCGAAACAGTGACCGTGGACACTTCCAGGAAGGTTCGCGTTGGTATCATCGGTACCGGCTGGATCGCAGAAGCACACATGATCAGCTACTTAAAGCAGCCCGACGTTGAGATCGTTGCAGGTGCTGACCTGATCGAAGGCAAGGCAGAAGCATTCTTTGCAGGCTTTAATATGCCCGAAGTAAAGTGCTACAGAAGCCACAAGGAAATGCTGGATGACGAAAGCTTACAGCTTGATGCAGTAAGCGTATGTACCTACAACAGAACTCATGCTGAATGTGCTATTTATGCACTCAACAAGGGCGTTAACGTACTGCTTGAAAAGCCTATGTGCGTAACCGTTGAAGAAGCTGCTGAGATCGTAAAAGCTGAAAAAGCAAGCGGCAAGGTTCTTTCCATCGGTTTCCAGCCCAGACTTGACGAAAACATGAAGATGATCAAGAAGATCGTTGAATCCGGCAAGCTTGGTAAAGTATATTACATCCAGACCGGCGGCGGCCGCCGTCACGGTATCCCTACCCCTTACGGCACTTCCTTTATCGAAGACAAGACCGCAGGTATCGGTGCACTGGGCGATATCGGATGCTATTCCCTGGATATGGTGCTCAACGCAATCGGCTATCCCAAGCCTCTGACTGTTTCCGGCTACAAGAGCAACTTCTTCGGAACCCGTCCCGACAGATATCCTACCCATCCTGAATACGCTGAAAAGTTCACCGTTGATGACTTCGCAGCAGCATTCATCCGTCTGGAAGGCGGCATCATCCTTGACTTCCGTATTGCATGGGATATGCATCTGGACACCCCTGGCGATACCATCATCATGGGTACCGAAGGCAGCTTACGTATTCCTTCCACCGAATGCTGGAACGGCTCCGTTGGCGGTGCTATGACCCTGTATCATGACATCTGCGGCGAACCTACCCAGACTACTGTTCCGATCATTGATTCCGGTTTTGATGATCTGTTTGACAAAAAGATCCGTTCCTTCCTGGATGCGATCAAGAACGGCACACCCGCGCCTGTTCCCAGCTCTCAGATCATTTACAATCAGGCGATCATCGACGGCATCTTCAAATCTGCAGAAGCAGGCCGCGAAATCGAAGTTGTGATTCCCGAATGCTGATGTCTGGCAGATAAAAGAACTGACAAACTGATATAAAAAATCAAATACCCTCAAAATAAGGGATAAAAGTCGTTGAATCCCCCTTATTTTGAGGGTATTATTGTTTTGGAAGGAAAAATGATAAGGAGGCACCTATGAAATTTGCAAACCCCATCGTGGACGGCTACTACGCCGATCCGGAAGCAAGAATTTATGACGGAAAATACGTGATCTACGTGACACGTTCCTTTACCAGATACGAAGACCAGATGAATCTGGAAGC
>JAFVXW010000053.1 GCA_017500935.1 Lachnospiraceae bacterium
CAAAATCCCGGGCCTCTTCGGGGGTGCGGTGTGCGGAATAAATATGAACTTCGTAGGGAATTTCCAGAGAAGACAGGGTGTCCATGGCCTTGCGCAGGATCGGCAGATCGCTGTCGCTGCCCATGACGATACCAACTTTTTTCATGGGATACCTCCTGAGATGAAATGCAAAATAAAAAAGAGCGCACTAATCCGTAGCGGAAAAGTGTGCCCAGACGGTCGGCTTTATTACGCCCTTACTCCGTGTGGTGCTCCACTGATCCGTCAGTCATAAGGGGTCCAAAATTTACGAAAATATTATATCACGGGTGAAAAAACGCGTCAAGAAATCAGATAACCAATAATTATCAAATTTCAAAACCTTTCCATGTGAAACTTGACAAAACCCGAAGAAACAGCTTATAAATATGCAAAAATTGAGGAGGTTCCGATAACCGCCCCAACATATTCAGCATATCACAGCGCCCCCAAAAAGTCAATCCTGGATTTGTCATAAATTACAAAATCTACACCATGCAAAAAAGAAAACTGTTCATTTTATACAATATCCCATCTTGCGTTTTTGAAAAATGGTGGTATTATAAACATACAAAGAGGTGATACCAATGATCTCTTAAAACAAGACTCTAAATCCATAACTTTAGAGTCGACAGAAGTTTCTTTCCAGTATTTCTTCCGTTTATATATAATTCTTCCAAAATGAAAAAAGAATACCGGAAGTGATTCAATTTTTGTCAGGAGAAAGAAACATCTGATCTTAAGAAAGAGAGGTTAACCAATGATGTTAGATATCAAGAATTCAATGAAGTAACCCTTGACTACACAAAACATTTCGATCACAAGAAATGGTAGTCAAGGGTTACTTCATTTTGCGGGCAGTGCCCGCTGACAGTACGAGACTTTGGTGCGGAGCAGGTTGTTTCTCCTCCTGGGTACCGCCCGGTTCGTTATTACGGAAATGAACAGAACTTTTTGTAAATGCGCCCGAACTGAGGGGGCGCTTTTTTGCTGCCTGTTGACAGAGGGCTGTCACAATGATAAAATGCCAGCAACAAGGAGGTGAGACCATGGCATCACCCAAACCCGGTCTGAGTGGCAACCAACTGAAGATCCTTGCCATGATTGCCATGACCTGCGATCATGTGGGCATGCAGATCTTCCCGCAGCTGCTTTGGCTTCGGATCATCGGCCGCCTGGCCATGCCCATCTATGCCTATATGATCGCGGAAGGCTGCCGCCATACCCGGGACCGGAAGAAATATCTTCTGCGGCTGCTGGGTATGGGTGTTCTGTGCCAGCTTGTCTATTTTGTGGCCATGGGATCCCTGTATCAGTGCATTCTGATTACCTTTTCCATGTCAGTTTGTCTGATCATGTTATTGGACATGGTGGAGAAGAACAAAAATGTTCGCAACTGGGCAAAGCTTTTAGCCGGAACGGTCTTTCTTTTCTTCCTGTGTGTGGTACTGCCGGAGCTGCTGCCCCACACGGACTATGAGGTGGACTACGGTCTTCCC
>JAFVXW010000054.1 GCA_017500935.1 Lachnospiraceae bacterium
AGTTACCGCAGAGCTTTTGATTGATACTCTGCTGTTCTTTAAGATGCCGCAGCAGAACTTCAAAGGGCTCCACCAGAGGCAGGGTTCTGCAGCTGGATTTTGTTTTGGTTGTGTCCTTTTGCACCACCAGGGTTTTACCCTCGATCCCCGGATTAACCATAAGAACCCCAGATTTATTTTAATGTGGTTACCTATAATTTTTATATCCTAATCCTAAAAGTCAATTCTGGATTATCTGGGGACTTCTGATAATATCCCTTAAATAAACAGTATTAGAATAGTATAATGCTTTTTTATTTTTAGGGCATTTTATTCTTAAAAATACAACGAAAAAACGGAACTCGTTTGTTCAGTTTCAAAGAGGGTAGTATGAGACCAAAATCCTAAAAAGCCTTCATTTATAATACTTTGAAGGACTTTTGTATGTTCAAAAGAAAGGAACTCAAACCCATACTTTTGTCTTATTGCCTATGCTCATAGTATAATGCTTATTGAACACACAAGAATAATCTATAAAAGAAAAAACTCTATAAGGGTAATATGGCACGCAGGGGCATTTTGTCTCACAAATTGAGAAAATTTTTCGTAAGGCAAATTTGGCAAGCAATGCAAGTGGCGCGCCATTTGCGAAAAATCCTCCGCTGTTCTCCGGCTTTTCTGGCTTGTTGAGGCTCCCGCCCCAATCCCCAAACACGCAGAATTCTTCTGCGGCTACGCCCCGTTCCGGTGCTGTTTCTTGAAAACCGCTCATGTGGAAAAGCACAAGAAAAACGAAAACACTTTGCAATCACTGCGGAACTATGCTATAATACAAAAATATCTGACAGAAGGGAGGCACCAGTTATGCTTGCAGCAATACCCCAGAAAACCGGCAATCTGACATTCGTATATGGTGCCGTGGCAATTCTTTCTGTCATGATGGTAATCTGCTATCTACTTTGGGAGAAGAAAAAGGAAAAGCACTTTTTTCTCCTGTTTATTTGTGTAGCGGCAGCAAACTGCGGATATTTTCTGCAGTCTGTATCGAATACGCTGTCCGGTGCGCTGTGGGCAAACCGGATCTCCTATCTGGGCAGTGCTTATCTGGCCCTGCTGCTGCTTCTGATCATCATGGATGTTTGCCAGTGGAAACCTTCCAAAAGGGTGAATGCGCTGCTCATCAGTATCAGTACTGCAGCCTTTTTGCTGGCGGCAAGTGCTGACGGATTTGGCCTGTATTATCAATCTGTGGATCTTGTGACCATCAACGGCATGACGCGACTGGTGAAAGAATACGGTCCCTTGCATATACTGTACCCGGTTTACCTGCTGTCTTACTTTATTTCCATGGTTGTGGTGATCGTTCGCTCCTTCCGGAAGAAGACGCTGTCTTCTCCCAAGTATGCGGTGTTCTTGGCAGCCGCTGTACTGCTGAACATTGGTGTTTGGGCCGTGGAGCAGATCATCTATGTGGAATTTGAGTTCCTGTCGGTATCCTATATCGTCACGGAGATCATGCTCCTGCTGATTTACGGCATGCTTCGGGATTACGGCATTGTTCAGCCGGGTGGTGCTTTGCTGAGTGTTCAGATGCTTTCCCAACTTCAGGCGAAGGCTGCACCGGTCGGTCAGCTGCCTTCCGGAATGGAAGATATGTTTCGTACGTTTGCAGGGAAGGTCAGG
>JAFVXW010000055.1 GCA_017500935.1 Lachnospiraceae bacterium
CCCTTCACGGTGCCATGCTCTGTCTGCAGGCGGTATCCTTCCTGAAAGATCAGTTTGCGCCTGAGGCGGGGCTGAAACTGAACCCTGTTATCACAAAACCTGGCGGTGATGTGAATATGATCCCTGCGGAAACCATTGTGGAGACCTATATTCGTGCCAATGACAATGAAACGCTGTTTGAAGCCTGCAGAAGATTCGATGCCTGTGTGGAACATAGTGCCCGGATGCTGGAACTGGATCATGAGATCAAAACCACAGCAGGCTATCTGCCTTTGAGACAGAGTGACGGGCTGAATGCAGTTGTAAAAGAAAATATGCTGGCTTTCTGTGGGGAGAAGGATATTGTGAAGGATCCTGTTTCCGGTGCATCGGGCGATGTGGGCGATCTGGGGACGCTGCTGCCCACAGTGCAGTTTGGATTCTCCGGTATCGAAGGCAGATTCCATAGTGATGAATTTATCATTAAAGATGAGGAAAACTGTTATATCGATGCGGCAAAAGTTATGGTCGGAACGATATTTGACCTGCTGACACAGCCGGAGAAACAGGTGCGATGGGAAGGATTTTCAGGGAAGAAGGAACAATATCTGGCCCATTTGCGTCAAAATCAGTGAATATTTTGTAAAAAAAGAGGATTTTGATAGGGATATATAGAAATATTAAGGAAACTGAAAGAATTTTTTTGTGATTATTATGATACAATGGATCTGTAAAAGGTCGTCTTTTTGAAAAAACAGAATTTTCCTGAAAAGGGGGCATGAAGATGAAAAAACTGATCACATTTGTAACGGCAGCCAGCCTGTTGGCGGGCAGCATGTGTACGACGGCTTATGCAGTCACCTTTGCGGATATCAATACGGTGACATGGAGCGGTTTTGTGCCTTTTATTGAAGAGGCGGCAGAATTGGGGCTGATGAGTGGCTATGATGAAAACGGAAAGAAATATTGCAAACCCAGAAACAATGTGACCTATTGCGAAGCAGTCCAACTAATGTATTCCATTATGAAGGTTTATACCGGAAAGGATGTCAGTGACACGGTTGTGACAAAATGGAAGCCGGTCATGAGCGGATATGATGTTCCAACATGGGCGTACAAGGCAACAGCCTATGCTCTGGAAAATGAAATTATATATGCGACAACAACCAATAATGATCTGCAGAAATTGAGAGGGAACGGTTCGAATATCAATGTGATCCCTGCTATCCGCGAGGATGTTGGTGTGATCTTCGGCAGAGCCATTGACACGATCAATGGATATGATATCAAGTCCAATGCCAGCCTGTCTTATAAGGATAAAGCGCAGGTTTCCGCAGCGGCGGTGCCTTATCTGGAATTGCTGAACAGAGCGAACCTGATGGTTGGTGATACCGACAATAATTTCAATCCGAAAGCGAATATCAGCCGTGCGGAAATGGCAGTTCTTTCTGTGAAAACCTATGAAAAACTGACTGACGGTGTGAAAGATGCGACAAAGGAAAAAACTGTGACTGCAACAGTGACTGGTACACAGATCATGGCAAATAATGACCTGTTTCTGACAGTAAAGACCAAAGATGGCGCAGGTCTGAGTTTGTTTGCAGATAAGGATGATGTAAAGCCTTTGTATATGGGCATGAAGATTGACTTTGCTGACATTGGCGAAGGGGATACAGTAAAAATCACTTATCAGGGCGATCAGGTGAAAGCTCTGGAAGTGACCAATTCCGTAAGGGGTATTTTTACAGTTGAAGTTTATGAACTGAAGAGTATCACATCTTCCAGAATCAAAGTTATGGATGGTACCAGAGAAGAGGAATTCCGTCTGGATGATGATGTTCAGGTGGATCTGGAGGGTAGAAACTCCACCATCAACAGACTGGACAATGCACTGGAAGATGCAAAATATGACGTGAAGCTGGTTCTTGACAGAGAGGAATATGTTCTCTACATTGATGCAAGGCTGAACGATAAGAACCCTACAGAAGGTTATGTGGATGATGTGGAAGATACGGATATCACATTACTGGTAGGTTCCAGAACCTATACTTATCCTATTTCTGATGATGTGGAAATTGAGTATAACGGAAAAACTGTCCGTTTTAGTAAGCTGGAAAGTGATTATGACGACTATAATTATTTCGTTTCCCTGAAACTGAACAAGGATTACGAAGTCAGCGAGATCCAGATCAAATCTATGGAGGACGAATATAATGGTACGCTGACACGACTGACCAGCAAAGAGATTGAGTTCAGTGCGGGCAGAACGACTCATAAATATTCTCTGGATGATTCTGTTTCCGTAAAAATTGACGGCAAGAAGAGCAGTGTGGACGCTCTGAAGGAAAGCTACCGTGATGATGTAGCGTATACGGTAACAGTGGAACTGGATCGTGATGACAGAGTAACTTCTATTCTGGCGGTTTCCAAATACAGCAATAATAACAAGGGTGAACTGAAGGCGATAGATGCGTACGATGTAACTATTATTATTGATGAAAAGGAATACAGTTATGAGCTCTCTAATGACGTGAGCGTATCCATTGACGGCAGAAGCCGCAGCCTGAATGATCTGATCGGATATATGGGCTCCTATGTGTTCCATGCAGAACTGGGATTCAATAACAGCGGCTATGTCAATACGATCAAGGCCCAGATGCAGGATGCTGCAGAAGGGGAACTGCGTTATATCGACGAGGCAGAAGGGATCATTTCTATTCGTGCAGCGGGCATGACAGTGGAACAGGAACTGGCAGATAATGCAAAAGCAACGCTGGGCGGCAAGGATATTTCTCTGGCGGCGCTGGATGCGAAAATGTATGAAGCTTATGGCTCTGTACTCTATGTAGAACTGGAATACAACAACAGCGGGAAGGTAAAGACCATTACAGCGAACTGGGAAGACGCCTATGGCGAACTGATCTCCGTTTATGAAGACGATGATGAGATCGTTGTAAAGGAAGACGGAAGAAATGAAACTTATATCGTAGATACAAGTGCTGATTTTGTATACAGATTATCCAGCGGAGTGGATGAGGACAAATATCGTTCTCAGTATGATAATGATCTGGATGGTCTGGAAGACTTCTTGAAAGATTGTGAAGATGCCGGTGATAAATGTCAGCTGGCAATGACACTGGATGGCAATGAAGTTGTTTGGATCAAGGCAACAGCGGAATAAAGGAAAGAAAAGTCCCAAAACGAAAGTTTTGGGGCTTTTTTTGTGCATGATATACAAAAATAGAGTGTGATTATTAGACAAAATCCTGCTTTACTTTAGCGTGGTAGCGTGATAATATAATGA
>JAFVXW010000005.1 GCA_017500935.1 Lachnospiraceae bacterium
CCGGAAAATGGGCAGTGCCTGGTTATTCTGGTTATAAATCCTTTGCTGCAGCATGGGCGGCGAAGGATACCTACGGGCATCACATAAGCAGAATGCTCTGTGAAGCAGAGCAGATGATTGTGCCGGCTGAAAAAGTGGCATTCACGGTAAATCTGTTGGATGTATGGGAAAAGAAGGAAAAGGCTGAAAGCGTCCGGAAACAACTGGAGATTTTGGGAGTAAACAGTTGTGTACAGGAATTGAAGATTGTAGAGTGAGAGAAAGCCAGGTAATTCCGGGGATTGGGGTGTACCTGGCTTTTTGTGCATCTAAATAAAAATACTCATTTCATAAATACAAAAAGACAGGGAGCTCTTTTTGCTCCCCGTCCATTTTTCAACTATCAATTAAGTCAAATGCGTAATCTAATTCTTTTTTATATCTCTTAACACTTCTATTAACTTCGACTTTTTTGCCTTCAATTCTATATTGGCTTCCTTCTGACAATTTCGCAATTGGTATTGCTTTTGAACCACTTATTCTTCCGGAACTATGAAAATCTGATAATAATGCAAAGTGATTGATAATATTGTTTGTCGAAAAAACATCTGAATATTTTTCTGCGATTTCCAGAGCTCTTTCAATATACATCCTTGAGGCTTTATCAATTTGGTAATCAGCCTGCCTATTCCAACCGCAGTGAGTCATTAAGATGGCCTGCACAACAGGTTTCCTATCAATACCTGCACGTTCACGCCACAGGTTAAAGTCGCTCGAAGGATTTTTTAACATATTAAGTGTTAATTCCAATGAGTATATTGACTGCTCATCTACGCGTACCGGAATAATTAGTGCTTCTGAAGCTGCCCAAGCCAAGTGTGTTCCGCCAGCAAAAAACGGACTTGTATCAATTAACACTTTTTCGGTTTTGGTTATCTGCATCTGTTGAGAAATAATATCTTTCAACATATTCAAAACAACTGCCACAGCTTTTGTGTTTCCTCCAGAAGTGGTCATACCAAAATATTCGTTAAGTCGAGAATAAAATTGACTTGGGTAAAGAAACAATTTACTACTTCCAGGAATAAAATAACATGTTTTTCCATCTTGAAATTCAACGTTTGTATCTTGGACCCTACATGCAAGTTTCTCTAAATCAGCTTCCCAAGCTTCTCCCATCATCTTTTCCATCAAGGCATCATGTATAGTATTGACATCTCGCGGAATAGCGTTATTTAAAAATAGAGATGAAAAATTTTGCTGAGGGCACATATCCAAAAATAATGTCATATATTTTTGGCACATAGCGTAAGCCAAGTTAAAAGAAAGTGTTGTTTTGCCGATGCCACCTCTGAAATTTGTCACAGCATATGTCGTAAATTTTTCAGCTTCCGGCAATCCTATTACCGCTTTATCGCCTGAAAGAATTTTTTCGTATCTATCAAATATTTCTTGCATCTCTCAATTACCTCCTTTTTACGAAGTATACTACATGGATGTTTTTATGTCAAATGCCAGTTTACGTCATTTCTGCCAGTTTTTGCACTGAGCAGTCGAACCGCACATATTCAAATATCAAGACGTTTATTCTTTTCAATTTTTATTTACTTGACAAAGTGATAGAATAATTTAGAAAATGGAAGTAGTAAACATTGATATACCGTCGAGTTTGAACCTCATGCCACGGCATTGGAAGAAAAAGGTGACGGTTATGTGGTGGCTTCCCTTGGCGAGGAATCCGGCTATGTGCCTTACACAGCCTTTTCTGCAAAGAAAAGTTATTTAGAGGCTCATCCGGAGGTGATTCAGGCATTTACCAACGCGCTGCAAAGAGGAATGGATTTTGTGGCTGATCACAGTCCGGAGGAGATTTCAGCAGTGATCAAACCACAGTTTCCGGAGACGGCAGACGCAACGCTGACCACTATTGTAACACGTTATCATGAGCAGGATTCCTGGAAACAGGATCTGATTTTTTCAGAGGATGCTTTTATGCTTTTACAGAACATTCTGGAAGAAGCAGGGGAGTTGAAAGAGAGAGTGCCTTATGAGGAACTGGTAGATACCGGTTTTGCACAAAAAGCTGCCGAATAGTTGTAACCAGGATTATGCAGTCTTAAAAACCTCCATTTACCTGTGCATGAATCAAAGTGCACAGTAAATGGAGGTTTTATTTTTTCGTGACTAATGTTTGGAAAAGACTCTGTGACACTGCGTAAAAAAGTGGTATACTTGTTTCAGAATAGTAGCACAACAAACTGCTGTAATACCTGGGATAATAATCTATCATAGGGAGGAAGAGCTTTATGATATCAGAACGAATCAAAACATTGGAAAGAGAATGTGCCTTACGGGGAGAAAAAGAACGGCTGAATCCGCGTTCTCATTTTGAAAAAGATTATCACACAGCGGGACTTACGCTGTATGCAGGTCTTCCTCAATGGGAAAAAGCGGCAAAAGCAAGAGCTTATGCAATGGCAAACCAGGAGGCGCTCGTAGACGAAAATGACCGCCTTGGCGGACGAGTCTATATTTTCGAAGTGCCTTGTGAAACCACTGATCCGGATTTGAATTACTGGGAAGCAGCAGATAAAGCGTTTCGTGAGAAATATCCGGATGCAGATGAAATGATAAAAAACCAGCTGATCGGCGGTATTAACAGAGGACACATTACCTGGTTTTTTGACAGAATTCTGACGCTGGGTCTGACGGGTTTTCGTGCACGATACGAAGAAGCGCTTTTACATGCAAAGGATGAAGAGGCAGAACAGTTTTATCAAGGTGTTCTGATCATGCTGGATGCAGTGCAGGCGTTTAATGATAAGCATATAGAAGCTTATGAAAAAATCGGAAATACCAGGCTGGCAGAAATGATGAAAAAAGTGCCGAGATATCCGGCCGAAAGCTTTGAAGAGGCAGTGCAGTCTTTCTTTATGCAGCATATCTGCGTGATGAAAGACAGTCCATTTGGCGGAAACGGTCCCGGAAGACTGGATTATTATCTCTGGCCATATCTGGAAAGAGATTTAAAGGCAGGAAGATGCACACTGGAACAGGCCAAAGAGATCATTGATGAGCTGTTTTTGCGTATGGATGAGCGGGTACATGCCAGTGATTCCTGGGTTGAGGCTGTTATGGTGGGGGGAACTTACCCGAATGGGGCGTCTGCCGTCAATCCGCTTACCTATATTATGATAGAATCCATTATTGATCTGGACATTACACATCCGTCTGTCTATGTCCGTCTTCCCGAGAATCCGCCGGAGGATCTTTTGAAGTTATGTGCCAGATATATGATGGCAGGAAAGAATCGGGCGCAGGTTTTATCTGATCCGTCCATTATCAATGCCCTTGTAAAAAATGGAGTCTTTTACCGTGATGCTGTGGAATATGCCTGCGGCGGATGCATGGAAGTCGGGATCCAGGGTATGACATCCGATTTTTTGTGGCAGGGTTTTCAGAATCCGCTTAAAATGCTGGAACTGATGATCACCGGAGGTATTTGTCTGAGAACCAGTAAACAGATTCCTTGTTTTAAAGCGACAAAGGGTCTGGAAGCATATCAGGATTTTGAAAGTTTTTATCAGGATTATTTAAAAGAGGCGGAACGATTTACCAGGATCTATATGGAGGAACAGGATATCGGCAGCCGGATCGATCAAAAATACCGCCCCTCTTATCTGATTTCCAGTATGATCGATGACTGTCTGGAACGCGGCAGAAATATGCATGCAGGCGGTGCCAGATATCATGATTATGGAATGTCTCAGATTGCCCTGCCCAATATCGCAGACGCATTGTATGCGATCAAAAAAGCGGTATTTGAAGATAAATTCTGTACCGCAGGAGAATTGACGGCAGCAATGAAAGCGGATTTTAAAGGGTTTGAAATGCTGCAGGCAAAGTTAAGGAAGCTCCCCAAATATGGAATAAACGATGAGGAAGTGGATGCTTTGGCAGCCCGTGTGGTCAGCGATTTTGCGGATATGCTTTTAAGATATCGCACCAGATGGGGCGGAAAAGGAAAACCGGTTATTATGACATATGTATTTTCTCCTGTTGCGGCGGCAATTATGGGGGCTACTGCGGATGGACGAAATTCCGGAATGGGCATTGCGCATGGTCTGACTCCTTATTCTGGTTCCATGATCGATGGCGTGACATCAGCGATCAACTCCTGTGCCAAGCTTCCCTATGAAAAGATCCCGGGCGGCGCTTCTACTATGTGGGATTTTGACAGCTCCTGGGCAACAGAGGAAATCGTGGAAGCATTGTTTATGACCTATTTTAAAGGCGGTGGTCAGATTTTCCAGGGAAATACCACGCCGATAGAAGATCTTTTAAAGGCCAGGGAAAATCCTGAAGAATATCCGAACCTGATCGTTCGTGTGGGCGGATTTTCGGCACGCTTTGTATCACTGCCGGAGGAATTGCAGGAAGATATCATTAACCGGATCAGACATTCGGCGTAATTTTTTGAGGGCTACAAACAAAAAAGAAAAAATGTCAGAGAGTTCTCGGGAATTTCCGCACTGGCGGTACCGGTGGGAGGACTGGCCATTTTAAAAAGAGTATGAGGAAGATAAAAACTGCCTTTTTTGAAGGAATTTGCCGGATTTATGGATTTTATTTATGGAATAAACAGGTACAATCGTCTATAATAGAGCCGTTCAGTAAAAAAAGCAGACATAATCTGTATCAGCCGGACAATCTATAGAATCAGGAGCAAATGTGATGTATTACGGATTAATTATTATCGCTGTTATCATATTCGGCGGAAATTTTGCACTCAATGATGTCTACCGCAAAATGCGAGGCAGCAGTCCGAAGGTCAGTCTGCAAAGTGCGCTGATCAGCTCGGCAGCCGGACTGGTCGTTTTTATGATCATGAATGGTTTTCAGCTGGAGTATACATTCTTTACGCTTGTTATGGCACTTTTGGCATCTGTCAATTCGCTGCTTTCCACATTTTGCACGTTCCGTGCACTGGATACCATTAACCTGTCTCTGTATTCTCTTTTTACCATGCTTGGCGGAATGGTGCTGCCTTTTCTGCAGGGAATTCTCTTTTACGGCGAGAAGATGACAGCCGCAAAGATTGTATGCTTTGTTCTGATCTGCATTGCATTGCTGATGACTACGGAAAAGGGAGAAAAAAGAGGCGGAACCATTTATTACATAGGAATCTTTGTGTTAAACGGCATGAGTGGTGTCATTTCCAAATGGTTTACGTCAGCTCCTTTTGAAAAGACCAGTGCGACTGGCTATTCTATTTTAAGTGCATTTACAACGATCGTGCTCTCTGCTGCGCTGCTGTATTTCTTTTTCCGTACAAAACCTGCTCCGCCGGAAACACCTCTTTCTGCCGGTGTATGTGCGTTAAACGGTGTAAGCAACCGGATCGCGAACTATCTGCTTCTGATCGCTCTTGTGCATGTGGACGCTTCTGTGCAGTATCCTATGGTAACGGGAGGCGTTATCATCGTATCGACGTTGATCTGTTTCTTTGGTAAGAACAAACCCAGCAGAAAGGAAATGATTTCTGTTGTTCTGGCATTTATCGCAACCCTTGCACTGGTGGCGATTCCGGAATAACCAGACAGATTCGGAACAAGTGTACGCTTCGTACACAGAAACATATTATACAGAAACGTAAAAAAAATCGCGCTCATCCGAGCGCGATTTCGTCGTATAAAGCCTGCAGGCTTTCTTTTTTCCAGTCTTTCGTAGCACCGTTGCCCATGGTCATCATAAAACGTCCGTCAGGGCGGGAGAAGGTATTGATCAGGTAGCGGGCTTCCGCGCGGACTTCCTCAGGTGTTCCGAAGGGAATTGTCTGCTGTACGTCAAAGCCGGAGAGGAAGCAGATGCGTCCGCCGTATTTTTCAACGATTTCTTTTTCATCCATGGTGTGTTTCTGAATCGGATGGATGACGTCAAGGCCGATCTCAATGAAATCTTCCAGGAAGGGTTCGATATTGCCGCAGGTATGCATCCAGAAATGCATGCCAAGCTCATGAGCCTTGTCAAACATCTGCTTGTAGTAGGGCTTGAAGAAGGTACGGAAAATTTCGGGAGAGAAAAACGGTCCGTTCTGGGTGCCGATGTCATCGGAGGTAAAAATTGCGTCTACCTGATGCTCTTCTTTGGCTCTTTCCATAATACGGATATAAAAGTCAGTCAGTTTCTGGTAGAGGCGGTGTACTTCCTCGGGGTAGAGATAATAGTCGGTCAGTGCATTTTCCATGCCGCGCAGGGACCAGTGACGTTCAAAAAGACAGTAAAACCAATGGCCCAGAATATACTTGGAATGATCCAGCTCCTTGGGGATAAATACGCAGGGGGAATCCGGAGAGGGGAATTTTGCGTACATTTCTTCCACAAATTCGGTATCTTCCCAGTCTTCGATATAAACAGTGCTGTCATGGGCGCCGATGATCTGTTCTTTTTTGCCGGCAGGCATCCAGCAGTACTCAGGATCTTCGGCAGGACCCTGGGTCATATAGGGAACCTGAATGGTCTGCACATCCACATCATAAACCTGATTGTCCAGCCATTCTCTCATTTCTGCTTCACGCTCTTCAAAAGCATCCGGATAAATCCAGAAGGTACAGAGATTGGGAATACGCTCTGTGGTGCGCTTGCCTTCGATTACATTTTTAACTTCCTGTTTGGTTAAGGATTTCATAGATGGCATTCTCCTGTTATTTAGTATATATCTTTATTATGCCGCAACTTTGATCTGCTGTCACTTGCGAAAATGGCTTTGATACTATACTATATTGCTATAGAAAGTGGATGAGGAGCGCAATATGGAACTGATACACTGCAGCCAGCTGAATCTGGTATATCATCAGGAGACACCGGAAGGAACGGAAGGCAAAAGCATTGGACAAAGAGTCACCGATGCGTATGAATTTGATTATATTCTGACTTCCCATCAGGGAAAAATGATAACAGAAGGCGAAACGCTGGATTTGATTCCGGGGATGTTTTTTGTGAGAAGTCCCGGCACGAAGGTGGAAGGGATCAACAGGTACAGTTCCTGGTATCTGCAGTTTCAGACAGAGGAAAATTTGGAAATACCCTGTTCGCTATGTATTCTTCCTGCAAATCTGTGTCAGCCTGTTTTCAGAAGGATTTACGATCTGCATGTACAGCAGCCTGTAGGCTATCAGTATGAGATTGATTATTATATGAATACGCTGCTGTTTTACCTTTATCAGGAACAGAACCGGCAGAAACAGAATGAAAAAAAGAACCATCCCCTTGCCGGGATCAGGGAAGAAATTGAGCAAAACTGGAATAAGAATTATCCGCTGGATCATTATGTCCGGATGTCCGGATACAGCAAATCGCGCTTTTGCCACTTGTTTCAGGAACTGTACAGTATTTCTCCGATTCAGTTTATGCATGAAGTGCGGATGCAGAAGCTTTGTTATCAGCTGATCGAAACAGAAAGACCGGTTAAGGAGCTGATGGTTGAACACGGATACAAAAATGAACAGAGTTTTTACAGGCTGTTTAAGGAACACACTGGGGAAACACCTTTGTCTTACCGGCAAAAGCACCGTATCCGGCATCCGGGGATGTAAATTTATAAAAATTCCCCCTTTTCAACCAGCATAAAATCCGTTACACTATAAAAACACAAACACATGATCGGTTTCCGGCGGTTTGCCGGATTTTTTGCAGTATATTTTTAGTAAGAGGTAGTATGAGTATTTACGATATGTTAAATGACAGACAGCGTGAGGCTGTTTTTAAAACAAAAGGCCCTGTTCTGATCCTTGCCGGTGCAGGGTCCGGTAAGACAAGGGTGCTGACGCACAGAATTTCCTATCTGATCGAGCATGACAGGGTGAATCCCTGGCATATTCTGGCGATCACCTTTACCAACAAGGCTGCCGGTGAGATGCGTGAGCGTGTGGATGATACCATCGGACATGGCTCTGAACAGGTGTGGGTTTCAACCTTCCATTCCACCTGTGTGAGGATTCTGCGCCGTTATATTGACAGGCTTGGCTATGACACCAATTTTACAATTTACGATACAGATGATCAGAAGAGTGTGATCAAGGAAGTGTGCAAGCGTCTGCAGATCGACACCAAGGTTTACAAGGAAAAAAGTCTGATGTCTGCCATCTCCTCTGCCAAGGACAGTCTAATCTCACCGACAGAATATGAGCTGCAGGCGATGGGTGACTTTGGCAAAAAGAAGATTGCGGAAGTTTACAAAGAGTACCAGATTGCGCTGAAAAAGAATAATGCGCTGGATTTTGACGATCTGATCGTAAAGACAGTGGAACTGTTTAAATCCTGTCCGGATGTGCTGGATCATTATCAGGAGCGCTTCCGCTATATCATGGTGGACGAGTATCAGGATACCAATACCGCGCAGTTTGAACTGGTGCGCCTGCTGGCAGGCAAGTACCGCAATCTGTGCGTAGTGGGTGACGATGACCAGTCTATTTATAAATTCCGCGGAGCCAATATCAACAATATTCTTGACTTTGAAAAATACTTCCCGGAAGCGGCAGTCATCAAGCTGGAACAAAATTACCGTTCCACCCAGACGATTCTGGACGCTGCCAATGCGGTGATCAAAAATAATATCGAAAGAAAACCCAAAGCCCTCTGGACCGAAAAAGGGGAGGGTGACCTGATCTGCTTTAAGCAGTTTGATACCGCTTATGATGAAGCGGATTATATTGCGCGGGATGTGGCGCGCAACAAAAGAAACCGGGTGGCAGATTACCGGGATTTTGCTGTGCTTTACAGAACCAATGCCCAGTCCCGTCTTTTAGAAGAACGTTTTATCATGGAAGGCATTCCCTATGATGTGGTGGGCGGCGTGAATTTCTATGCCCGCCGCGAGATCAAGGATATCCTTGCCTATTTAAAGACGATCGACAACGGTCAGGATGACCTGCAGGTACGCCGTATCATCAATGTGCCCAAGCGCGGGATCGGAGCCACTACCATCAGTAAGGTGCAGGCATTTGCCGAGGATAATGATATGAGCTTTTACGATGCACTTCGCTGTGCGGATGAGATTCCGACCCTTGGCAGAAGCGGTGCAAAGCTGGAACCTTTTGTGACACTGATTCAGTCCCTGCGTGCCAAGATGGAATTTTACAGCTTAAAAGAGCTGGTAAATGATATCCTGGAGTCCACCGGCTACATTAAGGAGCTTAAAGAAACAGAAGATCCGGAGGAGGCAGAAGACCGTATCAATAACATCAACGAGCTGATCACGAAGGTGGTTGCTTATGAAGCGTCCGTGGATGAACCTACGCTGAGCGGTTTTCTGGAGGAAGTGGCGCTGGTGGCGGATATTGACGGTGTGGATGCCGATGACAACAAGGTGCTTCTGATGACCCTGCACTCCGCCAAAGGTCTGGAATTTGACAGAGTGTTCCTTGCAGGTCTTGAAGACGGTGTGTTCCCCAGCTATATGACGATCGTGGATGACGATCCGACTGCGATCGAAGAAGAACGCCGCCTTGCCTATGTGGGCATCACCAGAGCCAGAGAAAATCTGACGATCACCTGTGCAAGACAGCGTATGCTGCGCGGGGAGACACAGTACAATCCGGTGAGTCGTTTTGTGCGCGAGATTCCGGCGCATTTGATGGACAATGCACCGGCACCTGTAAAAAAGAGCTCCTTTGGAAGCTTTTTTGAGGATAAAGAAGATACTGCAGATGACAGCAGCGGATTTTCGGGCTTTTCCGGTTTTTCGGGATTTAAAGGGTTTGACAAGGAAAACAGCAATCCGGCAGGAAAGAAGAATTCCTTCGGGGAAGCAAAGTCCTTTGGAAAAAGCGCCGGCAGTACCTCGGGTTCGGGCTGGGGCAGCAGCTTTGGCAGTACGGCAGATGTCTATGCCGGTTACGCTAAGCCCAAGGCAACGGTAAAACCCAAGCGCACAGCGACTGAAAACAAACCCTATATTGCCCAGGGGATCGGCAGTCTCAACAATGTTCCCGGACTGCACAAGGGCGGCAGCAAAGCTTCGGGTCTGGAATACGGCGTAGGAGACAGAGTGCGGCACTTAAAATACGGCGACGGAACGGTCAGCAATATTCAGGACGGCCCCAGAGATTATCAGGTTACCGTACAGTTTGACGGAGCAGGGCAAAAGATCATGTATGCAGCCTTTGCCAAGCTGAAAAAACTCTGATTTTTCATATTTTTATAGTAAAATACGCAGTTTGGTGGTATGATATAAAAAAACAGACGGCGCAGAAAGGACGGTATATTATGGAAAAGATGAATGAAGTTCTGGAAATGATCAAGATGAGCGAACTGCTTCAGAAGAAAGAAAAGAAGAATGTACTGCTCTGGATTCTGGCAGTGATCGGTGCTGTGGTTGTGATTGCAGGCATTGCTTATGCAGTATATCGTTATCTGACACCGGATTATCTGGAAGAGTTCGACGATGATTTTGACGATGAATTTGAAGACGAAGAAGAGGATGCAGTTTGTGAACCGGCAGCTGATGAGGTGTGTGAAGAACCTGCAGCAGAAGCTGAAGCCGCAGAAGAAACAGCAGAAGTTGTGAACGAATAAAGCAGCAGAACAGGAAAAACCGCTCAGGCGGGATGCATTGCCATCCCGCCTGTTTGCTTGTACGACAGGAAAGGCATGAATGATTAAGATGAAAAAGGGACAGATTCGGACAGGAATTGTTGAAAAAGTAAAATTCCCCAATAAAGCGGTGGTCAGACTGGAACCGGTGATCACGGAAGGAGAACAGGCGGCTGCAGACAATACCGTCAGCGCAGCTGCAAACAATGCGGTTAATGCTGCAGAAGCAGAATACTGCGTGGTGAAAGGTGCACTGCCCGGACAGCGTGTGCAGCTTGTTGTCACCAAAGTCAGAAACGGCAGGGGAGAGGGCAGATTAAAAGAAATCCTGCAGATCTCTCCTTTGGAGACCTGTGTGCCCGGCGGCGAAGAATGCTGTAAGCATTTCGGAAGCTGCGGCGGATGTACATATCTTTCCATGTCCTATGAGGAGAGCTTAAAGATCAAACAGCAGCAGGTGTATGATCTGTTAACACCCGTACTGAAAAAACAAAAAAACATTTGTCAGATGGAGCCCATCAAGGCAAGTCCGGTTTATTTTGGATACCGTAATAAAATGGAATTTTCCTTCGGCGATGAAGTAAAGGACGGTCCGCTTATGCTGGGAATGCATAAAAAGGGCAGTTTTTACGATGTTGTGACCGTGGATGACTGCCGTATTGTGGATGCAGATTACAGACAGATCCTGACAGCGACCCTGCAGTATTTTAAGGAACGCAGTATTTCTTATTTTCACCGGATGACCCATGAAGGATATCTGCGTCATCTGCTGGTCAGAAAGGCAGCGCATACCGGTAAGATTTTGGTCGCTCTTGTAACTACCAGCGCAGAAGGTGTTGATATTGAAGGCTGGAAGAATATGCTGCTTGCCCTGCCGCTGGAAGGAAAATTTGCAGGAATTCTTCATATTAAGAATGATGCGCTGGCAGACGCTGTAAAGAGCGATGAGACTATTGTTTTGTACGGACAGGATCACTTTTATGAAAAACTGCTGGGACTGACCTTTAAAATCTCTGTCTTTTCCTTCTTCCAGACCAATACCCATTCTGCAGCGGTGCTTTATGAAACTGCCAGAGAATATGTGGGAAGTCTGCTTGACAAAGATGGCAGACCAAACAGCATTGTATACGATCTTTATTCCGGAACCGGCACCATTGCACAGCTGATGGCGCCCGTTGCCAAAAAGGTGATCGGTGTGGAGATCGTGGAAGAAGCGGTGGAAGCAGCAAAGAAAAACGCACAGCATAACGGTCTGGATAACTGTGAATTTATTGCAGGTGATGTGCTGAAAGTACTGGATGATATCGAAGAAAAACCGGATTTTATCATTCTGGATCCGCCCCGTGACGGCATTCATCCCAAGGCACTGACCAAGATCATTGATTATGGCGTGGACAGACTGGTTTATATTTCCTGCAAGCCTACCAGTCTGGCGCGTGATCTGGAAGTTTTCATTGAAAACGGATACGAAGCTGTGCGGTGTGTACCTGTGGATCAGTTCCCCTGGACTTCCGGGATTGAAACTGTGTGTCTGCTGGTCAAAACACCGCAGCAGCCTGTTAAAAAATTTGAATATCAGGAAGAAGAAGTTGCAGACTGCGCCTGCATTTATGGATAATTTGCGGCAAATTCTGTGAAGTCATTTTCATCACTGCATCCCTGCCAGGCAACGACCCTGTCAGTTTCCGGGATGAGCATCAGCATCTGTCCGCGCATACCGCCTTTGCCGAAGGCCTTGCCGCGGCAGATGCTTTTTAATTCATAGCCTTTTTCCAAAACAGTATCCACCCATGTCCGGGAGAGAATACGTTTTCCCTCATACACGCCGCCGTGCAGATAGATCATGCCAAGCTTTACCATATCTTCTGCGCGGATGTAAAGACCGGTAGCGCCTATTGTATGCCCCTGCGGACAGTGGCTGAAAGCAGCTTCGCGGCAGCCGGTGGGGAAAAAGAGGTATTTCCAGAGAAAATTGTCACATCCCATGCCGGAGCGTTTTTCTATAATACGGGACAGCAGATAAAAGGCAGCATCGGTGTAGGTATACGGATTTTCGGTATAATCGCCGCGCAGAGGCGCATTTAAAGTATAGGAAAGATAATCGGAGCCAAAAGCTGACGCGTCCAGGCAGTCGATGTCCAGAAAACCTTCCGGAAGGGCTGTATGATGCAAAAGAAGATCATGAACCGTAACGGTATCCCAGTATTGGTTGTAGGATGCAGGCAGTTCATCGGCTAAAACAGCAGTCAGGTATTCCGGGGTGGACAAAAGCCCCTGATCCGCCAAAAGACCGATGGCAGTCACAATAAAAGCCTTTGTGACAGAATAAATATTCTGACAGGGGTTGGTATTGGCAAAGGCTTCGGTATGAATTTGGCCGTTGTGGTATTCGGCGGCAAAAAACAGATTTGCATAGGAATGGGAGGCGTATTCTTTTTTGAGATCTGTTAAAAATGCGGACATGGACGGCTCCTTTATAAGAAGTTTTGTTATCTGCAACGTACCGGAATTTTCAACATTTGTCAAGATTTGGTTGGCTTTTTGGACGGACTGTCATATACTAAGAATAACGAACGAATTGTAATATGTCATACGGAGGAAAAGAATATGACAGGAAAAGAACGACTGATCGCTGCACTTGACAGAAAGGTACCGGATCATCTCCCGGCAACCACACATCATCTGATGGAAACCTTCTTGCAGGCTGAAATGGGCGGCTGCAGCAATCTGGAATTTTTCAGACAGATGGAACTGGACCCTATCGTGTGGGTAGGCGACAATATTTTGACCCAGGAGCAGAAGGACAACTGGAGAATTGAGAAAGAGCCGGTAGAGGCAACCGATTACCGTACCGAGAAGATCTCCTTTGTAACGCCTGCCAAGACTTTTTCTGTCTTAAATAAATATGATGTACATACCACCTGGCAGATCGGTCATCTTCTGGAAGATAAAAATGATATCGAGATCATTCAGCGTTACTGGCCTGTACCGAAAGTAGACAAGGAAGCGGTAAAAAGAGCGGCAGCAGAGAATCCGGAATGTCTGATCCGCGGTGCGATGTATGGTTTTTACCAGCCGGGCTGCTGGCAGGATCTGTGCGGCTTTTACGGTGTTGAAAATGTGATCATGGAAACCTTCGATGATCCTGACTGGGTAAAAGAGGCGCTGACCATTATCCGTGATAAAAAGCTGGAATATGCCGACAGTATGGAAGGATGTCCTTTTGACGTGATCGAGCTTGGCGGCGGGGACGCTTCCACCACCGTTATTTCTCCCTCTATCTTTGAAGAGTTTGTAGCACCTTTTGATGCACCGGTTATTAAGAGAATGCAGGAAAAGGGACAGCGCGTGGTTTATCACACCTGCGGCGGCATGATGCCGATCCTGGAACAGCTGGCAGATATGGGACCTAATGCGCTGGAAACCTTTACACCCGAAGGTATGGGCGGCGATGCCAACCTTGCGCTTGCAAAGAAGCGTATCGGTGACAGAGTGTGCATGATCGGCGGTTTCGACCAGTTCCATTATTTTAACGGATGTACCCCTGAAGAAACCAGAAAATATGTACGTAAGTGTTTTGAAGAAGCGGGCGAAGGCGGCGGATTTATCCTTTCTCCTTCCGATCATTTCTTCCAGGCAGAAAAAGAACTGATCCGTGCGTTTGCCCAGGAAGCGATTGCCTGCAAATATTGATAAATAGACTGTTTGCCGGATGATAAGACTTTTGGTAAGGAGAGATGTGGTATGACATCCAGAGAAAAAGTAAGAGCGATTTTTGAACACAGAAGCAATGGCGAGGGCGCTATGTGGACAGGACATCCCAATGATGCCACCATTCCGCTGTATGCAAAAGAATGGGGAATCGAGCCTTCCAGAGAAGCAATTTATTCTTATTTAAATGATGACTGCCGCTGGTTTATGTCTGATGCCGGTTATAAACATCCGGAAGGCCGTCCTATGTTTGATACTGCCTGGGGAATGGAAGGCGGACGTGCTACTTTGAGTGCAGAGGGCTGTTTTGCCAATGCGGAATCTTCCAAAGATCTTGAAAAGTATCCCTGGCCGGAGGTGAAATATCTGGATTTTACCGATATCTATGCAGAAATCGATAAACATCAGGATAAGATGATCTTTACCGGTATGTGGTGCAGTTTCTATCATCTGGTGGCAGATTTTCTGGGAATGGAAAATTACTTTATCCAGATGTACGAAAATCCGGCGCTGGTGGAAGCACTGACAGAGCGTATCGTGGATTTTTACGTGGAAGCAAATGAGAAATTCTTTGCAGGTCTTGGAGATCGTGCCGATGTCATGTTTTTTGGCAATGACTTTGGAACACAGCTGGATCTGTTCATTTCTCCGGAGATGTTCCGTAAGTTTGTGCTTCCTTCCACGAAGCGGATAATCGCGGTTGGCAAAAAATACAACAAAAAGATCATGCTGCATTCCTGCGGATCCATTTACCGCGTGATCCCGGATCTGATCGATGCCGGTGTGGATATTCTGCATCCGATTCAGGCAAAAGCAGTCGGCATGAGCGCGGATGATTTAAAACAGTATAAAAATGATCTGGCATTTGTGGGCGGTATTGACGCACAGTCTTTCTTTGTCAATGCAACGCCTGAACAGATCAAAGAGGAAGTGCATCGTGTAAGAAGCATTCTTGGTCCCAATATTGTGGTTTCACCCAGTCATGAAGAAATTCTGCCCAATGTTCCGGCAGCCAATATTCTGGCAATGGCGCAGGCAAGCAGAGAATAAATTGAAAGCCTGCAGGCATAAATGCCGCTGATCGGCTTGGCGGGATATGCAGTGGATAAAGTGAGAGAAAGTTAAAAATGAGAGCCTGGTCATTGAGATCAGGCTCTTTTTTTGTGGATGCCGGGAGAGATTTGTGATAAAATCAGAAAAACATCACCAGACAGGAGTGGAAAGACAAAAATGGAATCAGGCAGTAAGGGACGTCTGAAGATTTTTTTCAGTTATGCAGACAGTACCGGAAAAACACAGGCCATGATAGATGCGGCTGCAACAGCAAAAACGCAGGGCGTGGATGTTGTTGTCGGGTGTATGGGAGAGTATTCTTTTTTTGAATCCCATAAGCCAAGTCAGGAGGCAGACTTTGAGGTACTTCCTGCACTGGTCATAAACGGAATAAAAGAGCTGGACCTGGACGGTGCCTTAAACAGAAAGCCGGAACTGATCCTGATCGACAATCTGGCGCATTCCAATCCGGAGGGCTGCAGGCACCGCAA
This sequence comes from Lachnospiraceae bacterium, assembly GCA_017500935.1. Classification (GTDB taxonomy): domain Bacteria; phylum Bacillota; class Clostridia; order Lachnospirales; family Lachnospiraceae; genus Gallintestinimicrobium. The sequence continues at coordinate 15,828 of JAFVXW010000005.1, forward strand.
GCGTTACAAGGATGTGGAGGAACTGTTAAACGCCGGTATTGATGTGTACACGACGGCAGATGTTTCCAATATAGAAAGCCTTCATGATACAGTGGCCTCCGTTACCGGCGTGACAACCTGGGAGAGGATACCGGATTATGTTTTTGACGATGCCGATCAGGTAGAAATGATCGATGCAGATGCCATGGAACTGATCGTGCATCTGCGTGAAAAGGATGCGGCGGACAGGATTGTGCTGGAACAGATGACTGCTTTGCGTGAAGTGGCCTGGCAGCATTGTGCGGAACGTGTCAGACATATTTCCGATCAGCTGCGCAAACGCAGGGTGCATACAGAGGAGCACGTTATGGTGTGTCTGTCCACGTCGCCTACGAATGCCAAAAGTATCCGTACAGCAGCACGTATGGCGCGAGCATTCCGCAGTCAGTTTACAGCCCTGTTTGTAGAGACACCGGATTTTTCGGCAAAGCCATCCGAACAAAAGCAGCGTCTTCGTGATCATCAGCGGCTGGCAGAGCATCTTGGCGCTTCTGTGGAGACGGTATACGGAGAAGATATTGCCTTTCAGATCGCAGAGTTTGCACGTCTTTTTGGTGTGACCAAAATTGTTTTGGGCCGGAGTGTTTTTTCGAGGAGGCATTTGTTTGGCCGTCCTACTATGTCAGAGCAGCTGATGGACTATATTCCTGAGACAGAAATTCATATCATTCCGGACAGGCATACAAGCGGCGGTTATTTCCGCAGGCATGCCCGGGAAGATCTGCTGGGGATCGTCAAAAATACTGCCAGAAGTTTGGGGATTCTTTCGGCAGCAACACTGCTGGGATTTTTGTTTGAAAGTCTGGGTTTTACTGATGATAATATTATCATGGTTTATATATTGGGCGTTGTTCTGACATCGGTTGTCACTTCCAAAAGAATTTACAGTCTGATCTCGGCGGTGGCCAGCGTAACGGTATTCAATTTTATTTTTACCATCCCCCGGTATTCTTTTGATGCATATGGCACGGGCTATCCGGTGACTTTGGTGATCATGTTTCTGACTGCTTATATTACAGCAACATTTGCAGGACGCTATAAGGAACAGGCAAGACAGGCGGCACTGATCGCACGGCGAAACAGAATTTTGTTTGACACCGACCAGCTTCTTTCCAAGGCGGGAAGCAGGGAAGAAATCCTGGCGGCGGCAGCACAGCAGATCATCAAGCTTTTGGGGCGTAATATCGTAGTGTACGAAAATACACAGGAGCAGCTGGCGGAGCCGCGCAGATATATGGCGGGAAATGCGGAAACAGCTGCGTATGACAAAGAGAAAGAACTGGCATGTGCAGAGTGGGTAATGAAAAACAATCATGCCGCCGGAGCTACTACGGATACCATGTCGGATGCGGGATATTTATATCTGGCACTGCGGGTGAATGAACGTGTCTATGGTGTTGTCGGTGTGGAAGTTCATAATGAGCCGCTGGATTTTTCGGAACACAGTATTTTATTGTCCATTCTTGGCGAATGTGCACTGGCATTGGAAAATGAAAAAAACGCCCGTGAAAAGGAAGAGGTGGCGATCCTTGCAAAAAGTGAGCAGCTGCGCGCCAATCTGCTGCGTGCCATTTCCCATGATCTTCGTACTCCCCTGACCTCTATTTCCGGCAATGCCAGCAATCTTTTAAGCAATCCGGACAGCTTTGATGAAGAAACCCGACAGCTTTTATATCTGGATATTTACAATGATGCAATGTGGCTGTACAATCTTGTGGAAAACCTGCTTTCGGCAACCCGGTTTGAAGAGGGACGCATGAATCTGCGTACCTCCGCAGAGCTTCTGGGTGATATTGTGGATGAGGCTGTCCGCCATGTGCAGCGCAAAAAGGCCGCCCACCGTGTCACCGTGATCAACGAAGAAGAGCTGCTTTTGGTGAAAGTGGATGTACGGCTGATCGTGCAGGTGATCATCAATATCGTAGATAATGCGATCAAATATACGCCTCCGGAATCAGAGATCAGGATCGTGATGCGGGAAAAGGAAGGAATGGCAGAAATTTTGATCGCGGATACGGGAAACGGTATTCCGGATTATGAAAAGAGCAGGATTTTTGAGAAGTTTTACTGCGGAACAAATAAGGTAGCAGATAACCGGCGCAGTCTGGGACTGGGATTGTTTTTGTGCAAAGCAATCGTAGAAGCACATGGCGGCACGATTTATGTGACGGACAATCAGCCCCATGGAACTGTTTTTGGGTTTACGCTGCCTCTGGAGGAGATTAATTTTTATGAATCATAATTTTCAGCTGCTGGTCGTTGAGGATGACGCACCGGTGCGCAATCTGATCACTACGACATTAAAGGCAAATGCTTACCGGTTTATGACGGCTGCGACCGGAGAAAGTGCAGTTATGGCAGCGGCAACGGCAAATCCGGATATCATTCTGCTGGATCTTGGTCTGCCGGATATGGACGGCGTGGAAGTGATCACACGGATCAGAAGCTGGTCCAATGTGCCGATTCTGGTATTGAGTGCCAGAAATGAGAGCAGCGATAAGATCGATGCGCTGGATGCCGGGGCGGATGATTATCTGACAAAGCCTTTTTCTGTGGACGAACTGCTTGCCAGACTGCGCGTGATCCAGAGAAGGATCACGATGATGCAGGCCAATACCCCGCAGCAATCGATATATATCAATGGCGCACTCAGGATTGACTACGGTTCCGGATGTGCATATATGCATGATGTGGAACTGCATCTGACACCTATCGAATATAAGCTGTTATGTCTTCTGGCACAGAACACCGGTAAGGTGCTGACACACAAATACATTACCCAGAGTATCTGGGGCAGCGGCTGGGAAAACAATGTGGCGTCCTTGCGTGTATTTATGGCAACACTGCGCAAAAAGCTGGAAAGCAGTCCTGAAATTCCGCAGTACATCCAGACGCATGTGGGAATCGGATACCGGATGTTAAAGCAGGAATAAGCGGATCGCAGCCGTAAAAAAAGCAGAAATAATGTTATTTTCTGAGAGGATAAAGCTGGATTTATACAGCAGTCGATGATACAATAACAGTAATGACACGGTCAGCCGGTGTGTGCCGGCAGTGACTGTAAAGGATCAGGTAATAAAGAAAGGATGATTATTATGGCAGAAAACAGATTGATCGGCAGCTATCCCGTAATCGGTATCCGCCCTACTATCGACGGCAGACGCGGTTACATGAAAGTGAGAGAGTCTCTGGAAGAACAGACCATGAATATGGCACTCTCTGCAAAGAAACTTTTAGAGGAAAATTTAAAATATTCCAACGGCGAACCTGTCAAGGTTGTGATCTCTCCCACCACCATCGGCCGTGTTGCGGAGGCTGCAAAATGTGCGGATTATTTTGCAAAAGAAGGCGTAGAGATTACTCTGACCGTTACTCCCTGCTGGTGCTACGGCGCAGAAACCATGGATATGGATCCCAGAACCATCAAAGGTGTTTGGGGCTTTAACGGTACTGAAAGACCCGGTGCGGTTTATCTGGCATCTGTTCTGGCAACTCATGCGCAGAAAGGTCTTCCTGCATTCGGCATTTACGGACATGATGTACAGGACGCTGATGCAACTGAGATTCCTGCTGACGTAACTGAAAAGCTGCTTCGTTTTGGTCGTGCTGCTGTAGCAGCTGCATCCATGAGAGGCAAATCCTATCTGCAGATCGGTTCCATCTGTATGGGTATCGGCGGCTCTATCATTGATCCTGATTTCATCGAATCCTATCTTGGCATGAGAGTGGAATCCGTGGATGAAGTGGAAATTATCCGCCGCATGACCGAAGGCATCTATGATGAGGCTGAATACCAGAAAGCGATCGCATGGGCAAAAGAAAAATGCACCATCGGCTTTGACAAAAACCCTGAAGAGATCCAGAAGACTCCCGAAGAAGTGGAAAAAGATCTGGAATTTGTTGTAAAGATGATGTGCATCATCAAAGACTTAATGAACGGCAATCCCAATCTGCCTGCAGGATGCGAAGAAGAGATGGTTGGACATAATGCCATCGCAGCAGGCTTCCAGGGTCAGCGTCAGTGGACTGACTTTTATCCTAACTGCGACCTTCCCGAAGCGCTGCTTAACACTTCCTTTGACTGGAACGGCGCAAGAGAACCTTACATTCTGGCAACTGAAAATGACGTGTTAAACGGTCTTGGCATGCTGTTTATGAAACTGCTGACCAACCGTGCACAGATCTTTGCGGATGTTCGTACATACTGGAGTCCTGAAGCTGTAAAGAAAGCTACCGGCTATGATCTGGAAGGCGTTGCAATGGAAAACGGCGGCTTTATCCATCTGATCAACTCCGGCGCAGCATGTCTGGATGCCAACGGACAGGCAAAGGATGCTGACGGCAACGGCGTGATGAAGCCCTGGTATGAAGTGACAGAAGAAGATCAGGAAGCGATCTTAAAGGCTACTACCTGGAATGCAGCTGACTACGGATACTTCCGCGGCGGCGGCTTCTCCTCCAGATTTGTAACCGAAGCTGAAATGCCTGTTACCATGATCCGTCTGAATCTGGTTAAGGGAATCGGTCCTGTGATGCAGATCGCAGAAGGCTGGACCGTAAAACTTCCCGATGAAGTAACTGATACCTTATGGAAACGCACCGACTACACCTGGCCCTGCACCTGGTTTGCACCCAGATGTGACGGCAAGGAAGGACCTTTCAAGACCGCTTATGATGTAATGAACAACTGGGGCGCTAACCATGGCGCGATCAGCTACGGCCACATTGGTGCTGATGTGATCACTCTATGCTCCATGCTCAGAATTCCTGTATGCATGCACAATGTTCCTGAAGAGAAAATCTTCAGACCTGCAAGCTGGAATGCATTCGGTATGGACAAAGAAGGTCAGGACTACCGCGCATGTGCAGCATACGGCCCTCTTTACAAATAAGATAGAGGAGAAACGGTCATGTTAAAAGGAATTCCCAAGATTCTTTCCCCGGAATTGTTAAAAGTGCTTTGCGAAATGGGACATGGTGACCGTCTTGTGATCGCAGACGGCAATTTCCCGGCAGAAAGTGTCGGAAAAAATGCGATTGTGATCCGTATGGACGGACATGGCGCCTGTGATGTTCTGGAAGCAATCCTTAAACTGTTCCCGCTTGATACCTATGTGGAAAAACCTGTCAATCTGATGCAGGTGGTTCCCGGTGACAATGTGGAAACTCCTATCTGGGATGAATATGCCAAGATCATCGAAGAAAATGATGGCCGCAGTGATATCATCGGTCAGATCGAAAGATTTGCATTCTATGAGGAAGCAAAGAAAGCATATTGTGTGATCGCCACAGGTGAAGGCGCTTTGTATGCAAATATCATGTTGCAGAAGGGCGTTGTGGTATAAAGTATAAAATTGTTACAGGTCAGACATTTAGAATGTCTGACCTGTTGTTGTATTGGAAGCGGAGTGGTGAACCAAAAGAAATCAATGGAGTATGAGTGTTTACCTACTGTATAGAAGATTAAGTTTTTCAATAGGGAATTTTAGGTGGATTCTCAAGCCTTTTACCTATTATGCAGTATTTTTTTGTGTGCAGTGGGGAATATAGCTCAAAATTTCTCCCCAATTACCTATTGTACACGATTTTTATATGTAAAGTATGTAAGGGACTTTGACAGCTGTTATATTGAAATAAAAATCCGGACTGTATTGTAATTCACAGACCGGATTTTCCAATTATATGACTGTCACACGATAAAAGGACGTTTTTTAATCTTTGATCTTAAAGGATTCCCGCTTTTCACCGGCTTCAAAGAAAGCCTTGGTTTCGGGGGAAAGATTTAAGGGATTGGGATCAGGATTGATATCTTCGTCCGTCAGGGTGATGTGTTTGGCTGAAACGGGAACAGGAGCGGTGGAACTGCGGACAACCAAAGTGGCACGCAGCTGAATATTGCCGATCGGTACATCGCTTAACAGACTGATCATGGCATAATAGCCGCATTTGCCAAGAGAAAGGCGGTCCTGCCGGATCGTAGTCAGCGGAGGCTGGGTAAATTCTGTCATGGGCAGATCGTCAAATCCGATGATGCTTAGATCAGACGGAATGGAGATACCGCGGTCACCGCATTCCGTGATCGCGGAAATGGCACGAATGTCATGGGAAAATAAAATCGCGGTAACGCCCTGATTGACAAGAAGCGGAATGTATTTTCTGGTGGATTCCGCCACATAATAACCAATGCCGATATAATCTTCATTGATCTCAAGACCGTATTTTTCCATGGAACTTAAATAGGCATTATAGCGGGCTTTCATGACATAGGAATTGGAGGGGCCGGAGATCAGACCGATCTTTGTGTGTCCCAGTTCCTTTAGGTGCTTGACCGCCAGATCAAAGCCTTCCTGATTGTCACAGCCAACGGAAGCAACGCAGGGATTTCCTTTGATATAGTTATCATATAAAACGGTGGGAATATGCGTGGTACGGAATTCCTTCATCCAGGGATCGATCAGGGTAAATCCCAATGCAAAAGAGGCCTGATAGCCATGTTCCATCATGTAGACATTATAGGGAGTCATTTTCTGCATTTCGGAAGTGACAGGGATCACATCCACGATCCATCCTTCCGGTTCAGCCTTCTGCTTAAAGCCAAGCACGATGTCATGGCCGAACTGATTGGGTGTATCATATTCCATATTTTCCACAAGGATACAGATCTTGTGCTCTTTTTTATGGGAACGTCGGTTGATATAGCCCATTTCGACAGCTGTTTCAAGAATTTTGCGGCGCATTTCCGCACTCACATCGGTGGCGTTGTTGAGTGCTTTGGATACGGTACTTTTGGATATGCCAAGCTTGGCAGCGATATCATTGATAGTTGCCATAATGACCTCCGAAATTTGTGAAAGATGCCGGAAAAAAACTTCTCCTTTTGCCGATTATAGCAAAAACACGTATAAAAAACAATGCAATCATCTAAACTTATCGTGTATACAATGGAAGAGGAAACGGCAGGAAAGACTGTATTTATGCCTTTTTTTCTGAAAAACAACACGAAAACAAAAAACGACAAGTTTCGAAACAAAAGTTTCGGAAAAAGTCGAAAAATGGGTAAAAGTGCACAAAAATATCGTTTTATTGTGTCGAATATGTGCAAAAATACGGTTTCTGACTATTGACTTAATAAAAAGTTTATGATAATTTTATAAACGTTAAGGCATTGCGAAACTTGTTTCGCAAAATAATATCATTATTACCCTGGGAGGTACAAGATCATGAAAAAGCTTATTGCTACCGCTCTGATCGCAGCTATGTCCCTGACTATGCTTGCAGGTTGCGGAAACAGTGGTGCTGCTGGAAAAGGTGATGTTACCGATGTAGCACTGAAAGTATGGGTTCCTCAGAACCAGCTGGACACCGGTATCATCGAAGAACAGCAGAAGGCATTTGCTGAACTTCACCCTGAATGGAACATCACCTGGACGACTGAGATTGTTGGTGAAGACGTTGCAAAAGAAAACATTTTAAGAGACGTGGAAGCTGCTGCAGACGTATTCCTGTTTGCATCTGACCAGCTGGTAGAACTTGTAAATGCAGGTGCTATCGCAAGACTGGGCGGCGAAGCTGAAAAGATGGTAAAGGAAACCATCGCTGAATCCGTACAGGCTACCGCTATGGTAGGCGATGCTGTTTACGGCATTCCTTTCACCCACAACACTTTCTATATGTACTATGACAAGACCCTGATGACCGAAGATGATGTAAAGACCATCGAAGGCATCGTGAACAAAGAAACTGCTGATGATGTATACAACTTCTACTTCGAGTCCGGCGGCGGCTGGAAACTGGGAGCATGGTATTATGGCGCAGGCTTAAGTGTATTCGGCCAGGATGGCTATGATATCGAAGCTGGCGTTGACTGGAACAACGAAACCGGTGTTGCAGTTACCGATTACCTCATCGACCTGATCAACAATACTAAAGTTGCTTACGACGGCGAAATTTCCGTATCCGAGCTGATCGCTGAACACAGACTTGGTGTTTGGTTTGACGGTTCCTGGAACGATCAGATGTATGTAGATGTTCTTGGCGATGACCTTGGCAGAGGCGTTATCCCTACATACAACCTGAACGGTACTGATACCCAGCTCAAGGGCTTCTACAGCTCCAAGTGTATCGGTGTAAATGCAGCTTCCAAGAACATGGCTCCTGCAGTTGCATTCGCTGCTTTCCTTGGCAACGAAGAAAACCAGATCCTTCGCTTTGAAAAATCCGGTCAGATCCCTGCAAACATCAACGCAGGCAACAGCGATGCAGTAAAAGCTGACGCTCTGGCAACAGTTATCGCATCTGAAGCAAATATCGCATCTGTAATGCAGCCTACTTCCGCAGAGTTCAACTCCAAATACTGGAACTATGCGAACACCATTCCTACCGAGATCAGAAGCGGTGACCTCACCCATGACAACGTAAAGGAAAAGCTGGATGCATTCGTAAAGGCTATGACTGAATAAGCTGAGAAAACGATTTGTATGATGATGGGGATACCATAAAAGTGGTATCCCTATTCTTGAAAATGTTGTTTGACACTGGAGGTAATTATGGGTATCTCAAAGAAAACAAAAGTTGAGCCCTTTTATACCAAACCCACCGATTACGGCTGTCTGGAAGCATTCAGAAAAGGTGACAAGATCACCAAGCTGTCTGCCTTTGTTTTTGGTCTGGGCAACCTGATGAACAAACAGATCGCAAGAGGCTGCATCTTCCTTGCGCTGGAACTTGGCTATCTGATCTACATGATCGTGTTTGGTATCAATGCAATGGTTGATTTTGTGACACTGGGCACACAGACACAGGGTGAGGTTTACAACGAAGCACTGGGTATTTACGAATATTCCATGGGCGACAACTCCATGCTCTGTCTGTTATACGGTGTAATCACCATCGTACTGACATTTGCTGCAGTATTTGTTGGATTAATTTCCTGTAAGAGTGCATTCTGCACACAGTTCCGTAAGGAAAAAGGCAAAAAGATTCCTACTTTTAAAGATGATTTAAGATCCTTAAAAGAAGAAAATCTGCATTCCCTGCTTCTGACTGCGCCCCTGCTTGGTATCATCGTGTTCACGATCGTACCCCTGATCTTCATGATCCTGATCGCATTCACAAGCTATGACAGAAATCATCAGCCCCCCGGAAACCTGTTCGAGTGGGTTGGCCTGCAGAACTTTACATCCATGTTCTCCATGGGCGGAAGCCTTGCAGCTACTTTCTGGCCTGTACTGGGCTGGACTTTGATCTGGGCAGTATTTGCAACCTTCTCCAACTACGTTCTTGGTCTGATGCTTGCGCTGATCATCAACCGCAAGGGCACCAGAGCAAAGGGCTTCTGGAGATTTATGTTCGTGCTTTCTGTAGCGGTTCCCCAGTTCGTTACCCTGCTGAGCATGAGAACCATTTTCAACACCAACGGTCCTGTTAACGTAATGCTCAGAGAATTTGGTATCATCGGTGCGACCGAAGCAATTCCTTTCTTCACCGATCCTACCATCGCAAAGATCACCATCATCCTGATCAATATCTGGATCGGTGTACCTTACACCATGCTGTCCACCACCGGTATCTTACAGAATATTCCCGGTGAACTGTATGAAGCAGCAAAGATCGACGGCGCAAATGCACCTACCATCTTCCGTAAGATCACCCTTCCTTACATGTTATTTGTTATGACACCCAACCTGATCACCGCATTCACCGGCAATATCAATAACTTTAACGTTATTTTCCTGCTGACAGGCGGCGGTCCCGAATCCATGGATTACTACTATGCCGGTAAGACAGACCTTCTGGTTACATGGCTGTACAAGCTGACTATTACCCAGAAAGACTACAACCTGGGTGCGGTTATCGGTATTATGACATTTATCATCCTGGCAACCATTTCACTGATCACTTACCGCAACACAAGTTCGTATAAAGATGAGGGGGCGTTCCAATAATGAGAGCAAAAAGATTTATTACCAATTCCCTTGTTCATGTGCTGTTAGCTATTCTTAGCTTTATCTGGGTGCTTCCGATCTTTTACGTAGTGCTGACTTCATTCCGTAAAGAAGGCGGTTCCTATAAGACTTATATCTTCCCTAAGGAATACACTTTTGATAACTATATCAATCTGTTCCAGGGAAGCAGCATCATTAACTTCAACAGATGGTTTATGAATACACTGATCATTGCGATCTTCTCCACTCTGATCGCTGCATTCTTCACCCTCTGCGTATCTTACGTAATGAGCCGTCTGCGCTTCAAAATGCGTAAGACCTTCTTGAATATCGCGCTGATCATGGGTATGTTCCCCGGATTTATGTCCATGATCGCAGTTTACTACATCTTAAAGGGACTTGGCTTCCTTGAGACTGGTGTGTTAAAACAGGTTGCGCTTGTGCTGGTTTACTCCGGCGGTGCCGGTCTGGGCTTTTATATGGCAAAGGGCTTCTTTGATATGATCCCCAGAACCATTGACGAAGCTGCTTACATCGACGGTGCTACCAAATGGGATACCTTCATGCACATCACCATCCCCATGTCCAAGCCCATCATTACCTACACGCTGATCACTGCATTCATGGGCCCCTGGGTTGACTACATCTTTGCAAAGGTTATCATGGGTAATGATACTCCTTACTACACCATCGCGATCGGTCTGTGGACGATGCTGGAAAAAGAATATGTGGAATACTACTATACACAGTTCTATGCGGGCTGCGTTGTTATCTCGATTCCGCTGTGTATTCTGTTCCTGCTGACCCAGAAGTGCTATGTAGAAGGCGTTTCCGGTGCGGTAAAAGGTTAAAGACTGATTATTTTAGCAGAAAAAACGCTCAGGAGAGACGGTTTGATGACAAAATCATTTGTTGCCTATAATAAGGATTTCGATAATCAGTTCAGATACGATAAAAAAGATCTGGGCGCTATCTGCTCAAAGGAGGGCACCATATTCAAAGTATGGTGCCCTCTTGCTGACAGAGTGGAATTACATTTATATAAGGACGGCGATAAGTCAGATGCTTACGCTGTCTGCGACATGATTCCGGAAGAAAAAGGGACATGGAAATTTGAATCTGCAGAATATTTGCACGGCGTATATTATGATTATACCGTGACAAGAGCCGGGGAAGTGACAAAAACTGCCGATCCCTATGCGGTTGCCTGCGGCATAAACGGTGTGCGCAGTATGGCAGTTGACCTTACTTTGACAGATCCCGAAGGATTTGCGGAAGATAAGGCACCGGCACAGCAGACAGAAAACATTATTTACGAACTTCATATCAAGGATTTTTCCTACGATCCTGAAAGCGGTGTGCCTGAAAACTACCGCGGCAAATACATGGCATTTACACAGAATCAGACCGGCACAGAATATCCTACCTGTGTGGATTATCTGAAAAAACTGGGTGTGACCCATGTACATCTGCTTCCCATGTATGATTTTGGATGGCTTGATGAAGCCGGAAGTGATGAGCAGTTTAACTGGGGATATGACCCTGTCAATTACAATGTGCCGGAGGGATCATTTTCTACCGATCCCTATGACGGATGTGTACGTATCCGTGAATGTAAGGAAATGGTGCAGGCGCTTCATAAGGCGGGTATCCGTGTGATCATGGACGTGGTATATAACCACACCTATGAGCCGGACTCTTTCCTTGAGAGAATGGTACCCGGTTATTACAACAGAAGATGGGATGACGGAAAACTTGCAAATGGTTCTGCGTGCGGCAGTGATATTGCATGCGGCAGAGCGATGGTAGATAACTATATTGCAGATTCCGTGATGTACTGGGCAAAGGAATATCATATTGACGGTTTCCGTTTTGACCTGATGGGACTTTTGACTGTGGAACTGATGAACCGGATCCGCACCGAGCTGGATGCAGAATTTGGAAAAGGCGAAAAGCTTCTTTACGGCGAACCCTGGAGAGCATGTGAGTCTCCTATGGAGGAGGGCACCAATGCCGCATTAAAATGCAATGTGCAGCTTCTGGATGAAGGGATTGCCATGTTTTCCGATGATACCAGAGACGTTGTAAAGGGACATGTATTCTTTGAAGAAATCCCCGGTTTTGTAAATGGCGGAAAAAATCTGGAAGAAAAACTTCTGGGCGCTGTTACCGGCTGGCGTGACAATGCAGATGATGCAGAGTTTAAGCCTTTAAGCTGTGCACAAATCATCAACTATGTGTCTGCGCATGACAATTTTACCCTCTGGGATAAACTGGTGCTTTCCATTCTCGGCGGTCATGGCGTCAACAACGAATACCGCGAGAATACAGAGCCGGTGACAGATATGAGCGTGTATACCACAAAGCATGCGGATATTCTGGAAGCCAACAAACTGGCGGCGTTTATTTATTTTACCTGTCAGGGACATTTGTTTATGCAGGCCGGTGAAGAATACGGCAGAACCAAGTTCGGTGACGGCAACAGCTATCGTTCCGATCCGAAGCTGAACATGATGCGCTGGCACCAGACTGTGGAATTTGCGGATCTGCTTTCCTATTATGAAGGTCTGATCAGTCTGCGCAAAAAACTGCCCGGTCTGTACGACAAGAGTGCAGATGCAAACAGACGCATTACCGATAAAAAGGTATGGGCAGAAGGCGTGGTTTCCTATTGTGCGGACAATACTGCAGATGCAGCAACTGACAATGTATACAGCAAACTGTTTGTTGTATACAACAGCAACAAGGAAGCGGTTTCCGTAGAGCTTCCCAAAGGCGACTGGGTTGTTCTGGCAGACAAAAATGAAACTGACTGCTGCAAAAATCCTGTACTGACAGCAGACGGCAAGTTGACCGTTTCCGAATGCTGCGGTATGATGTTGGGTATGAAATAACGTAACAGAGAGGTTAACTGATATGAAAAGAGCAAGCGGAATTTTGCTTCCGGTAGCAAGCCTGCCTTCCAAATACGGCATCGGCTGCTTTTCCAAGGAAGCATATGAATGGGTAGACCAGTTAAAGAAAGCAGGTCAGAGTTATTGGCAGATTCTGCCTCTGGCTCCCACCAGTTACGGAGATTCTCCTTACCAGTCTTTCTCCTCCTTTGCAGGAAACCCTTATTTTATCGATCTGGAAGAACTGATCAAAGAAGGCGTTCTGACCAAAGAAGAATGCGACGCGGTGGATTTTGGCGATCATCCCAATTACATTGATTACGGCAAGATTTACAACAACCGTTTTGCACTGCTTCGTACTGCTTACGAAAGAAGCAATATTTCTCAGAATGCAGCGTACAACAAGTTCATCAAGGAAAACAGCGAATGGCTGGATGACTATGCTCTGTTTATGGCTGTGAAAAAACGCTTTGACGGCAAGGCATGGAGCGAGTGGGCAGAAGATATCAAAAAACGCTGGGGTTATGCGCTGGATTACTATCGCAGAGAGTGTTATTTTGAGATCGAATTTTACAAATATCTGCAGTTTAAGTTCAAAGAACAGTGGGATAAGCTGAAAAAATATGCCAACGACAACGGCATCGAGATCATCGGTGATATTCCGATCTATGTGGCATTTGACTCTGCAGATGCATGGGCATCTCCCGAACTGTTCCAGTTTGATGAAGATTTCAAACCCAAGGCAGTGGCTGGATGTCCTCCGGATGCTTTTTCTGCTGACGGACAGCTTTGGGGAAATCCTCTGTATCGCTGGGATTACCACAAAGAAACCGGTTATGAGTGGTGGTGCAAGAGACTCGATCACTGCTTTAAGATGTATGATGTGGTAAGAATCGACCATTTCAGAGCATTTGATGAATATTACAGCATTCCTTACGGCGACAAGACCGCAGTAAACGGCAAATGGATGCCCGGTCCCAATATGGCACTGTTTAACACCTTAAACGCACGTTTCGGTGAAAAGCAGATCATCGCAGAAGACCTTGGCTTCCAGACCCCTACCGTTGAAAAACTCTTAAAGGACAGCGGATATCCCGGCATGAAGGTTCTGGAATTTGCGTTTGATCCCAGAGAAAAGAGCAATTACCTGCCTCACAGCTATGATCCCAACTGCGTGGTTTATACCGGTACTCACGACAATGAAACACTGGTACAGTGGTATAAGGGACTCAGTGAAGAAAGCAAGGCTTATGCGCTTGAGTACATGAACAATCCCCATACTCCCGACGAAGAGAAATACTGGGATTTTGTACGTCTGGCAATGTTGAGCAGCGGCAATACCTGCGTAACTCCCGTACAGGATCTGATGGGTCTGGATGCAGAAGCAAGAATCAACCATCCTTCCACCCTTGGCAGCAACTGGAAATGGCGTATCAGTGCAGAAATGCTTCCGGAAGAAGTAAGCGACAGACTTTACCGTCTGACCAAATTAAGCGAACGTCTTTCCGAGGAATGCGCAAAGAAGGAAGCGGCTATCTTAAAAGCACAGGCAGAAGCAGAAAAAGCAGCTAAAAAAGCGGCTGAAAGAGCAGCAAAGATTGCGGCAGGCGAAATCGCAGAAGATGAGGAAGAAGAAACCGAAACTGATGCTGATACTGCAGTAAAAGCAGAAAAGGCTGCGGCAGATGCAAAAGAAGCAGACAGCAAAGCAGCTGAAACTGCGGAGGAATAAAATATGAGGTTTATCTACGGCAAACAGGACTGGAAGTCCTTTGAACGTGGAGAAGAGACCTGCTATTTAATGACCAACGGGCTGGGGGGCTTTTCGTCCCTCAGCCTGATTGGTTCCTGCAGCCGGAATGACCAGGCTGTATTGATGGCATGTACTCATTCTCCCAATCACAGATACAATATGATCCACAGACTGGAAGAACATTTTTACGTGGGTGAAAAAGAAGTGTTCTTATCCAGTCAGGATTTTCAGATTCATCAAAAAAGGGAGCAGGGCTGGCTGTATCAGACCAGCTTTTGCTTTGAATATTTTCCCAGATGGACCTATCTGGTGGACGGTGCTGAAGTTGTACGCAGCATTGTGCTGGATCAGGGAAAAAATACTATCGGTATCTCTTATCAGATCAAAAACCGTTCCGGAAGGGAAGTAAATCTTGCAGTAGCACCGCATCTGCAGTTTGTACCCAAGGGGGCAAGACTGAGATATCATCCTGAATTTACTATGGAAGGCAATGTGATCTCTTCCAACGGCCAGAAGCTGTATTACCGCACCAATGGTTTGTGCAGGGAGGTTGAGCAGCGTTTCTGCGACACTTTATATTACATTCACGATGTGGAAGACGGCAAAATGCCGCTGGGCCGTTCTGTTGTGACACATGAGATTCTCTTTTCTGTCAGTGCAGGACAGGAGGATACACTGGAGATTGTATACAGCACAGAGGAACTGACCGGTGACAATGATGTGTCCGTTTCTCAGATCATGGCGCATGTAAAGGAATACAGGGAAGGCTTGAGCCGTCAGGCTGCCTATACTGACCCGGTTGCCGATCAGCTGGCAGTCAGTGCAGACCAGTTTATTTCCGACAGAACCTCCACCAATGGCAAAACCATTCTGGCAGGTTTCCCCTTCTTTGAAGACTGGGGCAGAGATACCATGATCGCCTTGATGGGCTGCTGTCTGTCCTCCAGACAGTTTGAGACCACAGAGAGTATTCTGCGTACCTTTATGGCTTATACCGATAAAGGCCTGATGCCCAATCTGTTCCCGGAAGGCGGCAATAAACCTCTTTACAACACCGTTGACGCGGCACTTTTGTTTGTGACTGCAGTTTATGAGTATTATCAGAGAACACAGAACCTTGCATTTGTAAAAGAAGCATATCCTGTCATGAAGCAGATCGTGACCTGGTACCGCAAGGGAACTGATTTCCATATTTACATGGACAAAGACGGTCTGATCTGTGCCGGCGGCGGTCTGGAACAGGTGACCTGGATGGATGTACGTGTGGAAAACATCCTGCCCACACCCCGTCACGGAAAACCTGTGGAAATCAACGCCTACTGGTACAATGCCTTGCTGATCATGGATCTGTTTGCAGGCATGCTGGGTGAGGATACCGTGATGGAAGCGTTGGAAGATGCAGACGAAAGCAGTGTGTTTGGAGAGATTTCCTATGCCCAACTGGCAGCAGTTGTAAAGGAAAGTTTCTGCGCACAGTTCTGGAACGAAAAAGAAGACTGTTTAAAGGACGTTATTTCCGGCGAACATGCCAAAACCTATGAAAATGGCGTCAATGTGGACGAACAGGTTCGCTGCAACCAGATCTGGGCAGTTTCCATGCCTTTCTCCTTACTGGACAAAGAACAGGAAAAAGCAGTTGTGGAAACCGTTTTCAGAAAGCTTTATACTCCTTACGGTTTAAGAACTCTTTCTCCCGATGATGCGCAGTTTCGTCCTTTCTACGGCGGCGCACAGCTTGACCGTGATCTTGCATATCACCAGGGAACTGTATGGCCCTTCCCCATGGGCGCTTATTATCTGGCATACTTAAAAGTCCATGACTATTCCGAAACAGCCAGGGCTTATGTCAGAGAACAGCTGGATGCCATCGCGGCAGTTTTGCGCGAAGGCTGTATCGGACAGATCGCAGAAATTTACGACGGTGAAAACCCTGTTTCTTCCAAGGGCTGTTTTGCACAGGCCTGGAGCGTGGGCGAAATTCTGAGAGTATATGATGCACTTAGATAATGATTGATGTTAAAGCAGGTCTGCGAATTGTTTCGCAGACCTGTGACGGTATAAAGGAATGAAATATCAGAATTATATCTTTGATCTGTACGGAACCTTACTTGATATCCGCACCAACGAAAATAAGCCCTATCTGTGGAAAAAAATGAGCGAGATCTATTCTGCGCTGGGAGCTGTGTATACACCGGCTGAACTGAAAAAAGAGTTCAGAAGACTGGAACGGGAAGCGGTAAAACATGCTGCTTCTGAACAAGGAGCAGCAGAAAATACTTCGGCCTCAGAACAGGAAGATTTATGTCATTTGCCTGCACATATTGAAGTGGATCTGCGTCAGGTGTTTATGCAATTGTTTGAGCAGAAAGGTGTTGCCTGTGATGATGCTTTGGCTAAAACGGTCGCTGTGACTTTCCGTGCACTTTCCAGAAAGATGATTTGTGTCTATGAAGGTGTGCATGAGACATTGGCGGCACTCAAAGCACAGGGAAAAGGTATCTATCTTCTTTCCAATGCCCAGTCAGATTTCACCCGGCCGGAACTTGCCATGACCGGGCTGGAAGGTTATTTTGACGGAATCCTGATCTCTTCGGAAGAAGGAGTCAAAAAGCCGGGAACGTCATTTTATGAGTGTCTGTTTGAACGTTTTGGTCTGGAAGCATCTGCATGCCTGATGGTGGGGAATGATGAAACTTCGGATATCGCCGGTGCATTGGCAGTTGGAATGGATTCTTTGTATGTTCACACAGAAATTTCACCGCCCATAGAGAGCGTGAAAGGAATTGCAGCCTATTCTGTAATGGACGGCGACTGGGGAAAAGTAAAAGAGCTGTTGTTGAAGTGAAGCAAATTGTTGAGGTAGAGCGATTTGATTGAGGTAATGTATGCAAATTGGGAAAAATTGGGAATTTGCATGCAAAAAATGGCTAAAATTTCCGCCTGATTCATGCAAAATCAAGAAAATTCCTTTTTTGACTGCTCAAAAAAGTTAAAAATGAAACTTGATTCATTCAAATATGGAAAAAATATGAATTTGCCTGCCCGTTCATACCGAAACGGGCAGGCAAATTTTGGTATTTGGAACTTTTGCATGCTTTCGAGATTGAAATTATTAAAATCAGGCATTCAAAACAACCGGATTTGTAAATTTGGATGCAAAACATGCTTTAAACAGCGTTTTTTAGCATGCAAATATGAAAAAACAGCAGTTTTGCATGAACCGGCAAATATGAAATCTTTACAGAGTCGCAAAGAAATGCAGAATATTCATATCCTCGATCTGCTTGCTGCCGTGAGCGCCGTGATTGCCTGCAACAGGGTGCTGGCCGTGGTCGGGAGAGTAAGTCAGAAGAGTGGTATGTCCTTCATTTTTCTTTAAAGCTTCCGCGATGCGTGCAAAACCGTCAGCTTCCAGACAGATGGCGTTTAATCCCTGTTTGGATTCGGGGCCAAAAGCGTGGGCAGCATTGTCATAGTCAAAGGTGTGAATGCTGATCACATCGTATGCATCGGTTGCGATCAGTTCAAGGGCTTTTTCCTGAACGGAAAGTCCGTTGGGCTCTTCAAAATAGTCCAGTTCGCGGCCTTTGAAGATATGCAGGAATGTGGAGTCTGCCTGCGCTACGATGGCAACCTTTTTGCCGGCTGCGATCAGTACGTCAAACAGAGTGCTGCAGGTCAGCTGGGGGCGTGTGTAGGTCTGGATGCCGTGTCCTTCGGGATCAAGTCCTGTATACATGGAAGCATGTGCAACCGGGGTAACGGATTCTACGGTGCTTAAAAAAGGAATTGCCAGAGAGGTATATTTGTAGACAGGTGCAAAATAACTGGTGTATTTCTGCCATATATACTGGCCGACAGCGTCTGCGTGATAAAGAACCACGCGGTCAGCGGTTTTGCCCAGACGTTCTTTTAAAATTTCAGAAACCCAGGGAATGGTGGGTTCGTATTCTCCCGGAAGGGGAAGATCCATACAGTCAGCAACGATGGATGCAAAATGTTTTAAGGGATAAAGATTAAAATGATCAGCCATGACAGAGTCTCCTTTTTGATTATGGGATAAATCCCTTTTTCCTATCATAACACAACTGCAGGGCTAAAAACTATTAAAATTTTACATATAAATATGAAATAGTATGTTATAATAAAGCAACAGGCAAACCTGTCAAGCAGGCTGCACAAGGAGGAAATGTATCATGCGTACAAATTATCAGAATGTAAAAGCAGAAAGCTGGTACCGGGAAATGACCGCGTGTCCGGAAAACTTTCCGTTTTCCTTTGTTTATGACGGACAGAAGGTAAACGGATTTTCTAAGGAGCAGTTTACACTGATCGATCAGAAAACTGTGAAAGAAGAGAAAAAAGAAACCGCAGATTTTGTGTTTTCTTTTGCCGGTCAGCTGGAAGTGACCTTAAAAACTGCTTTTTATCCGGCATACGGTGTTTCTGAATGGACCGTATGGTTTAAAAATATTTCTGATTCCGACAGCAAAGTGATCGAAAAGATGGAAAGCAGTCTGGAATTTGCAGGCGAAAGACCGATTTTGCGCGGTATTCTGGGCGATCATGAGAATTTTTATCACCCTTATACTGTGGAGCTGGAAGAGATGCCGGCGACTTTTTATACCGACAGCGGCCGCGCCACCCATATTCATTTCCCGTATTTTAATCTGGAATACGGCGACGGCGGCGTAATGCTGGCAATCGGCTGGGCCGGAACCTGGAAAGCGGATTTTGCCTTTGAAAACGGTGTGACAACATATTGTGCTACCAGTGTCAATGATCTGGCAGCCTATTTAAAACCCGGTGAAGAGATCAGAACAGCCCTGTTTGTCAGAGCGCCTTATCAGGTGCGCAATGAATACTATGCGACCAATTTTTGGAGAAGCTGGTTTGTTGACTGCAATCTCCCTCCCTATGATCAAAACGGCAGAAAGCTGGAGCCTTTTTCCACCTGCTGCTTAAGCAATGATACCGGTCTTCCCAACACCGACGGCAGTATTTCCGAACGGTATTTTACCTGGAAGCCTTCTTTGGAGAAGATGATCGCAGAAAATTGTAAAGTGGATTTCCGCTGGTTTGATGCGGGCTGGTACGTGGCACCCAGCGGCAAGAGCCCTGACGGCTCCACACCGGACAATGACTGGTGGACAACCGTGGGAACCTGGGAACTTGACCCGGTTAAATGGCCCGGAAAGACTTTCCTGGAATCCACCGATTTTGCCCGTGCAAACGGTATGAAGACTTTGATGTGGTTTGAGCCGGAGCGTGTGACAGATCCTGACAATCTGGTGAAAAACTATGGCTATAAGAGAGAATGGGCGATCGAAAGAGAGGGCTTTGCCAATATTGCCAACAATATAGGTGATCCTGAATGTCTGGCGTGGACTACCGAGCGTGTATGTAAAACGCTTCGTGAAAACAAGGTGGAAATGTACCGCGAAGACAACAACTCCGATCCTGCGGCACTCTGGAAATATCTGGATGCGCGCGAAGGCGATAACCGCAAAGGTATCACTGAATGTAAGTTTATCATGGCGCATTATAAAATGTGGGATGACATCATTGCCTGCACCTTAAGCTACGGCGGCTGCGGTTTTGTGGATTCCTGTGCCAGCGGCGGCGGAAGAAACGATCTGGAATCCATGAGAAGAGGCGTGCCGCTGCTCCGCAGTGACTATGACCGTACCACCACCTCCATGCGTCTTGCCATGACCACTGCGTTTAACAAGTGGATCCCGTTCTGCGGTGCGCTTACCAAAGAGCAGGCGACCCAGCTTGCACCGACAGGTGTCAGCGATCCTTACGTATGGCGAGCTTCCTATCTGCCGGCACTGAATGTTTCCAGCCAGTTTGTGCAGGATCCCGATCAGGATTTTGGTATCCTTCGTTTTGGTCTGCAGGAATGGAAGCAGATCAACCGTTATCTGTTAAAGGATTTCTATGTACATACTCCTTGGCATACCCAGGATGACAGAGCCGGATTTACCTCCTTTAGTTTCTTTGATCCCGAAGAGGAAAAGGGCATTCTGTTGATGTTCAGAATGGAGCAGTGCGGCATTGATACGCTCACCGTGCGTCTGCCCTATGCAGAATGCGGTGCAGAATATACCCTCACCAATGCAGATTCCGGCGAAGTGATCACCTGCAGCGGAGAAGCACTCAAAAAGAAGGGCTTCACCTGCGTGATCGGAGAAAAACGTGAGTCCAGACTGTTTAAGGTGGAGAAAAAATAAGCTGATTTTGTACGGTCTGCGCACTCTCTGCGCAGGCCGTAAACTATAAGTGAGGAAATGCGATGAAATGGACAATGTTTTGTGCGCCGCATCATGAGGTTGTAAAAAAGTTTCCCAAACTGACTCCCGTTTCTTATAGCCAGCTTTTGGAAGCAGGATGGGAGGAACTGGAAGCGGCCGTTCCGGGTAATTTCGAACTGGATCTGATGCGTGCCGGAAAGCTTCCGGATTTATATTTTTCTGAAAATACCC
Source organism: Lachnospiraceae bacterium (assembly GCA_017500935.1). GTDB lineage: Bacteria > Bacillota > Clostridia > Lachnospirales > Lachnospiraceae > Gallintestinimicrobium. Next base: position 36,946 of record JAFVXW010000005.1, read on the forward strand.
TGCTTGCCCAGACACTGGAGGATATGCATGTCTGGTACTGTACAACGGTTACGGTCACAGATCCCGGTCAGTATCTGCGTTTTGAGGGCATTGATACCTTTGCGGATATCTATGTCAATGGCCTGCTGGCGGCATCGGCAGACAATATGTATCTTCCGCAGGAGGTATCTGCGGACTGGAAAATGGGAGATAACGAGGTCTTGGTGCATATCAGACCGACCATGATCAAGGCACGGGAGTATACCTCTCCGGTTGGCTGTTATGCGCTCAAATACGGATATCCCTCCCTTTATGTGCGAAAGGCAGCCCATATGTACGGATGGGATATCATGCCCAGAATCGTGTCTGCGGGACTCTGGAAGCCGGTTACGCTTTGTGATGTGAAACAGGATGCCATCCGGGAAGTTTATTTTGTGACAAATAAGGTGGATGTAAAGGCGCGCAGCGCAAAGATGCGTTTTTATCTGCATGCAGATATCAGCGGCTCTTTTGCAAAAGACTATCGGGTTAAGATCGAAGGACACTGCAAAGACAGCAGTTTTGTGAAAGAGGAACAGCTCTGGCACAACACCCATGCCTTTGCTTTTGAGGTGGAAGACTGTTGTTTCTGGTGGCCTAAAAATGCCGGAGAACCGGATCTGTATGATACCACCGTTACCCTGTATTATAAGGAAGAAATCTGTGATACCTACCGGCTGAAGGTGGGAATCCGGACCATGGAGCTTGCGCGCAGCGAAAAGACAGACGCAGAGGGCAGCGGAAACTTCTGTTTCCGGGTAAACGGCAAAAATATCTTTGTGCTGGGCACCAACTGGGTGCCGCTGGATGCGTTTCATTCCCAGGACCCTAAGCGGCTTGATCAGGCACTTGCACTTTTGGATGATATCGGCTGCAATATGGTGCGCTGCTGGGGCGGCAATGTCTATGAATCGGATACTTTTTATGATTTCTGCGATGCCCACGGTATTTTGGTTTGGCAGGATTTTGCCATGGGATGCTCGGTATATCCGCACGACAGCGAATTTATGGAGAGGCTGTCCAAAGAGGCGGTTTATCAGATCAAGCGCCTCAGAAATCACCCGGCTTTGGCCCTGTGGGCAGGAGATAATGAAAATGATCAGGCATTATATGACTGGAACGGCTTTGTGAGAAATCCCAATCATAACATACTGACCAGACAGCTTCTTCCGGAGCTTGTGCGGATGCATGACTATGCGCGGCCGTTTCTGCCCAGTTCTCCTTATATCAGTGAAGAGGTGTTTGCAGGCAATGGTCTGATGCCGGAAAATCATCTGTGGGGCCCCAGAGACTATTTTAAAGGGGATTATTATAAAAATACTTTCTGCCATTTTGCCAGCGAGACCGGTTATCACGGATTTCCGGCAGTTTCTTCCCTGAAACGCTTTTTGCGCAGGCCGGAAGTGATCTTTCACGAGGAAGGCACTCCGACGGCAGAATATCTGGTGCATGCCACCTGTATGGAGGCAAAACCCGATGCCAATTATGCCTTCCGTATCCGGCTGGCCTATGATCAGGTGGTGACTTTGTTTGGCAGCGCATCGCAGGAATTGAAAGAGTTTGTGAAGCAGAGTCAGATTTCCCAGGCGGAAGCCAAGAAATATTTCATTGAAAAATTCCGTATCGGCAAATGGAAGCGCACCGGTATTATCTGGTGGAATCTTGTGGATGGATGGCCGCAGGTGTCAGATGCCATTGTGGATTATTATTTCACCAAAAAACTGGCATATCACTACATCAAACGTTCCCAGCAGCCTCTGTGCCTGATGTTTGATGAACTTGTGGATAACCGGATCACACTGGTTGGCGTCAATGATCTTGCCGCTGACAAAAAGATCAGCTACAGGGTAGTTAAGATCATACCCGGCCAGGGGACGGAATGTGTGATGACCGGTCAGATCTGTCTGGATGCAGATACGGCGGCCGAAATCGGAAAGCTGTCCATAGAAGAAGGAGAAAAGACTTTTTACCTGATCGAATGGGAGATGGATGGCAAAACTTATCGGAATCACTATATGACCAATATTCTGGCGATTGATTACGGAAAATATCTGGAAGCACTCAGAATATGCGGTATGGACCAGTTTGAAGATTAAAAAAGTGTGCGTAAAGCGCACACTCCGCACAAAGCGCGTATAAAAACAGCGAAAGCAGGGGAGAAAATTCTCCTGCTTTCGCTGTTTTTTACTTTTTTTGGAAATACTGTGCGGATTTGTATCAGAGTTCTCTTTCTGCACCCCAGAAAAACAGGGCAACGGTGCCGGGGCCGGTATGGCTGCCGATGGTGGTACCGATATTGTTGATCAGAACATTGCCGTTTAAATTGGGGAATTTGCTTTCCACAAGATTGGCAACCGCCTGTGCATCTTCAAGGCAGGCAGAATGGCAGATGTAGCATTTGCCGTTATAATCGGTGCCGTTTTGGGCATAAGCCTCCATCTGTTTTACGATGGCTTCAATGACTTTTTTCTTGGTGCGGATCTTCTGGCGGGGGATCAGCTTTCCTTCGCTGTTGACGTTCAGCAGCGGGCAGATATTGAGTAAGGTACCCACAAAACCGGAGGTCTTGGAAACGCGGCCGCCTTTGATGAAAAAAGTTAAGTCAGAGGAGAAAAACCAGTGCTGCAGCTTGTTCTTATTGCTTTCTGCCCAGTCACGCAGATCATCAATGGACATGCCTGCATCACGCAGATCAGCCAATTTGTCCATAAGCAGACCATAGCCGGATGCGGCTGCCAGAGAGTCCACCACATAAAGCTTTCTCTCGGGATAACGCTCTTCCAGAATGGATTTTGCGATCAGAGCTGAGTTGATGGAACCGGAAATACCGGAAGAAAGGGTCAGGTGAAGGACATCTTTGCCCTGCTTTAAAAAGCCCTCGAAGTATTCTTCGTATTCGGAAGCATTGATCTGTGAGGTTCTGGTGTCGGCACCGTTTGCCATTGCCTGATAAAAATCCGTCAAGGAAATGGATTCACCAAGATCATCTGCATACTGGACTCCGTCAAGTTCGTAATGGAAGCAGATATAATGAATGTTGCGGGATAAAAAGTGCTCTTTTGAAAGGTCCGCTGTGGAACAGCAGCTCAAAATAAAATCAGTCATATATCCTCCTGTGGCATCAGAGCTGTCTGCGGTGAAATGCGCAGGTTCTCTGATAACTGTTAAACAAAAAACTAGTAATCATAAAGTGGTTATGATTACTAGATTATACAATACTGGATTACTGATGTAAAGAGCTATTTGTGAATGGATTGTTAAGATGCTGCAAAATAGCCGGTTATTATTTTTATGCTCCCGATACCTTCTTAGTGTCAGCGGGTGAGTTTTTTGGCCCAGTGGCCGTAATTGGCCTTGATAAAAGCGGGAATACATTTAAAAATCTGATCCAGATTCAGACAGATCACAACGATCGCGGGGGGAGCCTGTACCACGAATGCCATAAATAAGGAAAGCGGCACCACAATACACCAGATACTGATCAGGTCAAGCTTTACAACATAAGTGGAACTGCCGCCGCCTCTGATGATACCGCAGTTGGTAGGCATCTGATAGGACATGGTGGCGCAGATCACGGAAAGGATGATCAGGAAAGTATTGGCAAGCTCACGGGTCTCGTCTGCCAGATCATACAGGGACAGTACCGGAATGCGCAAGAAGAACAAAAGCACACCGGAAAAAACACCGATTACGGCAAACATGATCTGCAGACGTTTGGCATAAGCCTTAACAACGGTCATATCCCCTTCGCCGACAGCTTTTCCGATGATGACGCTGGCGGTGGAGGCGGCACCGACAGCCATGGATTTAACCATTAAGAACAGGTTGGAAGCCGCGCTGTTGGCAGCGATGGCACGGGTGTTCATGTGTCCTAAAACTGCGGTCTGCAGCGCTGTATTGACGCCCCAGAGGCTGTTGACTAAGAACATGGGCAGCATGATGCGCAGATAGTCTTTGATCAGGATCATATCGATATGCAGAAAATCTGCCGGTCTTAACTTCAGATTTTGTTCTTTTACGAATACAAACCAGAGAATAATACCAAATTCCGTGATGCGGGCGATCAAAGTACCGATGGCGGCACCGGTCACACCAAGAGCCGGCAAGCCAAAGTGCCCGAAAATCAATACATAATTGATGCAGAAGTTGATGATCAGGGTGACTACGGAAAGCTGGAAAGCAATCTTAACAATATGTACGGTACGCATGGATGCTGTCAGGGTCATGGTCATGGCAAAGATCAGATAGGTAAAACGGATGATGCGCAGATAGGCTGTACCTTCTGCCACGATGGAGGAATCAGTGGTAAACAGACCAAGGATCTGTGTGGGGAACAGACTGACTGCGAGGAATAAAACCACAGCGATTCCGACAGCAAACCGCATGGCAATGGCGGAAACCCTTTTGACTGAGGCAGAGTCCTTTTTGCCCCAGTACTGACTGCCAAGGATCACAATACCTTCACCGACAGCTCCCAGCATCTGCTGGAAGACAAACTGGATCTGGTTGACAGCGGTGACACCGGAAAGGGAAATCTCACTGTAGGCACCCAGCATGATATTGTCGGTGAGATTGACGCTGAGTGTGATTACGTTTTGAAAAACAAGTAAAAAATAAAGAGAAAAAAAGCTTTTGTAAAATTTTCGGGAATCCATATTATACCTCCGCTCTGCATTTATCATAGCATGACATGGGGCAATTTACCACATCTAATCCTGCTTTGTGACGGAAATAAAGGGAGGATTTCGGCTCAAATAGCGGTGGCGGTATAGGGGAAACTGTGTTATGATTCACATGTAAGACAAAAGGAGGAGGTTAAAAATTATGGCATTTGATCAGAATTCATTTGGCGGTCAGAATCCTTTCACAAAAAACGGCAGTACACAGGCTGATGATAATGTGGAACGTTTTGATTCCAAAGGAAGAAAAGTAAAAAAAGGCGGTTCGGGCAAGGCTCCCAAAGCGGCCATCATTACGGCGGTGATCGTTGTGCTGTTATTTGTTGTTGCGACCAACAGCTATTATATGCTGGATGAAGAAAATTATGCGGTTGTAACCACACTTGGTAAGGCGGAGGCGGTTTCCCAGGCGGGGCTTCATTTTAAGATTCCGTTTATCCAGAATGTTCGCAAAGTATCCAAGGTCATTATGGGAATGCCCATCGGTTATAATGCAGATACCGGAGAATCCATCCAGGAAGAATGCATTATGATCACCAAAGATTTTAACTTTGTAAACACTGATTTCTATATGGAATATATGGTAAGCGACCCGGTTAAGTATCTGTATAATTCCGAGGATCCGGAAGGCACCTTAAAGATGCTGGCACAGTCCTATATCCGTGATACCGTGGGTATCTACAATGTGGATGATGTGATCACAACCGGCAAGGCGGAGATCCAGTCTGCCATCAAGGAAAAGCTGACAGAGCGCATGATCGCGGAAGATATCGGACTTTCTGTAGTCAATATCACCATTCAGGATGCATTTCCGCCGACGGAAGAGGTTATGGATGCATTTAAAAATGTAGAAAATGCAAAGCAGGGCAAGGAAACAGCGATCAACAACGCCAATAAGGACAGAAACGAAAAACTGCCGCTGGCAGAAGCAGAATGCGACCAGATCGTCAAAAATGCGGAAGCACAAAAGGAAGCACGTATTAACGAAGCGGAAGGTCAGGTTTCCCGTTTTGAACAGATGTATCAGGAATACAGTAAATACCCCCTGATCACCAAACAGCGTATGTTCTACGAAACCATGGAAGATGTACTGCCCGGACTTAAAGTGTACATCATGGATGAGGGCGATACACAAAAGTTGCTGCCGCTGGATGATTTCTACGGAACTGATGACGCAGGAACTCAGAATGCGGGCGGTATGAATGCAGCAGAACAGGAGGCAGCAGAATGATGAAAAAAATAATCGGTATTTTTGCGGCATTGGCAGTGGTTGTCGCGCTGGCTTCTTCCCTCGTGGTAACCTATCCCAACGAATATAAAATGATCAAGCAGTTTGGAGAGATCGTAAAGGTCATCGAAGAACCCGGCGTATCCTTTAAGATTCCTTTTATTCAGGAAAGCAGTTCTCTTCCCAAGGCGCTTCAGCTGTATGATATCCCCAAATCCGATGTCATCACCAAGGATAAAAAGAGCATGATCGCGGATGCGTTCGTTCTTTGGAAGATTTCTGATCCGGTGCTGTTTACCCGTCACTTAAACGGTCAGGTGGCACAGGCACAGTCCAGAATCTCTGCTTCCGTGTTTTCTTCCATGAAAACCGTGATTTCCAACATGGACCAGTCTGAGATCATTGAAAACCGTGACGGCAAGCTGGCAATGGATATCAGCAGCAATATCGGCAGCTCTCTGGATGATTACGGTATTGTGGTGCTGGCAGTAGAAACCAAGTCTCTGGATATGCCTGATGACAACAAACAGGCGGTTTATGAGCGTATGATCTCTGAGCGAAACAATATTGCGGCAACCTATACTGCAGAAGGTAATTCTTCTGCACAGAAGATCAAGAACGATACCGCCAAGGAAATCTCTGTTATGACTTCTGAGGCAAAGGCAGAAGCGGAAAAGATCGTGGCAGAAGGCGAAGCACAGTACATGCAGATTCTTTCCAATGCGTACAATGATGCAGACAAGGCTGATTTTTACAACTTCGTCCGCGCGCTGGACGCAGCCAAGGAATCCCTGACCAATAAGGAGAATATGCTGATTCTGGACAAGCAGTCTCCCATCACCCAGATCTTTTACGGATATTGACAGTCGGCAGACTGGTTTGACACAACTTAAGGGCAGCGGCAGCTGCCCTTTTTGCATGGAAAGGAAAGACTGCGCGTATACTGTAAGCAAATAAGCAATTTGGGAGTTGCGCATGGAACTGTTAAATGGCCTGATCAGGGAATTGTGCGGTTTTTTGTGGAGTATGCCCATGCTTGTACTCTTGTTTGGAACGCATCTGTATTTTTCCGTAAAGACCGGATTTGTGCAAAAAAAGGTATTTGCCGGAATCAAATGGAGTCTTTTTTCGGGGGAAGGTTCTAAAAAAACAGGCGTTTCACCGTATTCTGCCCTGGCTACAGCGCTGGCGGCCACGATCGGAACCGGCAATATCATCGGGATTTCCACGGCGGTGGCCCTTGGCGGTCCGGGAGCTGTGTTCTGGTGCTGGATATCGGGTTTTCTGGGGATGGCGACCTGTTATGCCGAATGCTGTCTGGCTGCCAGATTCCGGGTAAAAAGAGAGGACGGCAGCCTTGCCGGGGGGCCGATGTACATATTGGATAAGGTGCTGCACCGCAGGAAACTGGCGGTGCTGTTTTCTGTTTTTGCTATCATGGCTGCATTTGCAGCCGGCAGCAGTGTACAGGCGCATTCCATGGCAGCCGCGATCAGGGAGCATGCAGAGATTTCCCCGCATGTGATCGGAATTGCAGCAGGAATGCTGACGGGACTTGTGATCATAGGCGGTGCCAGAAAGATTGCAGGTGTCTGCACCTGGCTTGTACCGGTTATGGGGACTTTTTTTCTGGCGGGCTGTATGGTCGTGATCTGGCAGAACCGCATGCTTTTGCCCAAAACGCTGGAGCTTATGATCAGATCGGCATTTTCGGCAAAGTCCATGGCAGGTGGTTTTACCGGTGTGGCTGTGATGACTGCCGTGCGGGTCGGTATGGCCAAGGGACTTTTTACCAATGAAGCAGGAATGGGGTCAATGCCTATGAGTGCGGCAGCAGCAGACGGGGAATCTTTTCAGAAACAGGCGGTGATCTCCATGACAGGTGTCTTTTGGGATACGATCGTAATGTGTGCGGTGACCGGTATTGCCATTGTCAGCAGTATGCTCAAAAATCCTGAGCTGTTTGCAGAGGTTTCGGCAGACCGTCTTTGCTTTGCCGCCTTTTCCATGCTGCCCTGGGATGGGGAAAAAATGCTTTCGGTGTGCGTGGTGCTGTTTGCCTTTGCAACGATCATCGGATGGAGCTTTTACGGGGAATGTGCAGCGCATTACATCGGCGGTGAACGCGGAACAAAGCTGTTTCAGATTGCCTATATGGTCTTTGTGTATCTGGGGGCAGTCATGAGTCTGGAGCTTGTGTGGAATCTGTCTGATCTGTGCAACGCCATGATGACACTGCCGAATATTTACTGTCTCTGGAAGCTGCGCAGGCTGATTGGAAACGGGAAACAGATATAAGAAACGAATACAGGAAACAAATACAACTGTGAATATACTTGCTATTCTGTGCCGATACTGATACAATGGTCAGGTAACAAATTAATGCAGAGTAGGTTTATATGCGTTAAGTGCCCTTTGGACGGAGAGTCGCCATCGGGACGAAAAGCGGTTTTTTCGCTTGCGGTATATAGACCGCATCTCGCTGCATCTGAAGAGGAAGATGCCGCATTATGCGGCATAAGTTTTATCTCTCCTTTTGCGGCCGGATGTCTGGAAAAGGAGGTATTTTTTATGAAAAAAATCCGTACCCTGTTCACAGATTCCGCCAGAGAGTTTCGCAGTATCCGCACCCTTGCGCTGTGCGGTGTGTTTGCTGCGATGGCTTTCCTGCTGGAATCCTTCAATTTCCCGCTGGGACCGACAAAGGTGGGATTTTCCGGTTTGCCCAACGAAATGGTAGACGTGCTGTTTGGCCCTGTTGTTGGTGCCATTTTTGCCGGAACGCTCGACATTTTTAAGCTGCTGCTCAGAGGTGATGTGTGGAATCCGGGACTTACGCTCAATGCGGTTCTGGCTGGTCTTATCTATGGAGTATGCTGGTACAAAAAGCCGATCCGTTTATGGAGATATCTGGCGGCGAAGCTGTTTGTGGGTATTTTTATCAATGCGTTTCTTGGAACATACTGGCTGTTGTCCTATTTTGGCAGCTGGGCAGTATTGCCGGGACGTCTGGTAAAGAATCTGATTTCTGCACCGGTGGATGCACTGATTTTGTATCTTGTGATGACAGCGCTGAATGCAGCAGGTGTATTTAAGATGATCGATGTTTACCTGCCCAAAAAGAAAAAATAAAGGAGAAGGACATCATGGCAAAAGAATTTACAGTACAGAATTTTGAAACTGAGGTTTTACAGGCGTCCGGCCCTGTTTTGGTGGATTTCTGGGCAACCTGGTGCATGCCCTGCAAGATGCAGGGACCTGCGATCGATAAGCTTGCAGCAGAAGGTTATCAGGCGGGCAAGGTGAATGTGGATGAGCAGGAACAGCTGGCGTCGGCTTACGGAGTGATGAGTATACCGACACTGATCATTTTCAAGGACGGCAAGGAAGCAGAGCGCATGGTCGGTCTGCAGAGCAGGGATGTGCTGGCAAAGAAGCTTGACGCATACAAATAAAGAGATCTTGGAGTGCTTTCATATGGAGGCACTCCTTTTTTATGATATAGGAAAGTCCTTCGGACTTCCTATATCATAAAAAAAGCTCCGCGGAGGATGCGCACTCGCGCGCGCGGAAAGATTGTCGCTTAAGCGACCGCATTCGGCGCGGGGGGACGCACAGCACGCTTTTTTTGATCAAAAATTCTGCAAATTGTGCGGAATTGGGATTTAAAACCAGTCGGATATATGATATGATGAAAGCTGAAAACCGGAGGTTGTCATGAAAATCAGTGTTATATCATTTACGCGTACCGGTGCGGTGAAGAATCTGGAAGTGACCGGGCTTTTGCAGGAAAAAAAGCATCAGGCTGCCAGTTTTTCGTGGCATAAATACACAGGACGCAAGCTGATACCGTTTCAGAAACTGGATCAGCTGCTGATTGATCTGTGGGATAAGCAGGACGCGTTTATTTTTTTGTCAGATACAGAACTTGCCATGCGGGCAATTATTCCGCATCTGTCGGAAGCAGGAGTGGGACCGGCAGTATTTGTGATGGATGAAAAAGGACAGTATGTCCTGACTCTTTTAGAAGGAGCTTTAGCCGGCGCAGGAGACTGGTGCATGCAGTTTGCACAGCTTGTGAATGCGGTGGGCGTTGTTACCGGCAGAAGCAGGGAAGAAGAACTGTTTTCCCTGGATGCCTTTGCGCATAAAAACCGGCTGCATATTCAGGATGTTTACCGGATCAATGCCATCAAGGAAAAACTTAAGGCAGGAGAAAAGATTGGTATCTACAGCGATTATCCCATCGAAGGGGTATTGCCGGAAGGATTTGTGCCGGTCGGTGAGATGGCAGGGCGCAATGTGGAAAGACTGCCTGTTCCGGAGGTCGGAATTGCGGTCACAGATGACTGGGAGGCGGCTCATTTTGCAAAAGAGTGCCGGCTGTATCCGAAGAATCTCGTGATGGCAGTTTACTGTGACCGTGGAAAGACGGCAGAGGAACTGGATCTGTTTATCGGCAGTGCGCTGACAGAGGCGCATTTATCCAGAGAGCGTATCTGCGCGGTATTTTCCATAGAAGAAAAGGCGCAGGAACAGGGAATCCTGGAACTGGCGGAACGAATGGAGATTCCGTTTTTTACCTATACATCAAGGCAGCTGGCGGGCAGCAGAATGCAGCGGAAGGATGTGACAAGCGGTCTTCCCCTGTCAGTGCTTTGTGACCGCTGCGCGATCCTTGGCAGCGGACAGGGCAGTTTAAAGGTTGCCCATAAAATGGCGGACGGTATGATGATCTCAGTCGGTGAACAGAATGTGGAACTGACATTCCAGATCTGAGAATGATTCTTCCTGCGCAAAACATAAAATTAAAATTTTCGGATGGATCTCAACATGCTTACATACTATTTACTCTATATTATTTCACTGATCGTGACCGGTGTGAACACCACCTATCTTTATAAGAAATTTCAGCTGACAGCCGGAACTGGACTGGCAGCCAGTATTCTTTACATGATCGTAAACGGCGTGATCTCCGCGATCCTGCCGGCAGTTGTGCTTCTTTTCAGCCCTGAATCCTTTGAAACAACTGTGTACTCTCTGATTTTTGCGGCTGCGACTGTGATCGTGGCAGCGCTGAGTACCATTCTGATGTTTAAGGCTTACGAAAAAGGCCAGATTGCCATTGCCAACATCTGTACCACAGTGGGCGGTATTGTGCTGCAGTGTGCATGGGGCGTTATCTTTTTGAAGGAAGACTTTTCTGTCAAGGATCTGGTTGCGATCGTGATCATGCTGATCGCGGTATTCCTGATCATGGACCGCAACGGTGAAAAAGCGGACAAAAAGCTGATCTGGCTGTATGTGCTGATCGTACTCTGCTCCTGCGCGGTGAATATGTTCAGTAAGCAGCATCAGGTGGAAACCAATTTCGCAACAGTCAATACCTTAAGCTACAGCATCTGGATCGGCGTGATCCGTACGGTTTTGTTTGCGGCATGCATTCCGTATGTTCTGATAAAGCAGGGCAAAAATGCATTCCGTTTTCCGAAGAATGCAGTTGGCTATGCAGCAGGATCTTCTGTTTTCAGCGGAGGCTGCTACATCATTCAGCTGTTTACCGCAGTTGTGCTGCCCATCGTTATCACCTCTCCGTTAAGCACCGGTGTGGGCATTCTTATGAGTACCCTGCTGCCCTGGTTTGTTTACCATGAAAAAATGAATAAGAAACAGATTGCCGGTGTTTCTTTGAGTCTGATCGGCAGTGTGCTGTTTTTGATCACAGTATAAACTGACAACGAAAAATAAGAGAACCTGTTTTTATAACAGGTTCTTTTTCAAAAAGGAGGGTCTTATGGTTACAGTAGAAAATGGAAAGTTGGTCCGTTATTATGACGGAGAAAAACTGCAGATTGAGTGTTGGGGAAAAGACAGTTTTCGCGTGAGAGTTACCAGATTTAATCGTTTCACGGATGAAAACTGGGCACTGATCGAACAGGAGCCGCTGGAAGCTGAAATTAAAGTAAGAGCAGCGAAGGAAGAAAAAAGTGATCTCAAAGTCAATGCGGAGGAAAAGATCATCGGGGATTCCGCAACGATCACCAACGGTAATATCTGTGCTGAGATCCGCGAAAACGGAAAACTTGTATTTTATAATAAAGAAGGAAAGCTTCTTTTGGCAGAGTATGAATATGAACGTCAGTCCAGCCTTGGGATCAATACCAGAGAGTTAAAGGGTCCCATGGGCAACTGCAAAGCCAGCATGAAATGGTGTTCTGATCCGGAAGAAATGCTGTTTGGTATGGGACAGTATCAGAACGGTATCTTTAATCTGAAAGGGGCTTTTCTGGAACTGGCGCAGCGAAATTCCCAGGCAAGCGTACCGTTTGTTTACTCCAGCCTGGGTTACGGATTTTTCTGGAACAATCCCGCTATCGGCAAGGTTATGTTTGGTACTAACATGACCGAATGGGAGGCTTATTCCACCAGACAGATTGATTTCTGGATCACTGCTGCAGATACCCCTGCACAGGTGCTTTCCAGATATATGGAAGTGACCGGAAAACCGCCTGTGATGCCTGAACACGGACTTGGCTTCTGGCAGTGTAAGCTTCGCTATCAGACGCAGGAAGAGCTTTTGGAAGTGGCAAGAGAGTATCACAGAAGAGGTATTCCGCTGGATGTGATCATTGCGGATTTCTTCCACTGGACTTTGGAAGGCACCTGGGCCTTTGATCCTCAGTACTGGCCTGATCCCAAGGCAATGGTGGAGGAACTCAATGCCATGGGAACCAAACTGATGGTTTCTATATGGCCTACGGTTTCTGTTTATTCTCCCAATTATCAGGAAATGAAGGACAAGGGATATCTGATCCGCAGTGAAACCGGTGTCAAAGTGAATATGCTCATGATCGATCCCACTTCTTTTACGGATGCGACCAATCCCGGAGCAAGAGAGTATCTCTGGAATAAGGTAAAAGAAAATTATGTTTCCTACGGTATTACCGATTTCTGGCTGGATGTGGCAGAACCGGAGTATTCCAGCTATGATTTTGAAAACTACCGTTATTATAAGGGGGCAAATCTGGAAGTAGGCAATGAGTACCCTGCAATGTACACAAAGACCTTCTTTGACGGATTAAAGGAGGAAGGTGTCAATGCCGTAAATCTGGTTCGCTGTGCATGGGCAGGAAGTCAGCGTTACGGTGCGCTTGTCTGGTCCGGTGATATCAATTCTGATTTTGAAACCTTCAAAAAACAGATCATCTGCGGTATGCAGATGGCAATGGCGGGTATTCCCTGGTGGACCACCGATATCGGCGGCTTCCATAATGGCAATATTCATGATCCTGCATTCCAGGAACTTCTCATCAGATGGTTCCAGTACGGTGCATTCTGTCCCGTTATGCGTCTGCACGGCTGCAGACATCCTGAAAAAGCACCTATGAGTAATGTGGGCGGCGGACGCTGCGCGTCCGGTGCGGAAAATGAGATCTGGTCTTATGGCGAAGCTAATTATGAGATCATGAAGAGTTATATTGAACTGCGTGAGCGTATGAGACCTTATACCAGAGCAGTGATGGATAAGGCAAGCGCTGAAGGATGCCCGATCATTCGCCCGCTGTTCTACAATTTCCCTGCAGACAAGGCTGCGTGGGAGATCAAAGACCAGTTTATGTTCGGCGATGACATTTTAGTGGCACCTGTTACAGAGGCCGGACAGACTGAGAAAAAAGTGTATGTGCCTGCGGGTTCTGACTGGGCGGATGCACTGACCGGTGAGATTTATAAAGGCGGACAGTGGATCACAACGGATACACCCATTGAAAAGATTCCTGTATATGTGCGCGCGGACAGATATGAAGAACTTAAATACATTTTCGGATAACGATTGTGTTGGAAGTAAGGGGAAAAAACGATGTTCAACGGTAAAATGAAAGCACTGACTTTTAGCTATGATGACGGCGTGACACAGGATATCCGTTTGATCGAGCTTTTTAACAAATACGGCATGAAAGCGACTTTTAATATCAACAGTGAACTTTTGGGAAAAGAAGGTGCTCTGATTCGTGAGGGTGTTCATGTCAACCACACCAAAAATAACCCTGAAGATCTGAAACATATTTATGCGGGACACGAAGTGGCAGTTCATACCCTGACCCATCCCAATTTACGTCTGGTGGAAGAAGATGCCGAGGTGATCCGTCAGGTAGAACAGGACCGCATCAAGCTCAGTGAACTGTGCGGCTATGAGGTTGTGGGTATGGCATATCCCTGCGGCGGCGATTGCTTTGATGAAAGAGTCAAGAAGCTGATCCGGGAAAACACCGGCGTGAAGTATTCCAGAACCACCAATTCCACCTTCGATTTTGATCTGCAGACAGATCTTGTGGAATTTAACCCCAGTGTATACCATCATGTGGAATTTGACAAAATGATCGAGCTGGGAAAACAGTTTCTGGATTTAAAGACTGACAAGCCGCAGATTTACTATGTATGGGGACATGCATATGAATTTGATATCTATCAGAACTGGGATAAATTCGAGGCATTCCTGGAAATGATGAGCGGCAGGGATGATATCTGCTACTGTACCAATACAGAAGCACTGCTGGCTGGAAAGATCTAATTTTTATTTGTACAACATAAAAAAGAGCTGGAGCAGAGTGACGGATTACAAAACCGTCATTCTGCACAGCTCTTTTTTGTATGGTGTGAAAAAGCTTGTTGAGGCAGGGGAGAAGTCTATTGTTCATCATCTGCTTTCAGACGGTTGATCAGCGCGGCAAGTTCAAGGCGGCTGTGTACGTTCATCTTACGATAGATGTTTTTGGTGTGGTCTTTTACTGTATGTTCGGAAATAAAAAGGGCTTTGGCGATATCGCCGTTGCTGTATCCATGACAGATCAGATCGACAACTTCCTGTTCCCGGCGGGAAAGAAGGGAGAGAGGGCTAAGAACAGCAGACTGGCTGGCGGCAGTTTCTGCGGTCGGTTCAGAAACAGGCTCTGTTTTGAGAGGCTGAGGCTCTCTGGCAGCGGCTGTAGATTCTGTAGAAACGGCAGAAGAAAGATGCGTAGCAGCTGTGGTATGCTGCGCTGTGTCAGCAGTCGTCTCCGGAAGCTTACGATGCAGGGTATACAGGAAGTAAGGCTCAAACTGCAGGTAAATGATAACCAGTATGACCATGATGACTGCATAAGTCAGATAAAGTATGGACGGCGCGTCGCGGAAGAGTTCCACCATAGTGCCCTGCACGATCACAGCTAAAACTGCCAGACCAATGGTGATCGGGGACAGGTAGCGGGATGGATAGGTTTTCATCAGCACGGTACTGTAAAGCGGCACCATCTGACAGGATACCATTGCAAAGCCGATAAAGGCGCATCCAATATAAGCAAATGCCGGTATAGAAACAGAAGCCAGCATAAACAGATAGCCGGTTCCGCCAAGCCCGATGAAGATGGAGACGCAGCGGAAAGGATGGATATTTGCTTTTTTATAAAGAAGATACAGCAATAAGCTTGTGAAGGCATCTACGGAATAGGAGATAAAGACACCATGCTTAACTTCGGCGGAGATGGCCGGACCGGATACTCCCATGAGGGAAGCGATAAAAATTAAAATAAAAGTTCCGGCAAGCAGTTTTTTGGGCGTGGTAAAACCATCGCTTTTTTTTATGTAACGGGGGCAGGCTCCTTTGTGTACGGGCAGACGGAAATAAAAGGTCAGCAGTAAGAGCAATGCCGCAATGGTGGTCAGGCGAAAGGCAGGGAAGGAAATGGGCAGGAATTCATTCTGCACAACCGCGATCAAAATAAGGGAGACACTGTATGCCAGAGTCAGGTATAGGATGGCGCTTTTTTCTGAAAGATAGTTGACCAGAATAAAGGTTTCAAAACCGATCAGAAAACAGCAGCTGAATACGTGAACATAGATCAGCAGCTTCAAGAATTCTGTGGAAAAGGGGAAAAACAAGCCCAGCATTGTAAACAGTGAAACAAGCACCGTCACACGGCAGGCTTTGATGACGGTGGCCGGTGAAAAAATCATCCATGCGATGGAGAAAAAATAAGCCAGTACGATCAGCAGGGTGATATTGTCCATGGAAATCGGCAGCGGTGTCCGCCCGTCCAGCGTAAGGGATGGACCCATAAAATAAATAAAGCCCATCTGCCAGAAACAGAACATGGAGAAGCATAAAAGCATCCATATGGGCTGTGAAAGTCTTTTTTTCTGGTTTTCCAAAAGAATAGAATAAATCATGTGTAACTCCTTTTTCGATGAATAAAACGAGAATAGATGGTAGTTTCCCTGTACAATTATGCAAGTTCCCTCGCCGGAATGGGGTGGAAACTGAGAAATCCCCCCTTTGTGGGATAGGAAATGGGAGGGGGACTATCTATGATAGAGATATACAGACCATAGTATTATCATTTGGATTCATAGTGTATATACAGACAGCATATCAAAAAACAGGAGTGATTTCCAGTGCTGGTACGAAAAAACTGTTTTCTGTTACATATAACAGGAAAACTACTACAAATAACAGTAATACTGTAAATGAGTTCAGATTTATACGAACAATACCGGAAAAACTGCTATACATGGCGCGAAACCATTGTTTCGGACAGCGGAAATAATACGGGTAATCAGGTAATATAATAATTAGTTTTATTTATATCATGTATAGCATGATATGACAGGAATGGAGGTGGATGAGTGGGCGAAAATTGTGATGTGATGAAATATTTTGATTACGTGAAGCTTGCCAAAAAAGAGTTTCAGGCTTTGCTGGATGTTCATCCCGAGCTGTCCGCCCTGTCCGCAAAAGAACTGGAAGTATTTGAACTGCTTTTGACGGATAAGACAATGGTAATGATTGCAGAGGAGCTGTTTATCTCGCTTTCTGCGGTGCATTTTCATTGTAAAAATATTTATAAAAAGCTGAATGTTTCAAACAGGCGGCAGTTTTTGATCACGTACAAGGATTTATGCTGATATGTCATCCGGACAAGGCGGCAAAGAAAAAAATATTTTACAGGAGGAGTGCAACATGGCATTTTTTGACAAACTGAATGATTTCGCAAAGAACATTGGGGATAAGACCAATGATGCGATCGAGACGGGAAAACTTAACAGTAAGATCAACGCAGAGAATAACGCTGCAGGGGAAGAACTGAAAAAAATCGGTGCTTTCTATTATGAACAGTTTATGGCAGGTGAATTTGTGGCAGAGCAGGTTCTGGAATTTTGCCAGAATGCAAAGGCTCACTACGATGCGGCAGCGGCAGCACAGGCTGAGATCGACAAGATCAAGGCTGAAAGTGAAGCTGCAAAGGCGGCAGCAGCACAGGTACAGGCAGCTGCTCAGGCAGCGGCAGTACAGCCTATGCAGACTGCACCCGTAAATGCGGCACCTGCGGCAGAGGGGGAAGTAATCTGCAGTGCATGCGGCGCAGCAAATGCAGCCGGTGTGAAGTTCTGCAGAGAATGCGGCAATAAGATGGAAATTCCGGTTCCGGCAGCACCTGCAAAACGTTTCTGCACAGCATGCGGAACAGAAGTGGCACCTGGTGTCAGATTCTGCCCGGAATGCGGCAGCAAAATGGAATAACGGAACAAGTTCCGGTTTTCCATATTAAACGGAGGGAGGTATTTATATGAACGCAAAACAACTTTTTTCAAAAACAATGCCCTTTATCTGGGCTAAAATGCTTTTGGGCGGCGCAACGGTGCTGATCAGTGCCGTATTGCTGGCAATTTTTATGGGACTTGGCTGGCTGTTTGGTGAGAATGCGATGGTAATTATGTTCATTCTCTGGATTTCCGCAACAGGTGTGGTTCGCTATGCGATCATGCACTATATGGGATATCTGGTGAAAGCAGGACACATCGCAGTTATCGCAGAAGCCTGCTTTACCGGTCAGATTCCTGCCAATCAGGTTGAGTACGGCAAAAAAATGGTTACAGAGCGTTTTGCAACCTCCAATATCTATTTTGCGGTGGATCAGCTTGTATCCGGTGCGGTAAAACAAATCCAGAACAAGATCGGCAAACTTGGAGACAAACTTGATTTTATCCCCGGAATGAACGCAGTGACCGGTGCAGCACAGTTTTTTGTCAGTATTTCCTTAGGTTACATAGATGAGTGCTGTCTGGGATGGACATTCTACAACAAAGAGCAGGGCGCATTTAAGAGCGCGGCTGACGGCGTTGTGATCTATGCACAGAACTGGAAAGTGCTTTTAAAAGATGCGGCAAAGACCATGCTGAAAGTCATTATTCTGACCGTTGTTATTACACTGATCATTTTTGTGCCGGTCGGACTGTTGTTTAAACTGTTGAAATGGAGCGGATTTCTGGCATTTATGCTGGCGCTTTTGATCGCATGGGTTGTGAAGTTTGCGTTTATGGACAGCTATATCATGATTGAGATGATGGCATCCTACATGCAGGTGGCTCCTGCCACACAGATTACGTTCGATCTGTATTCCACACTGTGCACCTGGTCCTCCAAGTTTAAGGAACTGTTTAAAAAAGGACAGGAAGAAAGTCCTGCACCCGCTTATACAGCTGCATCGGCAGCAGGATCTGCAGCGCAGACATTTGAAACTGCGGCAGCTCCCGCAGCGCCTGTACAGAGAACGGAAGCATCAGCCGGTACTAAACCTGTTTTTTGCGGACAGTGCGGCGCAAAAAATGAAGCCGGAACCAAATTCTGCGGTTCCTGCGGCGCAAAGCTCTGATCGGGTTTGTTGGATCTAAATACATAAAGTGCAGCCTGTCGCTTTTATGATGTGTTGAAGTTGATGCGGGCGGTTGGCGGTAACAGCCAGCTGCCCGTATGACATTTATGAAGGAGGATGATTATGAGTAGATTTTGTACTGGATGTGGCGCCCCCATATCCGATAATAAAAAATTCTGTACAGAATGCGGAACACCTGTACCTGTTGAAGAAGCGGCAGCGGTTCAGGAAACAATGATTGAGCAAATGCAGGAAGCGGCTGAGATTCCTGCAGAGACAGTGCAGCAGTCTGAGGCGGAAGCTGTATCTGTACCTTTGGCAGAACCTGTACAGCAGACAGAAGCTGTACAACCGACAGAACCTGTGCAGCCGGCACAGCCTGTTCGGCCCATGCAGCCGACTCCGGTGCAGCAGGTTTATCAGCAGACACCCGTACAGCCCGCAAGACAGCAGGCTTCTGCACAGCAGACATATCAGCAGCCTTCGGCACAGCCGGTAAGGCAACAGCAGGCAAAGCAGTCTGCAAGACAACCCCAGGCAAGGCAGCAGCAGACATCCCAGCCTGCATATCAGCAGCCCCCAGTGCAGCAGGCAGCCTCCCAGCAGTATTATCAGCAGCCTACGGTACAGCCTGTGTACCAGCAGGCAGCGCCTGCATATGATCCGGACGCAGTACCTCCAAAGGGCAGTAAATATGAGCCGATCACAGCTGGCGGATACATAGGGATCATGTTGTTAATGTGTATTCCGATCATCGGTCTGATCCTGACGATCATCTGGGCGTGCGGCGGATGTAAAAAGGTTAATAAAAGGAATCTGGCAAAGGCAACCCTGATCATGATGGCAATCAGCCTTGTGCTCAGTCTGATCATGGGATTTGTGGTAAAAAAGGTGATCAATTCTGCAATCGAAGCTTCCGGACTTGGCGCAGTCATGTCTGAACTGGAAGGCAGCGGTCTGACACAGGAGCAGGAAGATGAAAGTGCTGGTGCACTTGGCGGTCTTCTTGGTCTTATCGGCGGCGGTTCTGATGAAGAAAACAGCCCGGCAACAGAACAGAACGGTTTATTCGGACAGAATGAATCTTCCGGACAGAGCGATGCTTCCGGACAAAGTGATTCTGCCGCACAAAGCAGCTCCAACGGGCAGGCAGCAGAATCTGACAGCTCTCTGGCGGATGCGCTTGGCGCATTGGCAATTCTTGCCGGTACAGCATCCGGGGATAACAGCAATGTGACCAACTCTGATATTGAAGAGTTACAGGCCCTTGGAGCGCTGATCGAAGGTCTGGAAGGTCTTGAAGGCAGCGGTGAGGAAAGCGGACTTGGCGATCTGATCGACGGTGCGATCGCGGCAAATCAGGACGCAGAAGCACTCAATGACGGCTGGCCCAAAACTTTGCGTAATTATCCGGACGGAACAGCAACAGCAGTTGCTTCTTACCGTACAGAGATTACCGGAACGACCAAAGAAACCATGCTTGGCTGGATTGATCAGCTTAAGATCGATGGTTTTGAATTCCAGGATTTTTACGGATTTGGTTTCTCTGAATCCGATATGCTGAGCATGGATGCATGGTGGGCATATGATGGAAAGACTTACTTAAGTGTTTCCTATTATGACGGCACAGTTACAGTGGATCATACCAAGGAACTTCCTGATCTGGAGAGTTATTTTGGGGGATGATCCGATATCCTGAATGAAAAGATAGGAAAAAACAATGAGTGTAAATAATAGTGATTCTTCACAATATGTCAGACAGGCGACTATTACAAGATGTATCACCTACGATCAGATTCGTCAGGAGCCTTCATTTCCCAAGGGGCGTCTGCAATTTGTCGGCTGGCTGTTTCGGAATATGTGGAAGAGTCTGAAAGCAGGATTTCCTAAAAATCTGTTGATCGTACTCGGACTTGGTTTGTTTTACTGGATCTTCAATCTGATCTTTTTAGGAATCATCAATGACAGCTGTTTCTTCGGAAACGGACGGTTTTCAAGGTCCAGCGCGATCGCCTATTTGTTTGCGGGACTGGTCTATGAAAACGGCGCAAAAGGATTTGACTGGATACCGGGCGGCTCCATGACAACCTGGTTTTACAATCTGACATTTTTTACCGCATTATTCTGGCTGGTGGGAAATATCTGGCGAAGAATCTGTAAGGAAGGATTTTTGGCACCGATGAAAGATATTTTCCGGATACCTGTCAATATAAAGACATGCTGGAATTCGGTGACAGTATCCTTTTTAGGAAAAATCATGCTGTATATGGGGCTTGGGATTCTGGCTGGATTTTTAATAAAAAGCCCGTTTACCATGGTCGCACTGACAATATGGCTGTTATTGAATTTTGGTCAGGGTGGAGAAAGCTCACTGATCTATATGATGTTTATTTATCAGGGAGCTGTTAATGCAAAGAGTAAAAAGCCCAAAGCGCTGATAACCGGTGCGGATGTTGCAGTAAATATTCTTGGTCTTGGACTGGGAATGCTGTTTGCGTTTGTTGTAAGCGTTGTGCTGTGGAATACCACAGATTACCGGATATTATCAAGAGTGCTTTGCTTTCTGCCTCTTGGTATTCTGCTTGTATTTTTTGGCGCTGGAGGCCGGATCACGATGCAGAGCAGAACACAAAAGGCTGCAACCATCGTACTTTTGTGTATGGGCAGTGTCTGGCTCAGAACGTTGACCGCATATGCAGATGACGGCGGCTGGACGGAATCGGGCAGTAATATTCCCGGATGGCTTGCTAATCCCGGAACACAGCTGATGGAAGCAGCGGGACTTGGCGGACCGGCCGGTATGATTGCCGGATGGCTTGGCAATATGGTAGGAAACGGCGCGTTGGATCATGTGACAGCAGGACTTGGCAGCGCAGCAGCAGGTATCGGCGCAGGCGCACAGGACGGAGGTATACTGGGAGCCGGACTGGGAGCATATGAATCTGCGCTTGGCGGTCTTGGACCGATGGGAAATATGCTTTCCAACGCCTGGAGCGGTGCGATTGATGCGCTTGGAGGCGGTGGCCAGGGTGCGTCAGGAAGTTCCGGCAGCGGAAGCTGGGGCGGCAGCGGAGGTTCCGGCAGCGGAAGCTGGGGCGGCAGCGGAGGTTCCGGCAACAGTGGAAACTGGGGAAACAGCGGAAATTCCGGCAACAGCGGAAACTGGGGAAACAGCGGAAATTCCGGCAACAGCGGCAACTGGAACAACAGCGGTAATAATGGAAACAACGGAAATACGAATACGAAACCCGGTACAGGTCTTGAAGAACCGGGCACGGAAGAGGACGAACGTTGGTAAAAATGAAACGGATTGGGGAAAACAGATGAAAAAACGGATATGTGCAATGATGCTGGCTGCAAGTATGATCTGTATGAGCGGCTGCAGCATTGGAAAAACAGAAGTAAAGGAGGTCACAGTCTATACGGCAGTTGACCAGATTTATGCGGAACCGGTATTTGAGGATTTTGAAAAAGAAACCGGTATCAAAGTCAATGCGGTTTATGATCTTGAAGCCAACAAAACGACAGGTCTTACCAACAGACTGATCGCAGAAAAAGAAAATCCGGTATGTGATGTGTACTGGAATAATGAATTTACACAGACTATGCTTTTGCAGGATGAAGGACTTTTACAGCCCTATGTGTCTGAAGCTGCTGCAGATATTCCCGATGCCTATAAGGATGCAGATGGTTACTGGACAGCCTTTGGCGGCAGGGCAAGAGTTATGCTTGTCAACACAGAGCTTTTGTCCGAGGAAGAATATCCGACCAGTATTTATGATCTGATCAGCGGAAAATATGATGCGAAACAGATCGCGATCGCATATCCGATGTTTGGTACAACAAGAACACAGGCTGCGGCGGTTTATGCGGCGGTTGGTGCAGAGGAAGGCAGAAGGATTTTTCAGGAATTGGCAGACAGCGGTGTACAGGTGGTGGATGGAAATTCCGTTACCCGTGATATAGCTGCTGCAGGACAGGCTGCAATCGGTTATACCGACACAGATGATGCCAAGGGCGCAGTGGAAGACGGAAAGCCTGTGACGATGGTATTTGCAGATCAGGAAGAAAATCAGATGGGAACATTGATCACTCCCAACACAGCAGCGATGATCGCAGGGGCACCCAACGAAGAGAATGCAAAGGTATTTATTGACTATATTGTTTCACTGGACAATGAAAAACGTCTGATTGAAGATGGATTTTTTGATCTTTCAGTACGTCCCGGTGTGGATGCCGGTGGACTTGATGTTATCGGCATGAAAGTGAATCTTAAGGAAGTTTATGAATGTCTGGAAGAAGCGAGCACAGATATGCAGGAAATCTTTGGAGATGCTTCCTGAAATGTAAAAAAATACAGCTTGTCGGCGCAGTGATCTGCATTATGTTTTTTGCTGCGCCGCTGGCAGCTCTTTTAGAGCAGGCCGGTGATCCGTTGCTGGCAATACCAAACGGGAGAAGGCTTAGACTTTTGGGAAATACCCTGCAGCTTGGAATTTTGACGGCGGCAGGATGTATGGTTATCGGTTTTTTTACGGCTGCGGCAATTTATACAGGCCGTCTGAAAAACAGTATTCTGCGCTGGTGGTTTTTGCTTCTGGCGCCGGTTCCGCAGTATATCTATGCATTGGCATGGATGGAACTGGTCCGGATGGCAGGGCAGGTATGGCCAGAACTTTTGGGAATGCAGATATACGGACTTTTTCCTTGTGTGGCTGTAGAAATCATGGCTTATCTGCCTCTTTGTACAGGGCTTGCCTTGTTGGGACTTGAAAGGCAGGATGCTTCGCTGATACAAGCGGCATTGGTTTGCCGGAAAGGGGACTGTGTGCTGTATCGGATATACCTTCCGCAGATGTTTCCCTGGCTTATTTGCGGGGCAGGATGTGTATTTGTTCTTTCGGCGGCAGATTTTTCGATACCGTCGCTGTTTCAGTATAATGTGTACGCGATGGAGCTTTTCTCTGATTTTTCGGCATATGGTAAGGCGGTCAATTCCTTGTGGCTGGCTATGCCGTTGATGCTGCTGATCTTGCTGGTGGTATGGCTGACCCAAAGCAGACTTAAGCAGATTTTGCTTCCGGTTTCTTACAGGAAAACGGTTCCGCTGTATTTGTCCCGGACAACCGTAAGCCTTATGCGGGCAGCTGTGTTTTTGAGTGTTCTTCAGATTCTGATTCCGCTTTTGACACTGGCAGCTGGAATTGGCGGCTGGGAACAGCTGACGGCCTCGGTGGAGCTTTCACTGGAGGAATTGTGGGTTTCCTGCAGGATCGGAATCCTCGCGGCGGTGCTCGCGGTGGTTCCGGCAAGTCTGACGGCAGGGCTTCTTTGTGACAGCAAAAGTTCTTTTTGGCGGATTGTTTTTTTGTTTCCGTTGGCGATGCCTTCTGCATTGGTTGGCGTGGGATGGCTGACACTGCTGAATGGAAGCATTTTTCATGGGGTGACTTCAACACTGCTGTTTCCGGCATTGGGCTGTGCAACACGATTTTTGCCTCTGGGTATGCTGGTTTTGATGGGAATATGTTTCGGTGTGGATAAAAAAAGTCTGCAGGCGGCACTGCTGCTGCAGAATAACTGGTGGAAAGCAGTTGCTGTTGTAAAAATTCCGGTGTATGCGCCGGGTGTTTGGGCAGCAGGTTTTCTGGTGTTTCTTCTGACACTGGGAGATGTGGGAGTGACCCTGATGACAGCACCGCCCGGAAAGGAACCTTTTTCCATAAAAATTTACAATTATCTGCATTATGGTGCATCTGAAATGGTATCTGGGTTTTGTATGGTGATCATTGTCATCTGTCTGGCTGTCATGCTGCTTATGATGCGGATTGTAAGGGGAAGAAAAAATGGCGCTTGAACTTTTGGGGGTATCAAAATCATATGGAGATGTCATTGCCGTTGATAAGGTCAGTCTGTGTATCGAAGAAGGGGAACGGGCAGCGGTGCTTGGAAGCAGCGGCAGCGGTAAAAGCACATTGCTGCATCTGATTGCCGGGCTTTTGGAAACAGATACAGGCAGAGTACTGTTTAGGGGAAAAGACCTGGACAAAAGACCGTTTATGCGGGATGTGGCGATGGTTTTTCAGGAACCGGCACTCTGGAATCATATGACGATCGAAAAAAACATTGCGTTTGGATGCCCTGTCAGGGGGCGCAGAGAACGCAGCAGATATGTTGGCGAACTGGCACAGAAACTGGGGATTGCACATTTGCTGAAGCGGTATCCGGGTGAAATTTCGGGAGGACAGGCAAGGCGTGCAGCGATCGCAAGAGCACTTGCATGTCAGAGAAAAATACTGCTTTTGGACGAAGCGTTCACAAATCTGGATGAAGAAACCAAAAAACAGACCATGGATGTGGTAAGGCAGTATTGTGAGAATGCTTCGGCAGTGCTTTTGGTGACACATGATGAAGAAGAGGCACAAAGCTTTTGCAGCACCATCTACCGGATGGAAAAAGGAAAGTTAGTCAGGGAGAGTACGGATCATGAAAAAGAATAAAGCTTTTTTGTTTCTGTTGTTTATACTGTTCCTGGCCGTATGTCCGGCTTGCGCTGGTCTGATGCAGAATACAGAATCAGAGCCGAAGAATCTGAGCGGTATGAGTGTCTTTTTGGAAGGACAGGAAATATCTGCATTATATGATGACGGCAAATATCTCTGGGTAGGAGGAAAAAGCGGCATTGTACTGCTTGACCGTTCCACTGGAGAATTACATAAAAAACTGGATGCAGAGATTGAAATGGTGTATGCGTCCGGGATTGAAAAATCCGCTGACGGGCTGATATGGGCAGGGCACAGCGGTGGTGTTACAGCATTTTCTCCGGAGGGAGCAGAACTGTTTTCTATTTCGGAACCGCAGATTCCCGGCGGCAGAGTCAATGCGCTGCTGGCTGATGGAAAGGGTCTGTGGATCGGAGCGATGGAGGGAGCTGCTTATCTGGAAAAAAACGGAGAAAGCTGGCAGGTGAAGGAGATTCTGACATCTGAAAATGGATTGTCCGATGACTGCGTGAATGTACTTTTTAAAAATGAAGATGAAATTTGGTTTGGAACATATCTGGCAGCAGGAAAAGGAGGCTGCAGCATCCGTGACAGGGATGGAAACTGGAAGCATCTTTCTGTGGATGAAGGATTGCCGCACAGGTATGTCAATGCGATCCTGCCGGTTTTAAAACAGGAAATTCTGATTGCTGCGGGGCATTTGAATCATGGCGGTATGGCGAGAGCATACCGGCAGGAAGATGGCGGCTGGCAGATCACAAAAACCTGGAACCGGGAAGATAAGATACCCGGAGATAAAGTAAGATGGCTGTTTTTGGACAGCGCCGGACGGCTGTGGATCACAACGGAATCCAATGGTATTTTGTTATGTCAGTCTGTGGATTCACTGCAGTCACCGATTGAAAATGCACTCGTGCTGACTACGCAGAGCGGTTTGTCGGACAATGAAGTGAAAGTGATCGCAGAATGTGATGACTGTATCTGGTTAGGCAGCAGAATGGGGCTGACCAGAGTGGAAAAATCGGAAATCGACCAATGGTTTCAAATATATTTACAAGGAGGAAACAACAATGGCTGATATTTTTAGCGGATTAGGATTGGGAGGACTTATGAAAGGATTGTCCAGCATTATGCCTCAGGATGATCCCGGAACACAGCTTTTAAAGATGCAGGGGGATGTCAGTGATTTAAAGAAGCAGGAAAATGATCTTTATACCCAGATCGGAAAAATGGCTGTGGAGCAGTATGGTCTGGAAAACTTTGGGGAACTTGCGGAGCGTCTGCAGCTGACACAGGCAAATCTGGCAGCAGCCCAGCAGAAGCTTGCAGCGGCACAGGCGGAAGCAGAAGAACAGGAGCGTATCCGCAAAGCGGCACTGGCAGAAAGAACCTGCAGTCAGTGCGGCTATGAAAATCCGGAAGGAACCAAGTTCTGTCAGGAATGCGGCAATAAGCTTGGAACTGTACAGAATCTTTGCCCTGCCTGCGGCGCGCAGAATGCACCGGGCGTAAAATTCTGTCAGGAATGCGGCAATAAGCTCAAAACAGAAAGCACCGGAATCTGTCCTGCCTGCGGAAAGGAAAACCCTGCAGGAACACGTTTTTGCGGTGACTGCGGAGAAAGATTGGAGGCGTAAGTATGCTGACTTCTTTTACCCGGAATTATTATGATAATTCCACGGAAGCGGGTTTTCAGTTTACCTTTTACTGTGATATCTGCAATGACGGTTTCAAAAGCAGTTTTATTGAAAGTGAAACCTATAAAAAAGGAAAGCTGTTTAGGGGAATCGGAGACGGCGTGTATGCGATCGGAAGCATCTTTGGCGGCAGAATGGGGAATCTTGGCTATGGAGCCGACCGTGCTACCGATATTTTGAGTGAACGCTTTACCGATCGTTCTCCGGAATGGCAGAGAGAACATGAGCTTGCTTTTGAAAAAGCAAAAACAGAGGCGGTGCGGCATTTTCAGAAATGCCCGTCCTGCAACAAATATGTGTGTGCGCACTGCTGGAATGAAGAAGAAGGTCTTTGCACCGAATGTGCACCCAGACAGGAAGTATTTGTGGCAAGGGCAAGAGCAGAAGCACTACGCCGCAATATTGAGGATGCCGGTGCGGCTGCAACGGTATGGACAGGCAATATTGAGAGCAAGACCACGATCTGTCCTGTTTGCGGAAAACCCGCAGGAAGCGGTAAGTTCTGTAATAACTGTGGTGCGTCCATGGCCATGAAAATTTGTCCTTCCTGTGGCGCAAAAAATGCACAGACAGGGCGGTTTTGCAATAACTGCGGAACTAATCTGATGCAGGCGGTATCCGTGCAGGCTGGGTTATGCAAGGCCTGTGGAACACAGAATGCACCGGGAACTAAATTCTGCGGCAACTGCGGCAATAAACTGCAGTAGGATTTCGGCAGAGATTGCAGCAAAGAGAATTAAAATAAGACAAAGGAGAAATGATTATGGCATTTTGCGGAAATTGCGGAAGTAAAATTGAAGAAAGTGCAAAATTCTGTCCTTCCTGCGGCACACCTGCCCAGGCACAGAATACTCAGAACACAGCACAGGTAGAGCCTGTACAGACACCTGTAAATTATGATACCCCTGTCAGCGGACCGGTTACGGCTGCAGCGGGAAATTCTGCGGAAGCAGCAGATGCGCAGAATAATAAGGTAATGGCGATTTTAGCTTATTTTGGACCGCTGGTACTGATTCCGATCTTTGCAGCGAAAACTTCTGCATTTGCCCGTTATCACAGCAATCAGGGGATGGTACTTTTCATTGTGACTGTGGCATACAGCATTGTGAGCGGTATTTTAAATTCCCTCATTCTTGCGATTTCCTGGAGACTGTATTTTCTGACCAGTATCATCAGTATGGTAGGCATTGTGTTTACAGTTCTGGCGATCATTGGTGTGGTAAATGCGTATAAAGGAGAAAAGAAACCGCTTCCTGTGATCGGCGGAATCAATATCTTAAAGTAATAGCTGTGTATTTTGCAGTCAAAGACATAAAAAGTGTGCGCAAAGCGCCAAAAAGGCTGTCCGTTTCCGGGCAGCCTTTGCTGTATTTGGGAATCAGGAGTCGCTCTGATTTCCGTACTTTTTGAAATTTACATCAGTTTTCTGAACAGAGCCTTCAGATCTTCTACAGAAGCTTCCTTGGGATTGCCGGGTGCGCATGCATCAGCGTATGCGGATTCAGCCAAAAACTGCAGGTCTTCTTCTTTTAATGCTTCCAGTTTTGCAGGGATGCCTACGTCTGCGGAAAGCTTGTTTACTGCAGCAACAGCAGCTTTTCTGTATTCTTCCTGGGTCATGGCATCAACGCCTTCAACGCCCATAGCCTTAGCGATTTCGCGGTATTTTTCACCGGTGCATTCTGCATTGTATTCCATAACGATGGGAAGCATCATTGCACATGCAACACCGTGAGGAGTGTCATAAACTGCACCAAGAGTGTGTGCCATGGAGTGTGCGATACCAAGACCTACGTTGGAGAAGCCCATGCCTGCGATATACTGGCCAAGTGCCATGCCTTCGCGGCCTTCCTTGGTGTTGTCCACAGCGCCGCGCAGGGATTTGCCGATGATCTCGATGGCTTTGATGTGGAACATGTCGGTCATTTCCCAAGCAGCTTTGGTGGTGTAGCCTTCGATCGCGTGGGTCAGAGCATCCATACCGGTGGAAGCGGTCAGACCTTTGGGCATGGTGGACATCATGTCGGGATCAACGATCGCAACGATGGGCATGTCATGGGGGTCAACACATACGAACTTTCTCTTTTTTTCAACGTCGGTGATAACATAGTTGATGGTAACTTCAGCTGCGGTGCCGGCAGTGGTGGGAACTGCGATGATAGGTACGCAGGGCTTTTTGGTGGGAGCAACGCCTTCTAAGCTTCTTACATCTTCAAATTCAGGGTTTGCGATGATGATGCCGATTGCCTTGGCAGTGTCCATGGAAGAACCGCCGCCGATGGCGATGATGTAATCAGCAGCAGCAGCCTTGAATGCAGCAACACCGTTCTGCACGTTTGCAATGGTGGGGTTAGCTTTGATGTCGGAATAAATTTCGTAAGCCAGGCCTGCTTCATCAAGAAGATCAGTTACCTTAGCGGTAACGCCGAATTTAATCAGGTCGGGATCGGAGCAAACGAAAGCTTTGGTAAAGCCGCTGGCTTTTGCTTCGTTGACGATCTCGGCGATAGCGCCTGCGCCGTGATAAGAGGTCTGGTTTAACATGTTTCTGTTTGCCATGGGTAGAGTCTCCTTCTTGGTGTGGAATTTGTTGGTTTTGTTGGAAAAAGATTTCCTGATGAGAATATTTTACACTATTTTGCCTATAAAGAAAAGAGAATCCTGTTGCTTTTTTCTGTTGTATTTTGAAAGGATGTGGTATGATGATAAGGAAACAATATGGTAATGATGAAGCGATTGAAATGTGTTGCATTGGAAACGGAGGGTTTTATGAAATATTCGGAAGGCGGTTTACAGTATCACTTGCAGATAAAAGAAGGCGATGTGGGCAGATATGTGCTTTTGCCCGGTGATCCCAAACGCTGTGCCAAGATCGCAAAATACTTTGACGATCCGGTGCTGGTTGCTGACAGCAGGGAATATGTGACATATACAGGTTATCTGGACGGTGTAAAGGTGAGTGTAACCTCCACCGGCATCGGAGGTCCGTCTGCGTCCATTGCCATGCAGGAGCTGGTGCGGGTTGGGGCAGACACCTTTGTGCGTGTGGGAACCTGCGGCGGTATGGATATTGCGGTGAAAAGCGGTGATCTTGTCATTGCCACCGGTGCGATCCGTGCAGAAGGAACCAGCCGTGAATATGCGCCCATCGAATTTCCGGCTGTTGCTGATCTGGATGTGGCACTGGCGCTTCGCAGTGCGGCGGCGGAGCTTGGTATGACGGCTCATACAGGCGTTGTGCAGTGTAAGGATTCCTTTTACGGACAGCATGAACCGCATCTGATGCCGGTCAATTATGAACTGGAAAATAAATGGAATGCATGGTTAAAGCTTGGGTGCAAGGCCTCTGAAATGGAATCGGCGGCATTGTTTACCGTGGCAAGCTATCTTCGTGTCCGCTGCGGTTCTGTCTTTTTGACGGTTGCCAATCAGGAAAGGGAAAAGGCAGGCCTGTACAATCCGGTTGCGCATGATACGGATGCAGCGATCCGGACAGGTGTGCTGGCGATCCGCAAGCTGATCGCGCAGGATGCAAGATGAAAAGCAGGCAAATATTTGAAAATGGAAGATTTGCATGAATAAAATGCGCTTATTTTTAGGGAGAAGCATGCAAAATGAGAAAAAAGATATTTTTACATGCTGGAAACAGGGCGGAAATCACGCAAAAATGGAAAAAACAGTAATAATGACTGCACGAGTTGGAAAAATGTGATTTTTTCAGCATGCAAATCTGAGAAAAACAGATATTTGCACGCAGGAACAAGATTTTTTTGCATGCAAAATCATAAATAGGCTAAAAATGCATGAATTTGCATAAAAAGTGGGCAGGAAAAACATCAAAATGTTTTCCTGCCCACTTTGGACAATACAAATTATTAAAATATACTTCTGATCAGCTTTTCGGGAAAACCGATTTCCCGGATCAGTTTCACGCATTCCGTGACTTCGCCCAGATGCTCTTTTCCGTGGCTGTCGCTGGAAAGAATGACCGGACATCCCAGCTTTTCACATGCTTCAAGCAGCTGGATGCAGTTTGCACGGCAGTTTTTGCGGTAGCTGCCGGGCGTAAGGGAAACATTGTTGATCTCGGGAAGAACATCATATTCCAGAGCGGCTTGTACAAGTTCCGGATAATCCACAGGAAAACGGGAATCGTCACAGTGACCGATGATGCGTACTTGGGGGTGCTTCATGGCACGGATGTAGGCCTGCGTGTTTTCGGCAGCTGATCCGGAAGTGTAAATGGGGCGGTGGGTGCTGATGATACAGTAGTCCAGACGTTTTAAAATATCATCGGGAATATCAAGCGTTCCTGAAGTGTCCAGAATATTTGCCTCTGCTCCGTAGCGCAGATCGATGCCAAAGCGGCTGCGCTCACATAAAAAGAGACTGCGAAAGTAAGAGAGACCGGCGCTGCCCATACTGGCAGGACCGTGGTCGCTGATACCCAGGATCTGTATGTTTCGCAGGGCGGCCTCGCGGGCAAGATCGGTTACACTGTCCTGCGTGGCATGACCGCTGGAACGGCTATGTGTATGAAGATCGATGGTGGTGTAAGCGTTTTCGGCAAAATTGTGATAATGTATCATGAATGACTCCGTGGTTTGTGTATAAATTGCACAGTGACATAAATTCATATTGTTCTGTGTACAGTATGCCCTGAATTTATAAGAAAGTCAAGAAAAAACATAATCAGTCATACACAACCCTGTAAAAAGCAAATAAAAACCACTAAAAAACAGAAAAAACCACAAAAAATATAACAAAAATCAATCAGAATTGGTTGACAGAATGCATTGTTAGGAATATACTAAAAGCTAGAAGATTTTACCTGAATTCTGGATGTTTTGTATACAAAATAATAAACATCCTGTAACAAATAGAAAGGAGCAGCAATGGCAAAGTATTACACAAGGGAAATTCCCAAGTCAGACAGAATTCCAAAGCTGGTCACTCATCTGTACGCTAAGATGCCGGAAATTGAATCTTCAAGAGCGAAACTGCTTACAGAATCCTACAAGATGACGGAAGACAAGCCGATCATCATGCGCAGGGCACTTGCTTTTGAACACATCCTTGATAATATTCCGATCATCATCAGACCGGATGAACTGATCGTAGGCAGCAGCACCATCGCTCCCAGAGGATGCCAGACATTTCCTGAATTTTCCTATGAATGGCTGGAAGCAGAATTTGAGACAGTTGAAACCAGAAGCGCCGATCCTTTTTACATAGCAGATCAGACCAAGAAGGATCTGGCACAGGCCAATGCTTACTGGAAGGGAAGAACCACCAGCGAACTGGCGACCTCTCTGATGGCAGAAGAGACCAAGGTGGCTATGGCCCACAATATTTTTACACCGGGCAACTACTATTATAATGGTGTTGGTCATGTGACTGTTCAGTATGAAAAGGTTCTTGAGATCGGTTATAACGGGCTGATCGAAGAGATGGAAGCGGAGCTTGCAACCTGTAAGCCCGGCGATGCAGATTACTGCACCAAGACCCAGTTTATCAAAGCGGCGATCTTAAGCTGTAAGGCTGTTATCAGATATGCACAAAGATATGCAAAGCTTGCGCTTCAGGAAGCGGAAGGATGCAGCGATGCAGCAAGAAAACAGGAACTTTTGCAGATCGCAGAAAACTGTATGAATGTGCCTGCACAGGGCGCCAAGAGCTTTTACGAAGCCTGTCAGAGTTTCTGGTTTGTACAGCAGCTTCTGCAGGTGGAATCCAGCGGACATTCCATTTCTCCCGGACGTTTTGACCAGTATATGTATCCTTATTATAAGAAGGATCTTGATAATGGCAGGATTACCAGAGAATATGCACAGGAACTGATCGACTGTATCTGGGTGAAGTTAAATGACCTGAATAAATGCCGTGATGCAGCCAGCGCGGAAGGTTTTGCGGGTTACAGCCTGTTCCAGAACCTGATTGTCGGCGGACAGGACAAGGACGGCAATGATGTGACCAATGATCTGTCCTTTATGTGTATCACAGCTTCCAAACATGTATTTTTACCGATGCCGTCTCTTTCCATCCGTGTATGGAACAAGACTCCTCATGATCTGATGCTTAAAGCTGCTGATCTGACAAGAACCGGTATCGGACTTCCGGCATATTACAACGACGAAGTGATCATTCCTTCCCTGATGAGCAGAGGACTGACTCTTGAAGATGCAAGAGAGTACAATATCATCGGCTGCGTAGAGCCTCAGAAGGCCGGCAAGACAGAAGGATGGCACGATTCCGCATTCTTTAATATGTGCCGCCCGCTGGAACTGGTATTCTCCAATGGCTGGGACAAAGGGGAAAAGATCAGTATCGAGACCGGCAAGGTTGAAGAGATGCAGACCTTTGAAGAATTCTACGATGCTTATAAAAAGCAGATGGAATACAATATTGCACTGATGGTCAACGCAGACAACGCCATCGATGTGGCACATGCGACCAGATGTCCTCTTCCTTTCCTTTCCTGTATGATCGATGATTGTGTCAAGAGAGGCAAGAGTGTGCAGGAAGGCGGTGCGGTTTATAACTTTACCGGTCCTCAGGGATTTGGTATTGCCAATATGACGGATTCTTTATATGCCATCAAGAAACTGGTATTTGAAGAAAAGAAGATCACCATGGCAGAACTGAAACGCGCGCTGGCTATGAACTACGGTCAGGGCTTTGATGCGATCACTGCAGGTGAAGTGACAGCACAGGTTGTGAAGCAGATGGAAGAAAGTGGTGTGACCGTTACGGCAGAACAGATCGCCCAGATGGCTGCGGCTGTTATGAATGCGCAGCTTCCGGCTGAAGAAAAAGCAAGATATGAAGAGATCAAAGCCATGATCGATGACGTTCCCAAGTACGGCAACGACAACGAAGAGGTTGACCTTTTTGCAAGAGATGTGGCTTATACCTATTCCAGACCGCTGCTGAATTATTACAATCCCCGCGGCGGCCAGTATCAGGCAGGCATGTATCCTGTATCTGCAAATGTACCTATGGGTGCACAGGTTGGTGCAACACCCGACGGCAGACTGGCACACACTCCTGTGGCAGATGGTGTATCTCCTTCCGCAGGCAAGGATGCCAACGGCCCTACCGCAGCAGCCAACTCTGTATCAAAGCTGGATCACGGCATTGCCTCAAACGGTACGCTTTATAACCAGAAATTCCATCCGACAGCACTTTCCGGTGCACAGGGACTTGAGAATTTCGTAGCGCTGATCCGTTCTTACTTTGAACAGAAGGGCAGCCATGTACAGTTTAACGTGGTTGACAGACAGACGCTTCTGGATGCACAGGCTCATCCTGAAAAATACGGTCACCTGATCGTACGTGTGGCAGGTTACAGTGCATTGTTCACAACCCTTTCCAAGTCACTGCAGGATGATATCATCAGCAGAACAGAACAGGGCTTCTAAAAAGAGGACGGATGGTATCTATGGATTATTTACAGACAAAAGGCCGTATCTTTGATATTCAGCGATATTCCATCCATGACGGAACCGGTATCCGCACCATTGTCTTTTTAAAAGGCTGTGTGCTCAGATGCAAATGGTGCTGCAACCCGGAATCTCAGGAATATGCCATTCAGGAGATGATGGTTGCAGGGAAGAAGAAAATCATCGGTCGGGATGTGACAGTGGAAGAGGTAATGGAGACTGTCATGAAAGACAGAACCTATTACGCAAGAACCGGCGGCGGCATTACCCTTTCGGGCGGTGAGTGCTTATGTCAGCCGGAATTTGCCAGAGATCTTCTCAGAGCCTCCAAAGAAGCCGGGATCACCACTGCCATTGAAAGTATGGCGGGGGTAAAATGGGAGATCATCGAACAGATCCTTCCTTATCTGGATCATTATCTGATGGATATCAAACATATTAACGGTGAAAAACACCGGCAGTTTACCGGAAGCGGCAATGAACTGATGCTGGAAAATGCCAGAAAAGTTGCACAGTCCGGGCTGACAAAGTTAAGTATCCGTGTTCCGGTAGTGCCTACCTTCAATGACAGACCGGAAGAAATCCGGGATATCGCCAGATTCGCAGACAAGCTTCCGGGTGTGGAAGAGATTTATCTGCTTCCTTATCACAGGCTGGGGCAGGACAAGTACGACGGATTGGGCAGAACTTATGAAATGCCCGATATTCTGCCGCCGGATCCTTCCTATATGGAATCTCTGAAAAAAGTTGTGAAGGCAAATTCAAAACTTAGATGCCAGATCGGCGGATAAGGTAAAGAGAGGACAATACATGGATTGGCTCAATGACGGATCAAAACACAGGATCGTGCAGGAGCTTGTGCCCGGTAAACAGATCACACTGGCGCATATCATTGCAAGTCCGGATAAGATCCTTTATGAAAAACTGGGGCTGGATCCCAGAATCGATTATGCAAGGGCTGCCATCGGTATTATGACAGTATCGCCGGCAGAAAGCGCGATCATCATGGCAGATGTGGCCATGAAGGCAGCATCCATCGATCTTGGATTTGTGGACCGTTTCAGCGGTTCCCTGATCATAACGGGTACAGTGTCTGAGGTGGAAGCTTCAGAACAGGCGATTCTGGATTATTTTACAGAAGTGCACAAATATTCAGTCTGTCCCATTACACGCACATGATCTAAAGGCGTGATGTAATATGAAAAAACTGATTTTAATCGGGCGCAGTGAGAGCGGGAAGACCACGCTGCAGCAGGCACTTAAGGGAGAACCGGTTTCCTATTATAAAACGCAGTACATACATAATCACGATGTACTGATCGATACTCCCGGGGAGTATCTACAGACCCATACATTAGGTGCGGCGCTGGCGCTTTACTCTTATGAGGCAGATGTTGTGGGACTTTTGGTATCTGCAACGGAGCCGTACTCGCTGTTTCCACCCAATATCACCTGCATGGTAAACCGTGAGGTGATCGGGATCATAACAAAGATCAATGATCCCAAAGCAAATGTTCCGATGGTGGAGTCCTGGCTGAAAAATGCAGGATGTAAAACCATATTTTATGTGGATTCTGTCACAGGAGAGGGAGTAGATAGGATTTTTGACTATCTTGAGGTTCCAATTGTGAAGAAACCACAAAAAACAAAATCTAAAACAACATAAAACCAACATTAATGTTGTTGACTTATGTGGTATTTAGGCTTATAATGAAGCCAACAAATATAAAAAACAAAAAACCAGGAGGTTCCAACATGCAAAACGAATACGAAATCAAAAAAGAGATTTGTGACATTGGCAGAAGAATCTACAACAGAAACATGGTAGCTGCAAATGACGGTAACATTTCTGTAAAGATCAGCGACAATGAATTTCTTTGCACCCCTACCGGTGTATCCAAGGGCTTTATGACTCCCGAATACATTTGTAAGGTAGACGCTAAGGGTAATGTTCTTCAGGCTAACGGCAATTTCAGACCCTCTTCTGAAATCAAGATGCACATGAGAGTATATGAAGAAAGACCCGACGTTAAAGCTGTTGTACATGCTCATCCCGTATATGCTACCAGCTTTGCTATCGCAGGCATTCCGCTGACTCAGCCCATCATGCCCGAAGCAGTTATCGCTCTTGGCTGTGTGCCGATCGCTAAATACGGCAGACCTTCCACCATGGAAATTCCGGATGCAGTTTCTGAATACGTTCAGTACTTCGACGCTGTTCTGCTTGAAAACCACGGCGCTCTGACCTTTGCTGATTCCCTGCTTTCTGCATACATGAAGATGGAATCCGTAGAATTCTACGCACAGCTTCTGTATCAGTCCAGACTGCTTGGCGGTCCTAAGGAATTCACTCCTCAGCAGGTTGAAGATCTGTATGAGATCAGAAGACAGTTCGGTATGCCCGGCCGTCATCCCGCTAACCTTTGCCCTAACAACAAAGAAGGCAAGCCCAGCTGCCATACCTGTGGCGCAAGCTGCAAAGGCAAGAAGAACGATGCAATCACCGCTGACCAGATTGCAGAGATCACCAAGAAGGTTCTTGAACAGTTAGGCAAATAATGAACCACAACGAAATAGAGGCTATCGTCCGCACTGTCTTAGGACAGGTTGCGGACGATCAAAGCAAAAACCCGGCTGCAGAGACGAAAGCGAATCTGGTTGCTGCCAATGGCGGTAAGGTACAGATGACCATGACTCTTGACAAGGCAGTAAAGCTCATCGAAAAAGTTGAAGAGAAGGCTGCTGAATGGGACATGCGAATCGTTGCAGCAGTATCCGATGCCTCTGGCAGACCGGTTGCCATTCACTGTATGGATGGCGCATACATGGGAAGCTTTGACGTTGCACTTAATAAAACATTCACATCCATAGCATTTCAGATGTCCACCGCTGATCTTGGAAAGCTGGCAGGCCCCGGCGAGAGCCTTTATGGTATCCAGTTTACCAACGAAGGAAAGATCGTAATCTTTGGCGGAGGTGAAGTTCTGAAAAAAGACGGTGTTATCATTGGAGCACTTGGCGTCAGCGGCGGTTCTGCGCAGCAGGATTCCGATCTGGCGGCTTATGGAAAATCCATTTTTGAGGAGGTAATCGCGTGCTTGTAAATGAGAACCTGGTGCAGGACATCGTAAAGGAAGTAGTTGCGAAAATGAACATTGCAGAACCCGCAGGCGGTAAGCGCGGCGTGTTCGAAGATATGAACGATGCGATCGCAGCTGCAAAAGAAGCACAGAAAGTAATCCGCAGAATGTCTCTGGATCAGAGAGAACAGATTATTACTAACATCCGCAGAAAGACCCGTGAAAATGCGGAGACATTGGCCAGAATGGGCGTTAACGAAACCGGCATGGGCAATGTGGGACATAAAATCTTAAAACATCATCTGGTAGCGGACAAAACTCCCGGTACCGAAGATTTGCATACAACCGCATGGTCCGGCGACAGAGGTCTGACCCTGATCGAAATGGGACCTTTCGGTGTTATCGGCGCAATCACTCCCTGTACCAACCCCAGTGAAACAGTTATCTGTAACTCCATTGGTATGCTGGCAGCAGGTAATACAGTAGTATTTAACCCTCATCCCCAGGCAATCAAGACTTCCATCTTTGCATTGAACCTGATCAATGAGGCTTCCATCGAAGCAGGCGGTCCTGACAACGTTGCTTGTACCGTGACCAAGCCTACTCTGGAATCCGGCGATATCATGATGAAACATCCTGATATCCCCCTTATCGCAGCTACCGGCGGCCCCGGCGTTGTTACCGCAGTTCTTTCTTCCGGTAAGAG
Source organism: Lachnospiraceae bacterium (assembly GCA_017500935.1). GTDB lineage: Bacteria > Bacillota > Clostridia > Lachnospirales > Lachnospiraceae > Gallintestinimicrobium. Next base: position 74,988 of record JAFVXW010000005.1, read on the forward strand.
AGGTATCGGCGCAGGCGCAGGCAATCCTCCTGCACTGGTTGATGAAACCGCAGATATCCGCAAGGCAGCAGGCGATATCGTTAACGGATGTACCTTCGACAACAACCTTCCCTGTATCGCAGAGAAAGAAATCGTTGCCGTTGATACCATCGCTGACGAGCTGATGCATTATATGATCTCCGAACAGGGATGCTACCTGATCTCCAAGGAAGAACAGGAAAAGCTGATCGCAACCGTATTCACTCCCAAGGGAGCTCTGAACCGTAAGTGCGTAGGCCGTGATGCAAAGACCCTGCTTGGCATGATCGGTGTAACCGTTCCTGATAATATTCGTTGTATCGTATTTGAAGGCGAGAAGGAACATCCGCTTATCGCAGAAGAGCTGATGATGCCTATTCTTGGTCTGGTACGTGCAAAAGATATTGATGATGCGATTGAGAAAGCAGTATGGCTTGAGCATGGCAACCGTCATTCCGCTCACATCCATTCCAAGAATATCGATCACATCACCAAATATGCAAAAGAAATTGATACGGCAATTCTGGTTAAGAATGCACCCTCTTACGCAGCCCTTGGCTTTGGCGGAGAAGGCTACTGCACATTTACCATCGCAAGCCGTACAGGTGAAGGCCTGACAAGTACCAAGTCCTTCACAAAGAGCAGACGCTGTGTAATGTCTGACAGCCTCTGCATCAGATAAGAAAGGGGTTTTTACGATGGCTAATAATATGCAGATTGAAGAAATCGTAAGACAGGTGCTTGCAAGCATGAACGGCAGCGCTGTAGCTAATGCAGCAACAGCAGCACCCAAAGCAGCAAACGGTGCAATCCCTGCTACCGCACATGTTGCTATGCTTACCGAATTAGAAAAGATCGAGATCAAAGAAGTTCCCATGCCTGCAGTAGGCGATGACGATATCCTGGTTAAGGTTGAAGGCTGCGGCGTGTGCGGTACTGACGCACACGAATACAAGAGAGATCCCTTCTCTCTGATCCCCGTAGTTCTGGGCCATGAAGGCACCGGCGAAATCGTTAAGATGGGTAAAAACGTAAAGAAAGACAGCGCAGGCAAAGATCTGAACATCGGTGACAAAGTTGTTACCAGCATGATCTTTAAGGACAACCCTGATATCACCATGTTCGACTTAAACAAGCAGAACGTTGGCGGTGCTGATGTTTACGGACTTCTTCCCGATGATGATGTGAAGTTAAACGGCTGGTTCGCTGATTACATTCTGATCAGAGGCGGCTCCACCGTATTTAACGTAAGTGATCTGGATCTGTATTCCAGAATCCTGATCGAGCCCTGTGCAGTTTTGATCCATGCAGTGGAAAGAGCAAAGAGCACCGGTATCCTTCGTTTCAACAGCAATGTTGTTGTACAGGGATGCGGCCCTATCGGTCTGATCTGTATCGCAATCCTGCGCACTATGGGTATCAACAATATCGTAGCAGTTGACGGCGAACAGAAGCGTCTTGACTTTGCAAAAGAACTTGGCGCATCCGCAACCGTAAGCTTTAAAGACTACAAGGGTATTGAAGCACTGGCAGGTGCTGTTGAAGCAGCATTCGGCGGACATCTTGCAGATTTCGCTTTTCAGTGTACCGGTTCTCCCATCGCTCATGCCAATATCTATAAGTTCATCCGCAACGGCGGCGGACTTTGCGAACTTGGTTTCTTCATCAACGGCGGTGATGCAACCATCAATCCTCACTTCGATATCTGCTCCAAGGAAATCACCATCGTGGGCAGCTGGGTATACACCTTAAGAGATTATGCTACCACATTTGATTTCTTAAAGAGTGCTAAGAAGCTCGGTCTTCCTATCGATAAGCTGATTACTCATACCTATCCTCTTGAAGAGATCAATGAAGCCTTCAAGACCAACCTGGCTATGACAGGACTTAAGATTGCAACTATCAATAAGTAATCCTGATCAGACAGAAAAGAGGTAGTTATGGAAGCAGTAGGACTGTTGGAGGTATACGGACTGACATGCGCGTTTATCGCAGCCGATGCCGGATGTAAAGCAGCTGACGTCAGACTGGAAACTTTCGATAAAAATAAGCCTGCCAATGCAGACGCTCTTCCCGTACCGCTTCAGGTATGTGTGAAGTTCCGCGGCGACATCGCAGCTGTTGAAGCAGCGATCGAAGCAGCAGCGGCAGTAGCTGAATCCCTGACTGGTGTGGTTCAGAAGCATGTAATTGCAAGACCTACCGGGGATACCGAAAAAATGTTGAAGTTAAATGGCTTTGACAAAAACTAAAAAAAATATTACGATAAATGCGAAGCAGCATGAGCAGCATTTTATGCTGTATGAAAGGAGAACATTATGGCACAGGAAGCATTAGGCATGGTTGAAACCAGAGGTCTTACCGCAGCGATCGAAGCAGCAGATGCAATGACCAAATCTGCAGAAGTAGCACTGGTTGGCACCGAAAAGATCGGTTCCGGTCTGGTTACCGTATTAGTACGCGGCGACGTAGGCGCTGTTAAGGCAGCTGTAGAAAGCGGTTCCGCAGCAGCAAGCAGACTGGGCGAACTGGTTGCATCCCATGTAATTCCCAGACCTCACACTGACGTTGAGAAGATTCTGCCGAAGGTTAAATAAATCAGAAGCAAAAGTAAAGGAGCCGGCAAATGAGTCGTACATCATTAGGCTTTATTGAAATTTCTGGTGTGGTTGCAGCAACCGATGCACTGGATATTATGTGTAAGACATCCGGTGTAGAACTTGCCACCTGGGAGAGAAAACTGGGCGGCAGACTGGTTACGATCGTCATCAGAGGCGATGTGGCATCTGTAACAGAAGCTGTGGAAGCAGCAAAAGCAAATGCCATCAAAAAGCCGGTAGCCAGCGGCGTGATCGCAAACCCTCACGAAGAAATTTTAAAGCTTGTAGAATTAAGTGCAAGCAGATTCATGAGCAAGCAGGAAGATAACAGCAAGCTCGATGAAGAAACCATCAAAGAAGTATAACTATTACACAGCGAATTATTCGCAACAAATCCATTATACAGGAGGAAATCAAAATGGCACAGGAAGCATTAGGAATGGTTGAAACCAGAGGTCTGGTAGCAGCAATCGAAGCAGCAGACGCTATGTGCAAATCTGCAAACGTAACTTTAGTAGGCACCGAAAAGATCGGTTCCGGTCTGGTAACCGTTATGGTACGCGGCGACGTAGGCGCTGTTAAGTCTTCCGTAGAAGCAGGCGCATCCAGCGCAGCTAAGCTTGGCGAACTGGTAGCTACCCACGTAATTCCTCGTCCTCACGGCGATGTTGAGCTGATCCTTCCCGCAGCAAAATAAATTAACCCAAAATGAGACTTACGGGGCAGCATAACAGCTGTCCCATAGGTCTGTGAAAGTGGAGGAAGCACATGGATCAGTCAATTGAAAAAATCACACAGATGGTCCTGCAGACTTTAAATCAGATGTCTGATAAGTCCAATGGATTTCAGGTGCCTGTTGGTGTGTCCGCAAGACATATCCATCTGACACAGGAGCATGTGGAGATTTTATTCGGTGAAGGCTATCAGCTGACCAAGAAAAAAGAACTTATGGGCGGTCAGTATGCATGCAACGAACAGGTTACCGTTGTTGGTATCAAACTGCGTGCGATTGAAAATGTCAGAGTTCTCGGACCTGTCAGAAAAGCTTCTCAGCTGGAAATTTCCGCTACAGATGCTATGAAACTTGGTATCAAAGCACCTGTAAGAGAATCCGGCAATGTGGCCGGAAGTGCTCCGATCGCTGTAGTTGGTCCTAAAGGCGTTGTTTATCTGAATGAAGGCTGTATTATTGCAATGCGCCACATTCATATGTCTCCCGCAGACGCAGCAGCAGCTGGTGTAACTGACGGTGAGATCGTATCCGTAAAATGCGATAACGACAGAGCAACCACATTCAATCAGGTTAAGATTCGTGTAGACAAGAGCTTTACGCTGGAAATGCACATCGACACCGATGAAGCGAATGCAGCCAAGATCAAAACTGGCGATAAAGTAACAATTATTAAGTAATTGTTTGCAGGCCGGCAGTCAGAGCAGATTCTGACTGTCTGTCTGCTGATTAGGAGAGATTTGAAATGATTATCGGTAGAGTGATTGGAAGTATCGTATCTACCCGCAAAAGTGATAACCTGATCGGAAATAAGTTCATGATCATTGAACCCATTGAAGAAATGGCATCAGGCACATCCCGTTTTGTAGCAATCGACAATATCGGAGCAGGTATCGGTGAGACTGTGCTGGTTGCAACCGGCAGTGCCGCTCGTGTCGGCAATGAAAATGCACCGATTGATGCAGCGATCGTCGGCATCGTTGACTAAGGATATACCCGTAACTGCCAAAACGGCGGATCGTGCGAAGAAATGAGGAAATGTATGGATATTCAGGCATTAAAGCAGATTTTGCAGGAGAATGGTATCGTCGGTGCAGGCGGTGCAGGTTTCCCTACTTATGCAAAACTGGATGAACGGGCAGAGATTATTTTGATGAACTGTGCTGAATGTGAACCGCTGTTAAAGCTTCACAGACAGCTTTTAGAGCAGCATGCAGAAGAGATTGTTTCTACTTTTGACATGATTGCACAGACCGTAGGAGCGAAAGAAGCTGTAATCGGTATTAAGAAAGAATATAAAGCGACTATTAAAGCTATTGATAAATATATTGAAGCATATCCCAATATGCGTGTGCAGCTGCTTGACAGTGCATACCCGATGGGCGACGAAGTTGTACTCATCTATGAAGCAACCGGCAGAGTAGTTCGTCCCGGCGGACTTCCTATTGAAGAAGGCATTGCAGTATTCAACGTAGAGACCATTTACAATGTGTGGCGTGCGGTGGAACAGAATACCCCTGTTCTGGATAAACTGGTATCTGTTGTTGGTGAAGTGGAACATCCTATTACGGTTCGCGTACCGCTTGGTGCAACTATCAAGGATGTTGTTGCTTATGCCGGCAATGTGACAGTAAAAGATCCTGCTTATCTCATAGGTGGTCCTATGATGGGTAATGTGGGAGATGAAAACACGGTTGTGACAAAGACCACCAATGCGGTGATTGTTTTGGATAAGAGTCATCAGCTGATCAGACGTAAGGACAGAAATCCTGTGATCGATCTGAAACGTGCTGCAGCTTCCTGCTGTCAGTGTGAGTGCTGTACCAGTCTTTGTCCCCGTCACAATTTAGGTCATCCCATTGAACCTCATAAATTCATGCGCAGCGCAGCCAATAAGGATTTCCAGGATACCAATGTATTCTTGAACTCCATGTTCTGCAGCTCCTGTGGTCTTTGTGAAAACTTCTCCTGTCCTCAGGGTCTGTCTCCCAGAAGCCTTTTGGCAGATTATAAGGCAGGATTAAGAGCAGCAGGTGTGAAGCCTCCGGCTGGTGTGGTACCGGCTCCTGTTCAAAAAGGCAGAGATTACCGTAAAGTGCCGGAAGGCAGACTGGAAGCAAGACTTGGCCTTTCCAAGTATGAAGCAGACGCACCGCTGATGCCCGATGAGCATTGGAAACAGGATAAGCAGATTCATAAAGTAAAGATCATGCTCAGTCAGCATATCGGCGCACCGGCATCTGCAGTTGTGAAAGCAGGCGATGTGGTAAAAGCAGGTGACTGTATTGCAGTACCCGGCAAAGGTTTAAGTGTAGCCATCCATGCATCTGTAAATGGTGTGGTTCAGGCTGTTACCGATAAGTATATTACAATTGCAGAAAGGTAGGTAATTCCTTATGGGCAAGGCGTTAGGAATGATAGAATTTCAGACAGTTTCCGCTGGTGTAACCGCAGCTGATTCTATGGTTAAGACCGCAGCTGTAGAGCTGATTGAAGCGCAGACTGTATGTCCCGGTAAATATATTGCACTGATCACAGGTGATCTGAGTGCAGTTGAGGCAGCAGTATCAAATGCAAAGTTCCAGTATGGTGAACAGTTAATTGACAGTTTCGTACTGGGTAATCCTCATGAAGGTATTTTCCCTGCAATTTACGGAACCACTCATGTAGAGCATATCAGTTCTCTTGGTGTTCTTGAGACTTTTGATGCTTCTGCAATTATTGTTGCAGCAGATATCGCAGCAAAGACTGCAGATGTAGAACTCATCGAACTTCGTCTTGCGAAGGGTATGTGCGGTAAGTCTTATCTGTTCCTTTGCGGTGAAGTATCTGCAGTAGGTGCAGCAATTGAAAGTGCAAAAGCGAGTGTGGCTGACAGCGGTATGTATCTTGATTCTACCGTGATCGCTCATCCTGATGAGCAGATCTGTAAGTCCATCTTATAAATTGCCTAAGAACCAGACAGGAAGATTTTCCTGTCTGGTTTCAAAATATATTGGTCAAATGACTTGGAGGCGCTGCAGATGTTAGCAGTTGAGCGCAGAAATCTGATATTGGAGAAGCTGCAGGACGAGAAAAAGGTAGTAGTCAGTGAGCTGAGTATCCTTTTTGACGTATCAGAAGAAACCATTAGAAGAGATCTGGATAAACTTGATAAAGAAGGACTGGCGGTCAAAAGTTACGGCGGTGCAGTCCTAAGTGAAAATATAAGCCTGGATATGCCTTTTAATGTTCGTAAAAAGCGAAACATGAAAGGAAAAAAAATAATCGGTGATATTTTAAACGATCTGATTCAGGAGGGAGAACATATTATTCTTGATCCCAGTACGACAGCAGTCGCGATCGTAAAGTCACTGAAAGTAAAAAAGAAACTTACAGTGATCACCAACTCCATTGAAGTACTGTTGGAGTTATCTGATGTCAGCGGATGGGATATCATTTCCACCGGAGGGACACTGCGTGAGAATTATCTTGCACTGGTTGGACCCAAGGCCACCAATGTGATCGAAGCGTTTAACGCAGATAAGGTGATTTTGTCCTGTAAGGGAATGGATATGGGAAAGGGGCTGACGGATTCAAATGAGCTGGTTGCAGATGTAAAACAGGCAATGTTAAAATCTGGCGGTATGCGGATTCTGGCGGCTGATCATACAAAATTTGATAAGATCGCATTCTCAAAAATCTGTAATCTTGCAGATATTGATATGGTTGTGACAGATATCTGTCCTTCAAAGGAATGGATGCGGTATTTTGAAGAGAAAGGAATAGAGTGCCTCTATGGAAAAGAAATTGACGAAAACCATAGCATTTGCGAATAACAAAGGCGGCAGCGGTAAAACTACAACATGTGCCAATGTCGGATATTCCCTGTCAGTTCTTGGCTATAAGGTACTTTTGATAGACGGCGATATGCAGTTGAATCTGTCTCTTTCTTTTTTCTCTGAAGACGAGGTGCTGGGATTTGCTTCCGGTGACAGAAATCTTTATGTGGCAATGAAAAAAGAGGATGATCTGACCGATTACATCGTACATACGCCCTATGAAAATCTGGATCTGATTCCTTCTTCGACCCTGATGAGCGGCATTGAATATGATCTGTTTACCAAATGGCAGAGAGAGATGATTCTGACAAAAGGGCTTTCTGCGATCAAGGAAAGCGGTGAATATGATTATATTCTAATCGATGCCCCTCCCACATTGGGCGGATGGGTGATCAATATCCTGTGTGCATCCGACCATGTGATCCTTCCGGTGGAAGCAAGCCCCTGGGGATTGTTTGGCGTGGCAAATATGTTCGAATTTCTGGAGAACGTGCGGAAAATGGTGCCTTCCCTGAATTTGCTGGGCGTTGTGATCACCAAACTGGATGCCAGAAAAAACTATGGAAAACAGACGCTGGATGTTTTGCATGATTTTGAAGAAGTGACTGTGTTTGATACTGTTATTCGTGTAGACAGCGAAATCGAATGGGCGCAGGACAGTTCCAAGCCCGTTATGGTTCATAAAAAAGGAGCCAGAAGCGCTGGCGAGTATCTGGAATTAGCGAAGGAGGTAGACAAGTATGCCGGTAGGAGCAGGTAGTATCAAAAGAGCTGCAAAAGCAGCAAAAAATACGGAGGCAATGCCTGAAAATGCAGCAGTGATGCCTGAAAGCACGGCAGCAGAAGCGGCTGAAACAGCAGCACCTGCAGCAGAGACAGCACCCGCAGAAACAGCAGTACCCGCAGCGGAGGCAGCGCCTGCAGAAAAAACAGCAGCGAAGACCGCCAAAAAAACCACAACCCAAAAGGCATCTACAACAAGGAAAGCTTCTGCTTCCACAAAGAAAACGACCGCCAAAGCAACTGAGAAAGCAGCTGTGAAAGAGGCTGTGATCGAAGCGACAGCACCTGAAGTCATGGAAATGGCAGTTGCTGAAGTAAAAGAGGCAGAAGTGAAGGCAGCGGAAGAAGAAACCTACATTACCTTTGGTATTGGAGAAGATCTTCCTGCATATCTGTTATAAAAAGTCAAAATAAGAAAAAGACGGATTTTTGATGAAGATAGGTATCATCAGAAATTCGTCTTTTTTGATTTGGATCAGCGGCTGCCTGCCTGCAGCACATAATCTTTAATAGCCTGGAAGCTCTCGGGACTGATCACATGCTCGATTTTACATGCATCCTCGGCAGCAACCTCAGCAGGAACCCCCAGACGCTTTAACCAGGAGGTCAGCAGTTCGTGACGTTCAAAGATCATATCAGCGATCTTACGCCCGGAATCTGTCAGATAAATGAAACCGGCATCTGTCACTGTGATATGTTCCAGTTCGCGCAGATTCTTCATTGCGACACTTACGCTGGATTTTTTAAAGCCAAGTTCATTGGCAATATCGACAGCACGGACAACAGGCAGTTTTTTACTTAAAATCAGAATTGTCTCCAGATAATTTTCAGCAGATTCGTTAATAGCCATTTATTTCCTCACTTTATTTTGCGTTCATAAGTATTAGTTCTATCAGTATAGCACAGACTGACAAGAAAAGCAAATAGGTGTGCGTCGGGGATAAGCGCGTCAGCAAAAAATGATGTTTCCTATCATACAAAGAAAAAGCCTTAACTCCCAGTGACGGTAGGAGTCAAGGCCTGTCTGTTCTATATATCAGTAAACTGATTAAGCCATCTCGTTAACAGCTTTTGCAAGACGGGAAATCTTTCTTGCAGCATTGTTCTTGTGATATACGCCCTTGCTTGCAGCTTTGTTGATTACTGCGGTAGCGTTGATCAGTGCTGCTTTAGCTGCTTCCTGGTCGTTAGCTTCGATAGCTACGCGAACTTTCTTGATAGCGGTCTTTACAGCAGATTTGATAGCTTTGTTTCTGTCAGCCTTGGTCTGGTTAACTAAAATTCTCTTCTTAGCAGATTTAATATTTGCCACTTTGACACCTCCACGTATCAATAATCCTATTATAGTATGAAATTTGTTTCATTAAAGCCGGACACGGACGTTCTAATGTAAACACACAAATGTATTCTATGAGATTGAAAGCATTCTGTCAATACATAATTTCATTTTTTTCGTAAAAAATAGCCAGTAAATGTCCATTACGCATACTTTATAAATAAGTGCAAAGAGGGGGAATTTTTGTGGGCAGTTTTCAGGTGCGGACAGATCTGGCATTGGAGGCCAGAGAAAGTGTTCAGGACAGCTCAGGACAGATCCGGGGAGTAAAATATGAGGAAGAAAACAATAAAAATGCGGGGATTCATGTTACAAAAGTAACGATTGAAACAAAAAACGGTGCGAAGGCGATGGGAAAACCAATGGGAATTTATATCACACTGGAGGTCCCGGGACTGGCAGAACCGGACGAAGGGTATCACAGGGAAGTGTCAGAAGAACTGGCACATCAGCTGCAGGGCATTATGCCTGTCATGGATAAGGAGATGTCCGTGCTGGTTGTAGGACTTGGAAACCGCGATGTGACAGCAGATTCCTTGGGGCCGAATGTGGCGGATAATCTGTTTGTAAATCGCCATGTGCTTATGGAGTTTGGAGCGGCTGCTTATAATAAGGAAAAAATGCATCAGATCAGCTGTATTGTACCGGGAGTGATGGCAAAAACAGGGATGGAAAGCGCGGAAATTGTAAAAGGTGTGGTGGAGGAAACCAAACCGGATTTTGTGATCGCAGTGGATGCTTTAGCAGCACGTTCAACCAGAAGACTCAATCGCACCATTCAGCTGAGTACCGCCGGAATCCATCCGGGCTCAGGAGTTGGAAATCACCGGAATGCGCTTACACAGGAAAGCCTGGGGATTCCGGTACTGGCCGTGGGTGTACCCACAGTCGTGGACGCGGCGACCATTGTGGGAGATGCGCTGGAAAAGCTGGAAGCAGAGTGTGACCTGACCATTATGGCAGGAAGAGAGCATCCGCAGGCTATTTCAGAACTGAATAATATGTATGTGACAGGTAAAGATATCGATGAAACCGTCAAACGGCTGGGTTATACGATCTCGGAAGCAATTAATATTGCGCTGGAAGAAATCGAATAAAAAAAGCGTGCGTCGGCATATATTTTCCTATGAGAAAAAGAGCGCGTCTACGAAAAGAAGTGTATAGAGTTGCTGCGGCAGTGTTGGGAGTCTTTATTGTGCTGTTGTTTTTGGGCAGCTTTACTACAGAGAAAGTCCGTAAAAGGGAAATAAACGGAGGAAACAGACTGCTGGCAGATTTTTTGGAGCATGAAGTGATCACTTTCTGGATTCCGCTGCTTCATTATGCGCAGGGGATGGATGAGGGGAGTTTTCTTGCAGGGCTGGGAATGCCTTTTTTATTCTCTTATCTGGAGCAGGAAACAGAAATCGTGCTGCAGACAGAAAGTATACAGACTATGGAAGAAATCATTCGGGCAGAGGGGCGGGATGAAACTGTCCGGGAATCTTTTGCAGATTCCATGGAACCGCCCCGGGTATCTGATGGGAAAATGGTGGTTTCGGAGGATATGGAAAAGGCTCTTTTGGCAGAAAATAAGACAGATGGGCAGCAAAAGGAGTCTGACATAACGAAAGTGCCGGCACAGGGGACCAAAACAGAGACACAAACAGCAGCTGGGCAGGACGCTATAACAACAGAGCAGGAGTCTGCAACGGCAGAAGTGGACGTCACAGCAACAGAGCAGGAATCGATTGTCAGAAAACAAAGGTATCAGTGGGAATATTATGAAAATTATGAAGAACTGGTGAATGAGTTTTTTGTGGTGGATGCTTCTACCATGGCAGATGACACACTTTTGGATGTGCAGGCATTTTTAGCGCAGGATCTGTCGGTGGAAAAACGTACGGATGACCAGCCGCAGATTCTCATTTACCATACTCATTCCCAGGAATGGTTTGCCGATACGGTTAAAGGAGATCCGGCCACCACCATTATGGGCGTGGGGCAGGTGCTTGCCAGAATTCTGCAGGATCAATACGGTTATAATGTGATGCATCATCTGGGGCAATATGATGTGGAAAACCGGGATTATGCTTATAATACGGCACTTCCCTATCTGGAACAGCTGTTGGAGGAAAATCCCACCATTGAAGTGGTGATCGACCTGCATCGGGATCAGGTGGACGAGGGGACAAAGCTGCTGACAACTATTGACGGACGTCCTACCGCCAGATTTATGTTTTTCAATGGTTTGTCGCAGACTAAAAAACTTGGAAAAATCGGGTATCTGCCAAATGAAAATCTGCAGAAAAATCTGGCATTTTCTTTTCAGATGCAGGCTTTGTGCAACCAGTATTATCCGGGATTGACGCGCAGGATCTATCTGAAAGGATACCGTTACAATATGCATTTAAAGGCCAGATATCTGCTGGTGGAAATGGGGGCGCAGACCAATTCTTATCAGGAATGCTATAATGCCTGTATTCCGCTGGCAAAAATTCTGGATATGGAATTGTCAGGGGCTTCGTTTTAAAAACAAGATTACATAGAAGAATCAAAAATTTCTGATTGTTAAATTGCATGCTTTATGGCATAATGATTCTGTATATCCATGGGAATGCAAAATATAACAGGAGAACTATTTTAAATACATGGCAGGAACAGACAGAAGTAAAATCAGAAATTTTTGTATTGTAGCACATATTGACCACGGTAAGTCCACACTTGCAGACCGTATCATTGAAAAGACCGGTCTTTTGACCAGCAGAGAGATGCAGGAGCAGGTGCTTGACAACATGGATCTGGAGCGTGAGCGCGGTATCACCATCAAATCTCAGGCAGTCCGCACCATTTATAAGGCACAGGACGGTGAGGAATATGTTTTTAACCTGATCGATACCCCCGGACACGTGGACTTTAACTATGAAGTAAGCCGTTCTCTGGCTGCCTGTGACGGCGCGATCCTGGTGGTTGACGCGGCACAGGGTATTGAGGCACAGACTCTGGCAAACGTATATCTGGCATTGGATCACAATCTGGAAGTTTTTCCCGTTATCAATAAGATCGACCTGCCCAGCGCAGAGCCCGACAGAGTAAAGGAAGAGATTGAGGATGTTATCGGTCTGGAGGCACATGATGCGCCCCTTATTTCTGCGAAGAACGGTATTGGCATTGAAGAGGTTCTGGAAGCTGTTGTGCAGAAAATCCCCGCACCCGGCGGCAGCAGTGAAAATCCGCTGCAGGCCCTGATCTTTGACTCTGTTTACGATCCCTACAAGGGCGTTATCGTATTTTTCCGTGTCATGGAAGGAACTGTGCGTAAGGGAACCAAAGTGAAAATGATGGCGACCGGTGCAAGCTTTGATGTTGTGGAAGTGGGTTATTTTGGTGCCGGTCAGTTTTTACCCTGCGAGGAACTGTCTGCCGGCATGGTAGGTTATCTGACTGCTTCCATCAAGAACGTAAAGGATACCCGTGTGGGTGATACCATTACTGATGTGGCAAACCCCTGCAGTGAGGCGCTGCCCGGTTATAAAAAAGTAAACTCCATGGTATACTGCGGTATGTATCCTGCAGACGGTGCAAAATACCCTGATCTGCGTGATGCACTGGAAAAACTGCAGTTAAACGATGCGTCTCTTTTTTATGAACCTGAAACCTCCATCGCACTGGGTTTTGGTTTCCGATGCGGATTTTTAGGACTTTTGCATCTGGAGATCATTCAGGAGCGACTGGAAAGAGAGTATAATCTGGATTTAGTAACCACTGCTCCGGGTGTAGTATACAGAGTGCATACCTATAACGGAGAAATGATTGAGCTGACCAATCCGTCCAATCTTCCTGATCCCAACCTGATCGAATATATGGAAGAGCCTATTGTCAGCGCAGAGATCATGGTGACGACCGAGTTTATCGGTTCTATCATGGAGCTGTGTCAGGAGCGCCGCGGTGTTTATCTGGGAATGGAATACATGGAAGAAACCCGTGCCGTGCTTCGCTATGAACTGCCGCTCAATGAAATTATTTACGACTTCTTTGATGCTTTAAAATCCCGTTCCAGAGGCTATGCTTCCTTTGACTATGAGCTGAAAGGATACGAACAGTCCGAACTGGTAAAACTGGATATTCTGATCAACAAAGAGGAAGTGGATGCGCTGTCCTTTATCGTGCATAAAGAAAGTGCTTATGAGCGCGGACGTAAGATGTGTGAAAAGTTAAAGGACGAGATTCCGCGTCATCTGTTTGAAATCCCGATTCAGGCAGCAGTAGGCGGCAAGGTTATCGCCAGAGAAACTGTAAAGGCGGTTCGTAAGGACGTACTTGCCAAGTGTTACGGCGGTGACATTACCCGTAAGAAGAAACTGCTTGAAAAGCAGAAGGAAGGTAAGAAGCGTATGCGTCAGATCGGTAACGTAGAGATCCCGCAGAAGGCTTTCATGAGTGTCCTGAAGCTGGATGAGGGTAAGTAAGACGCAGTTAACGCTGATTTATTTACCGTGGAGCCGCCGTCAGGCGGCATGGAAGTTTAGAAAAAACTGGATAACAGAACATGAGCAAGAAACAAAGTATCTGCCCGGCGGTTGTTGAAAAACGGCCGCTGGGTATTTATATTCATATTCCTTTTTGCGTGCGCAAATGCCTGTACTGTGACTTTTTGTCCATGCCGGGAACAAACGAAACCATTGCGCGCTATATAAAGGCACTTTGCCGGCAGATCAAAACAGAGGCACCGGCTTATACAGACCGCCGGATCAATACGATTTTTATAGGAGGCGGTACACCGTCTCTTTTATCGGGGGAACAGCTGACGGAGATTCTGCAGACGGTTTTTGAGGCATTCACAGTAGATGCAGATGCAGAGATCACCATGGAGAGCAATCCCGGAACACTGACGGCAGAAAAACTCTGCGCTTACCGAAAGGCAGGTGTCAACCGGCTCAGTATGGGACTGCAGTCTACAGAAAATCAGCTTCTAAAGGCGCTGGGGAGGATTCATACCTGGGAGGATTTTCTGGAAAATTTTTATGCAGCCAGAAAGGCCGGATTCACCAATATCAATATTGATCTGATGTCGGCACTGCCCGGGCAGACGCTGGCAGACTGGATGGAAACGCTTCGGAAAGCAGCAGAGCTTTCGCCGGAACATATTTCCGCCTATAGTCTGATCATTGAGGAAGGTACGCCTTTTTATGAGTGGTACGGAGATAGGGATGATGCAGATGGCCTTGGCACGAACGGACAGGATGCTGATACAGACGGCACAAATGGACAGCTGGCAGCATCGGGATGGCCTGCCCTGCCGCCGGAAGACGAAGAACGGCAGATGTATGCGCAGACAGAAAGCTTTTTAAACAGGAAAGGTTATAAGCGTTATGAAATCTCCAATTATGCCAAAGAGGGTTTTGCCTGCCGCCACAATGTCGGCAACTGGAACCGGACAGATTATCTGGGATTTGGCATCGGCGCGGCCTCTTTGGTGGACAACCGAAGATTTCGGGTGATCGCAGATCTGGAAAGGTATCTGGAATACTGTCTGTCTGAGGCGGAAGGCGGCGAAGAAGGGTGTTTGGGAGAGGACTTTTTGGTGGGAAAGCTCCACGAAGAAATCCATGCACTCACCGCACAGGAGCAGATGGAAGAATTCATGTTTCTGGGACTGCGGCTGACGGAGGGAATCTCAGCAAAGGTATTTGCAGATACATTTGGTGTACCAATAGAAGAAGTCTACGGAGAAGTGCTACAGAGGCTTAAAAAACAGGAATTGATTGTCTGGAATGATCAAAATCAGCAAATCAGCCTGACGGCGCGCGGCGTGGATGTAAGCAATTATGTACTGGCAGAATTTTTGCTGGAGGAAGAGGAATGAAATACTATTTTGCGCCGATGGAAGGGATCACCGGCTATATTTTCAGAAATGCGCATCAGGCGTGTTTTGGCGGCATTGAGAAATACTTTTCGCCGTTTATTACGCCCAAGCCCGGAAGCGGCTTAAGTACCCGGGAAAAAAACGATATTTTGCCGGAACATAACAGCAGCCTGCATCTGGTTCCGCAGATTCTGGGCAATCAGGCGGAAGGATTTTTGATGGTGGCGAAGCTGTTGGAGGACATGGGATATCAGGAGGTTAACTTTAATCTGGGCTGTCCTTCGGGAACCGTGGTGCCCAAGAAAAAGGGGGCCGGTTTTTTGGCAGAAACCGAGATGCTGGATCGTTTTTTGGAAGAGATTTTACCAAAAATCCGATCGCAGTTTCCATTAAAACACGTATCGGCATGTATGATCCGGCAGAGTTTGAGGAACTTCTGGAAATTTACAACAAATATCCGGTCAAAGAGCTGACAGTACATGCCAGAACGCGGGAAGAATATTATCAGGGAAATGTACATAACGAAAGCTTTGCTTATGCTTTTACGCACAGCAAAGCTCCGGTCTGCTGCAACGGCGACCTGTTTTCTGCAAAAAAGATCGCAGAGTTTTCCGGACAGTTTCCGCAGGCAGACTGTGTGATGATCGGCAGGGGACTTTTGATCGATCCGGCTTTGGCGACGGGAGAAGCTTTACAGCGGGAGAAACTGAAAGCATTTCATGACAGACTGATCGCAGATTATCTGACCGTGCTTGCGCCGAAAGATACGCTGTTTAAGATGAAGGAGCTGTCTTCCTGGTTTATGCGGCTGTTTCCGGATGAGGAAAAGGCAAAGAAAAAGATCAGAAAAGCGCAGAGCCTGACAGAATATAAAGCGGCAGCAGACTGGCTGATCGCCAACGGACGGATGGAAGCAGTGGAGAAGTTTGTGTATTGAGGATGCTGTTTTAGGGACACATGGAAAGGCACGCAAATGAAGCCCAGGTCATAGAATATAGAAAATCGGAAACGGCAGCTTTTTAAAGACTGCCGGGGAGCTATGTTTGAAGACCTTTCAAAAACCCCTTTCCAAAGAGGAAGAAAGCCTGTGCGTCATGGCCCTGCAGGATACGGATGCAGGAAAGCGTAAGGAGGCAAAACAGCTCCTGATCGAGAGAAATCTGCGTTTGGTGGCGCATATCGCCAGAAAATATATGAGTTTGGATGACGATCTGGATGATCTGATCTCCATTGGCTGTATCGGACTGATCAAGGCAGTGGACACCTTTGATCCGGGAAAAAACAACCGGCTGGCATCCTATGCGGCACGCTGTATCGACAACGAACTTTTGATGATGCTTAGGGGAAAAAAGAAAACAGCCAGAGAAGTTTCTTTATTTGAGCCGATCGGTACAGATAGGGAAGGCAACGAGATCAATCTGCTGGACGTGATGGTGCAGGAACAGACCGATGTGGTGGAGGAGATGGAAAAACAGCGGCAGCTGGGCGAAATTCACCGCATTTTGCAGCGGCAGCTTACCCAAAGGGAACGCGATATTATCAGAATGCGTTACGGGCTGCTTGACGGCAGGGAACTGACGCAGAAGGATGTGGGAGAGAAGCTGGGAATATCCAGAAGCTATGTCAGCAGGATTGAGAAGAGAGCTTTGGAAAAATTAAAAAACGCATACTGTACCGAAATGCAACCATGAAATGTTACTGAAAACGCCGGACTTGACAGATGTCAGTCCGGCGTTTAGTATAGAGATACCGAATCTGATCTGATCTTTATGTTTTTGGGCATATCGCCCGGGATTTTCCAACAGACATGATGCCTGACAAAAGAAAGGCGTATATGTATTGTAAAGTAAATACGGGAGGACTGTATGGTCTTTCCAGTTATATTGCATCTGTGGAAGTGGATGTGAGCAGGGGGCTGCCTGCATTTGAAATGGTGGGACTTCTGGGAAGTGAAATAAAAGAGGCAAGGGAACGGATTCGTGTAGCATTGAAAAACACACAGACCCAGATTCCGCCTGTTCGTATCACAGTCAATATTTCACCTGCGGATATTCATAAGGCGGGAACCTCTTATGATCTGCCTGTGGCGCTGGGGATTTTGGCGGCATTGGAATATGTGCCGGTACAAAAGCTGGACGTTGTATGGACAGCAGGTGAACTGGGGCTTTTGGGGGAAGTAAAGCCTGTGCGCGGCATTTTGCCGATGGTGATGGAAGCGGAAGAAAAAGGGCTGCGGGAATGTATTTTACCGCTTGAAAATTTGAATGAAGCCTGTATGGGGGCAAAAATCCCGGTTATGGGCGTGCGTACGCTGGAAGAAGCGATGCTGTATCTGCTTTCGGATGAAAAAGAGCGGACCCTGATGCGGCAGAAGGCAAGGGAGCTTGCAGATAAATACGGCAGTATTTTAAAGGAAGATGATAATACGGCAGAAAACTGGGATATGTGTATGATCCGGGGAATGGCTGAAGCAAAAAGAGCGGCTTTGATCGCGGCGGCAGGACAGCATAATCTGTTTTTGACAGGCCCTCCCGGAACCGGCAAAACTTTGCTTGCAAAGTGTATTCCCTCTATTTTGCCGCCGCTGACACAAAAAGAGCAGCGGGAAGTTTCTGCTATTTACAGCGTGGCCGGTAAGCTGCCGCAGGGGGATCTGATCAGGAGACGTCCTTTTGTGGACCCTCATCATACTGTGACAGTGCATGCATTAGCCGGCGGCGGGAATGTTCCCAAACCAGGAATGATAAGTCTTGCCCATCGCGGTGTGCTGTTTCTGGATGAAATGGCAGAATTTAAGCGTACAACACTGGATATTCTGCGGCAGCCACTGGAAAGCGGGACGATCTATCTGGCAAAGGGAGGCGGGAACTTTGTCTATCCTGCGGATTTTATGCTGGTTGGGGCGGCAAATCCATGTCCCTGCGGCTATTATCCGGATCGAAACCGCTGCAGATGTACAGAATACGAAGTACATCGTTATTTTTCTAAAATTTCAGGTCCGCTGCTGGATCGCTTCGACCTGTTTACCTTCATGGAATCTGCGCCGCCGGGTATTTTATGGGAAGAAACAGACACGTCAGATAAAAAAGAGTGCAGCCGTTTTTTACTGGAAAAGGTATTGGAGGCCAGACAACGGCAGAAAAAAAGATATCAGGAAGAAGGATTTTTGGTCAACAGCAGACTGGGACCGGATCAGACGATTCGTTATTGCCGGTTGGGAATGAAGGAACAGCAATATCTGGAAAGAGCAGCGGAATGTATGCAGCTGAGCATCCGGGCATGTCACAGAGTTTTGCGCGTGGCACGCACCATTGCGGACCTTGATGGAAGTGAGCTGATCACAATACAACATTTGGGCGAAGCTTTTTGTTATCGCAGGAATGAAAATGACGACAGGGAGGTACACTGATGCAGGAAGCAGAACTGACAGAAAGCCTGTGGCTGTGTACCATTGACGGCATTGGCAGAAACAGCGTGATGAAGTTGTGGAAACAGACAGGAGATTTTAAAAAGATAGCTTCTCTTTCGGAACAAGAGCTGAAAAGCTGTATCGGTGCAAAAAAAACAGCTGCTTTTCTGGCAGCCAATACAGAGCAGGCCAGAAAAACAGCGTATCAAAGGCTTTGCAGATATTGGGAAAAAGGGATTTCTTTTTTGCCGGTATGGCATACGGACTATCCGCAGCGGCTTTGCAGGATTGCAGATCCGCCGGCTATGCTGTTTGTAAAGGGAAAACTACCTGTACAAAAACAGCTCCAGGCTGCAGTGATCGGTGCAAGAGCCTGTTCTGCCTATGGCAGCCGTGCCGCCCGGGTGTTTGCCAGAGAACTGGCTCAAAAGGGGATTGGCATTGTCAGCGGTATGGCAAGAGGAATTGACAGTATCGCACAGCAGGCGGCTTTGGAAGTGTCTCAAAGCAGTATTGCTGTTTTAGGATGCGGCGTGGATATCTGTTATCCGCCGGAGAACAGACAGTTGTATGATTGGCTGGAACAAGGCGGCGCATTGGTGTCGGAATATTTGCCGGGTACCAAACCGCAGTCATATATGTTTCCGCCGCGCAACCGGATCATCAGCGGACTTTCTGATCTGGTGCTTGTGGTGGAAGCGCGGGAAAAAAGCGGAACACTGATCACGGTGGATATGGCATTGGAGCAGGGAAAGGAAGTCTTTGCAGTCCCTGGAAGAGTGTTGGATGTGTGCAGCAGAGGCTGCAACAGACTGATTGCCAATGGCGCAGGAATTGCAACGGAGCCGGATGTTGTTCTGGAGGCTTTGCGGCAGATAGGCGTTCAAAACGGGCTGACGGGTATCACAGAAAACGGCATCTGTGAAAATCCGATTATGCATAGAGAAGACACGGGGGAATTAAGCAAATTAAAAGGCTGTGATTCCGGCTGCACAGCGGATTTAAGAAAAAAGATCCTGGATGCGCTTTCGTCAGAATTTTTAAGTCTGGATGAGCTTGCTGCACATACACAGCTGCCGGTCTTTGAGGTGATGCAAACGGTTACGCATTTATATATGGAAGGAATTCTGCAAAGACAGGGCGGACGTTATTGTAAAAAGATATAATATTTTTTCTTGCAATGCATTAAGATATGGTGTATAGTGTAGCACGATACTCCGCTAGGGCAGAGTGTCAAATCAGCAGTAAAGAATTGGGGTAACATAGATGGCAAAATATCTTGTGATCGTGGAGTCTCCTGCCAAGGTAAAGACGATCAAAAAGTTTCTGGGTGCGAATTATGAGGTTGTGGCAAGCAACGGTCATGTGCGCGATCTTCCCAAGAGTACGCTTGGATTTGATCCGGAGCATGATTATGAGCCCAAATATATTACCATCCGCGGTAAGGGGGATATCCTTGCGGCACTTCGCAAGGAAGTAAAAAAAGCGGAGAAAATATATCTGGCAACGGACCCGGACCGCGAGGGTGAGGCGATTTCCTGGCATTTGATGGAAGCACTCAAACTTGCGGATAAAAAGGTTTACAGAATCACATTTAATGAAATTACAAAAAATGCCGTAAAAGAATCCTTAAAGAATGCGCGTGAGATCGATATGAACCTGGTGGATGCCCAGCAGGCAAGACGAATGCTTGACCGCATGGTGGGGTATCGTATTTCACCGCTTTTATGGAAAAAGGTAAAAAGAGGACTTTCAGCAGGCCGTGTGCAGTCAGTAGCACTGCGTATGATCTGTGACAGAGAGGCAGAGATAGATGCTTTTATTCCGGAAGAATACTGGACGCTGGATGCTTTATTTGCGGTTTCCGGTGAAAAGAAGCTTTTAAAGGCAAAATATTACGGGGAAGCAGATAAAAAGAGAACACTGACAAGCCAACAGGAAGTGGATGCCGTAAAAAAAGACTGCGAAAATGCACAGTTTGTGGTCAGTGATGTAAAAAAAGGTGAGCGTATCCGCAAGGCACCGCTGCCGTTTACGACTTCCACGCTGCAGCAGGAAGCCAGCAAAGTGCTTAATTTTTCCACCCAAAAGACAATGCGCCTGGCGCAGCAGCTCTATGAAGGCGTGGATATCAAAGGCACCGGCACTGTAGGTATCATCACATATCTGCGTACGGATTCCACCCGTGTATCTGCAGAAGCAGAAAACATGGCGAAAAAGTATATTGAAGCTAACTACGGAGAAGTATATGCCGGAGAGGGCACTGCCAGAAAAAATGATGCCAAGATTCAGGATGCCCATGAAGCGATCCGCCCTACGGATTTAAATCTGACTCCTGCAGAGTTAAAGGAATCTCTGGGCAGAGATCTGTTCAGACTCTATCAGCTGATCTGGAAACGCTTTGTGGCAAGCAGAATGACACCTGCCAGATTTGAGACAACCTCTGTCAGAATCGACGGCGGCGGACATCGTTTTACGGTGGCGGCAAGCAAGGTGGTTTTTGACGGTTTTATGAGTGTCTACACCACGGATGAGGATGAAAAGCCGGAGAACAATACCATGGCAAAGAGTCTGGACAAAGACAGCATTCTGACCTTTGACAGTTTTGAAGGGCAGCAGCATTTTACGCAGCCGCCGGCACATTATACAGAAGCATCGCTGGTGCGTGCGCTGGAGGAACAGGGCATCGGACGTCCCAGTACCTATGCGCCTACGATCACTACGATTCTTGCGCGCCGTTATGTGGCAAAGGAGAACAGGAATCTGTACGTCACAGAACTGGGTGATGTGGTAAACCAGATGATGAAGGATGCATTCCCTACCATCGTGGATGTGAATTTTACAGCAAACATGGAAGCTTTGCTGGACGGTGTTTCGGAAGGAACCGTGGATTGGAAGACGATCATCTCCAATTTTTATCCGGATCTGGATGAGGCGGTGGAGCTTGCAGAAAAAGAGCTTTCCGAGGTCAAGATCGGAGACGAAGAGTCTGATGAAGACTGCGAACTCTGCGGCCGCCGCATGGTGATCAAATACGGTCCTCACGGCAGATTTCTGGCCTGCCCCGGATTCCCTGACTGCCGCAACACAAAGCCTTATTATGAAAAAACAGGTGTGGCATGTCCAAAATGCGGCAAAGACATTGTGGTGAAAAAGACACAGAAGGGCAGACGCTATTTTGGATGTATCGACAATCCGGACTGTGATTTTATGGTATGGCAGAAGCCGTCGGATGAAAAATGTCCTTCCTGCGGTTGTGTGATGCTGGAAAAAGGAAATAAGCTTGTCTGTTCCCAGGAAGGATGCGGACAGGTAATAGAAAAAAAGTAACATTTATACAAAAAAACAAAAATACTGAGGAAAAAGTGGGCGTAATGCGTTGCGGCGGCAATTTGCTTATGTTAATATGAATGTGCTGGCATTGGTTTGGTCCGATGGCAGTCAGGTACAGTTAAGATGAGTGTTTTGAGCGCGTTTGCAATAAACTGCGCCCGGGAGGATCAGGACGCATGAGCGGTGTGCAGTTATTGGATAAGACAAGAAAAATAGGAAAGCTGTTGCATAATAACAATTCAAGCAAAGTGGTATTTACAGATATCTGCAATGTTATGCAGGAGACACTTTCTTCCAATGTGCTTGTGATCAGCCGCAAGGGTAAGATTCTTGGTATTTCCGATATGAATAAGAATCAGGTGGAAGACCTGATCCGCAGTGAAGTGGGAAAATTTATAGATCCGTTGTTAAATGAGCGCATGCTGGCGGTATTATCCACCAAAGAGAATGTGAATCTGGCAACACTTGGTTTTGAACAGGATGAGATGGATGAGGTTTCTGCTATCGTCAGTCCTATCGAAATCGCCGGAGACCGTCTGGGAACGCTGTTTTTATATCGTCACGGCAAGTCTTACAGTATTGACGACATTATTCTGTGTGAATACGGTACAACAGTGGTTGGTCTGGAGATGCTGCGTGCGGTGACGGAAGAGAATGCGGAGGAGGACCGAAAGCTTGCGGTGGTGAATTCTGCCATGAGTACACTGTCTTATTCCGAAATGGAAGCAATCATGCATGTATTCCGGGAACTGAACGGAACAGAAGGCATTCTGGTGGCAAGTAAGATCGCGGATTCAGCAGGCATCACCCGTTCTGTTATCGTCAATGCGCTGCGCAAGTTTGAAAGTGCCGGTATCATTGAATCCAGATCTTCCGGTATGAAAGGTACTTACATTAAGGTACTCAATGAATTTGTTTTCCCTGAAATAAAAAAGCTTGAAAAACCCCTTGCATAAGGGGTTTTTTTGTGTTATAATTTTGCTGTTATTGAGAAAAATCACGCATACGGATTTATCGCCGGTGTCCCTTTAACGCGGGGATGGCTGATAGACGTGATGTATGCGGACGCACAAACCAAACGGAGGTAAAGAACATGAGCGTTATTTCTATGAAACAGTTACTTGAAGCAGGTGTTCATTTCGGACATCAGACCAGAAGATGGAACCCCAAAATGGCTCCCTACATCTTCACCGAAAGAAACGGTATCCACATCATCGACCTTCAGAAGTCTGTAGGCAAAGTTGATGAAGCTTACAAAGCAGTATTCGAAATCGCTGCACAGGGCGGTATCGTTCTGTTCGTAGGTACCAAGAAGCAGGCTCAGGACGCTGTTAAGACCGAAGCTGAACGCTGCGGTATGTACTTTGTAAACGAAAGATGGCTGGGCGGTATGCTGACCAACTTCACTACTATCAGAAGCCGTATTGCAAGACTGAAAGCAATCGAAACCATGGCTGTAGACGGCACCTTCGATGTTCTTCCTAAGAAGGAAGTTATCCAGATCAAGAAGGAATGGGAAAAGCTTGAAAAGAACCTTGGCGGTATCAAGGATATGCCCAGAATTCCCGATGCTATCTTCGTAGTAGACCCTAAGAAGGAAAGAATCTGCGTACAGGAAGCACATGCACTTGGTATCACTCTGATCGGTATCGGCGACACCAACTGCGATCCTGAAGAACTTGACTACATCATCCCTGGTAACGACGACGCTATCAGAGCCGTTAAGCTGATCGTTTCCAAGATGGCTGACGCAGTTATCGAAGCAAATCAGGGCGAAGAAATCTACACTGCAGAAGCTGTAGAAGTAGCTGAAGCAGCAGATATCGAAGAAGTAGCAGCTGAATAATAAATAATTTCCCTGTTTTATACTGGAGGTAAATAAAAATGGCTAACATTACAGCAGCAATGGTAAAAGAATTAAGAGAAATGAGCGGCGCCGGCATGATGGACTGCAAGAAGGCTCTTGCACAGACCGATGGCGATATGGACGCAGCTGTAGAATACCTGAGAAAGAACGGTCAGGCAAAGGCTGAAAAGAAAGCAGCAAGAATTGCAGCAGAAGGTATCTGCCGTATCGCAGTTGAAGGCGACACCAAAGCAGCAGTTGTTGAAGTTAACTCTGAAACTGACTTCGTTGCTAAGAACGAAATGTTCCAGGCATTCGTAGAAGCAGTTGCTAAGCAGGCAGTTAAGTCTGAAGCAGCTGACATGGATGCATTCATGGAAGAAGCTTGGATCGAAGACAACACCAAGACCGTTAAAGACGCTCTGGTTGAAAAGGTTGCTACCATCGGTGAAAACCTTAAGATCAGAAGATATGAAAAAGTTGTAGCTGAAAACGGCTGTGTAGTATCCTACACCCACGGCGGCGGCAGAATCGGCGTTGTGATCGAAGCTGCTACTGACGTTGTAAACGACAGCATCAAAGAAGCTCTGACCAACCTTGCTATGCAGGTTGCAGCTTTAAATCCCAAGTACGTTGCTACTTCCGACGTATCTGAAGAATACAAAGAGCATGAAAAAGAAATCATCGCAGCTCAGATCGCTAACGATCCTAAGATGGCTGGCAAGCCTGAAAAGGTTATCGCTGGTGCAGTTATGGGCCGTCTGAGCAAACAGCTCAAAGAAGTATGTCTGCTTGAGCAGGTATACGTTAAGGCTGAAGATGGCAAGCAGACCGTTGCTCAGTATGTTGCTCAGGTAGCAAAAGAGAACGGTGCTAACCTCACTGTTAAGAAGTTCGTTCGTTTCGAAACCGGCGAAGGTCTGGAAAAGAAAGTAGATGACTTCGCAGCAGAAGTAGCAGCACAGATGAACATGTAATTCAACATTGTTTGAATGCCTTAAAAGGCCGGAAAATCAAGGTTTTCCGGCCATTTTCACGTATTTTGACAAGCTCGTAAAATACCATAAAATAGTGCCATTTTTCGGCTGAAAATTGGTAAAAAGTTGGGATGAAAGTTGGTAAATTTTTGTACCAAAGTTGCCCCCGAAGAGTTTGCGTCTTTCTTATAAAATGATGAAGTAAAATTGATAGTTGCCCTAAATAATATTTTAAAGGAGGAACATTATGAAAGTGATTGAGTTATCTGCACAAGTAAAGGAAAATGGAATCATATATTTACCGTTAAAAGATTTGGAGGAAATGGGTATCAAAATTGGAGATGAGGTAACCATATCGTATATTTCTAGCCCAGAATGTCGTATTAATGAAATAAAAGAATTTGGAATAGAGAAGAAGTGTCCAAGGAAATTTGAGGAGGCCAACATTTGATTTCAGAAGTTGAAATGAAATGTTGGCTTATTCTTTTATGTCCATTATAGTACCAAATTGGCATATTTGATTTTGAATGTCACTCTAGGCTAATAATTAGGAATTATATAAATATACTACTTGAATTGTATGTAAATAGGGAAAGGATTTGAAAGCATGGAAAAAAAGATTCAAATGATATTTGATGAACTGAAACTTTTGATTATGGAAGTTGAAGATTGTAAACAGTTACAAAGAAATATTGTTTATCAGATAGCGATTGACAGACTTTATCAAAATGTAATTATAGATTCTTTGCTTTCAATGAAAACTTTTGAAGAGAAATTAATTCAGGAGATTAAAAGAAATATTACTTGGACTTATGATGAGATGGAATATTATTTTTATCAAATACCAAAGAAACAGTATGTCTTTTATGAGTCATTGATGGGATTTCAAATTGATCAAAAAAGAAGAATAGGAGAATATGAGTTTATTCCATGTTTTGACATTGCAGTATCTATGCTAAGAAACCGGGATAGGAATACAGGTTTTGTACGGGTAGAATGTTGTGCTAAGGATTTTAGAAAAGCGCAGGAACTGGCTGAACATAAGTTGCACGTACTTTTTTATACACTGATATTTTTGCAGGGGTATATTACTTATAACTCATTTGGAGATAGGTTTGAGTTTCATGATAGAACTTCTATCTATGGTTATACTTACGAGCAAGATGAAGGGAGAGAAATACCCTTTCAACGTCAGGATGAAAAAATGATCAAGCTGAATGATTTGTTTCTACAAGTACACCATAGCGAAGCGATTATTAAGTTGATCAGTAAAGATTTACTGACAGAAATGGAACGGAAGTTATTGATGGGCATTGTTTGGGGAGGAATGGTATTTACACAGTGTCAGTTGGAGTTTGCATTAATGCAAGGGATAACTGCGATAGAAAATATACTTGATCAGAAAAAAACGGAATTGATAGACGCTATGTTTTTTTTGGTTGGTGACAATCTATTGTCAAGACAGGCCATAAAACGAAATATGTTAAAAATATTAGAGATAAAAGAGGATTTACTAGATGGAGTAAAAATTAAAAATATAGGTACAGAACTTTTTATGGTCATGAAATATCTGCAGGTTTTGGTTTGTTTATTTTGTGAAAATGAGAATCTTAAAAAAATCCAAACAAAAAAAGAATTAGAAAGATATATTTCTGTACTAAAATACTCATAATAATATTACCAATAATTCTCAAGATAGGAACTATTGCGGATGGAAGAATGCTGAGTTCTTGACCCTTCCCCCGTCGCTTGGACACGCCAAACGAAAGGCATCCGAGAGTGTCCTAAAGTTTGTGTAAACCTTCAAACTGATGTAAGATAGAATTACTCAGTTTGGAGGTTTTTATTATGGCAAGAAAAAAAGACACACCACAAAAAGCAGCGCTTCGTGAAATGATGAGTTCCTTCATGAAGGAAAACAACGTCAAGATCAAAGATGGAACAGATGTTAATTCCATCATGCGTGACATGATGTCTGTTATTCTGGAAGGTGCCTTGGATGAAGAGCTTGATCAGGAACTCGGTTATTCTAAGTATGACTATCGCAACAAAGAAACCGAAAACAGCCGAAACGGTCATTCTCAAAAGACTATGCATACTAGCTACGGTGATATGGAACTGGATATTCCAAGAGACCGCAAAGGTGAATTCGAGCCACAGATTATCAAGAAATATCAAAATACAGTAACTCAGGACATGGAAGAAAAAATCATCTCCATGTACGCTAAAGGCATGACTACAGGAGATATCGAAAGTCACATGCGGGAACTTTACGATATAGAAATCTCTGACAGTACAATCAGCCGTATCACAGATAAGATTTTACCTATCGTGAAAGAATGGCAGGAAAGACCATTGGAAGAGATATATGCAGTGGTCTTTATGGATGCAATCCACTACCATGTCCGTCACGAAGGTCGTATTGTCAAACGTGCTGTGTACATAGCAATCGGCATTGACATGGACGGTCACAAAGATGTCCTGGGTATGTATGTAGGTCAAAATGAAAGTGCTAAATTCTGGCTGTCTATCCTGAATGGTCTTAAAAATCGTGGAGTACGTGATATACTGATAGCCTGTGTTGACGGCCTTTCCGGTTTCCCTCAGGCAATCGAAGCTGTTTATCCGGAAACAGAAGTTCAACAGTGCATTATTCATCAGATTCGGAATACAACTCAATTCGTATCGTATAAAGAAATCAAACCTTTAATGGCTGATTTGAAACGTGTTTATGCAGCGCCTACTGAAGAGATTGCCGTATCGGAATTAGATGCTTTTGATGCCAAATGGAGCGGAAAATACCCGAAGATTGCCAAATCCTGGAGGGATAATTGGGCAAATTTATCAACATATTTCAAATATCCAGAAGCGGTTCGCAGGCTCATTTATACTACCAATGCAATCGAAGGCTTTAACCGCCAACTCCGAAAAGTCACCAAATCCAAGACAGTATTTCCTTCTGATGAAAGTCTGATAAAAATGCTGTATCTGGCAACAATGGATATCACCAAAAAATGGACCGGCCATCGCCAGGATTGGGGACAGATCCATTCTCAGCTCGAGATATATTTCGAGGAAAGATTATCCTGATTAATAGCTGGAAAGGGCTGCTAAAGGCAGTCTTACTTGACATGCCCATGGCCAGCGTTATAATACATTCAAAGGGCAAAGCCCGAAAAAATGGCTTTGCCCTTTAGCAACTAATGACATATCTTATATCAGTTTTCTACTTTACACAAACTTTGAAACGGTCTCAGGCATCCTCTTATTTTCATCGTTTTGCTTGATTTTACTGACTTTTTCTCCGATAGAGAGCCTTATGGACGTCCTTTTATCTGTTAAAGGCTCCCTTTAGAGAATTTATGACAAAGCGTTATGCAGCTTTCATCCGGTTATCATGTGCCTGATA
>JAFVXW010000056.1 GCA_017500935.1 Lachnospiraceae bacterium
AGATTAACAAACGGAATCCAATTTATCCGAAACGGATATACTTTTGCACTTTCATAAACAAGCGGTTGTATTTCTCCATTCACTTTAGAAAATGGGAAAAAGGTAAAGCGAGCAACAACGACAATGCAGACATATACCAAAAGCAGTTTCAGTTCTTTTTTCCAATCTGCTCTCTTGGTTTTAATTGCACATATCACTCTTACCAAACACCAAATGATACTTATGAACACCACCATTGATGTGTATGATATTCGAATCATCTATCTGTTCTCCTTGTTGTCAAATTCAAGTTTATCGTTTCCTTTAATCTATCATATTCAATTGTTTATTTCAATAAATGGTAAAATCGCCGGGGGTATAACCCATCAGCAAAAAAGGGAGCGAAAGAGGACTGCCTTTTTTACATTATCATTTGAGTTTTCATATGTTATGATCGATTTATCTTAATCCGATTTTTTCGGAATCTTACCTTCTGTGCCGGTAGTTGCAGGACATTCCGGTTACTATGATACCCATGCCCTAGTTTCAGGGGAGATTCATTACATTATTTTTATTGTTTTAATATCTGCAGATGCAGGGAGCTTTGATAATTGAATAAAGGACTTTACACCTTTTTGAAATCCCCGTATAATTTACATATAATAAATTGGAAAAGCAGTGGAAGGATGACCGCTTCCGGTATCAATCTGACAGAGTTGGATATTATTAAAGAATAAAATCGAAACCCGAAAACACAGGTGCAGAGTCCCTTGTTGAATCATCAAGGTTTTGTAAATACAAAGGATGGTAGTGGAACATGGCAGAACCCGCATATATGCGTGTATACAAATCAATACGCGGTCAGATCACTGACAAAACATACGATGTGGGAGCGATCCTGCCGCCGGAGCCGGAACTGGAAAAGGAATTTGGCGTCAGCCGCACCACGATCCGCAAAGCGGTGGACATGCTTGTGCGGGAAGGCTTTTTGTCTGTGCGGCAGGGCTTTGGTACACAGGTGATCAGTCCAAAAGCGGTACAGAGCTTAAACCGTTTTACTTCTGTGTCGGAATCACTGGCGCAAAAGGGCGGTCACATCGGACTGCGCAGCTGTTATATTGAAAAAACTGGTGCATCCGAGGAAATTGCCAAGCTTCTGGAAGTGCCGGTCAAGACACCTGTCATCTGTATTCACAGGATCAAAACCTCCGATCAGAAGCCTGTAAGTATTACAACCAACTATATTCTGGAACAGCTGGTTTCCGGAATTGATAAAAAAGCGCAGATCGATCATCTGTATGAATATCTGAAGGAACATTTTAATATCGTATATACCGGATGCCGGGATACCATTCGTGCCAGCAATGCTTCTTTTGAGCAGGCACAGATTCTGGAGATAGAACCCCGCACAGCACTTTTTAATGTGCAGCGTGTCTGTTATCAGGGGTCACATCCCTGTGAAGTGGATTTTGTGGACATTGTGGCGGAGATGTACGAGTATGAAGTGTTTATCGGAGAAGGTATGCGGTGATGGCGGCAAAGCGCGTGATCGCCTGATGTACACACAGTTTGATATTGATAAAGGAACAATCCCATGAAAAGCAGGACAAAGATCTGTTTTTCATGGGATTATTTTTTGACCAAAACATCACACAAACATCATTATGTTTGTGTGCAAATAAACGATATTGACCATTAAACATAATTATGTTATGCTGAAAATAAGATAGCAGCGGCTGAACGGGAGAACTGCGCCTTCCGGTCAGCCTGTCGTGAAAAAATGCGCAGCAAAGGAGGGCATATGAAAGCATTATTGGCCTTTGACCTTGGAACCAGCGGCGTAAAATGTTCTTTATTTAATGAAGAAGGACAGCTTCTGGGCTCCAGATATGGAGAATATGAGACGTATTATCCGCAGCCTGACTGGCGGCAGCAGCGGCCGATGGACTGGATCGTTCAGATCAGGGAAGCCTGCAGGGCATTGAGTAAGGAAGTGCCGGAGGCAGAAGTTTGCGGCATCGGTGTGTCCGGTCATTCTCTGGGGGCGATCCCGGTGGATGCGCAGGGCAATCTTTTGGTGGAATTTATGCCCATCTGGTCGGATGCCAGAGCAAGAGCGCAGGCAGAGCGTTTTTTTGAAAAAGCAAGTCATAAGGAATGGTATGAAACCACAGGAAACGGATTTCCGGCGGAGTTATATTCCTTATTTAAAATCATGTGGTATCAGGACAATGAGCCTGAAGTATATGAGAAGGCGGCCAAATTCATCGGTACCAAGGATTTTGTCAATTTATATCTGACCGGCAATGCGGTGACGGATATTTCCTACGCGTCAGGCTGTGGTTTGTATGACCTCAAAAAAGGCTGCTACCGTGCTGATTACGCAAAAACAGCAGGTGTGGATCTGGAAAAAATGCCCGAAATCGTGGCTTCTCATGCGATCATCGGTCATGTAACGGCAAAAGCGGCGCAGGAGCTTGGAATTGCAGAAGGAATTCCGGTGGCGGCAGGCGGCGTGGACAATGCCTGTATGGCGCTGGGCGCAGGCTGTTTTGAGGAGGGAGATGTGTATGCATCTTTGGGTTCCTCCGCATGGATCACAGCTTCCGCCAATAAGCCGGTGGTGGATTATGACAATATGGTATATACCTTTGCGCATTGTGTGCCGGGGCATTTTATTCCCAGTCTGGGCATTTTTGCATCCGGAAGCGCGCTGGCATGGGCAGCTGACAATTTCTTTCCGGATATCACAGGAAGCGGCCGGTTTGATGAGATCGGCGCACTGGCAGAGCAGTCCGTGGCAGGTGCACATGGCCTGATGTACAATCCCTGTCTGGCAGGAGGATCTTCTGCGGATAAATCTCCCAACATCAGAGGATGCCTTTTTAATATGGAGCTGGGTCACACTAAAGCTGATGTGGCAAGAGCTGCATTTGAAGGAATTGCCATGCATCTGTGTGCAACCGCGCAGCCGCTGGAAAAATCAGGTCAGCTGGGCAAACGTCTGTTAGTCGTTGGCGGCGGTGCAAAAGGGGCGGTTTCCAGACAGATCTATGCAGATGTGTTCGGCAAGGAAGTTGCGGTGTCCAGAGTGCGTCAGGATGCGGCATCTTTGGGCGCGGCGGCACTGGCTGCTGTGGGCAGCGGTCTGTGGCAGGATTTTATGCCGCTTCGTGAAGTGCATAAAGGTCTGACCGTCTGTCAGCCCCGAATGGAAAATCATGAATATTATCAGAAAGTAATGCCGATTTATCAGAAACTGTGTGATGCATGCTCTGACCTTGGAGATATGTGGGCGCAGCTTCGCGGCTGATGATGTGTAACAGAAAAAATGCCTGGCGGTCCGTTTGATGTTCTGCACTTCTGCTAAGGCATTTTAAGAAAAGTAAGGAGGAATTTTTATGTACGAATCGATCGTTGCAAATTCGCTGGAAATATTGGCGGCACTTCCGACTCCTGTGCCGCAGAACGGAAAAATCGCCGGCATTGTCAATGAGTTTGTCGCTGCGGGCACTGCCATGTTTGAAGGCGACAACCTGCATTTTCCGCTGGGAACCACTTATTTAAGACTGGGCGTGCGCGGCGTGGCAAAACAGGCACAGGAAAATGCAAAGAAAGCAGAAAGCGCAGCACAAAAAGAGCTGCTGGAATCCATCGCAGTTGTATACAACGCGATCGGTGATTATTTTGCCCGTTATGCACAGGCAGTTTTGGTGGCAGCAAATGGCGATGAACGCCTGCTTCATATCGCAGACAATTTGAAAGCACTTTCAGAGAGAGAACCGGTGCATTTTGATGAAGCAATGCAGCTGATGTATCTGATGTGGAAAATGCGTTCCTCCGGTTTTGGCGGCGATATCGGCAGACTGGATGTGCGTATGCGCCCCTATTTTGAAAAAGACATTGCAGACGGTTATCTGACAGAAGAAGAGGCGCTGGATATTCTGGTGAATTTCTGGAATCTTTTATATGCAAGCGGCAGCGGTGATACTCTGGTAAACATTATGCTGGGCGGACGCAATGCGGACGGCTCCGATGCGGGCAGCAGAGTGACTGTGCTGATGCTGGAAGCAACCAAAATCTGCAGATCCACAGATCCGCATATCGCGATCCGTTTACATAAAAATCTGCATCCCGATATTTATCAGGCAGTAAAAGAAGTGCAGCTGATGGGTATCGGTCAGGGAACTCTTTACAATGACGATATGGTGATCCCTGCGCTGATGCGTTTTGGCGTTCCGGAAGAACTGGCCTGTCAGTATACCAATGACGGCTGCTGCGAAGTGATGCTGGACGGCATCAGTGCCATTGAATTTTTGCCTCTGGACTGTGTGGCAACCTTTGAACTGGCATTCAACAACGGCTCCTGGTCCGGATGTACTTACAGAAGACCTTCCAAATACTGGAATAAAAATAACAAACCTACATTTGTGGAATCTGAGGCACAGCCCGGTTTTGAGTCAGGCCGTCCCGAAGACTGTGAAACCTTTGAAGAGTTTTATCAGCAATTCCTGGCACAGTACCGTTTCCAGGTAAGAAACCGTGCGGCGCGATTAAAGCGTATGCATGAAAGCAACATGACCGGTGTGGCATCTTCCGTTTTGGTAAACGGCAGTTTTGAGAGCGTACTGGAATCCGGTAAGGATTATCGCAGCGGCGGTCTTATTTTTGAAGACAATATGATGTTCTCCGGCTCCATCCCCACCGCGGCAGACTGTCTGATGGCAGTGAAAAAAGTGGTATTTGAGCAGAAATTATATACTGTTCCCCAGATCAGGGAAGCGATCCTTGTAAACTATGAAGGCTATGAAGTAATGCGCCGCCAGCTGGAGGCTGCACCCAAGTTTGGCAATGATATTGATGAAGTGGATCTGATCGCAGCTGATATCGCAAATCATTTCTGTGACTGGCTGATCGAATACAGAAAAGAAACCGGTTTTGCCATTATGCCTGCACTGTACGGCTGGCGTTTTGTGGATGAGGCGCATTCTATCGGCGCAACTCCCGACGGCAGAAAATATGCGGATTCCATCGCAGAGCATTTCTGTGCAACTCCCGGTAAGGCAGTCAATGGCCCCACCGCACAGATTTTATCCGTGGCAAAGGCAAAAGAAGCCATCGACAAGGCCTGCGGCATCACGGTATTTCATATCACACTTCCCAGAAATCTGGGCAACAGCGATGCGGAGGGACTGGAAGTGCTGGATGGTCTGGATCAGATGATGGTTGCCTGTGGCCTGGGCAACATGACCATCGGTATTTACGACAGAGAGCTTTTGAGAGAAGCGCAGAGAGAACCTGAAAAACACAAGGATGTCATTGTTCGTGTCTGGGGCTACAGCGCAAGATTTGTGGATCTGAGCGAGGAAATGCAGGAGCATGTCATCAGCCGTATTCCGGAGGCATCCTGACCGGTAAGGCAGCCGATGCCTGAAACCGGTGAAGGCGGTTTCTGAACAATGAGGCGAAAAAATGACAGGAAATGTTTTTAATATACAGCGATTTTCGCTGCATGACGGACCGGGAATCCGCACCACCCTGTTTTTGATGGGATGTTCCCTAAGATGCAGATGGTGTCATAACCCGGAAGGGCTGCAGGGAGAGATTTTGCTGCAATACAATGAAAAAGAATGTGTCGGCTGCAAAGCCTGTCAGGCAGTCTGTCCAAACGGCGTACATCATTTTGATGCGCAGGGGGGACATACCCTTGCCTTTGAAAACTGTACGCTGTGCGGAAAATGCATGGAAAGCTGCCCGGCGCAGGCCTTGACCAAAAGCGGAAAAGTCTATACGGCGCAGGAGCTGGCAGAATTGGCTGTCCGTGACAAATTTGCCTATAAAAACAATGGCGGCGTGACTTTTTCCGGCGGAGAACCGCTTCTGCAGGCGGATTTTGTGGCAGAAACCGCAAAAATCTGCAGAAAATTGGGGGCGCCGACGATCACAGTGGACACGGCAGGAAATGTGCCGTGGGAAAACTTTGAAAAAGTACTGCCCTGGACGGACTATTTTTTGTTTGATATCAAGGCTGGCTCGCAAGAGGCACATGTAAAAGGAACCGGCTGCTCAAACCGGCGGATCCTTGAAAATTTAAAGCGTCTGGATGAAACGGGAAAACCCATTTATATTCGGGTGCCGGTAATCTGTGGGATCAATGATTCCAAAGAAGAGATGGAAAAAATCGCGGCGATCGCCGCAGATGTAGTTCATGCCGTTGAAGTAAGGCTTTTGCCCTATCATACCTTTGGACGGGAAAAATACCTGACTCTTGGATATGGGGAGGCAGAGCTTTTTACAGCACCGGATGAGGAACAGATGGCAAAGCTGCGGCAGATCATCAGCAGTGCGCAGGGAAAATAACCTGCAGAGCAAAAGGAGAAGTGTATTATGAAATATTTTTACACAACCAACAGAGCATATGCCAGAGACGTGGTATACAAAGATGCGGTTTTGGGCATGACAGCACCGGAAAGAGAAGCATTTTTATTCCGCAAATATCTGGAAGATATTCCGATTTATATTGAAGAAAAAGACTTGTTTGCAGGCTGGTATGGTTACCCGGAAGGGGAAGAACCGCAGGAAATTCTGGAATTTTCCAGAAATTATCCCAATATTCTGATGACCAATTATCCGGCGGATCACCCCAGATGGACGCTGGACAGAGAATTTGTATTTAATGCCAACGGATTTGACAGAAGCCATGATCTGATGGACTGCAGACAGATTCTGCAGCGTGGTCTGAATTCTTATGTCAAAGAAGTGGAGCTGCAGCTTGAAAAGGCAAAACCTGACAGTGAGAAGGCTGTTTATCTCAAAGCCATGAAGCAGGCACTGGAAGCCAGCCGTATTTTTTCAGAGCGCTATGCCGATCTGGCAGCCAAAATGGCGGCGGATGCGCAGGATGAAGCTGAAAAACAGCGCCTTTTGCGGATCGAAAAGGTTTGCCGCAAGGTGCCGATGGAACCGGCGGAGGATTTTTATGAAGCGATCCAGGCACTTTATTTTCTGTATTCCTTAAACTGCATCTCCGATGACGGCTGGGTATCGGTTTCCTTTGGAAGCTTTGACCAGTATGTATATCCGTATTATTTAAAATCCAAGGAACAGGGATGGACGGATGCGCAGATGCAGGAGCTTCTGGTACAGCTTTTTTACATGCTGGATATTTATGAGGGTCAGGACTGTGCACTTTGTATCGGCGGTATCGATGATGACGGCAATGATCTGACAAACGACCTTTCCTATCTGGTGGTTTCTGCAGAAAAAGCCAGCAGAAGACGTGCACCGCTTTTAGCAGTGCGAATCAATCCCAAAACACCGGCCAAACTGATGGATGCACTGGTGGACAGCAGTCTTTTTGAAATCGGTCAGCCTACTTTTTACAGTGAAAACGAATGCTTCGAGGCTGTAAAGGGCCGCGGTTTTACAACGGAAAAAGCAAAAACCTATCAGGTGAGCACCTGTATGCAGCTGGTATTCCCAGGTGAAAATGTCATGGCTTCCTGGGGCATCAACACCAATATGCATCTGCCGCTGGAACTTGCCTTAAATAACGGTAAGCCTTTCAGGGGAGAGTTCCCGCTGCCTTTTCAAACAGAACCGAAATCTTCTTATAATAATGTGGATGAAATCTGCGAGCAGTATACACGTTACAGCAAGGAGCTGTTTGCATGGGTAAAAGAATACTGCTTAAAGGATCTGGAGCTGCGCAGACAGGAGCCGAATCCCTGGCTTTCTGCGGTGGGGCATGACTGTATTGAACTGGGATGCGACCGTTACTGCGGCGGTTCCAAGTATCTGGATATCATCGTGCAGCAGTTTGCCTTTGCCAATGCGGCAGATGCGCTGGGGGCAGTGGAAAAACTGGTATTTGAAGAGAAAAAGTACACAATTGATGAGCTGGTAACCGCAGCGATCCACAATTTTGAAGGTTACGAACAGATCCGCAAAGATATTTTAAGCTGTCCCAAGTACGGTCAGAACAATGTAAAGGCGGATGAAAAGGCCCGCAGACTGTTGGGAATCATGACAGATATCTGCGAGGAGAACTGGGAGGGCGATACCCGTTATCTTTCCAGTCTGCACACACTCAATGCCGATGTGGACAGAGGCGCAAAGCTTCCCGCCATGCTGGACGGCCGCCTTGCCGGAGAGCCTGTCAATAAAAATGCAGGTCCTGCCAATGAGGCCAGAAACAACGGGCCTACAGCGATCGTGATGTCTGCCACAAGAATTGACCAGAAACGATTAAGCGGCGGTCAGGCACTGGATGTGCATTTTGCGGCAAGAAATATGGATAATCCGGATAAGAAAGCAAAGATCGGAGCCCTGATCAAAACCTATCTGGCAAACGGCGGCATGCAGATGCAGGTGAATGCACTCAGCCCCGAAACTTTGAAAAAAGCATATGCCGAACCGGATAAATACAGAAATCTGATCGTGCGCATCGGCGGACACAGCAGATATTTCTATGAACTTTCCGATTCCGTGAAACTGGAGTTTATTGAGAGATTCAGCAAAGAAGAAGCGGGCAGCTCTATGGCCTGAGATGGAGGAAAAAATGGATTACAAGAATTTACCTAGAATGATCGATATCAGCTGCGTAAAAACCAATTCCAGCTTTGAAGAAATGTATAGGATGATCGAGCTGGCAAAACAGTATAAGTTTATCTGCTGTTTTTCCATGCCTTATTACACCGAATGGCTGATCGAACAGCTCAAAGACACCCCCGAAGTTATTGTAGGCGGTGCAGTAGGCTTTCCCCACGGAAATGACCTGACACAGATCAAGGTGCAGAGCGCCATGATCCAGAAAGCACTGGGCTGTCAGGAGATCGACATGGTGCAGAATGTGACTGCGTTGAAGAACGGCGATTATGATGTGGTGGCTGCCGATATCGCGGCAGTAAAGGCGGCAATCGGCGACACTCCCTTAAAAGTCATTCAGGAAGTGGCATATCTGACCGACTATGAGCTGTGCAAAGGTGCAGAGATCGCAGTAAAGAGCGGTGCTTCCTTTGTAAAGACCGGAACCGGCTGGGCTGACAAACCCACCACCGTACATCACATCAAGCTGATCCACGACACCATCGGCGACAGCGCACAGATCAAGGCAGCAGGCGGCGTCCGCAATCTGGAAACCATGCTGGAAATGATCGATGCCGGATGTACCCGCTTCGGTATCGGCGTCAATTCCACCGTGAAGATTCTGCAGGAAGCAGGCATCTGGGTGGAAGGTGCGGTAAAGGAAAGCGCATCTGCGGATAATTATTGATGTACACATATTTTAAAACAGGAGAATTTGTTTTATGGAAAATTTTGAATATTACAACCCGGTCAAAGTTGTGTTTGGTGAAGGTGTTCTGAATCAGGTCGGCACTTATGCGGCAGCTTACGGCAAAAAGGCTATGCTGGTAACCTATACAGAGTGCGATTTTTTTGCAGAAACCATCGAAGCGATTTATGAGAGCCTTGAAAAGGCAGGCGTGTCCTGCATCGTTTTTAAGGGAGTTACCGCAAATCCCAGAACTTCCCAGGCAAAACGCGGTGTGGAGCTTTGTAAGGAAAACGACATTGATCTGCTGATCGGTCTGGGCGGAGGCAGCGTGATCGACTGCACCAAAGTCATTGCGGCAGGTGTTTTTTATGAGCATGATATCGCAAAGATGCTGATGCTTTCCCACAGCGATGTGACAGCCATTCCTCCCACCAAGGCTCTGCCTTATATTGCGATCCCTACACTGGCAGGCACCGGCAGCGAAATGAATCCTATCGGCGTGGTGACAGATGACGCATCCGGACAAAAGAGCTATGTATGGGAACCCGGCTGTCTGTATGCAAAGGCAGCGATCATGGACCCGACTTTGACTACAGGTCTTCCTCCCTACCAGACTGCCTGCGGCGGTATCGATATTGTGGCGCATGTTATGGAAGCGTATATCAACGGCGATCCTGACACCAATCTGACTCTGCATAACCGCATGCAGGAAGGCGTGATGCGTGCAACTTTTGAGGCGCTGGAGCAGGTTTGGGAAAATCCGGGTGATGTGCAGGCCCGCGGCGTGATGATGTGGGCGGCAACCGTAGCCTTAAACGGCTGGATGACTTCCGGTACTTTTGGCTTTACCCCCATGCATCAGATGGGACATGTGCTGAGTGCGCGCTACAATGCGACCCACGGTGCAACTCTGACCTGTATGATGATTTCCTGGATGAAATATTTTGAGACCCGTTCCGACAATCAGAAATATGTGATGCTGGCTGAAAACGTATTTGGCTGCAGCCTCCATGAAGCTTGGCAGAAGCTGGAAAAACTGGCTATTGCTAAGGGGGTGCAGACCCGCATCAGCGAGTTTGGCGCGACAGAAGCTGATTTGGATTCCCTGACCGATGAAGTGGTTTCTGTAAGCTTTGGTCCTGACGGTCTGTTAAACGGCCATCCCAAGATGAGCAGAGAGGATATTTATCAGTGTTATAAGCTGGCGCTGTAAGCAGGGCAATAGCCCGGATTGCGCATACCGGCGGTGATTGCGGAAGCGCTTTACGCGAAGCAATCCATGAAAGTTTAGAAACCAAAAGAGGCTGCTGCAGAAGTGGTGTGAGTGCCCTGTAAGGGCACATATCAGCCAGACATTCTGCACAGCCTCATTTTTTTATTAAGATATATTGGGATTCAGATGGTTCCGTCCTCTGTGGGTGCTTTGTCCGCAAAAGGCATAAAGAAAAGAAGTTCCCCGGATTTTTCGGTTCCCAGATGCTGGAATCCGCAGCGGGTATAGAGTCCCTGACCGCGCAGATTTGCCATATGGGTTGTCAGGAAAATGCCGCATTTTTCATGCTGCAGACAGTATTCTCTGGCATAAGCGATCAGTTCGCGTCCCAGATGTTTTCCTTTCCAGTCCTCTGCCACAGCGATGCCAAGCCAGGGAGTTTTGGTGTTAAGAGCCCACAAAAAGACAAGACCGGCGATCCGCTCTGTTCCGTCAGGCATGGTCTCGACGGCGATGAAGTTGCGGCGGTTTAAATTGGGGGTGTCAAAACAGTTTAACATGGCATTGCGGTTGCCGTCGGCACGGTTGAAAAAGGAGCGTGATTCGCCGCCCATCTGGTCAAAAAAAGCAACGGTCATTTCGCGGTCTGCCAGTGTGACAGGGCGGATTTTGGGGAATTTTTCTGCGTTCATTTGCGGTCCTCCGGAGTGTGAGTGTTGTTTTCAGTATAGCATAAATTATGGAAGATAAAACTGTTTCTGCACAAATCTAAAATTTTCAGAAAGACTGTTCCCAATACCTTGTAAAAAATAAGTACGGGCGTATACTTTTATTTATAAACCATTGAAAAAATGGATGCAAAAGGTGAGGACATATGGCAGAAAATACAGAAGTAAAAGAGCGGGAATACCCGGAAGAGATTTTTTTTGAAGACGAGCGCTACAAAAAGCTCATGATGCAGTATCATTGTGCTATTTTGGAGGTGGAAACCAAATTCAGGGTGCTGAATTCGGAATTTTCCCTGCAGTATAACCGTAATCCCATTGAGACGATCAAAACGCGTTTGAAATCGCCGCACAGTATCGTGGAGAAGGTGCAGCGCAAAGGATGGGAGCTTACACCTGAGACGATCGAAGCGAATCTGTCTGATATTGCAGGTGTGCGCGTGATCTGTTCTTTCCCGGAGGATATTTATTTTCTGGCAAAGAAGCTGATGCAGCAGGATGATATTGTGGTCGTGGAGATCAAGGACTATATTGCAAATCCAAAGCCCAACGGTTACCGCAGTCTGCATCTGATTCTGGAAGTGCCGATTTTTTTGTCTGACCGGAAAAAACATGTCCGTGCGGAAGTGCAGTTTCGCACCATCGCCATGGATTTCTGGGCAAGTCTGGAACACAAGCTCAAATACAAGCAGGATATCGCGCATGCGGACAGGATCGCGGATGAACTGCGCAAATGTGCGGATACCATCTGTCAGGTGGACAACCGGATGCAGGGAATCCGCAAAATGATCGACCGTAAACAGTGGGAGCCTCTGGAGGAGGACAACGCTTCCGGAAAATGGAAGCAGAATAAGGAGGATGCCGGATTTTGAAAAGAAAAATGGATGTGCATATAGTCAGATATATGCTGCTGGCAGCAGCGCTGGTGCTGGGGATTCTTTATTTTGATGTGATCATCGCAGGCGCAAAAGGGCTCTGGGGGATTCTGACGCCCCTGATCCTGGGAGCGGTGTTTGCGTATATTTTAAATATTGTCATGAGAAAGCTGGAAAAGATTTATTTTCCGCGTTCAGATAAAAAATGGGTGACTGCCAGCCGCAGGCCGGTCTGTATGGTTCTGGCACTTTTGATGATTTTATTGGTGATCGCACTGATTCTGCTTTTGGTCATCCCTGAACTGACCAAAACCTTTGTGCTGATCGGTCAGGAAATCCCTGTATTTGTGGAAAACGTGACGGCATGGGTGCTGACTTATTCGGATGAATTTCCTGCGATCGAAGAAGAACTTCAGAATTTGCAGATTGACTGGAAAACACTGGGGGATAATGTCTGGAGTTATTTAAAGACCGGCGTGAGCGGACTGCTCAATTCCACGGTTTCCATTGTCGGAAGCGTGTTCGGCGCGGTGGTGAATTTTGTGATCTCTTTGATCTTCTGCATTTATATTTTAAGCAGCAAAGAAAAACTGGGAGATCAGCTGCATCGCCTTGTGCGTGCCTATGTGCCTGAAAAATGGGCAAAAAGAGGCTGGACCTTTATCAGAACCGCTGATGCGGCTTTTTCTTCCTTTATTATCGGACAGTGTATTGAGGCTCTGATCCTGGGATTTCTCTGTACGATGGGTATGCTGATATTCAGATTCCCGTATGCGCTGATGGTCGGCGTGTTTACCGGTGTGACCGCCCTGATCCCTGTAGTGGGAGCGTATCTGGGTGCGGCAGTCGGGGCATTTATGATCCTGACCGTAGATCCGGTGAAGGCACTTTTGTTTATTGTATTTATCCTTGTTCTGCAGCAGATAGAAGGAAATGTGATCTATCCCAAGGTTGTGGGAAATTCCATCGGTCTGCCCGGACTGTGGGTGCTCGCGGCAGTGACTGTCGGCAGCGGTTTTATGGGTGTGCTGGGTATGCTGCTGGGCGTTCCCGCGGCGGCTACCCTGTATAAGCTTTTGGGACAGCATGTCAACGCGCGAAACATGGCGCTGGATCTGAAAGAAGCTGCAGAGGCAGCAGCGACAGGGGCGGCAGCCGGTTCAGATAAGGTAAATGAAGATGACGGCGGTGACAGTGGTGACAGCAGTGAAAAAGCGGCTGACTGATATGGCGGAAAAGACCGGCGCAAAAACACGGCAGCCTATAGAAAAGTCGGAATAACAGTTTCCTTTTTGACACTGCAGTGATAAAATAAAAGAAAAGCTCTTATGGAGGGACGAAAAATGGCACTTCTGCACGTAAATTTCTTTTCGGATGTATTGGGAATGTGTGTAAATATGGATGTGATCCTGCCCCAGCAGACCAATGGTCAGATCGGTATGGAATCCACCGCAAAAAAAGGTAAATATAAAACTTTATATCTGCTGCACGGCATGAGCGACGATCATACGATCTGGCAGCGCCGTACCTCTATTGAACGTTATGTGAGCCAGCTTGGGATTGCGGTTGTAATGCCCACCACCCATCTGGGATTTTATACAGATACTGCATACGGAATGCGCTACTATACCTACATCGCGGAAGAACTTCCCAGAATCTGCCGTGAATTTTTCCCGCAGATGTCTGACAAGCGCGAAGATAATCTGGTTGCAGGCCTGTCCATGGGCGGCTACGGCGCGTGGAAGATCGGACTTCGCGCCTGCGACAGCTTCGGCGCGGCAGCATCTTTATCCGGCGCGCTGGATATCGGCGGCAGTATCGAACGTAATCTGAAAACAAAGGAAAATTCCCCTCTGTTTACCGGTATTTTCGGTGATCTGAATGCCGTTGCCGGAAGCGATAACGATGTTCTGGCACTTCTGAAAAAGAATGCGAAAAAGAAGAAAAAACCGCGTCTTTTTGCACGGTGCGGCACGGAAGACTTCTTATATGAAGATAATGTCAAAGCCTGGGCAGAAGCTAAGAAACTGGGCTATGACCTGACCTGTAAGGAAACCGCCGGGGATCATCAGTGGAAATACTGGGATGAGTGGATTCAGGCTGTTTTACAGTGGTGGCTGGATACCGATCTTGATCTGAAATAAGGTAGAAGAGCGGATAATATATAAAATTATATGTTTTTTTGTTTGAAAGTGTTGACAAGAAGCAAAGAACTCTGTAAAATAATCAACGTTGCAGGTGCTATGCAGCGTTGAATGCCCAGATAGCTCAGTTGGTAG
>JAFVXW010000057.1 GCA_017500935.1 Lachnospiraceae bacterium
AGGACAGATTTTTATCATCCTCAACCAATAAGATCCGTTCCATCTACCTTCACTTCCTTCCCCTCCGGATAAACAGAAAACATCAGATAAATCGAAAAACCTCCACCTTCTCTGCTGGAAACCTCTACGGTTCCGCCATTCTGTTCCATCAGCTGTTTCACTTCATACAAGCCATAACCACTGCCGCCTTTGCCGCTGCTGTTCTGGCCTCTGTAACCTTTTTCAAAAAGATTTTTCATTTCTTTTTCATTGATCCCTCTGCCATCATCCTTAAAAACCACAAGGATATTCTTTTCCCCGGCATAATAGGCGTTAATACTGATATTGCCGTAGGGCGGCAGATATTTCAGTGCATTTTCAAACAGATGATACAGCACACGCATAACAGAGATAGAATTCGCTTCCGCGTACATCTGGGGCCGTTCTGTTCTGACAGAAATCGTGACGGGGATCTTGCGGGCCACTTCCTGCACAAAGCTGGCAGTCCGTTCAATGATCTGCGTAAGATCCACCTTTTCAGCAGTCTGCCCGTCTTCCGCTTCATCCAGAACCACCTTCAGCACATCATTCATATAATTGATATTATCACAAATATCTCTGATGATACCCTGCTGTTCCTCAGGGGAAAGAAGCCCCTGTCGAAGCAGTTCCCCGTAGCCTGTGATAATAGACATGGGCATACGCACATTATGAGAAAGCATACGCTTCATCCAATTCATATCAGAGATCATCTTTATCCTTCTTTCGTCCGAAAAACCGCCTGTCGGTCAAATACACTTTCTCTGCTGTTGATGCCATCATCCATAGGAGAGGCAAAGGTGGATTTCTGCTGATTGATGCTCCACCATTCCAGTTTCTGCTCCTTATATGCCTGGGTTGGTTCGTCATCTTCCGCATCGATCTGATTCTGCTTTTTCTTCATTCGGTTCATATTGTTCTGACGGATCAACGCTTCTGTTACACGCATGAAAATCCCTCCTTACAAGCCGACCATATGAGCATAAGGTTCAAAGTCCGCTCTGGTAAATACCTTACCAACCTTGATAAATTCATAACGGATGGCCTGCAGGTAATGTCTCATGCAGACCTCCTCTCCATTTTCCGCAGCCGCAAGGAATGCCGCATTCAGGATACAGTTCTTGATGTTACCACCAACGAATTCAAAACGTTCCGCCAGAAAACGGATATCCACATCCTCACCCAGAGGCGTGCTCTTGGGAATGGTCGTTCTCCACAGCATTTCCCTTGTATCCACATCAGGGAATTCGAATTCCACGATATATTTCATACGACGGAAGAATGCAGGGTCAATGTTATGCTTATAGTTGGTCGCCAGAACGGAAACCCCGTCATAGGCTTCTACTTCCTGCAGCAAAAGGGCTGTTTTGTTGTTATTGGAAGCCTGGTTGCTGCCGCCGTCATCGGAACGCTTTGCAAACAAAGTATCACATTCATCAAAGAACAGAACCACATTACACTTCTTTGCTTCACGGAAGATCATGGAAATAGATTTTTCTGTTTCACCAACATATTTATCAATGACCTTGGACAGGTCAACACGGTACAGTTCCAGATTCAGTTCATGAGCAATAACCTGCGCACACATGGATTTACCGGTACCGGGCGCACCGAACAGCAGGATGGAAAG
>JAFVXW010000058.1 GCA_017500935.1 Lachnospiraceae bacterium
GCCTTCCGCCTGCAACAGTGTACCCATACCGCCGTCCAGATATAAGAGATTATTTTTCAGGTAATCCAACAATTTCATATACTTCATCCTTTGTAGGCACAGTCTGCTTTCTGACATGCGCCGCATTTATTTTCTGCTTCTATTTCTTCTTTGCCGATACCGATAATGGCTGTTACGGACTTGGAAGGAGACATCAGAAGA
Organism: Lachnospiraceae bacterium; assembly: GCA_017500935.1. GTDB lineage: Bacteria > Bacillota > Clostridia > Lachnospirales > Lachnospiraceae > Gallintestinimicrobium. Next base: position 202 of record JAFVXW010000058.1, read on the forward strand.
CTTTCATTCAAAGATAAACCGATTTTTCTGGGACAATCCAGCACACGGAAAATATCCTTCTGTAATTCCAAAGGCAGGTCGCCATAACCGGGACTGAAGCGGGGTCTCAGCTTCAGACCTTCTTCTTTCAATTCCTCACAGAAGGCATCACAGAGACTTTCGATCCGTTCTGCACCAATGGCCTGAAAGAACAGTGCCTTTGCGGGAGAAAGGTTCGTATATCTGCGGATCAATCTATCGATTTCCAAACCGATGGTGGCCGCAAAAACAATGACTTCCTCGCACCCCTCCAGATTTTTCATCAGGGCTTTGGAATCCGTCTGTAAAAATCCAAAATCAAGGATGTTTTCCCCTCTTTTCACAGGAAATCTGCCCCAGCAGACCTTATAGGTCAGTTTGTTCCCTACTTCTGCAAGGCAGGATTCAAAAAGCGTGCGTTCTTCCGCAGAGATCGCCTGTGGTGTGGTACCCGCATAGCGCAGACATTCCCTCTCGTTTAACTCAGGTGCCGGATAATTCTTTGTGTAAATCATCATCCCAGCAGATCCTTCACATTGTTCATGATTTTTTCTGCAACATCGGGGTTGTTCATTGTATATACATGTACATTTTTCACGCCGTTTGCATACAGGTCGATGATTTGCTCTGTGGCATAAGCGATGCCAGCCTGTTTCATGGCTGCATCATTGTGGCCGTATCTTTCCAGAAGTGCTTTGAAATGTCTGGGAATGAAAGAACCGGACATTCCGATGGAGCGTTCCATCTGCTTTGCATTTGTTACAGGCATGATACCGGGGATCACAGGAACAGCAATGCCGGCTTCTCTTACTTTATACAGATAATCATAGAAAATGCCGTTATCAAAGAACAGCTGACTTGTCAGGAAATCACAGCCTGCATCCACCTTTTCCTTGATATGACGAATATCTTCCAGCATATTTGCTGCTTCGGGATGTACTTCAGGATAGCAGCCACTGCCAATGCAGAAATCGCCTTTTTCCTTCAGTTCGCGGATCAGATCGATAGCATATTTATAAGCCCAGTTTGTTCTGTCCTGACCTTCCATTTCGGGTGTCAGGTCACCGCGCAGTGCCATGATGTTCTGGATGCCCGCTGCCTTCAGTTCTTCGATGCGCTGTGCAACGATTTCCTTTGTAGAGGAAACGCCTGTCAGATGTGCCAGAACAGGCACGCCGCAGTTATCCTGAATATTTTTTGCAATTTCCAGTGTAAACTGGCTTGTGCCGCCGCCGGCACCATATGTAACGGACATGAAAGCAGGTTTCAGTTCTGCAATTTTTGCTGTTTTTGCTTTCACACTTTCCAGATTTTCAGGTTTTTTGTTGGGAAACACTTCAAAAGACAGGTTTACCTGGTCTTTTGCAAAAAGTTCTGTTAATTTCATGGTTTTTTGACCTTCTTTCGTTTTTTGCTGCTGTTTTTACTAAAAGTGCATATTAGATTGATTATACCGCCATTCC
>JAFVXW010000059.1 GCA_017500935.1 Lachnospiraceae bacterium
GGCGTTATGTGGACCTGGGAGTTCCCTGTGGATGACGGCAAAGACCATCTTCCGGACGGAACCGCTCCCTATGTTTTCATGTATGAGGTTCACAACTCGGTTTATCCTGCCAAACTGGCATGGGAAACCGCCGCTCATATTCCGGATTCCCACTGGCGCCAAACCTATGCCTGGAGCATCATCAAAGAAAGCGCCGACTTTTTTGCCTCCGGTGCAAAATTCAACGGAAAAACCTGGGACATCGACATCCAACCTGCTATGGGGCAGGATGAACTGGGCGGTTTTGGCAAAAAGAATTATCTGTGTTCTCTTTATGCCGCCAGATATACGCTTACGATTGCATTAAAGGCAATGAAAGAATGGGGCATCTCCTGTCCGGAAGCTGCAAAATGGGAACAGATCCTGACAGACGGTCTTGCCTTTGAAAAACTGATCCATCCCAAGCTGAACATGTACATGACCTATGAAGGAGACTGGAAAGAATACGAATACGGAAAAATGAAACATCCTATCCCTTTGAATCCCATTTCTTTCCTTCCGCTTTATGAGTTGGATCAATATGAACGCAATGCTTACACCCACCGCTACGATCTGTGTGAGCCTTTGCCCCAGATATATGGCTGGTCTCTGGTAGACATCATGCTGGCGGCGGCGCACATGGGTGACAGTGATGGGTTCTGGGAAGGATACGATCTGTTCAAGCCTTCCCATACTGTGGATGAGGATTGGAGCGTTATTTATGAATCCTCCAATATCCCGGACGCCTATCCCTATACCACCAACGAAATGCTGCTATGCCGGGCGATCCTGGACGGTATCGTCTGCGACTGCTGGGGTGATGTACAGTACAACAGCGTCAAATTTGATAATGTAAAATATAAAAATCTGCACCTGCAGGACGGTACCATTATCAGCAACTGGTACTGATAACAATAAAAATAAATTCCAAGGAGGCTATCTCATGAAAACAATTCTTTTTCAGGGTGATTCCATCACCGACTGCGGCCGCTCCAGAGAAGTGGACACTGTTTACGGCGAAGGCTATGCAGCACTGATCACCGCAGCACTCGGCTACGAAGCACCCGGCGCGTACAAATTTTTAAACAGAGGCATCGGCGGCAACCGCATCGTGGATCTCTATGCCCGCATCAAATGCGATTTTATCAACTTAAAACCCGATGTTTTAAGCATCCTGATTGGTGTCAACGATGTATGGCATGAAGCTGAGATTCAAAATGGCGTAGACAATGACAAATTCTTCAAAATTTACTGCATGCTCATCGAAGAGATCAAGGAAGCGCTTCCCGACACCAAGATCATGATCATAGAGCCCTTCGTATTAAAAGGACCTGCCACCGAAAAAGCATGGGACTTTTTCTCCACCGAAGTGCCCAAACGTGCGCAGAAAGCAAAGGAAGTCGCTGAAAAATTCGGTCTGCCTTTCATCACGCTGCAGGATAAATTTGATGAAGCTGCCACCAAATGCGAACCCACTTACTGGCTCGCCGACGGTGTACATCCCACCCTTGCAGGTCATGAGCTAATCAAAAATGCATGGCTGGAAGCATTTAAGGCACTGTAAGGCCAGCGTATTCCGAATGGTATAAAAAAGGGAATTTGGAAAATATACAATAACATACTTTCCAAATTCCCTATTTATATTCTCAGATCCACGTCTGCACGGCATCATGCAGAAGCTGTGCACATCCTTTTACATTCCGGTCATAATATGCCGTAAACCGCTCATCCGCAAGATACATGGCGGCAATTCCCTTATGCATCTGTACGGTATAGTTCGGAACGGAAATCTTTATCCACTCCTGATGCAGCTTTGCGATCTGTCCTGCCTCGCTGCTGTCCGCCTTTATCCCTGCTTTCACGCCCTCTTCCAGTTTCTTAAGAATCTCTGTGTCCAGCTTCTGCCATCTGTCAAACTGCTCTTCTGTCAGGTTCATCATCCTGCGGTTTGCAGCTTCCACCTGTTCTGTGCCGTATTTTTCGCGGGCTTCTTTTCCATATTTGGTCTCATTTTCAGAAACCATCTTATGTTTCAATGCCTGAAATTTTTCCTGATCACTCATATCACATTCCCCTTTCATATGACGGATCGTTTTTTTCACCGTCGTGATCATCGCTTCCGTAGCCGCTTTCTGTTCTTCCAGTGCCGCAAGATGTTCTTCCATGGCTTTGAGCATGTCAAACTCTTTATCATAGAGTATTCGCTGTATGGTTTTCAGTGCAAATCCGCGTTCCCTGTAAAACAGAATCTGCTGCAGCAGATCGACCTCTTTCTGCGCATAACAGCGATATCCGGCTTCCGTTACCCTTGACGGTTTCAAAATCCCAATTTCATCATAATAACGCAATGTCCTCGCGCTGACTCCTGTCAGCCGGGCTAATTCCTTAATGCCATATTCCATGTCGCCACATCGCCTCACCTTTCAAGCAAATCATACTCCTTGACGCCGCGTCAAAGTCAAGGGGTTTTTGCATTTTTCTTTTCCACATTCTTCTCAACCGCCGGTTGTGTTTACTTGCCGGGCCGGTCATGGTATTTTTACTCCCCGGATGCTATACTAAGATCAGCAAATGTAACCGGGCCCGAACATGCTGCAATATAATCAGGATAGGATTTTTCCTTTCCGGAATGAGAGGACTTATGAACTTCGGTAAAAAATGTAAAGAACTGCGCATCAAAAAAGCCGCCACCCAGGAACAGATGGCTGCTGCCCTAAATATTTCCCCGCAGGCTGTCAGCAAGTGGGAAAACAATCTTACACTGCCTGATATCACACTGCTGCCTGAAATTTCCGTATATCTTGGCGTGACCATTGATGAACTTTTTGATCTGACAGACCAGAAACATTTTACGCGTATCCAGAACATGATCATTTTGCAGGAAACCATTGAGGACACTGATTTTGAATATGCACGCAGTTTCCTGTTATCCCATATGGATGATCCCAAACATCAGGAACTTTGCCTGCAGCTTCTGCCTGCGCTCTTTAACCGCAAAGCAGATGAATACCGGAAAAAGGCAGAATATTACGCAAAAGAAGCATTGGCACATTTCCCGGAAAATCATAACAACCACGCCAATTTAAATGATGCCCAGCAGGGTGTATGTGGGGACTGGAATCTGGACAATCAGGCTGACCGGATCCGATACTATCAGGAATTCCTGATCAATAATCCCCATTCTATCGAAGGACTGCAATGGTATATCACTGAACTTCTCCATGTGGGACGGTTTACGGAAGCTGCTGATGCCATCAATCGATTGGATGCACTTCTGCTTTCCCTCCCTGATACGGATTCCTTCCCTTTGCGCCCGGAAATTTACCGCATCAAACTTCTCTGGGAACAAGGAAATCATGAAAATGCCCTGCACCGTCTGGAAACCTTGACAAATGCCAACCCCGATGATTGGCGTGTCTGGAATTTTGCCGGTGATATCTATGCAAAAGCCTGCCTGTACGAAAAAGCCATCTTCTGTTACGAACAGACACTGGCTGTACAGCCGCCTCCGCGTTACACAGATGCATCCATGGCCATTGCCCAGATCTGTGAGATCACAGATGACCTGCAGGGAGCTGTAAATGCATGGAAAACCTATATCCAGATCCTGACGCAGGATTGGGGTACACCCGAAAGTGTTTCTATCGACCGCGCCAAACAGAAAATCAAGGAACTTGAGAAACGTATCTGACTGTCACTATACGGAAATCCGCCCACATGCCATGCGGGTTGTTACAAAATAAGACATAAACAAGCAAGCCTTTGGTTTTGAGCCTCGCTGCTTGTCAACGCATGAATACCTCCGCAGAGCAGTTCTGCCTCGATGCAGGAAATGAAATTTCCACGTATGAAAAAGGGACAGGATGTGTCATACATCCTGCCCCTTCACTATTTTGCTGATATTAAATATAGTAAATTCTGTTCTCTTTTCTGGGGGCTGCCGCAGGCAGTTCACAGTCGGCATATCCTAAAATACAATGGCCGATGCCTTCGTACTCTCCTTCGATGCCCAGCTCTTTTAACAGTTCCTGGTATTCGGGCATTTCAAATTCTTCCTTTGCCCGATGGATCCAGCAGCTGCCAAGTCCGGCTTCATATGCTGCAAGCATCAGATTGCCCATTACCAGACTGCCGTCATATACATGAGTCGGCCAGTTTTTGTCAGCCAGTACGATCAGCACCACAGGTGCACCGTAAAAGGGATCAGAAGATTCAGGCATGCCGGCGATCTTTGCGTTGATCTTAGACAGTTTGTCGCGCATTTTTCTGTCAGTTACCGCAATCGTGATCACGCACTGCTGTCCCCGGCCGCTGGCCGCATACAGACCGGCTTCCAAAACCTGATCAATCAGTTCTTTCGGAACCATATCACTCTTATATTTACGAATACTTCTGCGTTCTTTCATTGCTGCAAAAGCAGGCATGGAATTCATTGAAACATTTCCCATCTTATTATATACCTCCAGACATCAAAGACCAAACTGTACTTATTTCACCAGACGAACAGTTTCTCTTGCAATCGCCAGCTCTTCGTTGGTGGGAATGATCATGGTCACGACCTTTTCATTCTCTTCGGAAAGGATGGTTTCCTCACCGCGGATCTTGTTGCGCTCAGGATTGATGCTGGTGCCAAGGAAGCCGATATACTGACCGATCAGCGCACGCACTTCTGCATTGTTCTCACCTGCGCCTGCGGTAAATACAATTGCATCAACACCGTTCATCGCTGCCGCATAAGCACCGATGTATTTGCCCACACGGTATGCATAAGCATCCAGTGCGGTTGCTGCCATGGTATTGCCCTCTGCTGCTGCCTCTGCCAGATCTCTGAAATCGCTGGAGAAGCCGCCGGACAGACCAAGAACACCGGATTTCTTATTGCAGATATCGATTACCTCTGCAGCGGTCAGACCTTCTTTTTCAGCCAGGAAGCTTACAATACCGGGATCCATATCGCCTGCTCTGGTACCCATGATCAGACCTTCAAGGGGAGTCAGACCCATGGAAGTATCCACGGATTCACCGCCCTTAACCGCAGAAATAGAAGCACCGTTGCCCAGATGACAAACAATGATCTTTAAGTCTTTTCTGTCTTTGCCAAGAATCTCAGCTGCACGCTTGGAAACAAAATCATGGCTGGTGCCGTGGAAACCGTAACGGCGCACTTTGTATTTTTCATAATATTCATAAGGAAGTCCGTACAGATAAGCCTTGTTGGGCATGGTCTGATGGAATGCAGTATCAAATACAGCAACCTGCGGTACGCCAGGCATGATTTCCTGACAGGAACGAACACCGATCAGGTTTGCGGGATTGTGCAGGGGTGCAAGCTCGATACAATCAGAGATTGCTGCGATAACATCCTCGTCGATCACTGCAGAGCTGGTGAAGTTCTCGCCGCCGTGCGCCACTCTGTGACCCACCGCATCGATTTCGGAAAGGGAAGCGATCACGCCCACTTCCGCATCGGTCAGCTTTTCAATTACCACTTTTACTGCATCAGTGTGATTGTTTAATACCACTTCTTCTTTTTTCTTGGGGGCACTGCCCTTCTGATGGGTAATGGCACTGCCTTCAATGCCGATTCTTTCACATAAGCCCTTTGCAAGCACATCTTCGGTCGCACTGTCGATAAGCTGGTACTTTAAAGAAGAGCTGCCGCAGTTTATCACTAAAACTTTCATTGGAATATTCCTCCCTGTGTTTTTTCTTTTATTCTAACATATCTGCCGCAATTATGTACAGAAATTTGACCTTATTTGTTCACAATCCGTGCATTCCGTCTATTGCAAAAAAAAGCGGTTCTGCTATCATAAATTTACAGGCTTTGAGGACAAACGACAAATTCTGTCATAAATTAAGCCTTTTTCACAAAGAAACATGTCTATACCGGAAAGGAATCAGAACAGCATGCGAAAAGACCGGAGCAATCTGCTTCTCCACGAACAAAATATGTATAAATCCTTTATCATCCTGGCGCTGCCTGTATTTGGCGCAAACATGCTCAAATCCTTCCACGATCTGGTAGACACTTACTTTATCGGACAGCTTTCAAATTCTGTGGCCGCCCAGGCAGGCATCTCCATCGCCTGGCCCATGATCAATATGATGATCGCCTTCAACACAGGACTTGCCGTTGCAGGTGTCGCTGTCATCAGCCAGCTTCTGGGCAGCAAGAGCAAAGAAGAAGCCCACCGCTATGCGGGTCTTCTGGTGGCACTTTCTGTCACGCTGGGGCTTTTGATCAATCTGCTTTTATTTATTTTCAGCCCTGCTGTCATGCGCATGCTCGGTGCAGAAGGAGAAGTGCTTGCCTGCGCTTCCCTGTATTCCCGCATCCGTGCCTTTGAAATGGTCTTTACCTTTATCTTTGCTGCGTTTCAGGCAATCCGTCAGGCACAGGGCGACACCGTCACCCCAGTGATCCTGAATGTAACGGCCCTTGTGATCAATATCATCCTGACCGCATATTTTGTGAAGGGACTGAACATGGGACTGGCCGGTGCTGCCCTGGCTACCGTGATCGGCCAGATGGTCATTGTGCCGGTATGTCTGTACCTGCTTTTTTCCAAAAAGGAAGCTCTCTGCCTGTCCCTGTCCGATTTTCGTTTTGATACCTACCGTATCAAACGGCTGGTCGGCATCGCTTTGCCCTCTGCCGGCAGTCAGGCACTGGCATCCCTGGGCTTTTTAGTCCTGCAGGGCGTTGTATTAAGCTACGGTGCAGAAGTTGCCGCCGCCTTCAGCATCGGCAATAAGATCACCAATCTGCTTTTGATGCCTGTTATCGCACTGGGCAGCATCCTGTCTGCCTATGTCGGCCAGAACATCGGTGCCGGCAATAAGGAACGCGCAAAAAAATCCTATATTGTCAGCCGCAACCTTGGTCTTATCATTTCCGTCATAGGTATCAGTATCCTGTTTCCGCTGCGCCGCTGGGCACTGGGACTTTTGACAAACGATGCAAAAACCCTTTCCATTGCGATGGAATATATCGTCTGGGTTCTTCTGACCCAGCCTTTGATGGCAATGTTTCAGAATTATCAGGGACTGTTCAACGGCTCCGGCAATACCCGGTATTCCCTGTATCAGGCCACAGTCCGCCTTTGGGTGATCCGCCTGCCCCTGATCGTATTTTTCAAAAACTGTACCAATATCGGCTACAGCAGCATCTGGTATGCCATGATGATCAGCAATATCCTCATCACGTTCTACGGAAAATGGCTGGCCGGTAAGATTACCTATGAAGTGAAAGTAAAGGCTAAAAAAGAATGAAAAAAGAATCCCGCAAAAGACAACTTACCGCACTCGCTATCCTTTTGGGCGCCAATTTTCTGTTTTTTCTGACCGTATGGCTGGCCGGCAAATATGACCAGGTCTATGTAGACCAGCTGATTTTTCAGTTAAAAAGCTCCTCCGAGGGCATTGACGGTAAACTGATGAACAGTGCCACTGTACGCGTCGGTCTCTTTGGTGTCGTCATGACAATTATAGAAGTTATTTTCTTCCACTTTGCCTCCCGCCTGCGTATGTTTAAAAACCGGGCACTGGCTTTCTCTCTTGCGATACTGCTTTTTTCAACCCTGCTTTTTGATGCAAAACTGAATGTTCTGGCTTATTTTGATACCGCTGTGGAAGAATCCGACTTTATTGAAGATCACTATGTAAATCCCCGCGAAGTTTCTCTGAAATTTCCGGCTCAGAAGCGCAATCTGATCTATATTTTCCTGGAATCCATGGAAAATACGTTTGCTGACACCACTGCCGGCGAACCCATCACCGCTGATTACATACCGCATTTGACAGCCCTTGCTGACCAGAATATCAATTTTTCAAACACTGCCGGTCTGGGCGGTGCCTACTCCTATCTGGGAACCACATGGACTGCTGCAGCAATGGCAACCCAGACCTGCGGTGTCCCTGTCAAAATGGAACTGACAGCTGATGAAGATGCCTACGGCGCCGGAGATGATTTTCTTCCGGGCATCACCTCAATCGGTGAAATTCTGGCAAATGAAGGATACAAACAGTGCCTTCTGGTTGGTTCCGATGCGGATTTTCACGGACGGAAAGAATACTTCCTCCGCCACGGAAACTATGAAATCGTGGATACAGATTCCCTGAAAGCTTCCGGCAGACTTGCTCCGGATTATTATGAATGGTGGGGCTTTGAAGATCAGAAACTGTTTGCCTATGCAAAGGAGGAACTGACACGCCTCTCTGCTTCCGGTCAGCCTTTCAACTTTACCATGCTGACGGCAGACACCCATTTCCCGGACGGTTACGAATGTCCTCTCTGCCCCGATCTCTACGAAGAACAGTATGCAAATGTCCTTACCTGCTCCTCACAGCAGGTCTATGATTTTATCTTATGGATCAAACAGCAGCCTTTTTACGAAAATACCACTATTGTTATCAGTGGCGATCATCTGACCATGGATGCCCATTTTCTGGAGGATGTGGACATCGATTATACCCGCACGATATACAACTGCATTATCAATTCTGCTGCCGTACCCCTGCAGGAAAAAGAGCGCCGTTTCGGAACCTTTGACATGTTCCCCACAACCCTGGCCGCTATGGGCGTAGAAATTCCCGGTGACCGCCTCGGCCTTGGAACGAACCTGTTTTCTGCCCAACTGACACTTACCGAAACGTTTGGCTATAAAAAACTGGACGAAGAAATGCAGAAGAATTCAGATTTTTATAATACAAAGATTCTGGAAATGAATGAATAAACACTTACTGTTCCCATGGTTCTGCATATCGCCCTGAACCATGGGAACCTTTTTATTCCTACGTTATACCGCCATTTCCCAATATTTTTTAATATAGGATTCCGCACACAACCGGTCTACCGAAAAACCCTGCATAAGCAGATTACAAAGTGTTTCCTGTGCCACACCAAGTTTTTTGCAGGAATGAATCAGGACGGAAATCCAATGCTGTTCGGAAGAGGACGCAAACTGTTCGGTTTGCGTCCTCTTCTTTTTTCGCCCTTGCCGAGTGTTCGGTTTAGTAAACTTATTGTGAACAATCGGGAATGGTATTTGACAGGCGTATCCCCTTGTGTTACCCTGTAATTGGCCTTGGTTGCCCACATAGAGAGATTGAATTTTTGAGACAAGATTTTACGAGTTTTTTAGTTTTAGCTGACTTTTTACAATTCATGCGACTGTCCCGACATATGGATGAGTGTCTTAGGAGCGCATGACAATGGCTTCCCTGCCGGTGGGAGCTGTTGTCATGCGCTTTTTTGCGTCCAATTCCGGCAAATATATGGACAGGAGCAAAAAGCTATGAATATTGCTGACAAGGTGAAGATGGAATTTGAGAACGCCATCAACGCCGCAATTAAAGACTGGGAGCGCGATTATGATAAGCCTGCCGGTCTGTTCTCCAGAAATCGAAAGCTAGATAGGGTGACTATGATTAAACTGCTCTGCCTTATGGGCGGCAACAGTTTACGCAAGGAACTTTACGACTACCCCGGCCTAAATGTATCGGCATCCAGTTTCTCTGAGCGTCGCGCCGCTATTGATTCAGAACTACTATATTACGTTCTCCGCCGCTTCTCTGACACCGACAGCGGAAACGATGCCTTTCTTTACAAAGGACGTAAGTTAATCGCTATGGATGGTGTAAACTTCAATACCGCGCTCAACAAGGATGCGCCGTCATTCATGCCTGCACCTAACACCGCAAAGGGTGGATACAACCAATATAAAGCCACGGTAATGGTAGACCTGCTCTCCAATCAAACCGTAGACATGGTACTGCACCCTATCAGCCAGCAGAACGAACATGAAGGCGCGGCCTTTATGGTGGCGTGGAACGACTTTCCACCCTGTATCGTCATATGCGACAGGCTTTACGCCTCGTACCCTCTAATAGCTGATTTTCAGCAAAAGGGCATGGATTTCGTTCTCCGTACAAAGCAGAATGTCGGTGCGCTGAAACCTATACAGGCGTTGCCGATGAAAGAATTGGATGTTGATTTGGAGTTTGTGCTGACTGACAGCCAATCAAAAGCCAGCAAGGAAAAGGGACATATCTACGTCAACACAGGTAGCAAACGCGGCAAGGAGAACAGTCCGAAAACTTATGTTTCTCGATTCTCGTACCCACTCCCTTACATCATGCGTCTGCGCGTGGTACGTGGCAGACTGCCTAACGGCGATCTGGAGACGCTCTTGACTTCTCTTTCACGCGACGAGTTCAGCGCCGCAGAGGTCATGGAGCTATATAAGCTACGTTGGCGCGAGGAAATTTTCTTCAGACATATCAAATATGACTGCGGAGCTTCCCGAATGAAGTGCAAAAAAGAGGAATATTCACGGCAAGAGTTATACGGTCACTTTATCGCTTCCGCCGCTGTCTGGAAAATCATCAACGGCATCGCTTTGGAGCAGAAACCGGATAACGCCTACGAGTACAAAATTAACATCAAAATGGCGACCTATCTGGTAAAAAAATTTCTGGCGACACCAAACGCAAGCGGCGAACAACTTGTAGAGGATATGTCACGCTATTTGGTACAGGTAAAGCCGGACAGAGCCAATGTGCGCAATCTGCACCCGACCTCATTTGTACCGTTCAACTATCGAGTTGCGTAAGCTGTCAAAAAAAGCGGGGGTGGTTTTTCAGAAACCACTCCCGCAACACATTTATTTTTTCAAAACCCCGTTTTTAGACCTCAAAACCAGCCGTTTTTCAAAAATAAATGTGCGCCTTGACCATTAAAGATTCAGAAAAACCAAAAATCAGCAAACGGCTTGCCGTGTTCTCAACTAGTCTATGCCACAGCGCAAAAATGAGCCACTTTTCAAAAAATGACGATATGAATGACTTTCGCTCATTTTCAACTAGTCTTTTTGATGGGTCAAAAAATCATCACATGAGAAAACCGTTTTGAAGAAAAAACACAAATTTTCACAAAAAATCGAGTGTTCGGTTAAGAACGAAAAACGAAATCAACTAGTCATTGATACGCCTAAAAAATCACTGTAAGCAGAACGAAAAGTGTGATATCTCAAAAAGAATATGATACGTCATACGTTATATAAACTAGTCTTCTTAATGCACTAAAAATGTGCTTTAATCGGCTCAAAAGGCGATATTGTCTGGAAAATACAACTAGTCTGTGATAAGATATAAAAAAGTCACAAAACGGAGGAGTCCGATTATGAAAATGAAATTAGAACGCATACTCAGCTTTGTGCTCTGTGTTGCGATGCTCCTTAGTCTGCCGACCGGCTGTGGCGGAGGAAACGCGACCACAGTACAGGGTGAATCAGCCGCACAGCTTTCCCCTCAAGAACTCGGTGAGCCAATGCCTGATGATGAATACGAGCGCGCCAGATGGTATGGTTTTATCAATCCTAACGATGTTACGGCAGATTCGCAGATAACCGAGCGTGATATGGTAAATATGCTCTCCGCTATGATCGGTGCATACGACAAGATCGCTCTGGAAAAGTGGTCTGCGTTAACTGAAACCACCAGCACCGATGGCATTTATCGGGACTACGGCGCTATGATGCTTCTCTATGCCGCTGAGGTTATGGACTGTGCATCCTTTACCAACGGCGTTGATCCTCTTGGAGTTTCAGGCAATGATCTGTTTGGA
>JAFVXW010000060.1 GCA_017500935.1 Lachnospiraceae bacterium
GTATTCCCGCATAATCTGAGAAAATTATTTGCACGTACGTTTTACAGTCTGGAAAAGGATATTGCCAAGCTGGCAGATATTCTGGGCCATGGAAGCATTGAGACAACCCGCATTTATATCATGACAACAGGATCGGAGCATCGCCGTAAGATAGAGTGTCTGGGCTTGATCATATAAATAAAAATGGGGCTGTCGCACTAATGATTGAAAAATCATAGATGCGGCAGCATCTTTTTGCCCCTCTGTGCGATTATCAAGTGCTTTTCTGAAAGCAGATCTGTCAAAAGGGCACACTTTTACAAGCTCCGCAGCTTTTGCCGAGCCCTTTTTAGAATCTATTTTGAACCCTTAAAATTATGCAGTTTTTAACTGAAATAAATGGGTTCCGGTACGGTCATCCTGAATCTTTCGATGCAGCTTGTTTATGTTATGTGCCATGGCCAGAAGCGTGCTTTCTGCCAGCACATTCTGTGTTCCACGACATAAGAACCGGCGGAATCCCATATCCTGCTTAAGATCACCGAAAGAGCCTTCTGCCTGAATACTGCGGTTCAGCCGCAGACGGCATCCCTCTTCTGTAAGGATCCTTTCCAGATCTTCCTTGCGGTATTCTTTAAAGCGTTTGGATACTTCCAGATTTTTTGTCCGTTCCTCCAATGGGGTCTTACAGTTGTTTCCTTTTATGCAGGCTGCTTTATGAGGACATCCGCTGCAATCTTCACAGCGGTACTGCGTTTTCTCCCGAACATAGCCGGTGGCTGTCTTGTCTTTCTTTACACCCACCACAGTAAGTTTCTTTCCATTTTTACAGGTATAACAGTCCTGCTCCTCATCATAATCCATGTTCTCCACACGGCCGATGTCATTCCGGTATCTGCGGGTCTTGGAGATCTCGTAGTTTGCCGGTTTTATGAAGGAAAGTTGTTCATTCTCATCAAGGAACAGATAATTCTCTTCACTTTCATATCCTGCATCTGCAACGATCTTCTTATATTTGAACGCTAAATGTTCCTCCATTTCTTTCAGAAAAGGGATCAGCGTCGTGGTATCCGTAGGTTGTGGGCCGATGGTAAGCCAGGTGATATACTCGGAATCCACACCATGCTGGAGATTATAGCCGGCCTTCAACTGGCCGTTTCCCATGGCATCCTCTTTCATGCGCATAAATGTGGCATCATGGTCAGTCTTGGAATAACTGTTGCGGTTACCGCAGTTATGGATCTTCTGGGTATATTCCTTCAGTTTGCCAAGATATCCTTCCAGGGTTTCGATGCTTTTCTGCAGCGGAGATTTCCTTTTGCCCGGACCGTGTACAAAAACGATGCCTTCCGCTTCTTTCAAAGCATATAGTTTTTTTCGCAGCTTTTTCACATGCCTCATCTGCACCTGATCATTGTATACGATTCGTAGACCATAACTTTCTTCGCATTCTGCCACAAAAGCAGCCAGTGTATCTAACAGCTTCGCAAGACTTTTGGTAACTGCTTTTTTCCAGACAAACGTATATTTATTTGCACAGGCTTCAATCTTCGTACCGTCTATAAAAATGAATTCACCTGAGATCTCACCGATCTCGTAAAGGAAGTTTGTCATTGCTGCCAATATCCTGTCGGCACAGGGGGCAAAATGCAGTGTGCGGAAGCGTGCGAAAGTAGCATGATCCGGTGCTTTTGCACCTTCTAAAAGATACATGAAATTAATGTCTCTCAGGCAGTTGCGCTGCATGGAGCGTGAAGAAAAATCACCATTCATGTAAGAATAGAGTACGATCTTGAGCATCCTGCGGGGCGGCAGATTTTCAGGTATACGTTCATACGTTGAATATAGGTCGGTCAAATCCATCTCCTCCACAAACCGACTCAGCAGCCTGACAGAATCATTCTCGGGGATCATACAAGATAAATTTAGCGGAAGAATTAGTTGAAATCCGCTGGTATTTTGAGTATAATCTTTTTGTAAAATGTTATTTAGTGGCATAAATATATTTTACACCAACTGCCGGATTTTTTCGAGGTCTGGCAGTTTTTTTGTGCAGAAAAGGAGCTGGGCACTAATTACTTAGTGCGACAGCCCCTTTATTGATTACATTTTTACACCAATGATTACCACTGCCAATGCCGCAGCTCCCAATAACAACATTATTATCTTTCCCAAAGCTTTCGGCTTTTTCAGGTGGAAAGGTGCGATAAAAGCAATTGCGATACCACAGAGCAGCCAAGGAGAAAGTGCACCAACAGGCAGAGACAGAAGTTGTGCAGTTCCTATGAAAAGGGGAAGCAGTAAGGCCGATGTTGTGACAGGCAGTCCCAGATAGGTTTCACGACCTCCCGTTTGTTCGTCCTGTCGTTCTTCCTCATCCACATTGAACCATGCAAGGCGGA
>JAFVXW010000061.1 GCA_017500935.1 Lachnospiraceae bacterium
ATCCTCCATCAATTCCTCCAGCAGTCCCATTACATCCGGATAATGGGCATAAAAGGTGGACCGATTGATGTCTGCCCGCTTCACGATATCGGTAACGGTGATCTTTTCAAACTTCTTTTCCTGAAGCAGTTCCAGCAGGGCCTCGCGAATCAACCGCCGGGAACGGATCGCGCTTCGATTTTCTTTTTTCTCAGCCATAGGGAGTTTCCTTTCAAAATGCACCGATATCCATATCGGTGTTGGAATTTCATCAGACGAAGAGAATAGGATGCTTACAGGTTTTTCTATCTGTAATATACTGAATTTTTGGGTTAAGTTCAATATTTTTCTTCTGTTTTCCAACATGGAGCATAATATTGTTGGAAATCCGATATTTGTACAAAAAGAATCAACAATAAAAAATACCAGACTTGAAATTGTATCAAGTCTGGTATCTTTTCTGGCAAAGGTACTATAAGTTGATACAATGCACAGCCCTGTGGGGATATGCACCATCTGTTTTTGCATACAACCTTAAGGACAATAGGGACAGTAAGGACAAATATCCCCCGCACCGATGTGCAGGGGATATCCTAGAAAAGGAAGTAGAAAAAATGAAAAAGATCGATTATTTACTTTTTAATTCCGCCGGGTTTCTTGGCGGGTTTTGTGGGCTTGGATGCTTCCGGCTTGGCTTCGGGTGCCTTGTTCTCAGTAACCTCCTTGTCATTGGTATTCGCATCAGCTGAAGGCTTGGTCTGCTGCGTGGGATCATTCTGGCCAGGCTTCGTGTGGACTGAATTGTTCTGGCCGGGTTTCGTCTGTCCGGGCTTTGTTGTGCCAGGCTTGTTCTGCCCGGGTTTAATCTGGACAGGCTTCTTTTCAGGCTTTTTGTTGCCGGGCTTATTCTGGTTCTTATCCTGGGTGACAGAACTCTGGGGCTTCTGGTTGCCGGGATTCTTCTTTTTGGATGCAGTGCATCCCGTGAAGCTTCCGCAGGCAACCATGATCGCCAGCACAAAAGCGGCGGCACGTTTTACATACTTGTTTTTCATGTGGCATTGTCCTTTCTGTCTCCGGTCGTTCCGCGGCTTGGCCGGAGGGAATCAATCAGCAGATAAATTTCTGCCTGAGACCAGTCTAACAGAAGGTTCTGAAAATCAGCATATTGTAAACCTGAAGGATTCTGAATTTTATCTCCGGAGAAGAAAAGACTTCAAACCGATGCTGTCTCCATTATTTCACAGGAATCTGAAGGAATACCTATCAATTTTCTGAAGATTTCTGAATTTCCCGCAGTGCAGCTTTCATAGCAATGGCAAGTCAATGGTTACAGCAAAATAACTTCCGTCATTTTCGGCGCTGAAGCTTCCGCCCATCTGTTTGATGAGCCTTTTGCAGGTGTTCAGGCCAATCCCGGTGCTTTCCTGTGGCTTCGCTTCTTTGCGAACCGCGTTATATATGGATATCTGAAACGTTTTCTCCTTTTTCTCACAGGCGATCCAGACGGTGTCCATAAGATCTGCGTACTTTTGAAGATTGGAATACAGATTATCCAGTGCCCGCTGCAGCAGTTCCGTATTGACCCGGATCCGGCTGTCTGTGGGATGCAGCTGCAGTTCTACATTCATGCCGATGCTTTCCAGGGAATAGGCATAGTCTCCCAGGATCTGCTGAAACAGCGGATCCGCATCAGCGATCTCCATTTCCACAGGCTCCCATTCTGTGGCATAGACCAGGAAGTATTCAAATAGCTGGTCTGCCATGGTCTTGATCCGCATGGTCTGGGTGATGCTTTTATGCACCAGCTGGTGCATCTGCGCTTCATCGGTATATTTTCTGCGTTCGATGATTTCCAGATAGGCCAGCAGCGAGGTCAGCGGTGTCCGCAAATCGTGGGACATGGCTGTGATCAGCTCGGAATTGGCGCTGCGCATCTGATTCTCTACATCCTGATGCTGCAGAATGGACAGACGCATTTGATCGATTCCCTGAGCCAGCTCTCCCAGCTCATCGTTGCCGTGAACGGAAACGGTATAGTCCAGCTGACCGCCGGAGAGGATATCCAGCTCACTTCTGAGTTTTTTGATATACCTGATTTTCTGATTGATCAGCAGAATAAAGCACAGAGAGAATGCAAGAAACGCTGTTATCCCGGATAAAAACAGCAACAGGTAATAAAAAGCATCTCCGGCATAATAGTACAGGAATGTCCGTACCTTCGTATCATCCTGGAGTGTCAGCATGTACTCATTTTCCGGGTCTTCCATTTCCGGATCAAACTCCATGGCCGACATTTCGCTTTTCAGCTGACCGGAAGAAGGAGATTCGTAAATCAGAATATCGTCCAGATAAAGGGTAAGATATACCTTTTCTCCCCGACTGCACCAGGCATTGAGCCGGTGCAGATTTTTTTGTGATATTCCCTCTGCTTCCACATAAAACTGGAGTCGTTCAAAATACCGGTCCGCCATCTTCATGGCAAAGGAGTGGCCATAAACAGTCCGGTCCAGAAAGGAATTACCGTAGAGATATACAAGTCCGAAAAGAAGTGCGCCTGCGGTAAGGGAGATCAGCACGGCACAGAACAGCTGTCGTCTCAGGCTTCCGGAAATTTTCTTATTCAATGCGGTACCCCTTTCCCCATACAGTACGGATGGTGTGGCAATTCTGGGGATCGTCTCCCAGTTTGCGGCGGATGTTGCGGATATGTACCATCACCGTATTGTTGGAAGAATAGGTGTATGGCTCGTTCCAGATGATCTCATAGATACTTTGGGTGGAATAAATCCGCTTCTGATGGGAAGCCAGAAGCAGTAAAATTCTGTATTCAATGTCGGTGAGGATCACTTCTTCACCACCAGCGGTTACCTGACAGCGGCTGGTATCGATCTCAATGTTGCCGCAGCAGTAGATTTTGCAGCTGGGCTCTGCGGTTTTGGCTCCGTATACATAGTATCTGCGCAGGATCGCCTTGACCCGGTTCATCAGTTCGTTGTAGGAAAATGGCTTTACAAGGTAGTCATCTCCACCCACAGAAAATCCCATGGTTTTATCGGAGTCCTGGGATTTCGCTGTCAGAAACAGAACAGGAACCGTATATCGTTTGCGGATCTCTGAGCATACTGCATAGCCGTTCATTTCCGGCATCATCACATCCAGAATCACAAGATCTACAGAATGATCCAGTTTGCTCAGCAGTTCCTCACCGCAGGATGCCTCTTCGGTTTCGTAGCCTTCGCACTGCAGCAACAGCCGCAGTGCTTCCCGAATCTCCGGGTCATCGTCTGCGAAAAGGATTTTTTTATTTTCCAATATTGCCACCTCCGTTGGGTCATATTATACAGTTGTCATTTTTCATAGGAAAGCAGCCGGAGGCAAAATTCAGAATTCTTCAGAAATGCATCCGGCAGAACTTCAGATTCTCCTTGTATAGTGGAAGTGTAAACGAGGAGGTATGCCATGGGCGCAAAAGAAACACTTATCAAACTATTTTCTATCGTTAGTCTCTGCGTTCTGCTGATCCTATCCGGATTTATTCTGGTGCACGGCTGGATCAGCGGTTCGTTTCACAGTATGGATTCCCTGCGGGAATATGTAGCGTCCTTTGGGATATGGGCACCTGTGGTGCTGACGCTGATCCAGCTGTTTTTAACCATCCTGCCGGTCTGCACCAGCTTCACAGGCTGTATTGTTGGTGCCGCCCTTTTCGGTGCGGGCGGAGGCTTCTGGACAAACTATATCGGTATCAGTCTGGGTTCCATCGTGGCATACACGCTGGCAAGGAAACTGGGCACACAGATGGTAAGCAAGATGGTGGATATGGGCAAATATGAATCCTACATAGAAAAGATCAACCGCAGCAGGAGTTACCCCAAACTGCTGTTTCTGGCGATTCTGCTGCCTATGGCACCGGATAATTTCCTGTGTTACTTTTCCGGACTGGTGAATATGCCTGCCAAAAGATTTGTTGCCATCATCCTTGCTGCGAAGCCCTGGTGTATTCTGTTTTACAGTCTGTTTTTTGC
>JAFVXW010000062.1 GCA_017500935.1 Lachnospiraceae bacterium
AGAACATCCGATAGTCTCAATCAAAGCTTCCTCAATAACGCCTTCTTTTACATTAAGTGTTAGCTTACATGCGCCCTGCTGAGGTGCACACCAGCCCACACCGTGGGTCAGACCGGAAATGTCGCTGATGTTTTTCGCTTTAACCCATTTTGCTTCTTCAGGGATGGGAGCAGCGCCGTGGTTAACGCCCTGCGCTACCTTACACATTTTTTCTACTTCATGTGAATAAATCATGTGAAAACTCCTTTCAAATATAGGTAGAGTATTGGATGACAGTCCTACCAGAAAAGGGCATACTGATAGCCGCCATACATCGACATTATTCTCGCATATTTTCGTTGAAAAATCCAGTCCTTTTTATAAAAATATAAAAAATGCTGTTACATTTTCTCAGCAACTTCTGTTCTGCTTTTGTAAATACTGTTTTCGGGCACAAAGCCTCTAACACTTGACAGCGGATATACATTGGAATTTTTTCCGATGACAGTACCGGGATTTAATACGCTGCCGCATCCTACTTCCACACAGTCACCAAGCATTGCGCCGCATTTTTTCAGACCGGTTTCTATTTTTTCTTCTCCGTTTTTGATCACTACAAGCGTTTTATCGCTCTTTACATTGGAGGTAATGGAACCTGCTCCCATATGTGCCTTATAGCCCAGAATGCTGTCTCCTACATAATTATAATGAGGTACCTGAACCCTGTTGAACAGGATCACATTTTTAAGTTCTGTGGAATTACCCACTACAGCACCTTTTCCGACAATGGCATTGCCGCGGATAAACGCACAGTGACGAATCTCAGCCTCTTCATCAATGATACAGGGACCGTTGATATATGCGGTAGGAGCAACTTTTGCGTTTTTGGCAATCCAGACATCTTCTCCTTTTTTCTCATATCGATCTGTGGGCAGAGTTTCTCCCAGCTTCAGAATAAAGTTTTTGATACTGGGCAATATTTCCCAGGGATATTCTGCCTGTAAAAACAATTCTGAGGCAATGGTTTCTTCCAGTGTATAGAGATGATGAACGGTTAAATTCTGCATATATAAACCCTCTCTCAATCAATTATTTCTTATAAAACTGTGCTGCTTCATCAAACTGATGAAACAATACCGGCTGATTTGTAAGCTGCTTTACCGCAAAGGTTCTTCTTCCCACAAAATCAGTCAGTTTCTGCATATATTCTTCCGATGTAATGGAACCGTCCGCCACACCGGTCAGTCCTTTTTCCCAGCTGGCTGTCAGCGCAGGATTTAAAAGCGGTTTGATGGAATTGGCAACCACATCGTTGATCATTTCGCCCATCAGCGTAGGGGTGATGATCTGTGTCTTTTTATTCAGCTGCAAATACTCGATATTCACAAGTTTTTTCAGGATTTCAGCGCGGGTTGCGGAAGTACCGATTCCGCTGCCCTTTATCATGGCACGCAGTTCTTCATCTTCGATCAGCTGACCTGCATTTTCCATAGCAAGGATCAAAGTGCCGGAATTGTAACGTTTGGGCGGCGAGGTTTCACCTTCCTTAATGGACATACCATTTAAATCAAGTTTGGAACCTTTTTTGAGCTTCTGAAGAGCTTCCAGAAAAGCCGCGTCACATTTGATGTCTTCCTCTTCTGCTTTGCTTCCGTTTTGGTTATCCTGCTGCTCACCGCCGTCTTTTCCCTGCGCAGAAGCACTTTCATTGCGTGCGGGCGGCGGCATCACAGCCAGATAACCTTCCTGCATCAGCACTTTAAAGGAAGCAAAAAAGCGCTCTCCTTCCGGAAGAAGATTTCCTCTTACCAGAATGGTTAACCCCACTTTCTGGTATACCGCCGGCGGATAGAAAATACGCAAAAATCTTCTGACGATCACTTCATATACCTTCTGTGCCGTAGGAGAAAGACTGCGAAGTGCCGAAAATCCCTGTCCGGTCGGTATAATGGCATAGTGATCCGTGATCTGTTTATCATTGACATAACGGGATTTCCCGATATTTTTATGGAATCCCTGCTGTAAAATGAATTCCGCAAAAGGCGCCGCAGGGCCAAACTGGCGCAGACCGCCGATGTTTTTATGTATTTCTTTGGAAACCGCTGTTGAGAGCACACGCGCATCGGTTCGCGGGTAAGTGGTCAGCTTTTTTTCGTATAATTCCTGTGCGATGCGAAGTGTTTCATCGGGACTGATCTTAAACATTTTGGAGCAGTCGTTCTGCAGCTCAGCCAGATTGTATAACAGAGGCGGATTTTTCTGTTCTTTTTTCTTTTCGCATTTGTCTACGGAAGCGCCAAGGCACTCCTGTGTTATCTGGCCGTTTGCCATCACGCCAAGCTTTGCCATCAGCTCCAGCGCATCTTTCTTTTCCTTAAAACCGTTTTCTTTATAAAGCTTCGGGGACTGAAACCAGGCACTGCCTTCTGCTGCACGCCATTCCCCCTCAAAAGTTCTGGCCGGACTTTCTGCATCTGATGCAGGAAGCGCAAACTCTCCCAGCACACGGTAAAAAGGTGTTTTGACAAAGGCTCTGATCTCACGTTCCCTGTTTACCACCATACCAAGCACACAGGTCATAACACGGCCCACAGAGATCACCGCACGGTCTTTTCTTAAGTAGTTTTTTACGTTATTGCCGTATTTTAAGGTGAGTACACGGGAAAAATTAATGCCCATCAGATAATCTTCTTTGGCGCGCAGATAAGCTGCATCACTTAAATTGTCATAGGCAGACAGGTCCTTTGCTTCCCGGATGCCGCGCAGAATCTCTTCCTCTGTCTGGGAATCGATCCACACTCTTTTTCTGTTTTTCCCCTGTACATTGGCCTGCTGCTCCACCAGACGGTAAATATATTCACCCTCACGCCCAGAGTCCGTACAGACGTATATGGTATCCACATCCTGTCTGTTCAACAGACCGCTTACGATCTTAAACTGCTTTTCCACACCCGGAATGACCTCATATTGATAGGTTTCCGGCAAAAAAGGCAGTGTTTCCAATGTCCACTTTTTATATTTTATGTCATAGGCTTCCGGATAGCTCATGGTGACAAGATGACCCACGCACCAGGTCACAATGGCTTCATTGGATTCCAGATAGCCGTCTCTTCTGCTCATATTGTATTTCAGCGCCTTGGCAAATTCCTGCGCAACGCTGGGTTTTTCTGCGATAAATAAACTTTTACCCATTCAGATCCTTCTTATAGATACAAAGGGAGGTATTATTACATACCTCCCATCCTCTGCATGGCATCGTGACTGTTTCGTATCTTCACAGTCCTTTTACTTCTTTGTGATATAGCCCTGTGCCTTTAATAATTCTGCGCACAGTACAGCACCGCCTGCGGCACCGCGTACGGTATTGTGGGACAGACCCACAAACTTCCAGTCATAAACGGAATCTTCTCTGATTCTGCCGACAGATACGCCCATACCGTTCTCATAATTCACATCCAGCTTAACCTGAGGGCGATTGTCCTCTTCCAGATACTGGATAAACTGCTTGGGCGCACTGGGAAGTGCAAGCTCCTGGGGAAGTCCCTTAAAGTTTACAAGCTTTTCGATCAGCTGTTCCTTGGTGGGCTGCTTTTTAAATTTCACAAATACAGCGGCAGTATGACCGTTTAATACAGGTACACGGATACACTGACAGGTGATCTTGGGACCTTCTGCAGGCTTGATCACGCCGTCTTCGATCTTACCCCAGATTCTTAAAGGTTCTTTTTCACTCTTTTCTTCTTCGCCGCCGATGTAGGGAATGATGTTTTCAATCATTTCGGGCCAGTCACCGAAGGTCTTGCCTGCGCCGGAGATCGCCTGATAGGTGGTCGCTACCACTTCATAGGGTTCAAACTCTTTCCATGCGGTTAAAACAGGCGCATAGCTCTGGATGGAGCAGTTGGGCTTTACAGCCACAAAGCCTCTCCTAGTGCCAAGGCGTTCTCTCTGGAATTTGATGACATCCATATGCTCCGGATTAATTTCCGGTACACACATGGGAACGTCGGGAGTCCAGCGGTGTGCGGAGTTGTTGGAAACAACGGGGGTTTCTGTCTTTGCGTAAGCTTCCTCGATCTTTTTGATCTCGTCTTTGGACATATCAACAGCACTGAATACAAAATCAACTTCCGCTGCTACTTTTTCCACTTCGTTGACATTCATGACAACGATATTCTTCACTGCTTCAGGCATGGGAGTATCCATTTTCCATCTGCCGCCGACAGCTTCTTCATAGGTTTTGCCTGCGCTTCTTTCGCTTGCTGCGATGGTGGTTACTTCAAACCAGGGATGATTTTCCAAAAGTGCGATAAAACGCTGGCCAACCATACCGGTTCCGCCCAGAATACCAACTTTTAACTTCTCATTCATAATTTTTTCTCCTCAAATATATCTCTTATTCTGCCAGATAAGCTTTATTAATGGCAATAACCTGCTCCATTGCTTCATGGCCGGGTGCACCGATGGTCAGGCGCTTTTGTACACAGGTCTTTAAGCTGACTGCATCATAAAGATCCTCTTCAAAAACAGGGCTGATCTCTTTAAGCTGTGCAAGGGTCAGTTCTTCAATGCTCTTATCTCTTTCGATGCAGTACAGTACCAGTCTGCCGATAATGCCGTGCGCATCGCGGAATGCCACACCTTTGTTTACCAGATAGTCTGCCGCATCAGTTGCGTTGGTAAAGCCCTTCATGGCAGATTCCGCCATCACTTCACCGTTGAACTTCATGGTCTTTAACATGCCGTCAAACAGTGCCAGACAGCCCTTAACGGTATCAATGGCATCAAAGGTCAGCTCCTTGTCTTCCTGCATATCCTTATTGTATGCCAGCGGAATACCCTTCATGGTAGTCAGAATACTTACCAGTGCCGCATAGACACGGCCGGTCTTGCCGCGGACAAGTTCTGCGATGTCAGGGTTCTTTTTCTGCGGCATAATGGAGGAACCGGTAGAATACGCATCGTCAATCTCCACAAAACGGTATTCATTGCTGTTCCAGATGATGACTTCTTCTGAAAATCTGCTCAGATGCATCATAATGGTGGACAGTGCAGATAAAAATTCGATCACATAGTCACGGTCTGCCACGGAATCCATACTGTTTAAGGTAGGGCCGTCAAACCCAAGCAGGGATGCTGTATATTCTCTGTCCAGAGGATATGTGGTGCCTGCCAGTGCGCCGGAGCCTAAAGGACAGTAATTCATGCGCGCATAGATATCTTTCATGCGCAGTCTGTCACGCTTAAACATCTCAAAATAAGCACCCATGTGATGAGCCAGAGTGATAGGCTGTGCTTTCTGCAGATGGGTAAAACCGGGCATATAAGTGTCCAGATTTTCTTCCATAATGCGGATCAGAGTCTGTAAAAGCTCCTTTAAAAGCTCGTCCACTGCAGTCACTTCCTGACGCACATACAGACGCATATCCACTGCAACCTGGTCATTGCGGCTTCTGCCGGTATGCATCTTCTTGCCTGCTTCGCCGATCCTGTCGATCAAAACGGCTTCCACAAAACTATGTACATCTTCGTATTTATCAGAGATGGGAAGCGCACCGCTTTCCACATCTGCAAGAATGCCGTTTAAGCCTTCAATGATCGCATTCTTTTCTTCTTCTGTTAAAATGCCCTGTTTTGCAAGCATCTTAACATGGGCAATACTGCCTTCGATATCCTGATTTATAAATTTCTGATCAAATGAAATGGACGCATTAAACCGGTAAACAAGTTCATCTGTTTCTTTGGTAAAACGTCCGCCCCAAAGCTGTGCCACTGTCAATTCCTCCTAAAAAACATAAATGCAGACTAAATAGTATCACAACTTCTGCTTTATTGCAATAAAGTCCTGCATTTTTATCACAAAAATTCGATATTTTCATATCATATTTCTATAAGGAGAATCCAGGAGCAGATGCATTTATGGAAAATATACTCGTAAAACTTGATAACCTCTCTTTCTCCTATCATACTTTGAGCGGAGAAACCAAAGCGCTTGACAAACTGTCCTTTGAGGTCCAAAAAGGCGAATTTCTCGCCATCGTCGGTCCCAGCGGCTGCGGAAAGTCCACGATCCTGTCCCTGATTGCCGGTCTATTGACTCCGGAAAGCGGCGGTATCACTTTTTTAAGTGAAAACGGACAAAAACCCGGCATCGGCTACATGCTGCAGCACGATCATCTTCTGGAATGGAGAAGTGTCTGGAAAAATGTCACGCTGGGTCTGGAGATCAGTCACCGGATGACGGAGGAAAACTGCAGCCGTGTCCGCAAAATGCTTGCAGATTACGGATTGGCAGCTTTCAGTCATAAAAAACCTTCGGAACTCTCCGGCGGCATGAAACAGCGCGCGGCACTGATCCGTACCATGGCACTGGAACCTGAGATCCTGCTTTTGGATGAACCGTTTTCTGCACTTGATTATCAGACCCGCCTGACAGTTTCTGCCGATATCGCCTCAATCATCCGAAATGCAGGCAAGACCGCTATCCTTATCACCCATGATCTTTCCGAAGCGATCAGTCTGGCCGACCGTGTCATTGTGCTGACACACAGACCTGCACAGGTTAAAGCTGTTTTTCCGATCCGCCTGACTCTTGCAGACAATTCTTTGCTTGCTGCAAGAAAGGCTCCTGAGTATACATCCTATTTCAACAGTATCTGGGAGGAAATTGCCGATGAAAAAGCTTAAATCCCCTGCTTCTGCATCCACTCTCACCGTCTCTAAGGCGCAGCAAAAATTTGAGTCCGACCACCGCAAAAACCATCGCTTTGTCCGTTATGTCAGGTGTTTTGTTCTTATCTTGTTCCTTCTATTCTGGGAATATACGTCCAGAACCGGGCTTATCGACAGTTTTTTCTTTTCCAGTCCCACAATGGTCTGTCTTTGTTTTCTGGAAATGTTAAAAACCAAAGCCCTGCTCTCCCATATCAGCATAACGCTTCTGGAAACTGTCATAAGTTTTATGCTTGTTTTGATGATCAGTCTGGGAACTGCCACTTTTCTCTGGTATTCCAAAAAAACTTCCGAAATCCTGGAACCCTTTCTTGTCGTATTAAACAGCCTGCCAAAATCAGCGCTGGCTCCACTTTTGATTGTCTGGCTGGGAACCGGCATCAATACGATCATTGTCGCAGGTATCTCCGTCGCCGTGTTTGGTTCCATCATCAGTCTTTACACCGGATTTATGCAGGTGGATGCCCAAAAACTGCTTTTGGTCCGCACCCTCGGCGGCAGCAAAAAAGATACCTTTTTAAAAGTAGTCCTCCCTTCTTCCATTCCGGTTATTCTAAGTACCATGAAGGTAAACATCGGTCTGGCTCTTGTCGGCGTTATCATCGGTGAATTTCTTGCCGCGCGGCGTGGACTTGGATACCTGATCATCTATGGCAGTCAGGTATTTCAGCTGCATATGCTGATCACATCTATCCTGATCCTTTGTGCCATCGCCATGGGACTTTACCAACTGATCCAATGGACAGAACACGCTTATAAAAAAAGAATCTGAAAATGGACAGAAGGCAATACGTCTATGTATACGTATTGCCTTCCGTTCGATTAACCACCCGGATAAGGTCACATTTTCTTCGTGAGCACTTTAGCAAGTTCACCGCCAAGCATAGGCAGAAATGCAAAGACAAGTGCCAAAAGCATTTCATCAAGAGTAAGTGCCACTGTACTGAATACAGGATTTAAGAAAGGTACATAAATACTTGCGATCAGAAACAGAATGGATATCAGCACACATTTGTTCAGAGAACTGTTTTCCAGAATCTTCATTTTAAATACAGAGGTCACTTCAGAACGTGCAGCATATGCACGGAGCAGCTCACCTAATACAAGGGTAAAGAAACATGCACTTCTTGCCACTTCAAGGGAATCATGGACTACATAGCCGTAAACAAAGGAACCGAGGGTGCCGGCTGCCAGTGCAATACTCTGAATGAGCACCGCAATTGCCATCTTCTTATTCACGATGGGTTCGGAAGGGTCACGGGGCGGATTGCTCATGACACCGGGCTCTGCCTTTTCCATACCAAGCGCAAATGCAGGGAATGCATCCGTGATCAGGTTGATGGACAGAAGCTGGATCGCCACAAGCGGTACAGGCAGATTTGCCAGCATTGCAAGCAGTATTACCAGAATCTCACCGATATTGCAGGACAAAAGGAAACCTACTACCTTACGGATGTTAGCGTAAATGGTACGTCCCTCAGATACTGCACTTACAATACTTGCAAAGTTATCATCTGTCAGGATCATATCTGCCGCTTCCTTGGAAACATCAGTACCGGTAATGCCCATTGCCACACCGATATCTGCATGCTTTAAAGAAGGAGCATCGTTGACACCGTCACCGGTCATTGCTGCAATATTGCCGTTTTCTCTGACTGCATCCACCAGACGAACCTTATGTTCGGGAGATACACGTGCAAAAATATTGGTATGTTTTACACATTCACGAAGTTGTTCATCGGTCATGGCATTGATCTCACGGCCTTCCACAGTGCCTTCAGAGACAATACTCAGCTGGGCACCAATGGCACTTGCTGTGATCTTATGGTCACCGGTGATCATCTTCACCTGAATGCCAGCCTGTTTGCAGACATCAATCGCCTGCTTTGCTTCCTCACGGGGAGGGTCTATCATACCTAAAAGTCCAACAAAAGTAAGATTGTTTTCTTCTTCCAAAGATGCGCTGATCTGATCTGTCACACGGTATGCAACACCGATCACACGAAGCGCAGCTTCTGCAAAAGCTTTGTTCTTAGCCAGAATTTCTTCGCGCTTTTCCTCTGTAAGAGCGATCACTTTTCCGCCGATCTCAACGCTTTCACAACGGCGAAGCAGTTCATCCGGCGCACCCTTAGTGTACATCATATTCTGTCCGTTGATACTGTGAAATGTGGACATCAGTTTTCTGTCAGAATCAAAAGGAATTTCCTGCAGGCGGGGATATTTTGCTTCCCATTCAGCCTTGATCATATTGCATTTGTAAGCTAAAACCACCATTGCGCCTTCTGTGGGATCACCAATGATCGTTTCTTTTTGAGGATTATAGGTCGCATCATTACAAAGCAGAGCGCCTTCGATCAGCTTGCTCACAGCATTACCCGCGATATTGCCGTTTTCATCGGTAATCTGTCCTTTGGGGCTGTAACCGGTACCGCTTACATCGTATTCCTTTTCGCTGTCATACAGCTTCTGAATGGTCATCTTGTTCTGTGTCAGAGTACCAGTCTTGTCAGAACAGATCACCGTTGTAGATCCCAATGTTTCAACTGCACTCAGACGTTTGATGATGGCATTGCATTTTACCATCTTCTGCATACCCATTGCCAGTACAACGGTTACAACAACTGTAAGTCCTTCCGGAATCGCTGCTACTGCCAAAGAAACAGAGGTCATGAAGATATCAAACAGTCCCATGCCGCGCAGAAGACCCAGTACAAAAATAATGCCGCAGATTGCCAGACATACGGTGCCAAGAAGTTTGCCCAAATTGTCGAGGTTTTTCTGCAGAGGGGTGGACTCATCGGGAGTGTCATTTAACATATCCGCGATATTGCCCATCTGTGTCTGCATACCGATATCGGTGATCAGACCTTTTCCGCGTCCGTAGGTGATCACGGTACCCATGTAGGCACAGTTTACACGGTCGCCAAGTCCTGCTTCCACATCCAGTATCACATCCGCGTCCTTTTCAACAGGAACGGATTCACCTGTTAAGGCCGCCTCATCCACCTTCAGATTCACCGTCTCTATAAGACGCATATCCGCAGGAATATAGTCACCTGCCTCCAGGATTGCGATATCGCCGGGAACCACATCAGAAGACGCCACTTCCACGATCTGCCCGTCTCTGAGCACCTTGGCATGAGGACTTGCCATTTCCTTGAGCGCTTTTAAGGCATTGCTTGCTTTGTTTTCCTGATAAACACCCAGAATCGTATTCAGTACAACAATCGCCAGAATGATAACACCTTCCAGCGCTTCACCAAGAGCAATGGAAATTACAGCTGCGATCATCAGAATGATAACCATAAAATCCTTTAACTGATCAAAGGCCATCTGAAAAACAGATTTTTCCTTACCGCCTTCCAGTCTGTTTGAACCGTACTTTTCAGCTCTCTTTACTGCTTCTTCTTTTGAAAGACCAACGGAAAGATCAACCGCCAGTTCCTTTGCAGTATTTTCAGCTGACTGATTAAAAAATACTTCCATAACGTTTCCTTTCATCCGTAAATAATTTGATACCGAAAAGCATTATAGCAAATATCTACCTTAAATGACATATCTTACCAATTAAGAATCTGTTAAAAAAGTATGATCAGAAATAAACAAAATATGCAAAAAGCCGCATTTTTTCGAACGCGGCTTTCATTTTCAATATTTCGTTTTCAAATCCGAAAACTGAGCAAATATATTCAGCCAAATTCTAATACATCTTCTTGGTGCTGTCGTATTTGTCGGTTGTAAGACCTTTATCAATGGCATACTGTTTGCCTTCACCGGCCCATACAAGACCGCGCTCCATCAGGATCTGCGCATTGGGGCTGTTGTCAAATACATCATCATGGTGTCCCAAAGAGCAGTAAAATACTCTGCCGTTGCCCCAGTATTTTGTCCATACTACAGGCATATCGATCGGTTTGTTTGCTGCATGATAATAAGTTTCCAGAGGGAATCTGGTTGTTGCCAACACTTCAATGGAAGGATCCACATGCAGATAATAATGCTCAGAGCAAACTTCAAAATCATCCAGACCTTCCACGATCGGAGAAGAACCGGGACGGATGTTGACGATATATTTTACGCCGTCACCGCCGGGATGACTTACCCACTGTCCGCCGGTGATAAACTGCCATTCCGTGCTTTCCCTGAACGCATCACACATGCCGCCATGGCATCCTGCCACACCAACACCAACTGCCACAGCAGCAGAGACATTCTGCGCATATTCATGAGGAAGCTGTCCGCCGGTCCAGCAGGGAACCAGAAGATCCAGCTGCTTTAACGCTTCCACATCTGCAAGACAATCCAGTGTCTCTGAAATCTCCACCTCATAATCATGTGCTCTTAAGATTTTTGCAAATCTTTCTGATACTTTTTCCGGTTCATGGCCGTCCCAACCGCCGCGGAAAATCAACGCTTTTTTCATACCCATTCTCCCTTCGTCACTACATTTGTTTTCTTACGATCTTATATTCATCATTTAACTGATAATAAGGACAATTGTCAAAGGAGCTGCTTAAAAACTTATACATTTCGTCTTCATCCAGATCCATCTCACAGACATAACATTCGTAATCTTCATCATAGACATAGTTGATGCATGTTTCACAGTTTGTCGCAGCCATCTTATTTCTCCTTCTTTCCATGCAGCATCTTTACCAGTTTGGTAAAAAAGCTCTGCGGAATCTCAAATACGATCACAATGCCCAAAACGATAGCCAGTGCCAGCTTTAATGCAAGAAAGCCTTTGGTACCCGCAAGCGACATCTGATTTGTGGAAAAATAAAAGGTCGTCCAGAAAATACCGGCTCCCGGAACAAGCGGAAAGATCGCACTGATCAAAAAGACAGTTACCGGACATTTTTCCCTGACTGCCAGATATCTGGCGATCATAATGCCTACTGCTGTTCCCATAAGCGTGGAAACCGGCTCTGAAAACAGATTTGTGTAATTGTACAATGCATAATAAACGCCCCATGTACAGGCACCGATCGCGCCGCAGTATTTCAAATGCCTTTTGGGTGCACCGATCATGGCTACAAGTCCAAGTGTTCCAAAGGCGGCAGAAACGATCTGTATCAGATAATTTATCATATCAGCACACCTCCTGTCACCATATTGTAAATTGCAAGAACAACACCTACCCCCGCCGCGATCGAAATAAATACCATGATAGAATCGATCATGCGCACAGGTCCTGACAGATAGTCGCCATTGGTGATATCACGAATACCGTTGGTAAACGCAAGCCCCGGAACCAGAGGCATCAAAGGTCCCACGATCAGGTGGCTTAATTCCATGGGAACAGGAATCCTAAGCTGAAGGGCAAGTATGGCAACGAGCGTGATCACTGCACCGCCGCCGATATTGCTCATAATCTTTGAAAATCTGCCGCCGACATAATAAATATAAAATCCCAGCACAATACCGATCACAAAACTTACAAGCGCTTCCATCCAGTTTCCCCCGAACATAAAACAGAAGCTGAAACTTGTCAGTGCAACAGCAAAAATCTTGGTTCTGTTGGAATAACCGGGTGCCGTGCGGATATCCTCCAGTCTTTCCTTTACCTGCTCTACAGTATATTTTCCTTCTTCAATTTCACGGGACAGCTGATTGACTGCCACGATACGGTGAAGCTGCGCTCCCTTTACCGGTATGTAATTCACTCTTGCAAACCGCTTTTCCTGTTCATTGCCTGCTGTCATAAAAATACCGTTTGTAAGCACGAATGTATCCAGAGATTCTACCCCGAATGCTTCGCAGATACGATGTACTGTCTCCTCTACACGGTAGATCTCCGCACCGTTCTGCAGCAGGATATTTCCTGCCAGCATGGCAGCATCCAGCACCTCGCGGTGATCAAGCCTCTGGCTGTCTGTAGATGTGTACACAGTATCCGTGTACTTGTTTTGTTCCGTCATGATATACCCCTTATCATTTTTTTTAAAAGTGCGCATAGACATTTTTTATACGATGGGAAACCTTGTTTCCTATCGTATAAAAAAACTGCCGCAATTTTTCCGACTGCGACAGTCTTTTTTTGCTTATTCCTATTTTACTTCATTTCCAGAATTTTTTCCACACTAACAAGCTTAACACACAAAATAAATAATTCCATTGCAGTGATCAGCTCATTGATCGGAGGGAAAGAAGGTGCAATACGGATATTGGAGTCATGAGGATCTTTGCCGTAGGGGTAAGTAGCACCTGCATCTGTCATTACCACACCGGCTTCTTTTGCCAGTCTGACAATTTTCTTTGCACATCCGTCAAGTGAATCAAAGGAGATAAAATAGCCGCCATGGGGCTTGATCCAGCTACCGATCTCCAGTCCGCCCAGTTCTTTTTCCAGCATATCAATAACCGCTTCAAATTTGGGTCTCATGATGGCTGCATGTTTTTCCATCTGCTTCATGATACCGTTGATGCTCTTGAAATACCGTACATGACGAAGCTGGTTTAATTTGTCATGACCGATCGTGGATACCTTCAGACGCTTTTTAAGATCTGCAAGATTGGCCTGGGAAGCAGAAATCGCTGCCACACCGGAACCGGGGAAACTGATCTTACTGGTGGAGCTGAATTTGTATACCATATCGGGATTGCCGGCTTTTTCACACTCATTTAAGATCTCCAGAATGATATCTCTGGGTTCCGCATACAGATGATGCACGTTGTAAGCATTGTCCCAGAAAATACGGAAGTCCTTTGCCGCAGGCTTTAAGTTGGCAAAACGGCGGACGGTTTCATCGGAGTAAGTAATACCCTGCGGATTGGAATACTTGGGCACACACCAGATACCCTTGATCGTGTCGTTCTCGCTGACAAGCTTCTCGATCATATCCATATCAGGGCCGTCTTCGAGCATGGGAACATTGATCATATCAATGCCGAAATATTCTGTAATGGCAAAATGTCTGTCATAACCGGGAACCGGGCATAAAAACTTCACGTTTTCCTGCTTGCACCAGGGTGTCATTCCCATTACGCCATGTGTGTATGCATGGCTGACCACGTCAAACATCACGTTCAGACTTGAGTTTCCGTAAATGATGATGTTATCGGCAGGCACTTCGATCAGCTCTCCAAGCAGTCTCTTTGCTTCCGGCACACCGTCCATAACACCGTAGTTACGGCAGTCAATGCCAACCTCACATCTTAAATCCGTAAAACAGTCCAGAACATCCATCATACCCATGGACAGATCCAGCTGTTCTGCACTGGGCTTACCGCGGGACATATCCAGAGACAGTCCTCTTCCCTTAAATTCTTTGTAGAGATCTTCCAGTACACTCTTTAACTGCAGAAGCTCTTCTCTGCTCATATCCTTATATGCTTTCATAATAAAACTCCTCCCCATCCTTAAGATGGTATTTCCTCATTCACAGAGATATTCCTGTATCCTGTGACAAGCGCTTTCACTTTTGCACTTTACTGCAACAGTGTCTTTCCGCCGTTAATTTAATTATTATGCATATTTTTTACATTTTGTCAAGTTTCGGGTTTTTGATTTTGGGTATTGCCAAAAATATCTTTTACGATTATAATATTTTGTGTTGAGAAAATGCTGGAATGGCGCAGTCGGTAGCGCAACTGATTCGTAATCAGTAGGTCGAGGGTTCGAGTCCCTTTTCCAGCTTACAAAAAAGGCCGCAGAAATGCCCCCTGCTGGTAAAACAGTAATTCGCAATTTTCTTAGAACAGGCATGATTTCGGTCATGCCTGTTCTGCTTTTGTCAGTACATCCACGGGAATAAAGCCAATGAGGTCATAGGAGATATGAATCTTCTGCTTTACTCCTCGCTCTGCACACGGAGCTTTTCTTCCATCTCTGAACGGAAGTACGCCTCGTATCGAGTTACCACCGATATGACCTCTTGGATGTGTTTCCAGACCTGTTGTTCAAGCACAACGGCACGGATATAATGTCCGCTGCATTTGTCCTTGTTTGCTCGATGAGTGGAACAGATAAAGAAGTCCTGCCGTTTCTCAAAGTAGTTGGTGGTTGAGTAATAGAGCTTCTGTTTGCAATCATCACAGAACACCAAACCGGAGAACATATTGATCTTGCCCGTTGCCGTTCTGCGATGTCGCTGTTGTCTGATTTCCTGTACCTTATCAAAGACTTCCAAAAAAATAATCGCTGGATGGGTGTTGTAAAAATCTTGCGATTTTCCATCGGGTTGTCCCTCTGCTTCTTGTCCCAAATGGAGTTGGTGTAGGTTTTGAAATTGACCGTACAGCCTGTGTACTCCATATACTCAAGAATGTAAGCAACGGTGCTTTCGTGCCAGCGGCATTCATTCTCCGGTGTCTGATGGGGCGTTTTTCTGCCCTCACGCTGTTTGTAGGCGGTAGGGTTAAGCACCTTTTCCTTTTCAAGCAGTGCGGCGATTTGGCTCGGTCCTTTACCCTCCATGCAGAGCGTAAAAATCCGTTTCGCGATTTTTTCCGCTTCTTCATCAACTGCCCATTCCTTCGGATTGTCGGGGTTAGCTTTATACCCATAGGGAATATTGGTAGTCAATCGCTCGCCTCGTTCGCCCTTTGCCTTGTTGACCGCACGGATTTTGCGACTGGTATCTTTGGCAAAAAATTCGTTGAACCAGTTCTTGATACCTGCAATATCGTTGTCCGTGCTATTGGGGTCGATGGTGTCAAAGTGGTTGTTGACGGCAATATACCGAACACTGTACTGAGGGAAAGTGTAGTTGATGTAAAGTCCCGTCAGTGCAGAGTTTCGACCAAGTCTTGAAAGGTCTTTGGTGATGACCGTACCCACATTACCGCCCCGGTTTTCAGAAAGCATTTTCTGAAAACCGGGGCGGTAATAAGTAACACCACTGTACCCATCGTCAATAAAGTAAGTCGGGTTCGGCAGGCGGTTGGCTTTGGCATACTGCATGAGCATGACCTGTTGATGCTGAATGGAGTTCGACGGATCTTCCTTGCCGTTTTTCTTTTCGTCTTTGGTGTCCTCTACGGACAGTCTGCAATAAAGTGCTGTGATTTTTTCTGTTGCCCTTAACATATCGTTATCCTCCTTGTTGGTAGGGGCAACTGTCTGAACAGGATTGGAATCTTGGATTATATCAAAAGAGGTGTCGTTGTTCATTCGCCATCCTCCGTGATACCTAATTCATCATCGGCAGCATTAGCGGCGTTATGTTCCATAATGCGTTTGAGCTTACTGTCGAGAGTTTCCTCGCCATCGTAGCTGCCTGTTACTGTGTATTCCGTACCGCCTATCTCGTCCACGATTTCAACTTTGGGCAACCAAAAGGCAGACGGATTCTTTACAACGATGTTGCCCTTTTCATCGAAAGTAAACTCACGCTTGGGGGCATCATCGGGGCGAGGCTCGACCTTGGCATACGGGTCGGGATTGGAGAAATAGTATTCGGGAACTTCCTCGTCATACTCTCCACTTGCAATCTGTTCTTGAAAAATAATCTCGTCTATTTCTTCGGCGGTGAGTTCGAGGACTTCTTCCTCTTTGCGTTTCTCATCCATCGTGTCGAACCTCCTTTTCTTTCATTCGCTTCGATTCGTTTCCTTCAAAAATATCGTG
>JAFVXW010000001.1 GCA_017500935.1 Lachnospiraceae bacterium
CATGCTTTCCAAAGCATGTTTCGACGAATTCATCGCTCCCTATTACCGCCAGCTGGTACCTGAGCTGAAAAAACACGGTATCCGCGTCTTTGTTGACACTGACGGTGATGTGGAACCCATGATCCCCTGGTTTATGGAATGTGGCATAGAGGGAGTTCTGCCTCTGGAACGCCAGTCTAAAGTGGATGTGGCCCGGATTCGTGAAAATTATCCGGATTGGCTCATGATCGGCGGATTTGACAAAACCATCATGCATCTTGGTGAAGAAGCCATGCGCCGTGAATTTGAACGGCTCCTTCCCACCATGAAAAAGGGCCGCTACATTCCTTCCGTGGATCACCAGACACCGCCGGATGTTTCCATGGAAAATTACCGCATATATATGAAGCTTCTGGAAGAATACACCAGACGCGCAGCAGAATAAGTTGGAGTAAAAGGGGCTGTCGGGAAATAGGCAGCCCCTTCTGTACTTATATGGGTTCTTATTCTTCCTTTTCAAGCATAAGGAAAAGAACACTGTGTCCGGACACGACCGGTTCTTCCAGTGTAAGCACTTCGTAATCATTACACGTAAAGCTGTATTCAGCGGTGCGGATCTCATGGATCTTGCGGATCACTTATCCTTTCGGAACGATCCGCAGGGGTACTGCGCGACGATTGACAATTGACATATAGCAATGTCTGGTCTCATGTTCCGTACATAGAATATCCAGATCTGTTGTATCGGCAGAACAGTCAATGATCATGCCGTTCATGTGAGGCTTCATCAGGCGAAACAGTTCACCGCTGCTTTCCAGTTTACTTTCCGCGCCATGCACAGTGATCATGCCCTCATTGACCGGCAGGAAAAATTGTGCGCGTTCAATATTGTATTTTTCACCGCTTTTTGCAAGAAAGTGAAACTGCAGAGCATTGGACAGAAACTGTGCATTGCTGGAATCATATCCCCATGAATAATTCCATTCATCTGCGCAAACCTTCAGACGAAGGAATTGATCAGGCAATAAATCATGTTTATAAAAATTGAGACCTGCAGATTCTCCATCCAGAAAAATGTCTTCCACCAGTTCACAGGTTGCCATACCGTTGTGTCCCTGTGTGGGATCCGGAAGAATTCCAATGTAGTCATGGAATGAGAGATAATCATAAGGACAATCCAGGTGAGCGGTAAATTCGCGGCTCCACTGTTTGAAATCTTCTCCCCAGGTTAATCCCATGACAACGGATATACTGTTATCAGCAGTCAGCATCACATGGGTCAGTTCATTTGTCCGCAAAGCAGCTGCAGCGGCACTGTCTTTGTAGATTCCTCCAAAGAAATACGCTTCATTTCCAATGTACCATAATGGAATATGGAATGCATCAAATCCCAGTGCCTGCCGTTTTGCACCATATTCGGTATTGGCATCGCCATTGCAGTATTCCACTAATCTGCGGGCATCTTCGCCATCGGAAAGCAGAAGACTGACGGTATATTCCGGTTCCGCATTTAATTCGCGGCACAGCATCAAAAATTCATTCAAGCCAATGTCTAAAGGATCCTGATCATAGGTGTTACGGAATAAAAACCATGATTTGGATGAGCCATCCGTTGGAGTACGGAATTCACGGGATTTTAAGCTTTCTTTCCAATCAAAATGATCTGCTGCGCAGCCGCCGGGGAAGCGGATCGAAGTAGGTGCGATAGATTTTAGATGTTCGATCACATCTCTGCGCATACCATAGAAATGATCCGTTGGCAGTAATGAAAGTTCAAAAACTTCCAGGTCGCCGTCCGTTTTCAGAATAAAGGTGCCATGATCCAGATTCCTGCCATCAAATGTAAAGCTCAGCGTCTGATAGGGGGGCCTCATCTGTTTCTGCACGAAAAGTCTGCTCCATTCCCACAACGCCAAAAGTGACATTGACAGCACTGTGGCAGGCCCTGATCCATATCGCTGCTGTGTAAGTGCAGCCCTCACGCAAAGAGATCACTTCCGAGCTCTGTGCCATGCTGCCGCCATGGAGTACAACATAATGACTGTTGCATAAGCTTCTTTGCGGAGCATCTGTCACACGCTCACAGTTGATGCAATCCCAACCTGCGGGGGATGTGTCACCTGTTAATAGCTTTCGATTATTCAGCATCTCTGCTGAAAGTCCGCCGTAAAAAGCCCGTCTGGTGATTTCTGCATTGACACCAAAGATCATATTTTTAAATTTCCCCTGAACTACGCCTGGGTGCGGGGAGACATTGAAATTGCGGATCTCATGATCAAAGTCTGTCGTTTTCATTTCATTAAGCATCCATTAATAATTTTTTACCATTTCCATTGTGATCTGTTCCCAGCGGATCAGGTTTCTGACATCATTGCCGGCGGAGCTGATATCTTTGAGGACGATATCGCAGCTGCAGCCATTGCGCTTGACTGCGGCGAGCGTACGGCCGATTTCTTTTCTTAAGGCATCCTCATCCAGCGGCATTGTAACGGCAGCAGGATTGGGCTTGTTTGCCAGTACATACTTTTTGCCGATGGCTTCAGCGGCAACATCCACATTGGCCCAGGGAGTAATGGAAACTTTTCGCAGATTGGGAATTTTCTCCACGATATCCATCTTGGCATCCAGCGGTTCGCAGCAGCCATAGTAGGACAATCCGAATTTGCCCAGCAGTTCTTTCATATAATTAATGTCAAATTCTTCATGCATGTCTTTGCCTACGGATGCAAAAATCTGAGCCATTCCGCGCCCCCAGATATGTTTGCGCAGCACCTTGCCGCCATCATAATCCTTTGCCAGATCAGAACAGAGCGCAGCTGTACAGTGGAGACTGTACTGATCTATTTCAAACAGATCCAGATCTTCCATCTGCTGTAAACGGCTCTCTTCACATTCAAAGATTTTTGAAACGATATTGTGGCTGTGTTCCGGTTCATCGATCAGATCCACTAACAGGCTGTCAACGCCCCGGTACATAGATATGTTGTCCCAGGGGGAGGTATAGCAACCATGTCCTGAAATCTTAACCGGAATGATGTCTCCCAGTGCTTCTGCAATTCTGGTATAACGTTTCATGGTTTCTTCTTTTTCGTAGGTGATCACGGGCAGGTGGATCTTCTCTACATCCTCCGGAGTTGCCAGCTGGTCATGATACCAGTGCGCGGAAATGCCTTCTGTGGAACCGGTGTAAAGTTTGTCATCATGTACTTCCACGCCGATACCGCTGTTGCCCATGATCTTAGTCACGGGTATGTAAGGGGTCAGAATCATATCAGCGGGAAAATATTTCCACTGAAACAGCTTTCTGCGCAGAAAGCCTTCTACATCGCGCAGGATAGGATCTGTACAGATACAGGTCAGAGAACCATCGAAATTCAGTTCATGAAATGGAATCTCATCGATCAGAACGACCGGACGATGCATTTTCAGATCGTTCACCGCTCTGTGGAGTTCCATGCGTTCTGTATTTACAGGATCCATTGCACAACGATAATATTCCCGCGCCAGTTTTCGCAGTTGTTTGATTTCTTCCATATTGATCATTCCTCCGCATGATAAATAGTATGATTACAGGTATTTATTTACACAAGAATATCATCATAAGTCTTATTGCGGAAGAAAGGAAGTTGCTGTTTGACTTGTAAAATATTGCGGTTTTATATATTATGAAATAGCATAAAGGAATAGAAGGGAATAAATGCAGATGCAGGATAATTTCAATCGATTTGTTTCTCCCAACGAGATACAAAAGGAATCTCTTTGCTATAGTGATGGTATGGGATTTGAAAGTGCGGAGAAATTTTATATAAACAGAAAACACTTTCATAATTATCTGATTATGTACACCATATCCGGCCAGCTGATTTGTTCTCAGGGTGGGGAAAATATTGCGGTAAATACTGGGGAAGCGGTTTTGTTGGATCTTCATGATCCGCATCAATATTATTTTGCAAAAGGGATTCCATCCAGAATTGCATGGACCCATATCAATGGAGCTCCGGCAGCAAAAGTGATGGAAAGTATCAAAAAAATATGCCAGCTTCCTGTAAAGCGGTCACTTCCGGATATCTATTCCAAATTGCTTGCACTTTTTGAGGTGTCGGATCAGCCGATTCAGGATATTTTTCGGCAATCGGAATTGTGTTATTCCATGCTGATGGATTTTTTGAAAGAAGAATGGAATCATTATACCAGTTCGCCGGAAACGCATCGTCTGGAAGATTTCAGGAGAACTATGTGGGATTTTATATCCCACAATTTACACAGAAATATCACGTTGGAGGAACTGGCAGGAGAAGCATCACTCAGCAAATATCATTTTATCCGTACGTTTCAGAGTGCATTCGGTGTCTCTCCGATGCAGTTTGTGTCAGAGGAAAAAATGCGGCGTGCCAGATATCAGCTGCAAAATACGACGGAACCGATCTGTCAGATTTCAGAATCTCTGGGATTTTCTACGCCTAGCTATTTTTCAAAAGTGTTCAGACAGGCGGTTGGAACTTCGCCAACAGAATATCGGGAAAATGACAGGCAGCTGGACTAAAGTCAGCAGTTGTTTTGCACGATTAAGGCGCAATGTCCATCGATAATCGGAGAAACTCTGGCCCAACTCGTTTTTGATGAGATTGCTCATATAGGAGATACTTGTGTGATACTGGTCGGCCAGAAATGCGATGGAAAAATTTGAATCCAGAGCATTTTCGTTTATTTCCTGTATGATCTGTGCGGGAACGAGTATGTTATTGGATGTCTTTTGCTCATAAATTTTGATAAGACGAAAGAAATTTGTCTGTATCTTTTCCTTTTTCTCTGTATAAGGATAGCTGCGGATGAAATAAAGGGTTTCGGTAACAAGCTGTGCGTAAGTATCATATTTGACAGAGGTCTTGTTCAGAATGTCCGAGATGTTGACCAACATATCGATCAAGACACAGTGGATAAAAAACAGCGGCATTTTGCTGATATTCAGGGAAAGCGAATTGATAGAGTCAAAAAGATCTGAAATCAGAAGGTTCGCTTCCGCAAAATTGCGTTTGTACAGTGCCTTATTTAACTGTTCAAGCTGCTGCTGCGGGTAGAAATACTGATTGGAAACAGCAGCTAAAGATATTGGAGCGGTTGTGGTAGCCGAGGATTGACACATTAGAAGGCCAGCCTGCATCACCTCGTTATAAAGAGCCGGGATATCCAGGGGAGAAGAGGAACTGTGGCTGATGACAGACGGACATCCGGTTTCCTCATAATAGGTGTTCAGCAGTTTCTGCATAATATCAGTCTTCTTCTGATCATTTCCGACATAATTGATCAGAAGAACGATATAATCCGGTTTGAGTTCCAAAACGATACAGCAGCTTTTGCCGGAGAAAACCTTTTTGAAATAATCCTGTGCATGCCGTTCGGGCAGCTGTTCGATGGAACAGGAGGTGTCTACGTATACGGTATACAGTTCTTTTTCGACTCCGCAATCAAAGAGCTGATCGATGATGGCAGAATCTCCGAATGCTTCATTTGCAAAATCAGAGGTGATGAAATCAATCAGTAACGTGTTCTGTATGATAGAACGATAGTTTCCCAGTTTTACGGAGAGAATCTGATTCTGGGCGGTCTTTTTTTGAAATGCATGTTCAATCTGAAAAAGGTAGTCATGATTCCCTGAATCGGAAGAGGACAACCTTTCAGTCAACCGTTTTACAGGGGTATAGGTAATCCGCAGGATACAAAATACCAGGCAATAGATTGTGAGGAAAAAGACTATCAGAAGCAGATAGGAACTTGCAACAGCTTCTTTTACATTGTCAGACTGCGGATTTGAGGAACCTGGGATATGAGGGTAAAATCCTTGAAAATTCCGGTCTGTACGCAGATGGAGGTGGAGGCGTCCAGAGTATAAAATCCGC
Organism: Lachnospiraceae bacterium; assembly: GCA_017500935.1. Classification (GTDB taxonomy): domain Bacteria; phylum Bacillota; class Clostridia; order Lachnospirales; family Lachnospiraceae; genus Gallintestinimicrobium. The sequence continues at coordinate 5,877 of JAFVXW010000001.1, forward strand.
TGGTGAGAGGAATGGAGTCCAGACAGGGAGCCAGGATCTCTCCATTGACCTCCACTGCAAACGTTTTGCTGGAGTCCACCAGAGCTATTGCAGAGAAATTATCCGGCATGATACTTCTCATCATCTCTTCAATCCCTTTTGTATTCAGTGTGTATATGAAATAAGAATCAGAGGATACGTCTGTCGTGGGCAGGTAAAGGAGAAGCGGGGAACTCTCATTACTCAGAAGCAGTATCTGATTTTTGGGAGAATTCAGGTAAAGAGCAGGATCAAAAATAACCGGTAATTTAGGATAAGCATCATTTAAATCAGTCTGGTAGATTATGAATTTTCCGTCTTTGTATTTGTAAAGATATTTGCTGCTGACAGGAGTTGCTGAATCGGCTGACATATACATAATGGAAGATACATCCGCTGAACTGACATCATATTTGGATAATTCCTGAACAATATGATAGTTAAGGATATTCTTGTCTTTATACAGATAGGGGTATAGCTGTAAATTTTCCTGAACAGTATCGCTTAATACAATGAGATGACCGTATATTTCATTCAGTCTTTCTGAAAGAGTGGACACCTGTAAAAGGAGGTGATTCTGGCGATGGGAAGCTGAAATTTTTGTGAGCTGATGCTGAAAGATATGGTATTACTGCGGAACGAAAAAGTATTTATAGTGATATGGAACACTTGCGTACATATGGATTATTAATTGCTGAAGGAGAAAATTTGTGCCAATCTTATTATTGATTATACTTGCGGTGTTATGGATTCCGCTTGGAGTAATTTTTGAACTGACTAAGACATATTCCGGAGAGAACAAGAAGAAGTCACGCAGGAGACGTCGTAGATTTTAGGTTGCTTGCTTAGGCTAGAAGGCGCTTTTCAGTGAATACTACTATATATAAGAGTAAATGCAATATTTGCGCCTTGTAATTGATAAAGGTGCAAATATTGCACTATTATATATGTAGAGGTGCAAATATGGACGAGTTAAAGAATTTGAGAATAGAAAAAGGAATGACACAGCAGGAAGTTGCGGAATTAATTGGGATTTCGTTGCGTTCATATAAGACATACGAAAATGATGAAAAAAAGCGCGGCACAATTAAGTACAAATACATCCTGGAGCAGCTGACTAAAATCAATTTCATAGATGAAGAACATGGATTATTAACTGTAGATGAAATCAAAAGAAAATGTACAAAAGTGTTTGAACAGCATGATGTGAATTTTGGCTATTTATTCGGTTCTTATGCAAAAGGAAAAGAAACACCAACCAGCGATGTGGATTTGCTAATATCGGTAAAGGTAAAAGGATTAAAGTTTTATGGTTTGGTTGAGGAACTAAGAATCGCTCTTCGGAAGAAGGTTGATGTTCTGGATATGAATCAGCTGAAAGATAATTTGGAATTGACAGAGGAGATACTGAAAGACGGAGTAAAGATTTATGGATAACATAAAGGATGATATTCCTGAACTTTTAGAGCGGGTTGAAGAGTAACAAATCACGACGGCAGGAGATTGAATTAAGACGTTGGAAAACCTTCCGTAGCAATCTACCCAAATTCCTCATATACAAAACCCCAAAAATACGTTATAATAATCGTATCTGATGAACTGAATATTGTTGCACATTTCCGTTTTTAAATCACGACAGGAAACGCAGCCAATATTCATAATTTCCCCCGTACATTAGAACTAACCCCAAGTGGTGGCAGTTGCCACCAACCTGCCATCAAACCAGGCTTGACAGGGGCTGACAAAGGGGACATCAGCATGAACAAAAACAAACTGTAGAGTTCTTTTTTACCTTGACTTTTCAAGGCAAAGATTGACAGGGACGAACCTGAGCAAACAGGAATTTTTATTACTCCTAAGACTCAGTTGAGGGTTCGATTCCCCCAGAGAACAGGAATGAAAGCGGATATATAGTTGTAAAAAAACAACTTTATATCCGTTTTTTTATTTGATAGAAAAAAACAAAGGAGAAGACCAATGGCTGATGAAAAATCATAAGTTATGGTCGAAGAAAAAGTAATTGAACTGGCGGTTTGAAGATTGAAAGTATCTTGTTCAGAAGATAGATGTCCTATGTATAGAATACCTTGTTTTTTATACTGAATATACAGAAAGGAAAAAGGATTTTATAAATTATTAAAATGTTAGAAGGAGGAATTTAAAGTGGGTGAAATTACAGTTCGAGGTTATGCAGAGAAGGAAATAAACTATGATTTGGTTGCATTAACCATTACTTTTAGAGCGAGAGAAAACAGTGGGAAGAGCGACTCAGGAAGTAATGAAACAATGTGATGATTTTTTGAAGGCACTTTGTGAGAAGGGGGTAAAAGTGGAAGAGCTTAATTTGGAGAGCGATTCTATAGATTCTTATCATGGAAGAGAACAAGGTATAAAGTCGACAGAAAGAACAATAAAAGTTACAATACCATTTCGTATGAAATTTATGAATTTTATTATGAATTTGATTCAAGAACAGAGTGGAGATATTGATTATCAAACAGAATTTTGTTTATCAGATCCTAAGAAAATTCACGAAGAATTACTTAAAGAGGCGATTCAAGATGCGAAGATGAAAGCTGATACAATAGCGAAGGCATTAGGATTGCAGGTACAGGAGTTAAAGGCGGCTTCTCCTGGAGGATATGGATTGAAGGATAAGTTTGTAAATTACATGGCATTATCTGATGATATTTATTTTTTTGAAAAAGAATATATATCAGATAATTTGAGGGCTTCTGTGACTAGTGAACATGTAGAAACAATTTGGTTAATTGGATAAGATTGGAAAATATAGTTATTGATTAATTAATAAAAAACACATATAATATACTTATAAGATACTAACTCTTAAGTTAGTATCTTATAAGTTAGTTGCTAGCGGGGTTAAATATATGTTCCATTGCAGAGAAAAAGAACTGAAAGAATTAAATAAACGATATCATAAAGGGTACTTTGAATGTATTGTTATATATGGCCGCCGTCGTGTAGGTAAGACTGCGCTTATCAATGAATTTTGCAAAGATAAAAAGACAATATTTTTATCAGCTCTTAATGCAAGCGCTCAGGAAAATCTGGAAGCACTTTCAAAAGCTATTTATGCAAAAGATCATTTAGAGGTAAATGATGTTCCAGTTTATACTTCATTTGATGCTGCGTTTGCAGAAATTACAAGACAGGCCCAAAAAGAACGAACCATCTTTGTGATAGATGAGTATCCCTATCTGGCTAAGGCAGATGAATCCATATCTTCACGTCTGCAGCATATTATTGATCATACTTGGAAGAATACTCATTTATTTTTGATTCTTTGCGGATCTTCTATGAGTTTTATGGAAAATCAGGTTCTTGGATATGAAAGTCCTTTGTATGGAAGACGGACGGGTCAGTTCAAAATCCAGGCATTGGATTATAAGGAAATGACGGCGTTCAATCCAGATTTAAAAGAAGAACAACAATCACTTGTATATGGTATCACCGGCGGTATTCCTCATTATATCAATAAGCTGAATGTAGAAGAGGATGTAGATGAAGCGTTAAAGAATAATTTTTTCAATACATCCAGTTATTTATTTGAAGAACCGGAAAATCTTTTAAAACAGGAACTTCGTGAGCCGGCGGTATATAATTCGGTCATTACTGCCGTTGCAGGAGGTGCATCCCGTTTAAATGAGATATCAACAAAGGTAGGATTAGAATCAGCAATTTGTTCCAAATATCTAAAGGTTTTATTGGACCTTGGGATCATAAAAAAGGAAACACCGATCACCGAAAAAAATAGTAAAAAAACAATATATATGCTTGGAGATAATTTCTTCCGTTTCTGGTATCGTTTTGTTCCGCAAAATCATTCAGCTATCAGTGCAGGAAGAATCGACAGAATATATGATGGTGTAATAAAGCGTCATTTTTCAGATTACATGGGACTTATATTTGAACAGATGTGTAAGGAGTATTTATTGCGTTATGCAGAGAATCTGCCTATTGTGTTGTCGGACATAGGACAATGGTGGGGAACGGATGCAAAAGAAAAAAAGGAAGTTCAAATAGACATTGTAGGAACTCCTGTTGAAGGAAATGAGTATATTATAGGTTCCTGTAAATATAAAAATGAGGCTGTCGGAATTTTTGAACTTGAATTAATGAAACAATATGCAAAAGTATTTGGTAAGGGTGAAAAATACCATTATTATATCTTCTCCAAAGGAGGATTTACCAAAGGAATGGAAGAGATTGCCCTAAAAGAAAATGTGATTCTTTTGACTTTGCGGGATATATACATGACTGATTAAAATAGGAGGACTTCACCTATGGCAATGGAAAAAATCATGCATTCTATCCGCATTGGTATGGATCATGTAATAAAAGATACCCTGTTCGAGCAATTTTTACAGACAATGGAGCATGAATACTGCGGCGTGACACAGGTGGCAATGTTTTTGCATCCATCCTTTCACACACCGACAAAATTGGAGGATTTTGCAGAACATCTTCCGCTTTATCAAAAAAGAATTGCGCAGCTTCGTGAAAAAGGATATTCAGCCGGACTGGATATTCTGGCAACTATCGGTCATCATGAAGAAAATCTGCCCTTTTGCTATTCTGACGATACCTGGATGATGACAGATTTTGACGGAAATGTATGCCATGGAAGTCACTGCATGAATGATGCAAGATATCTGGAACAGTATGTGATCCCGCTGTATCGGATGTTTGCACAGCTGAAGCCTGATTTTATCTGGATCGATGATGATGTACGCTATTTTCACTGGCCGCTGACACAGCCCTCCTGTTTTTGTGACGGCTGTATCAGCCTGTTTAATAAAAAATACGGCACAGCTTATGATCGGGAATCGTTAAAAAAAGCAATGAACGGAGAAGATACAGAAATCCGCAAAAAATGGATGCATCAGCAGACGGATGCTATTTTGAATCTGTTTTGCACGATAGGAAATACGGTGAGAAGTGTTTCGGAAGATATTGTGCTGGGATTTATGAGTGATGAGCTGTACATGCAGGTTTACGATGCCAAAATACTTGCAGAGGCCCTGTCTGATCATGGAAAATACGAAATCATGTGGCGTCCGGGCGCAGGCTGTTATAATGATTACAATTTTGACAGCTTTATCCAGAAGGCAGAAAAAATCGGGCGTCTGCGTGCATATATGCCCGAATATGTCACCAGTATACAGTCCGAAATGGAAAGTTATCCCTGTGATCTGATCAGCAAAACGCCCACATCAACAGCAGCAGAAACCTTGCTGTATATGTCCACAGGCTGTACCGGAACCGCGCTGAGCGTGCTGCCGCAGGGACTGGGCGGCGATTTTGAACTGGTAAAAGGTCATCTGGAAGCAATTCATAAATCAATTCCCTTTGCAAAGCTTTTAAAGAAAAAACTGGCAGGCACAAAAATACAGGGAATCCACACCGGCTGGAGCCGTTACAGCAATGCTGCACTCAAAGGCAGCGAATTTGGCAGAATACTGGAAAGTGTTCATTATGCAAGAGACTTATTCCGTATGGGTCTGCCAGAATGTTATGAAAAAGAAGAAGCACAGGTGATGCTTTTGACAGAAGAAACAGTGAAAGCATATCAGAAAGAAGAACTGCTGGAATTATTAAAAGGCGGAATTTTGATAAGCGGCGGTGCTCTGGAATATTTGAATTTTCTGGGACTGGAGGCTTATACAGGATTTAAGCTGGGCGCTTATCATCCGCTGGATGCGATCGAAATGTATACGGAAGATACATTCAATGAAGGACTTGTGGGAGAAATCCGCAACTGCCGGCCGGTATTTGGTGCTGCAGATTCCTTTTCTCTGGTTCCGACTTCTGAAAAATCCAGAGTTTTGTCAAAACTGGTGGATTATAATAATGATGAAATTGCTGCCTGCGCGTCCGGTATTTTTGAAAATGAACTGGGCGGACGCATCTGTGCCATGGGATATCATCCGTTCAGCGAAGCGACTTACTATTGGCGTGCCTTACAGATGAAAAAGCTGTTTGTATGGCTGTCAAAAAATACGCTGCCTTCTTATGTTGTCAGTCACTATCGTTTGTTTCATGTGGCGCATAAAACAGAGGAAAAGTAGCTGATCACTATTTTTAACCCGACCAATGAACCTTTTAAAAAGGTGGAAATTGTAGTAAATACTGAGAAAAATACCGCTGAAATTTATACACAGAAACAGGCAGAAATACCTTATAAGGCAGATGTTTGCGGTGGTGATGTGTATCGGAAAATGGTGGTGGAAGAAATATTACCTTATGAAATGGTATTAATTGAAGTATAGAAAAAAGGCGAAAGACTTTGTTTGGCAACAGGTCTTTCGTTTTTTGTTGCATGAGATTTTTGTATAGCTGTCCTTTTTATTGAACACCTATCCCTGTATCCTGTATATAACAGATAAAGAAAACCTGTTATCCAAAAACAGCAGAAACGGAGGAACTGGATATGAAGGGATACACAACAGAAAATGGTTATATGGGATTTGTAGACGGCAGTTATCGGCTTTTTGCCAGCGAATCCGATTACAGAGAATGGATGGAAGAGTAAGGAGGAAAGCGATCATGAATGACTATGAAAAGACAGAATTTGAACTTTCGGGTCTGGATGCGGAAGCATTGGGATTTATGCGGGAAGCAGAGAGAAGAGAGGCGCTTGAAGCTGCCGGGCTTAACCCGGATGAATACGATTTTTAACAAAAAAACGGGCTCACTTTATGAGCCCGCATTCATTGTCTGTACAGTTTATTTTTCGACTTCTTCCTTATAAATAGTCTGACATACAGCTAAAGCCTTATCATAGGCATCCATATCTTTCAGATGTTCGATCAGCACAGGGATATCCCGGCTTAATTGCCTGATACGCTTCATATAATGTGCCAGAGCAAAGGTTCCTTCTCCAATGGGAACTTCGCGAATGGCTACGGTATAACCCTGGTCCATACGGCAGTCTTTGATATGACAGCTCTTGATGTAATCACCCAGCAGATCAAAAGCCCGGTCGATCATGTCTTCTTTATGGGTATAGATACAGGGATCTTTTACCCAGTTGATAGCATCCATATGCACACCTGTACCGGTTCTGTTGACATCTTTTATGAACTGCAGATACTGTTCCGGGGAGTCAGGCAGCATCCAGGGCATAGGTTCTAAGGTGTAGCAGCTGTATCGGGGTCTTACTTTATCACACAGATCCTGAACAAAGCGCACGTTTTCATCATAAAGTTTCTGAGTGAAGTTGTCTGCGTAACAAAAAGCCCAGTCTTCTCCCGCAGCACCGGAGACATTGACACAGCATTGAGCTTTGATATACTCAGCAAGTCTGAATTGTTCCAGACAGACTTCTCTGGCAAGAGCAGCTTCTTTAGGATCCGGATGATGCGGATTATTCCAGACACCAACCTCTGCGATCGTTATATCATTTTCCTTTGCAGCCTTTACATAAGCATCTATCACAGATATAGGAGTTTGGTAGTTTGCGGGAAAAATTGCAGCCCTATATCCTTTTTTAGCCAGAATTGCCGCCCATTCTTCGGGCGAATTGTGCTGTGGAGATGCATTTAAACCAAATCTCATAGAAAGTGATTGCCTCCTTTTTTGTTCAGAAAATGATTGGATCTTTGCTACAATTTTATAGTTTCAATATCTTTTTGTCAATTGACGTAAAAGCTGCAAAGGGTTATGGTTGTATCAGAAGAAGATTCAAAAACAGGCAGCAGGAGGTATTTTATGGTACAGAAAAAGTTTGCGGCAGAGCTGCAATATCTTCATATTCCGGTTCACTGCGGAGACCCTGAAACTTTTTATTATGTGGAAGTATGGGCTGACGGTGTATGGAAAAATGAATTTCTGATCGGCATTTCTGCACCGGGAGAGCAGATTGATCATTATGCAGCAATGGATTTGGGACGTTATCCGGGCTCGAAGGAAATTACACTTTTATGTAAAGACAAAAACTGCCCGCAGAATTTGTTCGATGGTATTATAAACGGCGGAAAAATGAAGGCGCATCCGGATCTGTATCCCGATCTGTATCATGAAAGAAGCCGTCAGCAGATACATTTTTCGCCTGCAAGAGGATGGATGAACGATCCCAACGGACTTTTCTTTAAAGACGGCAGATATGATATCCAGCTGAAACCTGTTGATAAAAATCTTCCGGGAATATTGATTGAACTGAAAGCAGAAAAAAACTGTACAGAAGAACAGCTTAAAAAAATGGCTGAAGCTGCGCTTGGGCAGATTATTGAAAGAAAATATGATACGGAACTGAAATCGGCGGGTGTTGAGATTATTTATAAATATGGCGTGGCATTCAGCGGTAAGAAGGTTGAAGTTGTGGTGGAATAATATTTTAAGTGTAAAAATAACAAGTGAGGTACCTATATGACATACCAGATTTTTTCAGAAAACGAATGGATCTATCCCGACAGCGTGATCACGCAGGAAAATGAAGCCAATCTGTATTGTGCCCGAAACGCAGATACCTGTTTTCAGCTTCTTACCGATAAGATGCTTGCAGGCGGTGAAAGTATAAAAATAGGTACAGAGGATCTGAATGCGCAGGTGACTGTCTATCAGCTGCTTCCTGCCCATGTGGAGGAAAACAGTGACGCGAAGATTTTTACGACGCTGGATTATGAAAGTGTAAAGCATTTTGTGACCAGACAGGCGCCTTTTGATGTATATGAGATCACAAGACCGGTTGATAACGGCATTCTGACAGAAGGAAGGGCAGCTTTTTTTATCAGGTTTGACATTGATAAAGACGCGCAGCCCGGAATGCATCAGGGCAAGTTACATGTATGGATCAACGGGGAAAAACTGACTGTGTCTGTAAACTTAAAAATTTACGAAACACAGATTCCGGACCGCAGTCAGGCTGCATTTCATATGAATAACTGGCTCTATTATGATATCGTGGCAAAACAGCACGGAATGACCCGTGAATCAGACAGCTATGATCAGCTGCTGCGCGGTTATTTTGAAAATCTGCTGGATATGCGCAACGATTATCTGATGATCCCGGCCGGTGATCCTGTCAGAGACAGTGACGGACTGGTGGTGGATTTTGATTTCAGCCATGCGGAAGATGTGGGAAATCTGGCATTGGAATGCGGATTTAAGTTTATTCTGGGCGGATTTGTGGCACGTTTCGAGGCGTGGGATGATCCTGATCAGCTTCTTTTGTGGGACAGACAGGTTGGGGCAAGCACCATTGAGGGATACAGACAGTTAAAACTCTATTTTACCCGTGCATGGGAATGTGTTGTGAAAAACGGATGGCAGAAGCAATACATGCAGTGTCTTGTGGATGAACCGCAGTTTCCAAACAGCCTTTCCTATCGTGCGCTGGCGGGAATCTGCCGCAGCTGTATGCCGGGCGTTAAGATCAATGACCCTGTGGAGACAACAGAAGTTGGCGGTGCCATCGATGTGTGGGTGGTAAAACAGGCGATTTTTGAAAAATATCTGGATACTTATCAGAAACTGCAGAAAATGGGAGAGGAAATGTGGATTTATACCTGCGGATTTCCGGGCGGTGCCACGATGAACAGAATCATTGACCTGCCGCTTACAGTGAGCCGTCTTCCCATGTGGCTGTGCTATCATTACGAATGTCCCGGTTTTCTGCATTGGGGTTATCATCAGCACAATCCGGAGTTTGAAAAGGAAACCTGTTTTAAATGCGATGACATTCACAGATATCCGCCGGGAAATTCCTTTGTGGTGTATCCGGCTGCAGACGGCAGCTTAAAACCGTGGTACGGTGTGCGCGGACATATTCAGAGACAGGGCGCCCTGGACTGTGAAATGTTTATGCTGCTGGAAAAGAAGGTTTCACGTGAAACAGCAGATGAATTGGTTTTGAAAGTCTGCAGAACCTTTGATGATTATGATACCTCAGCGCAGCTTTTGGACGAAGTGCGGCATGAATTACTGGAAATGCTGGGATAAAAATGTGAAAAAGAGGACTAAATATGAGAAAAATCAGCTACAGTCAATATCTGGATAAAGTGACAGGATGTTTTATCGGAAAGGCTATTTCCGGTAATATCGGTGCGCCCCATGAAGGCGTCAAAATGCCTATGGAGCTTCCTTTTATGCCGGAAATGATTAATCCTGATCTGCCTAACGATGACCTTGATCTGCAGGTGCTCTGGCTGGATGTTTTGGAGGAAAAGGGAGAACATTTTACATCTTATGATCTGTTGGAGCGTTTTGTAAAATGTACGCCTTATTCTCCGGGAGAATATGCTGTGATGCGCAAAAACTTTGAGCGCGGCATTTTCCCTCCTTATTCCGGCAGTTTCTGCAATGATTACTACATAGAGGGAATGGGATGCCCGATCCGCTCTGAAATCTGGGGCTGTGTGGCAGTGGGAAATGCGACTTTGGCAAGAGAATTGTCATCCAGAGACGGTGTGCTGGATCATAAAGGTGAATCTGTGGAAGCAGAAATGTTTCTGGCAGCTCTGGAAAGTGAAGCTTTTTTTGAGTCGGATGTTCATAAGCTGATAGACAAGGCACTTGCCTATATCCCTGAAAATTCTAAATTCCGCAGACTGGCAGAGGATGTGGTGGAATGGTGTGATATTTACGGAGACAGCAAAGAGGTCTTTACGCAGATATTGTTCCATTACGGTCATCCGGACTGCACAAATATGTTCCAGAACATGGGAATCACCCTGCTTTCATTACTGTTGGGAGATTCCGAAATCATAAAAACAAGCCTTATGGCATTAAACTGCGGTTTTGACACGGACTGTACCTGTGCGACAGCCGGTGCGATCATCGGTATTCTGCGCGGCGCAGAGGAACTGATCGAGGCTTATGGACTGAAAAAAATAACCTATACGCTGGGTGTGGAGAGTAACCGCCGCAGTGATCTTATCGTGGATCTGGCGGAAGATATTGCCGCAATGGGCATTTATTTTTCAAAAAACATCAACGCAGAAGTGGAAATTACAGATGCGCCTGCTGTTGCCTACAGCTTCCCGCCTCTAAAAGCTTACGATGTCGCTGTGGACTACGAAGATAGTCAGCCGGTGGTGGAACTTGGCAAAAGCAGAAAGATTACCCTGACTTTGAAAAACAACACAGATGCAGATCAGGTTCTTTCCTGTAAGCTGACAGCGGAACATGGGCTGGTATGTGATACAGCGGATTTTTGCTGTGAAGTGAAAGCCGGTTCTGAGGTAAAAGTGCCTGTGACGGTGTCTTTGCCGATGGATACAGAAATTGTATATGACAGAAATCTCCTGACATTGACGGCAGCAGATGAAAGCGGCAGAGAGGTATTGCATCATGTATTTGGCATTGCAGGGGCAACACCCTGGAAACTGAGCGGTCCGTTCTGGCGGACAGAGCCTGTCTCTGACACGGAAAAAATTCTGGAACATTTTCAGGATAAAACACCTTATGCTTACCTGATGCAGTATTCTCAGATCCCCGGAAACGGCATTGATAAACTCAGACATTTTCACCTGAATTTTGCCACAGATACAGAAACGGAATATTTACCTCAGGAAGAATGGGGAAAGGCCCTGAACCCTGACCGCAGAAGCACAAAATATTGTGAAAAACTGGTTTCTACACCGCAGGACAGTTTTGAAATGAAAGATTTTTTTGGATTCCAGGGGCCCTGTGCGGCATATCTGACCCGAGTTGTCGTGGCAGAGGAAGAGAGGGAATGCTGTATGCAGATTGGCTACAGTTCTCCGTTTGCGCTGTATCTGAACGGAGAAAAACTGGCATTCAGAGATAACTGTGAGAACTGGACAGCAGAAAATGTGCATCTGGAGCAGGTAAAACTGAAAAAAGGAGAAAATCTTTTGATGTTCAGAATGACCAGAATCAATGCGGATGCCAAATATAACATTAATTTTTCAGTGGGTATTGCCTGCGATGCGCATATCGTGACTTTGGGATCAAAAAATCCGTATCGTTTTTAAACACACATGCCGCCTGACAGCAGCTCTGCCATATATGCAAATTGATTACAGATAAGGAGTTGATCAAATGCCTTTACAGATTGTAAGAGATGATATCACAGTAATGGAAGTGGATGCCATCGTCAATGCTGCCAACGAATCTCTTCTTGGCGGCGGAGGTGTGGATGGCTGTATTCACCGTGCCGCAGGACCGGCATTACTGGCAGAGTGCAAAACCTTGGGCGGCTGCAAAACCGGCAGTGCCAAAATCACCGGTGCAGGAAAACTGCCCTGTAAATATGTGATCCACGCAGTGGGGCCGTGCTGGATGGGCGGCAGTCATAGAGAACGGGAGCTTCTGATTTCCTGTTACAGGACTTCTCTGGAACTGGCCAGAGAGCATAAATGCGAGTCAGTGGCCTTTCCGCTGATTTCCTCCGGCATTTATGGGTATCCCAAGGATCAGGCATTAAAAATAGCGATCGATACCATCAGTGAGTTTTTGTTTGAACACGAAATGACAGTTTATATTGTCATTTTTGACAGAAAAGCATATGAGATCAGCGAAAAACTGTTTTCGGATATTGCGTCCTACATAGATGATCATTATGTGGAGGAACATACTGATAACCGGGCAGAACGTGCGCGCCGGTTTCAGGCGTTTGAGGAAAGTCAGCCGATATGGGAATCTGTAGAAAGCAGTTCTTTTGAAAAAGGATTTGCGGCAGATTTTGCCCCCCTGGCCGTCAGTCCAAAACCGAAGGCCGGTGGTCTGAAGCAGAAGGTTTTTGGCATAAAACAGAAATCTTTGGATGACGCGATCCGTCAGATGGATGAAAGCTTCTCAGAAATGCTTCTTCGTAAAATAGATGAATCCGGCATGACGGATGCAGAATGCTATAAGAAAGCAAATATTGACAGAAAACTTTTTTCCAAGATCCGCAGTGACAGATTGTACAAACCCAGCAAAACAACAGTCATAGCCTTTGCGATCGCACTGGAACTGTCGTTGGCAGAAACAGAAGACATGCTCAAAAAGGCCGGTTTTGCACTTTCTCATTCCAATAAGTTCGATATCATCATTGAATATTTTATTGAACAGGGAAATTACAATGTTTTTGAAATAAACGAGGCGTTGTTTGCCTTTGATCAGAGTCTGCTTGGGGCGTAATGTCGCTTGTCATGCGACCTAACCGAATACAACTTTTCTTATAATATGACTGTAAGGTAAGTAACCGAGCAGTCATATTTATTTTATATGCGGAGGATATTGAGCATGAGAAAAAATTTAACAGAAATCGTATTTATTCTGGATCGCAGCGGTTCCATGCACGGATTGGAAGCTGATACAATCGGCGGATTTAATTCCATGATTGAAAAACAGAAAAAAACGGAGGGAGAAGCTACCATCTCTACCGTTCTCTTTGACAACGAGAGTGAGGTTATTCATGATCGAGTAGATATCAAAAACATCAAACCGATGACAGAGAGAGATTACACTGTCCGCGGCTGTACTGCACTTCTGGATGCGATTGGCGGTGCCATTCATCATATTGGAAATATCCACAAATATGCGCGAAAAGAGGACGTACCGGAGCACACCCTCTTTGTGATCACAACTGATGGTATGGAAAATGCAAGTCACCGTTATGACAGCGAAAAAGTGAAAAGTATGATCAAACGCCAGAAAGAAAAATATGGATGGGAATTTCTGTTTCTGGGTGCTAACATCGACGCTGTTGAGACAGCAGCGCATTTTGGTATTGAGAAAGACCGCGCAGTAAATTATCATGCGGACAGCGTTGGAACACAGTTAAATTATGAAGTTCTCGCTGATGCAATCAGTGATATCCGCTTAAGCAGACCGCTGGCAGCAGGGTGGAAGAAGCGGATTGATAAGGATTACAAGGAAAGAAAACACAAATAATACAATATCTGCCTGTATCAGATATTCAGTTTGGCCTTAATTGCTTCCTGCAAAAGCTGTGAAAAATTAATATTTTGCCTTGTGGCTTCAAAATCAAGCCATTCAGGTATGGTAAGTGTCTTTGTGACTGCTTTTTTGCTGCTGCGTTTTGCATATTCAAGAGTATCGCAGGCAATGTAATTGATAAATTCATTGTCTGCGGCAGCAATAGCGTGAATCGGAGAAGGAGATGGATATTGTCCGTTTGGTTCTAATGTAAAAACAGCGGGGTATACGTATTTCATAATGACCTCCTTATAAAAGTCCGGCATCTTTCTGGATATGATTTTTTATTATTATAATACGTATTAATACGTGCGCCGATAAAGCCCCAAAAACGTCCGGGATTATGTTTCCCGAACGTTTCGAAACAATTAGTCAATAAATTCCACATACAGCGTATAATTCGGATTAATTGCAGTAACCAGCGGTTCATAGATTTCTTTTACCATTTGCAGTGCGATAGTATCAGCTTCCTGTCCGTTTTCTGCGGTGTTGAATTTTTCTTCCAGTCTGCGTACCAGTTCTTTTTCAATAGTATTGTAGTCTTTTAAGGTAAGTTCAATATCACCCTTGGCAAGCAGGCTTTCCTTTACATCATCAATGATAACCTGTGATGGATCAATTTCAACAGTTTCAAGATGGGCATGATTGATTTGTATGGTGATGGTTTTGTTCTTTTTGTCTTCTATGATATTTTCCTTTGTCAGATCATCCAAATCTACCACAAAATATCCTTTACCAGTGTAGCTGACAGTCTGTGTTTTTTCCATAAAGTCAAAATCAAAATTCTGGATCAGGCGGTCTGTCAGTTTGGTCTGTACCGTGGCTTCCTGTGTACTGACAATCAGTTTTCGGGTTTCATCGTGTTTGCTTACAAGTACATCGGAAAAATCCACCTGTATTTTACTGCTTTCAAGGTAGATACTGTTAAGGTCGATCTGCACAATCCCGTCGCTGTAGGCTTCCTGAGAGAGAGTTTTTTTATGAACAAAGCCCCAGATTAAAGTGGCAGCGATGGCAAGGATCAGAAGAATACAGATAATATTCAGTATTTTTTGTTTCATGCCTTGTCCTCCTTTGGTAAGCATTCCGGCTGAACGGGGTTTTTATGCTTGGGATGAGGCAGCCGAATCTGTATTTGAGGAGAAGGAATCTGTATTGTAAATAATTCTTTTAAAAGCCATCTGAAAAACATCAGTATCAGTATTGGAAGAACAAAGTTGGTAACAAGAAGAATCGCAACAGAATTTACACATTTTTTGATTACATTTCTAAAGTATGTCAGCAGATCGGATACACCCTGCAAAGCTGTTTTGAAAGCATCTGAGAGTTTGTCGAAAATGGTGGAGTTTTCATCACCGCTGGACATAATTTCACTGATTTTTGCAGCACCCGCATCTGTTTCAGCAATGGTTTCGTCTACATATTCTAAATATTCGCTGCAGACAGCTTTTGTAAAATAAGTGCTGGCAGGAATCGCAATGATGAGACATAATCCCAGAATCAGCATTTTGCTGGCTATGTTTTTAAAAGTATCCTTTGCAGTCAGAATTGCCAGAATATACAAAAGACAGACAGCGGGAATAATATAAGTAAAAGCGATGCTTGTACCTTCTACTACAATTAGTTTCTCCACAAACAAAATAGCAAACAGGATAATGAAGTAAGTATTCAAATCAGATACGGTGTTTGCCAGAGGACTTGCAAAGTCATCCGGCAAGGCTGATATTCCCAAAGAAATCCCCAAAGAAGCACCGGAAAAAGCCATAACAACATTCTGATTATGTTCCAGATGTTCCATGGTATTTTGCATAACCTGTGTATCGGGAATCTTGTGGGCCAGAACAGTAAAAGAAAAGACGGCAATAAAGATGAAAAACAGTATTTTGGCAAGTTTTTCTTTGGCGTTCATAGGTATAGGCCTCCTTATCGGTGGTGGGTGGATAAATTTGATTTCCTGACAATATTGTATCAAATTTCTTGCGGTTATGCAGTGTTTTTGATAGGATTAATATGACGTAATCCGGTGCAAAAAAGCCGGACAAACAAAAAACATAACAAGAGCCGCCAAGCGGCAGGTAAGGAGAAAAAAAGATGGCAATGATCTTAAACAGCCCCGGCAAATACGTACAGGGCGCAGGCGAACTTTCCAGACTGGGAAATTATGCAAAGGAATTCGGTAAAAAGGCACTGATCTTAATCAGCGCATCCGGTTACAAAAGAAGCGGCAGCATGATCGAAAAGAGCTTTGAAGGACTTGACTGTGCAATCGTTTTTGATTATTTCAACGGCGAATGCAGCAAAAAAGAAATCAACCGTCTGATCGAAATCGTAAAAAATGAAAACTGCGATATGGTGATCGGCGTTGGCGGCGGCAAGATTCTGGATACCGCAAAGGCAGTTGCTTACTATGAACATATTCCCGTAATTATCTGCCCTACCATCGCATCCACCGATGCACCCTGCAGCGCACTTTCTGTTATTTACACCGATGAAGGCGTATTTGAAGAGTATCTGTTCCTTCCCTCCAACCCCAACATGGTTCTGATGGACACCGAAGTGATCGCAAATTCTCCCGCACGTCTGACTGTTGCAGGTATGGGAGATGCACTGGCTACTTACTTTGAAGCACGCGCATGCTATCAGAAGGATGCTACCTCCTGTGCAGGCGGCAAGGGTACCATGGCTGCTATGGCTCTGGCTGAACTTTGTCTGGACACTCTGCTGGAAGAAGGCGTAAAGGCAAAACTGGCTCTGGAAGCTGGCGTTTGCACTCCCGCAGTAGAAAAAGTGATCGAAGCTAACACCCTGCTTTCCGGTATCGGTTTTGAAAGCGGCGGTCTGGCAGCAGCACATGCAATCCACAACGGTCTGACCGTTCTGGAAGAGTGCCATCATATGTACCACGGTGAAAAGGTTGCATTTGGTACCATCACCCAGCTGATGCTGGAAAACATTCCTGCAGATGAGCTGGAAGAAATCGTTGGTTTCTGCGTGGAAGTTGGTCTCCCTGTTACCTTAAAGGAACTGGGTGTTACCGAAGTAACCAAGGAAAAGATCATGGCAGTGGCAGAAGCAGCAAGCGTAGCTGGCGAAACCATCCACAATATGCCTTTTGAAGTAACTGCTGAAAAAGTATACGCAGCTATCATGGCAGCGGACGCTTACGGCAGATACTATCTGTGCGAAGAATAAAAAGATTCCATAGAAAAACCGGTCCCTGAATCAGGGGCCGGTTTTTTGACTTTTTTGTTATCAGAATGCCCAGGTGCCGTCCTTAAAGATCTGTACTTCTTTGCCGTCGCGGCATTTAGCAACGATGGAGAGGTCTTCAGTACCGATCATGAAGTCCACATGGATCATGGAATCATTTACGCCAAGTGCGTGAATTTCATCGAGAGTCTTATTGTGGCAGTCACGGATGGTATCCTGGAAACCTTTGCCCAGTGCGAAGTGGCAGCATGCATTTTCATCAAACAGAGTGTTGTAGAACAGAATACCGGTCTGGTTGATGGGGCTGTCATAAGGAACCAGTGCACATTCGCCAAGGTAACGTGCGCCTTCGTCCATATTGATCATCTTCTGAACTGCTTCGTCGCCTTTTTCAGCGTGAGCTTCCACAACTTTGCCGTTTTCAAAACGGAACCAGAAGTTTTCAAGAATCTGACCCTGATAGGACAGAGGCTTGGAGGAATATACGATACCTTCAGCAACGCCCTTCATGGGAGAGATGAAGCATTCTTCGCTGGGGATGTTGGGATTGAAGTATACGCCCTTGTCGGTGCCTTCTGCGCCGCCGCAGAATACTGCTTCGGGGATCATGCCTACGGTCAGGTCGGTTCCGTTGGAGGACTTGTACACCAGTTTATCAATACCCAGATTATTTAAGAATTCACAGCGTGCTCTTAAGTCAGCATTGTGTGCTTCCCATGCTGCGATAGGATCTTCGTCTACGCGGGAAGTGGAAAGGATTGCTTCCCAGAGCTTTTCAATGGCAACACTGGTGCGAACGCCGGGGAATACTTTCTTGGCCCATGCTGCGCCGGGTACTGCTGCGATACACCACTGATGCTTGCCGTCGATCTGCTGGCGGTAGCCCTTGGTGATGGGATATTTTGCCTGTGCAGCCTTGTTCATCTTTTCCATGTTGATGCCCTTTAAGCCATCGGGGTCATCGGAAACAAGGAATACGCGGCAGGGATATACCTCAGCCATGAATTTGAGCTTTTCTTCTTCGTAAGAATCAACGGTGGATAAGGTTTTGAGTTTCTGATGTCTTACATGAAGCTTCTGCAGGGGCTGATAGCTGAATTCAACATGAACCTTGCGTGCGCCTGCTTTGTAAAGCTCGTCTGTCACCATAGCTACAAATTCAGGCTGATCAAGACCTGCGTTTAAAAATACGTCCTGGCCGGGCTGAACGTTGGCACCCATAAGTGCGATCAGTTTCGCATATTTGCGAAGTCTGGTTTTCTGCATGATAAATTCCTCCTTAAAAGAGAACGATTTTTCCTAATTGTAGCACAGGCATGCGCAGAATAAAAGTGGAAAATCGTTTTGATTTGGTGATGTGTTGTATTATAATGGAAAAAACAGCACAGGATTATTCGAGTTCATTTGCTATCGTCATCATCCATAACGCAGTTTCGTTATGACAGTTGATCCAGAAAGAGCCGCCGCTTTCCCGGCAGTCTTTCTCAACCCAGTGTGTGGGGATCAGGCCGGTTTCGGGATTCTGCATTCTGGTGACGGTGTCTGCAAGGGTGCAGGCTTTTGCCAGAAGCAGCGGATTTTTTGTGGCTTTATACAGGTTCAGGAAAGTGCCCATGATATCAAACTAAAAAAGAAAAAGGAAGAAAGCTATGCCCAAAGGAACAAACCAGAAATTCAAATTATACCGCCTTGCACAGATCATGCTGGAAAAAACGGATGAGGAGCATTTCATCACGATGCCGGAGATCATGGCAGAGCTTGCAAAGTACGACATTACAGCCGACAGAAAAAGCATTTACACGGATTTAAAGGATCTGTATGATCTGGGAATCGAAGTGGAGGGCGAGCCGGTTGGCAACCGCTATCATTATCATGTGGTTTCCCGTGCGTTTGAACTGCCGGAATTAAAGCTTCTGGTGGATGCGATCCAGTCCTCCAAATTTATCACCGAAAAAAAGACCACAGATCTGATCAAAAAGCTGGAAAAGCTGGTCAGCAGACAGGATGCCCAAAAGCTCCAGCGTCAGGTTTACGTGACGGGGCGCATCAAAACGATGAATGAGAGTATCTATTACACAGTTGATGCGATCCACAATGCCATTTCTGAAAACAAAAAGATCAGATTCCAGTATTTTCAGTGGAATGTCAAAAAGGAAATGGAACTTCGCCACGGCGGTGCATTTTACCATATCAGTCCCTGGGGGCTTTCCTGGGACAATGAAAACTACTACATGATCGGATTTGATTCTGCGGCAGGCAAGATCAAGCATTACCGCGTGGATAAAATGCTGCGTATTGAACTGACAGAAGATAAACGCGAAGGCAAAGAGCATTTTGAAAAGCTTAACATGGCAGAATACGCTGTCAAAAGCTTCAGCATGTACGGCGGCAAAGAACAGAAGGTAAAGCTTCTTGTAAGAAATGAGCTGGCAGGCGTGATCATCGACCGTTTTGGAAAAGACGTCATGATGATTCCGGCGGATGCTGCGCATTTTTCTGTAAATGTGGATGTGCATGTCAGCGGACAGTTTTTTGGCTGGGTCATGTCGCTGGGAGAAGGCGTAAAGCTTCTTGGGCCGGAGGATGTGGTTGAGCAGATGAAAAAAGAGATCGAAAGACTGACCAGGCAGTATTTTACCGCAGATTGACACAAAGGAGATTGAAAATATGATTACCGGACTTTTGGCCGGCATCACCTGGGCAATTGCCACGGTGATACTGGGCATTGCACTTTCTGCATCGCCTTTTATAAGTTCGCAGCAGGCACTTGTTCTGGCGCCCTTTGCAGGGACTTTTCTGCATGATGCCTGTTCTGCGGTGATCATGCTCATTTATAATCTGATAAAAGGAAACCAAAAACAGTTTCTGCAGATGATAAAAAGCCGGGATTTTAAGTGGCTGCTTTTAGCATCGGCAGTCGGCGGACCGGTCGGTATGACAGGATATGTCATGACGGTCAATTATATGGGTGCTTCTGTCGGAGCAGTTGCCAGCGCGGTGTATCCGGCGGTAGGTACAGCGCTGGCTTATTTTTTCCTGAAAGAAAAGGTCAGATGGTATCAATGGATTTTTCTGATCCTGGCGCTGGCTGGTGTTTACGGGCTGGGTTACTCGCCCCGGCTGCAGGTAAAAAACTGGGGGCTTGGTCTGGCCGGTGCGCTGATGTGTTCTTTTGGCTGGGGAATCGAGGCCGTGGTGCTTGCAAAGTGTTTTAAAAATACCGCGTTTGGGCAGGAGCAGGCCCTTTTTATCCGGCAGACAACGTCTGCGCTGCTTTATGGAACGATCATCATTCCTGCACTTTCGGGATGGCAGTTTACGGGAGAACTTTTGCGGGTTCATGCAGGAGAGCTTCTGCCGGTCATCTGCTGTGCGGCATTTTTTGCCAGCTTATCATACCTGCTGTATTATAAAGCGATCGCGCAGGTGGGCGCCGCCAGGGCGATGGCGTTAAATATCACTTATACCGCATGGGCCATTGTGTTTTCCGTGGTGATTTTCAAAGATTTCATGGTTTTAAATCCTGTGACTCTGATCTGTTCTGTGTTGGTTGTCGGGGGAGGAATCCTTGCGGCAGCAGATTTTAAAACGATTTTGTGCAAATAAACATTTTGGAGATAAAAACGAACACCGGGCACATCGACAATGTTAGGTTGTTTGTGTACGATAAAATCAGGATGCAGCATCACAAGTCGGCAATAGGAGAAAATGTATGCAGATATTAAACAGACGTGCCATGGAACTGCCCAAAACACAGCTTATGGATGTTTTGGAAGAAGCGATCGCAAAAAAACAGGAGATCATTGCGCAAAGAGACCGTATATACGGAAAGGACCGTGTCCGGATCATGTCCGGTCCGGAGAACCTTCTGCTGCCGGAAACCTTTGGCTTTGATATGAACGATTACTATAAAAATCCGGAGCTTGCCCTTGAAACTGAGCTCAGAAAGCGCATTTTCTGGCTGGACAACTGTCAGGATGACAGCAATTATTCCATGACTTTTCCTGCGGTGGCCAGTGTTTATTATGATATGACCTTATTTGGTGTGGACATTGCCTATACAAGAGACGGTGTTCCCAATATGGCAGAGCATCCTTTTTCACAAAACAGGGACTTATCGCTTCTTGGTACATTTGATTTTAAACAGACCGGGGAAATGCCCTGGGTGATCAGTCAGTACGAACAGCAGCAAAGGATCGCGCAGGAGCAGTACGGCGGAAAGCTTTCCTTTACATTCCCCGAATTTACCCGCGGTCCGCTGGATATTTATGTGCAGCTGCGCGGTTATGAGAATTTTATCATGGATTATTATGAAGATCCGGAAGCGCTGAAAGAGGCCATTGATTTTATCGTGGAAAGACGTCTGGCTTATCGGAAAGCAAGACTGGAATATCTGGGTCAGAAAGAGGACAGCGGATTTAGCTGGATCTGCGATGACTGGATCAATTTCCCCTTTATCACAGAGGAGCTGTTTGAAGAGATCGCAGTTCCCGCTTATCAGAAGATTCAGGAAAAAGAGGGGGCAGTCACCTTCTTCCACACCTGCGGCAATATGGAGCCGATCGCGGCGCGTATGGCAGAATTATTCCCGAAGCTGGAATTTCTGGAAGTCAGCGGCTGGAATGATTACGATAAGATCGATGCAGCCGTACCCAAAGCACGGGCCATCCGTTTTTGTTCCATCATTTCCGAGATTCTGCTGGGTTCCAAAGAGCAGCATCGGAAAAAACTGGAAGCAGTTGCACGCGCAGCCAAAGGCAGAAAGACGGAATTGTATCCGGCAAGCTTTGTAAGACTGGACCCGACGCTGGAAGAAAGTATGTTTAAGTTTAACGATTATATGAATCTGGCGCGCGAGATTTTTGCGGAAACCTGATTTTGAAGGAGGATATCCGGTATGAATTTAAGAGAAAATGTGAATGCGATCCTGCATTATGAAAAATTTGATCATTTACCGGTTCTTTCCATGGGCTACTGGAAGGAAACACTGGAAAAATGGGCGATGGAAGGCCATATCCGTATGGAGGATGCCCAGGAATATATGAATTGTATCTGGAAGCCCATGCCGGACGAGGATGCGCCCGCCGTGAAGGCGATCCGTGAAAAACTGGGCTTTGACTATAACTGGGATAATTATTTCCGTCCCAAGGCGTTTTTGTTCCCGGAATTTGAAAAGGAAGTTCTGGAAGTAAAGCCTGACGGCAGCAGGATCATCCGGGATAATGTGGGTCTGATCGTCATGGAAAAACCCGGCCTGATCTCCATTCCGGCAGAAATCGGCACAACCCTGACCGGGCGCGAAGCATGGGAAGAATTTTATCTGCCCAAGTTTCAGTGGAATGAGGCGCGCAGCTTTGCGGACGAACTCAAAGCCAGATATCTGGATAAACAGCCTGAGTATCCGCTGGTACTGCAGTGCGGCTCCCTGATCGGTGACATCCGCAATATGATGGGGCTGACAGAATTGAGTTATCTGTATGTGGATGATCCCGACCTTTATGTGGAAGTGCTTGATACTGTGGGAAATCTGTCCTATCAGTGTGTGAAACATGTCCTGGAAACAGGCGTCAAGTTCGATGCCGGTCATTTTTGGGAAGACATCTGCTGCAGAAACGGCCCGCTGGTACCGACGGAAGTATTTGAAGAATATCTGGTTCCGCATTACAGAAAAATCACAAATCTCCTGAAGGAATACGGAATTGATATCTGTACCGTCGACTGTGACGGCGACATTACACGTCTGGTCGGATACTGGCTGGAAGGCGGCGTTAACACCATGTTTCCCATTGAAGTGGGTGCCTGGGGCGGAAGCTTTGCTCCTTTGCGCAAAGCTCACGGAACAGCATTGCGCGGCATCGGCGGCATGAACAAGAATGTATTTTCCAAAGATTACAAAGCCATCGATGAAGAAATTGAGCGCTTGAAGCCGATCATTCACATGGGCGGTTACATTCCCTGCCCGGATCATCTGATTGCACCGGATGCAAAATTTGAAAATGTGCAGTATTACTGCGACAGGATGCAGAATCTCAAGCTGTAAAAGACAAGTCCCGCGGCGTAAAACCGCGGGATTTTTGATTGAATGTAATACTTTCCTATTTTATAATAGAAGAAGTATAAAGCGAAAGCGGGGAAGTACAGATGAAAAGAAAAATCAAAATCACCATGAATGCGCCTGTTGTACTGGGGCTGGTTGGAATCAGTTTTATCGCTACTGTTTTAAGTCTTGTGACCGGCGGATTTATCGGAGAGCTTCTGTTTATGACTTACCGCTGGCCTCTTACGTCACCGATGACCTGGATCAGAGCCTTTACCCATGTATTTGGACATGCCGACCTTGCGCACCTTGTTGGAAATATGAGTTATCTGCTTCTGCTGGGGCCTCTGCTTGAGGAAAAGTATTCTTCCAAAACACTGACTGCAGTGATTCTGATCACAGCTTTTGTGACCAGTCTGATCAATTATGTCTTTTTTCCGCAGGTGGCTTTGTGCGGTGCCAGCGGCGTGGTGTTTGCTTTTATTGTCCTGTCCTCCTTTACCAGTTTTAAGGATGGCGAGATTCCGCTGACATTCCTTCTTGTTGCGGTATTTTTCATCGGCCAGCAGATCGTGGACGGCCTGACCGTGCAGGATAATGTGTCAAACATGGCGCATATCACAGGCGGCGTGATCGGCGGATGGATTGGGTATAAGCTGAATAAGAAATAGGGAGATATGCAAGTATATCTGTGAGCAGTCAAAACTCAAACGTTTCTGCTTTTGACTGCTCACTTTAAATACAGATTCATTCAAATCTTCAAAAACAGCTAAAATGAATGCTATTTTAGGCAATGATCCGGAAGAAATTCATTCAAATTTCAGAAACGCTTGAATCTGAATGAAAAAGCAAGATGTTTTATATCAAAAAATCATTCAAAAACAAAAAAACTTCAAAATTGAATGAATAACAGTGAAAAAAGAGCATTCAAATTTTGAAATTTGACAAAAAAGAGCGCAAGCACCCACTAAAAACGCCAAAACGAGCATGCAAAATCGAAAAAATTCAGATTTTGCATGCTCGTGTCATTTTAGAACAGTTTTACGCCGTAATGAAGCACGGTGCAGCTGTCAAAACAGCACAATGTCGACGATACGACAAACCTTTACAGCACCTTCGCCGCCTCATAAGCGCCAGTGATGGCATCCTTTAAGTTGCCAACCTTTAAGCCGTCGCCAATCAGCTGATAGGAAACACCTGCAGCCTTGAGCATTTCCTCTAATGCAGGGTCCACATGATAGCCGTTTGCAAATACGAGGGTATCCGCATCGGAGATCACATGCTCTATGCCGTTCTGCTCATAGGTGATGGTGTTTTCGGTTACAGCGGTCACTTTGGCAAGGCATTCGATCTTCACACCTTTGCTGATCATGCGCTGTACCAGAACGCTTCTGCCGGAGCCGGACTCGGTCATCATGATTTCGGGAGCCATTTCCAGAATGGTGATGTCACGGTTGCGGATGAAGCGGTCATTAACCAGGGGAGCAAGGTAGTCTGCCAGTTCGCAGCCTACGCTGCCGCCGCCGATGATGACGATCTTGCGGCCGGGGAAGGCGGTGCCGGAAAGGATCGCGTCTGCAGTCACAGCCTGTTTAAAGCATGTGAAGGCATTGATCACATTGGGTTTTGCACCGGGGGCTGCAAGAACTTCGTAATCTTTAAATTCGGTTTCCAGCATTTTTTGTGTGACAGGGGTATTTAAACGTACTTCCACGCCGGCGGTTTCCAGACGGTGTGCCATGTATTTCACAACCTTGGTCATTTCCTGTTTGCTGATGGGTACGCATGCCACGTGGATCGCGCCGCCCAGTTCTTCCTTCGCTTCACAGAGAACCACGTTGTGTCCGCGTTTTTTTGCTACGAAAGCAGCTTCCATACCGGCAGGGCCGCCGCCGATCACAAGCACATTCTTTTTGGTCTCTGCTTCTTTGAGGGTATCTTCGTTCTCCAGCTCAAAGGAAGGGTTGATGGTGCAGGAGATGCGTTTGCCGAACATGATGCCGTTTAAGCAGCGTCCGCAGCCGATACAGGGTTTGATCTCGATTTCCCTGCCCTCGTAGGCTTTGTTGCAGAATTCGGGTTCGCAGAGGTTTGCGCGTCCCATCATGCAGGCATCTGCCAGTCCGTTTGCGATGATCTCATCTGCCATCCAGGCATCGGTTATGCGGCCGACAGTGGCAACAGGGATGTTTACATGCTTTTTGATGTAAGCGGAAAGATCGGTGTGAGAACCCTGTTTGGTGCCGGGAGCAGGCATGGAGCTTGCTCTTTTTACGGTATTGCCGCCGGAAACATGGAGAATATCAACACCTGCTTTTTCCAGCTGTTTTGCCACATAGGTCATGTCGTGGATGTTTAAGCCGCCGTCGCTGTATTCATCGCCGGAGATACGAACCTGAATGATAAAATCATTGCCGCAGGTTTTACGCACTTCTTCAATGACTTCCAGCGTAAGGCGGAGACGGCCGTTGATATCACCGCCGTATTCGTCACAGCGTTTGTTGTAAAGAGGGGTTAAAAAGCCGCCCAGCAGTCCGTGTGCGTGCGCTGCATGGATTTCCACGCCGTCGCCGCCTGCCTGTTTGACGCGGTATGCCGCTTCGCCAAACTGACGGATGATGACTTTTAATTCTTCTTTGGTCACCGCTCTGGGCGCACTTTTTGCATAGTAGGGGCCTACGTTGGAAGGTGCGATCAGCTGGGGCGTTCCCGGAATCGGAAACGCCATATAGGCGGGATGGAATAACTGGGGAAGCAGCTTACAGCCGTATTTATGTACTTCGGCGTACAGTTTGGTCCAGCCTTCGATAAAGCTGTCATCGTGAATGGACATGTCGCCGGGCAGATAAATATAGGTAGGTTCCACAGTTACAACTTCTGTTACGATCAGGCCTACGCCGCCCTTTGCGCGGGCGCCGTAGTGCTGGATCAGTTCGTCTGTCACATATCCTTTATTCGCCAGGTTGGTGGAGATGGGCGGCATAAAAATGCGGTTTTTGATCTCGGTATTGCCAACCTTAAGCGGTTTGAATAAGTTGGTGTACTTTGTCATCTTATACCTCGTTTGCTGCCTTGTAGCCGCCGCGGATCGCAGATGCGATATCTGCGGTGCGTTCGCCTGCACAGTCACCTGCATAGTATACGGGTACAGTTACGCCTTCCACATCAAATACATTCTTCTTGGAGCCAACAGCCATGATGATGGTGTCGCATTCGATGGCAACTGCATTGCCTTCTGCATCGGTGGCATTGATGAGCTTGCCGTCATTTGCAATGTTGCTTACCTTGGTATTTACATACTGTTTTACGCCGTGTTTTGCAAAGTCAGCCATCATGACAGGAAGTACGGTGGAGGATTCCTGTGCTGCGATTTTATCGGTCATTTCGATGATGGATACGGCATGGCCTTTGTTTGCAGCATATTCAGCGGTTTCAGCGCCTACCAGACCGCCGCCGATCACTGCGCAGTGGCCGGTCAGCTCTGCGGTGCCTGCCAGTACATCCCAGGAGGAAACCACGGTGGGAGCATCTGCGCCTTCGATGGGCAGGGTGATGTCATGTGCGCCTACAGCCACGATCACTGCATCTGCTGCGTTCATGATATCCTTGGTTGCTTCGGTGCCGAAATGGATGGTGATGTCCAGATCTTTCATGATCTTTTCATAGTATTCGGTTGCGCGAAGGATCTCAGCCTTGCGGGGAGGAACAGCTGCGATGTTGATCTGGCCGCCGATGCGGTTTTCTTTTTCGTAAACATCCACGTGATGACCGCGGATAGCTGCCACACGTGCCGCTTCCAGACCTGCGATACCTGCGCCCACGATCACGATGTTCTTTTTCTCTTCTGCGGGATTGATGAAGATGGTGCTTTCATCGCCGTTTTCTGCATTCAGTACGCAGGAGATGTAGCGGCGGGAGGAAATCGCATCCACACAGCCCTTGTTGCAGTTTAAGCATTCGCGGATGGGCTCGTCTTTTGCCACTTTTAATGCGATATCGGGGTCGCAGAGCAGGGAACGGCCGTAAGCGATGATGTCGGACTGGCCTTTTTCAAGGATTTCTTCGCCGTTTGCCACGGTAAGCACGCGTCCTACGGTTGCAACGGGGATGGAAACCACTTCTTTTACCTTGATAGCGGTGGGAAGAGTCCAGTTTTCAGGCTGGGTGCCCATGGGAGGAATGGTGTCGCCCATGTTTCCGGTGTGGTTTGCCTGTGCAACCTGGATCATGTCAACGCCTGCTTCTTCCAGTTTCTTTGCAAATTCCACGCCTTCTGCTTCCAGTAAGCCGCCCTTGCCGCGGGTGCTGCCGTCGGGATTGATGGTGATGATGGGCAGCTTGTATTCGATCATAACAGTGGGAGCCGCTTCCTTGATCGCAGCAACCACTTCCAGCGCATAGCGGATGCGGTTTTCAAAAGCGCCGCCGTATGCATCGGTACGATGATTTAACAGGGTAGAGCAAAGGGAGCCCAGCAGACGGTCGCCGTGTACTTCGATGGCATCGATGCCTGCTTCCATGGCACGTCTTGCAGCCTGTGCGATGGCAGCTTTGATGGCATCCAGCTGTGCAA
The DNA here is from genome assembly GCA_017500935.1 of Lachnospiraceae bacterium. Lineage (GTDB taxonomy): Bacteria > Bacillota > Clostridia > Lachnospirales > Lachnospiraceae > Gallintestinimicrobium. Next base: position 33,626 of record JAFVXW010000001.1, read on the forward strand.
CGGTTGCTTCGGATACAAAGTGCTGCATGTCATGATGCAGTTTTGCGTAAGCATCTGCGCGCAGCTTCTGCACTTCCTGCATTTTTGCGCCGAAAGCAGCCATATCGCCGGCAGCCTTTAAGCCTTCCGCTTCCTTCATAGCCATCATGGAAGCGCCGATCATGCGACCTACGCCGGGAACGTCGTATTCGGGATGGAAAATCTGCAGAGCCACTTTACAGTCATAAGCGTGCAGGGTATCTGCCAGCTTTTTGTAAACGGGAATCTGGCTGTCGTCAAACAGCATGGGAGTGGGAGATGCGGTGCGGACAGGTGCCACGTCGCCGATCACCACGTAGGAAACGCCGCCCTTTGCCAGCCTTTCATAGAATGCAAGGCTTCTTTGGCCGATGGAGCCGTCGCGCTCTTCGTAGCCTGTTGTAAGAGGCGGGAACATGATGCGGTTTTTCAGTGTCAGATTGCCGACTTTGATCGGCTGCAGTAATAAGGAATTCTTGCCCATTGCTTTGTCCTCCGTTTTGTAAAAAAGGTTATATGGTTTTATGCTTATATTTTAACGCTGTTCTAGCGCTTCGTCCAGAGGAAGCATTGTGATATCAGCAAAGAATACCACTTGCGAACTGAGCCGGAAAACTCTATGATAGAGGTAACGATATCTGATCTTGATCAGGACAAAAGGAGAGTTTTTTATGCAGACAATACACCTTTCCGACCACGGAATCAAACCCGGCAGCGATGTGACACTGGCATTGACCGCCCTTTTTGAAAAATACCCTGCAGACACCGAGTTTGTGTTTGAAAAAGGCGATTATTATTTTTCACCCCATGAAGAAATGCGCGCCGATTACCGGATTTCCAACTCTGATGTAAAGCCCTACAGAGTTTTGGGACTCTGGATGAAAAACATGGATCACTGCGTATTTCAGGGTAACGGCGCAAGACTTTTATTTGCAGGCCATATGCAGCCGGTGACCATGGATCACTGTTCCCATCTGAAAATGGAAAACTTTGTCATCGACTGGGAAAAACCGCTGGTGGCAGAAGGCACCGTAGTGGCAGTTTATGAAGACTGCGTGGATATGCACATCGATTCCGCAGCTTATCCTCACAAATATGAAAATGACTGGGTATATTTTGATACCGGCGCAGAGGAATGGTTTCCTTTAAACAAAGGCAGCCAGATCCAGTTTGACGGCAACAATCACTGTGTAAAAAGAGCTTCCGGCGACAATTTCCGCCCCCGGAAAATGGAAAATCTGGGAAATGACATTTACCGCGTGACACCGCAGAGCATGCCGGATGTGGCTGTCGGCAATATTTTTGTATTAAGACACAATCACCGTATGCATGCCGGTATCTTTACCGAAAAATGTACGGATATCACATTTGAGGACATCACCGTATATTCCTGCGGCGGTCTGGGCTGTCTGGCGCAGTTTTGCCATGACCTGACCTACAGAAGAGTTCATTTCATTCCCAATACCGCAGCCGGCCGCAAGATTGCCAACGGACGCGATGACGGTATGCATCTGACCTGTAACTCCGGTCATATTACCATTACCGAATGTACCTTCCTTGGCCTGATGGATGATCCTATCAACGTGCACAGCTGCTGTGTGACCTCCGATGAGGTAGTGGATGCAAAGACGCTTCGCTGCCGTTATCGCCATGAACAGGCGCAGGGCTTCCATTACTGGGCAGAAAAAGGAGATACGATCACCTTTATTGAAAGAAAACATATGTCAGCGGTGGGTACAGCCAAAACCGTTTCCTATGAGCTGGAGACCATGGATACTTTCCTTCTGCGGTTTGAAGAGCCGTTAAGTGAAGAGATACTTGCCATGGCGGCAGCGGGAGATCTGCTGGCTCTGGATAATGCAGATCACACAGCGGCCTTTACCTGTACCAAAAACCGTTTCGGCAGCTGCCGTGCCCGCGGTGTTCTGATCTCCACTCCCAAGCCCGTGGTGATCTCCCAGAACCTGTTTTCCTCCTCCGGTTCTGCGATTTTAGTGGCAGGCGACTCCAACTACTGGTTTGAATCCGGCGAATGTCATGATGTGGAGATTTCCGACAATGTCTTTACTGACACCTGTCTGTCTTCCATGTATCAGTTTTGTGACGGCGTTATCAGTATCTGTCCCGTGATTCCGGAAGCGGATGTGACAAAACCCTTCCATAAAAATATCCGCATTACCGGAAATGTGTTTGACACCACAGACACGCCTGTTTTATATGCATATTCCTGTGCAGGGCTGACTTTTTCCAGAAACCGGATCTTTAAGAGCCCGGCAGCGGAAAAATGGCATCCCGGAAACCACCGGATCAATCTGGATTCCTGCCGCGAAGTGACCCTGACACACAATGAATGGATCGGAAACTTCGGACTGGAAAAATATCATCTGGAAAACTGTGAGAATGTTGTAACAGAATAAAAAAGAAAAGACTGTGCGGACACTGAAACTTTAAGCAGATCAAAGTCAGTGGAGGCACAGTCTTTTTTTGTCTTATTTTCCCTTTTTGGACATCCACGGCAGCTCTTTCAGACGGATCATGGCAATGAAAATGGACACTGCCTCCAGTCCGTGTGTCAGAATACTGGTGTATGCCATGGTGGTAAAGTCATAGATGACCCACAGCAGGGCATTCAAAATAATAACTTTGCGGTATTTGGAGGATTCTGTCTGCAGGATTGCAATGACATACAAAATCGCGCAGACACAGGAAACGATGTCGTTCCAGTCTTTGTAGACAATAACCGTGCCGATCACGTATCCGGCGGCAAAAAAAGGCAGCAGGATATTGCGGATGCGGGTGGCTTTGTCACCGCAGTATTGTTCGATAAAAAATGTGATCGCAGTCTGGACCGCTGCCAGAATACAGATCCACGCACCGGATAAACCGCCCAGCAGTGCAAAATTGGCGGCTACCAGCAGGTTTAGGATGATCTGACTGATCAGGATCAGTTTTACATTTTTAAACTGCACACTGATAATAGCGATCACTGTGGTCAAAAGTCCGATGGCCTGGGCCAGAAAAAAACTGATATTCATGGATTAAATCCCCGCTCAGGTATGGTCGGAAAGTCTGAAATAGTTCAGCTTGACATCTCCCTTTGCCACAAAGCGCAGGGAATGGGTTCCGGCAGAAAGAGGAAGTTCCAGCATACCGTTGTTGTATTTGGGGAATTCGCCGCCGTCTAAAAAGCCCTTGTTTTTCTTCAGGGTTCCAAGGAAGGTCTCACCTTCATAAATATCCAGTTCCACATCCTCTTCGGAAGCCGCATGGATGATCAGGATAGGATTTTGGGGCATATCGTGGATATTGGGGTATTCCACCCAGCTGCCTTCTTTTAAGACTACGTCGAAGTTGCCGAAGGTGTTTTCCTTTTTGGCAGTATTGTGGCCTTTCATGAACCATTCTGCCTCGATGCAGTTCCATTCAGCGCGGTACTGGCCGACACCGTATTCGCGGATCAGCGGGTCTGCGCACATATCGCCGTTTTCACGGAAGTGAATGTAGGCAATGCCGGTGGCACGGCGGATATGGTCAATGGTTTCATCTACGGTAAATGCCATAAACCACTGTTCGTTCCATTCAAAAAAGGAGCCGTGGTCAGTGGAAAGATTGATGTTGCCGCGGGTGGTATAAGGGCCGTATACATTGTCGCTGGTAGCGTAGTAGGATGCCCAGGTCAGATAGTAAACACCGTTGTATTTATGTAAAAAGGATTTGTCATCGGCCATGTCGTCCAGCTCAATCTTGCGGGGCGTTTCTGCCAGGGAGATCATATCGTCATTGAGCTTTGCGATATAATAACTGTCACCGCCGGCCCAGACAGGAGTGCCGAAAATGATATAGCTGGAGCCGTCATCATCGGTAAAAACAGTAGGGTCATAGGAACGGGTGGGAGTCAGCGTTTCTTCCAGAAGAGGACGGCCGAGCGGGTCGCGCCAGCCCTTGCCGGGATTGTCAGATTCCACCACATAGGTTTCTTTTCCGCCGTTGGAAAGGTAAACATAATATTTGCCGTCTTTTTCGGCAGCATCCACCGCCCAGCATTCCCAGGAAGCGCCCATGGAGGTCTCTTCGGGGCGGATTACGGATTCCTTTTCCCAGACCACCAGATCATCACTGGACCAGACTTCCCAGTCATGCATGTCAAATACGTGCGGGCCGGGAACATCATGAGAAGCATACAGATATGCTTTGTCATTGAAGATATGAAGATGAGGGTCACAGACACCCTGTTTTGTGATGATTGGATTCTTTTTTGCTGTTACAGTCATATATCGGTCCTCCTTGTACGGTGGGGTCATTTGTTTCATTATATTCCTTTTGAATCAATTTTCAATGAATTGGTTCAAAATAATAGATTTGTATTGATATATTGATGAAATTTTGTATTTTTTTTACTTTTTGTAGAACGATTTTTCCTTTTTATGATATACTGTAATTACTAATCTGGCAGGTGGAAGCGTATGGCTACTATAAAAGATGTTGCAAAACGGGCTGGCGTATCGGTGGCAACTGTATCCAGGGTACTCAATAACAAGGGGCCGCTGAGCGAGACGGCTATTGTGAAGGTAAATGAGGCGGTGAAGGATCTTCACTATACACCCAATCTTCTTGCGCGTTCTTTGGCGAGCGGTAAAAAGAGTCTGATCGGTGTGGTTCTTCCTTCTTTCAACACGCCTATCTGGAGTGAGACGGCACAGATGATCGCAAGCTGTGCAAGAGAAATCGGTTATAATGTCGTTTTTTATTATATGCCTTTTAATTCGGACAATCGTTTTGAGGCGGTGGAGTATCTGCGCGACCGTCAGGTCAGCGGGGTTATTTTCTGCGGCAGTATGTGGAAAGATCAGCTTCTGAAAGAAAAGTTAAGACATTTAAAAAATCTTCCGCTGGTTGTGGTCATTGATAAGGTGGAAGGTGTGCCCTGTATCGTGTCCGATGACGGAGGCGGCGGCAGTGCTGCGGCACGGCTTCTGATCTCCAAGGGATGTAAGCATCTTGCCCATGTCAGTTCGGATCTGAGCATTTATAAGCATTCCGACGAGAGAACAATCGCGTTTCTGAGAGAATGCGAAAAGGCAGGTGTTTCCTGCAGAAGATATGAAAACGACAATGCAATCCCTGTTTTGGAAGATACGGCTGCTTTGATGGACAGAATTCTGCAGGAGGAGCCTCTGACAGACGGTCTGTTTGTGAAAAATGATATGCTGGCAGCACAATGTGTTTCCTATGCCATCCGGCATGACATAAAGATTCCGGACAGGATCAGGATCATTGGTTATGATGATATGCGTTTTTCCCATGTTATGTATCCGTCTATGACCACGCTTAGGCATGATTACCGGCGGCTGGCCCAGACAGCGATCCAGAGTATTCTGGATCAGGTAGAGGGCAAATCAGTAGAACCGTTTACCGTGATTCCCGTGGAATTGATAGAGCGGGAAACTACATGATTTTTTCAGAATAAAAAGCTTTCTTTTTGAGACAATAATCAAAAAGGAGGCTTTTTTTATGTCAAAAACAATTCTTCCCGGGACAGATGAAAGCGGATATTATGAGATCCGCATGGAAAGTATCGGCGGTCTGGGAGCCAATCTGGCAGGAAAAATGCTTGCACAGCTGGGGGCGCTTTACATGGGACTGAATGCCTCTTCTTTTTCCAGTTACGGATCTGAAAAGAAAGGCTCCCCGGTCAGGGCGTTTGTGCGGTATATGGAAAAAGAAGGACGTATTCTGCGCAGCTCGCCGGTGTACAGACCGCATCTTCTGGTTATTTTTCATGAAGCGCTGATCGGAAAGTATCCGGTATTTGACGGTGTCAGTGACCGGACTACGGTGGTGATCAATACTGCAGAGAGGCCGGAAAGTTACCGGAAAAGACATCAGGAACTTTCTGACTGCCGGATTTTTTGTCTGGATGCTTCCGGGCTTGCGGCACAATGCAGCTGCCGCCTGAACATGGTTATGATGGGAGCTGCAGCGGCAGCCAGCGGTTTTTTGGATACAGAAAAGCTTATGGAATTATACCGTGCCAGCATTGGGGAACGTTTCCCGGATCAGCTCGCCAAAAATCTACAGGGTTTGAAAAAAGGTTATGAAGCCGTCAGGGAGGCTGTGCCCGACAGCTTCACAGATTCCGGGCAGGTAAGCTATGGTGTACAGGGAGGAATCAATCCGTTTCCGGGCAATACGGCAGTCAATGATCTGTCCGCCAGCCGTGAGGGGTTTATTCCTCTGTTTCATCCTGAAAAGTGTATTCACTGCGGACTGTGTGACAGTACCTGTCCGGATATGGTATTTCAGTTTTCGGAAACCGTGGAAAACGGAAAGCTGACACTGCACAATGAAGGACCGGATTATCAGTACTGCAAGGGCTGTTTGCGCTGTGTGCAGATTTGTCCGGTGCAGGCGCTGACAACGGCACAGGAAGGAAGTGACAGACAATGAAGCAGAAAGAGGTATTTTTAAACGGAAATGAACTGGCAGCGACAGCTGCAAGGCAGATTGGGTATCATGTAATGGGGTATTATCCCATCACACCCTCAACGCAGATCGCAGAAAATCTGGATGCCTGGCGGGCAGAAGGGCTGACGGACATGGAGCTGGCTGCTGCGGAAGGAGAACACAGCGCTGCCGGAATCTGTTACGGTGCGGCTGCAGCGGGAGCCAGAGTGTTTGCAGCCACCAGTGCAAACGGGCTTTTATATGCGCTGGAACAGATGCCGGTACAGTCCGGAACCAGAATGCCCATGGTTATGAATCTGGCCTGTCGTACCGTTTCAGGGCCGCTTTGTATTAAGGGCGATCACAGTGATGTGATGTACCTGCTCAATGCCGGCTGGCTGCTCTTTTTTGCACCCCGTCCGCAGGCTGTTTATGACCTGAATCTGATGGCATTGAAACTTGCGGAAAAAACAGGATTACCGGCAGCTGTCGCCTATGACGGCTTTTTTACCAGCCATCAAAAGCATCTGTGCAGCATCTTTGAAAAAGATGAAACGGTACGGGAATATGTGGGAGAGTGGAAAAAAGAACATTCGCTTCTGGATATGGATCATCCGGTCACCATCGGCTCTTACATGGGAGATCAGGATGTTTTACAGAATAAATATGAGCTGCATCTGGCCTTTGAGGAGGCAAAAAAGGAATTTCCCTCTCTTTTTGAAAGCTTTGAAAAGCTGAGCGGCAGAAAATATGCCTGTGTGGAAAATTACCGGACGTCCGATGCGGATACCATTCTGGTCTTATTGGGATCTTCCTTTGATACGGCGCGGGAAGCTGTGGATAACCTGCGCGGAAAAGGACAAAAGGTGGGGATACTGACTCTTCTTACGCTGCGTCCCTTTCCGGCGCAGCAGCTGCAGGAACTGTGCCGGAATGCGAAAACAGTCATTGTCGGGGACAGGCAGGACAGTTATGGCGCGGGCGGAGGCAATCTTTCCCTGGAAGTGCGGGCTGCTTTGGGCGATGCCGGATTTTCGGGCAAAATCCTTGCAAGAGTTTACGGACTTGGAGGCAAGGATTTTTCCATGGAAGATGCGCAGGAACTGTTTGAGCTGGCGCAGATGGAAGAAAGTCCCCGTTTTGGATATTATGGGATTTTTGCCAAAAAGAATTTCCGCAGTTTTTCAGATCCTCTTATGGGAAAGGAAACATGTCTGCATCTGACCTGTACGGAATATGACAGCGAAACGGAATGTATGAAGGTCAGGGGCGGAAGTGTCAAGGATACGACTGCCATTCCCAAACGTCTGGCTCCGGGACATGGTGCCTGTCCGGGCTGCGGAATTCCGGTAAACTTAAATCTGCTTTTGCGCGGTATCGAGGGAAACGTGGTCTTTCTGATCCAGACCGGATGCGGTATGGTGGTCACGATGGCATATCCAAAAACCTCTTTCCGTGTGCCCTGTATCCACAATCTTTTTCAGAACGGGGCTGCGACACTTGGCGGTGTGATCGCTGCCTGCAGACAGATGCAGAAAAGAGGAGAGCTGCCCAAAGAGGAGATCACTTTTGTGATGATCACCGGTGACGGCGGCATGGATATCGGACTTGGAAGTGTGCTGGGTGCCGCAGTGCGCAATCAGAACATGATCGTGTTTGAATATGACAACGGCGGTTATATGAATACCGGTTATCAGCTTTCCTATTCCACGCCCTATGGGGCAAAAAGCGCCACTTCCCATGTAGGGAGGGCAGCTTTTGGCAAAGCCTTTTTCCAGAGAGATACGGCTGCCATTATGGCGGCGGCACAGATACCCTATGTGGCCACTGCCGCCGAAAGTGATCCCGCGGATTTTATCAAAAAAGGCGCAAAGGCCGCGGCTTACGCCAGAGAATATGGTATGGCTTATGTAAAGGCACTGTCGGCCTGTCCTTTAAACTGGAATTCTCCTCCTGCTGCGCAGCGAGAGTCCGTGCGGGCAGCGGTGGACTGCTGTTATTTTCCTTTGTTTGAAGTAGAACAGGGTATCACGCGTTTAAATTATGACCCGGAAAAAAGAAACAGAAAAATACCTGTCACGCAGTGGCTTGAAACGATGGGCAGAACCCGGCATTTATGTACGCCGGAATATGCGAAGCAGGCAGAAATTCTGCAGAAAGAAGTGGATTTACGCTTTGCGCGCTTAAAAGCCCGGGCAGAAAATCCGCTGCTTTGATCCGGACAGAGGCTTCTTCGTTGACGGATAAGGCACTTTCCTGTAATATAAGCGTATGGAATATATTGTTTTGGATCTGGAATGGAACCAGGCACAGGATGCATGGGACGAGCGCAGCAAAATGCTCGCCTTTGAGATCATTGAGATCGGTGCCGTAAAATTAAATAACAGAATGGAGATCACAGATACCTTCTGCGAAAAGATCAAACCGCAGATTTATGATAAAATGCATCGGATGACGGAAAAGCTGATACAAATCCGGATGGAGGACCTGGAAAACTGCCGCCTGTTCCCCGATGTGATGCGCGATTTTTTGAGCTGGTGCGGGGAGGACAGAGTTTTTTGTACATGGGGACCGCAGGATCTGACAGAACTGCAGCGCAACATGGTGTTTTTTGGCATGGGTGCGCTTGGTGATGCACCATTTCCTTTTTACGATGTACAGAAGCTGTTTTCACTGGCTTATGAGGATGGTAAAAGCAGGCGGAGTCTGGAATACGCGGTGGATTTTTTGAAATTTCAGAAGGATACAGCATTTCATCGGGCGCTGGCGGATGCCGTCTATACGGCGCAGGTGCTGCAGCAGATCAAAGACCCGCGTGCACTGCAGCGGTTTTCCTATGACACCTTTACCCTGCCTGTCAGCTGCCGCAATGAGGTGCATGTGGTTTTTGAAAACTATGCCAAGTACATTTCACGGGCATTTGCCAATAAGGAGGCACTTCTTGCAGACCGCGAGGTGATTTCATCCAGATGTTATCTCTGCCACAGGAATCTGCGCAAAAAGATCCGCTGGTTTACGCCCAACGGCAAGCATTACTACTGTGTGTCCTACTGTGACAAACACGGCTATATGAAAGGAAAGATCCGCGTCAAAAAAGCGGAGGATGACCGTGTTTATGCGGTGAAAACCACGCGTTTTATCAATGAAGAGGAAAGCAGTGCCATCTGGCAGAAAAAAGAAAATATAAAAGCGCTGCGCAAAAAAAGGCGTGAAAAAGCATGAATGATAGAAATTGATCCCGGAAAACGGGTGCAAAAAAGGAGCTGTTGATCGATGCAGCTCCTTTTTTATGCGCGATCACACCCGGAAGGCGCAGTTTTTTTATACAGATACCTGATGCGCGTTAACGGTCGCGGTTGATATAGCGGTCAAAATCAATGATCTCCTGATTGCGGCCGCGGCGGCGTTTCATGATGGCCCTGCGCTTTTTGGCAAGACGGCGGCTGCGCAGGAAAGAAAGCACCACCAGAACAAAGATAAGCAGCGAAGCAGCTGAGATCACCCAGAACAGGATTTTGTGGATGTTTAAGAAAACGATCTTATCCTGCTGTGATTCAGCGGTTTTGGTTTTGGACTCTTTTACAGTCTCCTGAGCGGCGGCAGTTTCTGTGATATCCTTTGAAAAGTCAAAGGAATTGACTGTTTCGGAAAGAAGGATGGCAGCATTTCCCACAGGTTCTCCCAAATAGGTATAGTTGATCATGGCGGCCTGTCCTTTTTTGAGGTTCTCATAGGAAAGGGAAGATGCGGTGTCTTCCAGCTTTGCACCCTTGGGAAGGATCAGATACGCGTCTTTATCCACGGATAAAAGCGGTGCGGAATTGCCGAAAATATCCTGCGTGCGGTCAAAAAAGCCTCCGGTCTTTACGGTATAACGGGTGTCCTGCTGTGCCACATTGACCAGTTCAAAATTGCTGAAGCCAAAGTTAAACAGATCAACCGTGTCGGTAAACTGATAGGGGGAAGAATCCTTCATGACTACACAGATCAGCTTCATGCCGTCTCTTTCGGCACAGGAAACCAGATTTTGCTGTGCGATGGAGGTGTAGCCGGTTTTGCTGCCCACCAGACCGTCATAGGCGTACTGTCTGCCGGGGAGCAGTTTGTTTTTGGTGTAGGGGATCAGCTTCTGGGAAAGGGTGTCGGACGCCGGGATCACATAATCCAATGTACTGGACATCTTGCAGAGCAGATCATAGGAAAAATACCGCTGTGCAATGAGGGCCAGATCATAGGCGGAAGTATAGTGGGCATCATCGTGAATGCCGTTGGTGGTGACAAAATGGGAGTTTTCACAGCCTAAGTCTTTGGCATACTGGTTCATTTTGTCCACGAAGGCTTCCATGCTGCCGCTGATGTGTTCGCCGATGGCGTTGCCGCATTCATTGCCGGAGCCGACCATCAGTCCGTACAGGGACTGCTCCATGGTGATGGCTTCACCGGGCTTGATGCCGATGTTGGAGTCCTCGCGCCAGTTGATGCTGTTGACCGCATCTAAAGAATATTCCACCATGTCGTCCATGTCTGCTTCTTCCATGGCGATCAGTGCAGTGAGAATCTTGGTGGTGCTGGCGGGAAAGTGCTGTTCGTGGATATTTTTGGCATACAGGATGGTGCCGGTGTTGGCCTCCAGCAAAATGGCGGCTTCTGCGGTGACAGAAGGTCCCTGCGGCCAGCTGACGGGTTCTGCGTCAGCATTGGAAATGTCTGCGGAAGCTGCTGTAGTCTGGGATGCCAGAACGGAAATTGTATTGTCAAAAAGGAGTGCCGCGCAAAGACTCAGGGTCATAAGAAATGTGCGGAATCTGCTTTTTTTATGGATCATGAAAATACCTGCCTTTTTCGTAGTATTCTTATCATACACTATCCGGGGCGTAAAAATAAGGGGACTTTGCGAATTTTCACAAATTCTTAAAGTTTTTCGCAGAGGCTGTGCCTGCAGGAACATCTTTCCTTTTTCCGGCAAATGTAGTAGAATGGTGAAACAACAGCAAACGCAGGCCGCATATGCGGCGGAAATGAGAGGAAATATGAGACTGAGAAATATCACCGGTTCCCGCGAAGTGATCGGGGAGAGCCGTTTTGTCGTACATGAAGAAAAAGAGCAGCGCGGCCGCTGGAAGGAGATTTTTGGCAATGAAAATCCCATCCGCGCAGAGATTGGCATGGGAAAAGGCAGATTCATCATGGATCTGGCAAAACAGAATCCGGATGTCAACTACATCGGTATTGAGAAGTATTCCAGTGTCCTTCTGCGTGCGATCCAGAAGATGGAGGAAGAACCGCTGGATAATGTCCGTTTTATCCGTATGGATGCAGAAGAGATCACAGATGTATTCGCAGAAGGCGAACTGGACCGCATCTATCTGAATTTCTCCGATCCCTGGCCCAAGGACAGACATGCCAAGAGACGTCTTCCTTCCAGACAGTTTCTGGAGCGTTATGATAAGATTTTAAAAAAAGACGGCGTGATCGAATTTAAGACCGATAACCGCCCGCTGTTTGACTTTGCATTGGAAGAACTGGAGCCCGCCGGATGGAGAGCGGATGCGGTAACCTTTGACCTGCATGCAGATCCGGTGCTTAATGAAGGCAATATTATGACCGAGTACGAAGAGAAGTTTTCTTCTGTCGGAAACCCCATCTGCAAATACATCATCAGACGTTAAAAATGCTGCTGACTTATGAAAAAATTCACATAAGTCAGCAGTTTTTTCGTATGGACAAACAGGGGCGTTTGTTATATGTTTACAGTAGAAAGGTGTGGTTATTTTGAACAAAGCACTGGTATTTTCCATAGAAGAATTTTCGACTTTTGACGGCCCCGGCATCCGGACAACGGTGTTTTTAAAAGGCTGTCCGCTGCGGTGCGAATGGTGCCATAATCCGGAGGGACAGACGCTTGACAATGAGATTGTAAAGGCGCAGAGCGGCTGTGTTTTCTGCGGGTGCTGTATACAGGCAGGACTTGCGGCATCCGGCAAAGAAAAGCTGACCAAAGAGAGCATCACGGTATGCCCCAACAGACTGCTGCGGTTTGCAGCCAAAGAATATACGGCAGAGGAATTGGTTCAAAAGCTTTCCAAAAATTTCAGGATTTTAAATGCCGGCGGAGGCGGCGTGACCTTTTCCGGCGGCGAACCGCTTTCCTCGGGCGCTTTTTTATTGGAAATCCTTCCTCTTTTAAAGGGGAAAACGAACCGGGCGCTGCAGACCAGCGGGTATTGCGAACCGAAGCTGTTTGAGCAGGTGCTTTCGGAAACAGATTATGTGCTCTATGACCTGAAGCTGATGGAGCCGGAAGCGCATATACGTTATACGGGTGTTTCCAATGAGAAGATCCTGCATAATTTCAGGACACTGGTAAAAAGCAAAAAGCCCTTTGTGGTGCGCACGCCGCTGATTCCGGGAGTGACCGATACGCCCAAGAATCTGGGGGCGATCGCTGCATTTTTAAAAGAGCAGGGAGTGGGAGCTATCGACCTGCTTCCTTATAATAAGATGGCAGGCGGCAAATATGCGTCGATCGGCAGGGAGTTTCAGCCGTCCTTTGATGAAAGCATTCCAAGCCAGCCGCGCAGGGAACTTTTTGAAGAATTGGGAATAAGGGTGAATATTTTATGATGACAGACAGAATTGCGGAAAGACTCAAAGAACTCAAAGACGGCAGCTATAAATCCAGACGTACCGACCGCTTTGTGGATGTGACAGAGCTTGTGGCCGGCAGATCGGACATGATGAAAAATGCGCTGACCTTTCAGGCAACACTGGAAAATGAATTCCCGTATGTGCTGGAAGGTGACCGGATCGGTTTTATGCGTTTTCAGAAAAAATCTGCCACCTGGAAGGATGAAAACGGAAATTGGGTGTTCCAGCCCACACCCGGCAACAATACGCCGGATTATCCGACCATGTTAAATAATGGTATGGATGTGCTGCGGGATACCGTGGCGCAAAAACTTGCAGCGTGCAGGGAAGAGCAGCGCGAATATTATGAGGCAGCGCTTCTGACGCTGGATGCGGCACTTGCCTTTGCTGACCGGGCAAGGGAAAGTGCAAAGGCAGCAGGCGCAATGGAGCTGTATGACTCCTTATGCCGTGTGCCCCACGGTAAGGCAGAGTCTTTGCAGGATGCCTGTGTTTTTATGAAGTTTATGATTTTTACACTGCGTTTAAACAACAATTCACATCTGACGCTGGGACGTTTTGACAAATATATGCGCCCGTTTTACCAGATGGATCTGGCAAAAGGAAAGACCAGAGAGGAGCTTTTGGAGCTGATCGAGGAATTTTTCCTGTCCCTGAATTTTGATACCGATCTGTACGCAGGCGTGCAGGTGGGAGACAACGGACAGAGTCTGGTGCTGGGCGGCTGTGACGTGAATGGAAATGACAGTTTTGACGATTTTTCCCGTTTATGCATGGAAGCTTCGCTGGAGCTGAACCTGATCGATCCTAAGATCAATCTTCGTGTAAATAAAAATACTTCCGATGAGCTGCTGGAATTTGCCACCCATATGACCAAACAGGGCATGGGATTTCCGCAGTACAGCAATGATGATATCGTCATTCCCGGTCTGATCGGCCTGGGATATCCGCCGGAGGATGCGGCTGATTATGTGGTTGCCGCCTGCTGGGAGTTTATCATTCCCGGAAAAGGCATGGAAATTCCCAATATCGCGGAAATGAATTACCCCAAGGTGATCGAGCGGGTAACGGCAAGGGATTTGACCGGCTGTGATACCTTTGAGGAACTGATGGACAAAGTCCGGGAGGAGATTCGCAGGGAATGTGACTGGCTGATGACTTGCAGCAGAATACAGCCGGTAACGCCGTCACCGTATCTTTCCGTATTTGTACAGGGCTGTATCGAGTCCGGCAAAGATGTTTCTGAGGGCGGTGCCATTTACAACAACTTCGGACTGCATGGCGCGGGCATTGCCACTGCCGCAGATGCGCTGGCTGCAATCCGTGAAGTGATCTACCAGAACAAAGAAATTGATAAGGAAACTCTGCTGGATGCACTGGCAAAGGATTTTGAAGGCTATAATGAGCTGCGCAACCGTCTGCTGTCCTGTCCGAAAATGGGCAACAACGAGGACTGTGTGGATCTGATCGCCTGTGATCTGATGGAAACCTATTCTTCCTATTTAAACGGCAAGCCCAATAAACTGGGCGGTATTTTCCGCGCCGGAACAGGAAGCGCACATATGTATATCTACTGCGCGGAGGAAGTGGGAGCGACTGCTGACGGCCGTAAGGCAAAAGAACCTTATGGTTCCAGTTTTTCACCGTCCTTACACTGCAGACTGGAAGGCCCCTTGTCCTGCATCCAGTCTTTCACCAAGTTTGATCTGACCAAAATCATCAACGGCGGTCCTCTGACCATGGAAATTCATGACACGACCTTCCGCAACGAGGACGGCATCAAAAAGGTGGCGCAGCTTGTAAAAGCATTTTTAATGCTGGGCGGACATCAGCTGCAGTTAAATTCCGTCAACCGTGACAGACTGCTGGATGCACAGGCGCATCCTGAAAATTATAAAAACCTGATCGTGCGCGTCTGGGGATGGAGCGGCTATTTTACAGAGCTGGATAAGCCTTTCCAGGAGCATATTATCAGACGTACGGAGTACATGATTTAGGCAGAGGAGTACCAAATGAAAACAGCCAATATTTTCAATATTCAGCACTTTTCGGTCCACGACGGACCGGGCGTGCGGACGGTAGTCTTTTTCAAAGGCTGCAATCTGCACTGTAAGTGGTGCCACAATCCGGAGTCCATTTTCCGGGAAAAAGAGATTCTTTTGTACCCTGACCGCTGTATCGGCTGCGGTGCCTGTATCGAGGTATGTCCCACCGGCGCACAGCAGTTTGTGGACGGAAAGCACATCATTGATAAGACAAAATGCATTCACTGCTTTAAATGCTGCGAGGAATGTTATGCGGATGCGTTGGTGAGCGTGGGAGAAGAAAAGGATCTCGACTATATCCTGCGCCAGATCAAGAGCAACATCGGCTATTTTGAACAGTCCGGCGGCGGTGCCACATTCTCCGGCGGCGAATGTATGCTGCAGCAGGAGGCGTTAAAGGCACTTTTGGCAGGCTGTAAGGAAATGGGCGTGCATACCGCGGTGGACACCGCCGGCAATGTGCCCTGGGAGTATTTTGAAAACATCATTCCCTACACCGACCTGTTTTTATATGATATCAAGGCAGCAGACCCGCAGGTGCACAAAAACTGTACCGGCGTGACCAATGAGCGGATTTTGGACAATTTCCGTAAACTGGCAGAGCGCGGCTGCAATATTCTGGTGCGCATCCCCTATATTCCGGGCTGCAACGACGGCGAGCTGGAAGGCATTGCAGCATTCCTTTCAGAGTTTCCGCAGATAAAGGCAGAGCTTCTGCCGTATCACAGCATGGGCAATTCCAAATACCATGCGCTGCTTAGAGAAGAACCTTTTTCAGCCAAGGCGCCCGATAAGGCATTTGTCGCTGAATTAAAACAAAAATATAACTTTATCTAAAAGAAAGGTTGGGTCAAAACATGAATACCGGTAAAGTAAATATGTCTCCCCTTTACCTGCAGCTGATCAAAAACATGCAGCAGGACAAAATTGCGGTCAACGACAAAAAGATTGAGCGTTGGGGCAATTTAAACATCGATGACCACGGATTCATCGATTTTCCGGAATTTACCTTTGAAGCAGAAGTAAACGAAGAAGGAAAAGTATTCGGCGGTGCGCTGCTGGGCAAAAACTTCCGCCGTTTCTTAAATGAAGCACCCAAATACATCAACGAAAACAGTGCACTTGCCACCTGCTGGCCCGGAGATCTGGGTAAATTTATGCCTCTTGGTATCGCAGAAGCGGACGAGATGGTGGACGAACTGCCTATCTGGGAAAAATACGATATCCATCAGCCCGGTTATCTGGCAATGAACCACCTTTGCCCCGACATGGAAATTGGCCTGAAGCTGGGATGGCAGGGTATTCTGGACAAGATCCGCTATTATAAAAAGAAAAACCGTCCTGTGGATATGGATTTTTATGACGGCGAAGAACAGCTGGTAATGGGTATCATCGAATGGGTTGAGGCACATGCGAAATACGCAGATGAACTGGCAGCAAAAGAAGAAGATCCTTTCAAAAAAGCAAATTATGAAGCAATCGCAGCTGTAAACCATGCTCTTGCAGTGCGTGCACCTGAAACCTTCCGCGAAGCGGTACAGTTTCTGGCACATTTCCAGGCGCTTGACAGAATGTATTTTAACGGCGGCGGTCTTGGTGCATTGGACAGACTTCTGGAAGAATACTATGATGCAGACATCGAAAAAGGCATTCTGACCGAAGAAGAAGCAGTTTGGATGATCGCCAGCCTGTTTTACAATGACACACACTATGAGCAGATCGGCGGTCTGACTGCAAAGGGCGACAGGGAAGTTACCAGCCGTGTATCCTTTGTAATTCTGGATGCAATGCATCATTTACATATTCCGATCAACCTTGCGATACGCGTGCATGAGCCCATCGAGGGTCAGGGTGAGGCACCTGAAATCCTGTTGAAGCGTGCGGTTGAATACACACTGGAAGACGGCGCAGGCGTATGCTATTCTCTGGAAAAAGGTATCGTGGAAGGCTTTGCAAGAAACGGTTATCCTCTGGAACTGGGCCGTATGAGATTCAAAGTAGGATGTAACTGGGTAGCACTTCCCGGTATCGAATATCCCCTGCAGGACGTAACCCGTCTGAATATGGCACAGGCACTGTACCATGCATTAAAAGATCTGGAAGCAGACAAAAATTACAGTATGGATCATCTGTGGGAGCGTTACTGCGAACATATGGCGATCATGGTGGATTCTGTCAAGAGAGGATACGACAAGCATTATGAAAATCTGATGAAGAATCACCCTGAACTGGTTCTGAATCTGTTCATGCACGGCACCATTGAGCGCGGTCTGGACTGCTCCAAGGGCGGCGTTGATATTTACGACCTGAACATGGACGGTATTGCGCTGGCAACCGTTGCTGACTCCTTTGCAGCCATTGAACAGCGTGTCGTAGAAGAAGGTAAGATCAGCTGGGAGCGTCTGTTTGAGCTGCTTAACACCAACTATGAAAACGCGGAGAGAGAACGTCTGATGTTAAAGAACATCCGCAGATTCGGTTCTCCTGAAAGCCCTGCTGAAAAATGGGCCGTAAAATGTAAAGACCTGTATGTAGCTCTGGTAACCGGTTCCAAAACACCCAAGTACCATCTGGTGACTGTTCCCGGTCTGTTCTCCCACGGCGATGTTTATGCATACGGCGAAAACCTTGCGGCAACACCCAACGGCAGATTTGCAGGCGAACCGATCTCCCATTCCACCGAGCCCGATCCCGGCTTTGCAAGAGGCGTGGATACCTTCTCTCCTGCATTAAAGGCAAACGCAGTGGCACTGACCCAGGCAGGCTATGGCAACTCCGCACCGCTGCATCTGGATATTGACACCGGTCTGATCGAAAACGAGGGCGGCGCAGATGCACTGGTAGCCCTGATCCATGCACACGAGCAGGCAGGCGGCACACTGATCAATATGAACTGCGTTTCCAAGGAAAAACTCATGGCTGCACACGAAGATCCCAAGAAATATCCTGATCTTGTAGTTCGTGTAACCGGCTATTCCGCATTCTTTGCATCCTTGTCCAAAGAATACCGCCAGCAGATCGTTGACCGTTTCCTGGCATAATCACTTGTTGTCAGCGGACAGATGTGATATTCTGAAATAGAAATAAGGCGCGCCCGTCTGGATGCGGGCGCGCTGTTTGTATAAGGAGAGATTTATGAAGATCATGAATTCTGAATGGCGCGGCAGAGTAAAACACTGGGTGCGCACCTTAAAAGAAGACCTCTATGAGCCTATCGGTGAATTTTCATGGGAAGTATTTCATACCATGGAACATTTATCACAGCAAGAAGCGCTGAAGCAGGAATTTAAGCCTGTACAGACCGGTTATACCTGGGGCAATACCTGGGAATACGGCTGGTTTAAGAGCAGCATCACCCTGCCTGCATGTGCAGAAGGCAAGCGCATCGTGATGAATTTAAAGCCCGGCGGTGAATCCGCGCTGTTTGTAAACGGTCAGGATTTTGGTACATACCGTGCGGACTGGGTATCCGAAGCGCATCATTACTATGAAGATAATGTTCTGACCCGCTGTGCAAAAGCCGGTGAGACCTTTGACGTGCTTATGGAAACCTATGCAGGACACTACTATCCGGATGCAGGCGGCTGTGCGACCGGCCCTGTTTTACCCGGTCTTTATAAAGATCCCCTGGCAGAAGGCGCAAGACGTACGCTTGGCAAATGTACCTACGGTATCTGGAACGAGGATGCATATCAGCTGTACATGGACGTTATGACCCTTGGACTTTTGCTGGAAACGCTGGACAGCTGCACCCTTCGTGCTGCCAAAGTTGCAAAGGCACTGGAAAAATTCACCCTGATCGTGGATTTTGAACAGCCCAAAGAAGAAAGGATCAAAACCTATCAGGCTGCAAGAGAAGCCATCCGTCCCGCGATGGAAGCCAAAAACGGCTCCACAGCACCTGTTTTCTATGCGGTGGGCAATGCGCACATCGACCTTGCATGGCTGTGGCCCATGGCAGAAACACACAGAAAAACAGAGCGTACCTTTGCGGCACAGCTCCGTCTGATCGAGGAATATCCCGAATACAAATACATCCAGTCCCAGCCTGCTGCCTATGAAATGTGCAGAAAGCATTATCCGGAACTGTTTGAAAAGATCAAAGAAGCAGTTAAAGGCGGTCAGTGGATCGCAGACGGCGCAATGTGGGTAGAACCCGATACCAATATGGCAAGCGGTGAAGCGCTGATCCGTCAGCTGGTACACGGCAAACGCTATTATAAAGAAGAATTTGATGTGGACAGCAAGATCCTGTGGCTGCCCGACACCTTTGGCTATACTGCGGCACTGCCCCAGATCTTAAAAGGCTGCGGCGTGGATTATCTGGTAACCCAGAAGATTTTCTGGTCCTACAATGATGGCGACCAGTTCCCGTATCATTACTTTACCTGGCGCGGCATGGACGGTTCCGAGATCGTTTCCTTCCTGCCCACCAGCTATACCTACCGCACCGATCCCAAGGAGATCAACAATGTATGGCAGAACCGTACCCAGGTTCAGGATCTGGATGCATTCCTTTTGCCTTACGGCTACGGCGACGGCGGCGGCGGCCCTGCAAGAGATTATCTGGAATTTGCAGAACGTCAGAAGGATCTGGAAGGCGGCGTAAAAGTAAAAATGGCAGGCCCTATGGAATTTTTCCAGGATATGGAAGAACAGGGCGGTCCTGCAGATACCTATGTGGGTGAACTGTATTTCTCCGCACACCGCGGTGTATACACCTCCCAGGCAATGGTAAAGAAAAATAACCGTAAATCCGAGCTTGCACTCCGTGAAATGGAAGTTTGGAGCTCTCTGGCAATGAATGACGGCATGGAATACGACCTGAAGCGTGCAGACGGTCTCTGGAAGGAAGTGCTTTTACACCAGTTCCACGACATTCTGCCCGGTTCCTCCATCGCTCGCGTGTATGAAGAAGCGGAAGCAGCTTACAACGGTATTTTAAGCAATGTGGAAGAAATGAAACAGGATGCGCTCGGTGCACTGATCGACCAGACCCAGAAGCAGGGCGTGACTGTTGCCAACTCCTTAAGCTTTGAAAGAACCGCTCTGGTGGAAGTACCTGAAAGCTTCAAAGACGGTGCAAAGACTCTGGACGGAACCCCTGTTGCAGTGGGCGAAGCAGACGGTGTTGTAAAAGCACTGGTGACTGTTCCCGCAGTAGGCGCGGTATCCATCGTTCCGGTATCCTCTTCTCTGGGCGCTGAATGTACAGAGGCAGCCAAAGAAGCAAAGGTTTCCGTAACCGCATGCGGCACTGACTATGTTCTGGAAAACAGCAGGGTAAAAGCAGTTGTAAATGCGCAGGGCGAAGTGATCTCCTTTATCGTGAAGGAATCCGGCAGAGAATTTGCAAACGCACCCATGAACAGATTCAAACTGTACAAGGATGTGCCCCGTCTGTTTGACGCATGGGATATCGATTCCAACTATATTGAACAGGAAATCGAAGCAGCCTATGATATCTGCGTAGAGCCTGTCTGCGAAGGCATCGAAGGCATCCTGAAGGTGACCGGTAAGATCAGCGAATCTACCTTCACCCAGTACATCACTCTGGCAGCAGATGCAAAGAGAATCGAATTCAAGACCGAAATCGACTGGAAAGAGCTGCATCGTCTGTTAAAGACCAGCTTCCCTGTCAATGTATACGCAGAAAACGCCATCAACCAGATGCAGTTTGGTTACGTGGAAAGACCTGTTCACCGTTCCAAAGCATATGACAAGGATCGTTTCGAAGTATGCAACCATCATTACACAGCACTTTGCGACGGTGCTCACGGTGCGGCAGTGCTCAATGACTGCAAATACGGTATCAGCGTAAACGGCAATGCGATGGAACTGACCCTGCTGCGTGCTGCATCTTCTCCTGAAATGCGTGCAGATAACCGCGTTCATACCTTCACCTACGGCTTCACCGCATGGGAAGGCAATTTTGCAGACTGTGATGTGGTTTGCCAGGGCTATGAACTTAACGTTGCACCTACTGTTACATGCGGCATCACGGAAAGCTTCGGCGCAGTTTCCATCGATAAGGCAAACATTATCATGGATACCATGAAGCCTGCAGAGGACGGCAGCGATGACATCGTGCTTCGTTTCTACGAGTCCAAAAAGGCAGCTTCCACAGCCAAGATCAGCCTGATGGTGGGCGACTGCAAGGTATACCTGTGTGACATGCTGGAAAATGTCAAAGAAGAGATCGCTGTTGAAAACGGCGTGGTGATTCTTGATTTCAATGCATTTGAAATTAAGACCGTACGCGTTGTGAGAGCATAAATGAAAAAGCAGTTTTGTATGCAGCTGAAAAAAATGCTGCCTGTCATGGGGACCTTCGTGCTGACAATGCTGCTTTGTGCAGGCAGCCTGCTGCTGACAGCATTGATTCCGCAGGATAAAATCAGCGCCAATCTGAAAAAAAGTGCCGTGTATTTTGAGGAACACGAGCTGTTTCCCTATCTGGCAGAAGGGCAGTTTAATACCCGGCAGGATAATTATGCCGACTGTATTTTGCTGAACATTATTTATCATATCGGTGTGGATGAACAGGAAAGCCTTTTTTCATCGGTAATCCGGTCTGCGTATTTTTGTCGGGAAAAGCAGAATGTCAATGAGGGATTTTCAGAGGCAGCGGCATTTGAAAATACGGCAATTCCGCAGGAGGCAAAAGTGGACTATTTCCGATACTGGCATGGTTCCATGGTGCTGCTGCGTCCGCTTCTGATTCTGTTTGACATTGTCGGTGTGAGACTGGTGCTCGGGATCGCAGCATTGCTGCTGTCGATCGCAGCGGCGTATGTTTTATGGAAAAAGAAGCGAAAAGCCATTTCTGTGTGCTATCTGTTGAGCATGATCTTCGTAAACAGCTGGGTTATCGTCTGCTGTATTGAATATGTGACTACATTTCTTGTGATGGGTGCCTGCAATCTCTGGATTGCAGGTACCTGGAAAGAAGAGTATGCACAGGGGAATGCACGGCAGGTTTCTGCTGGGCAGGAAACTGCGACTGTGGCTGCGCGCCGGAGAAGATTTCTATATCTGATGGCGATCAGCGGTGCTGTGACCAGTTTTATGGACTTTCTGACAACGGAAACGCTGACCTTTACAGTTCCTGTGCTTTTAGAGCTGGTACTTTGTATGGGAAACAGAAAGAGACTGGAGAATGTAAAAGGAACATTTCTGCGGATCATACAAAACGGTATCGTTTGGGGCGTTTCCTATGCTGTGATGTTTGTATCAAAGTGGATTATTTCAGCAGCATTGCTTGGAACGCATGCTCTGAAAGAAGCGCTGCAGTCAGCGGGAGAGCGTCTGGGAGGAACCGTATATCTGGGTGCAACCAATCTGGACCCGGAAGCAGACTTTTTACAGAGAGTATTCGGAGCAGTTTTTAGAAATGAAGGCATGCTTTTCCCATTCAGAGATCATATGTCGCCGCTTACGGCTGCAGTGCTCTTTGGCGTGGCGTTCATGGTACTGTTTTCCGTGATTTATCTGTTTTATGATAAAAATCTGAATCTGCCGACGATCGGTCTGCTTTTGCTTGTGGCATCCATTCCATATCTGCGCTATCTGGTTTTAAGCAATCATGCATATATTCATTACTTTTTCACGTATCGTGCGCAGCTGGTGACAATCATGACTGTATTGTTTTTGACCTGGGAATACGGACTTGGGAATGTATTTGGAAAAACCGGAGCAAAATGCGCAGAAAAAAAGAAAAATTAGCGCTTGTGCGATTTCTGGATATATAATATATTTATTGTATAATGTTTATTCATAAGAAATATGATGGAAAGGAAGCAGAAAATATGAAAAAGAGAGTAAAAGGGCTTCTGGCATTCTGGCTGTGTATGCTGATGCTGTTTGGAAGCAGTATGGCAGTTTTTGCAAATGAGTATGATTTATTTAATATTAATAAGGGAGATATATTTGTTACAGGTGATGTAATTGACGCAGATGGCAGCAGCGGCGGTGTATATTATGTGGATTTTGAAGAAGAGGTAAATCTGGGCGGAGGCAAACATAACGTAAAGGATGGAACTTGGAAGTGTATCGAGAGAACTGAAGTTGCGGGTTATCCGAAATTGTTTTTGAAAGCAGTTGCTACTGGTGAAAATATGGGCGAAACTGCACAGGAGCCTTCCAAATCTGCTCGTTATACCTGTGACCACGACATGCAGTACGAGATTTACCGTAAACCTACCGAAGAAGTAGATGGTTTATGGCGTTACGGATGTACCAAGTGTACACATACCGAAGGATTTGTTCCGATCTGTGGTATGGGAGCGTTTTTTGAAAGAGCGATCAACACTATCAATGGAGCAGAGGTAAATGGGACTGTAACCATTGCAACTCCCAAGTGGATGTCCTTTAATAAGGATGTGTATGATGCCCTTGCAGCAAGGCCTGATGTGACCGTGAATGTACATTTCAGATATCAGGGACAGTTTTATGCTGTAACAATCCCGGCAGGTACTGATATGACTCCTTATCTGACAGAGGATGGCTACTGCGGATTCTTGAAACTGGCAGCACTGTTTGGTGTGACAGCAATTCAGACTGAAGAATAAAAATAATGACGGCAGGATGTGTGATGCATCCTGCCGTTTTTTACATTCGTTATTCTTCTGTTTTTTTCAGCTGTCCCTGTGTAAAGGCTGCTTTGGTATAGCCGCTGTCGGATTCAAATTCCTGACGCCATTCTTTGTAAACGCGCTCATAAACGGCGGGTTCAATCTGCGGAGTACCTTTGGAGAAGGTCGGAAGCAGCATGTCACCGGCAACTGCAGGTACTGTGCAGGCGGTGTCATTGCGCCATTTGTCACGCTCTTCTTTGAGGCGCAGGTTGGGGATTTCCATGGGAATACCGCCTGCGAGAATGGAACG
This sequence comes from Lachnospiraceae bacterium, assembly GCA_017500935.1. GTDB lineage: Bacteria > Bacillota > Clostridia > Lachnospirales > Lachnospiraceae > Gallintestinimicrobium. Next base: position 57,667 of record JAFVXW010000001.1, read on the forward strand.
GTATGCAAACAGACCGGGCAGACCCATATCCAGTGCTTCATAAATATCAATAATGTCTGCTTCCGGATTGCCAAGCAGTTTTTCTACAAAGTTATACATGGTATAGAAATCGGAGCCGCCGTGACCGAAGCTTTCGCTGATATGGTCAAAATTGCGGTGAGGAATATAGGCGTCCACTTTATTGGGACCGTATTCGCCGGAGTAAGCGTCCACATTCACATAAATCTGGCTGACATCGCCTTTTTCGGCATCTTCACGGGCAGATTCCGCACGGCCTTTGGAACCGTAGCAGGTGTACCAGATGGAATTTTTGTAAAGATCGCCGTGGATACTCTTGATGATGCCGCCGTTTTCCAGTTCCACCATTTCAATGCCGTACAGACCGCCTTTTGCTCCGACATTGAGCTTGCGCTGGTTCATGGTACCTTCAAAGCCGGTTACTTTGACAGGACGCAGGCCGGTGATATGAATCAGGGGACCGAGGGAATGGGTGCAGTAATAGGTGGAAAACATATTGTTGCGCCAGTGGGATTCGTCACCGTATGTGATGCTGGGCCAGATAGACTCGCAGTTATGTACATATTCGCCTTCGCCGTATTCAAATTCGCCCAGAATGCCTTCGCGGTAGAGTCTGCGCATTTCATAGGGGGCGGGCATATAGCAGTAATTTTCACCATAGGCATAAGTCATGCCGGTTTCTTCGATCGTCTCGATCAGTTCCACTGCTTCTTTTAAAGTCTGTACAGGAAGCACTTCGCTGAACACATGCTTGCCGGCCTTCATGGCTTTGATGGCAAAAGGAGCATGTTCATTGGCGTAGTTTGCCAGAACCACTGCATCCATATCATGTTTTAAAAAATCGTCATAATTATCGTAGTAGGCAATGTCCAGTCCTTTGTTGTATTCTTTCTGCTTATTGAGACCTTCTTCCCATTTGTCGCAGATGGCAACAACTTCCGCGTTTTCAGCGGCGGTACAATAGTTGATCATGCTGGTACCGCGATAGGCACCGATGACACCGATTCTGATCTTACGTTTCATGATGAAATCCTCCAGTTGACTGCGGTGATGATTGTCTGCGCAGTGTATGAGTTTATTTTAGCACCAGAGTTTATGAATGGAAATGAAAAAGTCAGTTCTTTTGAAAAATATCCAGTGTATGATGGGAATATCCCACCATATCCTGCCGTTCGCAGGTGGCCAGGTGATATTTTACAAAAAGAGAATATGTTTGTTCGTCCATTTCATTTATTTTCTGCCGGATATGATTTGTATAGCCGTCAGATGCCACGAAATGAAGCTGTGTCACATCAAAATGGCGGCGCAGACTGTCAATATCTTCTTTTCTGCACAATTCAAACAGATCCCAGGGATTGGAGAAAGTACCGAAAGTTTCTGTGTTGAGCATGCATTTTTCAATAATGCTGTGAATTTGGCCGCCCATAAATCCATAGCTTAAAATACTGGCATCTCCCATACAGTAAGCGGCAAAAATAATGCCGCCTTTTTTTGTGACGCGGATGGTTTCAGAAAGTGCCTGCAGTTTATCTTCTTCGGTAAAAAGATGGTACATAGGGCCAAGCAGCAGTGTGAGATCATAACTGCTGTCTGCAAAAGCAGATAAATCCAGCGCGTTTCCTTGCTGAATGGTGACCGGTTCACCGGGAAGTGTTTTGCTGCGGAAAATATCAATGTTATGCTCCACCAGTTCCACGGCATCTACATGATATCCTGCCAGAGCCAGCGTATGACTGTAGCGGCCGGTGCCTGCCCCGACTTCGAGAATGCGCATGCCGGGCTTAAGATATTTTTGAATATAATGCATGGTGGTGACAAATTCCACATTGCCGTGCCTGCTTCCAAGACGCCCTTCTTCGTCATAATGACTGTAATAGTTGTTCAGATACTCGTTTGTGTTCATAAAGACCTCCTTTTTTTAAATAAAAAAAGTGCAGGCTGAAAAATAAACTTCAGCCTGCACTGTATTACCGATTTTGAACGAAAAAGAATCCGATGGTTACCGGATTAAATATCTTCAAAAGGGTACAACAATGAAAGCCCCCTGCTTTGCCAGAAAAAGCCGGGAACTGCTGGCATGGATTCGGTATAGACAAAACATGTATTGCCAGTAATCATCGCCGTAACCTCGAATGAAAATTTTGTTTATCTTACTCTTGTATTTTAGGAATGTCAAGTGGTAATTCCGGAGGAGAAGCGGTATAATGGAAAAGAGAAAAAGGAGGAACCTCATGAAACCCTATCTTGTACATATCACCGACATTTTTCATCCTCACGGAGATCCGGACGACCATTTTGATCTGGCACTGGCTTTTGCGCTGCACAAACTGGGTTATCTGGAACTGGGACGCGTAATCTGCGATTATCCGCCTGAACACCGTGTGGGTGATCCGGCATTATGTGCCGTTGCGCAGCTCAATGAGATTACCGGCAGCGATGTGCGGGCCTGTGTATCTCCCTCTGATCCGGACAGACAGGCGCAGCTTGTGTTGTCCGTGCTGCAGGAAGCGCCCCGCCCGGTGAATTTTACCGTGGTTGGCTCCACAGAGCATATCGCGGAGGCGATCCGCAAGGAGCCGGAGCTGTTTGCCGAAAAATGCGCCGGTATCTGGCTGGCAGCCGGTTCCGGTATCGAAACACCCGGCGGCATTCTGGAGTATAATGTGCGCCTGCATCCGACAGCGTATACCACAACCTTAAGCGCGCCCTGCCCGGTATACTGGACACCCTGCTACCATACGATCGTGCCGGGGGAAAACCTTTTTGAAAAAGGCGGCGAATATGGAAGTGTATTCTGTCTGGAACAGAGAGAAATTTTGCCCCTGCTGCCGCCTGCAGTACAGAAATATTTCCTCTACATGCTGACCCGTTCGGAAGATCCCAAATATCTGCGGTACTTAAATTTGCCCGTGGATACAGAGGCACTGGCATTTTTCGGGGACAAACCGCGCAGATTGTGGTCAACCCCCATGTTGTTATCCATTGCAGGAATTGCCTGTGAGACCTACGAATATCTGCCGGTAAAGCTGGAATGTAGCGAGGGCGGTCATGTGAGCTGGACAGCAGCGGACTCTGACAGCGATAAACAGATCTTCCATATCAAAAACTGTGACAGACAGGGAGATGATTCCTTTGACATGACCGGAAGCTATCGGGAAGAGATGATTGGGAAGCTGATCGAGATTTGTGGGAAAATGTAAAATTAAGGTATCTGCTCATGAGCGGACAGATGATGAATGACAGAAAATAAAAAGAACAGCTGCGGACCTTGACATCAGGGAACGCAGCTTCTTTTAACAGTATTGAAAAAACAAAAAACACCGGGTTCATAGAACACGATGTTTTTCAAAAAGTCGGCGCAACAGGATTTGAACCTGCGACCTCTGCGTCCCGAACGCAGCGCTCTACCAAACTGAGCCATGCGCCGATTGATAAAATTTATCAGCTTTATAATGATACATGATATTTATAGTAAAGTCAAGAGAAAAAGAACATTTTGTACAAGGATTTCGACCGATTTTGTATGGACAAGTACGGGCAGTTATTTTATATTGAAAGAAAAGCGCAGCAGTGAAGATGTAAAACGGCTGCCCAAAACGATGAAAAGGGGAAATAATCATGGCAAAAACACTTACAGCAATCCTGATCGGTGCCGGCAATCGCGGTAAAGGCTACACCGACATCATGTCAGAACTCGACGGCAAATACAAAGTAGTGGCAGTGGCAGAACCGATCGACAGCCGCCGCGAATATATTAAGGAAAAGCACGGTCTGCCCGAAGAAATGTGCTTTACAGACTATCATCCGCTGCTGGAACTGGGCAAGATCGCCGATCTGGCAATCGTGTCCACCATGGATCAGCTTCATTTCGAGCCTGCTATGATGGCAATTTCTTTAAAATATGACCTGCTTTTGGAAAAACCGGTTTCCAACAACCCCGAAGAATGCTTAAAGATCGCAAAGCATGCAGAAGAAATGGGCGTAAACGTACTGGTATGTCATGTACTGCGCTACAGCGACATGTTTATCCAGTTAAAACAGCTCATCAATGACGGTGCAGTAGGCGATATCGTGTCCATCAACCATGAAGAATGTGTAGGCAATGTGCATCAGAGTCACAGCTTTGTCAGAGGCAACTGGGGCAATTCCGGCCGCAGCTCCTGCATGCTGTTACAGAAATCCTGCCATGACATGGACATTCTGCAGTGGCTGATCGGTAAAAAATGCAAAAAAGTGCAGTCTTTCGGTACTCTTTCCTACTTTAAAAAGGAAAATGCACCTGAAGGTGCGCCTGAATACTGTATTGAAGGCTGTCCTGTCGGAGATACCTGCCCTTACAATGCAGTTAAGCTCTATCTGAGCGATACCACCAATGACTGGTTCAGAAGCACCTGTGCAAGAGAAAATAACCCCACCGATGAACAGGTGGAAAAAGCGATCCGCACCACCCAGTACGGCAAATGTGTATTCAAATGTGACAATGATGTAGTGGATCATCAGACCGTGAACATGCTTTTTGAGGATGATATCACCGTTACCTTTACCATGAATGCTTTCAATAAGGGCGGACGCTTCATCCACATCATGGGAACCAAGGGTGAGATCCGTGCTGCAATCGACGGCAAGACCCCTATTTCTGTATATAATTTTGAAACCAAACAGACTGTGGAGCACCCTCTGGTAAGCGCAGACGGCATCAGCGGCGGTCACGGCGGCGGCGATACAGGCATTATCAATACCCTGTACGCATATCTGACAGGTGTGTATAACGGCTTCTCTGTGTCCGGCATCACCACATCTGTGGAAAATCATCTGATCGTATTTGCGGCAGAAGAATCCAGAGCCACCAACCGTGTCATCGATCTGGAAGAATATGCGGCATCCCTGCAGTAGGAGGCATTATGGCAGTAAACGGATTAAATCTGGAAAAACCGGATGAAAAATGGCTGCTTGATATTCGCAGTCAGGTAAAAGAAGCAGCGGAACAGTTTTTTTTGCTTGCAAAAATGAAGCCCGGCCAGATTCTTGCGGTTGGCTGTTCTTCCAGCGAGATCGCATCCTGTAAGATCGGTTCCTATTCCAGCGCAGAGATCGGCGAAGCCGTATTTGAAGAACTGCAGTCTGCCTGTGAAAAAAACGGCATCTATCTGGCGGCACAGTGCTGTGAACACTTAAACCGCGCGCTTATTATCGAAGAAGAAGCAGCGGAAAAATATGGTTATGAACCTGTCAATGTGATCCCGCAGTTAAAGGCAGGCGGCTCTTTTTCCGTGGCAGCATGGAAAGGAATGAAATCTCCCGTGGCAGTGGAAAAGATCGCAGCCAACGGCGGCATTGATATCGGAGATACGCTGATCGGCATGCATTTAAAAGCCGTAGCAGTGCCTGTGCGTACCGGCATTGACAAGATCGGCGGCGCCCATGTGGTGTATGCGAGAGTGCGTCCAAAGTTTGTGGGCGGCCAGAGAGCATGCTATGATGAAAGCCTGATGTAAATAATCCATAAAATAGAAACGCTCTGTGAACAGATTGCCGGTTTTGGCATCTGCACGACAGAGCGTTTTGTTGTGTCAAAATTTAATTTCAGGGGATGTTTTTACACCATCTTCGTGGTCCACTTGGTGCAGTCCCAGACCGCCGTAGCCAGACCGTCGTAGAATTCAGGTTCATGGCATACCATCAGAATACTTCCCTTATAAGCCTTGAGCGCACGCTTTAATTCTTCCTTGGCGTCCACATCCAGATGGTTTGTCGGTTCGTCCAGTACCAGAATGTTGGAAGCCTTGTTGATCAGTTTGCACAGGCGGACCTTTGCCTGCTCACCGCCGGAGAGGACTTTTACCTTGCTTTCAATGTGCTTGGTGGTCAGACCGCATTTTGCCAGTGCGGAGCGTACTTCGTACTGGGTGTAGGCGGGAAATGCCTGCCAGATCTCTTCCATACAGGTAGTAGCGATATCCTGGCTCATTTCCTGCTCGAAATAGCCGATTTCCAGATAATCGCCCTGTTCCACGCTGCCGGAAAGGGGCTGGATCAGACCAAGAATGCTCTTTAACAGAGTGGTCTTACCGATGCCGTTGGCACCGGTGAGCACGATCTTGCTGCCGCGTTCCATTTCCAGAGTCAGAGGAGAGGAAAGGGGTTCATCATAGCCGATGATCAGATCCTTTGTCTGGAAAATATAGCGGCTGGGGGTACGCGCTTCTTTAAAGTTAAATTCGGGCTTGGGCTTTTCTGCGGCAAGTTCGATCACATCCATCTTATCCAGCTTTTTCTGACGGGACATTGCCATGTTGCGGGTTGCCACACGTGCCTTGTTGCGGGCAACAAAGTCTTTTAAGTCAGCGATTTCTTTCTGCTGGCGGTTGTAGGCAGCCTCCAGCTGTGCTTTTTTCATGGCGTATACTTCCTGGAACTTGTCATAGTCTCCCACATAGCGGTTCAGCTCCTGATTGTCCATGTGATAGATCAGGTTGATAACGCTGTTTAAGAAAGGAATGTCGTGGGAGATCAGGATGAATGCGTTTTCGTAATCATTTAAGTAGCGCTTCAGCCATTCGATATGTTCCACATCGAGATAGTTGGTAGGCTCGTCCAAAAGCAGGATGTCAGGCTTTTCAAGCAGCAGTTTTGCCAGCAAAACCTTGGTTCTCTGACCGCCGGAAAGCTCGGTTACGTCCTTGTCCAGACCCAGATCCAGCAGACCAAGGGCGCGGGCAACTTCCTCCACTTTTGCGTCGATCATGTAAAAATCGTGCATGGTCAGAAGATCCTGAATGGTGCCGGCTTCATCCATAAGAGCCTGCATCTCATCGCCTTCCACTTCGCCCATGCGGTTGTAGATGTTGTTTAATTCCTGATCCATTTCCAGTAAAAAGTCAAAGGCGGAAGTCAGCACCTGACGGATAGACATGCCTTTTTCCAGAACAGTGTGCTGGTCCAGATAGCCGACACGGACATTTTTGGCCCATTCGATCTTGCCTTCATCGGGCATCAGCTTGCCGGTGATAATGTTCATGAAAGTGGATTTGCCTTCGCCGTTGGCACCGATGAGACCAATATGCTCTCCGGCCAGCAGACGGAAGGAAACATTGTGAAAAATCGCGCGGTCGCCAAAACCGTGGGATAAGTTTTCTACATTTAAAATACTCATAATTTTCTCCGTAAATAAAATCGAGACAGCTCCTGCATACAGGCAGGAATTGACAATACAAGGAAAGTATAACGGGAAACCGCAGGTTTGGCAAGAACATTTCCGGGTACAAAATTGTTGCTGTAAACAGAGTACACAGTAATACTTGTCGGCATACTTTTGATATGCTACACTTGATTTATATGACAGGAATACCTTGTGAAAAGTGAGGAAAAACAATGAAAAATCCGCAGATTCACGCCGACGCGTTTCTTGCGCCGGATGCAGATGTATATGGAGATGTAACCATCGGAAAGGACTGCAGTATCTGGTTTCACGCTGTGGTGCGCGGCGAGCGAGCGCCTATTGTGATCGGAGAGGGCAGCAATGTGCAGGATAACTGCGTGGTTCATGTGGACGCAGGACATAATGTGGAGATCGGTGAATATGTGACGATTGGCCACGGTGCGATCGTGCATGGCTGTAAGATCGGTGACAATACATTGGTAGGCATGGGCGCGATCATTTTAAACGGTGCCGTGATCGGTAAAAACTGTGTGATCGGCGCAGGTGCACTGGTAACCCAGAATGCAGTGGTTCCCGACAATTCCCTGGTGATCGGCAGTCCTGCAAAGGTGCTGCGCGCAGTAAAGCCTGAAGAAGCCGCTGCCAGCCGTACCAATGCACAGCATTATATTGAAGAAGGAAAATCCTATGCCGCCTATTTTGCCGGAAAATAAGCTGGAAGACGAATCTGATGCAATGGTGCAGCAAAAGAAACTCTGCGAAATCCGTGCGCAGCTTGCTGCTCTTGCAGATCCTGCCTACAGACAGTTTCAGTCCGCACTTTTAAAAAAGCCCGGAGAAGATACGCTGACCGGCAGTGCGGCCCATTATCTGGGTGTGCGTCTGCCCGGACTAAGAAAGCTTGCTGCAAAGCTTGAGAAAGAGGACTGGGAGATGAATCTGGAAGTACTCCGGGCGGCAAACCGGAGTCAGACCATATCCGCCTGTGCTTATGAAGAACGGATGCTGGAGGGCATTCTGATCGGTCTGGCTTTTGGACGAGGGATTGGGGTCGACCGACAGCTTGCACTGACAGCAGATTTTGTGCCTTTGATCGATAACTGGGGACTCTGCGACAGTTTTTGTGCCGGTTTGAAGAGTGCCGGACAGTATCAGTCCCGATTCTGGGCGTTTTTGCAGCCATATCTGATCTCTGACAAAGAATATGAAATCCGGTTTGGCGTGGTGATGCTGCTTGATTATTTTATCACGCCTGAATATATAGACAGACTGTATCCGATATTTGATGCAGTCTGTCACGACGGATATTATGTAAAAATGGCGGCAGCATGGGCAGTCAGCATCTGCTATGTCCATTTTCCGCAGAAAACGATGCAGTATCTGCAGAATAACCGTCTGGATGATTTTACTTACAACAAAGCGCTGCAGAAGATCATAGAGTCGCTGTGTGTCTCCAAAGAGGACAAGGCAGTGATCCGGAGCATGAAGCGCAGCCATAAAGATACCAGAAAGTGATCAAGCAAAGAGAGGAACACGTATGAAAATCCAAAAGTTTTACGAAGATCCACAGATTTTGCATGTGGGTACACAGGACAACAGATGCTATTACATTCCCCTGACTGCCGACGGTTCAAAAAGCGGCAGGGCTCTTGGCGGAAATGACTGGAAATTTGCCTTTTATCCTTATCCGGAAGCAGTTCCGGAAAGCTTTATCCAGCCTGATTTTGCAGAAGAGGGCTTTGTGGATATGGAAGTGCCCAGCTGCTGGCAGATGAAGAGCTATGATCAGAAGCAGTATACCAATGTCAATTACCCGATTCCTTACGATCCGCCCTATGTACCCGAGGAGAATACCTGCGGTGCCTACAGAAAACAGATCGTGCTGACTGCGCAGGAAGCAGCTATGCGCCAGTTTCTGTATTTTGAAGGCGTGGACTCCTGTTTTTATCTCTGGGTAAACGGCAATTTTGCAGGCTACAGTCAGGTAGCGCACAGCTCCAGCGAATTTGAGATCACCCCTTACACCAAAGAAGGTGTGAACCAGATCGCGGTGCTGGTTTTAAAATGGTGCGACGGCACCTATCTGGAAGATCAGGACAAGTTCCGCTATTCCGGTATTTTCCGTGAGGTGGAGCTGCTTTTGAGACCCCAGGAATTTGTACGTGACTTTTTCGTGACAACCCCCATCGACTGGGAGAACAATACTGCGCAGATCAATGTGAGATTTGACAGTCTGGAAGGCACTCCCGATGTGGCTTGTACGTTATATGCGCCCGACGGCAAAAAACTGGCAGCAGCTGACAGAAAGAAGCTGACAGCCGGTGAAACCGTAAATTTTGCGGTGAACCAGCCTCTTTTCTGGAATGCAGAGCAGCCCTTCCTTTATACTTTAAAAATTGAAACGGCAGAAGAAACCATTCTGCAGCGAGTGGGTATCCGCGAGATCACCATTGCAGACAGCGTGATCTATGTAAACCGCCGTCAGGTCAAGTTCCGCGGTACCAACCGCCACGACAGCCATCCCGTCAAAGGTGCGGCCGTAAGCAGAGACGATGTGATGCAGGATCTGTGCCTGATGAAGGAGCACAACATCAATGCCATCAGAACCAGCCATTATCCCAATGCCCCCTGGTTCCCCCAGCTTTGCAGCGAATACGGATTTTATGTGATTTCTGAGTCTGACCTGGAAGCGCACGGCATTGCAACGCTGCATAACCGTTCTTTCTCCGGCGTTCTTGCCAATGCGCCCGAATGGGAACAGGCAATTTTAGACCGCCAGCAGAGAAACGTGATGCGCGATAAGAACGAAGCCTGCGTGGTATTCTGGTCCATGGGCAACGAAAGCGGTTTCGGCGCCAATTTTGAAAAAGCGGCAAAATGGATGAAAGAATACGATCCCACCAGACTGCTCCACTACGAGAGTCTTTGGGAAATGGATGAAAACCACAAAAATGACTATTCTGCGCTGGATGTGACCAGCCGCATGTATGCTGCCACAGAGTGGGTAAAAGAATACTGTGAAGATGAAAACCAGACCCTGCCCTTTATCCAGTGTGAATTTGTACACGCCATGGGCAACGGCCCCGGCGACATCGAAGATTATATGGAGCTGATGTACAAATATGACAAGTTCTGCGGCGGCTTTGTATGGGAATGGTGCGACCACACCACCTATGAAGGCAAAACGGCGGACGGTAAAGATATTTACCATTACGGCGGCGATGCCGGTGAATATCCTCATGACGGCAATTTCTGCATGGACGGTCTTGTATATCCTGACAGACGCCCCCACAACGGTCTGCGCGAGTGGAAAAATGCCATCAGACCCATCCGTGCGCAGCTTCTGGATGCAAAAACCGGCAGAATTGAGCTGCGCAACATGCTGGATTTCATGGATCTGGAAGAAATTGCAGATGTATACTGTGAGATCAGATGCGACGGAAAAATTATTTTTGAAACAAAGATCGAAGACGTAAAGGCAGCGCCTCACGAAACCTTTGAAGTGACGATCAAAGAGGCAGCAGAGCTTGCCGGTGACAAGACCTGGATGAAGCTGACCTATATCCAGAAAGAAGACCGTTTCCTGACCCAGAAAGGCAGGGAAATGGGCTTTGACCAGATCGCTCTTTTTGAAGAAAAAGAAGAAAACATTGAGATCTGTGGCTGCGGCAGCCTGGAGCTTGCAGAGGATGAACTGTATTATGTGATTCGTTCCGGACAGATTTCCTATACCTTCGGTAAGAAAAAAGGCGGTTTTGTATCCTGCATCAAAGATGGAAAAGAGCATCTGAATGCGCCTATCGGCTGGAGTGTTTACCGTGCACCCACAGACAATGACAGAAATGTATGCCTTGACTGGCACGCAGGCGGTTTCCATGTGACCTGGCTGAAGGTGAAGCATGTGGACGCCCAGCTTGCCTGCGGCGGCGAAAAAGCAGTCATTTCCTGTGACTTTACCTTGGGGTCTCCTGCCCGTCAGCCCTTCTTACAGGTTAAGACCGTGTGGGAAGTAAATGCTGCCGGACAGATCCGCATGACCTGTGATGCCGTGCGCGCGATGGAATTTGATTTCCTGCCCCGCTTTGGCATGGAACTTGTACTTCCTGAAAAGGAAAACAAGGTTTCCTATTTTGGTTACGGCCCTTACGAAAGCTATCAGGACAAACACCGCGCTTCCTGGATCGACAGATTCACCACAACCGTGGAAGAACTGCATGAGGATTACATCAAGCCTCAGGAAAACGGCAGTCATTACAACTGTTATGAAGCACAGATCGGCAGCCTTTATGCAAAAGGCGCAAAACCTTTCTCCTTCAACGCTTCTTATTACACTGTGAATGAACTGGCATCCAAGGGACACAATTACGAGCTGGAAAAATCCGGCAATGTGATCGTGCATCTGGATTATAAGATGAGCGGCGTAGGCTCCAACTCCTGCGGTCCTAAGCTTTTGGAAAAATACCAGCTGAAGGAAGAAAACATTCACTGGGATATGATGCTTGACTGGAAATGATCATAAATATAAGACAGCCCGCCTGTGCGGGCTGTTTTAATAGGGAGAAACGTTTTTGAACGGAGGAGCTATGGAATCTCATTTATATCAGGAATTAACCGGCAGTCAGCTGGATGCAGCTGTCCGCAGTGCACTTGGAACATCGGTGCTGCAGGCAAAGCTTTTAACCGGAGGCCTTTTTAATACTACGTATCTGGTGGATACCGCAGACTGCGGCCGTGTGGTGCTGCGGGTGGGGCCCATCAATACGCATCTTTTGCTGCCTTTTGAGCGGACACTGATGGAAGCAGAGTGTCATGTATATACTTTGCTGCAGGAGCGGCAGATTCCGGCTTCGGAGGTTCTTGCACTGGATGTATCCCGTAAGGTGATCGACAGGGATTTTATGATCGTGCGCTACATTCCAAGCAAAGCCATGAGCGAAATCAAGCTTGACGAGGCTGACCGGGAACGCATCTGCCGGGATATCGGAAGAGCGACTGCACAGATGCATCAGATTACAGACAGTGCGTTCGGACGGGCTGCGGATGTAAAAAATGGCAGGGGTTTTTCAAAATGGAGCGACTGTCTTTTGCATGAACTGGCACAGTGGGAGAGCGTGGCAAGACCGGTCGGACTGTTGGATGGGGAGAGTGCCGACATTCCCGGCGGACAGTCGGATGAAGGCGGTTGTGCGGATATATATGATTACATCTGTAAGCTGGTACAAAAAGCAGCGCCTGCGCTGGACGAGATCACGGTTCCCCATCTGGTGCACACAGATTTCTGGACAGGCAATATTCTGATTTCGGAGCAGTCTGACCGCCCGGAATTTGCAGCGATCATTGATGCAGACAAGGCAATCTGGGGCGATCCTGAACTGGAATTTGCCAATATCGGCTGGGCGCGCAGAGAGCCTGCCTTCTGGGAAGGATATGGGAAAAATCCGGCCAAAACAGAAGCGGCACAGACCCGCCGCAGTGTCTACCGGATGATCTGGAATCTGCTGGATTATTATATTTTTACGGCTGAACTGACGGCGCCGGAGGATGCAGAAGAAATCAAAAAAGCAGCGCTGGAAGAAATGAAGCAGTTGGCAAAAATGGTTTAAATGGAAATGAAATGGATTAAAGATGAAAAATATGGTTGCAAAATGGAAATAAAACGGTTATGATCATATCATGACAAGTCTATCACCTTTCACAAAGGAGGCAGCTATATGACCATCGAAGAAATGAAGAAAAGAAAAACGGAACTGGGATATACCAATGCGATGATCGCAGAATTATCCGGAGTGCCGCTGGGAACGGTTCAGAAGATTTTTTCGGGGGAAACAGTTAGTCCCAGATATGACACACTGATCGCGCTTCAGAATTTGCTGCGCAAACGTTCGGAGGTACATGATTCTGCGCCGTATTATGCGTCATCTGCCAAGAAACAGGGCGAATATACGTTGGACGATTATTATGCGCTGCCGGAAGACCAGCGATTTGAGCTGATCGATGGATGGCTGTATGAAATGCTGGCACCGGTGCCGCTGCATCAGCGCATTGCCGGTGAAATACACAGACAGATCGCGAATTACATTCTGGATCATGACGGAGACTGTATTCCGTTTATTTCGCCCATTGATGTGCAGCTGGACTGCGACAATAAGACAATGGTTCAGCCGGATGTGGCAATTTTGTGTAAACGTGACAAAATGACGAAAAAGAATCTCTATGGGGCACCTGATTTCATTCTGGAAGTGATTTCACCATCCACACGGCGCAAGGATTATACGAAGAAGCTGCAGAAGTATATTGATGCCGGTGTCCGTGAATACTGGATTCTTGACCCGTATGCCAAGAGAATCCTGGTATACTTTTTTGAAGGAGATTTTTATCCGGTCATTTACGGGCTTGATGGAAGTGTGCCAGTGAGTATCTATGACGGCAAGCTGGAAATTTCCATGAAACATATCAAAAGATGGGTGGAAGAGACGCTGGAAGCAGAAGAGAAGAATGCAGAGTAAAGCATCAAAAAAGAGGGTATGTCAGAAGCAAAGTTCTGATATGCCCTCTTTTCTTTCTGCATGTATTATTTTACATTTTTAACCAAGATAAGCCTTCATCAGATCAAGTGTATTTTCAACACCCTTTACATGGCTTCTTTCGTAGCCGTGGGAAGCATATACACCGGGACCGATCAGACCGTGGCGGCAGTCGTAACCTGCGCGCAGGGAAGCTTCTGCGTCAGAGCCATAGCCGGGATAGTAGTCAGCGGCATAATCGATGTTGGCAGCTTTTGCAGCATTGATCAGGGCAGTTGTCACATCGTAGTCGTAAGGACCGCCGGAGTCTTTTACGCAGATGGAAACCATGGTTTCATCGCAGGCAAGACCGGTGCCTACACAGCCCATGTCAACGGAGATGATCTCGGTTACATCAGCAGGGATGGAAGCGCAGCCGCCGTGACCTACTTCTTCGTAAACGGAGATAAAGTGATAAATTTTACGTTCGGTAACAGCGCCGGTTTCTTTTAAGTATTTTGCATGACCCAAAAGAATGGCAACGCTGAGCTTGTCGTCTAAGAAACGGCTCTTGATAAAGCCGGTTTTGGTGATGTTGACGCGGGGATCAAAGCATACAAAATCGCCGACGGTGATGCCAAGCGCTTTGGTTTCGTCCTGTGTACGCACGATCTCATCCAGAACCACTTCCATGGTATCCCAGGAACGGGGAGTGTCATTGTACTTTCTGTTTACGTGGAGGGAAGCGTTGGTCATCTGGAAGGTACCTTCATAAACCTTGCCGTCACGGGTGTGTACACGCACGCTTTCGGTTTCCACGTTATTGGGATTTAAGCCGCCCAGATTGGTGATGCGCAGACGGCCGTTGCCGGTGATCTCTGTTACCATGCCGCCCAGGGTGTCCAGATGCGCCTGGAATAAAACAGGGCCTTTGGCGGGATCTAAGGGTTCGCCGGTAAGGCAGATATTTTTGTTGTCGGGATAAGCAGGCTGTGTGCCTTCGCTTACGCATACAACAACGCCGCCTTTGTTGGTCATAACAGGCTGAAAGCCTAATTTGCGGTATTCTTCAAATACATATTCCGCCGCTTTGCGGGTAAAACCGCTGGGGCTGTCGATGGAGAGGATTTTGGCTGCCTGATCGACAGCATAGGAAACAAATTCATTATTCATGGGTCTGTGACCTCCTTGTTTTCGTTGTCTTAATTATATATCATGTCCGCCTGTTTTGTAAACCATTCCAGAACGGCGCGCTCGGTTCCGGTGCTGTTTTGGGGGATGTTGTACCAGTGGGATGCTCCGGCAACTTCATAGCCGCCAAATTCAAATTCTTCGATCGGGGCAAGATAACCGTTGGTGGAATTGGAATAACCGCAGGTGTAGATGTTTTCGGGAGCAAAACCCTTGGAAACAAACAGTTCTTCCAGCTTATTTCCGGTCAGTGTGAGCATTTCAAAGGGAACAAAGGCAAATACAAAGTCATGATTTAAGCAAAACAGCTGCAGGGGAACCTTGATATCAAAGTTTTCGCCGTTTTCTGCCATTTCCAGCATATGACGCCAGAACTGCAGCTCGCGGAAAACCATATGACGCTCCAGGGAGCCTGCCGGACTTGCAAAGTATTTTTTTTCTTCTGCGCGGATGGTAGCTTTCATGGTATCTGTGTCTGTCATAGCCATCATCGGAACGGTCACATTTTCATAACGTGTGATGAGTGTTCCCTGCAAAGGAGTGCCGGGAACAGCAGCTTTTGCGAAGCGTTCCACCGGCTCAGAAAGCTGTTTTCCGAGTTTTTCGATCAGATCGTCCACCGTATGGGAGGCCATATCCAGCGGGTCCACATCGGCGCCGCGGTTCTGCACATACAGATAAGGAAGTGCATCGGAGGAGAGCTTGTTTAATTCGGAAAGCCAGTCTGCGGAAACGCACATTTTGGTGCAGACAACGGCATGGCAGCTGGCAGAGCAGATCACACCGCGAAGCTGGCCGTTTTCATCATGAAAAGCAGCGGCGCGGATACTGCGGTCGATCACATCGCGGCCGTTTCTGCGGTTATAGGACTGCGTGATCTGTTCGGGCAGAATGGAAAAGCTGACAGAACAGGGGCAGGCACGCTCAATGGCGCGCAGTGCAGCCTGACCGCATAACTCGCCGACATGGGCAAAATAGTCATAATCAATAGGAAGTTCGTCCAGAATACCGGCAGCGGGAGCTGCGTGGGTATGAATAAAGCAAAGGGCAATGCGCTCTCTGGGAACACCGGTCAGATGGGAAATCTGGGAAGTGACAAGGCGGTAGAGTCTGGGACCCATACCGATCAAGTCCATGGAAAATAACAGGGAAATGCTGTCACCGGATACAATGGCACAGACTTTTGCATGGATATCATCCCTGATAAATTCAGCGGGGCCAAGGCGGAAACCGTAACCGTCCAGAAAATGGCCGTTTAATACGGGAGTGATGATTTCATCGGCAAAACCGAATCTGAGTTGAGACATAGTTGTGACCTCCTTTATAATTTGGGTACTTTCCGGCGCATGGCGCTGGGAGAAATGCCGTATAATTCCTTAAATTTCCGGGTGAAATAGCTGTTATCGGAAAAACCGGTGGAAATGGCTATTTCACAGATGGAGTCGTTGGTGGTTAAAAGCAGGGCTTTGGCCTTGGCGAGCCGGTACTCATTAACATAAACCATTGCTGTTTTGCCTGTGATCTCATGGAACTGGCGGCAAAAATAAGAACGGTTCATGCAGCATAAAGAGGAGAGATCGGCAAGGGAAATGTCCTGTGTATAGTGACCGGCAATATACTGTAGTGCCGGTGCGATGCTTTCATAGTTGCCACGTCTGGGGATCGATTCCTCCTGCCGCACTTCCCTGCGGAACAATATGGCCAGAAGGCGGAGCAGATTTCCTTTTACGGCCAGCTCATAGCCGGTCTCTTTGGCAGTATACTCACAGATCAGCTCATCAATGACAGGATGCAGCAGGGCTTCTGTCTCCGGACCGATATTGGTGACGAAACGAATCCTGCGCTCCGTATAGGACTCCATAAATTTCTGTACATTGATATCATCCCTGCTGCCGCAGAGTCTGGGATCGATCATCAGACAGTCAAAACGGGCCGGTTTTTCAAAGGGAAAAACCGCATGTGCTTCACAGGGATTGATGATAATGATATCTCCGGGCTTGCAGATATAGTGTACAAAATCACATTCGCAGATGAGATTGCCTTCCCGGATGCAGAGAATCTCGATCTGTTCATGCCAGGTGACAGGATCGGCGGTCCGCTTTTCGCGGTTTTGCAGGATGCGGATCGGAAAAGCTTCATCTGGAAAAGGAATGGTTTCATACCATTTTTCCCGTGGCTGTTCAATTTCAATAAGGGCATCCTGCCGGTTTAACAGATCGGACATCTTTTACCTCTTGGTCGCAAAAAACTGTAAAATGTAAACGTTTTAATTATAGGATCGATAGAGGCAGAATGTCAACATATGTTAATTTTGTAAAAAAAGAAGTCAATTTAATCCCAACTTAACCGGATGAAAAAGTAAATTTTGTACAAATATCTGTCAAAATCATCGTGGACAGATGGTTTTTGTTTTTTCTATAATAAGGATATGAAAAAAGGCAGGAGGGAGACTGACGATGATCATAATCGGAGCAGACGGAGGCGGAACCAAAACGGCAGTACAGGCCTTTGAAGTAACCCCTCAGGGAGGATGGACGGCTTTTGCGCAGGCAGCTGCAGGGCCGATGAACTATAATTTTATCAGTGTGGAACAAGCAGCGCAGAATCTGCTGGAAGCCATCAGTCAGCTGGCACTTGGTGACAGGAAGATTGCAGCCATCGGGATCGCAGATCCGTCACTGGATGACTGTATCCCTTCGGATGAGCAGTCTCTGACGGCACAGTTTGCCCGGATCGTTCAAAAGCAGCTTGGTGTGCCGGTGTTTATGCGAAGCGATGCCTATATCACACTGTTTGGGCTGACCGGAGGAAAAGAACCTGCGGTTTTGCAGCTTGCCGGTACCGGTGCCATGACGATCGCACAAAACGGTGACGGTGAGGTAAAAGTGGCAGGCGGCTGGGGACGCCTGACCGGTGACGAAGGCAGCGGCTATTTTATTGCTTCCGAAGCCATCAAAGCGGCACTGCATGCAGCGGACGGCATCGGGGAACAGACAGCGCTTTTAGATGCGGCAATGACTTTTTTTGGGGTGCAGACACCCAGAGAGCTGATCGGTGTCTTTTACGGTGATCCGGAGCCGGATATTGCCGGTTTTGCCCATGCGGCGGCAGTTTGTGCCGGACAGGGGGATGCGGCGGCACAAAAGATTTTGTGTGAAGCAGCAGAATATCTTGCAGCATATACCGCCCGGCTGATCGAGTGGAGCGGCAGCACTAAAGTTGGCGTTTACGGCAGTGTGATCTGTCAGAATCAGACAGTCAGACAAAAATACGAAGAAATTTTAAAAAGCAGATTTGAAAACGTTAAGATCATGGAACCGCCGGTTTCCGCAATGGAAGCGGCAGCGCAGTATGCATTCCGGGAATATCGGGAAGCAGAATGAAAGGAGAAAAGACAGATGAATACGATCGGACAGTACATACAGGAGATTCAGCGGCTGGTTGCAGTCGTAAGCGACAAACAGAATGAAACTATCGAGCAGGCGGCACAGCTTTGTGCAGACGCGCTCTGCGGCGAAGGCTTTATTTTTACCTTTGGAACAGGCCATTCCCATATGCTGGCGGAGGAGATTTTTTACCGTGCAGGCGGACTTGCCAGAGTTTGCCCGATCCTGGAGGATGCCCTGATGCTGCACCGTGCAGCGGCAAGAAGCAGTATGTTTGAACGTGCGCCCGGACTGGCAAAGCTGATGCTGGACGATGTGGACGCGATTTCATACGGCGGCGTGCTGTTTTTGTTTTCCAATTCAGGCTGCAACACCGTAGCCATCGACATGGCGCAGGGAGCAAAGAAAAGAGGGCTTTCCACCGTCTGCATCACCAATATTACCCATTCAAAACAGATGACATCCCGTCATCCCGAAGGCTTAAAGCTTATGGATGTGTGTGATGTGGTTATCGACAATATGGGCTGCTACGGCGATGCCTGTGTACAGATCGGCAATGAAACGGCCGGGATCAGACCTGTGGCGACCGGAGCGACTTCCACCGTGATCGGTGCCATGATCATGGAAGCGATCGTTTGCCGCACCATTGAAATTGCAGCTGAGCGCGGTGTGAAGCTGGAGGTATTCCAGTCCGGCAATACCCATGGCGGTGATGAAGCCAACGAAGGCTATATTCAGAAATACAAACCCCTTGTAAAGGCATTATAATAGGAGGAGATCGAGATGCTCGCGATATTTGGAGGAGAACCTGTTAAAAAAACAGAATTTATGAGCTGGCCGGTGACAAAAGAGCTGGATAAAGAGCTGCTTTTGGAAACCATCCGCAGCGGAAAATGGAGCAATGGCAGCAAAAAAGCAGAATTTGAGGCACGATTTGCCGCAGACTGCGATGTGAAGCATGTATTTGCAGTGGCAAACGGCACGGTTTCCCTGGAACTGATCCTGCGCGGTCTGGGCATTGGATACGGTGATGAAGTGATCCTGCCGCCTTATACCTTTGTGGCGACTTTGTCCTCTATCGTGTTTGCCGGTGCAACACCTGTTTTTGCGGATATTGACCGTGGTACTTACGACATTTCTCCTGCATCCGTGGAAGAAAAGATCACTCCCAACACCAAGGCCATCGTAGCGGTTGCCATCGGCGGATGTCCTCCGGATCTGGATGCACTGACTGAGATCGCACAGAAATACAATGTAAAACTGATCGTGGATGCAGCGCAGGGTGTTGGTGCGATCTGGAACGGCAAGAGCATCTGTGCCTACGGCGATGCGGCTTCCATTTCCTGTCAGAACTCCAAGAACTTAACCAGCGGCGAAGGCGGCATTATCACGACCAATCATGATGAGCTGGCAGCAGCCATTGCGCAGATGCTGCGCGGCGGTTATGTAGAAGACGAAAATGGTGAGCGTGTCTACACAACTGTTGGTCAGGATCAGAACATCAGCGAATTTCAGGCATCCCTGCTGTTGTCCCAGTATGACAAACTGTATGCGGAAATGGCGGTCCGCGAGAAAAACGCAGCTTATCTGGCAGGCAGAATGAAGCCCATGGAGTTTGCCCATGCCATGAACTATGATGACCGCATTGACCGTCATGCTTATCATCTGTTTGTGATCCGTCTGGATTCCGAAAAATTTGCAGAAAAAGGCATTACCAGAGAACAGTTTATCAAGGCGCTGAACGCGGAAGGTATTCCGCTGTCGGTTGGCTATAATCCGCTGTATACTTTTCCCTGCATCACGGTTCCCTATACAGAGGAACTGATCGGCACAAAAATTACAGTGGAAAATCTGCCGGAAAGTGAACTTGCGGCATACAAAGAAGGAACCTGGCTCTATCAGGCATGTCTGCTGGGCACCAGAGAAGATATGGATATGATCGCAGATGCCATGATCAAGGTCTGGGAACATGCAGACGAGATAAAAGGTTTATAAAAAGGAGCAAACAGCCATGATTGATACAAAGATTCTGGAACAAAAAGAGCTGGAAATCCTTTCCGGCGTGGTTTGGGGCACGATCGGTGACCATTCCGTTTCCGCGGCAGCAGCTCTGGCTGCCCATGTGAATACAGACTTAGGTCTTTTATGCCATTCCCCCAGTGCCGCTTACGAAGCAGGACTTCGCCAGTTTGGCGCAGCCCACGGCAAAAAGGTGGTGACCGGCAGTGTAAGTACCCCCATGAATTCCCTGGTGGCAGTCTGTGTCGGCGCAAAGCCCGTTTTTGCCCCTGTATGCGAAGCCTGCGGCATGGTGACGCCTGATGGATTAATAGAAACACTGGCAGCAAATACCGATGTATGCTGCGTGACGATCGACTATCTGCCCGAAAAAGCAGAGCATTATCCGCTGGATCAGATTGCAGAGATCTGCGCAGCAAATAATGTGCCCCTGTTTTTGAACGCAGGCGGAAACTTCAGCGCATCTTTCAACAAAAAACCGCTGACAGACTATGCGGCAGCCGTTTTGTATTCTCTGGAAGAGGGCAGTGAGATCTACACCGGAAAAGGCGGATTTCTGGCAACCAATGATGCAGCGGTGCACGGAGGTGCCTTTGCATACCATAACTGCGGACGCGGTTTCGGTGAGGGCATCACCCTCAACATCGGAGATATCGTGGGCGGTGACCTGCGCGTGAGCGAATGGACCGCGGTGGCAGCAGAAGTGATTCTGGAAACAAAAGCATTCGCTGCAGCAGTTCCTGCCAGACTGGAAAAGATGGAAGGACAGCCGGTATTTGAAAGCGCATACGCAAAGAAAATGACAGAATAACAAAAATAGGGATGCGGCAGTTTAAAAAGCCGCATCCCCGTTTTTTTCAGAGATTATCCCGCGTGTCTGATTCTGTTGATGATATCCTCCTGCAATGCGCGGGAAAGGGTGACAAAGCGGGCTGAATAGCCGCCCACACGCACGATCAGCTGAGGATATTCCTCCGGATGTTCCATGGCGTCCAAAAGCTCAGAGAGCGGTGTGGTATTGCCCTGGAAGATCTGGCCGTTTTTGTCAATAAAAGTTTTGATCAGGGCTTCGATGACAGGTTCGGTAGCCCAGCTGCTGTCAAAGTCCCACATGGTGGAAGCACCGCCGGCAAATTTGTCATGGGGCATTCTTCCGCAGGAAGTGATGGCAGCGGTGATGCCTTCTGTCATGGATGCGGAATGCGGTGTGACGCCGTGGGCGATGCCTTTGCCCAGGTTCCGTCCGTCTGCGGTGGCGCCCAGAATGGAAGCTGCTTCGGGAGAATAAACAAAAGTCAGGATCACGGGCTTGCCCTTGCCGCCCCAGCGGGTGCGGTAGTTTAAGTACATATCTGCAAAATCGCTGGCAACACGGGTGGCCATGGCATCAGCCTCCTCGTTGTCCACACCGTATTTTGGGATGGCCTGCAGCCGCTTCTGCAATGCTTCATATCCTGCAAAATCGGCTTTCAGCGCGGCGATCAATTCTTCGGCAGTGCAGATTTTCTGTTCAAAAACAGCCTGTTTGATGGCATAAAGTCCGTCTGCTACATTGGGAAGCGCCAGATGCGTGCCGCCGTAATCGTGGTATCTGGCACCGCCGCCGTGCATATTGCGGCCGCGTTCCAGGCAGTCGTCGATCATACTTGAAATTAAATAGGACGGCCGATTTTTCTGCGCATATTCGCTGTAAATATCCTGTTCCCGCAGGTAGATCCGGGTAAGACGGTCTGCTTCTTTGATAAAATCCTGATAAAAGCTTTCAAAATTTTCATACGCGGGCAAGCCTTTGTCTGCGTGGAACGAATTCAGTTTCTGACCGGTGCGCAGACAGATGCCGCCGGTGATCATCAGTTCCAGCATCTTTGCGGTATTCTGCCAGCCGATGTAGAGAAAATCGGAGGTCATACCCTGTACGCCAACCTCCATACAGCCGCCGCAGGCATATTCCACGGCATCCCTGTAAAAAGTACCTCTTTTTACCAGTGCGCCGATCACGGCAGGATCGTAGAGGATCTGAGCACGGTTTTTACCGGCAGTCATATATCTTGCGCACAGTTTTACCAGATCTTCCGGCGGATTTTCGGGAAGTCTGACATAAATGGACGGATGCGTGATATCCAGATCGATGATGGATTCGATCATAATATAAGTCAGCGGATTGACTGCAGAGCTGCCGTTTGGATTGGTGCCGCCCACAACAATGGCTTCCACCCAGCCGTCCCATGTGCAAAGACGCTCGTCAATTCTTAGAAACAGCTCATCAATGATTTCTTTTGCTTCTTCCAGTGTACATTTTCCGGCTTTTAAATCTCTGTCCAGATAAGGCCACAGATAATAATCCAGTCTGCCGGGGCCGTTGCCGCCGAAAGGATTTTCTTTCATGACAGTGATATGCTGCATAAAAAATGCCTGCACAGCTTCCCGGAACGTCTCTGCCGGGTAACGGGGCACTTTTTTCATACGTTCGGCCAGTTCAAAGTTGCCCAGCTTTTCGTAAGCTTCAATATGCTTGTCGTTGAAGGCGAGCATGGAATCCAGCATCAGGATAACGCCCTGATAAAACTGTTTTGCCTCTTCGTCGCGGGCATAAAGCAGTGCTTCTTCATATCTGGCGCGCAGACCGGTCACACCCAGAGAGAGAATACGGTCAAAAAACCAGGTGATATGCCCTACGGCAGAGCCGCCCACCAGCTGATTGCGGCGCAGCTCGTCGCCTTCCGGAAATTCTGCCAGAAATGCCTGGTCGGCCTCGGTTCTGTAATCCAGATCCGGATCGGGATTTTCGACAGGGAGCTCATTTTCATGATAAACCCGGCCGCCGATCCGGTCATCTTCATATACATAAATATCCTGATTTTCAACGGCATAAGCCATGGATCTTGCCAGTTTCTCCCACAAGGGACAAGCTGCAAAAAGAGTCTGTGCGGATTCATGGTAATCCTTCGTAAAATGGGAGGGGATACCGCTTTTGCCGCGCGCGGCGCTGAGTTGTTCCAGTTTGGCAATACGTTCTGTGATCATTTGCGTTCCTCCTTGGGAGATGAATGTTTCTGATTTTATTCAAGCACAATTTCGCCAAAATCGCAAGGTCTGTGGAAGTTTGGCGTATCGCTTGTTGTCGGGTTCCATGCCAGATAATGCCTCTGGACTGTGTATTCTCCGCATTTATAGAAATTGGCGCGCATTTTTTTCCCGGATTCAAAAGAAAATGCAGGGAAAAACAATCGGAAGAATTTCAGCGGAATCTGGTAGGTGATTTCCCAGCCGTCTTCGGTCAGCGTGATCTTGGGACACAGAAATTCTGTGTCGTCATTGTCTTTGATCAGACGGTAAAGATCGTGATTTCCGGTGCTGATGCCCAGATACAGACAGCCGTTGGGATTATATTCTATATTAATATAGCGCTGTTCATCGGGCATGGGAGATACGAAAAATTCCAGACAGCTGTCTAAGCAGGGCTGATCCAATAGTCCTGTAAATTCTGCGCGGATGGGAGATTCCCTGGCACACATGCGCACATAGAGAGCATTGTCGTCATAGCAAAGCTGTGCGGCGGCTGAAATGTTACAGGGGGTAAGCCAGGGGGTGTGTTCCAGCATAACGGCGGGAATGGAATTCCAGTCTAAAAAGGCTTTTATTCTTTTAATAAGATATGTTTTCATGGAAAAACTCCTTTCGCAAGTGTATGTTTTGGAGAAGTGAAATGATATCTTTGCTTTTATCATACAAAAGTCCAATAAATCTGTAAATTCCCAATTGTTGACAGCAAGATAGGATAAAAAGGTAAATATTGTGGAATTGTAATGAGGAATGTAAATCTTTAAAATATAATCTATAAATATACTCGTAGCTACAGTATATAAATAAGCAATCAACGCGAAAGATGGGAGGATATGAGATGGCAAAGAGAAAAAGAATCCTTGCGATGCTTCTTGCAATGGCTATGACAGCAAGCCTTGCTGCTTGCGGCGGCACAACAGGAGAAACTACGGAGAATCCTGCGGCTGATACCACAGTATCTGAAACAAAAACTGAAACTAAGACCGAGACGAAAACAGAAACCAAAGCGGAAGAACCTGCGGCAGACGGTGAACTCAAAACAGTGACTATTGCCCGCATGCTGGAGAGCGAACTTCAGTATAATCCTGATGTTGAAGGCTGTGAAAGTCTGGAAGATAATCTTTGGGTTGATCGTATCGCAGAAGAAGTTGGCGTTACAATAGAAAATATCTGGACAGCTCCTCAGGAAGACTATGACAGCAAATGGGGCGCAGCATTAGCCAGTGGTGAAATACCCGATATGGCAGTTGTTACCGTAGGGGTTTATAATCAGCTGCTTGAAGCCGGTTATGTGGCAGATATGACGGACTACTTTGAAGAGTATGCTTCTGATTACTATAAAGAATGCTGTGATGCAGACGGAGGTATTGCGGTTGGCGCAATCACTAAAGAAGGACGTATGTATGGACTTCCTCATCCCGGTAATGTGCCGAGCCAGGTAAGTGTTATGTATATCCGTAAGGACTGGCTGGATGCAGTTGGTATGGAAGCACCTGAAACACTGGATGAAGTAAGAGCCTGTGCAGAAGCTTTTGTGGATGCAAAGCTTGGCGGTGAAGACACAGTAGGTCTTGTAATCTGTAACAGAGTAAGACCCGGTGAGCATGATATGACCGGTGCATTCACTGCATATGGTGTATATCCCGAAAGATTCCAGCTTTTGGATGATGGAACTATCGGATTTGGCAGTATTTTGCCCGGAGCAAGAGATGCTCTGCTGTGGCTGCAGGGTATGTATGCAGATGGTCTGGTAAATAAGGAATTTGCAGTGGAAGACAGTACAGCATCTGCAAAATATGTAGCATCCAGTCAGGCTGGTATGTGTTGGGCTACCTATTGGGGAACCTACGGTGTGGAAGATTCCTATGTGAATGATATGAACGCAGATTGGATCGTTACGGATGGTGTAACCGTGGATGGATCCGAACCGATTGGTCTTGCAACAGCTACCCCCAACTATTATCTGTTTGTTAACAAAGATATGGAAAATAAAGAACTGGCTGTTAAACTGGTTGACTGCTGTATTGAGCCTAATCTTCCTGCTGAATATGGCAGAGTTGAGATTAAAGATGATAAAGGTGCAGTGGTAGAACAGGTTCTGACATTCAGATATAAGTTTATCAATCAGGTTGGTATGCCTTGGGGCGGCTCAGAAGAAGGCGAGGCGTTCCGTGAATCTATTCTGGCAAGAGATTACAGCGTGATCGAAAATCATGAGCTGAATGTAGATGGATATTTGGAGGATTATTATCCCCGTGAATTCTGGGAAGATCGTGCGGCCGCATACTATATGGATGAAGGTTATGACCGTATGTCCAGATACAGAATGTTCCAGGATGGTCCCGGCGGTGTTACCGAGATGATTCAAATCATGAGAAAAGAAGGGCGTGCAGTGGCAGACCCCTGGATGGGAGCTCCGAGTGAATTCCATTCTTCCAATCTGCCCAGCTTAAAGGCTGATCTGCTGGCTACTTACAATGAAATTATTATGGGTGCGGATATTTCTCTGTTTGACGAGGCAGTTGAGAACTTCCTCAATGAGGGTGGACAGCAGATCCTCGATGAGGTTAATGCCTGGTATGAATCTACCAAATAAATCTGCGTAAGTAAGAAAGAAATCGCAAAAGGCTGCTGAACAGGCAGCCTTTTGTTTCTAACTAAGGAGGGAATCGGCTTGAAGAATAAGAAGAAAAGAAAAACTCCTCTGGCATTTTACTCGATGTTGTTTTTGCCGACATTGTTATTAATAGTTTACAGTTATGTACCAATGGGCGGTATTATCATTGCCTTTCAGAATTATAAACCATTGATGGGTTTTTTTAAGTCTGAATTTGTGGGGCTGGAGAATTTCCGGCAGGTATTTCAGAGTTCTCAATTTGGCAGGGCGATGGTCAATACTGTGATTATTGCATTCTGGAAAATTGTATGGGGTTTGATTGTACCGGTAGTTTTTGCACTGATGCTGAATGAACTTCGCAGTACGCTGGGAAAACGTGTGGCACAGACTGTTGTATATCTTCCACACTTTGTATCCTGGGTTTTGATGGCTGGTATTATTACCAATCTGTTTTCCTTAAAAGGTACCGTTAATATGATTCTGGGATTTTTCGGAGTGGAACCTATCTTCTTTTTAGGTGACAACGACTGGTTCCGGTTTACGCTGATCATTACGGATATCTGGAAAAACTTCGGCTGGGGAACCATTGTATATATGGCGGCACTGACCGGTATTGATATGAATCTGTATGAGGCAGTTGCGATAGACGGGGGAGGCAGATGGCAGCAGACTTTACATGTAACACTGCCCGGGATTGCATCCACAGTGATCCTGATGATGACACTGAGTCTTGGCAATGTACTGAATGCAGGTTTTGACCAGGTATTCAATCTGATGAACGATGTGACGATGAAGAGCGGTGATATTTTGGATACGCTGGTTTACCGTTTGGGTATGGAGCAGATGAATTACAGCCGGTCAACAGCAGTGGGATTGTTTAAATCTGTGGTTGGTGCTGTAATGATCGTTCTTTCTCATAAACTGGCCGACAAAGCAGCCGGTTACAGCATTTTCTGAGCGGAGGAGGTATTTTATGATTCGCTATAAAGAATCTTTTTCAAGAATATTGTTCCGTATTGTAAATGCGCTGCTGGTTATTATCATCAGTATTGCTTGTTTTTATCCGTTCTGGAATACGATTATGATATCTTTCAGTCGCGGCAGTGCAGTAGGAAGCGGCCTGGTTACTTTTTATCCCATCGGCTTTCAGTTGGATGCTTATGAAAATATTCTTTCCAATACAAAGTTTTTTACTGCATTCTGGATTACGATTAAAAGAACTGTTCTGGGACTTATTATTGGCATGTCCATGACTGTACTTGCAGGATACCCGTTGTCTATGCCGAAGGAACGTTTCCCGCACCGGGACTTTTTTATGTGGATGTATGTGTTTACTATGCTGTTCGGCGGCGGTATGATCCCTACTTATCTGGTGGTAAAAGGAACAGGTCTGTTAAATACTATATGGGCATTGGTTCTTCCGGGTGCAGTTTCTGCCTATAACATTATCCTTCTGCAGAACTATTTTAAAGGTCTGCCCAAGGAAATATATGATTCTGCCCGTGTTGATGGTGCCGGTGAATGGAGGATCCTCCTTCAGATGTATCTGCCTCTTGCAAAGCCGGTACTGGCAACATTGGCGGTCTTTAATATGGTGGGCAGCTGGAATGCTTATTTTGATGGTATGCTTTACATGCACAGAGCAGAAAAA
>JAFVXW010000006.1 GCA_017500935.1 Lachnospiraceae bacterium
AGGCGTAACCGTACAGAACTGCGAAGTGGCATGGGTCGGCGGTGTAGTCAGTTCCTATGCATTGGATTCCGATACCGGTTACGCCAAGGGCATCCAAAGACTGGCGGATGCTGTCGGAACCTGTTCCAGTGAGACCCGTATCATCAATAACTATATCCACGAAATGCACCATGCAGGCTTGGGCGTTGAGATATTCTTGGAACAAAAGGGTGGGAGCGCACAAAGTTCGGAAAACATTCAGATTTCTGGAAATCTGCTATATCACTGCGCCTCTGGTATTACGTTCTTCAACTGGGATGAAACGCCTAATCCTGACCATATGTTCAAAAACTGTATTTTTGAAGACAACTATGTGCTTTTTACTGGTCGGAACGATTGGCTCGACAGTGGTGATGCTCCAGCGTTTGACGATGTAGGCGGCCCCAATCTGCAGGAGGGCTGCGCGGTGCATGATAACGTTTTCTTTGTTTCCCGGACGCCACTTGTGCAGATAGACACCTATGTAACAGAGTATCTTCCTGATTTTGAGGGGAATCAGTATGTGCAGTACGCTCCGACTCCTATCGTTTGGAGTGTTAGCGGCGACTGTACCGGAACATTCTTTGGACAGACTGATGTGAGCGAAGTGTTGTCTGATACAACAGGTGTTGTTACCACATTGTACTCCTCAAGTTGGAATAAGCTTGATTGGTAATTAGCTATTGCATATTTTTTGACGAAAAAAGAGACCCCGCCCATTTCAAAAAATGGGCGGGGATTTCTTCGTTTTGCGCTAACCGAACAAGTTGAAAACTTTTCCGAACAGCATTGGACGGAAATCCCTTCTTCTCTTCCTTCTTCTCTTCCTTCTTCTTTTCCTGTTTTTAGCCCGTCATTAAAAATCAGTTGCCCCAAATACGTCATGTCAAATTCCTCCTTAATTTCTTCCATCTCCCTTTGTGTTAAGAATTTCTGAGCGAGAATATAAAGTATTGCCTGCAGTTTTTGCAGTTCCTCGGTTGTAACCTTTTCATATTCTCTCTTCAAAATCCGGATTGCCTGCACAACCCGTTCTTTTACAGTCATATCTCCTCCCAGTATCGGACATAACGCAACAGGTATCAAATCTTTTCGATTGATATCCTCTGCATTCTTACAACCTCTTCCCCGAAATACTGCACTGCAGCCTTCTGCGCCAGATCCTCTGCATGAATATGTTTTTGGGTTTGTTTCTTGTTCTGCATTTCCCTCTCTTTCCGAAACATGCAGAAACTGTTATTGCAAATATATCATATCGTTATTTCGTTATTCCGACAACAGCTTTTCAATATTTTCTATTATTAACAATTACGGGTAATTTACCTGATACGGTTTGATTATCCAAAACAGAATTTCCTGTCACCTACATGACACAGAAATAAAAGAATTCGCTGATAAGAATAAGCAGCTTTTGATGTAACAACAGCTTCTGTATTATAACTGCCGTCTGTTTTCTTACTACAACATGTACACAGCGTGTTTGCAAGCATTCATTGGCATAATAAGTGAGTATATAAGTGTGCGCATAATCATACACAAAAAAACACCGGCAACTTTGAATCCCTTCTCAGCTGCCGGTATTTATTATTTTTCTGAATTAATATGCCTTACCCCAGTAAACCATCTTCTTGGCAGGCTGACCGCAAACTACGCAGTTCTCTGCCAGATTTTCCTGTTCAAAAGGCATGCAGCGGCTGGTTGCTGCTAACTTTTCTTTGATCTTGTCTTCACAATCCTGGCATCCGCACCACATAGCCTTTACAAAACCGGGCTTGTTGGTCAAAATCTCTTCCAGTTCTTCCATGTTGGTTGCAACATAGGTATGTTCTTCTCTGTGCTGACGTGCTCTTTCCAGCATATCTGTCTGGATGGTATCCAGAAGCTCTGCTACCTTTGCTTCCAGTTCGTCTAAGCTGCACTCGATCTTTTCTCTGGTGTCACGGCGAACCAGTACGCATTTTCCTGCTTCGATATCCTTGGGGCCGATTTCCACACGAACGGGAATACCGCGCATTTCTGCTTCGGAGAACTTCCAGCCGGGGCTCTTGTCGGTATCATCCACTTTTACGCGGAAGCCCTTGAGCACGCTCTTTAACTCATAAGCCTTGTCAAGAACGCCTGCCTTTTTCTGCTGGATGGGAACGATCACAACCTGAGTGGGCGCTACCTTAGGAGGCAGAACCAGACCGGAATTGTCACCGTGAACCATGATGATCGCACCGATCAGACGGGTGGTCATACCCCAGGAGGTCTGATGTACATGTTTTAACTTGTTATCTCTGTCAGTAAACTGGATACCGAATGCCTTTGCAAAACCGTCGCCGAAGTTATGGCTGGTACCGGACTGCAGTGCCTTGCCGTCATGCATCAGCGCTTCAATGGTGTAGGTTGCTTCCGCACCTGCGAATTTTTCCTTTTCAGTCTTCTGACCTTTTACAACAGGAATTGCCAGAACATTTTCAAGGAATTCTGCATATACATTCAGCATCTGAATGGTTCTTTCTTCCGCTTCTTCCGCTGTTGCGTGGGCAGTATGGCCTTCCTGCCATAAGAATTCTCTGGAACGCAGGAAAGGTCTGGTTTCCTTTTCCCATCTTACAACAGAACACCACTGGTTATATACCTTGGGAAGATCTCTGTAAGACTGAATATCATTTTTATAAAAATCACAGAACAGTGTCTCGGAAGTAGGTCTTACACACAGTTTTTCCTGCAGGGGATTTAAACCGCCGTGGGTTACCCAGGCAACTTCAGGAGCAAAACCTTCTACATGATCCTTTTCCTTCTGCAGCAGGCTTTCGGGAATGAACATAGGCATGTATACATTCTGTACACCGGTTTCTTTGAATCTTTCATCCAGCTGTTTCTGGATCAGTTCCCAGATTGCATAGCCTGCGGGTTTGATCGCCATACAGCCTTTTACGCTGGTATAACCGATAAGTTCGGATTTGATAACCACGTCTGTATACCACTGTGCAAAATCTTCTTCCATGGACGTGATCTGTTCAACAAGTTTTTTGTCTGCCATTTCTTTTTCCTCCTTGATAAATTATGAAGGGATCCTGCCATATAGCTAAAAAGTGTGCGCAAAAAAACGCCGGCAATCAGATCCCCGATAGGGACCGGATAACCGGCGGTACCACCCTGATTAATGCACAAACAGGAATCAATCGGATTCCTGCTTTTTTCAGCATTCACTTCATTTCCGATAACGCCGGATCAGCGCCGTATTTTGTACGGAACTCCGAGGGCAGGTTCAAGATGCGCTGTTCGTGAATGCCTCCCACCAATGGCACTCTCTCTGGGACGTCCGCTGTCTTTACTATTCCTCATCATAGTTGATTTCTTATTCTGTGATATCCAACATTAAGATATCTGCATCTATTAACAGATATTAGTTCAAAAATATGCATTTGTCAAGACAGATTCCTGCCGACAGCACAGGGATTACAATGCATATGCATATCCCTATTTTTCCTCCGGCAAAGTGACTGTAATGATCCCCTTCTTATACAGAACCTTACTGATCTTATAAACCAGCGGAATACATACGATCATGATCAGTCCCTGCACACTGTTGTAAAGATCAGGCAGTGCCAGATACAGGATCACGCACAGGATAAAAGGCACCACCGCGCCAAGCAGACGCTTATGCACGATCACGCCGCCGCCCACATCATCCCCGAGCACGCCCAGCGCCAGACAGCCAAACAGTGTGGGAAGTACATGGGATGCCGCCGCTTCCACAACCGGAGACTGTAAAAAAGGCTGCAGAGGCGTCAAAAGAAGCACGCCAACTGCCAGCATAACCGTTGTTGTCAGCGCAGAAACCGCCACGCCGATACCTGTTACGGTATCTGCCTCCGGCGTTCCCTGGCGAAGATCTGCCACCTTCATCGCATTCATGGACGCAGGGAGCTTTAAATTCAGCACATTTCCCGTTACCAGCGAAATATAATAAGAAGATCCCATTACCGGAATTTCCGCAAAAGTCTCTGCGATACTCAGCGGAATAAAAATCGCGCACAGACCGCCTGCTGCCACCAAAAGATCCTTAAACCGCGGCATAATGTCATAATAAACACTGATCAGAAGCGGAATCCCAAAAAAGATGACCACAGCTATGAATAACAACCAGAAACCGATACAATGCATCTGGTCATAATATTCTTTTTCTTCTGCCTCGGTCCAATTTTTATTTTCCATAAAAAATACCTCTTATTTCTAAAAAATCTTTTCCCACAGTACAGAAGACGCCATGGCACCCACCAGACTGATTACCAGAACAAAATCATGCAGCCATTTTAGCTTAAATCTACGGGCCAAAAGAGTCAGACCCACAGCAATCGCCGCACTGGTGAAAAAGGTAAGCAGATCGATCGCTCCGGCAAAGATCAGCGGCACCACAAGCGCGCATACCAGCGCCAACATAAAGGTATTCTGCGCCACGATGCTCCACTTTTTATCGCCCTTGCCAAGCTTCATGGTACCCACATGAATTTTCTTGTTATAAACCAGATTAAAGATCAGCGGA
Organism: Lachnospiraceae bacterium; assembly: GCA_017500935.1. Classification (GTDB taxonomy): domain Bacteria; phylum Bacillota; class Clostridia; order Lachnospirales; family Lachnospiraceae; genus Gallintestinimicrobium. Next base: position 4,553 of record JAFVXW010000006.1, read on the forward strand.
ATCGTCATACCCATACACATGGACCACGCCATCAGGCTGAAAGCATAGGCATCTGCCTTCTCCACATCCAGATTTAAAGCTGTCAAAGCCATATTCGCAGACATCAGCTCATAGGAAACAGAACCGATAACCGACAGACGAAACCAGCCATAGGGCAGCCCGATCACCACAACCAGCGTGATCAGTCCCGCTACAACCGCCACGGAAGGCACAATGGAAAACAATACAGAGGACTTGACCACAGCTTTGAGCTTCTCTTTATCCACGCCCATTTCCAGCGCCTTTTTCCAGCAAACACGAAGATAATACAGCGTTAATATAACCACGACCACCAGAGCTGCCGCAACACTGATCCATAACAGCCGGCTGTTTGCAACATCCTTAAAACTCATCCTTTACCTCCCCGGCAAAACATACACTTTTTTGCATAATATTCATTATATTTGCATATTTCACCAAGGTCAAGTACAATGTCTCCGTTTTCGGATATGATCTTTTCCTCAAAATAAGGATAAAAAGAAAGATTGATATGTTCCGTAATATCCAGAATTCCCGTATCAAATCCAAATTCATCCGATTTCCATGCATTGCTGTCGGAAATCCCCTGTTTTTTCCATTCCGTCATAGTTTCCCCCCCCAGGGACCGAAATAAAAGAAGAAAGGGGCACGGTCAATGGGCTGCTTTAACGCACAGCGGATACAGCGTTCTTTGTTTGTCATACAAGTCACCTGCAATTTCTGTTATTTTTATAAGGAAAGCACAAATTCTTCTCTCTCACGGAAATAGTTTACGCTGTCAAACACCAGCTTGTCCAAAATCGCCGGATCGGTCTTGGCATTCTGTGCCGGATAAGGATCACCGCCGGGGCCAAGAGGTTCCGGTGTTACAAAGCAGCTGTCATCCAGATTGTATCCGATCAGATAAAGTGCCATGATAATGGTATCCAGATCCAGGGAACCATCGCCCAGTGCGCAGCGGTTGGTATCCGCCATATGCAGATTTGTCAGCATGCTGCCTGCATCCCACAGAGCCTGTGCAATATGGGATTCACCCACCAGCATGTGATATACGTCGCCGTTGATATGCTGTACACCGGGATGATCGAGTCTGCTGATATAATCTTTTGCCTCTGCGAAGGTATGTACGATACTGGTTTCTGCCGCACGGATCGGTTCAACCGCCGCACGGATACCGTTTTGCACAAAAACATCCGCCACACGGGACAAACTGTCGATACTGCGGTCGATTTCGCTGTCGTCATATTTGCCGGGACGTCCTACCGCCGCAGGACATACCAGCATGTATTTTCCGCCTACTTCAGCAGTAAATGCCGCTTCACGCTTAATATAGTCAATCGCTGCCTGCCGCTTGATATGGCGGTTGGAGGAAAGATCATTGTCGGCGCTGAACATACCGCAGACACCCCCCACGCTGATTCCGTGATCAGCCATGATCTTACTGATCTTTTTGGCATCATAGCCAAGGTCAGGGCCGTAATGGTTGCCGTGCAGTTCGATATAACGGATTCCTGCCTTTTCCAGACGGGCACAGGATGTCTCAAAATCTTCAAGACCAAACCCCCAGTTGCTCCAGGAAAATTTCAGACGTTTTTCAAACTGTTCCGGATTGGCACGCTTCTTAGCCAGAAAGGCTTCGCGGATATTCTGGTTGATCTGTTCAAAGCGCTGTAAACTCATAAAAAATACCTCCTATTGCGCTTCTAAAGCCGGGTAATGCTTCAGGATCACCAACGGCTCATATTTACTTGTATTGGTGATGACTACGCCTTTGGCTGCCGCAGCATAAGAAACAAAGAATTCATCCTCGCTCTTTTGCCCAAACCGAAGCATCGTAGCTGTCGCACAGGCATGTCCGCCAATTCTGCCATATCCCTGTGTCAGAATACATCCGTACGCAGATTCATCCTTTATCACAACCGTGCAGCCCGGATCTACCGTAAGCTCTTTGGCCGCAATATAAGGATTTCCGTACACCACCTGTTTTTCCACATGAGCTTCATCCTGGGAAAGGATCACGGGAGGGCGGAAAAAATGCTCCTTATACTTCGGGTCCACATTTTTTTCCCAGTCCATCATGCCTACCACATAAGCGGGATCGCCCTGGTGCTGCGGCGGGCAGTTTTCATACAGAAAACTGTCATCATAGATCTCATTGTCCGTAATATTTTCAAAAACCGCGTTTACATCGGAATTCCACTGGGGTTCATAAGTCAGATACGAACCGGGCGCATGCAGCACACCGGGCGCCGTATACCAGCCGGTTCCCAGCTCAATGCGGTAAGCCCTTGACTTTTCCGTAATGCGCAGATCCCTGTTTTTATAATCCCTGAGTGCCTCTGTCAGCTCCTCCTTCGTGGTATCGGAGGTAAAACCGAAATAAGTATGCGGAAATTTACCCGGATAATTGTTATACTGGGGCGGATAATAATATGCTTCCGGTTTTCCCAGCTTGCCCACTTTTGCCGCATCCTCAAAGCCCAGATGCATGTGATGGAACAAAGGCCCCTCATAGTCAAAAAACTTGGAATACATCGGCCATGTCTGATGACGCGCATAGCAGGACTCACCGATCAGCTCACCTTTGAGTGTATCCACAAATTCTTTCAGAGAAATCTTCTCCTCCTGTCCCATATCCACATAACTCATGCCCTCATCCGGTGCCGCATCGGGACCGTTCATCGCCACGATCACGGACGAAAACCAGCGTTCCTTGATGGAGCCGCGCTTTGTTCCCAGCGCATAATAGTCATCCGGATGCAGTCTGAGCCGCTTTCCCGCCGCGCCGAACCGCCGGGGTACAAAGGTCGGGATCAGGGGCAGTATTCCACCCTGTTTTTCATAAAAAGAACGAACCATTTCTTCTCTGCCTGTCATCATTCACAACCTCCTGTTTTTTTTAAACGTAACAAAAAAGCTGTGAAACATACAATGCATAAAAGCATAAAGCAAATGGACAAAACCGAACTGTCTACAAATTTTCTTCCATCCATTTCCGGGGACTTAATCCGGTGATCTTTTTAAAAACCCTTGAAAAATAATAACAGTCCGCAAATCCTGCGTCCCAGGCGATCATCTGTATGGAAAGCCCGGATTTTGGACTTAACCGGAGAAGCTCCCGTGCATATTCGATTCTTTTATCCGTCAGATACTGCAGCGGCGTTTTGCCGGTTTCCTTAAAAAATATCTTTCTGAAATAATCCTGCGTCATCGGAATCTTTTCCAGCGACTTCGAAAGTCTGTAATACGGATTGGACAGATTGCCGATCATATCATTGATGAGCATCTCCACATAGGGATTGCTTTCTTCCCTTTCCGACAATGCCAGCAAATAATGGTAGAGTACCGAATACAGACTGTCCATGATATTCCTGCAGTTTTTCCGCTTCAGATGATATTCATAGTGAAGCTGTCTGAGAATCAGCAGAAAATCATTGTTTTCCGTATCATGAACCTTCAGATAGGTGAGCCGGTTAAAATTTTCGTCTTCAAAATTGTAATGATAATTCTGAAATCCCTGCTCCGAATAATCGGTATGCTCCACATTGGGCGGAATCACAAAAATATCCCCTTCCGCAAAAGGAACCACCTCATCCCCAATCTCGACCAAGCCCTGCCCTTTTGTATAAAGCACTACTTCCCAGAAAGCATGAAGATGCTTTTCCACACGGAAAGTATTTTCAAAAAGCTGTCCCACATACTGTATTTTCGGCATACATCCCCCAAAACCTGCAATGTATCTGTATTCTTACTGTAACACCCATTCTGCCCTGACAGCAAGACACAAATCACATTTATTTTCCTTGTACTGCGCCCCGAAAAATGCTACATTTTAACTAATAAGGAAATCATAAATTCTCCAAGGAGGACTTTTACATGGCACTACATCTTAACTCTCTTACAGATACTTTCACCCTTGCAAACGGCGTGCAGATTCCCTGCATCGGCTACGGCACCTGGCAGACTCCCGACGGCGAAACCACCCGCGACTGCGTAAAAATGGCGCTGGACGCAGGCTACCGCCACATCGACACCGCATTTGCATACGGCAACGAAGCAAGCGTCGGCGAAGGCATCCGTTTATCCGGCGTAAAGCGTGAAGACATCTTTGTAACCACCAAGCACTGGGTAACCGAACGCGGCTATGAAAAAACCATCAAGGCAGTGGAAGCATCCTTAAAAAATCTGGGCATGGACTACATGGACCTGTATCTGGTTCACTGGCCCTGCGTAGAAAAGCTCACCCCCGAATGGAAAGAACTCAATGCAGAAACCTGGCGCGGCTTTGAGCGTATGTATCAGGACGGCAAGATCCGTGCACTGGGCGTAAGCAACTACGAGCAGAAACACTTAGATCCCCTCTGGGAGACCGCCTCCGTAAAACCCATGGTCAACCAGCTGGAATTCCATCCCGGCTACACCCAGATGGATAATATTCTTTACAATCAGAAAAAAGGACTTCTCGTACAGGCATGGAGCCCTCTGGGCAGCGGTGCCGTTTTAAATAATGAAGACTTAAAGGCAATCGCAGCCAAATACAACAAATCCGTAGCCCAGATCTGTGTACGCCTTGCATTACAGTGCGGCATCCTGCCTCTGCCCAAGTCCACCAACGCAGCCCGCATCGCTGCAAATGCGGAAGTATTTGATTTTGTCATCTCCGACGAAGACGTACAGACCCTGCTTACCTTCCCTCAGCTTGGTTTTTCCGGCTACAGCCCTGAGGACGCACCCGCAGACGCACTGGCAGCTTCCCTGGCAGAATAAACATACCAACCGCTTATCAGACAGGAGGTCATATTATGGACAGCCGCAACCTGGCCCGGATTGAAAAACTGCGCAATGCCGCAGTCAAACCGGTTCTTTCCTATGAAGAATTTTACTATCACTTTTACCACCGCTATGACCAGATCAAAGAACAGGGCACCTTCCATGAGCGTTATGCAGACGCCTATGCCTACGCCTTTGACCATATCACACCTTGCATCGATCCCGGCGAACTGATCGTCGGCAAACCTGTTCATTTTCTTCCCGAAGAAAACCGCGAAGAATGGACTCACCTGAAAAAAACACTGGCTGACCCGATGTGTCCCGCCAATGGTCAGGATTCTCACACGGCACTGGATTATGCCCTTCTTCTTGAAAAAGGTATGGACGGCGTGATCGATAAAATCAGTGCCTATCAGGAAAAAACCTCCGATCCCGAAAAGATCAGCTACTATCAACTGTGCAAAAGTGTCTTAAACACCATTGTCCGCTACAGCGAACGCCATGCAGATGCTGCGGCGGCACTGGCAGAAACCTGCACGGATCCCGATACCAGAAAAGAACTGGAAAACATTGCCGCCATCTGCCGCAAAGTTCCCAAAAATCCTGCTTCCACACTGCAGGAAGCCATCCAGTCCGTACATTTTTTGTGCTACTGTGTATCCTTCTTCCCGCTGCGCTATTTTGCCCAGCAGCAGTTCCAGCTTGGCCGCCCCGACCGCTATCTGTTTCCCTATTATGAAAAAGATCTGGCAGAAGGACGTATCACCAAAGAAGATGCACAGGTACTTATGGACTGTCTTGCCATCATGATCAACCGCCGTGTCCCCAGCGGACTCTCCAGCGGTTATATGGTGGGCGGACGAAAGGCCGACGGCAGCGTTGTGGCCAATGACCTGACTCTGATGGGCATGCAGGCGATCGATGACATCCGTCTGGTTTACCCCTCTGTCGGTCTGTGCTACACAGCTGACATGCCCCGCGAATTTTTACAGAAGGCCTGTGACGTTCTTTCCCACGGCCGTTCCCATCCTGCGATCTTCAATGACGACCTGATCGCTGACGGTCTGGTTTCCTACGGCATTCCCAAAGAAGACTGCCGCGAATACATACACAGCACCTGCGTGGAGATCACCCCCATTGCAGCCTCCAACTGCTGGGTGGCTTCCCCTTATGTCAACACTCCCCAGCACCTTCTTGATCTTTTAGACAGAGAATATCCGGATTTTGACACCCTGATGCAGACCTACTATACGCATCTGGACAATACCATCCGCGCAAACTACGAAGAACAGGAAGCCATGCGCCTGACCCACCTTGACAAGATGATCCATCCTCTGCAGTCCTGCTTTACCAATGACTGTCTGGCACAGGGCATCGACAATGAAAAGGGCGGCGCGCGCTACAACTGGGTAATGCCCAGCTTCGTAGGTGTGGGTAACCTTGTAGATTCTCTCGAAGTCATCAGACAGCTTGTTTTCAACCAGAAAAAGCTGACCTTTGCCCAGTTAAAAGCCCTTCTGGACACAGACTTTGAAGGTCAGGAGGCCCTGCGTCTGCAGATGCTTGAAAAAGTAGGCAAATACGGCAACAGCATCGACGAAGTAGACTGCATGTACGGCGAGATCACCCGTCATATCGTGGCAGAATGCAAAAAATACACCCACAGCTATCCAAACGGCAATGTGGTTCCCAGCGTATTCTGCTGGATCATGCATGAACATTTAGGCCGCGCCACCGGTGCAACCCCCGACGGCCGCAAAGCCGGATTCCCCTTCGGTGACGGCTCCGGTCCCTGTCAGGGCAGAGAATTCAACGGCCCCACCGCCTCCATCCTCTCCTCCACCAGCTGGAGCCATAAAGAGATGATCGGCGGCGTAGCGGTCAACATGAAATTCTCCAAAAAGACCTTCACTCAGGAATCCTGTGAAAAAGTAGCAGCTCTCATCACCACCTACATGGCCCGCGGCGGTTTCGAGATCCAGATCAATGTCACCGATAAAGACACCCTGATCGCAGCCCAGAACAATCCCGAGCAGTATCAGGATCTGGTAGTGCGTATCGGCGGCTACAGCGACTACTTCACAAGACTTTCCCCGCAGATGCAGGCCGAAGTCATTTTAAGAACCGAACACGAAATCTGAGGTATATCATGAACGGAACTATTTTTAACATCCAGCGCTTCTGCGTACAGGACGGCCCCGGCATCCGCACCACTGTCTTTTTAAAGGGATGCCCCTTACGCTGCATCTGGTGCCACAATCCGGAATCCCAGACAGTGCATCAGGAAATCCTCTACCAGCCCCGCCAGTGCATCGGCTGTATGGCCTGCGCATCCGTCTGCCCTAATGGCTGCCATGAGATGACCGAAGAAGGCCATATCTTCAACCGTGAAAAATGCACCCGCTGCGGTGCCTGCACACAGGCCTGCCCCGGCAGCGCCCTGGAGCTTTGCGGCCGCAGTGTCACCGTAGAAGAAGTCTTAAAAGAAGTCAAAAAAGATGCGCCCTTCTACGAAAACAGCAACGGCGGCATGACCCTCTCCGGCGGCGAACCCATGGCACAGCCCGCCTTTTCTCTGGCACTTGCACAGGCTGCAAAGGAAGCAGGTTTACATGTCTGCATGGAAACCTGCGGTTTTGCCACCGAAGAAAACATGCGGCAGATCGCGCAGTATGTAGACCTGTTCTATTTTGACTACAAGCTGGACACCGCTGCAGACCACGAAAAGTTTACCGGTGTATCCAACGACCGTATTCTTGCCAATCTGGAACTGTTAAACAGCCTTGGCGCAGACGTGACCCTGCGCTGCCCCATCATCCCGGATGTAAACTTCTGTCAGCCACACTTTGAAGCGATCTCCGCTCTTGCCAAACGCATAGACTGCATTACTGAGATCCATCTGCTGCCCTACCATCCCCTGGGCATCGACAAAGCCAAACGCATGGGCATTGAACCGGCCTTTGCAGATGAAGATTTCCTTGATAAGAAAGAGCTGATGCCCTGGAAAGAATTTGTGGAAAAGGAATCCGGAAAGAAAGTTGTGATCTTCTAAAACAGAATCAGACAAAATTACCGGCGGTATGTGCCCACGCACACACCGCCGGTTTTATTTCACATCTTTTTTAGATTTTTATACATAATACTGCGCCTGCGCATCCCATAATTCCCGATACTTCCCATCAGTCTGGGCATACAGCTTTTCATGACTGCCCTGGCTTATGATCCGGCCGGAATCAAATACTGCGATCTTATCACAAAACCTGCAGGACGCCAGACGATGACTGATATAAATTGCTGTCTTATTCCCCACAATCTCATTGAACCGGCTGTACACCTCATATTCCGCCACCGGATCCAGCGCTGCTGTGGGTTCATCCAGCACAATGAACGGTGCGTCCTTGTATAAGGCCCGGGCAAGTGCGATCTTCTGTGCTTCTCCGCCGGAAACCTCCACACCGTTTTCTGCAAAATCCCGGTACAGACAGGTTTGAAGCCCCTCCTGCATCTCCTCCAGCCTCTGCCCAAAGCCTGCTGCCGCAAGACATGCCTCTACTCTGTCCGCATCATAATGCTCTGCACACGCCACATTCTGTCCCAGTGAAAAGGAAAACAGTTTAAAATCCTGAAATACTACAGAAAAGACCGCCATATATTCGTCATAATCATATTTCTGAATATTTACGCCGTTTAGTAAAATCTCCCCCTCCGTGGGATCATACAAACGGCACAGCAGCTTGATAAAGGTGGTTTTACCGCTGCCGTTTTCACCTACCACCGCGAGCTTTTGACCTACCTTAAACTTCAGGTTCACATGGCGCAGCGCATAAGCTTCTGTATTGGGATAGCGAAAAGACACATCCCGAAACTCCACATCATACTCATTGTCATCCCGCTTTTCCACAGTCAAAGATCCCTTATACATGGGATTGGGAATATCCAGCCAGGAAAAATACCGTTTTAGATAAGTGTTATTAACCGCTGTCCGCTGCAGAGCCAATGCCAGCCTGGACACACCGTTTAAGAGCAGCAGAAGGCAGGACACATATTTGACAATGGATCCGGCAGACAATGTACCCGAAACTGCCGCACCAATCAGCGTTATATAGGCAAAAATTTTCAGCAGCTCCCGCAAAAGCACCGCCGGAAACGTGCAGATCACCTGTTTTTTACTGCTTTGATGATAAGCACTGTTCAGCTTTCCATCCACTTCCATAAAATCGCGCAGGAGTCTTTTTTCCATTCCATAAATCCGGATGTCCTTACCGGAATGATAATCTTTGACATAGTTTTCAAATTTGTCACTGTAGACATTGGCATCCACACAGCTCTCATAAAAGTTCATCAGAGCCAGCTCACTCTTTGAACTTCCCCAAACCTGCAAAACCACTGTCAAAAGCAGCAAGCCTATGATTGCAAATCTCATCACTTCCGGAATCTCATCTATTGCCAAAAAAGAACCTGCCATCGCCAGACTGGCAATGATACTGACAGTGGAAAACACCAGCATTTCCAATGTACTCAAAAACATCCAGCTGCAGTAGCCGGTCTGCCTTTCTTTTTTGATCCGCTCACGCTGTGCATATACGCTGCTGTCTTCAATGGACGCATATGCCATACCCATTGTCTTTAGAGACAGCATCCAGCGCTCTGAGCGCTCCAGTTCTTCACATTTTTGACGTTCCACTGCCATGGCATATGTCTGGATCATTTTTAACAGAAAAACGCTTCCCACAGTAATCCCTGCATACGTCAGCAAAACTTCACTGCTTCTGCCTTCGATCAGTCCGTCGATCAGCTTCGCGCTGAAATATACCGGTACATAGGGTAAAATTGCCTCCACAAAGCTGCGCAGCACAATACAGCCTATATACACACGGGAACAACAAAACAACATCCGCGCAATACGGCCAAAAATCGAAACATGCTCCCTAAACGTCATGCCGTTGTCTCCTTTCCCCAGTCCTCCTGATACCAGCAGCTTTGCATCTCATACAGTTTTCTGTATTCGCCGCCTGCTGCCATCAGCTCCTCATGCGTTCCCACCTCTGCGATCTGTCCCTCTTTCAAAAAGAAAATTCTGTCGCAAAACCGCGTGGAAGCCAATCTGTGAGAAACAAACAATGCGGTCTTACCGGCCGTCATCTTCTGATATTCCTCATAAATCCTGCTTTCTGCAATGGGATCCAGCGCTGCCGTGGGTTCATCCAGCACAAGCATCGGCGCATCCTTATATAACGCCCGTGCCAGCATCAGTTTCTGAAGTTCTCCGCCGGAAAGTTCAATTCCGTCTCCATGAACCTGTTTATCCAGTTTTGACAAAATCCCCTGTGGAAGAGTCTTAAGCTTTTCAGAAAGTCCCGCCTGCTCCATACACATCCCTGCACGTTTCAGATCCGTTTCTTCCAAAGCCTTCCCGGAAATCGTCTCCGCCAATGTAAAAAAGGCAGTCTTTACATCCTGAAAAACAGCGGAAAACAGCCGAGAATAGTCTCTGCGCAAAAACTGCTCTGCAGGAACACCATTTACCAATATCCTGCCCTCTGTGGGACTGTAAAGTCCGCATAAAAGCTTAACCAGCGTTGTTTTACCGGCACCGTTTAAACCCACAACCGCAATCTTTTCCCCTTCCCGGATCGTAAAGGAAATATCCCGGATCGTATTCTCCTGCGCACCCTCATAACAAAACTTTACATGCTCAAAACAGATCTTAGGTGCCTTTTCCAGATGTTTTTCTATCTGCGCACTGCCGCTTCCATCCCAGTCAGGATATTCCAGATATTCCCGGATATCACAGATTTTCAGACTTCTTCTGTTCAGATTCTGCCAGTTTGTCATAAGTTTTCCGACCCATTCGGCAAAACTGGAAATCGCCGCAAAATACAGCACAAATTTATCCACCGTAATATTTCCCTGCAGAACTTTGGAAATCAGGATGGCATAGGCTGCACCGTCCCGGACAAGGATCACGCAAAGATCTGCGGCCCTGGCACCAAACTCTCTGATGATCAGCTTTTTGTCCCATTCACTGCGCTCTTTGCAAAGCAGTGCAAACACCTCTGCAAACCATCCCGCCATCCCATAAAGCCGGATATCCTTGGCAACCGCAAAATCCGAGGGTTTATTCTGTACATACACAAGCTTTCTGTCAACTTCCACCAGTTTTTCCTGCTGCGCATACTCCCATTTCTGCCATGCATGCACACAAAACCAGTTGATGGCAGGTGCAATGGTCAAAATCGGCAAAAGCCACGGATTTACTCCTAAGATCACCGACCCAAACAACAAATAACAGATCACACTTTCTGTAAGCCCCCAGAAACACTGTGGGAAAGACAGCAGCGGATTCACACCGTTCCACATATAAGTAGCCATTACTGCCCGTTCATATAAATCCGTCACACTCTTTTTTTCAAAAATCTGAAAAAACAAAGCCATGGATTTTTCATGTACCTGTGCATTCACCTGTGTGCGGTAAACATTCAAATGCGCATCCTGCAGCGTCCCGATCAGATGTATTCCTGCATTGGCAAAAAGCATCACAAGCAATACGCCTCCCACTGCAAGCATCGCCTGTACGGCACTCTGCCCGCCGCTTACCTGTGCCACCACCAGCGACGGCAGATACACCTCAGTCCATGCCAGTCCGATCTGCAAAGGCACTATGGCAAACAGCATCCAGAATGCTGTCGGCGAAGCTTTCAAAAGCCCCCGCAGACTCCATCCCACATTGCTGTATACCGGTTTATAAGGTTTCTTCTTTTCTTTCAAACCCAACCACCTCCTGTGCTCTCACACTACCATAGATTCTTTCAAAAAAAGCAATTCGTGCGCGAAATGCTCTCTCACATACCCGAATTGCTTCTTCTTTTATTTTTCTTTATTCTATCGGCAGTAAAAATTCTGAGGTAAAAGCCCCGTCCTCACTGTTATATTTACACCAGCCGCCATGATTTTCAATAATACTTTCCACACGTTTCAGACCAAATCCATGGAGTCCCTGCTTTCCGGACAAAAACAGGCTGCTGTGTTTCTTCTGTTTTTCTCCCGCCGCGTTGATCATGGAAAAATACAGCATCTTTTCTTTTTTCCTGCAGTAAATCCGGATGAAACGTGCATGCTCTTCTATTTTTTCACAAGCCTCTATGGCATTGTCTAAAAGATTCCCCAGAATGATCCCCAGTTCCACATCCGAAACTGCCAGCCGATCCGGAATCTGTACCTTGATCGTCAGTTTAATCCCCTTTTTCTTCGCCTGCGCAAGCTTTGCAGACAGGATGGCATCCGCTGAAATATTTCCTGTCTTGAGCAGCGTATCCACATGCTGCAGGTCATCATCCAACTGCTCCAAATACCCCAGTGCCCTGTCATACTCGCCTGCCTCCAATTGACCTTTCAGCACCTGCAGATGATGGTGAAAATCATGCTTATATCCCCGCATCTCGCTGTAAATGGAGCGTACCTCATCCAGGTGCTTCTGCGCCTGCTGTGTCTGCAGCTCGACAATTTTTAAAAAAGTCTTTTTTCTCATCCAACACCTCTGTTGTATCGCGCTTACAATTCAATATAAGCCCGGCTCACGGCATCATAATTTCCCCGTGCAAGCGGAAGTTCCTTGCCGCCATTTACTGTCACCGATTTTCTTGAAATCCTGGTGATCTGCTTTAATGACACCAGATAGCTTCTGTGTATCCTGAAAAAAGCATGTCCCAGCTTTTCCCCAAATCCAGAAATACTTTCTTTGATCCGATACTCCCGTTCTGCCGTATGTATGGAAATATAGTGCGAAAACGCCTCCACATACAAAATCTCATCCAGTAAAAGCTTCCGCGTCTCACCTTCGCATACAACGATCACAGATGCCGGCTCCTTCTGCATTTTTTCATATGCCTTATCCAACACCGGAAACAGTATTTTATCTGACAAAGGTTTTGTCAGATAATGCAGGGCATCCACCTCATAACCCTCTCTCCAGAATTCAAAATGAGAGGTAACAAAAACAATCTCTGCCCGCAGTCCGCTTTGCCGCAGTTTTTTTGCCAGCGCAACACCTGACATTTCACACATCTCCACGTCCAGAAGCAAAAGATCCCATATTTTATCTTCTTCATATGCAAACAGGAATGCTTCCGCCGATGCAAAAACCGAAACCAGCACCGCAATTTCAGCCTTTGCCGCCCATGCATTCACATAGGATTCAATCTTTTCACTGTCAGTTTTGTTGTCGTCCATGACGGCTATCTTTATCATTGTCTCACCTTTGTCACTATAAAGTCTGATGACTTCATTATACAAGATATCCTTTTTTAATCAATACACTTATATTCTGCCCACATATGCATCATTGACAGCTTATGTTGTGCCCAATCTTAAGCTATGCCGGCGCATACGAAACACATTTCTCCTGAAATCATGCAAATAACACTTTTTTGAAAATTTGCCTGCTTTCACAATTTTCGCCGGCAGACAAAATCCTAGAAATCGCTAATTTGCCTGCTTTCAGCCGGATTACAGTACATTCACAGCAAAAATTTATCGCCACGTCAAAAAAATATAATCTATCGTATAAAAAAATCCGGACTTCTTTCGAAATCCGGATTCCTTATTCTGCATGGATGGGGGTGGATTCGAACCACCGAAGCAATTTGCAGCAGATTTACAGTCTGTCCCCTTTGGCCACTCGGGAACCCATCCATTGACGCTGCCAGAGTAATCTCTGCAACGTACTTTATACTTATAACATAAATCGACTAAAATTGCAAGAAGTTTTTTCGAACCTTTTGAATTTCCAGTTCATTTTCTTCTTCATAGACATGCTGCAGCACCATCGCAGAGGTTCGCGGCATTGTCACTTTGACTTTTCCACCTGTTACCTCATACTCTTCCGGCAGAATATCATAACCTCTGTCACTGGTCATAATCAGGCGTTTTAAGGTACATTCCTGCGGAATGCCAAGTTCCCATACAGAGATTTCTCTGGTCACCTCACCGTCATTGTTGTTTACCAGAATCACCGACTGACGATCCCTGGTAAAGCGGCCGTATGCCATAAAATTGTAATCGGAAGTCAGCCATTTGAGGGAACCGGTTCTAAATTCCGGATTCTCCCTGTGCATTTTTATAATATCGCGATGAAACTCGATCAGCTTTTTATCTTCATTTCCCCAGGGATAGGTACGCCTGTTGTCCGGATCGGTAAAACCGCATAAACCTGCTTCATCGCCGTAATAAACGGTAGGTGCACCGGTCCAGGTCATCTGGATCACCACTGCTTCCCGCAGGACAGCCTTGTTGACATCCTGGTTGGCAGCTTCCGGTCCCAGATTGTTGGTTCTGCCCACTTTGTGATTGGTTCGGGTCAAAAAGCGGGAATGATCATGGTTAGACAATTCATTCATACTGGTCATCCAGGAAGGCATCGACATAGATGCCCCATGATATGCCATGGAATTGAAAAAATGCTGTGCATTTCCGAACAGATCGTCACGGCGATCATCGCTGTGCTTTTCCATACCGGTCAAAAACCAGGTCACAGGCTCCATGAACGCATCATAATTCATGATAGTATCCCACTGATCTCCCTGCAGCCATGCGGAAGTATCTCCGTAATGCTCAGCCAGAATGATCGCATTGGGATTTGCTTCTTTGACGGCATCACGGAATTTTGCCCAGAACTTATGATTATAGTCCGGGGAATGTCCAAGATCCGCTGCCACGTCCAGACGCCATCCATCTGCACAATACGGCGCAGAAACCCATTTTTTCCCAATAAATAAAATATAGTCTTCCAATGCACGGGACTGCTCATAATTTAACTTTGGCAGAGTGTCATGTCCCCACCATCCGTCATAAGTCGGATTATACGGAAAACGACTGTTGTCTTTAAACTGGAAAAAATCATGATACGGACTGTCTGCCGAAATATATGCCCCCTTCTCATACCCGGGCGCATTTTCATAAATCCTCTCTCTGTCCAGCCATTTATTGAAAGAACCACAGTGATTGAATACGCCGTCCAGAATCACACGCATTCCACGCCTGTGTGCCTCTTCCACCAGTTTCATAAAAAGTGCATCGCTGGCTTCCAGATTTGCAGGATCTGTCACACGTGTAATATAGCGGGTAGCCTTACTGTTGTCAGTTTCGCAACTTTCCAGAAGATTTCCCTCGTCTTTTACAATCTTTCCGATATGCGGATCAATGTGCTCATAATCCTGAATATCATACTTATGATTGGAAGGAGAAACAAACAGCGGATTAAAATAGATGACTTCCACGCCCAGCTTTTCCAGATAATCCATCTTATCCAGAACCCCCTGCAGATCACCGCCGTAAAAAGAACGCACATCCATCTGAGCCGGGTACTGATCCCATTTTTCCACTTTGACAGACTTTGCCCCAATATACTGATACTCGTTGCTCAGCACATCATTGGACGGATCCCCATTATAAAAACGATCCACATAAAGCTGATAAATGACCGCTCCCTTTGCCCATTCAGGTGTGGAAAAACCGGGGATAATCACAAAATTATAATGTTCATCCGGACGCTTTACAACACCGCGAAAATCATAATAACAGGTAATATGACCTGCATTCACTTCAAAATAATAGGAAATTTTTTCATTATCCAGCTGAACCCTGACTTCATAATAATCAAACTGTACATCTGAGGCCACTTTGAACATCAGCTGTTTTTGTCCTTTACACACCAAAAAAACCCGGTCAATATTGTTCTTTTTGGAACGAAACCAGATTTTTACCTTGCTGTAGGGCGCGGGCTCTGCGGGCGTCACATAATGTTCTGTTGTATCACTATAAAGCGCTCTCTTGCTGAAAACAGGGCGCACCTCATTCATATACTTTTGTGAATTAAATAAATGATTTGTGTCCATAAATATACCTCTACATTTTAGTATTTTACAGGACATTAACAAGTTAATCAAGTAAAATTATCCAACTGCATATACAAAATTGCAGCCGAGCGCGGTCACCGACAGGCGACATTTTCCGCGCGCGCTCGTGCGCATCCCCCGCAGGCTGAAAATCTTCACCCCGCCGTGCACACTCGCGAGCATAGCTCGCTCGTTCGCGGGCTTCGCCCTATACAATCAAAGCGGCCCGGACTTATGCAAGCAAGCTTGCAGCATCCGCTCCGCTTTGATTGTGCACGGCTCATGCCTAAACGGAAAAAAAGAACAGTGGGGTAACTGTTCTTTTTCAGAGAAGGTATTTCTTCTTATGGGGTATAGCAAAAAACTATAATGTATTGGGGGGGGTTACGCTTATTATAATAGCAAAACCTCCCCATTTTGTACATATTCGTTTTTCACAAACTTCACAATTCGTTGTTTGTGTTTTTGTAAATAATCACCAAAGAGCTTCGAATTCCTCACGGCTGATCTTTTCTTTTTCTAAAAGCAGCTGTGCGCAGCGGTCTAAAACATCTCTGTTTTCAGAAATGATCTCTGTCGCTTTTGCGTAACACTCATCCACGATCCGTTTGACTTCACGGTCGATCTCGCCGCTGACAAGTTCGCTGTGTCCCTTGGTATGTGCCAGGTCGCGGCCGATGAATACTTCGTCGTCATCGTTCTCGTAACAGATCACACCGATGTTTTCGGACATGCCGTAGCGGGTAACCATCTTTCTTGCCACCTGGGTTGCTTTCTTGATATCACTGGATGCACCTGTGGTAATATCATCAAACACCAGCTGTTCCGCGATGCGTCCGCCCATGGAAACCATGATCTCCTGCATCATACGGCCTTTGGTCATGAACATTTCATCCTTTTCCGGAAGCGGCATGGTGTAGCCTGCTGCACCGATACCGGTAGGAATGATGGAAATACTGTATACAGGGCCCACATCAGGAAGCAGATGGAATAAGATCGCATGACCTGCTTCGTGGAATGCGGTGATCTTCTTTTCCTTATCGGAAATGATACGGCTTCTCTTCTCAGCACCGATACCGACCTTGACAAAGGCCTTGCGGATATCCTCCTGAGACAGATATGCGCGGTCATCTCTTGCAGCGCCGATAGCCGCCTCGTTCATCAGATTCTCCAGATCAGCTCCGGTAAAGCCGGCTGTTGTCTGTGCGATCTGTGCCAGATCCACATCATCACCCAGAGGCTTGTTTTTAGCATGCACTTTCAGGATATCTTCTCTGCCGCCCACATCAGGTGTTCCCACGCTGATCTTACGGTCAAAACGGCCCGGACGCAGGATCGCGGGGTCCAGAATATCCACGCGATTGGTCGCTGCCATCACGATAATGCCTTCGTTTACGCCAAAACCATCCATTTCCACAAGCATCTGGTTCAATGTCTGTTCACGTTCGTCATGGCCGCCGCCCATACCGGTACCTCTGCGGCGTGCAACCGCATCGATCTCATCGATAAACACGATACAGGGTGAATTCTTTTTGGCATCTTCAAACAGGTCGCGCACACGGGATGCACCGACACCCACAAACATCTCCACAAAGTCAGAACCGGAAATAGAGAAAAACGGCACATTGGCTTCGCCTGCGATCGCCTTTGCAAGCAAAGTCTTACCGGTTCCGGGAGGGCCTTCCAAAAGCACACCCTTCGGAATGCGTGCACCAACTCTGGTAAACTTGCCGGGAGACTTTAAAAACTCCACGATCTCTTCCAGTTCTTCTTTTTCTTCCTTAAGACCAGCCACGTCCTTTAATCTGATCCTGTTTTCACCGGCATTGCTCATCTTGGCACGGCTCTTGCCAAAATTCATCATTTTGCTGCCGCCGCCAGCCTGCGCATTCTGCGCATTCATCATCATAAAGATAAAGAACAGACCGATCACCATGATCAGAGACGGCACAATATCAGATAAAAAGATATTTTCCTGCGGCACATCCTGCACAACAGGATCGATCCCCGCCTCCTGCAGATACTTAAGCGGTTCTTTGACATCCGGTACATTCAAAAGCTTCTCCTGTCCTGATGTCAGGTAAATCTCTACGGAACCAGTCGGCACTTCCCTGTTCTGAATGATCGTTGCGCCGGCAACCTCGCCGTTATCCAGCATCTGCTGAAATTCTTCCTGTGTACATTTGTTTTCCATACGCTGCAGCGTACCGGAAAACCAGAACAGCAACATTGCAATGATCAATAAGGAAAAAATCAGATTGATTCCTCTGCTGTTTTTGCCCAATTCGTCCTCCTTTAAACCCTTCCGTCAGGGTTGTTGCATATATTTCTGAATCAAAATTTATCAGTCAAATTTTACCACGCCAATATAAGGCAGATTGCGGTAACGCTGTGCATAGTCCAGACCGTATCCAACCACAAATTCATCCGGAATCTGGAAACAGGTGTAATCCACAGGAACCTGCACAACACGTCTGTCAGGCTTGTCCAGCAGCGTACAAAGCGCAAGACTCTCAGGATTGCGGTCTTTTAAAAGCTTCATCAGGTGGCTTAAGGTTCTGCCGGTATCCACAATATCCTCAACAATCAGAACATGCTTACCCATGATGGAATCGTCCAGATCCTTGACGATCTTGATGGAACCGCTGGAAACGGTACTGCTGCCATAGCTGGAAACAGACATAAAGTCCATGGAAACCGGAACGGTAATACGTTTTGCCAGTTCACACATAAAGAAAGCGCCGCCCTTTAATACACAGATCAGATGCACTTCTTTTCCTTCATAATCCTTGCTGATCTGCTCACCGATCGCCTGAATTCTCTCATCAACTTCTTTTTCAGTCAATAATACTTCCACTCTCTCTGCCATCTTCTTTTCCTCCTGTAATTTTGACCTGCAGTATTCTTTTTGTGTCAGGGCTTACCTTATAGAATGCGCTGATCCTGTAACCGGGAACCCATATCACATGCGGACCGTCTGCCAGAAAAACGATCCTGTCACGCAAAGCCGCAGGTATTTTCTGTTCCATAAAAAAACGCTTCAGAGGCTTTTTACTGCCGCAGGGATCGATCGTAAGAAAATCTCCCTGTTGTCTGGTGCGAAACATAACCGATTCTAATATTTTATCATAATCAAACCATTTCGTATACGCTTTTTCTGGAATATTCTTTGAAAAAGTCTCCCAGTCCGCTTCTGTTTTCCAATCCTGACAGGGCATATCAAAAACTGCTGCTTCCACCTGCCCGATTCCCGCAACATTCTGAAGACCTTCCTGCAAAAAAACGCTTCTTTTTTCCTCTCCCGGCGCAGGCGCCTGCATCTGTGTCTGATAAGGCATGATCAGCACCTGATCAAACTGTCGCTCTGCCCGTATCTGACAGACCGGAATCTCTATTTTCCTTCCGCTTTGACAGGACAGCTCCAACAGGCGTCCAACCTGAGCCACATGCGCTGCTGTCAGATCCTTTCCTGTTCCGGCTGCCAAAAGCAAGGAATACAGAATCTGATCCTGCAAAAAAGCATCCTCTTTCTGAAACAGGGAAACATCGATGCTCCAGCCATTCTCCTTCTGCACGCAGCAGCGCTCCAGCGCCTGTTTTGTCATCCGTTCCACAAAATCAGAAGTATCCATCAAAAGCTGCGCTTCCTGCGCCAGATGTTCCCTGGCCCGGTCACAGACCATATCGGACGCGGCCGGTAAAATATGATTCCTGATCCGGTTTCTGGTATACAGATCCTGTGCGTTGGTGGCATCTGTTCTCCAGTCAATACCCTCTTTTTTTAAAAAATCCTCAATTTCATCCCTTGTACAGCCTAAAAGCGGCCGGATCAAACGTGTGCCGCTTTGCATTTTCCGGACATGCCGGATGGAAGCCATCCCTTTTAAGCCTGTTCCGCGGAACAGATGAAACAAAAGCGTTTCAGCGCGGTCATCACTGTTATGTGCCACGGCAATACAGCCCTGACCGCCGCCATGCATACGCTGCATATCCCGCAATGCTGCCTCAAATGCCTCATACCGCACTTTTCTTCCGGCTTCCTCACAGGAAATATGCTCCTGCTGCGCAATCGCCTCCACATCCTTTTTCACCAGAACAAAATCGACCTTCCATGCTTTGCAAAGCGCTTCCACGTATGCCGCATCCTCAGAGGCTTCCGGGCGGATCCTGTGATCAACATGCACGACCGTCAGCGCAAAGTCCAGTTTTTCTCTTAATGCAGCAAGTACCCTGAGAAGACATACAGAATCTGCGCCTCCGGACACGCCGGCCACCACATTGTCATTGCTGTCCAGCATATGAAATTTTTGCAAATATCGCAGCACTTTCTCTGTCATAGCTTTCCTCCTGATGCATGGCTGCCCATGGCCGCATCCTTTGTATCTCTATATTATGTATTCCGCACTTTTTCCGCGAATCCTCTAAAACAATTCCATCCTACTACATAATTTTCTCATCATTTTCCCAGATTCCCAGAACAAGAACCGTAATATCATCCCGAATCTGCCCCCTGCACTGCGTGATCACGTAACGAAGAAGCCTGTTTGCCGCATCCTGCGGAGATTCCGAATCAATCTGCTGAATCTGTTTCTCAATATCTGCCAGACAATCCTCTCCCGGCCACTCCTGTACAATACCATCTGAAAGCATGAAAATCAAATCCCCGCTTTCTGCCTGTGCACAGATTTCGGTCAGCTTCTCCTCCTGCTCCATCCCCAAAGGCAGCGTATTTTCCCCCACTCTTTCCACACTTTCCTTATGCCGGATAAAACTGCACATTGCCCCCGCCTTTATGAAACGAACCACTGCATCTGTCAGATCAACACAGCACAGATCCAGCGTAGACATTTTTTCCTCGTGCATTTTTGCCCGCATCATACTGTTTAGCAGTGAAACTGTCATGGCCGCCGAAAGTCCGGCTTCCAGAATCTGCTCTGCCAGTTCCACCACCTCACCGCTTCTGGCACAGGCCTGCTCCCCGGAGCCCACACCGTCAGAAAGCAGCGCGGTAACTTTTCCATCCTGTTCCAGAAAAGAAAAACTGTCCCCCAAAACACGTTCTCCCTCCCGCACCGCAGTCGCTGCACCGCTCATAAAACAATAAAAAGGCTCTTTTTCAAAATACAGGCAAACCTGCTCCTGTCCAATATAATAAGGGTTTCGTTTCTGTGCCACCAGCCGCATATCGAGCAAAACAGATAGATACGCCGCTATTTCTGTCACGGTTGCCGAGCGGTTTCTTCTTGTACACGCAGTAACCGACAGCTCCATTTTGTGATCCTTTCCCCGCCAGAGACAGATATCGGAAATCAGCAGTCCTTCTGAGGCAAATGCCCGCTGAATCTGCCTTTCCTGACGCGCACCCAGCCGGATCATCTGTACATGAGTCCCTGCCACATCCTGTAAAAGACCCGCCAGCTGTTTCATCTGAGCCGCAAGACTTTTACGGCTTTGACGGGCATTTTCCTCCTGCATACAAGATTCCCTGTCTAAAATCTCTTCCTGTTCTTCTGCGCTTTCCTCCTGCGGCCAAAAAGGGGCTTCCTTTTCATCCTGCTGACTGATCGCAGAAGCCAGATTACGGAACACATCTGCACAATCCTGTATCTTTCTTCTGTCATATTCCAGCATATAATCCGCATCCGTCAAAAATTTTTTCTCTTCACCGTTTCCCATAAATACCTCCTTTACAGCCAATGCTGAAATTCAGTATAAAACCACGGCAGCGCATGTTTATGTCAAATGAAGCCGATGAGGTTAACTTTTTTTGGTATAAAAAAAGCAGGTTCTGCTGAATCTGCTTTTTGTTCACTCTGTATTATTTTTCCGGCATGAAAATAATCTCGCCTTCATACACCAGACCAAGCTTATCCTTGGCAACTTCTTCCACAAACTTTTTGGTCTTGGTATATTTCTCGTATTCGTTGAGCTCCTCGGTGCGCTGCTGCTCCAATGCGATCTGTTCATTGAGCTGGGCTATACGGGCATCGTAACTTGCCTGCTTCGCCTGCAGATCCACGCTTCTGATCGCAACTACGATCAGCACCATCACAACGGCGATGGAAACCATGAGCATACTGAGTCTATTCTGTTTTTTCTTTTTGATGACGATTTTTCTTTTGACCATATTCCTGCTCTTGCTCCACCTTCCGACAACGGGTACGCATTTCAATTTTAAACAATCTCAGCTGAACCGTCAACCTTTTTTTCAAAGTTCTGCCCCTTCTTCTCAGTCTTCTGCGGTATACATTGACTTTTTTACGGCAAAAATTGCCGGCAGCCCGCCAGGGAGTCAGAATCCATCTGAAAAAACGCCCCAGCAAATGTTTTAACCACAGTAAAAAACGGGACAGCCATTCCACCAGAAACCGCCCCAAAAGCCAGCGGTAGACGCTCATGCCAATTCCGGCCCCCAGCACTGCAAACCATCTGAAAGTGCCGTTATTTTCATAATACAGCATTCCAAATACCATCACGGATACAATGATCCAGTAAACCAGATCCTCCATCGCAGTCCAGAAGCTTCCATGAACAACAACCCTGCGCCATATCCGCAGACAGTCATAAAAAAGGGCGATCACAACTCCCATACAGACTGAGAGAAGTAAAAAATGACTCTCCCGGTAAATATGATCACTCATACCTATTTAAAAAGTCTGGACAACAAAGATTCCGCTTTTCCAACCGCACTCATTTGTTCCGAATATGTAAGACTGTCGATCTTACCGTCAATGTCAACTTCTCCCTTTTCCAAAGTCAGCCTGCTTACATGCAGATCTGCCCCCTTGATCATAAGCATTCCCTGTTCTGTCTCCAAAAGCACCTCGCCCACATCAAAGGAAAGCACATCCGAAACACCGCTGATCGCGCAGCTTTGCCTGCTGATCAGATTTACTCTGTGCTGTCTGTTTCTGGTATTATTTAAATCTTCCATATTCATTTCCTCCTGTTTTGCGGATTCTGCCTGATATCCTTGTAGAGTATACGCAAAACGGCGGCAGTTTATGACTGCCGCCGGGTTTTATAAATATGGTTCTAACCGATTCAAAGGTAATTGTCCGGAATCTTTTACTCAAAGATACTGAAACATCTCTTTTGCTTCTTCTTTACGAACAGTTTCCTGTACGGAGAGCACCTCCACCTTTACTTCTTTGTTTCCAAATAAAATGGTGATGGTATCTCCCGCTTTCACTTCCGCGGAAGCCTTCGCAACTTTATCATTAATCATAACACGACCAGCGTCACAGGCCTCATTGGCTACTGTACGGCGCTTGATCAGACGCGATACCTTCAGATATTTGTCTAAACGCATAAAACTAAATTATTCGTTGATGGAATCCTTTAAAGCCTTGCCAGCTTTGAACTTAGGGGTCTTGGAAGCTTCGATGGTCATAGCTTCGCCGGTCTGAGGATTTCTGCCTTCTCTTGCAGCTCTTTCGGAAACTTCAAAAGTACCGAAACCAACCAGCTGGATCTTTTCACCCTTCTTTAATTCTGCTGCAACAACATCGGTGAATGCCTTTAATGCCTTTTCTGCGTCTTTTTTGGATAAACCTGCTTCTTCAGCGATAGCAGCTACTAATTCTGTCTTGTTCATTATGAACTCCTCCTGTAATTTTCTCTAAAATAAAATATAAAAGTCCGCAGGAAATCCCTGTGAACATATATACTATTTATACTCGTACTTCCTTTGTTTGTCAATACTTACAGGGAAAATGTCTGTTCCAAAAAAGCTTTTTTATCGGCATTCTGATACAATAATTTTTCAAACTTTTCCATATTCCGCCCCGGTATCCACGATTTACCGTTGTTATAATAAAAGTTAACAATTTTCCAGAATTTCTCCGGATAGGCAAACCGGTAGTACAGCTGCAGCGTATCCTGAACACTCAGCTTTCGCTCTCTGTCATACACATCCAGCAGTCCCCGCGCCATCGGAACAGACCAGTTTGACTTCTCAAGCAGCTTTCTTAAAAACAGATAGAGATCTCTCATCTGATGATCTGCCGCATATTTTTCAAAATTAATGACAGAAAATACATTGTGATTTCCCAGCAGATTATGGTGACTGAAATCCCCATGACAAAAACAGCTGTTTTCCGAAATACCGACCGACGCAAGAAGCGTTCCGTAAGATCTGACCTGCTCTGTCACAGCCAGCGCATCTTCCAGAAAATAATCATAATTCTGCAGCAGATTAATTTCAAATATCGTTTTCTGACTCTTTTCCCTTAAAAAACGGCGGACCCGCTTTAATTCACGGTTTCTTTTTTCATATTCATACAAAAGTCCCTGGCTTTTCATACCGCATTCCTCTGCCAGCTTCGGCAGACTCATAGCCTTATGCAGCGCCGCCAGTGTAGAAACCGCGTCCCTGCATTCCTGACCGTCCCGCAGACTGCATTCTCTGCCTCCGGGCCAGGTTTTTACTATGTAGGGAATCTGCTCATAATCCGTACAGAAAAGATTTCCCTCTTTATTTCTGATCAGCCGTTCCGCACGCCAAAAACCATTTTCACTGATACCTGTCAAAAGCTTATCCATCGTTTCCAGCCTGGTTTTCGGGCCTCTGTATTCCTTTAAGATCATCCATCCCTGCCCGGTCTCAAACAGGATGGCATTCCGCCCCTTTTGTGTCCGGATCACATTTAAATCATAATTATCAAGCACACTGACCGCTCTGTCATTCACCCCGGTTCCCTCCCTTATCTTAGGTATTCCTATCTTATGAAGGGAACACAGAAGTTATGCATTTTCACGCTTCTTCACGGTTTAAAGCTGCTTTGAGCAGATATTCTCTGGTATTTTTGGAAGGATCTTCTATCACTTCCTCAAGAAGTTCTTTTAAAACAGCACCCAGCTGCTTTCCGGGCTTCATTCCCTGCGCGATCAGATCACTGCCTGTAATCGCCAGATTTTTCAGCACAACACAGTCACCGCGCTCCACAACTTCTGCATATATACGGCGCAGTTCATCCAGTTCCTGTTTCTTTTTATCGCGGTCAAAATCACTTTGTGCCAGCATATCAGCCTGCTTCACCGCAAAAATATCCGGGAAAAGATCCTCTCCGTTGCGGTTTATGGCTCTTCTCATATATTTTAACTGCGGCTCGATCAAAACATCATGCGCTGTCACAAGGCGCACCACTCTGTCCGTTGTATCATTGTCAAATTTCAGCCTGCGCAGCACCGTTTTGGCAATCTGACCGCTTATTTTCGCGTGTCCGTAAAAATGATCCACACCCTTTTCGTCTGTACTCTTTGTCTGCGGTTTTCCGCTGTCATGCAAAAGCATTGCCAGACGAAGCGCTTTATCCGCCGGAACCTCTTTCATGGCATGCAGTGTGTGTTCTCCCACAGAATAACAATGATGCGGATTGTTCTGCGTTGTTTCCATCATCCGGTCAAATTCAGGGAAAAATACCGCAGTAAGCCCGGTCTCATAACACACCCGCAGACGCTCAGGATAAGCACTCACCAAAAGTTTGACAAGCTCAACCGCAATTCTTTCTGCACTCACCTTCTGCAAAGAAGGCGCCAGCTCCCTGATCGCTGCTTTTGTCTCTTCTTCAATATCATATCCAAGCTGCGCAGAAAATCGCACTGCCCGCATCATACGGAGCGCATCCTCTCCAAAACGCTCCTTAGGATCACCGACACAGCGCAGAAGCTTTCGCTCTATATCTTCAATGCCTCCAAAAATATCCACCAGCCCATCTTCATCATTATAGGCCATGGCATTGATCGTAAAATCACGTCTTCTTAAATCCTCTCTCAGAAGAGGTGTAAACATAACGTCTTTTGGATGTCTGCCGTCTTCATAGGTACCGTCGATCCGGTATGTGGTAACTTCATAACCTGTTTTGTCAACCATAACCGTAACAGTTCCGTGCTGAATACCGGTATCCACAGTACGTCTGAATAATTTCTTGACTTCCTCCGGTTTTGCAGAAGTGGTAATATCCCAGTCATCCGGCAGACGTCCCAATATACTGTCACGAACACAGCCGCCGACTGCATAAGCCTCATAACCGGCTTCCTGCAATGTATGAATAATACTCGTTACCGCTTCCGGCATCTGAATATGAAACTTTTCTGCCATATATATTCCCTCCCGCTTTTTGCTTTGATTACTATCATATCAAACGGCGTCCTGCAGCGCAAGCCGCCTTTCTATACGAAAAAAAGCCTTGAAGATCAAGGCTTTTGACTGAAGCACGGGGGATTCGAACCCCCGACAACCTGATTAAAAGACATGTCTTTTTTCGAGTTTCTTCCTTATATTATAGGGGTTTCCGGAATCGCCTGCTACTTTTACGCTACTACGCAGTTTCCATGCTATTTTGTCATAAGTCACCTTGTTTCCTTTGGCTACAATCCATATTATACATAAGAATTTGTATTTATACAATTTCTTTCTGATCAAGAGGGCTAAAATAAAATATAATACAGCAGATATGAATAACGCTGCGTTAACATACACATATACCGCAACTGATTCTTGGGCAAGCAATGCAAAAAGCTATGGAACGACAAGAATTGTTAAATTAGTTAAAGGAAACACAATAACAGCAAAAGCAAGATATTTTCTTGAATTTGTTCGTTTAGCATGATTTATCACCAAGTTACAAGATATAAATCCGCCCCAGTAACACCCCAATACTTACTTTCGGGATTATCAATTCTTAATATTCCAGTAGAAGCCGTGCATGTTTTTATTTGGTTTTTTACACAAAAAAATCAGGAGTGGAACTATGTAAATGTGCCACTCCCTACAAAAGGTTTCCCTTTTCAATTATAAATCTTTTGTTTCATGTTCTTTGTCATCTTTACTACGTGTACGATTACTTCTTGTACTGTTAATAAACGTTACGATAATGGAACCTATACCAGTCACTCCTAACAATGAGCCAGCAAAAGCTCCTCCTTCCTTAGGAACCAAATACACAATAATTACTGCCGCAACAATACATAAAAGACTAAGCGAAAATGCGAAAACCATTCCCAAAAAACCATCTCTTGATTCGGTTTCAATTATCTTAGTTTCCATTGCTTGCCTATGTGCGGATTGCTTTTCTGCCATAGCAATTATCCTGTCCGCGGCTCCTGGCAACACCTCTTCGTAACCCCGAATAATATTGGGCGGTGGAATCGGTCCGCTGAATTCACTTTGAATTACTTCAGCAACTACACGTCTAACCTGTTCTTTTTCTTTAGGTTCCACTTCAATATCCAGCCGCTCTAATATCTCTTGTTTCTTTTCGGATTGTTTTTCCGACATTATCCCAATCCCCTCTCAATGCACGGTAATCTTTCTGCTTGCTGTTTGAAAGATCCGGCCACTCTTTTGTAGTTCCGTACAAATCAAAAGTCCTTCTTACCCCTCGTAAAAAACTTTTGCTTATTCTGGTTTTCATTGTATCACTCCTTTAACAAGTAATGCCCACGCAGTTTGTCAAAAAAATGACATACATCTTTTGTGTATATATATTATATACCAAAAATTATCAAAATCAATAAATTATCAGTGCTTTTTTTTAATTTTTTTCAACATTTTCACTGTTTTTACGATTTTTTTCAAATAAAATCCAAATTCAGACACATCAATTTTCCCGGAATGTCCTGGCTTTCTCTCACTCTACAATCTTTAATTCCTGCACACAGCTGTTTACTCCCAAAATATCCAGTTGCTTCCGGATGCTTTCTGCCTTTTCCTTCTTCTCCCAAACGTCTAACAGATTTACTGTATATGCCACTTTTTCAGCCGGCACAATCATCTGCTCTGCTTCACAGAGCATTCTGCTTATGTGATGCCCGTAGGTATCCTTCGCCGCCCATGCTGCAGCAAAGGATTTATAACCAGAATAACCAGGCACTGCCCATTTTCCGG
>JAFVXW010000063.1 GCA_017500935.1 Lachnospiraceae bacterium
CAGTTCTTTTCCATGTCTTGCTTCCAGTGTTCGCTGCATTTCTTCCTTTGTTGGAATACAGCGCAAATCAACCACCTCCCACAAAATTCACGATTTCCACGCTGTCACCATCCTGCAGAACTGTTTCCGCATAAGTTGCCTTTTGAACGATTTCGCCGTTTCGTTCTACGGCAATACGCAGAGGGTTATAGTCTGTTGTTTCCAGAAATTCTGCAATCGTTTTGCCTGCGACATCGTATGCAGTGCCGTTGATCTTTACCATGTTTTCACCTCCTTCTGCAACAGAAAAAAGCTACCATGATCTGGTAGCTTTTTGTATTCTTGTCACACAGGCTTTCCTACGTTGGCATTATCCAAATCAGGTATATGGGTCGAAGATCATTATCTTCCTCTCAGCCTGTAACACAAGCTCCCCGCTGTTTATTCAGTTGCAGTTTCATTATATACCTTCGTATTTTGAAATGCAATGGTTTTCTCCATAACACCATAGACTTTCCCTTGACCCATTCTTTTCATTTTGTTACTATCAAATCAATCCAATATATATTAAAGCATAGAAAAGAGGGCTGATTATGAAACGATTAACCACACTATTACTTCTTTTTAGTATACTTTTGAGCTTAAATACCGTCGCCTTTGCATCTTCTGATGTCAAAATCAAGGTAAACGGCACTTTACTTTCCGATGCACAGGCTATTCTGAAAGACGGCTCTACTCTTCTGCCTGTCCGCAGTGTCAGCACCGCTCTGGGCGGCGAAGTGGTCTGGGATGCAGATACAAAAACAGCATCCATCGACAAAGACGGTACCGCCGTTGCCATCACCATCGGCCAGAAGGAAATCACTATCAACGGCAAAACAAAAGCTATTTCTACCCCTGCCCAGATTGTTTCCGGACGCACCTATGTCCCCCTGCGGGCTTTGGGCGAGGCTCTGGAATGCGATATCACATGGGTGAAGGAAACAAAGACCGTTGAGATCACACAGCAGGACCCCAGCGAATATAAAGCATGGTATGAAGTAGACGATAAAGGAAATCTGTATATTAAAACCAACATCAACAGCCAAAAATGGGATGGTTACGGCATTGCCAGAAGAATCATACTCAAAGACGGTTCCTACAGCTGGGACACCCAGAGCGGCAGCGGCATGGTACAATACAATGTAACATCCAGCCATTCCCATAATCATATCGGTGACATTATCACCCAGTCAGAATTCTATATATTCAAGGGCAGAGGAAGCAACATGCGGTTCTGGTCTTTCTACGAAACCGCAGGAAAACTGAAGGACCACCAAAAGGCCATTGCTGCCATGGGTGATACATTCGTATGTCAGATCAACCTCAATAATAAAATCACCATAAAGGAACTGGATGAATCCATTGCATTTACAGATTTCAAAATTGCCTATGATAAAGCCAATCAGCAGGAAACTTATACCGCTGTTATTGCCAATGAAATCCGTAAAGATGGGGAATATGGTCTTATTTACGAAGGAAATCACGCAAACCACGGATTATCCTATATAGACAGAGGAGACAATGTGCTGACATTTACCAGAGAGATCCATCACTTTGCAGATCCCGGCACCTCCGGCACATTTTATATCAGTTATGTGACCCACTCCATGGATGACAAGGGCAATATCACTGTCTATAAAACAGAATCCAACGGACTGTCCTATCAATTCCCGTTATATTACTGATTCGGCAATCTGCAACGCAGACCATAATCAAATCCTCTCTTTATATGTGCTGATCCCGAAATGATTTGGACAAACTATGGCCAGACGGGATATAAAAGCAGATTTTATTGCAAAAAGCACCTCCCGCGCCTTTGACGGCCGGGAGGTGCTTTTATGTCCTATTTCATAAAATCTTTCTTCTCTTATCTGCGTTTTCTGATCGCCAGGGCCAGACCGGAAATACCACTCAATGCCAGCCATACCAGAGAAGGATCACCTGTTTTGGGGATATCGGACAGGATCACATCGCCCTCGCCGATCTCAACTTCCTCGATGATGGGTTCATCTACCACTACAACCTCAGGAATTTCAGGAATATCGCTCAGAGGCACCTCTTCTTCAAAAAATTCTTCTTCCTTCGGAGGTTTTTCCTCTGTTTTCTTCTGTTCTTTCTTTTTGGAATGACGTTCTC
>JAFVXW010000064.1 GCA_017500935.1 Lachnospiraceae bacterium
ATAAGCCATGTCTCCCCAGTAGAAAACCACCTGTCTGGTTTCAGACTGAGTAATCAGAGCGATCAACCCTTCGATCTGATGCTGCACAGTATATCCTTCGCCTCTTACAGACTTCACCGCACCGGCAATATCAGAAACGACCGCGCCAGCGCTCAGATTCGAAAATTTCTCCATCATAAAGGCATCTTGCGAATTCGTGTCATCGAACAGAAGTTCCACCTGCATAGTCGTCATGGCAGGCATGGTAGACTGCACCTGCATATTTGCACCTGCGCCGGCAGGGCCGGGCATCATCTGGTTCCCTCCATGAGAATAAAACCGGATCCTGCCGGGATTGTATTTTACTTCCATCACATGATAGCCTTCCTGATTTGCAACACCTTTCATCTGAGTAAAGCTGGAAAGGAAGCCCTTCTGCGCAGCTGCCATTTTCGCCCGCAGATCCACATTCGTTGTAGCGCCGCCGATCATAGGCATTGCAGTACGCATCTGAGCAGGCATCGCTGCGCCAACCGCATCAAACATGGCATTCATTTCTGTATTCACTTTTGCTGCAGCCGGTTTCTTTACACAAAGCAATGCTTTATCTATTTTACCGGAAACGCTGCTTGCCATATTAGAAACAAGTCCCATAAGCAACCCTCATTCTTATAACTTCAGATTGATCAGATTCCCAACATCCTGTACTTTAGACCCCAAAGCGGAACCATCTTCCGAAAATGCTTTTTCATAACTCGTTGTCCAATAACCCATATTATTATCCCTCATGGTTTCATCTACCAGTAAAATACCAAGATTCACCATTGCACGGATCGGGTGTCCTTCTGTGTTGAACATGGTATATTCCGCACTGACCGTTTCCAGCATGCCTTTATATGCCATATTTGCCCAACAGAACGTCATTTTTCTGGTCTTTTTATTCCGCAGAGCCGCAATAAAGCCTTCTACCTGCGGTCTGACACTATATGTCTCTCCTGTCAGCGTATTGGAAACACTCGTGATCGCCGTTCTTGCCATAGCAGTGGGATCACTGAATTTTTCCATCATAAACGCATCTGTTCTTTCATAATCATCGAATATCAATGGAACATTCAGCATAATGCGCGGTTTCATTTCCACAAATTCCACCGATACCTTCTGATCTTCTTCTCCTCCAATATAATTCATTCTTTGCACCTTGCCGCCGCCATAAGCCTGAAAACTCATTTCAGAGGGATTGAATTTTACTTCAAATACATTACTCTGATCAAAAGTACCGGGAAGCACTCCGGACATCAGCTCACCAAGAGATTTGGAAAGCGACTGCCCCATGCTGGACGCCTTCTGCGCAGCCGCCGTGATCTTTTCTCCTCCGGGAAAATTCGGAGGAAGACCTGCGGATCTGGCTCTAACTTCATTGACTCTGATATCATTTGCATTGATCCGTTCATCTTCAAATTTGATATATGCCTTTGTCACTGCACCGGTCAGACTGCGCAGCCCGCTATTCAAAATATCTATGCCAGCCATAGGGTTTCCTCCTTTCTTTTTTTATCAATAGCCTCTGCGCTTCCGCTCTGTGGCTAATTTCTTCTCAATTTTTCCATATACCTGATCAGAAAGATGATTCATCTGCTTTCTGACCGTCTGCTGCACCAGTTCATCGATATTTTCGATCTGATTCAGCTGGGTACGATTGATGGTATTCTGCATCATAGTCTGATTGATCTGGTCACGATGCAGGATCGTTTCTTCTTTGTGTTCCTCTCTTCTGGTATTCTGCTGCTGGGTACGGATCGTTTCCATCAACTCATCAGTAACCAGTTGTTCCTCCACTTTATGGATGATATCCACTCGCTGGAACTGCAGTTCCCGTTGTGTTGCAGCCAGTTCAGCAACTTTTTCCAGTTCCTGTCTGCGAATCTGTTTTTCAATGCTCTGACGGATCTCCAGCATCTGCTGTTCCTGCTGCTGCAGCAGGGTCTGCTCCGTTTTTACTGTGAAGATTTCTTCTGTTTCCACTGTCTCAGAAGGATGAAGCATGGGCTGTTTTTCCATGATATCCTCTGTCATTGCGGATACTTCAGCCTCAGCCTTCTGCAGCACCCGTTCTCTTTCTGTTACAAGGTGCGCACTTTCTGTTCGCATCTGCTGCAAAACCTGTGTTTCTGTTT
The DNA here is from genome assembly GCA_017500935.1 of Lachnospiraceae bacterium. GTDB lineage: Bacteria > Bacillota > Clostridia > Lachnospirales > Lachnospiraceae > Gallintestinimicrobium. The sequence continues at coordinate 2,154 of JAFVXW010000064.1, forward strand.
CCACTTCTTTCTGCCAGCGGATCTCTGCCGGCTGCACCCACTGCTCATAAACCGCAGAATTCTGCAGTTCCTGCAAGGATATCATCTGCTGGCGGATCTCCTGATTAATGGTCTGAGACACCGTCGGCTGCATCATTTCTGTCTGCCGCTCGATTTGCCGTTCGATCCGTTCCACCACTTCCTGCTGCTGCATCCGCTCGATGGCATGCACCACTTCCTGACGAAGCTCGCTTTCCGCAGGCTGTGTCATGATATGCTGCAGGAATGTAGTCTGCTGATCCGGTTTCTGCTGCAGGAACTGACGATATATTTCCTTCGTTTCGTCGGAAAACAGTTCATATATTTGTGTTTCCAGCTGTTTCTGGCTTTCCAGAACAGGGTCATGCACTTCTGTTGTAACAAATTCCATCAGAACCTCGCCGGGGTTTTCCAATGCCCGTAAAGCGTCCTGCTGGGCTCTTCTGCGGTCCAGTTTTCTTTCCCTCACGCGAGGCTGCTGTCTTTCTATTTCTGTCAGTTTCTGATAATTTTCGTAATTCTTCTGATTGAAGATCTCCAGCTGTTTCTGCAGCTGTTCCGCTGTTACCGCTGTCGGCTCTTTCGGTTCTTCCTCATGTTCTTCCTGCTGCAGATACTGCAGTTCCAGTTCTTCCTGCGTCAGGTAATAAGAGCCGCCGCCAATATTGACTTCTTCTGTGATTGCCTGCCGCATTCGGTTTTGCTGCTGGATCTGCTGACGCAGCTCTGTGCTGTTCTGCCAATCCTGATTCAGTGTGCGGAATTCCTGCACGATATTCTGGATCATATCGCCTTCCTTCCGTTTCACTTCACTGACCTCTTCCAGCACCTGTGTCATCTGACTGGAAATACGTTTATTTTCTGTCAGATTGGCTTCATATCGTTTCCATGTATTTTCTGCCGTCTGAAACAATGCCCCTGCAACAGAATACCAGTTATGGCTGTTCTGTTCGATCTGCTGCTGGCGAAGGCTGTAGCTCTGGTTCGTCAGATTCAGCAAGATCGCCGCACTGATTCGTTCTTCCAGCGTTTCATTGACTTCCTCCAGATTTTCCTGCAGAAATTCATACTGGTTATTATGAAAATAAACCAGCGGTGTCTCCATCTGCATGATCTTCTGTTTCAGGTTATGCAGGTGAAAATTCTGCACCATCGCCGCCTGCTCCCCGATGGAAAACTCATTTCGGAAGATCTGCTGGCTTTCATGGCGCAGTCCTTTGGTAAAAGAGCGCATATCCTGATAGATCTTTGCTGTATCCAGTCGTCTGAAAATCTCATCGTGGATATAATAACGCTGTTCCGTTGCTGCGGGGACTTCCGCCTGTCTGCCTTCCGCTTTCCGCTGTTCCTGCTCCTGTGTAAACAGCATCTGCAGGATCTCCTGATTGTTTTCATATTGCTTCAGAAGCTGATGGGTCTCCTTATGGGCATTCTGCAGCTGGAATACCTGCTTCATGAATGTTTTTTCATCTCGGATACCCAGTTTTCTCAGGACACTGCTGATATAGACCGTATCCTGATAGGTAAAGTTTTCCGTTTGGGAAACCATGATGCGGTTGATCAGATTGTTGATAACATCCAGTCGGATCTCCTGCTGGTTTTCATTTTTAATGTTGGTAAATAACTGAACGTTATCCCCCTCCGCAAAATAAACTTCTGGAGGTTCAGAGGTAATATGCAGCAATTCTTCCTTTCGGATGGGCAGACGCATCAATCCATAATTTGCCTGCATCCTTTCTGCCATATCCTGTCTGATAGACTGGAGTGGCCGCTGTATTTTCAGCGCAATCGGCTCCCTGATCGTCAGCATATCCTCTCACCTCCTTCATTTTACTGCTTTATTCCTGTCTTTTTCTAGCACTGGACTGTTCCGGCCAGATCCTTCTTTCTGCCTTGGAGTTCGGGCTCTGTGCTGCACTTGCTGTGCCGCCGCCCAATTTATTATCGCCCGGTTTATCCCAGCTTCTGCCTTCTGTATCCTTCATAGACTGTTTTTTTGCACTGGAAACAGCAGGCCATTTCCTGCCGGAAGCTTTACTGCTTTTTTCGGTTACAGCACTTCTTGTACCGCCGCCGGCAACTTTATTCTTATCGACCATCTGCCATTTTCTTGTTTTAGGATCCTCTTTCTTTTCTGTTGTGGCACTTCTCTACCCCTTGCCTTCCGGATTATTCCGATCCATTTCCCACTTTCTGGGTTTTACATCGGTATTCTTTTCCGTTTTTCTGCTCTTGTCGCCGGCACCTTCATAGTCTTTCGCCGTTTCGCCGAATTCCCATCTTCTGACTTTCACTTCCGTATCCGCTTCTGTCTTTCTGCTCTTATCACCGGCACCTTCATAGTCTTTCGCCGTTTCGCCGAATTCCCATCTTCTGACTTTCACTTCCGTATCCGC
>JAFVXW010000065.1 GCA_017500935.1 Lachnospiraceae bacterium
ATGACCACTTCCGACAAAAGGCTGTTCCGGATGTTCTGTATACCGGGACTTCCACGTATATAACGAGTTAACATTGATACCGAGATCTCTTGCTACCTTAGCAGCTGATTCTCCGGCTAAGACACGCTTTACAGCCTGTTCATTAAATTCTGCACTGTACTTATTGGACATAATCAATCCCTCCTATTGGTTTGATTATACCATTCATTCCACGTGTCTATCAAATGGGGTATAAGTCAGAATCATTCTCTATAGGAACAGGGGCTTGTTCTTGCTTACCCTGATTGTTGGATTGATATTGTTTGGAGGTGGGAGAAACAAGAGAGCCTGGTTATTTAGCTGTATTTGTATATTCGGTTATTGCACTGTGTTAAGCATGGGAAATAGTAATTATCATGATTATTATGCATTGGTTCATAAAAATAGTGAATACAGCTTATAGGTACATAAACTGAAAGGAAGTTGATGAATGAAAAAAATGTGGAGATATTTAAATAGTAAAGCATTATATTATGCGGTAATGTTCAGTGGATTATTTTTACTTTTTTTTGCGTTGGGAGAAAATGGATATTTGATGTGGTCAGATTCTCCGGCTTATTTGGCGTGTGATGGACGAACTGGGATTATGCCTTTATACCCTCTGTTAATTAAAGGAAATCAATTATTGTTTAAAGAGTCTCTATATTTATATGCAATTGTTGTAGCGCAGGCAATTCTTTCGATTGCTTGTATTGTTATTTTTACAGAGTTTGTTAGGAAACAATTTGAACTTAGTTATCTGGCGTCATATCCGGTGTGGTTATTCTCTGCATTTATGCCATTTACAGTCAATCTGCCGCAGTCTGTTTCTAGTCACGATATAAAAACAGAAGCAATTGCGTATCCGCTATTTTATTTATATATGATTTGTTTTTTGAAAGCAATATGGGACAAACAATATAAATGGATTATAATCACAATGCTGATGTCCAGTTGTCTGGCGCTGACAAGAACGCAGCTTCAGTTATGTGTTGTTTTATCTGCAGCAGCTCTTTTTTATGTAATGTGGATAAGAATTGTGATTCAAAAGAAAGGATTAAAGAGGATTGGTTGCTTTGTTATATGTGTTTGTATATGTGGTATGAGTGCCGGAATCGGTGAAGGAATTATATTGATGTCAAATTCGGTAGGACAGAGAATGATTTCGGTAATTAATGCATGGGAAGAACAAAAAACTGTTCAGAGTGTAGATTTGGATGTAAAAACGGAACTGAGCGTTGAAGAAGTAAAAACAGAAGAAATAAAAGCAGTAGAAGAGATTAAAAATGATACAGCAAAGGAAAGTGTCAATGATAATGTTACAAAGCAATATGGTCACCTTGTCATCGATAAGGCAATCTGGGAAATTGACGAAGATGACTATTTATTGTTTGAGGATATAGAAAAACAAAAGTTCTGTCGGGAAATTTTTGCGGTTGCAGATGAACAAAAATCACGTTATGCCTATATACGTAATGATTTGTGGAAATGGGAAGATATTATGAACAATATTGCAGGAGGAACAGCTGTTTTAGGAGAGGCATGGACAAGATATCTTTCCAAGAATCCTGATACATATTTAGAATCTTCTGTTGGAAATGAAATTGCTTGGGGCTTATTGATTGAACATATAGGACGTGTTTTCCTGCATACGTTACAGATGATGCCACAGGGATTTGTTTGTACAGTATTTTTTCAGAAAGCAGAATTTTATGGTTTGTGTCATTTGATTGCGTTATTTGTTTATTTATCAGCCCTTTGGATGGTGATTTGGGGATACCGGAATAAAGAGCTTCCAAATAAATATCCTGAGTTTATGTTAGGATGTATTGTGGTGAATGTTTTATTTGTTTTGATTTTGTGCGTGATGTTTTTTGCTATGCAAAGATATTTGGTATATTGTTTTGGCATTTTTTATGTGGCATATTATCTTATTGGAGTAAAATATGTCGGATATCTTGGGAGAAAAATATATGGTAAAAGTAGGGTTTGTGATACTAAATTATATTAATTACGAAGAAACTATTAGATGTGTTAATAGTGTCCTTGAGCAAGAAGATGTTGAGGTGAGCGTTGTAATTGTTGATAATGGTTCCGGAAATGAATCTGTGATGCGATTGAAGCAGGAATATTCTGATTTTTCAGATGTGGACATCATCTATTCGGCAACTAATCTTGGATATGCTCAAGGTAATAATCTGGGAATTAAACATTTAAAAGACAAGGGATGTGAATTTATTTGGATTGCAAATTCAGATACTATATTTACAGAAAAATATATATCAAAAAATTGTGTAGATGCTTATGTAGAAAATATTGGGCTGATTAATCCTACTTCGTATAAACTTGATGGGACAAAGAATACCCGGATTTTTTATAAGAAGAAATTTTTGTATTTAAGATTACTGAAGCATTTTGCGGTTGAGTGGGTTTATGCTAAAGTGTTAAAAAAATCAAAAAAAGCAGAAGGATATTTTGTAGAAGATGGAGATACAATAATTGATTATACTAAGTCGGGTATTCACACAGTACACGAGGATCAGTATGTTGTTACGGGAAGTGTTTTTTTGCTGACTAAAGACTTTTTAAAATATTACGATGGCTTATTTCCAAAAACATTTTTGTATGGTGAAGAGTACGCGACTATAGTTTTGTTACACAAAGCCAGTTTAAAGACATCGGAGGTAGATACTGGTATGGTTTTACACAAGCACCAAGCTTCTACCCCTCCCGATAAAAATTTAACAAAATGTTATTTGATGGACAGCTTGGCTGAAATCACGAAGCTGATATTTATGGGAACTGGAAAAGTTGTAAGGAAATATTAAATTTAAAGCGTCATACGCTAATAGGTGTAAATGGCCAAAATTAAAATGGAGAGTTTAGTATGTTGCGTGTTTTTATAACAGGAGTAGCTGGATTTATAGGCTCAAACTTGACTAAAAGATTACTTGAAACAGAAAGTGATATTCAGATTATAGGATTAGATAATATGAATGATTACTATAATGTTGAATTAAAAGAATATCGCTTGAAGCAATTAATAGGTTCGGAACGATTTCTATTTATAAAAGGTAATATAGCCGATAAGATTTGTGTTGAGAATATTTTTAGTAAGTATCATCCTGATATAGTGGTTAACCTTGCGGCACAGGCAGGAGTACGTTATTCCATTACAAATCCGGATTCTTATATTGAGAGTAATATAATCGGTTTTTTCAATATTCTCGAATGCTGTAGGCATTCATATGATGATGGTAATGTGGGAGTACGGCATTTAGTTTATGCGTCCAGTTCTTCTGTTTATGGCTCAAATGATAAGGTTCCTTATAGTACAGAAGATAAGGTAGATAATCCGGTATCTTTATATGCGGCGACAAAAAAATCAAATGAGTTAATGGCGCATGCTTATAGCAAATTATACGGAATACCGTCTACAGGTTTGAGATTTTTTACCGTATATGGGCCGGCGGGAAGACCGGACATGGCTTATTTTGGTTTTACCAATAAGTTAATAAAAGGTCAAAAAATTCAGATATATAATTATGGCGATATGTATCGGGATTTTACATATATTGATGATATTGTGACTGGAATTATACATGTAATGAAAAAAACACCGCAGGAAACAAGTGATGGTGTGAAATATAAAGTTTATAATATCGGAAATAATCACCCCGAGAGTTTATTGTGTTTTGTTGAAACATTAGAACGGTGTTTAATAAAGGCAGGGGTAATAGATAAGGCAGCAGATAAAGAGTTTTTACCTATGCAGCCAGGAGATGTGTATCAGACATATGCAGATGTTCAAGATTTAATTCGTGATTTTGGTTTTAAACCCAAAACCTCCTTGGAAGAAGGTCTTACAAAATTTGCAGAGTGGTATGCAGAATATTATGGAATAAAATGATTTGTGTATGCGGGTGAATGGAATGAAGATTAACTTGAAAGTGTACAAATATCAATTTTTGTACAGTGTTTTATCGATAATTAGTGTAGTATTATTAACTTGGGGCAGGACTCCGGAAATTAACTGGAATCCTGCTAAAGCATTTGTTTTGGGATTTTTTTATTTTTATGATTATACAGAGAAATGGATGAATGGGTGGATTCTCCTTCTGGCAGTCATAACTATTTTGACTTGCAGAAAATTTGTTGATTTACATCCGTCATCATTTAAGAATAATGTTTGTGGGATTTTGAGCTCCAGTATATCAATAATATTTTGTTTTGGAATTGTAGTTTTAAAAACAGGTGGAGTAGAAGCAGATAGTGTATCAAAGATATTGCTGCAGATTATCTCGATTATTTGGCTGGAATTCAATTTGATAGGGATAACCTGTTGGATAAGTAACAATACTTACAAATCTCAATTTCCTGATACTGTAATCAGTTATCGGAAAGGGTGTATCATAACGTTAATTATATTGGGGATATCCTGTATACCGATTGTTTATGCGGGCAGATATGTTTTCCCGCAGGCAGATGATTTTTCATACGGTGCGTATGCCTATCAGGCAGTAAAAAGTGGAGAAGGTATAAGTGGTGCAATGTATGCAGCAATCAAAACAGTGATAAATAATTTTACGACATGGCAGGGAACATTTAGTTCTATTTTCTTTATGGCACTTCAACCGGGAGTATGGGGAACGGAGTGTTATCATTTGGTGCCGTTATTATTTGTTTCTATTGTGGTTTTGGCCTTTATATTGTTTTTTGTGGCGCTGTTATGCAAGGTGTGTAATGCTGATTGGGTAGAAGGAATATTGGTAGGCGGAATCGCTTCTTTGGTTGCTATTCATTTGACAGTGGCCAAGGCATCGGCTTTTTTTTGGTATAATGGAGCTGTGCATTATGTGCTTGCGTTTGCAATGACATTGCTTTTGGTGTCATTTTTAATCTTTGCAATTACTGCATGTAAAAAAAATAAAGGATTCTTTATTGTGCTTGCAGCAATAGCAGGAGTTATGTGTGGTGGAGGAAATCTTGTTTCAGCTTTATTAGGAATGATTCTTCTTGTTGGGTTAACAGGAAGTTTTTGCTTGTTTAAGAAAATACAGTATGTGAAGATTCTTATGTTTCCGGGATTAGCATTGATGGGAGCTTTTATGGCAAATGTTTTGGCACCAGGAAATTATGTGAGACAGGGAAAATCCGGAGATTACATAGAGTACGGAGCAATCGGATCAATTTTGAAATCATTTGAAGTATGTTTGGATTATCTTTTTAATGAATGGATGGGATGGATTTGGTTTGGGATGATTGTCCTATTAATTCCTGTTTTGACTAAAATTGTACGAAGAATGCAGTTTGACTTTAAATTGCCCGGAATAGTGCTGGTTTCCAGTTATTGTTTGTTGTCTGCAATGTTTACACCACAAATTTATGCAATTGGTTCATGGGAGATAGGACGAGTTTTAAATATTATTTATTTTATGTTTTTGATTTTAAGCATTATTAATGAATTCTATTTGATTGGATGGATTGAGAAAAAAGGTATCTGCAAGTTAGATGCGTTTGCATATAGCAAGCAAATCTATATTGGTATATTGGGTTTTATAAGTGCTTATGTTTTGATGATTTTTGTGGCAGATCCAAACAGAATCACTGGGAGTTCAGCTGCATATGCGATTTTAAGTGGTGAAGCACATGCATATGCTGAAGTTGTTGAAAGTAATATTGATAAACTTGAGAATTCGCCGGAAGAGGATGTATTATTGGAAATGCCTCCTAAAGAGCCGGAGATTTTTTCGTCAACGGAGATTGCACCTTGGAGAGAGGGCGCTGCACAATATTATGGAAAGAGATCAACGCGTTATATTGAGTAGAGATAGCTTAGAGTAGCGGAGGTTTTGATGAATAATAAAAATAAGTTTATAAATTTATTTGTGTCGTTTATAACATCACTTTTTCTGATCATCATGTTTGTATTAACCGGAATGGCTTTGTTTTGGCATTGTAAGGTAGATATAAACTCCTATCATCTGGCAAGACGAGTAGAAGAGCATCGACCGATGTTATATATACTCATGGGCATGAGTGCGCTGGTGTTGTTAGTGTTCTGTTGTAAAGGAATTATGATACTACTTTCGCGATGTAAAGATGAAAGAAGAGGTGTATATATAACTTTAGCAATTGGAAGCGCATGTATGCTTGTTGCTTGTGCTTTTTGGATTTTGTTCAATGATTCTGTTCCAAAAAATGATCAGATTATTTTGTTTGAAGATGCGAGGATTTTGGCTGGTGTAGCTGAAGGAATTCCGGATACGTATTATTTTGGTTTGTACCCAAGAAATAAAGGGTTGTTGCTGTTTATGACATTGGCAATCAAGATTTTTGGCGATACACAGTTGGCATTCAGAATATTTAATGTCATTGCGGCTTTGGCCTTGTTTCTATTTGTTTGCCTAACTGTAGAGAAAGCATGGAAACATGCAGGAATTACAATACTTACTGCAATATTATTGGTGGTTTATTATCCGATTGTTGTATATACGGCGTTCTTGTATGGTACATTGTTTTCCGCAGCTTTGGCTGCAGGAGGAATTTATGGAACTGTGCGGTTTTGTGAAGATAAAGATATTGGGGGAATACTGCTGTTTGCAATTTGTTTTCCGATGGCAATCTTAATGCATCAGTCTGCATTGATTGCATGTATAGCTTCTTTGTTTTATATTATGATTCATTTTAGTAAAAAGTATTTTATGAAAATGATTATTATGTTAGGGATGACATTATGTATATATTTGGGAAGTGGACAAATTATCGATTATATCTATGAAGCGGAAGCAGGTATTGTCCCCGTTGACGCAGTTCCAGCATTAGCATGGGTATATATGGGGATAACCTCTGAAAATGCAGATGGGGGACCTGGAGCGCAGGATGGTTCATTTATACAGTTGTTTATGGAAAATGATTCAGATGCAAAACTAACTAACCGGGAAGCATTAAATAGAATTAAAACAGTGGTGTCAGAGTATGTTAGAGGAGAACGAGATTGGAATTTTTTTGTTGAAAAAATAAAATATCAATGGCTGGATCCGACATTTGGGGCAAGAAAAACGATAGTTACGAATGATACCAGTATAGGTGAACCAGCTAATTCTCCAAGATATCTAACTTTTTTTCATAGTGGAATACGCGATGTAATATTCCGTTTATTTATAGTATATATGGTTGTTGTTTATAGTTTGAATTTACTAGTTGGATGTAAGCAATTTGGAAAGGGTGAAACACACAAATTACATTTTTTGATTCAGATATTGTTACTAGGTGGATTCACGTTTCAGTTGATATGGGAATCATTATCACGATATTGTTTTCCGTATTTTGTATGGCTGATTCCAGAAGCTGCATATGGAGTATATTACATGTATACCTATATTTCATTGCATTTAAAATCTAGAAAGAAATCTAATGTTTAATGTGATTTCTGAAATAAGGGGGAGTTATCTGTATGGACAAGATTTTATATATTATCATACCGGCGTACAACGAAGAAGAAAATATTGATAAAGTGATAGCTGACTGGTATCCGATAGTAGAGCAGCATAATGCCAATGGTATGTCACGTATGATAATTATTAACGATGGTAGTAAAGATAAAACCTGGGAAATGTTGGTGAATGCTGCCGTAAAGTATCCACTTTTAGAACCGTTATCGAAAGCGAATGGCGGTCATGGTGATACTGTTTTGTATGGATATAAATATGCAATAGAAAAAGGGGCTGATTATATTTTTCAAACTGATTCTGACGGACAGACCAATCCGGCAGAATTTGAAGAATTCTGGGGGGATAAGGATAGATTTGATGCGATTATTGGGGAAAGGTCTGGAAGACAAGATGGAAAAGGGCGTGTGCTGATCGAGAATGTTGTCAGATTTTTGCTTTTACTTATTTATCAGGTACGTGTGCCGGATGCAAATGCACCTTTTAGGTTAATGAAAGCGGATGTGCTGAAAAAGTATCTTCCTATATTGCCGGAACATTACAATCTACCGAATATTATTTTGACAATGCTTATGGTTCGTTATAATGAAAGAGTTATTTTTAAGCATGTATCTTTCAAACCTAGACAAGGTGGAACTAATTCAATAAATTACAGGAAAATTTTTAAGATTGGTATGAGAGCTGTAAAGGATTTTCTTGATATTCGTAAGAAAATAAAAAGTTTATAGAATGACTAAGAAACAGATGGTTTCATGGAGAGGGAGTCTTGAAACCATCTGTTTTAGAGAGAGAGATGTTACAAAAGCTTCTCATACAAATAATCCTGCATATTTCGATAACATTGTACTCTTTCGAAGTTATCTAATATAGCGGGAAGTCTTTGTTCATATTCTTCTTTGGTACATTGTTTTAAAATTGTCTCCAGATTATTCACATCTTTAACATCCATTTTAATAATGCCATCGGGATTGAAAAAATCATCAATTTTTCTGGCACCGATATAAATCGGGATTGTCTGTGCCATAAAGCAGCTGGTAAGTCTTTCAGTGAAGAAATAGTCAGATAATTCATTCTCGATGGCGAAAGAATACCGATAATTCTGCAGGCTTTGTTCAATGGAAACATAGGCACCATTGTCAATGGTACCCATGACATCAGCTAAAGCCTGTTTCTTACATGTGCGGGCGATTTCTATTCTTAATTTATGCATTTCGCACATTTGTTTATCGGAGGAAAGAATAGAAGTATTTTTGCTTTTTCCAGTATAGGCTAAGGGATCAATGATAGAAGAATCATTTTTTCCGTACCAGACTTCTGCGCAAATAGGATAAAATTTAGCGTTAGGTAATTGATTCAACAGTTTTTCGTCATATGTGAAAATAGAATCAAATTCTCTTTCGAGTCCGTTATGTTTTTCAAATAGAGCATAATCATTTGGAACAATAGCTCTCGATTCCCCAAACATTCCATATTTTCTGACAGGTTTTCCCATTGTCTCAAGCATTGCTTTATGGGTATAAAAATGGGTGTTGAGTCCCCAGTTATACCGATCCCAAAGGAAATGTTTGCCTACATTTCCATAAGGAATATGGGCAGTATGCATATCTCTGATAAAAAACAACTCCATAGGTTCGCCGTACTGGTTATAGATTGGCGGCTGTTTGCCGCTTGGCCCTACATTGGTATTGTAATAAGGCTTATATATTTCAGCGTTTTTCTTGATTGTGGTCAGTTTTCGTTTGGCTCTTTCTATCACGCTCATGTTATTCTCCAACGTGTCTATTTATTTTTTGACTTATTTGTCAGCATTTTTATCACTGTTTTGATATACGTTAAAATGACTTTGAATTCTTTCCGCCGGATACTGTATACAAGGAACACAATACTGGAAGTGATTACACTGACAATTCCTTTTATGAGTATTCCGATAAGTCCCCCGTCAACAGGTTTGACAAGGAATAAGGTACTTAAAGCGGTAAGTATCATTAATGACATTCGGATCAGAAAGCATCCGTAATATCCCAAAGCAGACTTTTGCACATAATGTTTATATACTACAACAGTTCTGCCCATGAAAATCAGCAGATGACCGGCAACGGTTCCGATCATGACTCCGGCTACTCCAAAAGGAGTAATAAAAAGTAACGTAAGGACTACATTTACCAGCGCCGCTGCGATCATATAATTTCGATCACTTTCAAAATGCCCTAATGTATTCCGAAAGTAATTCATCGGATTATTACAGATTGCAATAAAAACATTGAGAGAAAGTAATACTAAAAATGCCATGGAAAGCAGCAGACCGGTATCCTTCAGCCAAAAAACAATAAAGTCCTGTCCGACAACGATCATGCCTACTGCGGCTGTCAATCCCATGTAGAAACCAAGGAGATCCAGGGCATAGAAAAAATCAATACCTTTCTCTTTGTCTTTATCATAAACCATATTTCCAATACTGGCCTGCAGGGCTTTGAAAATGGAAATGATAAATTCCTGAATCTTAGCGGAAATCATCTGATAATTATTGACAAGACCAACGGCACCGACTCCCAAAAACATTGTCATGATAATGCTGTCTGAGCTGCCATAGATGGTTCCGGCTATTTTGGTTGCCATCATGTTTTTGACATCATACCAGAGATTTAACTTTTTAAAGTCTTCTTTGGTAACCTTTATTTTCAGAATATCAGGAAAACTGATTCTGGAGCGCCAGGCAATGATCAGATTGGCGGCTATATTGGCAGTAGTTGCTACAAGCAGGTATAAAATATAATTTTTGAACCATATCAGAACTGCCATTTTGAGGAAGGTAGAAATGATTGTGACGGCAGTGTCCACCATTGTACAAAAATAAATTTTCTGGTAGGTGACAAAAAGGATTCTGCGGTATGCCAGAAAGTATGTGCAAAGGGTAGATAAAAGCTGCAGGTAGTAAATGGTATAGATAAATCCCCAGCTGTCGGTATTATCTTTTAAGATAAATGGCAAAAACAGGCTCACGAGCAATCCGGCTGTCAGAACGAAGATACCAACGATCCGGTAAATTGTCTTGTACATATACAGCAGTCTGCGTATCTGCTCCGTGTTGTTGGAAGCAATCTCGCTGTACATGTGATAGGTGATGATGCCGGCAATTCCCATTTCTGATAAGGTCAGAAATGAAAAGATAGAAGTGAACAGTCCGTCATATCCCAGATAATCGATCTTTAAAGCGTCCAGAAATAGCCTTCGGGTGACCAGACTGAGGATTGTGATCAGCAGCGTGGAGCCCCAGATATATATTAAATTGATGATGGAGTTCTTGATTCTCATGGTGTTCCTCTTGGTTTGGTGTTTTCAAGGATGTACATTTATTGTACTATTGTTTCATTATGATACCATAAATTGAGTATGGTGTATAGCAGACATAAAGCAATTTAGTGACTGAATAAGCAAATGTATTCGGAGCATGCTGTTTAACATGCTCCGAATCGCTTTTGTCATTAACTATTTCACTTTTTTCTTCACACATTCTCAGAACTTATCAAGTATCTGTTCCAAAAGTTCAAGATCTTTATCGGAAAGCTTTCTGGCTTTATGAATAATGCGGCGAAGCTGTGCGGAGTCTTTTTGGGTATCCTGAAAGAACTCAGCAGGAGTCAGTTCGAAATATTCACAAATGTCAAAAAAGGGTTCCATGGCAGGCAGCGATTTGCCGGAGGTGATTGCCTGAATATATGTTTTGCATTTGCCGATGGAATAGCTCAGATGATATTCGGAAATATTCTTTTCAAGCCGAAGCTGGGTGATTCTTTCGCGGAGAAAGTTAGGGTAATCTTTATTCATAATGTGTTTTCCTTTCTGTGAAGAAGAACACGCAATATGGTGTTCTGGATAAAATTATAGGATAAAAATGGAAAACAAAGATTAAACATAATCGTTATAAATGAGGAGGATGACGAATGTAATGCATCTGAATCGAATATAAATCGTTTAATAGATAGCTGGGTGTGACAGAAATGATAATGCCCTTGATTTATAGAACCATACATTGTAATTTTCTCACATAGCTGTTATACTGAAAAACATATTAACGGGATAGAACAAAGGAATTTTTGATATGAAAACATCTCTTATCATCGTAGACTACAAAACAATGAATGACACCATAGCCTATCTGGAGCATTGCAGCCGTATGATCCGTGACTGGCGCGATGTTTCTGTCGTGATCATCGACAATGATCCGGCATTAAAAGACAGCAGCGATTTTATGACAGCATGTAAAAATGCAAAAAGAATTGAAGTAAAAAACGGCAGTATGTGGGAAGGGACACTGTTTGGAAGACCGGTGTATTATGTGAGAACCTTAACCAATCTTGGCCTTGCCAAAGGCAATAATATGGGAGCGGCCATCGCACATAAATATTTTGAACCTGATTATCTGCTGTTTTCCAATAATGACATCCGTTTTCCAGAACCGGTTTCTTTAAAAACACTGCAGCAGGTATTTGCAGAAAATCCGGAAGCGGCGGCAGTCGGTCCTGCCATCACAACAGATAAAGGGGAATGTCAGAATCCGGCCAGATTTGTGCGTGTCAAGAGTGCCCTGACAAGATATTACTGGAATCTGCTTTTACCCAAATCCATGAGAAAACATAAACGTGAAGATTGGATCGAGCAGGCACAGGATGGGTTTTATGATTATATCAGCGGCTCCTTTGTCATGATCGATATGCAGAAGTTTGTGGAGATCAAAGGCTTTGATCCTTCGACAGTGCTGTTTATGGAAATGCCGATTCTGTCCATGCGGATGGAGCAGCTTGGATACCGCATGTATTATACCGGTAAGATACAGCTGATTCACAACCAGCGAAATACCAGTGATCCCATCGGTGGGCCAATCCGTCATATCCGTTTCGACTATCAGGCAAAACAGCAGTTTTATGTTAAATACGGACATTTGCCGATGGCATATGTGCTGGGAACAGTCTTGTCTTTTGAAATCTTTTTTTCTCTCTTCTGGATTAAAAAGACTGTGCTGAATTTATTGGGCATCAGAGGATGATTACAGATACAGGCAGAGCCTGAACAATTCATAAGAAAGCCGGAGAGCACTTAAAAGTACGCTCCGGCTTTGGCGTTGCAGGATTCATTCATCCAGTTTAAAAAGTTCTGTGATGACCATGGCATCTATGGTTTCCGGGGTGATGTCCAATGCCTCGCACATGGTATCAATATTTTGCAGATCCGTGTAGCCCTTACGGGTATAAATGCGCAGTGATGACAGATCTCTATGATCTGGGATATGGATGATTTCATTGTCATCGAGTTCATCTGATTCTGGTTTCATAAGCGGTTGTCTCCTTTATCTTTTACATGTACAGGCTCAGAATTTGTCCAGAAGTTGTTCTATAAGTGTCAGATCTTCTTCGGAAAGCTCTTCGAGCCGTCGGCGGATGCGGCGAAGCTGTGTGGAATCTTTGGAGCCGGTTTGAAAGAACTCGGCGGGAGTCAGTTCGAAATACTCACAGATGTCAAAGAAAGCTTCCATGGAAGGAAGTGACTTGCCGGAGGTAATGGCCTGAATGTAAGTTTTGCATTTGCCGATTGTATAACTTAAATGATATTCCGAAATGTTTTTGCTGATTCGAAGCTGGGTGATTCTGTCACGCAGGAATTTACTGTAATCCTTTTCCATAAAACTCCTTTCTGGCGGACGGTTCCGCTCAAAGGTGATCCTTTGAATAAAATTATAGTATAAATTAAAATTCGAAAGACGGATTATAATAGTTGTATATTGAAATGCACATATTTAAAAACGAATTTAATAAGTTTAAAACGAACGTAAATCGTTTCAAAAGTTCTTGTTTCATTGAAAGAACTATTGTGTTACAATAAAACAGATTATAAGTATTCAAGTTTGAGATACGGGAAAGAAATGAGGAAAGTGTATATGCGCCCCAATTGCTTATACCTGGTAGTACCCTGTTATAATGAAGAGGAACTGCTGCTGATCACAGCAGATAAATTAAAAGAAAAAATGACCCGTCTGATGAACGAAGGCAAAATTTCTGCCGACAGTAAGGTACTGTTTGTCAATGACGGCAGTAAGGACAGAACCTGGGAGCTGATCCACAGTGTCTATAAAAAGGACAAGCTGTTTGGCGGCTTAAGCTTTTCCAGAAACTATGGACATCAAAGTGCGATTTTGGCAGGTATGCTGACCGCACGGGAAAAGGCAGATATGGTGATCACCATTGATGCGGATCTCCAGCAGGATATCGAAGCACTGGATGATTTTATTGCCTGCTATCAGGATGGCTGTGAGATTGTATACGGTGTGCGCAACAGCAGAAATACAGACGGCGTCTTTAAAAAGGAAAGTGCCGGACTGTTTTACAAGCTGATGAATCTGATGGGCTGTGAGGTGATCACAAATCATGCAGATTACCGTTTGATGTCCAAAAAGGCTTTGGATGCGCTGAGCGAGTATAAGGAAGTGAACCTGTTTCTGCGCGGTCTGATCCCGCAGATGGGATTTAAATCTGATATTGTATATTTTGATGTAAAGGCACGCGAGCTGGGGCAGTCTAAATATACCTTGAAAAAGATGATCAATCTGGCGATGAACGGAATCACCTCCATGAGTACCGTGCCGTTAAAACTGATCGGTTTTCTGGGAATTATCATGTGTGTATTCGGCGGATGTGTGATGATTTCAGCATTGTTTGATTGGATCAGGGGCGTGACTGTACAGGGATGGACCACCAATGTGGTGCTTCTTTGTCTGATCGGCGGTATGATCATGCTGTCTCAGTGGATCGTCGGCGAATATGTGGGCAAGATTTATATGGAAGTAAAGGAACGCCCCAGATATATCATCGAAGCGTTTGTGCTGGATGAGGGATGTACAGAAGGTGATGAAGCAGTATCAGATGAGGGGGCAGTTTAAGATGAAGCCTGAATATGTGATGTTACATGCGGATGATTACGGACTTTCTCCGCATACCTCTGCACAGATGCTGGAATGCTGCCAAAAAGGGCTTCTGGACGGCATCAGTGTACTTCCCAATTTTGAGGGATTTGACCGGGATGTTCAGCTGTTTTTGGAAGCGCAGCCTGCTTTTCCTAAAACAGTAACCTGTAGTGTGCATTTGAATCTGATGGAAGGTCCCTGTCTGGCAGAGCGGTCGGAAGTATCGCTTTTGACGGATCAGAACGGTTATTTGAACAGAAGTTGGGGAAGTCTGTTTCTGGCCTCTTTCCTGCCGGGCAGAAAGAAGCTGCAAAAGCAGCTGGAAACTGAGATCGTGGCACAGATCAAAAGAGTAAAAGAGGCATTGCAGCTGACCGGTCCGCTTTGGATCGACGGGCATCAGCATACCCAGATGATTCCGGTGGTATTTGACGCGCTTTGTGCAGTGATCAAAAGAGAAAGGTTTCAGATTGCCTATATTCGAAATTCTTCGGAACCAATTCTGCCGTTTTTAAAACAGGTATCATTATACAAAACCTACAGGCCGGTTAATTTTGTGAAAAATCTGATCTTGAATTTCTGCGCGTTGTATGCGGCACCCAAAATGCGTCGTATGGGATGTCAGCCTATGCATCTTTGGGGGCTTGTGATGAGCGGACACATGGACGAAGCACGGATTCGCAGAATTCTTCCCGATATGCTTTGTGTGAGTCAAAAACGAAACAGACAGTTGGAAATCCTGTTCCATCCGGGGACATTGTTGGAAACGGAGATTACTGACGAATTCAGCAGTCCGGAAGCACTGCAGTTTTATCTGGACGAAGGACGGAAAGTGGAAAATGCTGCGCTTTGCAGCAAACTGTTTTCATAAAAACGATGTCAGGCTGATGTACACTGTAGCTGCCTGAAAATGCAGCAAATAAATACCCCGAAAGGAACCAAAACCATGGATAAAATCGCAGTTTTAATTCCCTGCTATAATGAAGAAAAAACAATTGAAAAAGTAGTTACCGATACCCGCCGTGAGCTGCCGGAGGCAGTGATCTATGTATATGACAACAATTCCACTGACAAAACTGCTGAGATCGCACGCAATGCGGGTGCTGTGGTGCGTCAGGAGTTTAAACAGGGTAAGGGTAATGTAATCAGAAGAATGTTTCGTGAGATCGAAGCGGAATGCTACATCATGATCGACGGCGATGACACCTACCCACTGGAATTTGCCCGCGAGATGGCAGATAAGGTGATTTTGCGCAGGGCTGACATGGTGGTGGGTGACCGTCTTTCTTCCACATACTTTGAAGAAAACAAAAGACCTTTTCACAATATGGGCAACAGCCTGGTAAAAGCATCCATTAACATGCTGTTTAAGTCTGATATTCAGGATATCATGACCGGATACCGTGCCTTTTCCTATCAGTTTGTCAAGACTTTCCCGGTTATGTCCAAGGGCTTTGAGATTGAGACCGAGATGACTATTCATGCGGTATACAACAATATGCAGGTGGAAAATGTGGTGGTGACGTATCGCGACAGACCTGAGGGAAGTGAATCCAAGTTAAATACCTACTCTGACGGTATGAAGGTGCTGTTTACCATTTTCCGTATGTTCAGACAGTACCGGCCGTTTTCCTTCTTTGGTGCGCTTGCACTGGTGCTTTTGCTGATCGCGGCAGGATTTTTCATTCCTGTATTGGCGGAATATTTTGCGACCGGTCTGGTTGCAAAGTTCCCCACACTGATCGTGTGCGGATTTGCGGCACTGGCTGCCATCCAGTCTCTGTTTTCCGGTCTGATCCTGCATAATCTGGGCGTCAAAGACAGAAGAGATTTTGAGTTTAGGCTGCATGAAGTAAACCGCTGGGTTAAATAAATAACTGCGCAGTCCGGCGCAGATGAATGAGGTAGCAATGTTACACGAACTGGAATATCCTTTTGACAGTGAATATATCTTAAAAAAAAGCAAAAGCATCAAACGGCAGCTTCTGTCTGACGGCAGCAGCCGCGTTCAGAAAAAGATCGCCGTTCTGGGCGGATCCACCACGCATACGATCGTAAAAACACTGGAGCTTTTTTTACTCAATCATGGGATTGAAGCGTCCTTTTACGAGTCTGAGTACAATATGTACTGGGAAGATGCCATGTTTGGCAATGAAGAACTCAATGCCTTTGCACCGGATCTGATCTTTATTCATACCGGCATCCGCAATATCCGTGAATTTCCTGCGGTGACAGCATCGACAGAAGATGTACAGGCCATGCTGGATACAGAGTACGGCAAGTACGAGATGATGTGGAAGAAACTGGAGCAGACCTGGCACTGCCCGGTGATCCAGAATAATTTTGAATATCCTTTTTACCGTCTGATGGGCAATCAGGATGGTGTGGATGTGCATGGCAGAACGTATTTTGTCAGTCAGCTGAATTTGCGTTTTGCAGAGTATGCGCGTCTGCATCCCAATTTTTTCATCAATGATATCAATTATCAGTCCGCAGTTTACGGACTGGACAAGTGGTGCTCCGTATCCTACTGGCATATGTACAAATATGCAATGGATTTGAATGCGATCCCCTGGATGGCACATAATCTGGCAAATATCATCAAGTCTGTTTACGGGAAAAATAAAAAGTCTCTGGTGCTGGACCTGGACAATACGCTCTGGGGCGGTATTGTCGGCGATGACGGCGTGGAAAATCTGGAGATCGGTCAGGAAACTTCCATGGGTCAGGTGTTCGCTGAGTTTCAGGCTTACGTGAAGTCCTTAAAAGATTACGGCGTGATGCTGAATGTGGCTTCTAAAAACGAGCATGAAAATGCCATTGCCGGCTTGAATCATCCGGCAGGAATTCTGCGTCCCGAGGACTTTATCATCATTGCGGCCAACTGGGAGCCCAAGAGTAAGAATATTCTGGAAATTGCAGCAAAAATGAATATTATGCCAGACAGCCTGGTGTTTGCGGATGACAATCCGGCAGAAAGAGAGATTGTCAGACAGCAGGCCTTTGGCGTGACAGCACCGGAAATCGGAAAACCCGAAGATTATATTAAGGTTCTGGACAGAGGCGGTTATTTTGAGCTGACCGCATTGTCTGAGGATGATAAAAAGCGCAATGAGATGTATAAGGCAAACATCGAGCGTGCGCAGCAGGAGGCTTCTTTTGCTGATTACAGTCAGTATCTTCTGTCCCTGCAGATGCATGGAACGATCAGGCCTTTTGAAAGTGTTTATATGGCGCGTATTGCGCAGTTGACCAATAAGAGCAATCAGTTTAATCTGACCACCCGCCGCTATTCTCAGGCAGATATTGAGAATATGGCACAGGATGAAAGCTGTATCACACTGTACGGCAAGCTGGAAGATAAATTTGGCGATAACGGTGTGGTATCTGTGGTGATCGGCAAACAGAAAATGAGTGAGCAGAATGAAAAAGAGCTGCATCTTGATCTGTGGCTGATGAGCTGCCGTGTCTTAAAGCGTGACATGGAGTTTGCCATGATGGATGAGCTGGCAGTAGCCTGTGCAGAGCGCGGCATTACAAAGATTTTCGGTTATTATTATCCCACCGCCAAAAATAATATGGTGCGGGAGTTTTATGCGCTGCAGGGATTTGAGAAGATTTCGGAAGACAGCGAAGGAAATACGGTATGGCAGTTTGATCTTTCAGACGGCTATGAGAAGAAAAATCACGTGATCGAGGTGAACGCATGATTCAGAAGGCTTTGGGATTTGCCTTTGTGTTTGTTCTGGCACCGTTTTGTACAGGGCTTTTATATGGCGGAAATATGGGGAAAACCAGACGTATCTCCCAGATTTATCTGGCAGGTTTTTTGACCTGTTGGGCTGCATTTCAGCTGATCGCGGTGCCGATCCTGATTCAGAAGGCATTCGGCATGAAATATCTGGTGCCGGCGACGACCGTTTTTTATGCGGTTTTGTCTGCAGCGGGACTTTTGCGCGCCGGACTGCAGTGGAAAAAGCAGAAGCTTCACTGGTATGAAGTGATCGGATTTTCGGAATATCAAAAGCTCTTTGATACCACCTGGATCTGCCGGGGCTTTTGGGTGATCGCGCTTGGACTTGTGGCGCTGCAGGTGTATATGGCATTTACCTGTGCGATGTTTGACGGCGATGATACCTTTTATGTGGTGCAGTCGGTACTGGCTGACCAGACCGGCACTTTAAACAGGATTCTTCCGTATACAGGATTATCGTCAGAACTGGATATCCGTCATTCACTGGCAACCCTTCCGTTATGGATCGCTTATGCAGCGCGCATGACGGGCATTCATGCGACGATCGTGGCGCATTCGCTTCTGCCTTTGGTGCTGATTCCGCTGACTTATCTTTGTTATTATGAAACAGCGCGCAGACTGCCCGGAATCAACGGGGAAAAGCTGCCGGTCTTTCTGGCGCTGGTGAGCATTCTGCAGATCTGGGGCAATACTTCCAGTTATACCAATGCAACATTTTTCCTGATGCGTACCTGGCAGGGGAAATCGGTGCTGGCGAATTTGATTTTGTTAACGGTTGTATGGCTTTTGTTGGAGATTTTTGCAAAAGAGAACGGTCAGTGCAAAGGCGGTTTCTGGGCACTTCTGGCAGTCAACAATATCTGTGCGGCCATGATGACCAGTATGGGCGCGTTTCTGGCGGCACTTTTGATCGCAGTCATCGGCTGTGTGGCGGCAGTGCGTTTTAAGAAATTTTCCCTGCTGCCCAAACTGGCGGCATGCTGTATCCCCAATATGTTTTATCTTGTACTGCTGGTATTTTTACCGGCATTGCTGTAAGGAGGGGATACGATGGCTGAGATTTTTACAATATTTAAAAATTATTGCGGTACCGGTATTTTCCCTTTGTTGTTTCTGGCAGCAGTGGTATATTTGCTAGTTACGGAAAAAGAAAAGCGGATACGTGTGATCCTGGTGGAATCCTCGGCTGTGATCACGATTTTGTTTTTCCTGCCGGTATTTAAGATGGTGATGGACAAGCTGGATGAGGGTACTTACTATCGCCTGCTTTGGATGCTGCCTATGACGGTTGTGATCGCTTATGCCGGGGTGAAGGTCTTTGGCAGATATCACAGGATCGGATTTGTGGTTCTTGCGGTGCTTTTTATCCTGACAGGCAGCTGTGTATACAAAAACCAGTATGTTTCCAAAGCAGAAAACCGCTATCATATTCCCAACAATGTGATCGCAATCTGCAATGAGATCATGCCTGCAGAGGATGAAGAACGTATCTGGGCGGTATTTCCTGACGAACTGATCCATTTTGTGAGACAGTATTCCTCTGAAATTCAGATGCCCTACGGCCGTGAGATGCTGGTGGCATCCTGGGAGTGGAACTGGGATACGCATCCCATCTACCGGATCATGAAGGAAGATCCCATTGATCTGGAGGCACTGGCTCCGCTTTTGGAAGAGTATTATGTGCAGTATCTGATCCACAACAAAAGCCGCCCGGTAAAAGGCGGCTTTGCAGAAAATTCCCTGGTGCTTGTGGGAACTGTTGAAGCATATGATATTTATCGGTTTGAGAAGGTGGAGATTTTTAAGAAAAGTGAATAATGGGGCATTTGATATGCACATGCGCGGCGGACCGGTACAAACCGGTCCGCTGTTTTTGAAATCACTTATTCCTCACTTCCCGTCCAGCAGGTCAATAACCCTGTCAGCCACTTTCTGTCTTCCTTCCACAGTCAGGTGGAAGCCATTGGTCAGAAGATGGGTATCTTCCACTGTGACAGCGCCATAGTAGTTATCAAGTATGGTAACACCGTTGGAAACGCAGATCTGGATCATCCAGCCCAGATAGTCGGTCAGAGTGCCGTTGCCCAGGTCATCCCTGTCGCCGTCCACAACCTTTCCGTCGCCTGTGGTGAAGGTTCCGTAAGGATGGGAGAGTACAACGATGCGGATATGCGGCCAGGTCTGTTCGATCAGATCGATGGAAGCATTGAGGGCACCGCAGCAGCTGTTGATATTGTTTTCATTGGTGTCGTCATATACGATACGGTCACCCATGTAGTCCTGCAGATCGTACATGATGGTAAGAACATCAACTTTATCCATGTCCACGCTGCCAAGTGTTTCGGCTGCAGCAGCAGCGGAAGGATTGCCAAGATCCGCAGTGACGCGGTTCATCAGATCAAAATTCTGATTAGCCAGGGCAGCCACAACCCAGTACAGGCTAAGACCGTCCAAAGGATAGGAATTGCTGTATTCCGGATATTTGGTGGCAATGGTACTGCCGGGGAATGCACCGTTTAAAACAGTGGCGTCCAGACCTTCGGCGATCATTTCTGCGATGCCG
Organism: Lachnospiraceae bacterium; assembly: GCA_017500935.1. Taxonomy (GTDB): domain Bacteria; phylum Bacillota; class Clostridia; order Lachnospirales; family Lachnospiraceae; genus Gallintestinimicrobium. The sequence goes on from JAFVXW010000065.1 coordinate 20,742, forward strand.
TCCTTGCCGCGTTCGTCGGAGAACGGATCATTACCCAGTGCAAGGATCGTCATGACGCCGTCATCTTCGCGGCCGGCCAAAAGCTCCGGATCCAGCGGCTGAATATAATCCAGCACCTCTGTATCAAACTCATCCGTAATATTATCGGGATCATATCCGGAATGGGTTCCCCGGTTCCAGATAAAGAGTCTAACCAGCATGATGATCAGAACAAGCAGCATAACACCGCCGATGATCAGATGGATATTTACCTGCTGTTTTTTCTTCTTTTTTCTTCTCTTTTTTTTGCGTTTTACAGGATCGCTCACATTTACCTCTCGTTCCGCGCCGCCGGATGCGTTCTGCGCTGCACATTGTATTGCCGGTAACCGCCCAATTTGCAGCAGTTACGTTTGCTCTATCTTATCATTCCCCAATCAGCCTGTCCAGAATCAGGATGGAAATTAAGAAAATATACAGAAATTTTCTGTTTTCCAGATGCGAAAAAGATGCTATACTGTGCATAATAGTTCGGAAACGAACCGTGAAAAGAGGGGCAGTATGAAAAAAAAGAGCAGTCTGAAGGATATTTTCCTTTTGCAGCTGGTGGTCATGATCTATACGTTTTCGACGATCATCAGCAAATTTGCTGCACAGGCTTCCAAAGACAGTATATTTGCTTTTTTGCTGTTATACGGTGCAGAAATCGTCGTTTTAGGTATATATGCGGTCCTGTGGCAGCAGATGATCAAGCGTTTTGAACTGTCCGTTGCCTATGCGAACCGGGCCGGAGCCCTTTTGTGGTCGCTTTTGTGGGCGGTGCTTATCTTTGGAGAGGCGCTGACTTTCAAAAAGATACTGGGCGCACTTTTGGTGGTTTTGGGAACGGTGATCATCAATGGGCAAAAGGAGGGCACAGATGACATTTGAATATCATTATCTGTATCTGGCAGCTTCTGTGACAGTGGCATCCTTTTCACAGATTTTATTAAAAAAAGGTGCCATGAAGCAGTATGATTCCTTTATCCGGGAATATTTAAATCCCTGGGTCATCAGCGGATATGCTTTCATGTTCGGTTCCGTTTTTTTAAGTATTATGGGACTGCGCAAACTTGATTTTTTAAATGCCCCGGTGGTGGAATCTTTAGGTTATGTGCTGGTTCCGGTTCTGAGCGCCCTGTTTTTTAAAGAAAAACTGACCCGCCGCAAATTAGTGGGAATAGGCTGCATAGTTGCCGGAATGCTGATTTTCTATATTTGACATGGAAAGCTGTAACCATTTGGCATATTCATACGTCTTTTTAGGGGGCGCAGTCAGTGCAGCAAGTCCTGCCGGATCAGCGCATCTGGCGCGAAGCTCCTGACGTTTTGATTTGTCCATATTTACATATTTCGGATAAGAAACGGTAAGTTCGGCCAAATGCCCGCTGCATCGGGGGCAATAGTGCTTGTGACCGTTTAAAATATGGATTCTCTGACAGTATTTGCAGTAATGGATGTACATCATACAAAATTTACCTTCCTTTCCTGGGGATTCGTGTTGGGTATGGTTTAATTCTGTCATGAAACATCAGGTTCTGCAATCGCAAGCCGTCGACAAATCCTGCGCAGATGCGCGCTTATATCAATAATTGTGGAGAGATACCAATGAAATCAAACATCAGAAAAAGACCGTCCAAGACGGCTGTCAAACATAAAAAAAGTGTAAAAAGACCGTCACCAAAGCCGGTAAAACAGCCGGTTGGCGGACAGACAGAGATCATGGATTTTGATCTGGATGAAGAACTGCAGGCTTATAACAGTAAGCTGCAGGAAACTACAGCTGAGCAAACAAGAAGTCGGAATCTGTCTGAAACTGCGGCAGAAGATATCACAGAAGCAGGCACTGCATCTCAGAAATCAAACGATTTATGGGATACCATGCCGGAAAAGGAAGTGACCATCGGAGATGAAACGAGAGAACTTCTGGGGATGGAGAATGTCTGGATCGAGGAAACGCCGGTCGTAAAAACTGCCGGAAAGGCAGCTGCAGCTGCGGCGGGTGCAGCTTCCGTGAAAAAAAGTGCGGCAAAATCCGAGCCTGTAAAAAGCAGGACAGCGGGAAAAAACAGCGGCTCCAGACCCGTGCAGAAAAAATCAGCTAAAAGGCGTAAAAAAGGCGGTCTGATGGCTGAATTTGATGTGATGGACCGTATCATTGCGGCAACCGGTCTTTTGGTGGTGATCGTTGCGGTTCTGACTGCCGGTATTTTCATGGTTTCACAGGCCGGCAAAAAGCAGGTGGAGGCAATGGCTGAGATCGGTATGAAGATGGAAGCCATCGGCATTGCAGGCGAAGGTGTGTTTACCGCTGTGGCAGATGCCAGGATCGCGGCCCGGGAAGCGGCGGAGCTGGTACAGGAAGAAAGCAGTTTTGACGGTGAATATGAGGAAAAAGAGCTGGTAACAGAGGTGAAAGTGGGACTGAAGCTGACTTCTGTGCAGAAAGATTTAAAGATCAAATTCACCAACAAAAGCAGCGGAAAGCTGATCGGCAACCAGCCGTTTGAAGTAGAGATCGACGGACCGGAAAAGCTGACAAAAGTGGATGATGATGAAGACGGTATTATTTATATCAGCAGCATCAAACCCGGTGAGTATACCGTGAGGATCACTGCTCCGGATGAGATTGACGGCAGCAAAGTCAAAGGCATTACTTCTGTTGTAACAGTCAAAGACCAGATTGAATATAAAAAGATTGACGTGGCAGATGAAGTTAAGTCTGAATCTGAGATCAATGCGTCCAAGGAAGATACAAAAGTTGAAACTGTAGTAGAATCGGTATCTACGGATACGGTGGAATTTGTGGAATCCACCAAAACTGCCATTGGCGGCAGCGTTTCCTATGTGGAAGTAAAGAAAGATGATATTCCCAATCCTGCCAATATCGCAAAGGCAGTTTTTTCTAAAATTGCTGCGATGCTGAGCATTCCAAATCCCGGCGGCAGAACAGGTACAGATCCGGGAACCGGCGGAGAAGGTGGAACCGGTGATGGCTCCGGAACTGGCGGAGACTCTGGAACCGGAGGAGACTCTGGAACTGGTGGGGACTCAGGGAATAGTGGAAACTCCGGAACCGAAGGCGATTCAGGAAGCAGCGGGGACTCTGGCAATGGCGGTTCTGCAGATCCTGTTGTGGAATCCATATCTATTTCCGGCAGCAGCAGCGCAAAAACCGGAGAAAGCGTACAGCTGACCGCAAATCTTACCATGGCAAGCGGTTCGGCGGACAGTGTGGAGATCAGCTGGAGCGGCAGCGGCGTAAACGGCAGCGGAAAGAATGCGGCTGTTACGTCAGGGACTGCAGGAACCGTGACGGTAACTGCGAGCGCAGGCGGAAAAACAGCAAGCTACGATGTAACATTCACAGATCCTGAACCTGCAGGACCGGTAGTGGATTCTGTTTCCATTTCCGGAGAAAGCAGTGCGGAAGTCGGAAAGAGCGTGCAGCTGACAGCAAATCTCACTATGACAAGCGGTAATGCATCGGATGTGACAGTTACCTGGAGCGGAACCGGAGTGACAGGGAACGGCACAACTGCAACAGTGACTTCTTCTTCAGCCGGAACTGTAACAGCAACAGTCAGTGCAGGCGGAAAAACAGCAACTCATACCGTGACATTTACGGAACCCCAGCCTGCAGGTCCGGTGGTAAGTGCGATCAAGATCACGGGTGCGACCAGTGCCAAGACCGGCGAAAAAGTGTCCTTGACAGCAGAACTGACCATGAGCAGCGGCAATGCAGCGGATGTTGCGGTTACATGGACAGCGGATGGCGGTACACTGGATACGTCCAAAACACCTGTTACATTGACCTGCGCAGAAGAAAAAACGATTAAGGTAACGGCAAAAGCACAGGATAAGCAGGCGGAGATTACGGTTAAATTTACCAAGGCAGCTGTCAAAGTGACCAAGATTACACTGGATCAGACAGCGCTCAGTTTAAAAACAGGCGAAAGCAAGGCATTAAAAGCAACTTTGGAGCCTGCTGATGCCACAGACAAGACAATAAAATGGTCCAGCAGCAATACGGCAGCTGCAACGGTAGATGACAAGGGCAATGTGAAAGCGGTTGCAAAGGGCAGCGCGGATATTACCGCTGCATCTGTAGACGGAACTGTAAAAGCAGTCTGTAAGGTGACTGTGACAGATGCCCTCAGCGTGACACTGGAAGCTCCCGGCTCCATGAAAGTGGGAGAAGAAAAACAGCTGAAATGGACGACCATCGGCGATGTGGACACTTCAAAGACCAAGGTGACCAGTTCCGATACCAAACTTGCCACGGTTGATAATAACGGCAAAGTGAAAGCTTTGGCAAAAGGCAAAGTGACCATCAAGGTGACTGTGACAGACAAGAACGGAAAGACAGCAGAGCATTCGGCAGAGCTTGAGATTAAAGAAGCAGACGCGATAGAAGTGAAACTGGAGCCGACAGCCCTTTCCTTAAAGGTCGGTGACAAAGTGACCGTAAAGTCAACAGTGTCTAATGATGGCGGAAAAGGCGTGAAATGGGAGTGCAGCGATTACAACATACTGCAGATCATATCTTCCAATGAAAAAGAATGTATTGTGAAGGCGTTAAAGCCCGGAACTGTAAAATTAAAGGCAGTCAGCAATGCAAAATCAGAAGTGACTGCTTCCTGTGAGGTTAAGGTGGCGGATCTTGACATGTCTGCCAAATTAAAGGACAAATCCGGCAACCAGATGTATGTCAAAGACGGTGAAAACTACCGTGAGGCAACTGTGGCTGATTACTACAACTACAGCAATTTCTACCGCAAACAGGACAATGCCCAGTACCGTTACACCGGCTGGCAGAATCTGGACGGCAAGCGCTATTACTTTGACAAAAACGGTGTGTTTGTGACAGGAGACCAGATCATCCAGGGTATGCAGTATACCTTCAACAGTGACGGAAGTCTGAAAGTAAATGCCGCCTTTGGTATTGACGTTTCCAAGCATAACGGCAATATTGACTGGAATGCAGTGAAAAATTCCGGTGTGGAATTTGTCATTATCCGCTGCGGCTACCGCGGTTCTGCGACAGGCGTACTGGTTGAGGATCCCAAGTTTAAGACCAACATTCAGGGCGCGATCAATGCCGGACTGAAAGTGGGCATCTATTTCTTCAGTCAGGCAGTCAATGAAGTGGAAGCGGTGGAAGAAGCGTCCATGACCATTTCCCTGATCAATAAATACAAGATTACCTATCCTGTATACATTGACGTGGAAGCAGCAAACGGCCGCGGTGATACCATTGATAATGCAACCCGTACCAAGGTGATCAGGGCATATTGTCAGACTCTCAAAAACAGCGGATATACTGCCGGTATTTATGCCAATAAAAACTGGCTTGAAACCAAATTCAATGTAGGCGAGTTAAGCAGCTACAAGATCTGGCTTGCCCAGTATGCGGCGGTGCCGACTTACGGAGGCCGTTATGAAATGTGGCAGTATTCTTCCACTGGAAGAATTTCCGGCATCAGCGGCAATGTGGATTTAAACTCCAGTTATATGACATATTAAAGCGATTCCCGCGGAAGCATATGCAACCGCGGGAATTTTTTTGCGTCTTATGGAATAGTAATGCAATTTGGGGTTGGAAAACGACTTTACTTGTGTTACACTAGATAATAATTATACCATTGGGTTATTGCGCCCAAAAGAATAGTCTGCCGATACGGCAGATATGATCAGGAGGAATTTTACGTTATGAGAACCTATCTTGTGACAGGCGGTGCCGGTTTCATCGGTTCCAATTACATTCATTACATGTTCCGCAAATACGGCGAACAGATCCGTATCATCAATGTTGACGCCCTGACTTATGCAGGCAACCTGGAGAACTTAAAAGCAGTTGAGGAGCTTCCCAACTATACTTTTGTAAAAGCTGATATCTGTGATAAAGAAGCAATCGCAAAGATCTTTGCAGAAAACGACATCGACAGAGTCGTACATTTTGCAGCAGAAAGCCATGTTGACAGAAGTATCCGCAATCCCGAAGTATTCGTGCAGACCAACGTATTAGGTACTGCCGTTATGTTAAACTGTGCCAAGGCTGCATGGGAACTGCCCGACGGAACCTTTAAGGAAGGCAAGAAGTTTTTACATGTTTCCACCGACGAAGTATACGGCTCTCTGGAAGAGGACGGCACTTATTTTTATGAGACCACTCCCTACGATCCCCACAGCCCCTACTCCGCAAGTAAGGCAAGCTCCGATATGCTGGTAAAAGCTTACATGGATACCTACAAGTTCCCTGCAAACATTACCAACTGCTCCAACAACTACGGCCCTTACCAGTTCCCTGAAAAGCTGATCCCCCTTATCATCAACAATGCATTAAACGGCAAGAAGCTTCCCGTATACGGCGACGGCAAGAATGTGCGTGACTGGCTGTTTGTAGAAGACCATGCAAAAGCGATCGATATGGTTCAGGAGCAGGGCAGACTGTTTGAAACCTACAATGTAGGCGGACACAACGAAAAGCAGAACATCGAGATCATCAATATCATTCTGGAAACCCTGCAGGAAATGCTTCCTGATTCCGATCCCAGAAAGGCTCTGGTAAGCAAGGATCTGATCACCTATGTGGCAGACAGAAAAGGCCATGACAGAAGATATGCGATCGCACCCGATAAGATCAAGGCAGAGATCGGCTGGTATCCCGAAACTATGTTCAAAGACGGTATCAAAAAGACCATCGCATGGTATTTTGAAAACGAAGACTGGATGAAGAATGTAACCAGCGGTGACTATCAGAAATATTACAACGAAATGTACAAATAAGAGGAGCTTTCCATGAAAGGTATTATTCTTGCAGGCGGTTCCGGCACACGCCTTTATCCGCTGACCAAAGCTATTTCCAAACAGATCATGCCCGTATACGACAAGCCCATGATCTATTATCCGCTTTCCACCCTGATGCTGGCAGGTATCCGTGAGATCCTGATCATTTCCACTCCCAGAGATCTTCCTGTTTTTCAAGACCTGTTCGGCACCGGCGAACAGCTGGGTCTGTCCATGTCCTATGCGGTACAGGAATATCCCAGAGGTCTGGCGGATGCGTTCATCATCGGTGAAGAATTTATCGGCGATGACAGCGTGGCACTGGTACTTGGCGACAATATTTTCTACGGCCAGAGCTTTTCCCGCGTGTTAAAGCAGGCTGCTGCCCGTGAAAAAGGCGCTACCATTTTCGGTTATTATGTAAGAGATCCCAGAGAATACGGCGTTGTGGAATTTGACGAAAACGGCAAGGCTCTTTCCATCGAAGAAAAACCTGAAAATCCCAAGTCCAACTACGCGGTTCCCGGCCTGTATTTCTATGACAATGATGTAGTAGAGATCGCGAAAAACGTAAAACCCTCCGCAAGAGGCGAGATTGAGATCACTTCCATCAACAACGAATATCTGCGCCGCGGTACTTTAATGGTTGAGACTCTCGGACGCGGTTTTGCATGGCTGGATACCGGCAATCATGATGCGCTGCTGGAAGCAGCTGACTTTGTGGCAGCTGTACAGAAACGTCAGGGTATGTATATTTCCTGCGTGGAAGAAATCGCATTTCGCAGAGGCTTCATTACCAAAGAACAGCTTCTTGCACTGGCAGAGCCTCTGATGAAGACCAATTACGGCAAATATCTGGTGGATGTTGCCAACGGTCTGTAAGGGCATAAAAGGAGAACGATCATGGGACAGATTACAGTAGAAACCTGCCATATTGAGGGCTTAAAGGTTATCACCCCCAAGGTGTTTGGTGATAACAGAGGCTACTTTATGGAAACCTATAACTATAACGATTACAAGGCAGCCGGTATTCCTGAGGTGTTTGTACAGGACAACCAGTCCGCTTCCAAAAAAGGCGTACTGCGCGGCTTACATTTTCAGATCAATTATCCCCAGGATAAGCTGGTGCGTGCGATCCGCGGTGAAGTATTTGACGTTGCAGTTGACCTGCGCAAGGATTCTCCCACATTCGGCCAGTGGTACGGTGTACTTCTGACGGAGGAGAATAAAAAGCAGTTTTTCATCCCCAAGGGATTTGCACACGGCTTTTTGGTGCTGTCTGATTATGCAGAGTTTGCATACAAGTGTACGGACTTCTATCATCCCAACGATGAAGGCGGTCTTGCATACAACGATCCCGAAATCGGCGTAGAATGGCCGATCCCCGAAGGAATGGAACTGATCCTTTCTGACAAAGACAAACTCTGGGGCGGAATTTCTTCCTACACAGGTAAATAAAAACATGAAAAAAATCAGTAAAAAAACAGGAATCACCATCTTCACCACGTTGATGGTGATTCTTGGCGTGATTATCTTATGCTATTCCAATCCGCTGGCGGACCCGGCAGATGAACTGATCAAAAAGGTGATAGCCTGTGTGCTGATCGCAGCAGCGATTTTTGCCTTTATCTATTTATATGATAAAATCACGGTTCTGCCCTTTGAGTTATATCAAAACCGCCGTCTGATCTGGAAGCTGGCAAAAAGTGACTTTAAAAAACGTTACGCGGGCTCTTACATGGGTGCTTTCTGGGCGCTGGTGCAGCCGGTCGTGACGGTTGTCATGTATTATGTGGTATTTGAGGTGATCTTCCCTAACCGCCAGAAATTTGCGTCAGGCGGCGTGGAGGATGTCCCCTTTGTATTATTTTTGGTGGCAGGTCTTGTGCCCTGGTTTTATTTTTCAGAAGCACTCACCAGTGCCATGACAGCACTTTTGGAATACAACTATCTGGTTAAAAAAGTGGTATTCAAGATCAGTGTGCTGCCTATTATCAAGATCATTGCAGCAACCTTTATTCATGCTTTTTTTGCGGCAGTGGCACTTCTGATCGCCTGCCTGTACGGTTATTTCCCAAGCCTCTATACACTGCAGATTTTCTACTATAGTTTCTGTATGTTTGTGTTTGTACTGGCGATCAGCTATACCACATGCTCTGTGGTGATCTTTTTCAGAGACTTACAGTCCATCGTCAACATCTTTTTGCAGGTGGGCATGTGGGCAACTCCCATTCTCTGGAATATCAACCAGTTTGATGAAAAGATCCAGATGTTTTTGAAGATCAATCCGCTGGTTTATATCGTGGAGGGCTACCGCAGTTCTATTTACGGACAGCAGTGGTTCTGGGAGGATTTTTATTCCACGGTTTACTTCTGGGTGATCACTGTGGTGCTCTTTATTGGAGGCGCGGTGATCTTCAAGCGCCTGAAGGTGCACTTTGCGGATATTATGTAAGCGGCGGAGGGTGAGGACCGCCGCCGGGCGTGAGGTTTTCTTTCGGGGACGCTTTCGCTCCGAAAAAACGCAGCGGACGCTAAGCTCGGCAAAACCTCGCTAAGCGCCGGCGTTTTTCCACGGCCCCTCAATCAAACCTCACGCCCGGCGGCTCCATCAACACCTCAGCCGCTTACAAAAAAATGCGCAATCGCTCGCTGGCGCATTGCGATTGTTTCACAGCCTATGTGGATATTTGGCAGCAGATTGCTTCACTGCCTTTGGCTGTTTTGGCAGTAGTTTGCTGAGACAGCACTGACAAATTGATTCAGATGGTTGTATATGACAATGTAAATTATATTATTAAAAGGCATTCCCGAATCCGCTAAAGCGGATTCGAAAGCAGCACACGATTCGCTTCGCGAATCGGTGCTGCTAAGGCATACAACCTATATAGAGCCGGGAGGCGGCTTTGCCGCCAATCCGGTTCTCGCAGCATAGAAAATTATATGCCGGAAACGCAGAGGAATATGACACCTCACCGGCAGAGAGAGACATTTGAGCAGTCTGGGCATTTGCAGTGAGAATTTCGATCGAGGGATGGATTTTGCCCGCAGAGCACGTTATGTTTGAGCGAAGCGAGTTAACGTGCTCTGCGAAAAGGGCAAAATACAGCCGTCGATCAAAGAAATTCCACGAAAATGCCGACCTGCGAAAAGGGCTCTCTCTGCCGGCGGGAAGCCATCACACTTCCCCTTGCGCTCCCGGCCATGAGGAAGCCTATGGAAAGAGAACTCGCCATCCATGTGGAAGGCATTGACAAAGTATACAAACTGTATAACCGCAACCGTGACCGTCTGATCGAGTCTCTGGGCCTGTCCAGAAAGCCTCGTTCCACCCAGCACTACGCGCTTAAAAATGTCAATCTCGACATCTACCGCGGCGAAACTGTGGGCATCATCGGCACCAACGGTTCCGGCAAATCCACCCTTTTGAAAATCATCACCGGTGTTTTATTCCCCACTGCGGGAGAACTTCAGGTCAACGGCCGCATTTCTGCGCTGCTTGAGCTTGGTGCCGGTTTTAATATGGAATATAACGGCATTGAAAATGTATATTTAAACGGCACCATGATGGGCTTTTCTGAGAAGGAAATCGACGAAAAGCTGCCGGAGATCCTTGAATTTGCAGATATCGGGGAGTATGTCCATCAGCCGGTAAAAACCTATTCCAGCGGCATGTTTGTGCGGCTGGCTTTTGCGGTTGCCATCAATATCGATCCGGAGATTCTGATCGTAGACGAAGCATTATCTGTCGGTGACGTGTTCTTCCAGGCAAAATGCTACCGCAAATTTGAAGAATTTAAGAAAAAAGGCAAGACCATCCTGTTTGTCAGCCATGATCTGAGTGCCATCAGCAAATACTGTGACAGAGCGATCCTGTTAAATAAAGGTACCAAGCTGGCAGAGGGTACACCCAAGGATATGATCGATGCCTATAAGCAGGTGCTGGTGGGACAGTATGAGACACCAAAGGCAACCGAAAATGTTCCCGACTTAACGGACGATCCCGATGTGCGCAAGGCACTGGACAAGGGAAATGACTCAAAAGACGCATCTGCAAAAGAGAACGGAACAGATCAGGCCGCTGAGAAAAACAGCACAGCAGAAGGTACAAAGAATGCCGGTGCTCAGAAAGAGGCAGACACCTTGGAATACGGCTCCGGCAAGGCAAGCATCACAGAATTCTACTTAACAGACCACAAGGGAGTCCGCACCACTGCCATCCTAAAGGGCAATACCTTTACCATGCACATGAAGGTTAAGATCCATGAAGATCTGGAAGCGCCGATTTTTGCATTCTCCATCAAGAATGTAAAGGGTGTGGAGCTGACCGGCACCAATACCATGTTTGAAAAAAGCTTTTTGGAGAGCGTCAAAGCGGGCGAAACCAAGGAGATCACCTTTACCCAGCGTATGCTTTTGCAGGGCGGTGACTATCTGGTATCTCTGGGCGTGACCGGCTATGAAAAGGATACTTTTACGGTATACCACAGACTCTATGATGTGCTGAGCCTGACAGTAGTATCTGATAAAAATACAGTTGGTTATTTTGATATGGAATCAACCATCGAAGTAAAGGATGTTTTATGACTGAAAAAATCGGAAATGTGACGCTGGATTATGAGTTTTATCCGGGACAGGATTTTTATTGTGACGGCGCCATCGAGGACGAGCTCCTCTCCATCGTAAAAGAAAATAAAGAAGAGGCATTTCCGCAGATCATCCGCGAAAAAAGAAGCTGGGAGGTGCTTTATCACCTTTCCGACCTGCGTGAAAATATCGTGGAATGGCTGCCCCTCGATAAAAATATGAAGGTTTTGGAAGTGGGCTCCGGCTGCGGCGCGATCACGGGCAGTCTGGCAAGAAGAGTCGGCAGTGTGACCTGCGTGGATCTTTCCAAAAAGCGCAGTCTGATCAATGCCTACCGTCATCAGGAGCTTGACAACATCACCATTCATGTGGGCAATTTTTCTGATATTGAACCCACACTGGACTGCGATTATGATTATGTGTGCCTGATCGGCGTATTTGAATACGGCCAGAGCTATATCGGCGGCGAGCATCCTTTTCACGATTTTTATACCATTATCAAAAAACATGTCAAGGCAGGCGGTCATATCGCCATTGCCATTGAAAATAAAATGGGTTTAAAATACTGGGCCGGCTGCAGGGAAGATCATCTGGGCACCTTCTTTTCCGGTATCGAGGATTATCCCGACGGCGGCGTGGTGCGCACCTTCACAAAGGGCGGTCTGGAAAAAATCCTGACAGAGTGCGGCGAGAAGGATTTTGCCTTTTACTATCCCTATCCGGACTATAAGTTCATGACCATGGTTTACTCAGACAGATATCTGCCCAAGGTTTCCGAGCTTACCAACAATCTGCGCAATTTTGACAGAGACCGGATGCTTTTGTTTGATGAGAAAAAAGTATTTGATATGGTGATCCGGGAAGGTTTATTCCCGTTATACGCCAATTCTTATATGGTGGTCTGCGGTCCGCAGCTGGAGATTGCATACAGCCGTTTTTCCAATGACCGTGCAGCCCATCTGGCAATTCGCACTGACATCGGGGAAAACAAAGACGGCCGTTATGTGAGAAAATATCCGGCAAATCCGGCGGCAGCAGCGCATATAAACGGTCTGACCGGCAACTACAGCGCACTGGAAAAGCGCTTTGCAGACAGCAGTCTGGCAGTCAACAAGCTGAGTGCCGGAGAAGAAAACGGACAGCCCTATGCAGAACTGGAATTTCTGGAACATACCGTAACACTGGAAGAAAAGCTGGATGAATGTCTGGCAAAAAACAACCGAGAAGCTTTTCGGGCTTTGTTTGACCGCTATCTGCAGATCGTTCACTGGAATGTGGAAGCAGGTGTGCAGAATGACGACCTGATCTTTGCCAATATCTGTATACAGGAAAATGAAGAAGGCGGGGATATCTGGACGTTGATCGACTGCGAATGGGTAAGTGACGACAAAGATCCCAAATCCGTGGTGCAGAGAGCACTCTACTGCTATGTGCTGGAAAATGAAAACCGCCGCAAAAATGCGATCCTGCAGGCAATCCTCGACGAAAACGGCATGAATGAAGCTGTCTATGCACAGATTGCGCAGAAAGAGCGCGATTTCCAGCAGTTTGTCATGACGCAGGGAGAAAAGAAGCGTACCGCAGTGACGGATCTGCGCGCCCTGATCGGTCATAAGGCAGTGCCTGTAAAGGAATATTTTGCCAACGCAGAGCGCAAAAAGGTACAGATTTTTGAAGATCTGGGCAGCGGTTACAGCCAGGAAAATTCCTGGTACAGCTATGAAGCCTATCTGGCCGATGACTGGGTGATGGCCAAGGTTGCCTGCAAAGAGGGCATGACCGGCGTGCGTATCGATCCTGCGGAGGTTCCCTGTATCGTGCGCATCAAAAAAGTAGCGATTGACGGCAGAAGCTTGAGTGCGCAGGAATGTGCGCAGGCACTGGCGATAAACGGAAAAATTCTGGGTGAAAGAACACCGGCATCCGGTTTACAGGGCCGCCTGGAAAGAGCATATAAAAAGGCGAAACGTGTATACAAACGTGTAAAAGGGGCCTGCCTGCAGGACAAAGAGGCGCAGAATGCACTGCAGTCTGCTGCAGCACCTCAGCTTATCAATACAAGCTTATTCTTTGCACACAATGATCCTAATATCAACATCCGTCTGGATGCCCTTGGCATCATTGCCAAAGAGGGCATGGAGCTGACTGTTGAGATGGAAATCGCCTGGCTGACAGAAGGAATGCTCAAGGATATGGCACAGCTGTGAGGCTAAAAGATACGGCGCAGCTGTAATGGAGTGCAAAACTTCAGCAGGGCTGTATTTACAGCGTAGTTACAAGGAGGAACAATCTTGGTTTCTAAGTTAAAAAATAAATTGCAGGAAAGTCTGGTGCGCAGACAGTTCCGCCTGTATGAAAAACAGGTGGCAGCGCAGGATATTTCCTATGATTCATGGATCCGTCAGAAGGAGCAGGAAGAAAGACAGAATGCACAGACAGTGCCTGCTGCCAATGTCAAAGTGGTTTCTTTTGATGGCTGTACAGAAAACTTTGATCTTAAGGGCTTTGCGGCGGATGATATCGTGGTATTTACAGAAAAGGGCGGTGTGATCAGCCCTGCTGAGCTTGCCTGGATCGGCAGTTATTTTGAAAAGAATACTGACTGTGTCATTGCGTATGCGGATGAAGATGTATGCACCATCCGTCAGGGAGAAGTGTGTGACAGAAAAGAACCCTGGTTAAAGCCCGACTGGTCTCCGGATACATTGATCTCCTACTTTTATTTCGGCGGTATTTTTGCAGTGCGCGCAGGCGCATGTAAGCAGATCGCATGGAGAAAGGAAGCGGACTATAGACGCAATCTCTATGATTTCGTGCTGAAAGCAGTGGAAGTAAACGGACGCGCGGAGCATATCGACAGCGTGCTGTTTCACAGAGAAAGCATCATGCCCTGGGGATATGAGGAAACGTACAGCGATCTGAAAAAAGAAGCATATATCCGCCGCGGCTGGCCGTTAAAACCGGAAGGAAAAGTCAGCATCATCATTCCCAGTAAGGATCATCCCGGCGTGCTTTCCAACTGTATCCATTCCGTGATGGAAGCCAGCACTTACCGTGATTTTGAGATCATCGTGGTGGACAACGGCAGTAATCCGCACAATAAGGCGCGTATTGAAATGATGCGCGATATGCTGCATGAGGAACACCATTTTAAATATCATTATGAACCCATGCCGTTTAATTTTTCCAGAATGTGCAATATCGGCGCATCCTTGGCAACCGGAGATTATCTTCTGTTTTTAAATGATGACATCGAGATCACCCAGGAAAAATGGCTGGAAAAGATGATGGAGCTGGCAGTGCTGCCTCATGTGGGCGCAGTGGGCGTAAAGCTGATTTATCCTACCACCGAGATCATGCAGCATGCCGGTATCACCAATATCCATCTGGGCCCTGCGCACAAGCTGCAGTTTCGTTCAGATGCCAACGAATATTACTATAAGAGAAACCGTTTGCCTGTGGATGTGCTGGGCGTTACCGGTGCCTGCCTTTTGTTAAAAAGAGACCTGTTTGACAAGCTGGGCGGCTGGCCGGAGGATCTGGCGGTGGCTTTCAATGACGTGGAGCTGTGCTATCACATCCATGATCTTGGTTATGTGAATGTGGTGCGCAACGATGTGACTTTGGTTCACCACGAATCCTTAAGCCGCGGTGCCGATGACAGTGTGGCAAAATTAAAACGTCTGCACAGTGAGCTGGATCATTTATATGAACTGCACCCGCATTTGTACAATAACGACCCCTATTATCACCGCTATCTGGTCAAAGATGTGCTGGATGCGGAATTCTATCCGGCAAGCCGTTATGACTATACCCGGAGAGTGGAAAAGGTGGAACCGAAGCTTTTCGAGGGTGGCCTGCAGCCGGTATGGCACAATGAGGTGCTTCGTATCGGTATCGAATTTGCCCGTGATATGCAGAAGTGGACCACCGGTACGGAAGGCAGCGGCAACTGGTTTATCCAGGGCTGGACTTATGCGCTTTGGGTGGACAACTGCCGTTATCAGTTCGGTCTTTTGTTAAAACCTGTCAACGGCGAGGATCTGATCCTTGGCAAAGACGGTCAGCCCGGTGCGGCGCCTGTGGATGCTGATTTACACGGCCCTGTGTATCATTTCCCCTGCACCAGACAGTACAGACCGGACATTGAAGCCAACCTTCACACCATCATTCATCCCAAGCTGCCGGGATTCTGTGTGGAATTTGACAGAAATGCACTGCCTGAGGGCGAGTATCTGATCGGTGTTTTGTGGGAGGATACCTGTTCCCGTCAGAAGCTCTACCGTTTCAGCGCAGAAACACTGACAATCAGAAAATAACATGAGGATAACCATGGAAGAAAAGAAGATCACAGAGACAAACGAGGTTTCTGTCAACAAGGTAAATCCTGACAAAGATTATCAGGATGCCTACGAAAAAGAACATTACAAGGCAGTCTATCTGGCAAACCGTGTGGCAGAGCTGGAAGATCAGGTGGACGACCTTACTTTTAAGTTAAACCGCATCAAAAACAATCCTCTCTGGAAGGCATCTGCGCCTGCCAGAAAGACCATGCATTTTGTGATCCGTCAGGTGGACCGCGTAAAAAACTGCGGCAGCATCGGCGGCGTGATCACCAAACTCAAATATAAAAACGAAGAAAGAAAGGCGATGACCCATTACGGCACCGCCAGCTTTCCGAGTGCAGAACAGCGTGCGCAGCAGGAAGCAGCGACCTCTGACCGCATGGTAAAGATCAGCATTTTAGTGCCTCTGTGGAATACACCCGAGGATTTCTTAAAGGAAATGATCGGCTCCGTTCAGTGGCAGACCTATGCCAACTGGGAGCTGTGTCTGGCTGACGGCTCCGACGCAGAACATGCCTATGTGGGTGAATACTGCAGAAAGCTTGCAGAGACCGACAAGCGCATCGTGTATCAGAAGCTTGAAAAAAATGAGGGTATCGCGGGCAACACCAATCAGTGCTTAAAGCTTGCAACCGGCGAATTTATCGGCCTGTTTGACCATGACGATATTCTGCATCCCTGTGCTTTGTATGAATATGTAAAGGCCATCAACGAAAAGGATGCCGATTATGTGTACTGTGACGAGGCAACCTTTAAAAACGGTGATATCAATAAGATGATCACCATGCATTTCAAACCCGATTATGCGGTGGATAATCTGCGTGCCAACAACTATATCTGCCATTTCAGCGTGTTCGCAAGAACGCTGCTTGACGGCACCGAACTGTTCCGTACCAAGTTTGACGGCAGCCAGGACCATGACATGATCCTTCGCCTGACCGACAATGCAAGATGTATCGTGCATGTGCCCAAAATGCTGTATTACTGGCGTTCCCATGCAGGAAGCGTAGCAAACAATATCAGTGCCAGGCCCTATGCCATTGAATCTGCCCGCAATGCGGTGGCAGATCACCTGCGCAAGCATGGTTATTCCCATTTTACCATCACCAGCACCAGAGCCTTTGAGACGATTTTCAAGATTTCCTATGAGATCATCGGTGAGCCCAAGGTTTCCATCGTGATCCCCAACAAGGATCATGTGGAGGATCTGCAGCGCTGTATCAAATCCATCATCGAAAAATCCACCTGGGAAAATTACGAGATCGTGATCGTGGAAAACAACAGCACCACCAAAGAAATTTTTGCTTATTATGAGGAATTAAAAAACAATCCCCGCATTAAAATCGTCACTTATGAGGGAGAGTTCAATTACTCTAAGATCAATAATTTCGGTGTTTCTCATACCACCGGCGATTATGTGCTGTTATTGAACAATGATACCCAGGTGATCACCATCAACTGGATGGAAGAACTGTTAATGTACGCACAGCGCCCCGATATCGGTGCAGTTGGCGGCAAGCTTTATTATGCGGACAAGACTATCCAGCATGCCGGTGTTGTTATCGGTCTGGGAGCACATCGTACGGCAGGACATGTCCATCACAAACAGAAACGCGAAAACTTAGGTTACATGGGACGTTTATGCTATGCCCAGAATATGACCGCAGTGACAGGCGCCTGTCTGATGGTGAAAAAATCCTGCTACGAAGAGGTTGGCGGTCTGGAAGAAAGCTTTGCGGTTTCTTTAAATGACGTGGACTTTTGCTTAAAGCTGCGCAAAGCAGGCTATCTGAATATTTTCACTCCTTTTGCTGAACTGTATCATTATGAATCTATTTCCAGAGGCCTGGATGATTCCGGCGAAAAAGCACAGCGGTATCAGGAGGAATCCGACCGGTTCCGTGCAAAATGGGCGAAGGAACTGGAAGCAGGTGATCCGTATTTTAATCCCAACTTTACGCTGGATAAGCCTGATTTTTCACTGAAAGTATAAGGAGAGACGTGTAAATGACTTACATGGAAACATACAGATTCTGGCTGGAAGATCCTTATTTTGACGAACAGACCAGACAGGAGCTTTTGGCACTTGCAGAAGATACAAAAGAGATCGAAGACCGTTTTTATAAGGAACTGGACTTTGGTACCGGCGGTCTGCGCGGTGTGATCGGCGCAGGCACCAACCGTATGAATATCTATACGGTCAGAAAAGCGACCCAGGGTCTTGCCAATTATATTTTAAAGCAGAATGTACAGGACAAGGGCGTTGCCATTGCCTATGATTCCCGCCGTTTTTCACCGGAATTTGCGGATGAGGCGGCAAGATGTCTGGCAGCAAACGGTATCAAGGCCTATATTTTTGATGAACTGCGTCCCACTCCCGAACTGTCCTTTGCACTTCGCAAGCTGGGATGTACCGCAGGCATTGTCGTGACTGCAAGCCATAATCCCCCGGAATACAATGGTTACAAGGTGTACTGGGAGGACGGCGCGCAGATCACAGCACCCAGAGATAAGGAAATCATCGGGGAAGTCAGAGCGGTTACCGATTTTTATACCGTAAAGACCATGGAACGCAAAGAAGCCATGGAAGCCGGTCTGTATCAGTATATTGGCGAGGAAATCGATGTCGCTTATATGGCGGAGTTAAAAAAGCAGATTTTGCATCCCGAGATCATCCGTGAGATGGCGCAGGAGCTGAAAATCGTATATACACCTTTCCACGGCACCGGCAACAAGCCTGTCAGAAGAATTCTGTCAGAGCTTGGATTTGAGCAGGTTTATGTGGTGGGAGCGCAGGAACGTCCCGATCCTGCCTTTTCAACCTTAAAATATCCCAATCCGGAAGATCCGGAAGCCTTTCTGATGGCACTTGAGCTTGCCCAAAAAGTGGATGCGGATATTGTTCTGGCAACCGATCCGGATGCAGACCGTCTGGGCATTTATGCAAAGGATGCGGCAACCGGTCAGTATATTCCGTTCACCGGAAATATGTCCGGTATGCTGATCGCAGAATATATTTTGAGAGAGCGTACGGCGCTGAAGCTGATGCCTGCCGATCCGGCACTGGTTTCCACCATCGTTACCACCAATATGGCAGCGGCGATCGCCAAAGCTTACAATGTGGAATTTAAGGAAGTTTTAACAGGCTTTAAGTATATCGGCGAGCAGATCAAATGGATGGAAGAAGCAAAAAAAGGCAATTATGTCTTTGGGCTGGAAGAATCCTATGGCTGTCTGGCAGGAACCCATGCCCGCGATAAGGATGCGGTGGTTGCCGTGATGTGTCTGTGCGAAGTGGCCGCATGGTGCAAAAAACAGGGCAAAACCGTTTGGGATCACATGCTTTCTCTGTATGAAACCTATGGTTATTACAAAGAAGATCAGTATGCCGTCACTTTAAAGGGTATTGACGGTGCAGCACAGATCGCAGCGATCATGGAGGGGCTCAGAAATCAGCCGCCGTCCGTATTTGGAAAACTGCGGGTGACCGGTATGCGTGACTATAAAAAACAGATCAGCAGCGATCTGATAAGCGGTCAGACCAAAGAAACCGGACTGCCGGTTTCCAATGTGCTGTATTTTGAACTGGAAAACGACTGCTGGTGCTGCGCGCGCCCTTCCGGAACCGAGCCCAAGATCAAGTTTTACATGGGTGTCAAGGGAGAAAATCTGGAAGATGCACAGCTTAAGCTGGATGAACTGACAGCGGCGATCAGAGCGCTGGTATAAATCAGAATTGACAGTAGCGCTCCGGTCAGCGCTTAAAAAGCGCAGACTATGAGAGGATGTTTACAAGGAGATGCGATGGCAGGATTTTTGAACCTGGCGAATATTAAAAAAACCTGGTACTATTTTCAGAAAAACGGAATAAAGAATGCCTGTCTCGCAGTCTGGGAAAGGCTGGAACAAAAAAAGCAGCAGCCCTATGTCTATACAGCGCCCGACAGACAGCAGTTGGAGAGACAAAAAAAACAGGCAGAAGATTTATTTTTGCACAAGCCCGATGAAAAAGTTTGTTTTTCCATACTGGTACCGGCTTATGAGACAAAAGCAGAGTATCTGACGGCACTTTTGGACAGCGTGCTGGAACAAAGCTACAGTGCATGGGAGCTTGTGATCGCAGATGCGGGGACAAGCAGTCTGGTATGGGATACGCTGGAAGCGTGGACAGCGGCAAAACAGGTACAGCTGATCTGCAAAGAGCAGGATAAGATTCCTTTTGCCGACAGGTCTGTGCGCTATATCAAACTGGAACAAAACGGAGGCATTTCGGAAAATACCAATGCCGGCCTTGCCTTTGCCAAGGGCAGATATGTAGGGCTTTTGGATCATGACGATGTGCTGACGCCGGATGCACTGTTTGAGATGGCGCAGGCGGTACAGGGCTCCGGACAGGTGTTTTACTCTGACGAAGACAAATGTGACGGCAGCGGGCAGTTTTTCTATGAGCCGCATTTTAAGACGGATTTTGATCCGGAGATGCTTTTGACCAACAATTATATCTGTCATTTTACGGTGATGGAAACTGCGCTTATGCGCAGATTAAAACTGCGCAGTGAATATGACGGAGCGCAGGACTTTGATCTGGTGCTGCGGGCATATCTGGCAGGAGCAGAATTTGTGCATGTTCCCAAAGTGTTGTATCACTGGAGATGTCATGAGGATTCCACGGCAGTTAACCCGCGCAGCAAAACCTATGCTTATGATGCGGGCAGACGTGCGGTGGAGGATTTCTGCAGGCAAAAGGGCTGGCAGGTGACGGTGACAGATACGGCGCATCTGGGATTTTACAGAGTGGAATATGCCAATCTGTGGCAGGACCGCCCGGAGATCGGTGCGGTTGCCTATCCGGTTATACAGAAAGGACATCTGTGCAGCGGAATCTATGAGCAGGACGGGCAGCTTCGGTTTGCCGGACTGCGTGCAGGTTTTTCCGGGTATATTCACCGGGCAGCACTGCAGCAGAGTGCGAAGAATGCCGATGTGCGGCAGATGAAGGTGCGGACAGAGTGGGAAGAAAAACGGCTTTTGGCAGTCAGAAACTGCAAACTGATGAATCCCAGAACCGCTTCCGGGCAGTTTGCTCAGCTTCTGGAAGAGAATGGACTTAAGATCCTGTGGGATCCGAAGGGAAAATAAATGTGTAAAACAACGGTTGTCATACCGAATTATAATGGAAACAAATTTTTAAAAAACTGTCTGGACAGTGTAACCGGAAGCGATGTATCTGCGTCTGTCATTGTGGTGGACAACGCCTCTGCAGATGGCAGCAAGCAGATCGCAAAGCAGTATGGTGATCAGGTAAAGCTGATCTGTTTTTCTGAAAACAGAGGCTTCAGCGCGGCGGTCAATGCCGGGATCAAAGCGGCAGATACCCCCTATGTGTTTTTGCTAAATAACGATGTGACGGTGGAGCCGGACTGTATCAGACATCTGGAGCAGGCTTTGGAGGCTGACAGCAGGCTTTTTAGTGTGGGCGCCAAAATGCTTTCCATGTATGAACCTGAAAAAGTGGACAGTATGGGCGATCTGTACAGCGCTTTGGGATGGGGCTATGCCATCGGAAAAGACAAAGACGGCAGCAGATATCAGAAAACCATATCTGTTTTTTCAAACTGCGCGGGTGCGGCGTTATACCGGAAACAATATCTGGAAGAAACCGGCCTTTTTGATGAACTGCATTTTGCCTATCTGGAGGATGTGGATCTGGGGTATCGTGCCAGAATTTTGGGATATAAAAATCAGGTGGAGCCCAAAGCCGTGATCTACCATGCGGGCAGCGGCAGCAGCGGATCCAGATATAACAGTTTTAAAATTCCGCTGTCGGCGCAGAATAATATTTATTTAATCTATAAGAATATGCCTTTTTTGCAGCTGATCTTAAATCTTCCCCTTTTGCTGGCAGGTTTTGCGGTCAAGCAGCTGTTTTTTATCAAAAAAGGATTTGGAAAAGAATACGCAGAAGGGCTTTATCGGGGATTAAAGCTGTGTCTGGGAGAAGGAAAGCACAACCGGGTCCCCTTTGCGTGGAAAAATCTTAAAAATTACTGCCGTATCCAGATGGAGCTGTGGATCAATCTGTTCCGGCGGTTTTGACGGTTTGGTATTGTACTTTTTTGTCGGATATTGTATACTACCATTTATATATAAGGTAGTTGGGAGACACAATGATCAAGGATAACCAGAAACATTTCAATAGACTGCATTTTTTCATAGATGCGTTTGTGATAGCTGGTTCCTACTTATTCGCCTGGTGGCTGAAATTTGGAAGCAGTTTCGCAAATAAAGAAATAGGCGCTCTGGATGTGGGGATTTATTTTAGTGCGCTTATTTTTGTTGTGCCCGGTTATCTGGTGTTGTACTATCTCAACAGATTGTATACGCCAAAGCGTGCACAGCGCACAGAAGATGAGATCTTAAATGTCTTTCGTGCCAATGCTGTCGGCGTGGTTGTATTCCTTGCAATGCTGTTTTTGGTAAAGCCGCTGTTTCATTTCTCACGAAGCATGGTGGCGATCTTTGCAGTCAGCAATACAGTCGCAACGATCCTGATGCGTGCGGTTATCCGCTTTATCCTTCATTTTGTCAGGGAAAAAGGGTATAATCTCAAACATATTCTGCTGGTGGGATATTCCCGCTCTGCGGAAGCCTATATTGACAGGATCACCGCCAATCCCCAGTGGGGATATGTGGTAAGGGGAATCCTGGATGACCATGTGCCCAGAGGTGCCGTGTACAAAGGTGTAAAAGTGCTGGGTTCTGTGGATAATCTTTTATATATCCTGCCGGAGAGCAGACTGGATGAGATTGCGATCACCCTGTCTCTGGCGGATTATGACAAGCTGGAAGAAATTGTAAACCAATGTGAAAAATCCGGTGTACACACCAAGTTTATCCCGGATTATAACAGTCTGATACCCGGAAAGCCTTATACAGAGGATCTGGGCGGTCTGCCTGTCATCAATATCCGTCATGTGCCGCTGTCCAATACCGTGAATGCGGTGTGTAAGCGTCTGGTGGATATTATCGGGGCACTTGTCGGGATTATTTTGTCCTCACCGGTGCTTCTGATCGTGGCGATCCTGATCAAGACCACCAGCAAAGGTCCGGTGATCTTTGCCCAGGAAAGAGTCGGACTGCATAACAAAGTTTTTAAGATGTATAAGTTCCGCAGTATGCGTCTGCAGGCGCCTTCTGAGGAGAAAAAAGGGTGGACCACCAAGGATGATCCCCGCGTGACCAAAGTCGGCAAATTTATCCGCAGGACCAGTATTGATGAACTGCCCCAGCTTTTCAACATTCTGATCGGCAATATGAGTCTGGTTGGCCCCAGACCGGAGAGGCCGCAGTATGTGGAAAAATTCAAAGAAGAGATCCCGCGTTATATGATCAAGCATCAGGTGCGCCCCGGTCTGACCGGATGGGCACAGATCAACGGATATCGCGGTGATACTTCCATTCGCAAGAGAATAGAATACGATATTTTTTATATCGAAAACTGGAGCATGGGATTTGATATCAAGATCATGTTCCTGACCATTTTCAAAGGTTTTATCAATGAAAATGCGTATTAAATGTTATTTGGCAGCAGGAGAAGATAAAAATGGCATCAACTGACCGTACTGGCAGAACGTCAGGAAATTCACATAAAAAAAGCAACAGTAAAAAAAGCAGTACAGCAAGAAGCAGCTCATCCCGAAGCAGCGTGTCCCGAAGCAGCGCACCTGCAGGCAGTGTCAGAACAGACAGTGCTGTATATGCAGACGGCGCTGTAAGAAGAAGTACAGGTACTTCCAAAAAAGCGGCTGCTAAAAAGAGAAAAGCCCGTCAGAGACGCAAGCTGATCTTATTTGCACTGGAAATTGTAGCGCTGATCGTACTGGGCGTTGTGATCTGGGGTGTAACCACCGTTACCAAGATGGACAAGATCATCATCAACGAAGAAGATATTGTCATCAATGAACAGGTAGAAGAAATTTTCCAGACAGAGGAATTAAAGGGATACCGCAATATTGCGCTGTTTGGCGTTGATTCCCGTAAGGGTAAGCTTGGCAAGGGACAAAGAACCGATACCATTATGGTTGCATCCATTAATATGGATACCGGCGAGGTAAAGCTTTGCTCCGTTTACCGTGATACCTATCTGAATACCGGTACAGACACTTATAATAAAGCAAACGCTGCCTATGCCCAGGGCGGTCCCGAACAGGCACTCAACATGCTCAACTGGAACCTTGACTTAAATATGACGGAGTACGTGACAGTCGGCTTTGATGCGCTGATCGAAACCATTGACCTTTTAGGCGGCGTACAGATCGATGTGAAGGAAAATGAGATTGAACATCTGAACAATTACCAGAGAAGTATGTTCGCAGAAGATGAGAACTCTCCCTTAAATGAAAACATTGTAAAGGTAACTTCACCCGGTCTTCAGACTTTAAACGGTCTGCAGGCAACAGCATACTGCCGTATCCGTTATGTCGGCAATGACTTTGGCCGTACCGAAAGACAGCGAAAAGTAATCATGGCATGTCTGGAAAAAGCCAAAAAAAGCGACCCCATGCGTCTTGTTGAGATTTTGAACAAGGTACTTGAAAATGTGGCGACCAATCTGGATGTGACAGAGATGGCTTCTATCTTAAAGGATGTTGCCAAGTATGAAATTACCGGACAGGACGGTATGCCTTTTGAATCACTTCGCGGAACCGGTACTGTCGGTAAGAAGGGAAGCTGTGTTGTGCCTCTGGACCTTTCAGCCAATGTTTCCATGCTTCATCAGTTCTTCTTTGGCGTAGAGGGTTATGTGCCTTCTTCTCAGGTACAGGAATACAGTAATAAGATCAAGAGTGATACTTCCCAGTATAACATTCGATAATCAGATAAAAAAGAGGCCGACAGGCCTCTTTTTGTCAGGAGAGGTTTTGTATGAAAATTGATGTGATCATCCCCGTATTTTATCCGAAACAGCGGTTTCTGGATCTGATCGGTATGCTTGAAAAACAATCACTGCCGGTTAACAGGATCATTCTGATGAATACAGAAAAGAAAGGGTTTGCAGCTTTGTGCGATGAGGAGACATTTTTACAAAAGCATCCCCAAGTGCGGCTTTTTCATCTTTCACAGGACAGTTTTGACCACGGTGCAACCCGCAATGCCGGTGTATCAGAGTCGGATGCGGATATTTTTGTGTGCATGACACAGGATGCGCTGCCGGCAGATGAAAATCTGATACAGGCTCTGACTGATGCGGTTATGCAGCCCGGTGCAGCGGCAGCCTATGCCAGACAGCTGGCAGAGGCAGACTGCAATCCGGTGGAAGGCTATACACGCCGGTTTAACTATGGAACAGAGCCTGTCCTGAAAGGAAAAGAAGATATTCCCCGTCTGGGCATCAAAACATTTTTCTGTTCCAATGTCTGCGCCGCTTACCGCAGGGAAGTTTTTGATACGCTGGGCGGATTTGTGAACCATACAATTTTCAACGAAGACATGATCTATGCCTCAAAAGCGGTAAATCATGGCTGGAAGATTGCCTATGCGCCGGATGCGCAGGTGGTTCATTCCCATAACTATACTGCATGGCAGCAGTTTACCAGAAACTTTGATCTTGGCGTTTCTCATGCGCAGTTTCCGGAAGTTTTTGCAGCTGTACCGGCAGAAGGGGAAGGAATGCGTCTGGTGGCGGATACCGCAAAATACCTGCTGCGTCATCATCCGCTTTTGTTGTGGCGTTTGTTTGTGCACAGTGCTGCAAAATTGATTGGATACCGTCTGGGAAAAATGTATGAAAAACTTCCTGCAAAAATGGTACGGGTGTGCAGTATGCAGAAACATTATTGGAAGTAATACATTTTATTGATTTTTTGCAGTTTTGTCACAGAATAAACACAAATACTTTTTATACTTAGGACCATAGAATAAAGAAAGGCGGAGGTATGAGTATGAATTACGAGAACAATCAGAATGAATCTGATCAGAATATGCAGCAGAATGAAATGCACCACAATGATGAAAACAGAGGCAGCTGGCAGAACGAAGGCCGTCAGAATGAGAACCGTCAGGGTGATGAACGTGGAAGCTGGCAGAACGAGAACCGTCAGAATGATGACAGGGGCGGCTGGCAGAACGAAAGCTGGGGAAGAGCGCCTGGGCAGGATAACCAGAATTACTATGAGAGATACCGCTCCTCCAGACAGGATCAGAATTACGGATACAGACAAAATGACCAGTATGGGCAGCAGTATGGAAATAACAGCAGAAACGGCAGCTGGAATGGTTACGAACAGCCTGTACAGGAACAAAAAACACCCGGAAAGCGCAGAAAGGGTCTGCGTATTGCCGTGGCAGTTTCTCTGGCAGTGATCTTTGTTGCGTTTTGTGTCGGTGTCAGCTGGCTGGCAGTTGACAGCATCAAAACCTCCCTGTCTGCAGCAGTGGAAGAAGTGACAAAGCCTGCAGAAGTGCTTCCCGAGGCAGAAAGTGCAGAGCAAGTGCAGCCTGCACCCGCTGAAAAGATCAAAGAAGCGGAAGAAATTCAGAAAAGTGTACAGGTTACAGCTGTCGTAACAGATGTGACCGATGTGGTGGATAAGGTAATGCCTTCCTGTGTTTCCATCACCAATATGAGCAAACAGGAGATTCAGAGCTTCTGGGGTCAGACTTATTTTCAGGACAGCGAGTCCAACGGCTCCGGTATCATTATCGGACAGAATGAAACAGAGCTTTTGGTCGTAACCAATAATCATGTGGTGGAAGAGGCTGACACTTTGTATGTGCAGTTTATCGACGGACAGTCTGCGCAGGCCCTTGTAAAGGGAACGGATGCTTCCGTGGATCTGGCGGTACTGGCAGTTTCCCTTGCTGAGATTGCAGAAGAAACAAAAGAGCAGATCTGTATTGCCCAGATGGGTGATTCCGACAGCTTAAAGATCGGTGAACCTGCCATTGCCATCGGCAATGCGCTGGGCTACGGACAGTCCGTAACAACTGGTGTTATCAGTGCTTTAAACAGAACACTGGAAGTCAGTGAGACCGGTGCCAGCAATGCGCTGATCCAGACCGATGCAGCGATCAATCCCGGTAACTCCGGCGGCGCGCTGCTTAATATCAACGGTGAAGTAATTGGCATCAATTCCAGCAAGATTGGTGACTCTCTGGTGGAAGGTATGGGATATGCGATCCCGATCTCCAGTGCAAAACCGATCATTGAAAATCTGATGAACAGAGAGACCCGCGTTAAGGTAGGAGAAGAAGAAAGAGGTTATCTGGGAATTTCCTGTATCAATGTAACTGCGGAGATTTCAGCGACCTATGACATGCCCGAAGGTATCTTTGTGGCACAGGTTTATGAAGGAACCGGTGCTGACAGGGCAGGACTTGTACGCGGCGATATCATTACCGAATTTGATGGAAATGCCGTTTCCAGTCAGGCAGAGATGACTGCACTCATGCAGTATTACAAGGCCGGTGACACTGTGGAGATCACGATCATGCAGGGCAGTGCCAGCGGATATCAGGCAAAGAAGGTAGAGCTTACTTTAAGCAGTCTGGAAGAGATGAACGCAGCGTCTGAGGCACAGCAGGAGCCGCAGCAGCCCAGCGGCAGATCAGGATACTACAGATTCCCTTGATAAGGGTGTGAAAAAGGAGTCTGGAGAGTCCTAAGTTTGAAACCACGTGTGCAAAGCACACAAGAGGTTTCAAACTTAATGACTCTTCAGGCTTCTTTTGCAAACAGTATCAAGGGAATGGAAAGTTTCCAGAGGGAGGATAAAAACACAAAACCTCTTGTGTGCTTGCACACGTGGTTTTGTGTTTTGCCTCCCGGTTGTTTTTTATATAAAGTTTACTTGTTTCAGGAATGTGGATGCTTTATACTGTATACGAGATTTATTAAACTTTGTGAGGTTATGACATGAACGATCAGGATTTCAGAGATCACGACGATACAAACAAAAAAGAATATGAAGATGTGTGTTTTATCTGCAGAAGACCGGAGAGCAAGGCGGGCAGGATGTTTAAGATGCCCAACAATATCTGTGTCTGCGATGACTGTATGCATAAGACAATGGATGCGGTAAGTCAGTTTGATTATCAGGGAATGTTAAACAATCCTGCTGTTTTTCAGATGATGAATATGGGAATGCCCGGCATGAACGGACAGGATCAGGCGGACGAGGAAGAAAAAGACGATAAAGACAGCAGGCAGCCGCAGATGCCCAAGGGATTTCCCAATATCAGTTTTGTCAATCTGGGAGAGTTTCCCAATGACGGTATTCCCAACAGACAGAAGATCAAGCGCAAAAAAGCAGGTGAAAAAAAGCCTGTGCTGGATATTCATTCCATTCCCGCACCCCATAAGATCAAAGCGCAGCTGGATGAATATGTGATCGGGCAGGAGCAGGCAAAAAAGATCATTTCCGTAGCGGTTTACAATCATTACAAAAGAGTGGCTACAGGAACCATGGATGAGATCGAGATTGAAAAATCCAATATTCTCATGCTGGGACCCACCGGCTGCGGTAAGACATATCTGGTAAAGACGCTGGCAAGACTGCTGGATGTGCCGCTGGCGATCGCGGATGCCACTTCTCTGACTGAGGCCGGTTATATCGGTGACGACATTGAAAGCGTCGTAAGCAAGCTTTTAGCGGCTGCCGACAATGATGTGGAAAAGGCAGAACAGGGGATTATTTTCATTGATGAGATCGATAAGATCGCCAAGAAGAAAAATACCACTTCCAGAGATGTTTCCGGCGAATCGGTACAGCAGGGAATGTTAAAGCTTTTAGAGGGAGCAGAGGTGGAAGTGCCGGTGGGAGCCAACAGCAAAAACGCCATGGTTCCGCTGACGACTGTCAACACCCGCAATATTCTGTTTATCTGCGGCGGCGCGTTCCCGGATCTTGAAGATATCATCAAGCAGCGTCTCAATAAGCAGACTTCCATCGGTTTTGGGGCACAGTTAAAGGATAAATGGGATAAGGAAAAAAATATCCTTTCCAAAGTGACTGTGGAGGACCTTCGTAAATTCGGCATGATTCCGGAATTTATCGGCCGTCTGCCGGTGATCTGTACCCTGGAGGGCTTAAACCGCGATATGTATGTGCGGATTCTGCAGGAACCGAAAAATGCGATATTAAAACAGTATCAGAAGCTTTTGGAACTGGATGAGGTAAAACTGGAATTTTCAGATGATGCGCTGGAAGCTATTGCGGATAAAGCGATGGAAAAAGATACCGGTGCAAGAGCCCTGCGTTCTATTATCGAGGAATTCATGCTGGATATTATGTATGAGATCCCTAAGGATGACAATATCGGCCGTGTGACCATTACCAAGGCCTATATCGAAGGAACCGGCGGTCCCATGATCGATATCCGCGGCAATCATTATGCTTTGCCTGATATGGATCAGATGAAGCAGATTGAAACCAAATAATTTGTATGGATTTGTAACAAAAAAGCGTCTCCTGAGCATATTTTGATAAAGAAAGATTTGCTGCCGGCTGCGGCAGCAGTCTGCTTAAGGTTTGGGAGGCAGCATATGGACTGTAAAGACAGAATCCTTTCAGAGGATTATTTAAGTCTGATACTGGATTATCCGTTTCTGCCGGAGGTGCTGGAGGCATCAGGGATTGATTATTGTTATGTGCCGGTCAGTCAGAATCTGGGAATCTTATATCTGGACAGAAGAGGACTGCCGGCAGTGTCTGCCGCCAATTTTTCCTATCGCTATACGCCGCAGCTGTACGGGCTGGGGGCGTTTGCAGACCGGGAAAGCGGCGGATTTTATGCCCAGCCGCTGCTTGAGTCCGGGATTCTGGATATTCAGAATCCGCCCCTTTCTCTGACAGGTGCAGGCGTGATCATTGGTGTGATCGATACCGGGATCTCCTATGAGGCCCCGGTTTTTCGCTATTCGGACGGCTCCAGCAGGATTCTTGCGATCTGGGATCAGACAGACCAAAGCGGTGAACCGCCGGAGGGGTATCTTTACGGAACCTTGTATTCGCAGGAAGAGATCAACTCTGCATTAAGGCAGGAGGATGCGCGGCAATCTGTCCCTGTCACAGATGAAGTCGGGCATGGAACAGCGCTGGCAGCAGCGGCAGCGGGAAGCCGGCTGGAAGAGGGGACTTCTTATGTGGGAGCCGCTCCGGACGCACAGCTGGTGATCGTCAAAGTCAGACCTGCCAAGCAGTATCTGCGGGAATATTATCTGACAGCGGA
The DNA here is from genome assembly GCA_017500935.1 of Lachnospiraceae bacterium. Taxonomy (GTDB): domain Bacteria; phylum Bacillota; class Clostridia; order Lachnospirales; family Lachnospiraceae; genus Gallintestinimicrobium. The sequence goes on from JAFVXW010000065.1 coordinate 50,711, forward strand.
TGGTGTCCCTGCTTATTCCACGGATGATCTTTTGATGGCGGTACGTTTTCTGCAGAGCTTTTCAGTACCCTTTGAACAGCCTGTGGTGATTTTGATGGGACTTGGAACTTCTCTTGGATCGCATACGCAGGACTCTCTGTTTTCAGAGTATCTGCAGGAAGCTGCCAGGGCATACAGTCAGGTATTGGTCTTATCCGGCGGAAATGAAGGAAATTCCGCAGGACATTTCCGGGCACCGCTGACAGCGCAGCAGCAGCTGGCGGAGATCAGGGTTGGAGAAAATACAAAAGGATTTCTTGCAGAAATCTGGGGCATGAATCCTGCGATCTTCCGGATCGGCGTGCGTTCACCCGGCGGTGAGCAGGTCGAGGAAGTGGATTTTAGGCTGGGAAAGAGGATCACCTATACTTTTATTTATGAAAAAACCCGTCTGGAGATCGATCATGTGCCTATGGAGCGCAATACAGGAGATCAGCTGGTGGTTCTTCGGCTGACAGATCCTTCGCCGGGCATCTGGACGATTCAGGTGCGCGGACTGCGTACCCTTCCGGACAGTATGTTTGATATCTGGCTGACACAGCCGCAGTTTGTGCAGGGAGAAGTTTTTTTTCTGAAGGCGGAGCCGCAGATCACACTCACCATGCCTTCTTTTGTGCAGGATGCAGTGACTGTGACAGCCTATGACAGCCAAAGCGGCAGTTTTTATTTTAATTCCGGATTGGGACCGTCCAGAGCCGGGCAGCAGAAACCTGATCTGGCGGCACCGGGAGTACGTATCAGCACGCCAGACGGTTCTTATACGGGAACTGCCATGGCAGCGGCACTGACTGCAGGCGCGGCAGCACAGCTTTTACAGTGGACTGTGGTGGAAAAAAATCAGACCTATTTAAGCAGCCGCGAGGTGGTTGGTTATCTGACTGCCGGAGCAAGTCCGGTGGAGACGGCGCAGGGCTATCCAAACAGCCGGTGGGGCTATGGAAAGCTTGATATGGAAGGAACCTTTGATATGATCGCAGGGAGGATATGACAGTGAGGTACATGCTGATGACGGCAGCTATCTTTATCGGAGAGCTGTTTATCAAAAAGAATGTGGATGACAAATGGAAAATGGGGCATGTAAAAGACATTGCCGGCGGCAGGATCGGCCTGCACAGATATCACAACAAGGGAGCAATGTGCAATCTGGGTGAAAAACACAGTATGGGAGTTGCAGCTTTGAGTGTGGGTCTGACGGCAGGACTTTTGGTCTATTTTGTACTCACTTTGTTTCAGACCGGCAATCATGGGTTAAAGACCGGGCTGGCGCTTTTGCTGGGCGGCGCTTTTTCCAATACTTACGACAGAATGAAACGAAAATATGTAGTGGATTATTTCAGTTTTCATACAGGGATCCGCATGATCGACAGGATGATCTTTAATCTTGCGGATTTTGCGATCCTGGCAGGTGCCATGATCAGCGTGATCTGCGCAGAATAAGGGAAGGGGAGATACGATGAAAAAGATAATGGGATGGCTGGACCGTTTCTGGTATCTGGCAGTATTGGCCGGTGTGATCGGTGCACAGGCACTTGTCTTTTTGATTTTTCGTGAGGACAGCTATCTGACAGTACAGGATAATCTGGATCTGTTTGTGGCGCATTTTCAGGTGTTGAAGCACTGGGACGGCTGGTTTGCACAAAACAGTGTGATGCCTATGCTTGGCGGCATTGACAGAAACGGTCTGGGAAGTGAATTTTCGCTTTATAACCTGATGTTTATTTTGCTGCCCCCGTTTTGGGCTTATCTGGCAGGGTATTTTTGGAAAATACTGATCGGTATGTGTTCTTTTGTTTTGCTGATAAAGGATTTTTATGGGCAGAATTTTGAAAAATACCGTTCCATTGCCTGGGTCTGCGGTCTGTGTTACGGTATTTTGCCGCTGTTTCCGGCTTATGGGATCGCATTTGCATCCATTCCGCTGGCTGTCTGGATTTTAAAGCGGATTTACGATACCGGAGAAAAAAGATATTTTGCGGCGTTGTTTGTTTATCCCTTTTTATCTTATTTTTCCTATTTCGGATTTTTTTTGCTGGCGTATCTGGGATGTTTTTTTGTGTATCTGCTGATCTGCCGGAAAAAAGAGTGGAAGAGGATGTTTGCAGCGCTTTGGGTTCTGGGTATTGGGTATGTATGCTTTGAATATCGTCTGTTTATGCAGATGCTGCTTTCCGATACCGTGACGATCCGCTCCACTATGGTGGAGGCCGATCTGGATTTTGCCGGTGTGCTGGGACAGATCTGGGAAGCCTTCATCCGGCCGGTATTTCACGCCAGCAGTGTGCATGTGCCGGTGGTTCTTCCTTTGTGTGCAGCTTTTGTATGCTGGCGGCTGATCGCAGCGGTCAGGGAAGGTAAGGCTTCGAAGGTTTTCAAAGAAGGTCTTTTTGGTGTTTTGCTGCTGATCGTGTTTAACTGTGCAGTAAACGGCATTTACTACTGGGGAACGTTCCGTGATCTGTTTGAAAAGCTGGTGCCGCCTTTGAAGGGATTTCAGTTTAACCGCACCACATTTTTCAATCCGTTTTTATGGTATGCGGCACTGTTTCTGGTGCTGAAGGGAATGTATGATACCGGAAAGCTGTTCTGGAAACGGCTGGCGAATCTGTCAGCCTGTATCTGTGTGGCAGTGATCCTCATTACGCCGGCGGTTTACAATGAGTTTTACGGCACTGTCTATCATCAGGCTTATCAGATATTGAAGAAAACGCAGGTCAATACGCTCAATTACGGCGAATATTTCAGTGAGGAGCTGATGCAGCAGATCAAGGATGATATTGGCTATGAGGGAGACTATGCGGCTGCCTATGGCTTGAATCCGGCGATTCTGCAGTATAACGGCATCGCCACACTGGACGGTTATCTGGGCTTTTATCCCCAGTCTTATAAGGAAGAATTTACAAAACTGATCCGGCCCGCTTATGATCGTGTGGAAGAATGGCAGATATATTACGGAGAATGGGGCGCAAGGGCCTATTTGTACCCGGGAAGCGGCGAAAGTATCTATAATCCCTGGCGCAGTGAGACGCTGACAGACAAAAAACTGTGGATCGACGGAGAACAGTTTGCGAAGATGGGCGGCAGATATCTGTTTTCCCGCTATGAACCGGAAAATATGCAGGAGCTGGGATTTGAACTGCATGGTGTGTACACGCAAAAAGATTCACCGTATACAATTTATCTGTATGAAATGAAGAAGTAAGAAATTTAAGGCAAAAAAAAGAATCACTCATGCGGTTTGCAGAGTGATTCTTTTTTTTGCCTTATTTGGATTCGTGATATTCTTTTTCCGTGTTGACATTCCAAACATTGGAACGGTCCTTAACGCCGTTTAAGATGTTGTAAACAGCCTCAAAGGAGGTACACATGGAATGGTCAATGTTGTTGTAGCGGTGCTGGCCGTTTCTGCCGACACAGTACAGATTGTCGATGGTGTTCAGGTAAGCGATCAGGGTATCCATTTCAGCGTAGGTATCGAAATATGCAGGATATGCTTTCTTTACAGATTCTGCATGGGTATCGATCACTTCGTCTGCGCTGTCGATCAGACCCATGGTAACCATCTCCTGTACGCCGAGTCTGGAGAATTCTTCTTCAGACATATTCCAGAGCGCGTCACCTTCGTTGCAGAAGTATTCCAGACCGATCCATACAGTGTGTTCCAGATCCTTGATCATGTAAGGAGACCAGTTGTTGTAGATCTGGAAACGTCCCATGGTTACGCTGCGGTCATGTACATATACCCAGTTGTCCGGAACGATATTGCCGATGGTGTGGATCTTTGTCTTGTTCTTAAGCTTTAAGGTGGGGATCAGAACACCTAAGGTTCTGTAGTCGCGGTAGGGAAGACCTGCCGCGATGGCAGCTTCTTTGGCGGGAACATCGTTCATACCGCCTACCAGATCCTTAACAGGCATGGAGGAGATAAAGATATCACCTTCCACAGTGATCTGCTCGCCATTGTGCTCGTAAGTCAGAGACACCAGGTGGTTGTCTGCATCTTTGGTGAGAGAAACGACCTTGCTGTTTTTTAAGATCCTGCCGCCCATCTTTTCCACTTCGGAAGCAGTTACCTCCCAGAGCTGACCGGGACCAAGCTTAGGATAACTGAAGGATTCGATCAGGGAAGTTTCTACGTGACGGTTTTCCTTGCCGGGAAGCATCTTGGAGAAGATGTCCTTGAAAATGGCGATGATGGAAAGACCTTTGACACGCTGCGCACCCCAGCTGGGGTCGATCTGGCTGGGATGACGTCCCCAGAGATTCTCCGTGTAACGCTCAAAAAACATGGAATAGAGCTTTTTGCCGAAACGGTTGATATAGAAATCTTCCAGAGATTTTTCTTCGCGTTTATGAATCAGGCTGAACAGATAGCTGAATCCCACCTGAATGGTATTAAGCAGTCCCATGTTCTTAAACAGTTCAAAAGACAGCTTGATGGGATAATCAAAGAACTTCTGTTCAAAGAAGATGCGGGAAATACGGTTGCGCAAAAGCATCACGCGGTCTGTCTGTTCGGGATCAGGACCGCCCTGCTTCCAGGGCATGGTGCGTTCCAGAGCGATGTCGTCATAGGAAGGGGAACCCTGCAGGGGGAGCATGTTTTCCCACCACTCGTTGACTCTGGGAACCTTGGAGAAAAAGCGGTGACCGCCCATATCCATACGGTTTCCATTGTAATTGACGGTTTTTGAGATACCGCCCATGTATTCACTTTCTTCAAAAACGATAACTTCGATATCATCAGAACCTTTTAACAGTTCGTAAGCAGCAGTCAGTCCAGCGGGACCTGCGCCTATGATCAGAGCTTTCTTCATAGGAAGATATATCCTTTCCTGTATATTCTTTCATAATTGTGCAAAGTATTACAATTACTATTCAATATCCTATTCTATCACAGGACAGAGTAAGGTTCAAATGAATTTCACATTTTTTAAGGATATTTCTTTTGAAAAGGTCAGTTCAGCTTCAAAATAGCTTCCAAATCAGTCAGAATACGTGAAATTTCTTCTGAGTTTTCATTGATATGCAATGTCAGCGGATCAGGTCTGGTATTTCCAGCCAGTTCATCAACTGTACATTCAAGGGCCTGGGCAATCTGCCAGATACAGTAAAAGGATGGTTTACGGATCTTGCCGTTTAGCAGTTTTTTGACGGTTTCATAGGGAATATCAGCGGTATCGGACAATGTTTTGAAAGACCAGTTGCGGATGTTGAGATGTGCGCAGATATTTTCGATAATCCTGTCGGTGAGTTCTGTTTTTTCCTCAGCGAGGTCTGGTTGGGCAGACAAAATGACATCTCCTTTCGGAAGGTGAGGCGTATTTGGATACATGGAATATATGTGATGAAGAACGCATCCGATGTATTCATATATTATATTCCGGCTGGGGTCTGTTTTGGCACAAAAAAGGACTGAAAAGCCGAAAAAAGTGCCATTTGAGTACTTTCATTTTTGAAACTGTCTGATAAAATATAAGAGAAGCGTTGAAATGTCACACAATAATGCGAATTGTATGTCAAATAAAGAAAAGAGGAAAAATAAATGGGAAATATGTATATTTCAGCACAGGAATGTGGAAGGGAAGATTGGATCTGGCTGACGGAGCTTTTGCGTCAGAACCGTGATCTGGAAGTGATTTTGTCATATGGGGGACCTGCGTCAAAACAGCAGCAGCCTGTCAAATATCAGCTGCAGGATATGCTGATCCGGTTGGGCGTGAAAGCAAATCTTAAAGGATATCAGTACCTTGTAACAGCCGTGAATCTGTGTCTGGAGGATAAAGAGGAGATGGAGGGGATCACAAAGCGGCTGTATCCTTCTGTTGCCAGAAAACATAAAGCAGGAGCAGAACAGGTGGAGCATGCAATCCGACATGCGATCCAGATAGCCTGGAAACGCGGCAAACTGACAGAACAGGAAGCGATATTCGGGTATCATGCGGGAGAAGGAAAACGTCCTACCAATTCAGAATTTATTATGGGACTGGTAGATCATATAGAAAGACAATTGACATAACTGCTGCAGGGCTGATAACATGATCTTATCCGGACAATCGTTTTGTTTTGGGAGGAAGAAGAAAATGACACACAGAGAACGTTTTTATGAAACTGTAACACATGGACATCCTGACAGGGCGGTATTTGATCTTTGCGGTTCCCCACAGACGGTTGTTGACTATGATGTGACCAAAAAAGAAATGGCAGCCTTATTGGGGATTACCGGAGAAAAACAGGGACCCTATAATCTGGATGAGAGAATTTTGGAAGCACTGGATATCGACACGCGAAGAGTGGGATTTATGCCGGCACCGGTCAGCGTACATAACCGGGTTTCTCAGGGAATCACCTATGACAACTGGGGAATTGGCTACAGGGAAGTAAACGGACATATGGAAATCTGTTATAATCCGTTAAAGGATGCCACGATTGATGAGATGATGGCATATCCTTTTCCGGATCCGGAGCAGGTTGACAGAAAGCAGCTGGCATACTGGACAGAGCTTGCGAAGTATTTAAAGGAAAAGACAGACTATGCGGTTGTGGCAGAGCACCCGGTTCTGGGCGTATTTGAGCTGGGCTGCTGGATGTTTGGGTTTGACGATTATCTGTATCGCCTTGCCGGAGAGCCGGAAGTGGTACATGCATTTTCACAGAGAGTGCTGGAATATCAAAAGCGCGTCATTGACATTTATTATGATGCCATCGGCCGCTACATTGACTGTACCACAGCAGGGGACGATTTCGGAACACAGACGGGTCCGTTTATGTCTACAGCCATGTTCCGGGAATGTATAAAGCCTTATATGAAAGAACGCATATCCTATACCAGACTTTATACAGATGCTTTTTACAAACAGCACAGCTGCGGTTCTGTTCATAATTTTATACCGGATTTTGCAGACTGCGGCATTGATATTTTAAATCCCATGCAGCCCGGTGTCTATATGATGGAATGTGAGCGCTTAAAAGCAGATTACGGTGATATGATCACCTTCTGGGGCGGCATTGATACCCAGCATCTTCTGCCGGAGGGAAGCTGCGCTGATGTGAAAAAGGAAGTGGCTCATATTCTGGGCGTGATGGGAGACAGAGGCGGCTATATCCTTTCTCCTGCTCATACCATTCAGTATGATGTGCCGGCCGCCAATGTGATCGCGATCTATCAGGGTGCAAAAGAATTTTATAAAAAAGTTTAAAATAGGTATTGACTTTTTTGACGTTATCGTTTAAGATTGATTTTGTTGTCAGGGAGCACTCCTAAACAACAAGATGTACGCGTAGCTCAGCTGGATAGAGCGTCTGACTACGGATCAGAAGGTCGGGAGTTCGAATCTTCTCGCGTACACTGATACAGCCCGTAAGCGATAGCTTACGGGTTTTTTTGTGCGCACACTTTTTTATGCACATTTTTATACCAGGGAGAACAAGTATGGCCGGAATCATTTATGAAGCAAATCGGATCAAGGTATATGAAAAACTGATGGAGCTGTGCGAATATGCGGGCGAAAGCGAAAGCTGGGGGGACAGACTCTGGGAAGGAATGCTTACAGACGGGCAGCTGTATGATGAATTTGTCTATTATCTGAAAAAAGGCTTTTTTCAGGATAAGATGAAGCTGGAAGGATATTCCATGACAGATCTGTATTTTCTGCAGATGGAAAAATATAACAGACTTCACGATACCGGAAAAAATACAGCGGACTGTAAAAAGACAGATATGGTACTGCGCGCTTTTGAGGCGATGCTGCATCTGAAAGAGGATCCGCAGACCTGGAGCCGCAGGTTTGGTGAAGGCCGCGGTATGGACCGTATGTGAGAGCTTTGGGTGAAAAATTGCAGACGGTTTTAAAATTTGTCTGAATAATTTCCGTTTTTTTTCAGATACTACTGCTGTAACTTAAAACAAGCTGCACAGGAGGTTTGAAAAATGAACAATAAAAACGAGTACAGCAACCAGTCTAAGAATCAGGCACAGAACGCTGACAATGCTCAGAAAAACCAGAACAAAAACAACGCTGAAAACGCACAGAAAAATCAGAGCAAAAACAGCACCAAAAACGCTGATAACTGCAGAAACGAATATTAAGCAGGTTAAAAACCGGGAGAGTCTCTCCCGGTTTTTTTCTTGACAGTATATGGCCGGACAACGTAAAATGATAACAACTATGCAGACAGATAAAAAGGCGGTGCCATTTTGTGCCTGCCGGGGAGAAGTATGAGAAGATATGAACTGATCGCACCCTGCCATTTTGGATTGGAAGCGGTGTTAAAAAGAGAGATCAATGATCTTGGATATGATATTATCAGCGTGGAGGACGGCAGAGTTACCTTTGCAGGCGATGAAGTGGCTGTTTGCCGTGCCAACATTTTTTTACGGACAGCGGAGCGTGTTCTGATCAAGATCGGAAGCTTTCACGCGGTTACTTTTGATGAGCTTTTTGAAAAAACCAAGGCGTTAAAATGGGAAGAATTCATTCCGCAGGACGGTAAATTCTGGGTGGCAAAAGCAGCCAGCGTAAAAAGTAAGCTTTTCAGCCCCTCGGATATTCAGTCCATCATGAAAAAAGCCATCGTGGAACGTCTCAAGGCAGTTTATAAGATAAGCTGGTTTCCGGAAACCGGAGAAAGCTTTCCGCTGCGTGTTTTTTTGATGAAGGATGAAGTGGTGATCGGGCTGGATACGACCGGAGATTCCCTGCATAAGAGAGGCTACCGTAAGCTGACCGCAAAGGCTCCCATCGCAGAAAATCTGGCAGCGGCGCTGATCATGCTGACCCCTTGGAAAAAGGACAGAATTTTAGTGGACCCTTTCTGCGGAAGCGGTACGTTCCCGATCGAAGCGGCTATGATGGCGGCCAACATGGCGCCGGGTATGAACCGTGAATTTACAGCGGAAAACTGGCAGCATATCGTAGACAGAAAATGCTGGTACAATACCATTGATGAAGCACAGGATCTGGTGGATGCAGATGCGCAGCCCGATATTCAGGGATATGATATCGATGAACAGATGGTGGCGATCGCCCGTGAGAATGCCAAACTGGCCGGTGTAGATCACATGATCCATTTCCAGAAAAGACCGGTTGCGGCGCTTTCCCATCCGAAAAAATACGGATTTATCATTACCAATCCCCCTTACGGCGAACGTCTGGAGGAAAAGAAGGATCTGCCGCTTTTATATCAGACGCTGGGACAGCGTTTTTCGGCGCTGGATTCCTGGTCCATGTACATGATCACTTCCTATGAGAATGCAGAGCAGGATATCGGAAGAAAAGCGGAGAAAAACCGCAAGATTTACAATGGTATGATGAAGACCTATTTTTATCAGTTTCCCGGTCCCAAGCCCCCTAAGCGCAGGGATGTATAAAAAGAGGAGAATCGCATGAAAGCAGTGATATTTGCCACCGGCAATGAAAATAAAATGAAAGAAGTGCGCGAGATTTTAAAAGATCTCGGAACACAGGTGTTTTCCTTAAAAGAAGCCGGCATTGACGTGGAAGTGGAAGAAAACGGTACTACATTTGAAGAAAACGCACTGATCAAGGTGGATGGGATCGCAGCATGGTGTAAACAGAATGGCATTCCTGCTTTCCCGGAAAAATCTGCCGATGATTTTGTGATTCTGGCAGATGATTCCGGTCTGGAAGTTGACCGCTTAAACAAAGAACCCGGCGTTTATTCCGCACGCTATATGGGCTATGACACTTCCTACAGAGAAAAAAATGCCAGTCTGATCAGCCGCCTTGAAGGGGTGGAAAAAGCAGACAGAACAGCGCGCTTTGTCTGTGCGATCGCGGCTGCGATGCCCGGAAAAGAAAGCCGTGTGGTACGCGGTACCATCGAAGGCTACATTGGCTGGGAAGAGCGCGGAAGCAACGGATTCGGATATGACCCTATTTTTTATCTGTATGAAAATGACCGCACCACAGCGGAACTTTCACCGGAAGAAAAAAACGGTATCAGCCACAGAGGACGTGCGCTGGAGCTGATGAAAGAGATTTTAAGAGAGGTGTATGCCGGTAAGTAAAGTGCCGGTGTACAGAAATGAGAGAGTATATGCGCATACTGATCGTCAGCGATACGCACAGAAATGACAGGAATTTGAGAGAGGTACTGGAAAAGGTCGCACCTGTTGACATGCTCATCCATTGCGGGGATACAGAGGGAAGCGAATACTACATCGAACAGATCGCAGGATGTCCGGTTCATATTGTGGCCGGAAACAATGATTTCTTCACCGACATGCCCAGGGAAGAGGAATTTATGGTGGGAGATTATAAAGTATGGCTGACCCACGGACATCAGTATTATGTTTATATGGGCAACGATGCGATCAAAGAAGAGGCCCGTGCAAGGGGGGCCAATATCGTAATGTACGGACATACACACAGACCCCTGATCGATCAGGCCAAAACCGTGTATGATGTCACGACCGTCAATCCGGGCAGCATTTCCTATCCCAGACAGGAAGGAAGACGTCCTTCCTATGTTATAATGGAGGTAGACCGCTTCGGAAAGGCTCATTATCATCTCAATTACCTGTAAAAAGCTGCGTTTTGCAGAAAAATAAAAAAGTTTAAAAAAGTTTTGAAAAACTGTTGACTTTTTAAATGTTGTTCTATATAATAACACTTGCGTCACGAACAAAGGACTTAAGCAAGCAACGGGGTGTAGCTCAGCTTGGCTGGAGCGCCTGGTTTGGGACCAGGAGGTCGCAGGTTCAAATCCTGTCACCCCGATAGAACATGCAGGTGTAGTTCAATGGTAGAACACCAGCCTTCCAAGCTGGATACGTGGGTTCGATTCCCATCACCTGCTTTGGCTGTGAGCGAAAGCAAGCAGTCATAACAGGACAAGTCCTGTTGGTTGTCATTACCAGGCGATGCGCCTCAATGTGTGTCCGTAGCTCAGCTGGATAGAGCAACGGCCTTCTAAGCCGTGGGTCGGGGGTTCGAATCCCTTCGGGCACATTGGAAAGATTATGGAAACATAATCTTTCGCATGGTGGGTATAGCGCAGTTGGTTAGCGCGCCAGATTGTGGCTCTGGAGGCCGAGGGTTCGAATCCCTCTATCCACCCTTTTGGGCTATCGCCAAGCGGTAAGGCACAGGACTTTGACTCCTGCACTCGCTGGTTCGAATCCAGCTAGCCCAGTTTGTTATGTCTACGGAATGCAGAAGCGTCCGTTTGTTTTATATTATGGAGCACTAGCTCAGCCGGTAGAGCACCTGACTTTTAATCAGGTTGTCGGGGGTTCGAATCCCCCGTGCTTCAGTAG
>JAFVXW010000066.1 GCA_017500935.1 Lachnospiraceae bacterium
ATTCGACTTTTTTCGAATGAGCGGAGAAGGAGGGATTTGAACCCTCGCGCCGCTATTAACGACCTGCACCCTTTCCAGGGGTGTCCCTTCAGCCTCTTGGGTACTTCTCCAGGGTTGCTGACTTATCATCAACTATTCAATTTTGATTCAAACCACAGCTTGCTCCGTATGGATGCTTGATTGAATCTAACGGAGAGAGTGGGATTCGAACCCACGCGCCCTTTCGGACAAACGGTTTTCAAGACCGCCTCGTTATGACCACTTCGATATCTCTCCGGGTCACACGTTATGTGTCTTCCGCGTTTTCGGCAGTGCCTCAGCGCAAGATGTATACTACCAAAAGCAATTCAAAAAGTCAACACCTTTTTTCAATTTTTTTTAATTTTTTTTGTTTTTGATGAAATCTGCGTTTTTTTCCTCTTTGCAGAATCCCGCAAACCCTTGATTTTACTGGGTTTGCGGGATTTTGAGCTATTTGGAAGTCCTTATTCGTTTTTCTTTAAAAAAGCCTGTGCGATCACAAGATCATCCGGTGTTGTGATCTTTATATTCTCATAAGATCCTTCCACAAGTTTCACTTTATGATCGCTGAAGGTTTCCATTACCATGGCATCATCCGTAATTTTGATTCCTTTTTGCTGCAGTTCTTCCCGGGCATCCTGCATTTTTTGGTATGCCTGCTGGATCAGCGCAAACTGAAATGTCTGCGGAGTCTGTATCATCCATACTCTGTCTCTGGGCGGTGTCATCTGTGCAAAGCCATTTTCATCTGCAATTTTGATCGTATCCTTGACAGGCATACCCGCAGCACAGGCACCATACCCGGCCGCTGCCATATAACATCTTTCGATCATATCCGCTGTCACAAAGGGACGGGCACCGTCATGAATAAATACAATTCCTTCTGCTGCCTGTGCAGGAAGTTTTTCTGAGACTGCACAAAGCGCACGGTACACAGAATCATAGCGTTCTTTGCCGCCGGTGGTTATGATCCCCACTTTTTTCAGCCCATATGTATCTATAATTGCTTCCTGACAATATGCAATCTGCTCGTCATCTCCGACAACCAATACAATCTGATCGACCAGATCAGAATCCTCAAAGGCTTTCAGAGTATAATAAAGGAGAGGCCGTCCGTCAATTTCAAGATACTGTTTGGCAACCTTTGTTCCCATTCTTTTTCCCTGACCTGCGGCCAGAACTACTGCGGTACAGTATTTTTTATTCATATTCTTTCTCCCAGACGCAGACTGGGAACCGCATTCAGATCCCAACCGTGGCGAACCCCTTTGATGTATTCATAATAAGCAGCTGCGCCGATCATAGCCGCATTATCGGTACAATAAACCGGTGACGGGTGATAAAAGGTCACTTTGTTTTTTCTGCATGCTTCTGTGAGCGCTTCACGCAGGTGGGAGTTGGAGGCAACACCGCCTGCAACGGCAAATTTTTTCATTCCATAGGTCTTTACCCCCTGCATGGAATGATCCACCAGTACATCCACCACTGCTTTCTGAAAAGATGCCGCCACATCCGCCTGACTGAAGCTTTCGCCTTTCATCTGGCAGCCGTTTAAGTAGTTCAAAACAGCTGACTTTAAGCCGCTGAACGAAAAATCGTAAACATTGTCTTCCACTTTTGCACGGGGAAAACGGATCGCATCCGGATTTCCTTCACGGGATACCTTGTCAATTTTGGGACCGCCAGGATATCCAAGGCCGATCGCACGCGCTACCTTGTCAAAGGCTTCACCTGCAGCATCATCTCTGGTCTTTCCCAGAATTTCATATTCTCCATAGTCTTTGACCATAACAAGATGAGAATGACCGCCGGATACCACAAGACATAAAAACGGCGGTTCCAGTTCGGAATTTTCTATATAATTGGCACTGATGTGTCCCTCAATATGATGCACGCCCACCAGCGGTTTCTGTGCCGCAAAAGCAAGCGCTTTGGCAGCAGATACACCGACAAGCAGGGCGCCTACCAGCCCCGGACCATAGGTCACGGCAACTGCTGTCACATCCTGCAGTGTCATATTTGCATTTTTCAGTGCCTGATCCACTACCTGATTGATCTTTTCAATATGTTTGCGGGATGCGATTTCCGGAACCACACCGCCGTAAACGGTATGCAGATCGATCTGGGAGTAAATAACATTGGACAACACTTCCCTGCCGTTTTTTACAACCGCAGCCGCCGTTTCGTCACAGGAGCTTTCGATTGCCAGTATGATCACATCTTCATTTATCTGATTCATTCATTCGTCCTCTTTATAACTGTTTGGCTTCTTTACAGTTATGCTCAATCTTCTTCAAACAAAAGATCCACAGTTCTTCCATCCTTTGCCGCAATTGCATCCGGGAATATCTTGCGTACTGCTCCCATAAATTCCTCCGGGTGCACCAGTGACGGGCTATAGTGGGTAAGCCAAAGCTGCGCTGCCTGTGCACGCTTTGCCATGTCGGCTGCTTCCGTAAACATCATATGTCTGTTTTCGCGTGCCTTGTCCTTTTTATCCGCTTCACCGTACATGCCTTCACAGATAAAAAGATCCGCTCCGGCTGCATTTTTTACAATATTTTCGGTAGGACGGGTATCTGTGCAGTAAGTTACCTTTAATCCCTTGCGCGCTTCTCCCATCACCATATCGGGCGTATAGATCTTCCCGTCTATTTCCAGTGTTTCGCCCTTCTGCAGCTTATTCCAGTAACGTTTTTCAATGCCCAGCGCCTCTGCTTTATCCAGCTGGAATTTGCCGGCACGGTCCACAACGATGCTGTAGCCATAACATAAAACACTGTGATTTACTTTAAATGCCTCAATCCGGAATCCGTCAAAGCAAAAACTCTGTTCCGGTTCTGTAATTTCCACACATTCGATTGAAAAAGGCAGCTCCGGCGCGATCACCCGGAGCGCATTGATCGTTTTTGTCAAGCCTTTGGGACCGATCAGCAAAAGCGGCTCTGTCCGCTCTGCATTTCCCATAGTCAGAAGCATTCCGGGCAGTCCGCTTATATGGTCTGCATGAAAATGTGTAAAACAAATAATATCAATGGGTTTGGGACTCCATCCCTTTTCCTTCATCGCGATCTGCGTACCTTCCCCGCAGTCGATCAGGATGCTTTTTCCGTTATAGCGGGCCATCATGGAAGTCAGCCACCGATAAGGCAGCGGCATCATTCCGCCTGTTCCCAACAGACATACTTCCAGCATCTGTTATTCTATCTCCTTTTGTTCAGACCAATTCTGTCATCTGTTCGATCAAAACAGGGATGCAAAACTGCTTTGTCAGTTCGTGATAACACGCCTCACAAAGGTCAAAGCTGTGCATTTCCCCGTCCATGGAACTGAAGTAACCAAAGGCCTGCCTTCCGGCAAAACATCCTTCCTTCAGTTCTCCGTTCTCCACCTTAAGCTGCCTGCCACAGCAATTACAGGTGACAGATATCAGTTTTGGCTTCTCTATCTTATCAAACTTACGCATGGTATTCTCTCCTTTTATCCTTATTTAAGCCCGGACAATTTCGTCTCACCTGATTATATAAGGATTTTCCCTAAAAAAATACCGGTAAATATTCCATACGCTTCCTATCTTTTCCACATAATCAGCGCATTTTCTGTCGGATTTTCGTAAAAATTCTTCCGCACGCCTTCTGTGATAAATCCGCATTTTTCATAAAGGCCGATGGCCGCTTCGTTTGAAGCGCGCACTTCCAGCGTAAATGCCGTAATGCCGCGCAGCTGTCCCCGGCGCATCAGTTCTTCCATCAGAAGTTCTGCGATTTTTTGTCTGCGAAAGGCAGGATCCACTGCCACATTCATAATATCGGCTTCGTCAAAAGACTGCCATAATCCGCACATGCCAGCAAATCTGCCGTCGGCTTCCGCCATCAGATATAAGGTATTGGGATTATGCAGTGCATCCAGAAAGGATTTTTCTGACCAGGGCTGGGAAAAACACGCAGCTTCCAGCGCTGCGGCAGCCGCTGTATCTGCTTCTGTCATCTGCCGGATCTGTATCATACGGACACTCCTTTGGATGCTTCCTGTTTTTCTTTTCGCTCTCTTTCTGCCTGAGACATGCGAAGATAATCCAGTGTAAAGTCATCTGCACTTTCCAGCTTGCCTTCTTTTGCCATAAGCAGACCGATATCCGCCACTGCTGCAGCCCTCTGTCTGTTGCAGGCTGCGGGTGCAAAACTGTAGGGACAGGTTAAAAGCTGCTGCAGCTTTTGACGGTAAACCGTCACCCCGTCTCCCAGAAAGATCACTTCTTCTCCCCGTTCATTGAGCATCTCTGCCAGTTCCTCTACGGAAAGGGCACACTGCGGCAGAACGGTTTCCATTTTGTAACCGCTGCCCGGCTCATTTTCTTTTCTAAAATGATAAAGCCCTGTATACACCTGACTTCTTCTGGCATCCATCATCGGGCAGACCAGCGCATTTGCACCGTAGAGATTCCACGCCAGTGCATCCACAGTGGGGACTGCGGCCACAGGACAGCCCAGTGCATAGCCCAGGCCTTTCACAGTAGCTGCACCGATACGCAGACCGGTAAAAGATCCGGGACCTGCCGCCACAGCCAAAAGATCCACGGTATGCAGATCCAGATTCAGCATTTTTACAATTTCATCCAGCATCGGCAGCAAAGTCTGCGAATGTGTTTTTTTATCATTGGTGGTGTATTCTGCGAGCAAAATGTCATCTTCAACCAGCGCTGCGCTCGCCACCAGCCCTGAACTGTCCAATGCAAGAACTTTCATTTTTGTTTCTCCATTGCCTTAAATTTCGTCTGCAGTGATCCTGCGGTAATCAAAACCTTTTTCCAGATCCTTTTCGATCGTGATCTGCGTGTAATGCTCCGGCAGGATCTCCTCGATCAGATTTGCCCATTCGATCAGACATAAGCCTTCTCCGTAAAAGCAGTCTTCATATCCGATCTCTTCCATTTCCTCCACATCACCGATGCGGTAAACGTCAAAGTGATAAAAGGGCATACGGCCTTCGTCGTAAATCTGTACGATCGTGAAAGTAGGACTGTTGACCGCTTCCCGGATTCCAAGTCCTGCGGCCACGCCCTGTGTGAACACGGTTTTTCCCACGCCAAGATCCCCTATCAGGGTATATACCTGTCCGGGCTGTGCTTCTTCTCCGATCTTTTTTCCAAATGCAAAGGTATCCTCTGCGCTGTAGCTTTCAAATATCATGCGGTATCTCCTTTATGCCTTGATCTGCACTTTTGCAGGAGGCATGTGCGTTGAGATCATGGCGATCACATCTGTCTGCAGATCTCCCAGATCTTTTCTGGGAAAAACACTGGCGTTGATCCTGCTTGTATACAGGATCAGGCTGCGGGGTGTGGAAACTGCCTTAAACATATCTTCCCATTTCTGAAACTGTTCTTCTTCCCCCTGGGATACAAACACGCCTTCCTCTGTCATTCTGTAGTGAAGGGGCTTTTTAAAAACAGGATTCTGCGCCTGTCTTTTGGCACGCAGCCAGAGAGATACCGGTAAATATCCCAAAATGACCGCACCCATGATCAGATAGATCGCTGCGCCGTTCATAAAAAAGGCAACAATTCCCATCGCACCGACTGTGCTGCCTAAAATTCCGGCAGGGCTGTTGAAGGTGTGACGGAGCATATAGTCATAAAGTGCCGCAGCATCGATTTTTACATCAAATTCCAATTCCATAATGTCCTCCTGTAACGGGCTTTTTGGTTCAAAGCTCACCTTACAGAATACACTATTTTTGAGCCGCCTTCAAGACCGGACTGATTTTTTTATAAACAAGCATTGTCAGAACAGACACCAGACTGCCTTTTAAAAGATTTAAAGGTGCCACGCACATCACCACAAAACCGGTGATTCCCTGAATGGCAGGATTGATGGCAGTTCCCATACCGATGATGGCATCCAGCGGCATCCCAAACATCTGCGCAAATTTGGGCAGAAGATAAACGGCATTAAAACAGGTTCCAAACACTGTCATAACGGCTGTTCCGATTGCCGCACCGATCATGGCATTCTTTCTGCTCTTTCTAAACAGATATACTATTGATGCCGGGAGCACCAGCATGCAGCTGGTCACAAAATTGGCAAGCTCTCCCACAAAGGCAGTGGATGTGGGCTTTAAGAAAATTTTGATCACTATCTTGCAGGATTCGATCATTACACCTGCCACCGGGCCGTAGGCAAAGGCACCGATCAGGGCCGGCAGTTCTGAAAAGTCAATGGCATAAAAAGAAGGTGCAAAGGGAACTGGAAATTCCAGGATCATCAAAACGGCGGACATGGCTGAAAACACACCGATAATAACGATTTTTCGTGTAGTCAGAATTTTCTCATTATCTTTGTTTTTCTTTTTGACTGCTCTTTCCACGGCATAAGCGATCAGAAACATCACTGCAACAAGGGCCAGAAATTCCAGCACAAAAATCAGGTTGTCCATAACAGACTGCATCAGTTGGTTCATTATCATAATCTCCTTTCACATGGTCCGGGATGATCTGCCTGTGCGCCTAAGCGATTGTAACCGCGTGCACGGAATGCCGTCAGGCAACAATTACCGCCCGTGCGGGTGCACAGAAACAAACAACCCCGGAAACGTCGTTTCCGGGGTCTTTCATCTGCTTTCCATCTATCCGTATCCGCCCTTTTCAAACTATGACGGTGATACCGGGTATGGCTGTCTTCTTTCATCCAGACTGTACTGTCGGCTTCGGAATTCCTGCGGAGCATATCCGCCAGACATCTATTGTCTGCTGTGAGGTCACCGAATCATGCCTTGCGGCTCGTGGGCTGTACCACCGGTTGGGAATTGCACCCGACCCTGAAGAACGTTACCTTTTGTGGTTCTATCTTACTCTGTCCTGTAAGAGTCTGTCAATCCCTATTTATCTTTGTCCAGACGCATGGTCAGGCTGATACGTTTTTTGGGCACATCCACTTCCAGCACTTTTACGTCCACAACATCCCCCACGCTGACTGCTTCCAGAGGATGCTTGATAAAGCGTTCTGTAATTCTGGAAATGTGCACCAGACCGTC
Source organism: Lachnospiraceae bacterium (assembly GCA_017500935.1). Lineage (GTDB taxonomy): Bacteria > Bacillota > Clostridia > Lachnospirales > Lachnospiraceae > Gallintestinimicrobium. The sequence goes on from JAFVXW010000066.1 coordinate 7,054, forward strand.
CTGATGAACACCGATATCCACAAACACACCAAAGTCAATGACATTGCGCACGGTTCCTTTCAGCACCATACCGGGCTTTAAGTCCTTCAGATCCAGTACATCGCTGCGCAGGATCGGTGCGGGCATATTTTCTCTGGGGTCACGTGCAGGTTTTTCCAGCTCCTTGATGATATCATCCAGCGTGATCTCGCCGATGCCGATCTGCTGCGCAAAGGCTTTTTTGTCGCGGATCTTTCCGGCAGCCAGACTGGTCAGGGAAACGCTGTTTTTGTCTGCAGACATCGTTTTTTCCTTCTGCACCTTATCTGCATTTTTCCCTGTATTTTTATTTTTCTGTTCTTCTTCCAGAACCATACCGTTCATGGCTGCTGCCAGTGCTTTTCCCATGGCGGTATTGGTATTGCGAATCACAACCTGCTTGTTTTTACGGTCATTTTTGCGGTTGTTTGCCGCAGTTTTGCTATCTGCAGTCTGTTTTGCATTGTCTGCAGCACGCTCTGCCTGCCTGGAGGCTTTGGCGTTCCTGCTTTCAGTCTGCAGTTTTTTTACATCCTCCATGGTCAGATCCAGGTATTTTAAAAGCTCCATGGCAGCGGCATAGGATTCCGGATGCACGCTGGTGGCATCCAGCGGGTTATCACCGTCCGTGATGCGCATAAAGCCTGCACACTGTTCAAATGCCTTGGGACCAAGTTTGGATACTTTCAGTAGCTGTTTTCTGTCTGTAAAGCGGCCGTTTTGTTCACGGTATTCCACGATATTTTTTGCAATGGTCTTGGAAACGCCGGAAATGTATTCAAGCAGGGATGCGGATGCGGTATTTAAGTCAACGCCGACCTTATTTACACAGTCTTCCACAACGCCGTGCAGTGCTTCTCCAAGTTTTTTCTGGTTCATATCATGCTGATACTGTCCGACACCGATGGATTTGGGATCGATCTTTACCAGTTCTGCCAGCGGATCCTGCAGTCTGCGCGCGATGGATGCCGCACTTCTTTGTCCCACATCAAAATTGGGGAATTCTTCCGTCGCCAGCTTGCTTGCAGAATACACGGATGCACCTGCCTCGCTGACGATCACGTACTGCAGGGGTCTTTTCACTTCTTTGATCAGTTCCACGATCACCTGCTCGGATTCTCTGGATGCAGTTCCGTTGCCCACAGAGATCAGGGAAATGTCGTATTTGTTGATCAGGCGCTTTAATTCTTTTTTGGCTTCTTCTACTTTGTTCTGAGGCGCGGTGGGATAAATCACCTTGGTATCAAGCACCTTTCCCGTGGGGTCCACAACTGCCAGTTTACAGCCGGTTCTGAATGCCGGGTCCCAGCCAAGCACCACTTTCCCTGCAATGGGAGGCTGCATCAGAAGCTGCTGAAGGTTTTTGCCAAAAACATCAATGGCGCCTTCCTGGGCAGTTTCTGTCAGGCTGTTTCTGATCTCACGCTCAATGGCAGGGGCGATCAGACGGTCATAGCTGTCTGCAATGACTTCTCTTAACACAGGCTCTGTATAAGGATTTTCTGCGGTAATGACCTGTTTTGCAAGATACTGCAGAATACGTTCTGTGGGTGCTTCAATCTTTACGGTCAGGATTTTTTCTTCTTCGCCGCGGTTTAATGCCAGAATTCTGTGTCCGGCGGCTTTTTTCACCGGTTCTTCATAGGCATAATACATTTCGTAAACACTGGCTGTCTTTTCATCCTTGGCAGAGCTTACGATCTTACCTTCCTCCACGGTGATGTCACGAATATAGATGCGGTGATCCGCTTCATCGGAAATGGCTTCTGCAATGATATCTTTTGCGCCCTGCAGAGCCTCCTTGCTATCAGCTACCCCTTTTTCTTCAGAAACATAACGCGCTGCTTCCTCTTCAAGAGGCTGCTGTGCATTCTGATCCAGAATAAATTCTGCGAGTCCGTCCAGCCCTTTTTCCTTTGCCACGCTGGCGCGGGTCTTTCTCTTGGGTCTGTAGGGGCGGTAAAGGTCTTCCACCACAACCAGTGTCTCAGCAGCAAGAATTTTTTCTTTCAGTTCGTCAGTCATCTTGCCCTGCTCTTCAATACTTGCGATGACGCTTTCCTTCTTCTCTTCCAGATTCCGCAGATAGTGCAGGCGTTCATCGAGTTCGCGCAGCACTTCATCATTTAAGGAACCTGTCACTTCCTTACGGTAACGGGAAATGAACGGAATGGTATTGCCCTCATCAATGAGCTTTACGGCAGCTTCCACCTGCCAGCGTTCCACTTTCAGTTCGTCCCGGAGTTTGCTTAAAATATCCATGTCTATTCCTCTCACAGCTGCATTGTCTGATGCCGCTGTGTCCTTTCACAAAAAAGGATTATACCGATTTTCGCAGAATTTGGCAAGTGGGTTCTATAATCCCCTGTTTTGGTATCCCAAATTTATGACAAAACTGTGAAAAAATCGTTTTTATTTGTGTTTCCATAAAAAAGGTGGTACAATATCCTGACAATATATTTTTCCGGATTGGAGTTTTTGCTATGAATCAGTCACCAAACCGGGCAAACGGTTTTGCAACAGCCTCCCTGATCATGGGGATTCTTGCGATTCTGAGTGCGCTTACCATGACCATTGTTCCTCCAATGGTTCTGGGATGCCTGTCGATCATCCTTGGCCTGTTATCCAGAGGAGACACCCGTCTGCCCCACAATTATGCCCTGATCGGTATTATCACCTCAGCCAGCGCGATCGTGATCAATATTGCAATCAGTATTCTGGCTTTTCAGTTTGTTTTCAAAAATCCCGAAGCCTTGGAGATGTACCATGATACGATAAACGAAACGTATGAGCAGATGTTGGGATTTACCTTCGATGAATTTCTCGAAGAATTCGGGCTGGGAGGTGAACTTGAATGAATCGTTACAGTACCCTTTCCCAGTTAAAAGCAATTGCCAGAGAGCAGCTTTTTGGCAAATATCTGCCCCTTTCCAGCACTTACCTGATCCTGTATCTGCTGCGTAATTTTGTCACCGCACCGGCTGCCCTGCTTACCATGCCGTCTCCCTTTGGTCACATCGCTTATTATGTGATCGAGTGGGCGATCACCCTGTTTTTTGCGATTTTCCAGGTGGGGATTTCCTATATTTTCTTAAGCAATGCCTGCGGGCAGCGTCCGATGACTGGAAATCTCTATATCGGTTTCACAATGGGACCGTTGAAAGCCATTTCCATATGGCTGATCCCTTCCCTTTTGCTGGCACTTCCGACCTTTATTCCGAATATTGCCTTAAGTCTTATTCTGGAATTAAAAGGACAGCGGCTTCTGTGCGCACTTGCTGTCTGGATCTGCATTGTGCTGCCGCTTTGTTCCCTGATCTGCCTGCTGATCCGGCTGCCTTATGCCCTGTGTTTTTATATTATGCTGGACTTCCCGGATATGGAGGCCAAAGCCTGCCGCTGTTATTCCGTCAAACTGATGAAAGGCAATAAATGGCGCTATTTCAAGCTGCAGCTTAGCTTTATTCCCTTTTACATCTTAAGCTTTTTTACCTTCGGTATCGGCATGCTCTACATCCTGCCGTATAAAGCACAGACCACCGCAAATTTCTATCTGGATCTGATGCAGGTTCAGGATACTCCTGCCATCTGATCCCCCCGGTAATCTTTCCAAAGCATAAAAAGAGACAGTCGTTTTTGGACGCTGTCTCTTTTTTATTATATGGTTTTCAATACATCCTGCACAGTTTTGGTGTGCAGGAACTTTTCATTGCGGTATCCCATCCGGTCAAGGGCACAATCCTGAATGATATAGGGATGTCCCACCAGCTCCAGCATGGAAAGGTCATTGAAATTATCCCCAAAAGCCATCACTTCGTCTGCCTCTATCCCAAGGGCGTCTATCAGTGCCTGCATGCCGCTTCCTTTGTTGGCCGTTGTAAAATCCAGCCATTCCATACCGGCAAGTGCAACATTGAAAGTATCACGCCAGGGATCTCCCATGGGCTTGTCATAGGCAGCAGAACCTCTGCGGCAGAAAGATGCCACTTTGAGAATGTCTTCCGGAATATCTTCCAGGGTTTCCACCACTGTCACATTGTTTTTGTTAACATTTTTGATACGGTCCACAAAATCATAGCCTTTGGGCAGTACATAGCTGGTATTGGCACCGGAGATCAGAACTTCACAATCCGGTGTATCCATGATCTGTCTGATCAGCTTAATGGTCGGTTCATAAGGCATGGGCAGTTTTGTCAGCACCTTGCCGTCTTTGTAAATGATTCCGCCGTTTTCACATAAAAACAGAATATCATCTGCAACCGGTGCAAAAAGGTTCTTTAAGCTGTTGTACTGTCTGCCGCTGGCAGCCACAAACAAAATTCCTTTTTTCTTTAATCTTTTGATCTGTGCAAATACTTCTTCGTCAATGACCGCACCTTCACTCTGCAGAAGCGTACCGTCAATATCACTGGCAATCAGTTTTATACTCATAGTTACATCTCGTTTTCGTCAGTTTTCTTTGCGTTTGTCCATTTTAAGTATGCATTGATAAACGGATCAAGACCGCCGTCCAAAACACCGTCCGCATTTGCAATTTCATGGCTGGTACGCAGATCCTTTACCAGCTTATAGGGCTGGAGTACGTAAGAACGTATCTGGTTGCCCCATGCAATATCCTTGACTTCACCGCGGATATCGGAAAGCTTTTCTGCGTTGGCTTCCTGCTTTAACAGATACAGTTTTGCTTTCAGCATCTGCATCGCCTTATCCTTGTTCTGGAACTGGGAACGCTCATTCTGGCACTGTACTACGATACCGGTAGGCAGATGGGTAATACGGATCGCAGAAGAGGTCTTGTTGATATGCTGACCGCCGGCACCGGAGCTTCGGTAAGTATCAATGCGCAGATCTTCCGGATTGATATCGATATCCAGATCTTCTTCAATATCAGGCATAACATCCAATGATACGAAAGAGGTCTGACGCTTGCCCTGTGCGTTGAAAGGAGAAATACGAACAAGACGGTGTACACCTTTTTCGGATTTTAAATAGCCGTAAGCATTTTCGCCGTTTACCTGGAAGGTTACGGACTTGATACCAGCTTCTTCACCGTCCAGATAGTCCAGCACTTCCACGGAAAATCCCTTCTTTTCAGCCCATCTGGTATACATACGGTAAAGCATGCCGCACCAGTCGCAGCTTTCGGTACCGCCTGCACCTGCATTGAGCTTTAAGATCGCATCATTGCGGTCATATTCGCCGGAAAGCAGGGTCTCAATACGCAGTGCATCCAGCTCCGTGATAAACTCATCCAGTTCTGCACAGATTTCTTCTACCATATCGGGATCTTCTTCTTCATAACCCATTTCGATCAGGGTTTCAATATCGGAATACTGGGTCTTTAATTTTTCACAAAGCTCCTTGGTATCCTTTAAATTCTTTAATTCTTTCATTTTTTTGTTGGAGGCATCGGGATCATCCCAAAAGCCGGGGGCTTCCATTTCCATCTCCAACTCTTCGATTCTTTTGGTTTTGCCGTCAAGATCCAGAGAATCTGTCACTTCATGAAGCATATTTTCATAGCCTTGAAGCTCAAACTTCATCTGATCCAATTCTACCATTGCCATATCTGTTTCTTACCTTTCTTATTTCAAACCGCAGCAGTTTTTATATTTTTTTCCGCTGCCGCAGGGACAGGGATCATTGGGATATACTTTTGATTTGTCGCGCTTAACGGGTGCTTTGACACCGGAATCATCTTTGTTGGTACCGGTTACTTTTGCCACCTGCTCACGCTCCAGCTTCTGCTCCAGACGAATGGTATAGAGGAAGCGTACGGTGTTTTCCTTGATGCTGTCAGTCATGCTGTCAAACATTTCAAAACCGTTCATCTTGTACTCTACAAGAGGATCTCGCTGTCCATACGCCTGCAGGCTGATACCCTGGCGCAGCTGGTCCATATCATCGATATGAGCCATCCATTTTTTGTCAATTACTTTTAACAGCACAATGCGTTCTGCCTCACGGATCATTTCTGCATCCGGGAATGCTGCTTCCTTGGCTTCATAAAGTCTGACTGCTTCTTCTTTGAGCTGCTGCTTGAGTCCGTTTTTCTTAGGTACTGCAACACGCTCTAAGGTCACCGGTTTTAAGGGAATGATAGGTAAAAGCAGGGTATTTAACTCTGCAAAATTCCACTCTTCCACATGCGCATCTTCACCGATCACCATATCCACAGTATTGTCAACGATATCTGTGATCATCTTATAAATAACGTCGCGCATATTTTCACCGTCAAGCACTCTGCGGCGTTCCGCATAGATCACTTCACGCTGTTCATTCATAACCTGATCGTATTCCAGAAGGTTTTTACGCACGCCAAAGTTGTTGCCTTCGATCTTTTTCTGCGCATTCTCGATTGCTTTGGTCAGCATTCTGTGTTCAATTTCCTGTCCGTCCGGAATACCCAGGGCATTAAACATGTTGATCATCTGTTCAGAACCAAACAGACGCATCAGATCATCTTCCAGAGAGATATAGAATTTGGATTCACCGGGGTCACCCTGACGGCCGGAACGTCCGCGCAGCTGGTTGTCGATACGTCTGGATTCATGACGTTCGGTACCGATGATCTTTAATCCGCCTGCTGCCTTTGCCTGCTCATCCAGCTTAATGTCCGTACCGCGGCCCGCCATGTTGGTCGCAATGGTAACAGCGCCGTGAATACCGGCATCCGCAACGATCTCCGCTTCCTTTTCATGGAATTTCGCATTCAGCACGTTATGGGGAATCCCTGCTTTTTTCAGCATTTTGGATAATTCTTCTGATGCATCAATGGTAATCGTACCAACAAGCACCGGCTGACCTTTGTCATGTGCTTCCTTGACGCTTGCCACAATGGCATTGAGCTTTTCACGCTTGGTCTTGTATACCGCATCGTGATGGTCAATTCTGGCTACCGGGCGGTTTGTGGGCACTTCCACAACGTCCATACCGTAAATATCGCGGAATTCCTTTTCTTCTGTCAGCGCAGTACCGGTCATGCCGGCTTTTTTGGCAAATTTATTAAAGAAGTTCTGGAAGGTAATATTGGCAAGTGTTTTGCTTTCTCTTTTTACCTTTACGCGCTCTTTTGCTTCGATCGCCTGATGAAGACCGTCAGAGTAACGGCGTCCGGGCATGATACGTCCGGTAAATTCATCGACGATCATAACCTGATCATCTTTTACCACATAGTCTTTATCTCTGTGCATCAGGTTATGCGCACGCAGTGCCAGAATCGTGTTGGTCTGGATTTCCAAGTTTTCAGGATCTGCAAGGTTATCCACACGGAAATATCTTTCTACTTTACTGATACCTTCTGCAGTCAGGATAACTGTTTTTTCCTTCTCGTTGACCACATAGTCACCGGTTTCCACAGCCTCCACACCCATGATCAGATCCATCTTGGTCAGCTCCTGTACATCCTCACCACGTTTTAACTGACGCGCCAAAAGGTCACAGGCTTCATACAGACGGGTGGATTTTCCGCTGGAACCGGAAATGATCAGCGGCGTTCTTGCTTCGTCGATCAAAACAGAGTCCACTTCGTCGATGATCGCATAGTTTAAGCCGCGCAATACCAGCTGTTCTTTATAGATTGCCATGTTATCACGCAGATAATCAAATCCCAGTTCATTGTTGGTAACATAGGTAATATCACAGTTATAGGCAGCTCTTCTGTCATCAGGAGTCATGCTGTTGGTAACAACACCGACTTTTAAGCCAAGAAATTCATGCACGGCACCCATCCACTGTGCGTCACGGGCAGCCAGATAGTCATTGACAGTAACAACATGGACACCCTTGCCTTCCAGTGCGTTTAAATAAGACGGCAAAAGCGCAGTCTGTGTCTTACCTTCACCGGTCTTCATTTCCGCAATACGCCCCTGATGCAGGATAATACCGCCCATCAGCTGCACCGGATAATGCTCCGTATGAAGAACACGTCTTGCCGCTTCTCTGACTACTGCAAACGCTTCCGGAAGAATCTGGTCCATAGTCTCACCGTCTGCAAGACGGCTTTTAAATTCCTTTGTCTTATCGCACAGCTGCGCATCAGACAATTCCAGCATGGACGGTCTGAGTTCTTCAATCTGCTTTACGATCGGTTCCAGTTTTTTCTGTTCACGTTCACTTCGGGTTCCAAAAAACTTTTCGAACAAATTCATTATTTTTCTCCATTCCAAATGTGCACACAAAATCACAGTATATTATAGCAGAATCGAAAAAAAAAGCAAGGCATCGGCTTTGCTGCCGATGCCTTATCACAAAAAGTTTACATTTTATTAATAATTTTTTGCTGCTTCTTCACCGTTTAAGACACGAAGTGCGCCCTGTGCCAGTGCCAGAAGTTCATCTTCACCAGGATATACGGTGATAGGTGCGATCCAGCCAATGCTTTCCTGGAATTTTGCAACAGTGATCTTGGAGTACGCAATACCGCCGGTCAGAATGATCTGGTCAACCTTACCATGCAGAACTGCTGCCATAGCACCTGCATCCTTTGCCAGCTGATAGAAGAATGCATCCATAACAACTTTGGCATACTCATTGCCTTCAGCCACCATTTTTTCAACATCACGCTGGTCATTGGTTCCCAGATAAGCGTTGTAGCCGCCCTTGCCGCAGATCTTTTTGTAGATTTCCTGCTGTGTATATTTACCGGAGAAGCAAAGTTTGATCAGGTCGCCTACAGGTACAGTACCTGCACGTTCAGGAGAAAACGCACCTTCGCCGTCCAGAATATTGTTGACATCAATGATCTGTCCCTTCTGATGTGCGCCGACAGATACGCCGCCGCCCAGATGGATCACGATCAGATTCACGTCTTCATATTTGACGCCCTGCTCTTTTGCATATCTTCTTGCTACCGCTTTCTGGTTGAGTGCATGGAAGATACTTCTTCTGGGAAGTTCAGGCATACCGGAGATACGGGCAACATCAGTCAGTTCATCAACCACAACCGGGTCAACGATGAAAGAGGGGATTCCGACCTGATCACCGATCTCTCTTGCCAGAATACCGCCAAGATTGGAAGCATGCTGTCCCTGTACACCGGCCTTTAAGTCTGCAAGCAGCTCATCACTTACCGCATAGGTACCGCCGGGAATGGGCTTTAATAAACCGCCGCGTCCTACTACAACATCAAAGGTATTGATGTCGCATTCTTTTGCAGCAAGGAAATTGGTGATGATCTCCTTACGGAAATCTTTCTGGTCAATAATGGAAGCATATTTTGCAATTTCTTCTGTCGGATGTCTTAATGTCTCTTCAAATAACAGGGTTTCATCTTCAAACACACCGATTTTGGTGGAGGTAGAGCCCGGGTTGATAATCAAACTTTTGATTGCCATATCACATTTCTCCTGTCAATATCAAACATATACACAGTCCGGAGTCAAAAATCCTGTGACTCCGGGCATAACTTCACATCTTAAAACTGTTTCTTATTTATTCTTTAAGCCTTCTGCAACTACTGCTGCCAGAGCAATGGAGTTAACTTTGGTTTCGAAATCATCAGAACGGCTGGTCAGGATTGCAGGAACCTTGGTACCGGTCAGAATACCGCCCAGTCTTACCTTGGTGGTATGAACCAGAGTCTTGTATACCAGATTGCCGGCGTGGATATCAGGGAACAGCAGAATGTCAGCATCGCCTGCAACTCTTCTGTTCATAGCGCCTTTATGTCTTGCAGCTTCGGGATCGATCGCGATATCCATGGAAAGAGGACCATCAATGATACAGCCGGTGATCTTGCCTTCCAGATTCATCTTGGTCAGCTCTGCTGCTTCTACAGTACAGGGCATCTTGGGGTTTACAACTTCAACAGCAGCCAAGGGAGCTACCTTAGGGCATTCCAGACCGCATGCATGTGCTACTTCAACAGTATTCTCAATAATGTTAACCTTATCTTCCAGAGTAGGGTAAGTCATGAATGCCACGTCAGTTAAGAACAGCAGCTGGGGAATGCTTTCCACATCAAATACTGCAACGTGAGACAGGGGCTTACCGGTACGAAGACCAACTTCCTTGTCCAGAATACTCTTTAAGAAGGATTTGGTATCGATCAGACCCTTCATGTACATATCAGCTTCACCGTCATGAGCAAGCTTAACAGCTGTCAGGGCTGCCTGCCAGTTATCGGGCTCATGGATGATTCTGAAACCTTCCAGATCAACATTGATAGAAGCTGCGATTTCTCTGATCTTTGCTTCATCACCTACCAGAATTGCATCTGCAATGCCGCGTTCTCTTGCCGCACTAACCGCTTCAAGAACCGCATCATCCTGTGCAACTGCAACAGCCAGAGTCTTCTTGCTGCATTCTTTTACTTTGGAAATAAGTCCATCAAAATTAGTAATCATTTGTCTGCACCTCATCTTCTTTCATATTGTACCTGAAAAAGTCCACAAAAAACCATGTCTTTTTCAGACTTTTGTTATACTAAAATCATAGCACTTTGCCTCCGTGGGGTCAAGGGCTGACATGACACCTGTTTGTTTTTTATTCTGTCCAATCTGCTGTTTTAAATTGAAAAAGCTGTTTTGATATGATATGCTCACATCAGGACAATGCCGCGGCACATATACCGCGGTTCATAACAGAAAGGGGGTTTACCAATGAACAAAAAAGAACTCGCCATCGCGCTTCATGACAGAAAATTCAACTGCTGCCAGGCTGTTGCCTGTGCATTCGCCCAGGAGGTTGGCGTTGATGTTCCCACACTCTTTAAAGCAGGCGAAGCTTTCGGTGCAGGCATGGGCTGCATGAACGGCACCTGCGGCGCACTCTCCGGTGCACTGCTTCTTGCGGGCTTTAAAAACAGCGACGGCAACATCGATGCTCCTGCAACCAAGGCTGATACTTACAAGCTTTCCAGAGAAATTTTTGCAAAGTTTGAAGAAAAATGCGGTTCCACCATCTGCCGCGAGCTCAAAGGCCTTGATACCGGCAAGATGCTCTGCTCCTGCCCCGACTGCATCACAAACGGCGTGGAAGTAGTGGAAGAAGTACTGAAACTGTAATTACTTTTGAAATAGTGTGCGCTTGGCGCACACTCCGCGCCGAGCGCGGTTGCCGTAAGGCAACATTTACCGCGCGCGCGAGTGCGCATAAATATTTTTTTATACGATAGGAAACAAAGTTTCCTATCGTATAAAAAAACTGCCGGTTTCTTTGCCGGCAGTTTTTTTATGTACACTCTCACTTTTTATTTTCTGGCTCAGTTTACTTTCCAATACTGTACTTCGTACTCTTCTTCCACAGAAAATCCACAGGCGCTGTCAGAAAGTTCCGCCAGAATATACTCGGTATCTTCCACGAAAATCTCCACAATCCTGTCATCCGTGATCACGCGGAGCTGACTTGCATCACAAGCAACAGTATACTGTTTTTCACCCACAAATAAAATACCGTTGGATTCATAGGCGATCGTCAGGTCTTCTCCGTTTTCTGCAAGAACTGTCAGCTGCGCATTCTCTCCGTTTAAAGTCAAGGTGCATTCAGATGCATTTTCTGCAGCTGCGCATTCCCTGGCCGCCTCATACTCTGCGACCGGTTTCTGGCATACGGTAAAGCTTTCGTCTTCTTCTTTTCTCACATACAGTTCTCTGGGAAGTCCGGCGCTGCAGTGATATTTTTTATCTGTGTCTGCAGTTGTCAGCCAGGGAACCAAAATACAGCGGCCGGGGGTATTGGCATAGAGCTGTGCTGCGTAAGGCGCTGCGGATTCAGAGGCATATTCTCTGTGGAACAGTTTCTGTATTTTGCCGCTCCATTTAAAGGTATATCCGTCAAATTCACCGGTATAACAGCTGCCTGCCGCATCAAAGATCATCCAGATGCTGTCTGAACCGTCTTCGGTATAAAGCTGTCTCATATTGGGACATTCGTATCCTTCGGGCAGCGTAATGCGCTGTGTTTCCTCCCAGGTCACAAGATCTGCAGATCTGAAGATTCCAAAATCAAAACCATCGATCCACAGAACCATCACATAGCCTTTGCTCTCTTCATGCCAGAATACATTGGGATCACGGTTATAGTCTGCGATGGTCGGAAGTATACCGATTTCAAGAGGCTTTAAAATTTCGCCGCCGTCACAGCTTACCGCCACTTTCTGGACAAATTTTTTGCCCTTGCTCCACACATTGTTGCCGCCGGCAACGGTATAAAACGCTAAAATCGCATCCGCCGGATATCCAAGTGCAGCATGCTCATTGATCATGGCGCAGCCGGAATAAATGGTGCCGTCTGCTTCGGGAAGCATCGCGATATCTTTGTAGGTCCAGTGCAGAAGATCTGTACTTACTGCATGTCCCCAGCTCATATTTTCCCATTCTCTGTCCACAGGATTGTGCTGGAAATAAAAATGATATATACCGTCTTTATATACAAGTCCGTTGGGGTCGTTCATCCAGCCCACATTGGGAGTAAAATGATATGCCGGCCTTTTTTCCGTATTAGCAACAAAAGCGTCTCCGCAGCAAATTTTTGCAAGAAATCCTTCAGGAACTTCTCCTTCAATCTCTACCCTTTCCCCCTGATATGCAGGCATGGGAAGCTGTCCGTAATAATCAAATTCTCCGTTTTTCCAGTCACTGTTTCCCACACATACAGCAAGTTCCAGAATCTTTTCACCGTCACAGTAAAAATGCAGCGGCACTTTATTCTCCTGTTTTACACGTACGGGAATCTGCAGATATCTGTCTGTGATCTCTATTGCTTTTCTGCTCATTTTGCCTCTTCCTTTCTGCGAAAGATTTCTTTTAAGGACTCTGTATAGGGTGCTCTTGCCACACCAAATTCTGTTACGATACCGGTGATCAGCTCATTGTCTGTCACATCAAATGCCGGATTGAATACCTTAACGCCTTCGGGAGCCATACGCTCTTTGTACCACATTTCGGTCACTTCATGAGCAGGGCGCTGCTCGATATGAATGTCGTCCCCGGTGGGAGTTACCATATCAATGGTAGAGGTAGGCGCACATACATAGAAAGGAACACCGTAACGCTTCGCTACCGTCGCAACCACGGATGTACCGATCTTGTTGGCAGCATCGCCGTTTGCCGCAACTCTGTCACAGCCTACAAATACGGCATTGACCCAACCGTTTTTCATCACCATGGCAGACATATTGTCACAGATCACGGTCACATCCACACCTGCAGAATGCAGCTCATAAGCAGTCAGACGCGCACCCTGTAAAAGAGGACGGGTTTCGTCTGCAAACACTCTGAAATGATATCCTTTTTCATGTCCCAGATAAATCGGTGCTGTTGCTGTACCGTATTTGCAGGCAGCCAGCTGTCCGGCATTGCAATGGGTCAGAATACCGTCACCGGGTTTTACCAGTTCAAGACCGTATTCACCTATCGCGCGGCAGACACGGATATCTTCTTCTTTGATCTCAATGGATTCCTGTTTTAACAGTTCTTTGATCTGCGCAACGCCGCAGTCTGCATGATCTGTTACCACTTTTTCCATTCTCTTTAATGCCCATGACAGATTTACTGCTGTCGGGCGTGAGGAATCCAGATATTCCTTGTACTTTCTGAATTCAGCAAGAAATGTGTCATAATCATCCGTTTCAATACGGTCAGCCAGCACATAGATACCAAATGCCGCAGACACACCGATGGCAGGTGCCCCTCGTACCTTCAGCAGATAAATGGCATCCCAGATTTCCTGTGCGGTTGTCAGGCTGATAATTTCGGTTGTACAGGGCAGTTTTGTCTGATCGATGATCACCACCGCTTTATTTTCTTCGTCCAGCATTACCGTTTCGTAATCCATAATTGTCTTATTGTCGCTCATTTATTTTTCCTCCCTGCTTTGATCCGTTCTCTCAGACTGCCGTCATGAATCATATTGACAACAGTCGCTGTCAGAAACACCAGAAAATATGCTGCCGCAATGCACCAGTTCAGCTCACTTTCTATTTTTTTCCTGCGTTTTGCCAATGCTTTTTCTTTCTTTTTCTGCAGTTTTTTCTGTTGTCTGATTTCTTTTTTCGTCAACTCTGTCACTGTAAAATTCCTCACTTTCATACTAAACCAAATATACCATATAATCATCTTTTGTGCTATACTGAAACTACCATTAAGATACTCAGAGAAAGCAGGTTTTTTATATGAAAAAAATAGGCGTCCGTGCTCATGATTACGGAAAAATGGAACCCGAAAGGCTGGCTCAGGTTCTGCATGAAGAAGGTTATGCATGTGCCCAGCTGGCATTGCCCAAAGTGATTGCCGGTATCGATACTTATGCCGACATTACCTTAAATCATCTGGAGCGCATCCGCACTTCCTTTGAAAAATATCAGATTGACATCCCGGTATTCAGCTGCTATCAGGATCTTGGCAATCCTGATCCCGATGTCCGCCGTTATGCCCTGGACACCATGAAAAAGTGTCTCGCTTACAGCAAAGAAGTCGGTGCCAAGGTTGTAGGCACCGAAACTGCTTATCCCCGCCTGACTGCCGAAGAGAAAAAAATCTGGCATCCTTTCATGATGGACAGCATCAAAGCTGCCGTGGAGGAGGCTGCCAGACTGGATGTAAAACTTGCCATTGAACCGGTTCACAGTCATCCGCTCAAGGACCTGGAAACCGTTTTGGAAGTATGCGATGCGATCAAGGATCCCGATCATCTGCGCATGATCTTTGACATGTCTAATCTGCTGCCTGATCCCGACCACACAGACCAGAAAGCATATTGGTCCGAATGGCTTGCGCAGACCGGAAGCTATATCGAAGCATGCCACATCAAGGATTTTGTACTTGATGACAACGGCAGCTATTGCGGAACCCTTCTGGGCGAAGGTGTTCTGGATTACGGCCCGCTGTCTGCATGGATCGCGGCGCAAAAGCACGATGTTTATCTGCTCCGTGAGGAAATGGACATTTCCGCTGCCAAGCAGGATATCGCCTATATGATGAAACTTTAAAATGCAAAACAAAAAGCTTCCTGATCTGTTCCGGATCAGGAAGCTTTTTTTATACGATAGGAAACTTTGTTTTCTATCGTATAAAAAACACGTTTATGCGCACTCGCACACGCGGTAATTGTTGCCTGCGGCAACCGCGCTCGGCGCGGAGTATGCGCTTGGCGCACACTTTTTTATATCTTCAATTATTTCTTTACAAAAACAGATTTCGGCTGTTTGCAGATTGGACATACATAAGTATCCGGCAGTTCTTCAAAAGGAGTCTCGCCTGCATATTCATAACCGCATACACCGCAAACCCACTTTTCTTCTTTCTGTACAGGAGCTTCTTCTGCGATGTAAGTGGGCGCATTCTTAGGGCTCTTGCCTTTTACCACTTTGTGATAATATGCATAGGTCATGGGATCTTCCTGATTGAAAATATCCGCATCCGCCACTTTTCCTAAAAAGACAGTGTGAGTAGAGGTTTCCATTTTATCGATCACATCAC
The DNA here is from genome assembly GCA_017500935.1 of Lachnospiraceae bacterium. Classification (GTDB taxonomy): domain Bacteria; phylum Bacillota; class Clostridia; order Lachnospirales; family Lachnospiraceae; genus Gallintestinimicrobium. The sequence continues at coordinate 22,491 of JAFVXW010000066.1, forward strand.
ACACAATATAAGCACAGGCATCCTTCACAATAGGCATATAACCTTTGAGTTCATAAGCAACACTGTCGAACTTATTCACGTTCTCACCGGACTGAAAACCAAATGTACCGATAATGGAAGGATCAGACTGTTCTGACAAAATGGAAATTGCAAACTTGCCGGTATCCTGAATGCATTTGTTTGTATAGTTATTGTGATTGATGCTCACTGCAATCGTCGCAGGTTCAGATGTGATCTGCATTGCCGAATTGGCTGTACAGCCGGTGGGTCTTCCCTGATCCCAGGTAGATACTACATAAACACCGTAAGATAATTTGTGAAAAGCACCTTTATTCATAAAATCTCCATTCCGCAGTTTAATAACTGCATCAATTAGTAATAGTTCTTGTTATTATATTACTCTATTTCTCTGAAAAAAGCAATTCTTTTTTATAACAATGTGTAAAATTTTTCCAGAAACCGCTCCTGTTCTTTTACCGTACAAGAAGCGGTAATAAATGCGTTAAATCTGCCGTCTTCCCTGCGTGCCAGATTCACATATTCTTCCAACGAAATCTGCGGGAAACTGCCGTAATAACACATCTTTTTCCTGCCCAGCTCTTCCAAAACAGCTTTGGGATCATGTCTTTCAGGATTGCCGAAATTCAGTCCGATATTCCCTTTGATGCCAGGGATCAGCTCCAGCAGATGTCTGTTATCTCCGCAGTAATGAATATAGCCGCCGCCAAAATGCTCCAGCAGCCTTTCCGTATAGGGTTTCATAAATTCCAGCAGATGCTCCTGGCAGATCAGTGTGCTGGTATCTTCACTGATCTTAAGAGGTGTTTGGACAGGCAGTACCAGATCATTATAATGACAGACATGGTCTGTGGGCTGTATGATCTCAAAACATTTTTCCATACCGTAAACATCTGCAGCACAGGCCATTTCCAGCACCTTGCATATCAATTCCGGCTCATCATAAAGATCATAGAAAAAGGCATCTCCCAAAAACAGATGTGCCATATCAACAGGCCCCTGCAGATCCATCGGATACAGTTCAATCCCGGTTCCCTCAAGCATCTCTTTCATAAAGCGCATCTGCTCCAGTCCGGCTTTAAATTCCTGTGATTCTTCCAGCTTTTCAATGGTGATCTGTTCCACTTCTTCATGCGTCAGATGCTGTAAAAGCCAGGGCATTTTGTCCTCAAAAAAGGTCTGCGCCAACCCGCCGTAGAGACTGCAGAGCGCACCGCATCCCACATTGGCACGCACAGAAGCAATGCCGTCACCGTCTGCCATGGCTGTGCTCAGGGCTTTTTTTAATTCACTGATGAACATTTTTTCCGGATCATAATGAATTTCATAAAGATTATAATCCGGCAGCAAGTCAGCCTCCGGAATATCTGTTACATGCAGAAGCAGGCTGCAAATGCCTTTTTCTCCCTTCCACTGACGAAGCTGTTTCTCTATTTTGTTTTTATTGTTTCCGCTGCGTTCCCGCAGCATGGGAAGAAGTTCGTTTTCCACATATCGCAATTCAGGCAGCATCAGATTCCCCTCCTGCTTTATCATATGGTTCATTATACCACAATACAGGAAAATGCGACAGCTTATGAAAACAAAAAGCGATACCCGGCTTTGAGGCCGGATATCGCCAATTTGTGTTTTTTTAATTAGTTGTTAGCCTTTGCTTCTCTGATCTTAGCGGTCAGTGCAGGAAGGATCTTGTTGAGATCGCCTACGATACCGTAGTCAGCTACATCAAAGATAGGTGCGGTTTCATCCTTGTTGATCGCAATGATCAGATCGGATTCTTCCATACCAGCCAGATGCTGGATAGCACCGGAGATACCGATTGCGAAGTAAACCTGAGGACGAACGGTCTTACCGGTCTGGCCTACCTGCAGATCTCTTTCTTTCCAGCCTGCGTCTACAACTGCACGGGAGCAGCTTACAGTACCGCCGATTGCGTCTGCCAGATCTTCAAGCAGAGCAAAGTTTTCAGCAGAACCAACGCCGCGGCCGCCGGATACCAGGATCTTAGCATCCATGATATCAGCAACGTCTTTTACAGCCTTAACAACTTCAAGGATTTCAACGTACTTATGGTCGGGAGTAAAACCAGGGTTAAACTCGATGATCTCAGCCTGTGCGCCGATTACGCGTTCAGCCTTCTGCATAACGCCGGGACGAACGGTAGCCATCTGAGGGCGGAAATCAGGACATGCGATGGTAGCGATGGTGTTGCCGCCGAATGCAGGACGGGTCATCAGCAGCTGATTGTGCTTCTGCTCTTTGCCGGGGATTGCAACCATGGGGAAATCGCCGATTTCAAGCTGGGTACAGTCAGCGGTCAGACCGGTGTGTACTCTTGCGGAAACGCGGGGGCCAAGGTCACGGCCGATAGCGGTTGCGCCAACCAGCATAATGTCGGGTTTGAAGTTGTTGATAACTTCAGCCAGAGCATGAGCATAGGGCTCAGTTCTGTATTCTTTCAGTTCGGGATCATCTACAACGATGATCTTGTCGGCGCCGTATTCAGCCAGTTCGGTGCAAAGGTCTTTTACATTGCTGCCGATCAGAACTGCGGTCACTTCAGTATTTAAGTCTTTTGCCAGATCTTTTCCTTTGCCCACCAGTTCCAGAGCGATGCCGCTCAGTTTGTTATCTACCTGCTGTGCAAAGACATATACGCCTTTATATGCTTCTAAATTCATCTCATTCACCACGCTTTTCTATTAAATGATATGTTTTGCAAGTAACTTGTCCATGATGTAGTCAACAGACTCAGTAGGATCAAGAACAACCTTTTCGCCTGCACCCTTACGAACTTTGTCGGATGCTTTTGCAATCTGGGTAGGAGAACCTTTCAGACCAAGGTTGAAATCTTCAACATCCTTCAGATCTGCTCTTCCCCATACGGTAACTTCTGCATCAAATGCATCGAAAATTCCGCCGGGAGTCATGTAACGGGGCTCATTTAATTCAGCCAGTGCAGTGATCAGACAAGGCATCTGTGCTTTTACTACATGATAACCGTCATCATAGAGACGTTCTACGATAACGCTGTTGCCGTCGATCTTGATGTCCTGTGCATAGCTGATAACAGGAATGTCAAGATGTTCGGAGATCTGAGGACCAACCTGTGCGGTATCACCGTCGATAGCCTGACGGCCGGTAATGATCAGATCGTATTCGATATTGCGGATAGCGCCTGCCAGAGTCTGGCTGGTTGCCCAGGTATCAGCACCGCCCAGTACTCTGTCGGTAACAAGGATACCCTTATCAGCGCCCATAGCCATAGCTTCACGAAGAACTTCTTCAGCCTTGGGAAGACCCATGGTGATAGCAGTTACTTCTGCGCCGTACTGATCTTTTAAACGAAGAGCAGCTTCCAGACCAGCTTTGTCATCGGGATTCATGATGGTGAGCATAGCAGCTCTGTCCAGAGTACCGTCAGCTTTGAATTTAACGCCGCCCTTGGTATCGGGAACCTGTTTAATACAAACAACGATTTTCATTGTATTATTCACTCCTTATTCTCTTCAAATTACTTTAACAGTGCGCCGGAGATAACCATTCTCTGAACTTCGCTGGTACCTTCGTAGATCTCGGTGATCTTAGCATCGCGCATCATACGCTCAACTTCGTATTCTCTGGTGTAACCGTAACCGCCGTGCAGCTGAACTGCCTTGGTGGTAACTTCCATAGCTACTTCAGCAGCATACAGCTTAGCCATAGCAGCTTCTACGGAGTAAACCTTCTGGGTGTTCTTAGCAACCGCTGCCTTGTAAACCAGCATCTTAGCTGCTTCACACTTGGTAGCCATGTCAGCGATCTGGAACTGAGTGTTCTGGAATGCGCCGATTGCTCTGCCGAACTGTTTTCTTTCCATTACATAATTGATGGTGGATTCCAGAGCGCCTTCCGCAATACCCAGAGCCTGAGAAGCGATACCGATACGGCCGCCATCCAGAGTGTGCATAGCGATTGCGAAGCCCTTACCCTGCTGACCTAACAGATTTTCCTTGGGGATTCTGCAATCCTGGAAGATCAGTTCGTAAGTGGAAGAACCACGGATACCCATCTTCTTTTCTTTGGTACCGAAGGAGAAACCGGGAGTACCTTTTTCTACGATGAATGCAGAAATTTCTTTGCTCTTGCGGCCGCGCTTTTCAACGATGCCGGTAACTGCGAAGATGATGTATACATCAGCTTCTTTACCGTTGGTGATAAAGCACTTGGAACCGTTTAATACCCATTCTTCGCCGTCTAAAACAGCCTTGGTCTGCTGACCCTGAGCATCGGTACCAGCGCCGGGCTCGGTAAGACCGAATGCGCCAAGCTTTTCACCCTTTGCAAGGGGAATCAGGTATTTCTGCTTCTGAGCTTCAGTACCGTAGGTCAGAATAGGATCACAGCAAAGAGAGGTGTGTGCGGATACGATAACGCCTGTGGTGCCGCAAACTTTGGAAAGTTCTTCTACACACATAGCGTAAGTTAAAATATCACAGCCCTGGCCGCCGTATTCCTTGGGAATCGGAATACCCATGAAGCCTGCTTTAACCATTTTTTCAACGGTTTCTCTGGGGAACTCTTCGGTTTCGTCAACTTCCTGAGCCAGAGGTTTTACTTCTTTTTCGGCAAACTCTTTGAAGAGCTGTCTTGCCATTTCATGTTTTTTAGTTAACATAAAATCCATGTCGATCTATCCTCCAAAATAATAAACACTAATTACTTTCTGTAATCATAGAAACCGATACCGGTCTTCTTGCCCAGCTTGCCTGCGCGAACCATCTTCTTAAGAAGGGGATGAGGACGGTACTTGGGATCGCCGGTTTCAGACTGCAGAACTTCCATGATTGCCAGAACGATGTCCAGACCAACCAGATCACCCAGAGCCAGAGGTCCCATGGGATGGGAAGCACCAAGCTTCATAGCGGTGTCGATATCTTCTACAGTTGCGATGCCGTCAGCATAGATGCCGATTGCTTCGTTGATCATGGGGATCAGGATCTTGTTAACAACAAAACCGGGAGCTTCTTTTACTTCTACGGGAACCTTGCCGATTGCAACGGAGATCTCTTTGATCTTTTCAACAAGTTCAGCGGGGGTGTTTTCACCAGCGATAACTTCAACCAGTTTCATTCTGTCAGCAGGGTTGAAGAAGTGCATGCCGATCAGAGGTCTGTCAAGGCCTGCACCCATTTCGGTGATGGACAGGGAAGAAGTGTTGGAAGCGAAAATGCACTCGGGCTTAACGATATCCATCAGTTCCTTGAAGGTTGCCTTCTTGATTTCCATCTTTTCGGGAGCAACTTCGATAACCAGATCACAGTCAGTACAGATATCCTTTAAACCGCAGGTGATCTTGTTCATGATCTCAGCGCCTTTTTCAGCGGAGATTTTTTCCTTGCCTACCAGGAAATTGATGTTCTTCTGGATTCTTGCTTTGCCGCCTTCTGCGAATTCCATTTTAATATCGCAAAGACATACTTCAAAGCCATCAGTCATAGCAAAAGCCTGTGCAATACCAGCACCCATGGTGCCTGCGCCAATTACGCCAACTTTCATTGTAATATCCTCCTACATAATGTGGTGTGTTTTTATGGTCACCGCCTGCCGTTTTATGACAGGCGGCTTTGCAACCTGTTAATATTTTTTAACAATTAGCAGTTCTTGAAGGGAACTTTTACCTTTTCTTTGTTCTTGTCAAGGAAGAATGCCATGCCGTATCTCTGATCTTCGGTTTCGAAGCAGTCGCCAAACAGCTTTTCTTCAATTACAATTGCCTGGTCCATGTCAACATCAAGACCTTCGTTGATTGCTTTCTTGCAGTTGCGAACAGCGATGGGAGCGTTCTTTGCAATGCCTGCAGCCATCTTTTCAGCAGCGGGAAGCAGTTCTTCCTGAGTATAGATCGCATTTACCAGACCGATTCTGTAAGCTTCATCAGCTTTGATGTTGCGTGCAGTATAGATCATCTGCTTAGCCATGCCTGCGCCTACCAGACGAGCCAGTCTCTGGGTGCCGCCAAAGCCGGGGGTGATGCCCAGACCAACTTCAGGCTGACCAAATACAGCATTGTCGGAGCAGATACGGATATCGCAGCTCATTGCGATCTCACAGCCGCCGCCCAGTGCAAAGCCGTTGATCGCTGCAATAACGGGAATGGGGAAAGTTTCCAGTTTGCGGAAAACATCGTTGCCCTTCTTGCCGAATGCTTCGCCTTCAGCCTTGGTCAGGGTGCTCATTTCAGCGATATCAGCGCCTGCCACGAAGGATTTTGCACCAGCGCCGGTCAGGATCAGACATCTTACTTCATCAAGGTTTACGTTGTCCAGAGTCTCGTTGAGTTCGTCAAGAACGGTGGAGTTTAACGCGTTGAGCGCTCTCTCACGGTTGATGGTAACGATCGCATACTGACCCTTCTGTTCGTATAAAATGTATTCCATTTTAAAATTCCTCACTTTTTACACACAATTCGGAGAATGTCTCCATTCCGAGGCATTCTCCGCTGTTTTTTTGTTATTTCGTACAGATTAGTCTCTCTCTACGATGGTTGCGCAGCCCATACCGCCGCCGATGCACAGGGTAGCCAGACCCTTCTTAGCATCTTTTGCTTCCATTTCGTGAAGCAGAGTAACCAGAATACGGCATCCGGATGCACCTACGGGGTGACCAAGAGCGATCGCACCGCCGTTGGGGTTTAATACTTCATCCTTAAAGCCAAGTTCTTTCTGAACAGCAACAGACTGTGCTGCGAAAGCTTCATTTGCTTCGATGATATCGAATTCATCGATAGTCATGTCAGCCTTCTTCATAACCTTCTTAACAGCTGCTACAGGACCGATACCCATAACGGAAGGATCAACACCTGCCAGAGCACCAGCAACCCAGGTAGCCATAGGCTTAACGCCCAGTTCGATAGCCTTTTCTTCGCTCATAACAACGATTGCTGCTGCACCGTCATTGATGCTGGAAGCATTAGCAGCAGTTACCATACCGTCCTTTTTGAATGCGGGACGCAGTTTTGCGATGCCTTCAGCGGTAACGCCTGCACGAGGGCCTTCGTCCTTATTGAATACGATAGTGCCTTTTTTCTGCTTGATCTCTACGGGAACGATTTCCTTATCAAATGCGCCTGCTTCCTGAGCAGCTACAGCCTTCTGCTGGGAGTTTGCTGCGAAAGCATCCAGTTCTTCACGGGTAAGACCCCACTGGTCGCAGATGTTTTCAGCGGTGATACCCATATGATAGTCGTTGAATGCATCCCACAGAGCATCCTTAACCATAAGGTCAACCAGCTTGCCATCGTTCATTCTGTAACCATAACGGCCCTGCATTACTGCATAGGGAGCCATGGACATGTTTTCCATACCGCCTGCAACAACGATGTCTGCATCGCCTGCTTCGATCATCTGTGCTGCCATGTTAACACAATTTAAACCGGAACCGCATACTACGTTAATAGTTACAGCGGGAGTTTCGATAGGCAGACCAGCTTTGATGGAAGCCTGACGTGCTACGTTCTGACCCAGACCGCCCTGGATTACGCAGCCCATATATACCTGATCAACTGCTTCAGCAGGAACGCCTGCTCTGTTTAATGCTTCTTTGATAACGATAGCGCCCAGCTCAGCTGCGGGGGTGCTGCTTAAAGTACCGCCCATAGAACCGATTGCTGTACGGCATGCGCCTGCTAATACGATTTTCTTAGCCATGTCTTTCATCCTCCATTTGATATGAAATTCGGTAAACTTCGGGCTTATTTGTTTTTATTGTTAATTTTTTATCATAGCCCGTTGTTTCTATTATAACATATTCATATATGCAGGGCAAGAAAAAAATCGAACAAATTCATTTACTGTTTTTTCCTGTCCTCTGATATCAGTCCGCATGATCCCGTACCGCAACACCGTGGTCTTCCCAGGACTCATACCCTTTCTGTCCGCGGCGGTCCGGGATTTCATAATTTTGTTTTAACCAGGAAGCAAGATGCGTTGTATACTTTACTGCCCCCTGTGCATTTAAATGAGCATGATCTGCAAAATCCAGCGAAAAATCCATACCCATTTCCCGGTATACTTCCGGCTGATTATAGTCCTTAAACAACAGTCCGTGTTCTGCTGCCTGCCGGCTGATTTCATTAAAGCGCATCTGATCGGTTTCTTCCACCAGATAAGGTGCCGTCAAAAAAAGCAGCTGAATCCCTTTTTGCTCACAGACTTCCATTATCTTTTCAAAATACATCTGGGACTTTTCTGTCAATGGCAGCGATTCCGTCACCTGACTTATATCCGGTTCTGTAAGTGCAGCATGATTCTGCAATTCCAAAAAACCTTTCCAGGTGGACAAAAGCTTTTTATTCCACCAGAAATTCATGAAATCTTCTTTGACAAGGTCGTCATAACGGTCATGATATCTCGGAAATCCCAGCATCCACTCCATATGATCCGAAGGTGCACTGGCCTGTATCGCTTTCCATTTATTCCCTGAAAAACGCATACCGTCAAGATTATCACCAAGCCAGGCCTCCTGTATATCATCCATAAATCTTACCGGTCCGAACATATCCACCACCACAAGCTTCGGTGTCTGGGTTTTGAGCGCCTCCAGAAGATAATGATAGCTGTTCCACACAGGCTGTTCTGCTGTTGTCAGAAGATAAGCTGCAATCCCTTCCTGTTCCCAGAGTACACGGGTATCCACATTACAATGTACATGGCTGCTTCCCAAAAACAGAACATCAATCGTATTGCCGGGCTGGTTGTATAAATTTCTCGCCTGACTGGCTCCGTTTTCTGATTTTACACATAAAATGCGCATAAGACATGCAAGCATAAATGCTGTCAGCGCTAAAAATACCAACATTCTGCACCATCTTTTTTTCATAACCCTGCCTCCTAAAACTGCATATAAATAAAATCAGCAGGATCATATCCCACACCGTATTTTCCGCAGACAAAGATCATTGCGATCAGTCCCATACAAAATGCAGCCCTGAACCAATAAGGTGCTTCATACAGCCAATGCGCAAATTCTTTTTTCTTCCATTCACTGATCATATCAACAAACAATATGATCATCACCGCCACTGCTGCCACAAACATTTCTACTTTGTTAAGTCCCATCGCAAAGATAAATTCTTTGACATATAAAAATCCCTGCCATTTTGTAAACAGGTTTTTAAGACATACCAGCGCAACTTTCACGCTTTCTGCCCTGAAAAAAATCCACAGGCAGGAAACTGCCGCAAATGTCAAAAGGCCATGAACACCTTTCCAGATAAACGAAACTGCCGCAGGCCATTTATGCACACCGCCAATCTTCCATTTCCCCGAAAGTTTTTCGATACAGTTTTCGAGTACCTGAAAGCTTCCGTGAAGCAATCCCCACATCAGATACTGCGGCGCACCGCCATGCCACAGACCGCTGACCAGAAAGGTAAACAATACGTTCAGATTCCGGCGCAAAAATCCTTTTCTGCTGCCGCCAAGCGGAATATAAACATAGTCCTTAAACCATCCGCTCAAAGACATATGCCAGCGGTCCCAGAAGCTGCGTATTCCTGCTGCAAAATAAGGCTGTCTGAAATTGGGCAGCAGCTCAAATCCCATTATTTTTGCCGCACCTGAGGCGATACAGGAATAACTTGCAAAATCACAGTAAATCTGCACGGAATAAAACACAGCAGCCATCATCATCGTAAAACTGTCTGTATTTTCATAAATACCATACAGATAATCCACCAGGATCGAAACTCTGTCAGCGACTACCATTTTTAAAAAGAATCCCCACAGCATACTGATCGCACCCTGTACGATCCTGTCATAATCAAGAAGCTGTCTTCGTGACTGATTCCCTATCCTTTTAAGCTGCGGCAAAAAATGTCCGCCGCGTTCAATGGGACCGCTGGTAATATTGGGAAAAAATGTCACAAACACCGTATACCGGAGCAGATTTTTTTCCGCCGGATATTTTTTTGCAGATACATCCAGAAGATATCCCAGAGCCTGCAGGGTATAAAAGGAAATTCCAAGCGGAGCAACAAGCCCCCAGTTTCCTGCCAGATTGAATTTGAACCTGCGAAGTCCCCTGCCGTAAGCGGCATTTAAAAGCGTTTCCCATACCGGCAAATATCGAAATACTGCCAGCAAAAGCAGATTCAGCAAAAGTACGCTCAAAACCATCGCCTTTTTCTTCCATCCGCTTTCTGTCTTTTCCACCAGACAGGCACAGACATGGGTACTCACCACAGAAAAAGCCAGCCAGATGATCGCTGACGGATCTGCAGCCATAAAAAACACCAGATTAGCCACTGCCAGCACATAAATCCGCCCGCGTGCAGGCACGAAAAAAAAGATACACAAAATACACAGCAGAAATGCTGCGAACTGAAATGATTGGAAAAGCAACGTTTTTCCTCCGTATTCTTTGAGAAGCACCTTCTCCTATTTCTACGACTGCGATTTGCACTGCCTGTCTTTTCACTGTTCTGCAAATGCTTGCGGGGCATATCAACACCTTCCGTAAGCCATCTGCCAACTTAAAAGCATGGCTTATACAAGTTCCTTCCAGATAACATTTCTGTCTGTTATCTGTACACATCATAACTAAAATAAGTATACGAAACGCCGTCTTTTCCGTCAACATTTTTGTAACAAACTTAATATTTTCTTAACTTTTATACAAAAACGTTCTAAACGAAAATCACCCCGGGAATCATTCCCGGGGTGCATAACTGCTGTTATATCATGATTTTTTCTGTTTATGTTTCAGGTTCGATCAAACCGTAGGTGCCGCCTTTGCGCTTGTACACCACATTCACTTCATCTGTCTCTGCGTTGCAGAATACAAAGAAATTATGTCCCAAAAGCTCCATCTGTACACAGGCATCTTCCGGATACATGGGCTTGATATCAAACTTCTTGGTGCGGACAATTCTGATCTCTTCTTCATCCTCATCGTAATCATTCTCGATATAGGAAGGCTGGAAGCTTCCTGCAGCCTGATGCTGCGCGATCAGTTTGGTCTTATATTTCTTGAGCTGTCTTTCGATGATCTCTTCTACAAGGTCGATGGAAACATACATATCATTGCTTGTCTGTTCAGAGCGGATGATATTGCCCTTAACGGGAATCGTCACTTCGATCTTCTGACGGTCCTTTTCCACGCTCAAGGTTACATGCACTTCGGTGTTGGCTGTAAAATACTTCTCCAGCTTACCGATCTTGGCTTCCACGGCGCTTCGCAGTCCGGTTGTCACTTCCATGTTTCTGCCGTTGATAATAATATTCATTCACATCATCCCTTCTGGTCCAAGATTAGGATTTCTCCTGATTTGATTATAACACAGGCACTATCATTGAGCAATGTTTTCTGATTCTTTTAAATAAGATTCAGAATTTTCTGATAATTATTTTTATCCGTTTTTTCGTTTATTTGTTTGTCAACGTGGGAAACTCACCAAAACAGTTGTTTGTTTCTAACGCTTTTTTATCCTTATCCATCCTGTTTTTTCGCCTGTGGATAATGTGCATAACTTCGTGTATAAGTCTTTTTCCTTATAAATTAAGGCTTTTTAAATGTGGATAACTTTTTATTTCCATTTTTACCGTTTTCAGCAAAATTCATTCATTTTTGTGCATATTTACAGTTTTGCCAATATCCGGTTCTAAATCCCGGATGTAAACTTTCAGACAACTTGTCGGGAATTGTCAGTAAACATCGAAATTTCTATCTATACGCAAAACAGCCGCCCTGTACAAGGGGCGGCTGCCGCACATTTCATAGATGCATTAAATTACTTCCAGATCATCTCTTGAACCAAGCTGCGGGAAGGGATTATGGGGTTCTGCCTGATACCAGTATGCAACAGAGCAGATGTCATCCTGCAGCGGCAGGTAACGGCCTTCGCTTCTCCAGCCGATCGCCTGCATGGTCACTTTCAGATCGCTGTCAAAACGGATCGGGTCCATAATGTGATAACGGTACAGACTGTGACGGTTGCCAACAGCATTGGTGGCACGTCTGTTTGTGGTCACAGGTGTCATATTCTGATACATGCTGTACTGGGAAGATCTGCTGATCTGTACAGCCATTCCGTCAGGCTCTGCCATCATCAGATCCTGATAGCCAAAGAAGGGAGCGCTGAAATTCTCGCAAAAGCCCCATGCGCCGCCGAAATAATCTTCTGTACCGGTACCGCAGTAGGTCGGAAACTCACTGTCTCCGTCAATAAAGGCCTTGATCTCGCCTTCGCCCCACCAGCCCTGGTTGTTCTGCTGCCAGCCCATCTGGGTGCCGACATAATGTCCCTTTCCTTTGATGCCGTCAACGATCACATAATCATCTTTGTATTTTAAAGGATTGCTGCGGCGGAACTGTGCATGGAAATATGCCTCATCATCGGCAACCTCGCCCAGTTCATAGCTGATGGCATAAAAGAATCCGTTGATCTTCTTGGGAGAACGGTTCTCCACGGTAACCTTTGCATGTTTTCTGAAAGGCATCGGGAAAAAGCAGTTCATACCGCCGCTGGGATTGACATTGATCGGAATCGCCGTAATCTTAAGTCTTGTCAGGAACGGACATCCGAAGAAATCACCGACCGGCACTTCCACGCTGGGAGTTTCCTCATTATCCCAGTAAAAACGCAGGATCAGATCACGGTAATAAGGGTTATCCACTGTGATCCAGATGTGATTGATATTTGCCGGACCGTCCACATCCATGATCGTGGTTACAGATTCCGCTTCCAGATCAATGCAGGGACGTACTTTCCATTTCTGTCCAAGCTGACTGGCTGCTGTCTGCGCGATGGACGGAAGCTGACCGATCTTTTCTACTTCCGGCTGTGTCACACCGGTAATGTCAGCCATACCGCCTTTTCCTTTTTCACCGTAAACATTTCTGCGGTGATCAGACGTGTCTTTCCATTTTTGATTTTTGTGATGGATGCAAAACTGTTCATAGCCACCTCCGTCTCTGATCTGTCAGATCAAAACTTAAAATTTTCAACTGCCGCATGCTCTACGGACAGGCATTTTTTGTACTGTTCGATAAACGCATCATATCCTGCTGCATCTGCCGCATCGGGCTGTATGGTCTCAGACTGCATGGAAGCAAAAACTTTACTGTTCAGGTATTCTGCCAATGTTTCATTTTCTGCTTTCCATACCATGTAAGCTGCCAAAAGTGCAACACCCCATGCACCGCCCTCACCGGCTGTTTCCATCACGGAAACCGGCGCGTTGATAGCTGCTGCCAGAACCTTCTGACCGACACCTTTTGTTTTGAACAGACCGCCGTGACCGGTGATGCAGTCAATCTGTACCTTTTCCTGCTTCTGCAGAATATCCATACCGGTCTTTAATGCGCCCAGACAGGTGTATAAATGGGTGCGCATGAAATTGGCCAGTGTAAATTTACTGTCGGGACAGCGCATAAACAGGGGACGGCCTTCATTAAATCCAGTGATGTGTTCACCGGAAAAATAGTTGTATGCCATCAGACCGCCACAGTCCTTGTCACCTTCCAGTGCTTTGTTGTAAAGAAGTCCAAAAAGAGTATTTTTATCAACATCTGCGCCCAGACATGCTGCAAATTCACCAAACAGATTTACCCATGCGTTCAGATCAGATGTACAGTTGTTGCAGTGAACCATGGCTACCGCTTCACCGGAGGGAGTGGTTACCATATCCAGCTCTTCATGATGTGCAGACAGCGGTTTTTCCAGTACAACCATAGAGAATACACTGGTTCCCGCAGATACATTGCCGGTTCTTACTGCAACCGCATTGGTCGCAACCATACCGGTTCCCGCATCACCTTCAGGAGGACAGAGCGGAATACCAGCCTTTAATTTACCGGAAACATCCAGAAATGCAGCACCCTCTTTTGTCAGCACGCCAGCATCCTGTCCGGCAGTCAAAACCTTAGGCAGAATGTCTGCCAGCTTCCAGGAATATCCCTTGTCTGCGATCAGCGCATCAAATTGTTCCATCTTGGCTGTATCGTAATCAAGCGTCGCAGAATCGATCGGGAACATACCGGAGGCTTCTCCCACACCAGCCACCTTCTGTCCGGTCAAAAGCCAGTGAATGTAACAAGCCAGCGTACTCAGATATGTAATATCTGCCACATGCTCTTCACCGTTTAAAATGGACTGGTACAGATGTGCCACACTCCATCTCTGGGGAATATTAAAGGAAAAAAGCTCTGACAATTTCTGTGCAGCTTCTCCGGTAATGGTATTGCGCCAGGTTCTGAAAGGCACCATCAGTTCATTCTTATCATTAAATACCATGTAGCCATGCATCATGCCGGAAATACCGATGGCAGCAACTTCTGTCAGCTCCTCATCGTACTGTTCCCAAACATTCTTTGCAAGATCGGCATAGCTGTCCTGCAGTCCATTGTGGATATCCTCCAGACTGTATGTCCATACGCCATTTTCCAGACGGTTCTCCCAGTCATAGCTTCCGGATGCAATGGGTTCATGTGCTTCATTGATCAGTACAGATTTGATACGGGTGGAGCCAAGTTCGATACCGATCACGCAGCGACCGCTTTGTATACATTTTTTTGCTGTTTCATTCATAGGTGCAGCCTCCTGTTTCTACTCTGTTCCTGCCATTTTTGACAGGATTATCTGTTTATAATGATACTAGGCAAATCTGTGTTTGTCCACTGATATTCTTTTTATTGTACAAAATCAGATACAATAAACAGGTAAAAAAACAGCGCAGCATTTTGATTGCTGCGCCGTCAGGCTGTTCATTATTTGTATCAGAAAATTCTTCTGATCGCCAAAGGTTTACGGTAGCTTGCATCAGATACCTTGATACCTGTCTTTTTGGTACTTGCATGAACGATCTGTCCGTTGCCGATGTAGATCGCTACATGACCGGAATAACAGATGATGTCACCGGGCTGTGCCTCTGCCATGCTGCCTACTGCATATCCGACATATCTGTCAGAATAGGAGGAATGGGGAAGACTCACACCGAAATTCTTGTATACACTCATAACAAAACCGGAACAGTCTGCACCGTTTGTCAGGCTAGTGCCGCCGTATACATAAGGATTGCCAACAAACTGCAGTGCAAAGCTTGCAACCGCCTGTCCAAGGCTGGAAGATGCTGCCGTAATTGCTGAAGCAGACTGTGTTGCCGCCTGCTGCGCTGCCTTTTCGGCTGCCTTGGCAGCTTCTTTTTCACGAAGCTTGGCTTCTGCTGCTTCTGCTGCTCTTCTGGATTCTTCTCTCGCCTGTGCTTCCGCTGCCAGACGTGCCGCTTCTTCCTCTTTGGATTCCGCAGTCACATATTCTACAGCCACATCCACATAATCTGCGGATACCCAGCCGTCACCTTCTTCAATACTTACCTTAACAAAACCGTCTGCGGTATCCAGCACACTCAGCTGATCCCCTCTGGGAATCAGACCAAGGATCGTTGCTTCCAGACTGGGCTCTGTTCTGACACGCAGTGTCTCAGCTGTTACAGTTGCGATCTTATTACCGACTTCATCCGCAATCTGTTTGGCTTCTGCACCGACCTTGAAATATTCAGCCTTTACATAACCTTCCACATTACCGGATTTGATCTGATACCAGTCATCCACCTGAGCGATCAGAGTACCAACGGAATTATCATACAGCTTACCGACAATCTCACCTTCTGTGCTGGGAGTATTGCGGATATTTACATGACTGTTGACCTGTGCGATGATCAGATCCGGTTCTTCGGTCTGTTCTTCGGTCAGCTTGGTCTTATTTTCTTTCACGCGGGGTTCCACTGCCCAGACAATTTCCAGATCACTGACATTGAGATTGCTGTTGTCCACATATGCGATATCGGTATCTGTTACAACTGCAGTGATCTCATTGCGGATCGCTGCTACAGAAGCTCCGTCATTCATTGTCAAACCCAGGCCTGCTGCCGGAAGAGATCCCATCACTGCATTCGCCGCAAAACTCTGAACACCGGAACCAGTAAAAAAGATTGCTGCCGCAATGGCGCAGATACCTGCTTTTGTCCATATATGTTTCATATTTTCTCCTGCGTATTTATACTTTGTTACATTTGTTACAATTTTGTTACATGTCTTACACGCAAGATTTACTATAACATTTATGGGCTTTTTTGTCAATCTTGGGCAGTTGGCAAATTGTGTTATCCCGCAAAAAAATGACTTATTTTTTACATTGTATTAAATTTTATACAATTCTCTTAAATATTCCTCTGCCGAAGCCACTGCGTTGGCTCCGTCGGCAGCTGCCGTGATGATCTGGCGCAGCTTTTTGGTACGGATATCCCCTGCCGCATATAAGCCGGGGACAGAAGTTTTGCAGTCTTCTCCTGCGATCAGATATCCAGCTTCATCCATATCCGCAATTTTGGCAAACTGTGCTGTCTGAGGTGTAATGCCCACCGCAATAAAGACACCGTCTGTTTCCAGCGTCGTTTCCTCCTGTGTCTGTACATTATGAAGCACCAGTGAGGCCACTTTCTGTTCCCCGCAGATTTCCTTTACGGTATGATGATACAAAATTTCCACATTCGGCAGTGCAAATAACTGCTCCTGCAGACTTTTTGCCGCGCGCAGCTCATCCCTTCTGTGGATCAGATATACTTTTTTACAGCTTCTTGCCAGAAAAACCGCATCTTCCACAGCCACATCGCCGCCGCCCACAACGGCAGTCACCTTATTTCTGAAAAAAGCGCCGTCGCAGGTCGCACAATAAGAAACACCGCGGCCAGAAAATGCCTCTTCACCGGGCACTTCCAGATGTCTGTGTGTGGCTCCTGCCGCCAAAATCACTGCCTTTGCCTCAAAAATACCTTCTGTTGTGGTAACCTTCCAGGTCTGTCCGCATTTTTCGATCTGTTCGGCCCGGCCTTCCGTAAATTCAGCGCCCAGCCTGTCCGCATGCTCCCGAAACTGCATTCCCATTTCAAAGCCGCTGATTCCGGGCAATCCCAGATAATTGTCCACCTCATAAGTATTTAAAACCTGTCCGCCGCTCATGGGATTTTCCTCGATCACCAAGGTTGAAAATCCTGCTCTTTTTCCGTAAACGGCTGCGGAAAGCCCGGCGGGTCCGCTGCCGATAATGATCAGATCATACATCTGTATTTTCCTCCTTTTATTGCTGTAAATCTGTCGTCAATATCATTTTGACTTTGGTTAGTTTCAGTATACGCATTATAACTGTATTTTACAATCCTTCCCGACAAAATGCTTTGCACCTTCTGCCGCAGATGGTATACTATTTAAAATATTAAAACCATCCTGTGTTTTCATTTTCTCTTGCCAAAAGAAAGGACTTTTTATGCATACTAAAACAGCACTGATCACCGGCGCATCCCGCGGCATCGGAAAAGCACTCGCCGAAGCTTTTGCAGCTGCCGGCTATGATCTGTATCTTACCTGCATTCATTCTAAAGAGCTGCTTCATTCTCTTTGCCGCCGACTGTCAGAACAATATCAGATCCGATGTATTCCTTTTGTGGGTGACATGGGCGACTATGAAACCGTTAAACAGCTTTTTTCCGGAATTTCCCATCTGGATGTTGTGATCAATAATGCGGGAATCTCCCACATCGGTCTTTTGTCAGATATGACACCGGCACAATGGCATCATGTGATGGCAACCAATCTGGATGCTGTCTTTTACACCAGCAAACTGGCAATTCCCCTGATGCTGCAAAAAAAATCCGGACGCATCATCAACATTTCCTCCATCTGGGGAAATGCAGGTGCCTCCATGGAAACTGCCTATTCTGCTTCCAAAGGTGCTGTAAACAGCTTTACCCGTGCACTGGCCAAGGAGCTTGCCCCCAGCGGCATCTGTGTGAATGCCATCGCCTGCGGTGTGATCTACACCGACATGAACCGCTGCTTTGACGAAGAAGAAATGCAGATGATCATCGACGAGATCCCTGCTGACCGACTGGGCAGACCGGAAGAAGTCGCTGACTTTGCCCTGCAGCTGGCAGATGCCCCTTCCTATCTGACCGGACAGATCATCACCTTGGACGGCGGCTATTTATAAATAAGCGCCCTGGTATAAAAAAGCGAGTCCCCAAAAATGCAGCGGCTGTGACCTTTCAAACGTCACAGCCCCCTTATTATTTCTATTATCTTCTCTTTACACTCTTGGGAAAGGGTTTGGGTTTCATTTTCTTTTCTGCCTTATCCTTCATACGTGTCAAAATTCTTCTGATACAAAAGATCATATAAGCTGCTTCCGCATAAGTCAGAATCAGTACCGGCAGGATACCGCCCAGCACAAACAGCTGTGAAACCGTAAACACAAACAGGATCGGAAGCGGTACCACAAAGCTGTATTTTTCAAAACTGACTGCAAACCAGCCTACCACACCCATAAAAATCACATTTATGATCAGGTAAACCACCTGTGTTCCGTAAATACTAAACTGCTCATTGGGCACCAGATTGACCAGGATCGGGAGCGCAAAAAACAAAAACAAAGAAGCTGCCATCATGATCAGAAATACCTTTAAATCTCTTTTCATTTTCTATCTATCCTTTCGTGCAATTTCTTCTATTATATATTTCTATCTTTTGTTTGTAAACATTTGACAATCATTTTTGTATTTGATACGCTTTTATATAGAAACTTACAGGACTCTTAAAGGAGGATTTTATCCATGAAAAGATCAGAGATCAATAAAGCGTTAAAAGAACTGGAAGCAATGTGCAAGGAATACCGTTTTGCACTGCCTCCTTTCTGTGATTTTACCCCCGAACAGTGGCAGACCATCGGTCATGAGTATGACGAAGTTCGCGACTGTATGCTCGGCTGGGATATCACCGACTTTGGTATGGGTGATTTTGACAAGATCGGCTTCTCTCTCATCACCATCCGTAACGGCAACCGTGCCATGATCGACAAATACCCCAAGGTATATGCAGAAAAGCTGTTATACTTAAAAGAAGGCCAGAGCGCATGCAATCATTTCCACTGGTATAAAACCGAAGATATCATCAACCGCGGCGGCGGCAATGTTTTAATCCGCGTATACAACTCTCTGGAAAACGAAGAGATTGACTATGAATCCGATGTAACCGTACATACTGACGGCCGCACCTACACCGTGCCCGCGGGTACTCAGATCAAGCTGACCCCCGGCGAAAGCATTCATATCCAGCAGTTTATGTATCATGACTTCCAGGTAGAAGAAGGCTCCGGCCCGGTTCTGTTAGGTGAAGTCAGCCAGTGCAATGATGACAACACTGACAACCGTTTCAATCCTCCTGTTGGCAGATTCCCTACCATTGAAGAGGATGAGCCTCCTTACAGACTGCTCTGCAACGAATATCCTGCAGCAAAATAATAAAAGTTTACACAAAAGCGGCGGTGCTGTAAAGCACCGCCATTTTTTTATGATTCTGTTATCAGATCTCAAATAACAAGGTCACGATCTCGTAAGGATTTACGGTAAGCTTAATCTCACCTTCCGCAAATGCAGTCTTTGCACGCTCCATCAGATCACTTTCTGCCCACGCTTTGTATGCAAAGCCGGGTTTTACGGAAACTTTCTGCTTGGAACCGGTGTATTCATGGAAACGTACCACGATATATTTTCCGTCTTCGGAGCACTTGATGGCATCCAGTTCCACCTGGTCATTGTCAAAGGCTACAAAGCTGTCCGCAAAAGGAAGCGCCGCTTTTCCTTCAAATGCACACAGAGGCTGATTTAAACGATATGCTTCTTTGACAGTACCAGCTTCCACGAAATCGCCGGTATGAGGCAGCAGGGAGTAGGTAAATGCATGAGCCCCCTTGTCTGCCGCATAGTCAGGATTGTTAGCGGATTTGATCAGGGTCAGACGGATCACGTTGCCGTATACGTCATGGCCGTATTTGCAGTTATTTAACAGGCTGACACCGTAATTTCTCTCGGACAGATCCACCCAGCGGTGTGCACAGCTTTCAAATCTCGCGTAATCCCAGCTGGTATTCCAGTTGTTGGGTCTGCGTACATTGCCGTACTGCACATCATAGGTTGCATAGGTGCTGCGGATATCCACAGGGAATGCGGTCTTTAACAGCTTGTGGGTTTCCTGATAATCTGCATTGGTCACAAAGTCAATGCGTCTGTCTTTTGCATAGAAAATGATATCCTGCGCGATCTTTGATTTGCGGTATTCCCACTCAGCATGGATCACCAGACGAAGATTGCCGACTTCTTCCACAGTCAGGGAGGTCACATTGGTGATCTCTTCCATTTTCTGGTTAAAGTAAATATCAACATCCCATGCGTCAAAATTCAAAGGCTTGTCTTCAAAGATCTGGAATACGTTGCCGCGCTGTCCTTTGGCCAGAACTTCACGGTCATTTTCCTTGTCATACAGTCTTTCCAGCTGACCTGCATTATTGATCACTGCAGAATAAAAAGGTGTCTCGATGGCAATGCCTTCCTCACTCTTTGCTGCCGCAAGATCGGTTTCCACTTCTTTGATTTCTCCGTCCTTACGGTAGATGATCTCTGCACCGGCTGCGGGAACACTGTTCAGATATACATAAGTACCCTCTTTGGTATACTGGCTTTCCAGCTCCTGCTCCTTGTCATCCACAAAAACAGAACCTTCCTTCTGGTTGGGGATCAAAAGCATGCCGCCCAGATTCCATGCGCTGTCATTGAATACAGTGTAGCATTCCGCATCACCCTCCACTTTACAAAGTCCGGCTGTCTGCTTGAAATCATCAATGACTTCACAGGCGTTTTTCTCGATTGCCGCATAGTTGACGTGGGAATCCTCGTAAACTTCACGGATGGAAGAACCGGGAATGATGTCATGGAACTGATGGGTCAGAATCTGTCTCCAGCCGTCATCCAGTTTTTCCTGCTGTGCCTTTAAAATGCTGTTTTCACCCATCATGCTGTCAAGCAGGGTAAACCATTCTGCCTGACGGTACAACAGTTCCATTTTTCGGTTCATCAGCTTATTGTATGCCTGACTGGTGTAGGTGCCTCTGTGATATTCCAGATACAGCTCGCCGTCCCATTCATGCACGTACTGATCGGTATTTTTAATGGTTTCTTTTAATTTTTCAAAATAATCGGTCGCCGTGCCGGTTTTGACATTGGGCAGACCGGGAATCTTGTCCATTCTTCTGTGGCGTTCCAGATTGTCTCTGTTTACACCGCCGCCGCCATCGCCAAAGCCATAGGAAATCAGCAGATCCTGATTGATCTCCTTATCTTCGTATTTATCCCATACGCCCTTAACAGTCTCGGGAAGGAGCTGTCCGTTGTAGGTTGCACCCCAGGTATCCGGAGACTGTCCCACATTGGGAGTTGTGATAAAGTGTGCCAGCACCTCACTGCCGTCAATACCTTTCCACTTGAAGGTGGAGCTGGGCATTCTGTTAAACTGGTTCCAGCTGATCTTGGTGGTCATAAACATATCAATGCCGGATTTTTTCAGAATCTGGGGAAGTGCCCAGGAATATCCGAATACGTCAGGCAGCCACAGATAATGAGGTTCAGTGCCAAACTCTTCTTTGAAAAATTTTGTGCCCAGCAGAATCTGACGGGTCAGGGATTCGCCGCTTGTCAGATTGCAGTCTGCCTCAACCCACATCGCACCGTCGGGTTCCCAGCGGCCCTCTGCCACTTTCGCTTTGATCTTTTCGTAGATTTCCGGGAAATCTTCTTTAATATACGCATAAATCTGGGGCTGTGTCTGTAAAAAGATATATTCGGGGAACTGCTCCATCAGGCGCAGAACGGTAGAGAAAGAACGGGATGCTTTTTCTCTGGTATGTTTTAAGCGCCACAGCCATGCAGTATCAATATGGGTATGGCCGACACAAATAACATTGACTGCACTCTTTTTATCCATTGCATCCAGCTGCGCATTTAAAAATTCGTCTGCTTCCTGAACGGATGCATAGTATTCTTCACTGCCCGGTTCACTCCAGTCGATCTTCATAAAGGCTCTGTCCAGCGCGCGGACCAGTTCACCTTTTACAGGATCATTGTCATTTAAAATCTGCGCGGTCTGCAGCATCATGTCAGCCAGATAATACAGATCATCAGAATAAGGGTCCAGCCAGCCAAACTGTGCAAACTTGATCTCATGCTCCATGGCACGGGGCACACCGCCGCCTTCCAGACCGGACCAGAGACGGAAGGTCAGATCCAGTTTTTTGCCGGTATGCTCTTCCTTGAAAAATACTTCCTTGTGGTTTAAATCCACTGCCTGATAGGGCTCGCCGTTTACATATAAAAGTGACTCAAAACCGGTATTGTTGCCGTCGCCGGTAATGCCAAAGTCAAACACACCAACCGCAGCCTTATTTGTCCATTCAGCAGGAATTTCAATTTCTGTATGCAGCCACAGATACAGGTCTCTGCCTGCCCAGCGGTACTTTTCCTCCACACTTTCCCAGCCGTCAAAACATACCGGAAGCTCGGGGCGGGCCAGACCGGAACAGTCTTCCTTTACCAGCATGGGGGTAACCTTTTTTAAGTCCCTGTAACGCAGGGAGCAGACTTCTGCAATGCGCTGCTTTAATTTCGGTTCAGTCCAGAACATATTCATGTTTTTTTCCTCCATTTTGAAAAACGGCTCAAATCCGGAAGGGTCTGAGCCGCTTTAACATTTCATTTTTATGTATTATTTGCCTTCTTTTACTGCAGGAGCGATGGACAGGTCAACTGCATGATAAGGGATCAGGGTTGCCTGAACTGCGTGATACAGGTCAGATTTGCCGGGCCATACAGTGCCGATTACATTGTTGCTGCAGTCAAGCTGATGGAACCAGGAACCGTTTACATGATCCAGAACCTTTTCATCCAGATACTGCATAAATTCTGCAAAATCAGCTGCATATTTTTCCTTGCCGGTTACGGTTGCAAGCACTGCGGAAGTGTTGATGGCTTCTGCCAGAGTCCAGTGCATTCTGTCGCGAACGATCGGAACGCCGTCCCAGCCGGTGGTGTATGCGATGCCGGGTGCGCCGTCAGCGTTCCATGCATCTGCAACAGCCTGGTTGTACAGGTTTTCTGCGATGGTGATGTATTTTGCTGCGCCTTCCTTGTCATCGCCAAAAGTGGAGGTTGCCCACTGGGTGATCAGTCTGGACCATTCAATGCCGTGACCGGGAGTTGCGCCGTAGGGTTTGAACTGGTCATCGGGCTTGTCCTTGTTGCATTCAAGGTCTGCTACCCAGTCGTCGGAGAAGTGCTCAGGGATTCTCCAGTTGTTCTCTTCTGCCCAGCCAACTACGTGGTCGATGATGCGGCCTGCTCTTACACGATACTTTTCATCGCCGGTCACATCTGCAGCTGCCAGAAAAGCTTCTACAGTGTGCATGTTGGCATTGATGCCGCGGTAGGTGTCAAGCTCGGTAAATTCGGTATTCCAGGTATCGCAGGAAAGACCTTCTTCTTCATTCCAGAAACGAAGATCATATAATGCAAGTGCTTCATCCAGAAGCTCCTTAGCACCTTCAATGCCTGCCAGGTAAGCAGAGGAAGTTGCAAGGATTACAAATGCATGTGCATAGCACTGCTTGGTGGGAACGATCTGGCCGTCTGCGGTAAGACCTGCATACCAGCCGCCGTTTACGGTGTCGTGCAGTTCGCCCTGTAAGCCCTTTAAGCCTGCTGCTGCCAGTTCCTTTGCGCCCTCATGTCCCAGAAAGCTTGCCATGCTGTAAACATGTACCATACGGCTGGTGATCCAGGTTTCACGGTTTCTCTCAGTCCAGGGAGTACCGTCATCGCCCAGATAGTAGGAACCGCCGCCGGGTGAGGGGAATTTGTGACCGAAATTGAACAGGGTGTTGCGGATCTCTTCCATAAATGCCTTGTTCTCTTCGGTATTGAAAAGATACTTTTTGTTGATTTCGCTCATGATTATATACCTCTCTCGTCATAATGATCGTGGTGCAATATCTGATATAAATTATACCGCAAACAGGGTATAGTGCACAAGAGAAAAGAAGTCCCTATGGTCATAAATTTATGTGCTATTTTTCAGTTGTCGCAGTTTTTTTACTGTGTTAAAATCAAAACCATGAATACTTCAGCCAAATACGAAATCTTAAAAACTTTTTATGGATATGACAGCTTCCGCGACGGTCAGGAAGCTTTGATCGATCATCTGCTTGCCGGACAGGATGTATGCGGCATCATGCCCACAGGCGCCGGAAAATCTCTGTGTTATCAGGTTCCCGGGCTTGTTTTTGACGGCATTACACTGGTCATTTCCCCGCTGATCTCCCTGATGAAGGACCAGGTACGGGCTTTGAACCAGATGGGCGTCCACGCAGCTTACTTAAACAGCTCCCTGACCTTTGGACAATATAAAAAAGCGCTCGCCTTTGCCCGGGAAGGCCGGTATAAGATCATTTATGTGGCACCTGAACGGCTTTTGACGGATGAATTCCTTGATTTTGCCATACATGCTCCTATTGATCTTGTTGCCGTGGACGAAGCCCACTGTGTTTCCCAGTGGGGACAGGATTTTCGTCCCAGTTATTTAAAGATCCCTGAATTTCTGTCCAAACTCGCGCATCGTCCTGCAGTGGGTGCATTTACTGCCACTGCTACCCGCACGGTACGCGAGGATATCATCCGGATGCTTGAACTTTGTGATCCTTTTACCACTGTTACCGGTTTCGACAGACAGAATCTGTATTTTGAAGTGCGTCACGACAAAGATAAATATAAAGGTATCGTCAATTATCTGATAAAGCACCGTGACCAGTCCGGCGTCATTTACTGCGCCACCCGCAAAAATGTGGAGGAAGTCTGCGAAAAGCTGCTTTCCGACGGCTTTGCGGCCACCCGTTACCACGCAGGTCTTTCCGATCAGGAGCGTCAGGCCAACCAGGAAGCCTTTACCTATGACGAAGCGCCTATCATGGTTGCAACCAATGCCTTTGGCATGGGCATCGATAAATCCAATGTCCGTTTTGTCCTGCATTACAACATGCCAAAAAACATGGAAAGCTACTATCAGGAAGCCGGACGCGCCGGCCGTGACGGTGCCAAAGCCGACTGCATTTTGTTCTACAGCGGTCAGGATGTGATCACCAATCAGTTTTTCATCGAATCTGACCGTGAAAACGAAGAGCTGACAGGAGAAGCGCTGGAACAGGTACGCCATCAGGATCGGGAACGTTTAAAGAAAATGACCTATTATTGTCATACCACCGACTGCCTGCGCGACTATATGCTGCGCTATTTCGGGGAATACGGTTCCAGCTATTGCGGCAACTGTTCAAACTGCCTGCAGAGCTTTGAGACCATCGACATCACACAGATCGCCAACGATCTGATCGGCTGCACTCTCACCTCCGGTATGCGCTTTGGCATCAATACGATCCTGGACACCCTGCGGGGCAGCAAAAATGACAAAATCCGCAGAAGCGATCTGGATGAAAACCACTTCTACGGTTCCTGCTGCGCAGAAACCATTGTCTTTTTGCGTCAGGTATGCAATCACCTGATCCAGAATGATTATCTGACAGTCACCGATGACCAGTATCCGATTCTGAGAGTAAAGGAAAAAGGACTTACCTTTTTTGCCCAGACAGGGGATTTCAGACCGGTGCTGACGATGAAAGCGGCGAGGAAGGATGGCGGAACTGAGGCCGATGTTTCGAACCGTAATGCAGCCGGAACACATTCCCCCTCTGCAAAAACCGGAAAATCGTCTGCAGCCTCCGCTTCTCCCTTCGAGACACTGCGCAGCCTGCGTACTGCCATTGCCCGCAAAAACCATGTTCCTCCCTATCTTGTCTTTTCCGACAAGACTCTCGAAGCCATGTGCGTGATGCTTCCCCAGACCAAAGAAGAAATGCTCACAGTGCCCGGTGTGGGTGAGCTTAAATTCCAGAAATACGGTAAGGAATTTTTACAAGTCTGTCGGGAACTGGCCAGAGAGGATGAATTCTAAATCAGCAAAAACTGCAATTTACCAAAAAAGTGAGCATGCAGAAAATTTGCGGCAAAAATTTCTGCATGCTCACTTTTTATGTTCAATATAATATTTCTGTACTTTTTTTACCCAACAATCTTTCTGATGCAGCGCGCCAGTCCTGTTTTGGTATCATCAAAATGAATCCCTGCCTCTTTAATCCTGCTGATATCCATAGTCAGATTACGCAGATTGCCGCCTTCTGCCTTGACAACATATTCTGCGCACAAATCCGCCAGACCGGCTTGTGCAAAAGCAGCGCACACCGCTTCATAAATAGAACCGGCGGAAGAACTTCCGTAATTGTATACACCGCCGGGCAG
Source organism: Lachnospiraceae bacterium (assembly GCA_017500935.1). Lineage (GTDB taxonomy): Bacteria > Bacillota > Clostridia > Lachnospirales > Lachnospiraceae > Gallintestinimicrobium. Next base: position 48,767 of record JAFVXW010000066.1, read on the forward strand.
CTGCCAGACTTTTTCCATATTTGCCACTACTTCATTGATATCTGTCACTGCACGGTAATCCGTTTCGGAGAAGGTTACGGGCTTTTTGTCCAGAATCGCTTCGCGCAGGATCACTTCCATGTTGCGGCGGCCTGCAGCTGTTTCCTTTTCATTGAGCGTTCCGTACATCCAGGTCAGACGAAGGCCTACGCTGGAAGGGCAGATTTTCTGACAGATCTGTTCTGCCGTGAGCTTGTGTTTTCCGTACAAAGGCTTCGGATCTTTGCCATCCTCTTCCTTCCAGGGTGTCAGGTATTCGTCTGCACTTTCGTCTTCATACCGGCTGCGCACATAAACCTGGTCGGAGCTGCAGTATACCAGTTTGATACCGGCTTCTGCACAGCAGACCGCCAGATTGACAGTACCTTCCACATTGACCTTCTGGGAAAGCTCTGGATTTTTTTCACAGGTTCCCACATCGGAAATTGCTGCACAGTGCAGCACCACATCGGGCTGATAGCCTGCAATGCCTGCGCGCGCCGCTTCCTGATCGGTAAAATCAAATTCATGATGGGAGGGTGTCCACACATCGTATTTTTTGCCGTAATATTCAGCCAGCCGGCTTCCCACGAAACCGCCTGCACCGGTAATCAGAATCTTCATACTCATTTCCTCCTTAAAAACTGCGGATCTGTTCATCATCGGTTGCTGTTTTGTCAATGGCTTTGACCACCACATAATAACCTGCGCCTTTTCCGATCTCCACAAAAACACGGTCTCCCACCTTTTTGCCAATCAGGGCTTTTCCCAGAGGCGATTCCACAGAAATCAGACCTTCCAGAGAATTCTGACGCATGGTGGTGACAATCTTGTAAGTTTCCATCTCACAATCTTCTTCAAACCATACATCCACACGATTGTTAACACCAACCTCATCCGCAGCAGAATCATCTTCGATCACCTCTGCGGTCCGTATCATACGCTCTAAAAAACGGATACGGCTTTCATTTTTATTCTTGAATTTTTTAGCAGCATAGTATTCAAAATTTTCAGAAAGATCGCCCTGTGCTCTGGCTGATTTTACATCCTCCAGTGCTTCCTGACGCACCACAAGCTTTCTGTATTCGATCTCCTCCTGCATTTTTTTGATATCATTTTCTGTCAACTGGTTGCGCATCGCGCTCACTGCTCCTTTTTTAAACCTGTTATAATTCTCTCTTGCCCAATCGTACCTCTTCCATCATGGCCGCCATCTCTTCATCCATATGGTTGAAAAGATAGTTTTTGCCGGACTGCCGCCTTGCTTCCCAGGTTTCCAGAATTTCCTGTCTGGTGCGCTCCACTTCCTCTTTAAGCTCTCTGGCAGAAAGCCTTCTTGCACCCTGTCCGAAAATAATGATCTGCTCCAGCGCGTCAGAGGTTGCTACCGTGACATGATGCTGTTTTCCCAGTTCATGGGCTGTCTTTTCGATATACTGATCGGCCGTTTCCGCTTCTTTTGTAAATACCACATCAATGTTATGGTATTTTAAAACAGAACCGGGATTTCCGGGGACACGATAGGCGTCAAAAACCAGAATCAGCACACACTGTTTAAAGCCCTGATAGTTGCACAGAATGTCCATCAGCTTGTCACGGGCGCTTTCCACATTGACCTGCGCCAGTTCCTTCAATTCTTCCCATGCAAAAATGATATTGTAACCGTCCACCAGCAGATATTCCTGCACAGCGGATTTTGCCTCTGCCTTTAAAGCTCTTTTCCCGGCAGCAGTCTGCTCTGCACCCTTTTGGACGCCGAAAGCTCCCGGCGTCTGCTGTGTACCGGTGTCTGCCCCTAAAATACGCGGGCCGTTTGCGGTTGCCCTTGACTGGCTGGTTACACCGATTCCGGCTCCTTTTGCCGGTTTGGAATCACTTTTGCCTGTATAACGGCGTTTTTCATAGCCATGCTTTTCCCGCTTGTTCTGTCCGTATGTGCGGGCAAAAATCTCATCCAGTTCTTCCTGGCTGATCCCTTCCGGCAGCTCATAAGTGCGCACCTGCTGCTGCGGCACTTCTTCCTCCTGCCTGCGGGGGTTTGAATAAGGCGTTTCCACATGCATATAATCCGGCACTTCATACCAGGGCACCACAAATCCTGCTCCGTGGGCACAGAAAACGGAATCCGGCGAATTTTCCAGATCCGCTTCCGGATCATAGGCACGCGCTGCGATCACCTCTTCTGCATTGTGGCAGGGTTCATATCCCTTTAACGTACAGAAAATCCGTCCGCGTCCTTTTGTGTAGGCAGTCAGCTCTGTCTGATAGCCGCGCATGGTGACAACCGGTGCGCTGCCGGTTAACACAGACATATCCCCTTCCATCATCGGAGGTTCAAAACTGCCCTGCATCTTCTGAATATCCGTCATGGCACGTCCCACATTCTCCGTGGGCAGCTCGATCCTAAACGCATAGACCGGCTCCAGAAGCTGACTCTGGGTACTCATCAGGCCCTGCCGGATCGCCCGATAGGTGGACTGTCTGAAATCGCCGCCCTCTGTATGTTTTAAATGCGCCCTGCCGCCCACCAGTGTGATCTTCATATCCGTGATCTCTGACCGGGTCAGCACGCCCACATGCTTTTTTTCTTCCAGATGGGTCAAAACCAGCCTTTGCCAGTTTTTGTCCAGCTCATCTTCGCTGACACCCATTGCAAACTGCAGACCGCTTCCGCGCTCTGTCGGTTCCATCCACAAATGCACCTCCGCATAATGGCGCAGCGGTTCATAATGTCCCACACCTTCCACCGGTGCAGTGATCGTTTCTTTATAAACAATACTGCCGGAGCCAAATTCCACCGAAACACCGTAACGCTCTGCGATCTGGCTTTTTAAAATCTCGATCTGCACTTCGCCCATGACCTGTGCATGGATCTCGCCGCTTTCTTCTTCCCATACGATATGCAGCTGCGGCTCCTCTTCTTCCAGTGCCCGCAGTTTTAACAGCATCTGATGTACATCGCAGTCTTCCGGCAATATGATGCGGTATGTCAGTACCGGCTCCAGAACCGGCAGTACACTTTCTGTTTCCCAACCAAGTCCCTGACCGGCAAAAGTCTTTGTCAGACCGGTCACCGCACAGATTCCGCCGGCTTCCATTTCCTGTACCGGTGTAAAGGAAGAACCGGAATACACCCGCAGCTGATCTGCCTTTTCCTCCCAATACTCCTGCGAAGCACTGTCAATCCCCGGCTGACCTGCATTGCTTAACAGCTGTTTGACTCTGAGCGTTCCGCCGGTCACCTTTACATAGGTCAGGCGTTTTCCCTGCTCATCTCTGGCAATTTTAAAAACTCTGGCTCCAAACGCTTCCGGCCAGGAGGGTACCACAGCATAAGTATCCAGAGCATCAAGCAGCTCCTGTACACCTTCCACTTTCAGCGCTGATCCAAAAAACACCGGAAAGATTTTTCTCTCCCGAATCGCTCCTGCAATCTGCGGCACTGACAATTCTGCATTTTCCAGAAAATATTCCAGCAGTTTTTCATCACAGACTGCTGCGTTTTCCCAAAAAGTTTCGTCATTATCCGCTGCATCCGAAAAATCCACACAATTTTCATGCAGCCGGGCTTTTATTTCTGAAAGAAGGGCCTGCTTATCAGTATCCGGCTGATCCATTTTATTTACAAAAATGAACACCGGAATTTCATAACGTATCAGCAGACGCCACAAAGTTTCCACATGTCCCTGTACTCCGTCCGCACCGCTGATGATCAGCACCGCATAATCCAGCACCTGCAGTGTCCTTTCCATTTCTGCCGAAAAATCCACATGCCCCGGCGTATCCAGAAGCGTCACTTTATGACAAGGCAGCTCACACTCTGCCTGTTTGGAAAAAATCGTGATTCCTCTGGCTCTTTCCAACGCATAAGTATCCAAAAAGGCATTCTGATGATCCACTCTGCCAAGCTTGCGGATCCTGCCGGTCAGATACATAATGCTTTCTGCCAGAGTGGTCTTGCCGGCATCCACATGGGCCAACAGACCAACACTGATATTCTTTTTTCTTCTCTGTTCGCCCATGAAAAAAAGGACCCCCTTCTGTGCATAATAAAGTATTATAGCACAAAGGAGGGCTTTAGTCGATATTGGAAACGACCTGGAGCGGAAAATTGTCCGCTTTCGGTCACCAGCTTATCTGCCTGTGTAATCCACACATGCCTTGATATAAGCCACTACGTTTTCCACCGGAACTTCCGGTTCCAAAAGATGGGTCGGGCATACGTACAGACCGCCCTGCTTTCCGGCGATATCCAGATTTTCAAATACTTTCCGGCGTACCTCATTGGGCGTGCCAAAGGGCATGGTTGTCTGGGTACCGATGGTGCCGTGGAAGGAAAGCTGTTCACCGTATTTATCATGCAGTTCTTTAAAATCCATACATTCAGGCTGAACGGGATTCAATACCTCCACACCCGCTCTGATCAGGTACGGAATCAGTTCTGTCACATGACCGCAGGAATGGTAGAAAATGATGATTTCCGGGTTGATCGCTTTTGCTGCATCAATGACACGCTTTAAGCGGGGCATGATCCACTCGCTGTAAAGTCCTTCACTCATCATAATGGTATGCTGCATTCCCACATCATCGCCCAAAAACAGACCGTCCGCACCGGCTTTTGCAAAGCTTTGGGCGCGCAGGATCGCCAGATCTGTCACCTTATCCAGAAGCACTTCCGCCATGGGGTCTTCTGCCATCATGTCACACATCAGATTTTCCATACCGCGCATGTACCATGCGGTTTCCCATACGGTACACTGCATGTCCCCGATGGCAGGCTGGTCCTGTGCGTGGAACTGTTTTACCTGCTCTGTCTGCAGTGCCAGATCTTCCTCATGAAATACCGGAAGCGGATAGCTTTCAATCTGCTCCACGGAATCAAAATTACGCATGGGATTGTGCATATAAGTCATATGAAAGGCAGCTTCCGAACCCGGTTCATGGGCAACGCCCCAATCGTCGATGGTTGTACCGGGCTTAAAGTTTTTATCCTGATAATACTCCATAAAAGTCTCGTTTGAGGCTCTTGTCACGGAAAGATGTCTGATATAAGCAGGTCCTTTGGGAATCCAGATATCATGTTCCTTTACATAATCATCATATTTTGCCTGCAGACTGGGACACATGGAAAAATGCACCGGCATATATTCATAGCCTTTGCGTCTGGCAATGGCGATATAGTTTTCACGATTGGTCATGACCATTCTCCTTATCCTGATTTTTTGATACAGCTTCCGATTCTGCTCATCTGCCGCCTGTTATGGCAAAATTCTGTCCTGTGACGGCATCTGCCGCATCCGACAGCAAAAAGGCTGCCATCGGAATTACATCATCCAGATTCAAGTTTCTGCCGATGGGGCTGGTTGCTGCATTGTTTTCTGCGATCAATGACGCCACATCCGCCAGAAATTTTGTTTCTGTCATGTCGGGTGAAATGCCGTTTACCGTGATCATTTTGTCTGCATACTCACTGGCAAGACTTTTTATAAGTCCCAGCATTGCATATTTGATCGAAGTATAGGCACTTAAATATTTGGGTGCTGTTCCGACCGTGCAGGAGGAAAGCATCACCAGCACTTTTCCGTATTTCTGCTTTGCCTGCGCCGGAAGCACCACTTTTGCCACCTCCACAAAGGAGCGCAGGGAAATCTGTATTTCCGCCTCAAAATCTTCCCAAGAGGATTTTGCAAATTTTTTATGACTGATCCGTTTTGCCGGAAAATGCGCAAAATGGTCGATCACAGGATACTGCGCCTTTAACTGTGCTGCAAATCGTTTTGTTTCTTCTTCATCTGAAAAATCAGCCTGCATACCCACAAACTTATCTCCCAGCGCATTCTGCAGCTCTTCCAGCTTTTCATTCCAATGGGCATAATGGGCGATAACAGTCCGGTAGTTTGCCGCCACTCTTCTGATCAGATCACATCCCATGTCGGAAGAAGCACCGGTTACCAGCAAAATCTTATTCTCTTTCATCCAAAACCCCCACTCTCATCTTGCCGCGAAGCACTTTTTCCCCTCTCTGGTTGGTGACAGTCACCTTCATCCAGAAAAGCCGGAAGGTCTCATTAACTTCGCTGACAGTTCCGGATACCTTTAAAACATCGCCTGCATAAACAGGTTTTGCAAATTTGACTTCCACTTCATGGATCAGACTGTTTTTGCCGGGCAGATAAACCCCTGCCAGTGTGGATAAAAAGGACGCTGTCAGCATCCCGAAAGCCACTCTGGCCGGATGTCCCTTTTTTTGTGCAAATGCTGCATCATTGTGCAGGGGATTGACATCGCCGGTGATATCCAGAAATCTGTCAAACATTTCCTCTGTCACCGTCACTTCAAAGCCCTCTGTCAGTCCCACTGCGATCTCTTCAAATACATATGCGTTCAAATTGCCTGCTCCTTTACAGCTTTACATGCTTCATGGTCATTTTTACGCGTTCGGAAATCTTCACAGTGCCCACACCGAAAATGGAAGTGTAGAGAGTATCACGGATCGGATCTTTCCAGTATGCATCAATGCCGTCGATACCCAGCATCATACCCAGTACGGAACCTACGGTTGCACCGTTGCAGTCTGTATCGAAACCGGTTTCTACAGACATACAGATGGATTTGCCGTAATCTCCCTCGCCGTACAGCAGGGCAGCCGCTACGATCATCGCATTGGAATTGGTATGACACCAGCCATGCTCGGTATATTCATCATAAGCCTCATGGATGTGTGCAAAACAGTCTTCTTTGGAAACACCGCTGTCATAATCGTTGATCACAAGCATCACATCGCGGTAAAGTCTGGAGGTTGCAGGAACCTGTGCCAGACCGCCCAGGATCACATCCTTGATATTGTTTGTTTCTGCTGCGCAGGCAATCATTGCCGCTGCAAACATTTCACCGTAGATACCGTTCTTGATATGGGAAATGGAAGCATCACGGAATGCCATATCTGCTGCGGTCTGAGGATCGCCGGGATTGATATAGCCAAAATAGTCACCGCGGATCTGCGCGCCGATCCATTCGCGGAAAGGATTCTGGTATACCGCAGATACCGGAGGCTCATAACCGTTTACAAAATTACAGAATGCAACGCGTTCAGCGGTACAGTAAGCATCTTTTCTCTGATCAGCAAGCCATGCTCTGGAAACATCCCAGGAGGTAAAATCGCGTCCGTATTTTTCCACGAGCTTCTGTGCCAGAACCACATAGTTGGTATCATCATCCACAGGCATACCATCCACTTCATCCGCATAGCAGGTATTGACAAAATCAAACTTATATTTTTTCAGCGTTTCTTCTGTGATATCGCTCTTGTAAATATATCTGTGCATCGGATAATTGCCGCTCTCTGTCAAAAACGGAATCAGCTCATTGGTACGGATACCTTCCACGGTTTTGCCCAGCAGACAGCCGCAGATCCTGCCCATCCATGCACCGTGAATCTTCTCTTCCAGCTTATCGGGATCGATGGGAGTCTTTTCATATTCATAAGGTTTTCTCAACGCAAAAATACCGGGCAGATCCGAAGGTTCATTATAGGGGTAGCCTTCCACTGTGGGTGCATTTTTTACCACCTCAAACAAAGCATCACTCAGCTGCTTTTTGATCTCGTCCTTGGGCAGTTTGGATACAGCCTCAAACACTTCTTTGTAGGAAGCGATGTCCAGACCTTCCTCGATGGACTGCTCATATTCGGTCATCAGATAGGAACCGTAAAATTCCCAGTCGTGAAGTTTGTTGTAATTGGGTTTGATCGTTTTATTCATAAGACTACCTCCAAAATTGGTATTTTTATCTATTAACAGCATAACGTACCTGACATCTTTTATCAAGTTAAGAATTGATGTATCCATACTCTTGCCAAACAAACTTCGACAGGCTACAATAACAGCAGGAGCAAATGCCAAAGAACTGACACCACAGAAAGGAATCCATCATGTATAACGAAAATCCCAATATTGTGATCTGCAATCACCCCCTTTTAAAACATAAAATCACCATGCTGCGCAGCAAAGAAACCGGCACCAATGAATTTCGCGCCATTGTGGAAGAGATTGCCATGCTGATCGGCTACGAAGCACTCCGCGATCTGGAGCTTACGGAAGTTGCCGTTGAAACTCCCATCGAAACCGCTATGTGTCCTGTCATCGCAGGCAAAAAGCAGGCCATTGTGCCTATTTTAAGAGCAGGTCTTGGCATGGTGGGCGGTATGCTCAAATTGATGCCTGCAGCCAAAGTCGGCCACATCGGTCTGTACCGTGACGAAGTGACCTTTGAACCTCATGAATACTACTGCAAGCTCCCCACTGCGATCGACCAGCGTAAGATCTTTGTGGTAGACCCTATGCTCGCCACCGGCGGTTCCGCAATTTCTGCCATTGATTTCATCAAACAGCACGGCGGCAAAGATATCACCTTCCTGTGCGTGATCGCTGCTCCCGAAGGGTTAGAAAAGCTGGCCAGCGCACATCCCGATCTGAAGATCTTTGTCGGCAATCTGGACAGATGCTTGAACGAAAATGCATATATCTGCCCCGGTCTTGGCGATGCCGGCGACCGTATTTTCGGCACCAAATAATTCCGAAGTTCAAACTTTTTCATAAAAAATACGCATAAAAAAACTTCCGCATATCGCTGTTTTGGGCGAGGCGGAAGTTTTTTATTGTTATTAGTTTTTTAAAAGGAATTACTGCGATTATTCGCGGCTTCCCACTTCAAAATTCACGCCGGTATCACCGGGTGTCTCTTCATCAAATTCATAATCCTTCTCAGGCAGAACTGCATTTAAAATAATACCTGTCAGCGCACCCACAGCCAGACCGGTCAGCTTGATGGTAATGCTGCCGATACTGAACATGATAGCACCCGCCGTACTGTAGTTGATGCCGATGGAAAGTACCAGAATCAGTGCTGCAACGATAACATTGCGGGATTTTGCAAAATCCACCTGATTTTCCACCACGTTGCGGACACCGACTGCGGAGATCATACCGTAAAGGATCAGGGAAATGCCGCCTACGGTAGCGGTGGGCATCACCTGGATCACAGCCGCAAACTTGGGACAGAAGGAGAAAAAGATCGCAAATCCTGCTGCCAGTCTTACTACAAAAGGATCAAATACTTTGGACAGATTCAGCACACCTGTATTTTCACCGTAAGTAGTATTGGCAGGCGCACCAAACAGGGAAGCGAGCGTTGTTGCCAGACCGTCACCCAAAAGGGTTCTGTGCAGACCGGGATCCTTGATATAGTTGATACCGGTTGTGGAAGAGATTGCAGAAATATCGCCGATATGTTCCACAACAGTTGCAAGTGCGATGGGCATAATAGTGATAATTGAAGTTATCAGCAGGGACGCATCAAAATTTTCACCAAACAGTGCAAATACGGTGTGATCCATGTTGATGGGCAGACCGATCCAGGAAGCTTCTTTTACCGCGGTAAAATCAACCTCTCCCAGCAGAATGCCTGCAAAATAAGATACCACTACGCCGATCAGGATCGGAACGATCTTGATCATGCCCTTGCCGAAAATATTACATACAATTACAACAACAATCGCAGTCAGCGCGATCAGCCAGTTTGCATTGCAGCTGTCGATCGCAGATTTGGACAGTGTCAGACCGATCGCAATGATGATCGGACCGGTAACGATCGGCGGGAAATAACGCATAACCTTTTTTGCTGAAAACAGCTTGATCAGTCCTGCAAGGATCAGATAGATCAGCCCTGCACATGCCACACCGAAACATGCGTAAGGAATCATGGCGTCATTGCTGCTGCCATCCTCCAGCAAAGGAGCGATCGCCGCATATCCTCCCAGAAATACAAAGGAAGATCCCAGAAACGCAGGTACTTTTTTCTTGGTTATCAAGTGGAACAGCAAGGTTCCCAGACCCGCAAACAATAAGGTTGCTGAAACATTAAGCCCTGTCAGAAGCGGCACCAGCACGGTAGAGCCAAACATGGCAAACATGTGCTGCAGACCCAGTATGAAGGTCTTTGAGCTTCCCAGTTCTCTGGCATTATAAATGCCATCCTGTACTTTTTTTTCCATTTTCTTTCTCCTGTTTTCTCATACAGTATGCAGAAATATACCTGCGAAAATGATTATATCATGAAACTGCTTTTTTCTGCATTATATTTTTTGCAGATTCTTTATTATTTTATGGCTACACCGTTTACTTTACACAAAAAATATATTAAAATATACTCTGTATGAAAATTTGAAAAAGGAGATGTAATTATGAAACTTTCATCTTTACAGAAAGCCAGATATGAGTATTCTCCCAAGCTTCCCGGAATGCTGAGAAACGGCATTGCAGATATTTGTGTGAACGAAGGCGCAGAAACTCAGAGTGTTGCAGATCAGGACAAGATCAAGGCTCATTTCCCCAACACCTATGGCAAAAAAGAAATCACTTTCCAGAAAGGTCAGAATACCTCTGCTGCCAAGAAGCAGGTTGTAGGTGTTATCCTTTCCGGCGGACAGGCACCCGGCGGCCACAACGTAATCTGCGGCTTATACGATGCTCTGAAAGCTACCAACCCTGAAAACGTTCTGTACGGCTTCAAGGGCGGCCCCAGCGGTCTGATCGAAGACAGCTACGTAATCTTTGATGACGAATATATCAACCAGTACAGAAATACCGGCGGTTTCGACATCATCGGTTCCGGCAGAACCAAACTGGAAACCAAAGAACAGTTTGCAATCGTTGCTGAAGTATGCAAGAGCCACGGCATCACCGCTTTAGTTATCATCGGCGGCGACGACTCCAACACCAACGCTGCTGTTTTAGCAGAATATTTTGCAGCAAACAACACAGGCGTACAGGTTATCGGCTGTCCCAAGACCATCGACGGCGACTTAAAGAACGAAGACATCGAATGCTCTTTCGGTTTCGACACCGCTACCAAGACCTACAGCGAGATCATCGGCAATATCGCAAGAGATGCCAACTCCGCTAAGAAATACTGGCACTTTATCAAGGTTATGGGCCGCAGCGCTTCTCACGTTGCACTGGAATGTGCACTGCAGACCCAGCCCAACATCTGTCTGATCTCCGAAGAAGTTGCTGAAAAGAAAATGTCTCTGGCACAGATCACTGATTATATCGCAGATTCTGTAGCTAAGAGAGCTGCAAAGGGCATGAACTTCGGTATCGCAGTCATTCCCGAAGGCGTTGTTGAATTCGTTCCCGAATTCTCCGCTCTGATCCACGAGATCAACGAACTTCTGGCTGGCAGCAAAGCGGATGCTTTCAACGCTCTTCCTACCTGGGAAGAAAAATACACCTTCATCCAGAACGGTCTCTCCAAAGAATCCATGGATGTATTCGCAATCCTTCCTCAGGCAATCCAGCAGCAGTTATTCTTAGAAAGAGATCCTCACGGCAATGTACAGGTTTCCCTGATCGAATCCGAAAAGCTGTTCTCTGCTATGGTTGCTGAAAATCTGGCTGCAAGAAAAGCTGCCGGCACCTACAACGGCAAGTTCAGCGCACTGCATCACTTCCTCGGCTACGAAGGAAGATGTGCATTCCCTTCCAACTTCGATGCTGACTACTGCTACTCCTTAGGTTACAACGCATTCATGCTGATCCAGTACGGCTACAACGGCTACCTTTCCAAGGTTTCCAACCTCTCTTCTCCTGCCAACGAATGGGTTGCAGGCGGTATGCCCATCACCAAGATGATGAACATCGAAAGAAGACATGGCGAAGACAAGCCCGTTATCAAGAAAGCTCTGGTTGAACTTGACGGCGCACCCTTCAAATACTTTGAAGCTCACCGTGAAGAATGGGCAGAAAACACCTGCTTCGTTTACACCGGCGCAATCCAGTACTACGGTCCCAGCGAAGTTTGCGACGCTACTACCGTAACCCTGGCTCTGGAACAGGCTAAATAATTTCCGTAAACATTTTGAGGCGACTGCACACTGTGCAATCGCCTCTTTTTTTGGCTGTATATATAAATCACTCAGATCCACATTTCCACAACATAGGTTCCGGGCTTACAGTAACAGATCTTTTCTCCAGGCTGACCGTTGATCAGAATCTTTCTGCCGCTTTCATCCTTGCTGCGCACGATCAGCGTCATATCCAATCCGCGAACCTTAAGTCCTTTTAAGCAGATGCTGCCAAAGCCTTCCGGCAGACAGGGACGGAAATAAATTCCTTCTTCTGCAAGCTCCACACCACACAAAGCATATACGATCATGCGGATAAATCCGGTCGCAGACCATGTCTGATCCGGTACAGATTCCCAATGGATACCGATCTGCCAGCCGCCGTCAGGCTCACCTGTTTCCGGATTGTAAATTTCATAAAAGCCTTTGGTTGCCAGGGCCAGTTTGGCCATGTGAAGAATCTCTTCTCCAGCCAGATCACCGCGTCCTTTTTTGGCAGCCATATCCGCAAAAAAGCCATTCACAAAAGGCCAGATCAGATTGTTGTGACGAACCGGCATCTCCACGGATGAAAGTCCTTCAAAGGGCGGCCAGATGGAAACCAGTCCCAGCTTATTTACATGTATATTTTCAAGGATCCGGTCTGCTTTTTCACCGTCACACACACCATACAGCACCGCAAAGGAAAGACCGCAGCCTTCCTGGGACTCATCCAGTGTACCGTCGGGATAGATAAAGTAACCGTATCTGCCCAGTTTATCACTCCATAAATAGTTGTTGACAGAAGCTTTGAGCGTATCGGCTTTCTGCAGATATATTTCTTTTTCGGCAGGATCTTTTTTCAGGATGCGGACCATATCTGCAAGAATCAGGTATGCTTTATAGTACAGACAGTTTGTACTCAAAGTCATGATCCCTGCTGTAGCAGGATGTTTTTTTACAAAGGAGGCATTGTTGCCTTCCTCGTGAAGATTTTTGGGATATCCGGTAATACCGTCATTGAAAAAGGAGCCGCCGCAGAACAGACCGTATTCTGTATTAAACTGCATCTCTTCCAGCTGACTTACGGAATTGGATACAGTTTCATATGCCAGTGCCAGAAACTCTGTGTCACCGCTTGTCAGATAATAATACCAGGCACCGATGGCCCATACGATCTTATCCCAGCTCTGTTTATCCATCTGGAAACACAGTTTTCCGTCCACACGCTCACAGACTGCCCAAAGAGTATTTTTTGCCACTTCCGGCTCTAAAAAGCAGGCGGCATTCATGGTATTGATGGCTGCATCACGGGTCCAGGGAGTGGGATAAGTGCCGCCGGCACGGATCATCAGACCCGGATTTTCTTCCAGCAGGCCGGTCTTATTATATTCTTCCATGGGACATTCCACGGTACTGATATTTAACAGGGTATGCAGCGCCAGATTCCAGGCATCCACAAGCACTTTATTATCTGCTTCCAGCACAGGGGCATTGGCCAATGCTTTTGCAATGTATTCTTTCATTTTGTATTCTCCCTTACTTTCTTGCCCAGTCAGACGGCTGATCGCCCATCACAAAATGCAGCTTACCGCCCTGTACGATCTGATCATGGGTCAGCTTGCAGACATTGAGCTCTTCCCCGTTCCAGGTTGCGCTCTGCACGTAAATATTGCCGGGAGCCACATTTTCACCGGTTATGGTAAAATCATTGCCGTTTCCTAAATGGAACGTGATCTTTTCAACACGGGTACCGTGCAGATAGTAGTTTCTGGTGGTGGCATAAGGGAAGAAGCCGCACATCAAGAACACATAGTAAGAGGACATACCGCCGTTGTCTTCATCGCCGGGATAATCATTTTCCAGAGAAAAACGCTTGATAACGCCGTCGATCACCTTCGCTGCCAGATCAGGACGTCTGATCTCATCGGTGCAGAAAAACCACGGGATATGGAAGGAAGGCTCATTGGTAAAGTTCAGATATCCTTCTTTACCGCCGTCATCGTTAAAGTAGTTGACGCTGTGCTCGCAGGCCCATACCAGTCTTTCTGTAAAGGTTTCGGGACCGCCCATGATCTCTACCAGACCTGCAACATCGTTGTATGTAATATAGGAAGCATCCCAGCCGGTTGCCTCATAAAAATGCTTGTTAAAGCCGCCGTGCGGATCAAAACCTTCCTCAAAGCTGCCGTCGGGATTGGGATTCTGGGGGAATCCGCGGAAGCCTTCGCTGACAATGTCCATATTCCAGACATTGCGCCAGTTTTTGGAGCGCTTCTCATACTTCTGATAATCTTCTTCCTTACCCATTTCCTTTGCCATGGTCGCGATTGCCTTATCGTTTAAGGCAAATCCCATGGTGGCAGCACCGGGTTTGAATCTCCAGGTATAGGGAACACCGCTTACAGTGGTTTTTACCTCTGAAACAAAACCTTTTTCCACATATTCGGGAGAACGCATCTCTTCTGCGCTTCTTAACAGCACTTCGTATGCATCATCCCAGGTATGTTTGTTAAGTTTTATACCCTTTAAATACGCATCCACGATGGCATTGTCGATATCATTGCCGCCCTGACCTGCCGCAAATTCCTTGGCAGTACAGAACTCGTCACCAACAACAATACCGGAGCCTTCTGCTTTATTTTTCTTTGCGCGGTCGATAAAGGAATCCACGATCATACCCATTTTATCGGGATACAACAGACAATACATGGGGAATACCGTCTTCCAGCTGTCCCATAAGGTATGGAAATCATCCCAGAAGCCATGATCGTCCATACGGTTTCTGGGCTGCAGATTCATATGATACATAGCGGTATAGAAGCTTCTTAAAAGCGCCTCGTTGGAAGTACCAAGCTCGATCACGCCCATTGCTTCTCTCCACTTATCCTTTGCAGCTTCCTTTACTGCCTCATGGTCAAAGGCAGGGATCTGCGCTGCCAGAAATTCTTTTGCTCTGTCGGCGCTGTCAAAGGAAATGGCAACTTTTACCTTAACAACCTTGCCGCCTTCGGGAGACACACCAAATTTTACATAAGCGCCCAGACGCTTTGCCTCATCGATTTCCACGGTATATGCCTCATTTTGGCAGGCAGGGATCAGATTTTCTCCTTCCATGGTACCGATCTCTGTAAAATCAGCGTCAAATTCCATTGCAAAGAACATATCCCAGTCGATCTGGCTCCAGTTGCCAAAATGGCGGCCGCCGCCGTAAATCATTTTCGCCGCAGGGTCAACCGTGATATAGCCTTTTTTCATGCTGGCATCAATGTCCAGTTTGTGAGCTGCGTCCATCAAAAAAGACGCTTCCTTTCCTGCCGGATATGTAATCGTGTGGATCGCCGCATTGTGCGCGGGAGACATTCTGGTGCTGATTCCGTTCTCCAAAGTCACCTGATATTCATAACATTTTGCAATTTCTGTGCCTTCCACAGCAAAAGAAGCTCTCTTTGCTCTGTCGATCTCCACAGTATCCACCATGGGGCAAAGCAGATAATTGCCGTAACACTTGGTTCCGCCGGAGCCGGAGATATAGGCATGCCCAAAGCCTACGATGGGCTGGTTTCTGTAATAGCCGCCGCAGTCACATTCCAGTGTCTCGGGACTGGGCTGGATGGAACCTGCCGGAAGCGCAGGGCCTGCAGAAGTCGCACTGCCCACGCCAAACAAAAGATCCGCATATTCTGCAGGGTCAAATTTTAATTTATTTTCCATGAACGAAAAGCCTCCGTTTCGTGAGTATAGTTTGTCATTATGTTTATTATACCACTTCTGCGGTGGGATACAAATAAGCATTTGGCAAATCGGTGAAGTTCTGAAAAAAAGCAAAAAACCCGGGGAAATTGTAGTTTCTCACGGGTTTTGCTGCGTTATCGTGTTATGTTTAGTTTGGTAAAGTTACATTTCTTCATACAGTTTTATTGTCAACTCTGCGGCGGTACTCCAGAAAATCAATGTCTACCAGAGATATTATGCTTTTGCCTTCCCCCGCAAAAGTTCCTTCTAATATATTGATTTCTTCTACATAAGTTGCTTCCGGAATTTCCATCTGTGCATCTTCCAGTGATATTCCTTTCAGACCAACTGCATCTCTTGCCTTTTCTATCGCATCAGCATAGTCTTTACCCTCTGTTAAAATATGAAAATCCGGCACTTCTACCAAAATACAATCATCTGTTTTTGTAAAAATAACTGGATATACTCCTTTCATTCTGCATCCTCCTTTATATCCCATTATTATATAATTACTGATAAAATTTTATAATCCCCACTTTCTCAGTATTGCTCTTGCAAGTTTTTCATTGATTTCTTTATGCCTTGGGATAATTTCTCTGTCATTACCTCTGACATAAACATCATGATCTGATCCATGTCTCTCAAATTTGAAACCGATACTCTCAAGTTTCTTAATCAGGTACCTTTGTTTCATCCAAAAAGAATGTCTCCTTATAGTCATAATATACACACTGTCAACAATCAATTTTAACTCATAATACCACACCTTAAAGTATTTTTACTCTTAAAATCTTCCATAAAACCTTGTAAAAAGCACCTGCCACTTCTGACAGGTGCTGATACACTATTCTTCAATTTTATCAGCTTCCATGTCCTTAGGAAGAATCAGATTTAATACAATAGATACCACAAATACTACTGCTACTACATTTGCAGAAAATACAGACTGAATGATTTCAGGGAAAATATGCCAAAGATCAATTTCACTTGCTGCAGTAAATCCTACACCAACTGATAAAGACAATGCAGCAATTGTAATATTTCTCTGTGTAAATCCTGCTTTAGCAAGCATCTGAACTCCAGATGTAAGGATTGTTCCAAACATCATAATTGTACATCCACCAAGAACAGATTCAGGAAGAGATGCAAAAAAGTTTCCTACTGGTGGAAGAAGTCCCGCTAAAATCATGCACATTGCTCCTGTCATAATTGTGAATCTGTTGACTACTTTTGTCATTGCCACAAGCCCTACGTTCTGCGAGAAAGATGTTACAGGTGGACATCCAAATAAAGAAGAAATCGCTGATGCGTATCCATCACATGCAAGCGAACCTGCAATTTCCTTATCTTCAATGTCACGATCTAATCCTGTTGCTACCATAGCTGTTGTATCTCCGATTGTTTCAGCTGCTGATACAAGGAAAATAATACATACAGAGAAAATCGCCCCTATATTAAATTCCGGTGCATATGGTAATAGTTTAGGAAGCGCAACAAGACCACCTGCCATAATAGCAGATAAATCAACTTTTCCCATAGCAATTGCAACTATATATCCAACAATCAAACCTACAAGTACAGAAAGCTGTTTGAAGTAACCTTTTGCATATGCATTCCATACAAGACATACAACTAATGTTATTGTACCAAGAAGAAGATTCTGAGCAGAGCCAAAATCTTCTGTATATCCACCACCAAATGATCTTGCGCCAACCGTAAACAATGAAAATCCAATTGCAGTTACAACAGAAGCAGCAACAACTGGAGATATGATTTTTCTCCAATATTTTGCGAAAAGACCAATTGTTCCCTCAAAAATACCGCCTACTAATACAGCTCCCATAACTGCCGGATAACCATAATTAACTGCAACTGTACTAAGTACTGTTACAAAGGTAAAACTTACTCCCATAACGATTGGAAGCCCTGAACCAACTTTCCAAACAGGATATAACTGAATTAACGTTGCAATACCAGCTACAAGCATAGCATTTTGAAGCAAGATTGCAATTTCTGACTGTGAAAGCCCTCCCGCTGCTGCAATAATTGTAATAGGTGTAAGATTTGCTACAAACATTGCCAAAATATGCTGCAATCCAAATGGAATAGCTTTCGCAACTGGAACTCTACCTTCCAGTTTATAAATGTTATTTACATTACTATTTTTGCCATTCATGACACTTTCCTCTTTTTTTAATTATATTAATTATCGAGATGATTATTTTACATAATTAACCACTCCACCAATTGTTAATTATACATAAACGCCATACCCTTTTCAACATCATTATTGGTTTATTGCCCTGAATTTTTAATCACATCCCTTAAAAACACAAGAGGTGTGCAATTTATTTTCGCACACCTCCATTACTGTACATTACATCATTATACTTTCAAATTCTTTAAGTTATCTGCAATCTCTTTTATTTCGGATGCAGGTGCTTGTGGATGCCATCAACAAGACTATTCCACATGAGCAGTTACATTCGCAGATTGCGTAGCAATCTCGCTCATGATGTGCTGTCGCACTATAGATGTCGCCAAATATATGTCTTTGAGCATAAATGCTCCCATACAATATTTACCGTCATCTGCACTGCTCATAGCCTACACAAAATTTACATAGAAAAACGGACACTCCTTAGTTTCATAAATACTAAAAAGTGTCCGCTATTTTTAAAGATATTTTTGTTGCAAACGAGTCAATTTTCATCACTTTCTATCACATCCCACAACGTTTCTGAGAAAAGAAAAACCCCAGAAACACAAGGTTTCTGAGGTTTTGTAATCTCTTTTCGAATTCCCAATGATTATCTCTTGGGTAACTACGAATGCCAGTGTTTACGGGCGCTGCAGGGTGTGATGTTGCAAACACGTTACAAACGTATGACTTCTCATTACTCCCTACCGCACCTCTTAAAAAATGCTAATTATTCACATTCATCAATGATGTAACGCTTTTCTTTCTCATTTCTTAAAAACAGTATTAACCTACTGCCATCCCAAAAACAGCTTCCGGAAGCCTTATAAATCAAGGCTTCTGGAGTAGAAACGCGTTACATTATATGTTATTAGACTTCGAAATTGGAATTTGACCGACTGCATTTTCTTCATACTCTCAGTCTTTTAACCAAACTGGGAGTATGAAGAATTATTACTTATAAAATCTCATTAAGTCCAAAGTGCTTTTCCACTTGATACACCGTACCCTCCACAGTACTTTCCGGCGTCCTTTCCAGCCAGAAAAAATCACTATTCTTTATATCCCTGTAACTCTTCTCGTTCAGACTTTGTAGAGTTGCGCTACATGTAGCTTTTGCCATTTCTACATCAGATGCACTATAAATAAAATTTCTAAACCCTTGATGGTCCGGACGGTTACAATACTCATCCACTAAATTTTGTGGTTCTTTGATTAAAAAAACAATTTTAGATGGCTCCGTAACCATTCGCGCTTGTTCCATAGTTAAATGACAGTCGCACACTACCTTTCGATTTTGTGAAAGATAAATCAAATCCATTAATACAAAATCTAATTGTTCCCTTGTGTTACTAATCAGCCATTGCTTGTATTCCTCCACTGTGCGTCCAAAAAATTCGTCCGCATCTCTAAACTTCTTGTTCATGGATGGTTGATAAACAGGTACGGAAAGTTTCTGATGCTTTTCAAACTCCGCATCAATATCATACACTAATAAATTATGTCGCTTAGCCAGTTCTCTGGAAATGGTTGTTTTTCCACCACAAGGGGTTCCGGTTACAAAATATACATTCTTTAAGTATTCTTTTATTACATTATCTTGAAATATCATTACATAATCTCCTTTATTAAATAGTTTTCTTGCTTTACATGTACATAAAACTATTTAACACAGTTTCATGTACTTAGATATTTCTTAATCTTAAACACCCTGACATACTATTCACCTCCTAATACAAGTTTGTTTAAATTTATGACATGT
Organism: Lachnospiraceae bacterium; assembly: GCA_017500935.1. GTDB lineage: Bacteria > Bacillota > Clostridia > Lachnospirales > Lachnospiraceae > Gallintestinimicrobium. The sequence continues at coordinate 68,363 of JAFVXW010000066.1, forward strand.
CACTAATACGTTTATCTCTCAATATACTTTGTCATTCCCATACTTTTCGAAAATCCAAACTGTTCATAAAACGTATCTTTACCAGCCGCAGCAGTTAATCCAACACTTACAAATGTTCCTGGAGTTGTATTCTCCTCGATATATCCTAATAATCTATTAACAATTCTCGTTCCGATACCTTTTCCCTGGAATTCAGGTAACACAATTATTTCTTGCAAATACCAATACATAACCCCATCACCAACAAGTCGGCCCATTCCAATTACTTCATCATTATATACCGCGATTACATCAAATAAATTATTTTTTAGGGCCTTTTCTACCTGATCAATTGGTCTGTCTCTAAAACCAGTTGCTACTTTTAGTCGTAAAAAATCCCTTGCTGTTAATTTATTCTCTATTAAGTTATATTCAAATTCTTTCATAAACAAGGAACCTCACAAATTCTTATTTTCCTAACTGTTCGACATATTGGAATTTGGCTTTACTCTTCGCTTAATACTTTTTTTTGCCAGGACTTTTTTTCGCATTGAGGGCAACACATATATCTTGTTCTGCCCATGTGCGGAGCCATAGCAACGGCTCTATATGTCGGTACATATCGGTGTCCGCATTTTTTGCATGTATAATATCCTGCCACTTGCTCCATCCGCAGTGCATAGAAGCAACCCGCTAAGAACAAAACAAATCCAAATACAACGAGCGTAATCCTTAGTCCATTTGACATTTGCACAAAAGTGGCAACAAATA
>JAFVXW010000067.1 GCA_017500935.1 Lachnospiraceae bacterium
ATTCTTCAGATTTCAGAGCCGTTTGCCAATAAGGGAACCAATAAATATTTTCGTGTTTATGCTGATGTAGAAAAAGTGAAAGAATGAGGACATAACCATGTGTAAAGTGATTGCAGTTGCAAACCAAAAAGGCGGAGTGGGCAAGACCACCACAAGTATAAATCTTGGCATCGGTCTGGCAAAACAGGGAAAAAGGGTTTAGCTGATCGACGCTGATCCTCAGGGGCATTTGTCCCTGGGATTGGGGTTCCCGAAATCCATTCGGATCACCCTAAAAAATATGATGGAAAACATCATCATGGGAGATGAGTTTGTTCCAGGGAGGCAGTGATCGGTCATCCAGAAGGTGTTGATATTGTGGCATCTAACAAGCTGCTCACCGGAATGGATATGTCACTGATTGCGGTGGAAGATCGTGAACAGATCCTGAAGAAATATCTTCAGATGCTGTCAGAGGATTATGACTATATGATCATTGACTGTATGCCGTCTTTGGGTATGCTGACCGTCAATGCGGTTACTGCAGCAGACAGCATTCTGATCCCGGTACAGCCACAGTATTATGCTGCAGATGGTTTGACAGAATTACTGCGCGTCATTAAAAGTGTACGTCAGAGATACAATCCGGATCTGCAGATTGAAGGCATTCTGTTTACCATGGACAGCAGCAGATACAACAATTCCAAAAGAAATAAGCAGGCAATTCAGAATGCTTATGGAAGTAATATTCATATTTTTGAGACTACGATTCCCCGTGCGGAAGCGCTTGCGGAGATTGCATCAGAAGGTATGAGTATTTATGAATACGATGGTTCCGGGCGCGGAGCGGAAGCGTATTCAAAACTTGTGCAGGAGGTGATGGCTCATGCGTAAGGCTTCTGCAGAGATCAAATTGGAAACGTATGAAGACATTTTGGGGATCGGTGATCTGAAAGCGGATCAGGTTGTGGACATCCCTTTACATAAATTACAGGCATTTAAGAATCATCCGTTTCATGTTTATGATGATGAAAAAATGCAGGAAACCGTGGAAAGTATCCAACGCCATGGTGTGTTGTGTCCGGCAATCGTCAGGCCAAAAGCAAATGGATTTTATGAGATTATTTCCGGTCATCGGCGTAAGCGTGGATGTGAATTGGCAGGAAAAAGAGTCTTACCGGCGCTTGTCCGGGATTACACGGATGAGGAAGCGACCATCGTAATGGTTGATGCCAACATTCAGCGCGAGGATATTTTACCCAGCGAAAAAGCCTGGGCTTACCGGATGAAGATGGAAGCAATGAAACATCAGGGAATCAAAGGCAGTGATGGTCAGGCTGCAGAGCTTGTCGGAAAGAAAGCCGGTGAGAGCGGCAGGACAGTGCAGCGCTATATTCGATTAACCGAACTGCTTCCTGCACTGCTTCTTTGGGTAGATGATGGAATGATCAAGTTTATGGCAGGCGTTCATCTGTCATATTTAACTCAGGAAGAACAGGGCTGGGTTTTCCAGTGTGCAAATGAGATTGGTTCCGGTGTAAAAGAAGACGTTACCAGACAGCTGAAAAAGTACAGTGAAGAAAAGAAACTGACACAGCTTGCAGTAAAGCTGCTGTTAACTGAAAAACCGGAAAAGCCGGTACATGTAACATTAAAGGGAGACAAAATCAAAAAGTATTTTCCAAGAGAGTTCAGTCAGCAGCAGATCGAAGAGGTTATTTACAGTCTGTTGGATGAATGGAAGAAAGCACAATAAGGAAGGTGGAAAGCAAGGTG
>JAFVXW010000068.1 GCA_017500935.1 Lachnospiraceae bacterium
ATTCTTCAGATTTCAGAGCCGTTTGCCAATAAGGGAACCAATAAATATTTTCGTGTTTATGCTGATGTAGAAAAAGTGAAAGAATGAGGACATAACCATGTGTAAAGTGATTGCAGTTGCAAACCAAAAAGGCGGAGTGGGAAAGACCACCACAAGTATAAATCTTGGCATCGGTCTGGCAAAACAGGGTAAAAGGGTTTTGCTGATTGACGCTGATCCCCAGGGGCATTTGTCCCTGGGATTGGGGTTCCCGAAATCTATTCGGATCACCTTAAAAAATATGATGGAAAATATCATTATGGGAGATGAATTTGACCCCAGAGAAGCTATATTGAAACATTCGGAAGGTGTCGATATTGTCGCATCCAATAAGCTGTTGACCGGTATGGATATGTCTCTTATCACTGTAGAGGATCGGGAACAGGTTTTAAAGAAGTATCTTTTATTATTGGCAGAGGATTATGATTACATGATCATTGACTGTATGCCATCTTTGGGAATGATGACTGTTAATGCAGTTACCGCAGCAGACAGTATTCTGATCCCGGTGCAGCCACAGTATTATGCTGCAGATGGTTTGACAGAATTGCTGCGTGTCATTAAGAGTGTGCGCCAGCGATACAATCCGGATCTGCGGATAGAGGGCATCCTTTTTACTATGGACAGCAGCAGATATAACAATTCCAAAAGAAATAAGCAGGCAATTTGTAATGCTTATGGAAGTAATATTCATATTTTTGAGACTACAATTCCCCGTGCGGAAGCACTTGCAGAGATTGCGTCAGAAGGTATGAGCATTTATGAATACGATGGTTCCGGACGCGGAGCCGAAGCGTACTCCAGACTTGTGCAGGAGGTGATGGATCATGCGTAAAGCTTCTGCAGAAATTAAGTTGGAATCTTATGAAGATATTCTGGGGATCGGTGATCTGAAAACGGATCAGGTTGTGGACATCCCTTTACATAAATTGCAGGCATTTAAGAATCATCCATTTCATGTTTATGATGATGAAAAAATGCAGGAAACCGTGGAAAGTATCCAACGCCATGGTGTGTTATGTCCGGCAATCGTCAGGCCAAAGGCAAATGGATTTTATGAGATTATTTCCGGTCATCGGCGTAAGCGTGGATGTGAGTTGGCAGGAAAGAGAGTCTTACCGGCGCTTGTCCGGGATTACACGGATGAGGAAGCTACCATCGTAATGGTTGATGCCAACATTCAGCGTGAGGATATTTTACCCAGTGAAAAAGCCTGGGCATACCGGATGAAGATGGAAGCAATGAGACATCAGGGAATCAAAGGCAGCGACGGTGAGACCGCCGAACTTGTTGGAAAGAAAGCCGGTGAGAGCGGCAGGACAGTGCAGCGTTATATTCGTTTGACAGAACTGCTTCCGGAACTGCTTCTTTGGGTAGATGATGGAATGATCAAGTTTATGGCAGGCGTTCATCTTTCATATTTATCGCAGGAAGAGCAGGGCTGGGTTTTCCAGTGTGCAAATGAGATCGGTTCCGGTGTAAAAGAAGACATTGCCAGACAGTTGAAAAAGTACAGTGAAGAAAAGAAACTGACACAGCTTGCAGTAAAGCTGCTGTTAACTGAAAAACCGGAAAAGCCTGTACATGTAACATTAAAGGGTGACAAAATCAAAAAGTATTTTCCAAGAGAGTTCAGTCAGCAGCAGATCGAAGAGGTTATTTACAGTCTGTTGGATGAATGGAAGAAAGCACAATAAGGAAGGTGGAAAGCAAGGTGCAAAAACAGAGTATTGAGTTCGAATATTTTCATGGGTATGAGTCAGAGCAGTTTGCTTTCTACCGTGTCCCCAAAGTTTTGTTTACAAATCCATATTTTAGGGAACTGTCCAGTGATGCAAAAATTCTGTATGGTCTGATGCTGGATCGGATGGCACTTTCCATAC
>JAFVXW010000069.1 GCA_017500935.1 Lachnospiraceae bacterium
AGTTCTTTCAGCAGCCCATAGGGTATTCCTTTCAGATCGCCATGGGTATTTGTATTCAGATCCACTTTCAGCACCAGATTCGCAGGAAGGATGTTCCGCAGATGTTCCAGCAGAAAAGCTCTTTTCTCCTTCACTCTCAGTTCCAGCACCAGCTGCAGAAAATACTGTTCTTTCCGCAGGTCTGCCAGATAATTTCCTTCCCCTAGGCAGCCATCCAGCCAGTCCTGCAAATGGAAATATGTATAAGGGCTTCTGCTGCACCATCGGTACAGGATCTCTTCCCGCAGTGCTTCTGTTTCCAGCATCTCTGCCCCCAGAAACCCCATCATCTTCGCCAGACGCAGCAGCCCGCTTCGTCTAGCCGTCAGGATCCACTGATTGTCCACCAGTTCATTTTTCGCCATTGCCGTTTCTTCCAGGATCTCTCCCTCTATTTCGGCCAGTTTCCTAAATTCCTGCAATTCACTGACTGTATCCGGCAAATATTTCACATATCTGTTTTCCATCAGGCATTCACCCCAATCTCACCCAGTAATGGTACCTCATCTACATCCAGCACCAGATTTCTGCTGCTGCCATTGATGCTGCAGTCAGCGATATCTTCCACACCGTCTGCCTCCAGGATCCTTGCCTCCAGATAACTGATACGTACTGTCAGATAACTGCTTTCTGCCCAGGTTTTTCTGGTCTCTTCAAAATATGCTTCGATCCGTTCTCGGATATCCGACAAAACGGTTTCCTGCACCGCTCCTGCAGTAAGAGAAAGCGTCATCGTAATATTACATACCACCTCAGAAACGCCGGTCACTGTCACCTGATGCCCAATAGGTGCAATGCCATACCCTTCCCCTCTGCTTTCCGGATCGATCTGCATCTGCAGTTCTTCCAGTTCTGTTTCCGTAGGTGCACGCCATCCCCGGTCAATAACGACCACCTTTACCGTGCCGCCGCCTTGCCATACAGGGTAAACCTTCACGCCACCCACATTCTGCAGGGCATTGATCTTCATTTTATAATCTGCAATATTTCCCCCAAATGCATCTGCAGCAAAACTCGCATAATACCGTTTTCTCAGTTCCTCATCCGTCTCTTCATCCTCGCCGTCTGTCCGCAGTTCTTCCAGAATCGCTTCCGTCAGTTCTGCCATCGTTTCCAAAGGAACCAAATTCCCCAGATGATCATTCCCGACAGTACCCGCTGTCTCACACTCCAATACATAACGCCCGTCTTCTTCTCTGGAAATCACTACAAAATACTGGCCTTCCAGAAAAAACCGCGTTCCTTCTTCAATGGGGTATTCTTCTCCGTTTTCCCTCCGGAATCTGCCATAAAACGTCGCCTTGACTGCCTGTTTCCGCACAATTCCCCTTTCCGCTGCCCGACGGGTCAGGTCATCGCCCAATGCGGTGTCTGCAAATGTCCTGTCCTCCAGCATATCCAGGTCTGCATAAAAGGACGCCGTTTCAGCCGCATTGGGTGCCAGTGCATCATAGATCAGGCTGCCCTGCCGTTTGTCTCTTTTATCTTTTATCATATCCAGTTTGCGTTCCATCAACGCCTCATAACTCGCCATCAAATATCCACCGCCCTTTCCGCTCTGATCTCGCCAAAAATCGTATGTACCATAAATTTCGCTGTCACACTGTTTTTTTCCTGCACAAAGGAAAAATCCGTCACCGCTGTCACGCGGTCATCCGCCAGCAGTGCTTCTTCGATCCTTTTTTTCAGTTCCGGAATCACATAGGTCTTGTTTTTTCCATACAGCTCCTCCAGTTCCAGTCCATAATTCCAGTCATAGATCTCATAACGATATCTCTCCGTCTGAAGGATCTTCCAGACCGCCTGTTTCATGGCTTCCAGTTCATCCACAGACCCTCTCACTTCTGCCCGCTCCTCACTGATCTTCCATG
>JAFVXW010000007.1 GCA_017500935.1 Lachnospiraceae bacterium
ATATCCCAGTAAGTAAGACCCCTTAGAGAGTATGAGGTAGATAGGTTCGGTGTGGAAGTGCAGTAATGCATGCAGCTGACGAATACTAATCGGTCGAGGGCTTATCCTGACAGGTTTGGGAATGGATGACTTAATGAGAGATGATGATCAATGTTCGGTTTTGAAGGTATAAACGAAAAGCTTTTACTCAGATGAGTAAGAGCTTTTTTTGTTTTCAGAAATGTGTTATGATAAGAGCAATACAAATATCAGAAAAGAGAGGCAGAATAAGATGTATCTTTCTGAAATGAATTACTTGCAGGTAGAGAATTATCTGAAAGAAAAGGACACGATTATAATTCCGGTCGGAAGTCTGGAAAATCACGGAAAACATATGCCTTTGGGAACCGATACGCTGATTCCTGATAAGATTGCTTCTTATATAAACAGCAGATCCGATGTGTTGATCGCACCTGCGATCAACTATGGTGCCACCGACGATTTGGTTGGTTTCCCAGGGACTATTTCAATAGGAACAGAAGGACTGATTCAACTGTTAAAAAGTATATGTGATCAGTTTTATCACTATGGATTCCGGCATTTTATGATTTTAAACGGTCATGGCGGCAATAGTGCGGCGATCAATACAGTAGGAATGCATCTTTATAGAAAAGGTGCTTATCTGGCGGTATTGAACTGGTGGCTGATGGCCGGACAGATCAATCCGGCATGGGCAGGCGGTCACGGCGGCGGTGAGGAAACAGCCGGTGTGATGGCGGTAAATCCGGATTTGATCAAAACTGAATATCTGGAACTGGGGGAAGGTATCCAAAATGATGTTTCCGAAGAACTTCCTTCCGGCGCCTGGACCAATGTGGTTTATAAGAATGTAAATGTGGTAATTCCCAGAGAAATCAGAAGTATCACCGACAACGGCTGGCTTTCTCATTCCTTTAAAAATGATCCTCCGACAAAAGCGACAGCAGAATGGGGAAAGGAAATGCTGGAAACAGTGGCAGATTACATTGTTGATTTTGAAAAAGTATTTTCCAAAACGAAATTACCTGAGAAACCATAAGGTATAGTGAGATATCTGAATTTTAAAAAACAGAAATTTATGAAGAAAATATTTTACATGATATATCATTCAATGATTTTGGTATCCGTACCGTAAGCGCAGATGCCCGAAATGGATTGCTGCTGAAATGCGAAAGATCAGCCGTCTGAAGGAGACAGGTTTCAATGCGGTTCCAACAGCACATAATCCACCTTCGCTTGCACTTCTTGAATGTTGTGACAAGCTGGGCATTCTTGTGATGGATGAAGCATTTGACTGCTTTATATATGAACAAATATTTTTTTGCAGTTAAGGAGAAAAGCTTTGAAGAAAAATGATGAAAAATATGCTGCGTATGTGCAGATTTTAAAAGAAGAACTTGTACCGGCAATGGGATGTACAGAACCTATCGCGCTTGCATATGCAGCAGCAAAGGCAAGAGAAGTTCTGGGAGTTTTACCGCAGAAGGTTTTGGTCGAGGCATCCGGCAGCATCATTAAAAATGTAAAATCCGTGATCGTTCCCAATACCGGACATTTAAAAGGGATCCCGGCAGCTGCGGCAGCCGGAATTGTTGCCGGAAAACCGGAAAAAGAACTGGAAGTGATTTCTGAGGTTTCAGCGGAAGAAATTGAGCAGATCAAGGATTTTCTTGCAGATACCCCCATCGAAGTAAAGCACATTGAGACAGGGCTTACCTTTGAAATCATTGTCACACTTTATGCACAGGATTCTTATGCAAAAGTGCGGATTGCCAATTATCATACCAATGTGGTGCTGATCGAGAAAAACGGTGAAAAACTTCTGGAGATTGAAGTAAAAGGAGAAGACGAGGAAGGTCTTACCGACAGATCCTTTATGAATATGGAAAGTATCTGGAATTTTGCCATGACCGTGGATATTGCAGATGTCTACGAAGTACTTCACAGACAGTATGTATACAATATGGCGATTTCTGAGGAAGGTTTCCGCGGGGATTACGGTGCCAATATCGGAAGTGTGCTTCTTGATATGGAGGGAGATAATATCCGGACACGTGCAAAGGCCCGTGCAGTTGCAGGCTCTGATGCACGTATGAATGGCTGCGAGCTGCCTGTGATCATCAATTCCGGCAGCGGCAATCAGGGAATGACCTGTTCTCTTCCGGTTATTGAATATGCGCTGGAGTTAAAATCCGGTGAAGAAAAAATGTATCGCGCCCTGACATTATCCAATCTGGTTGCAATCTACCAGAAAACAGGAATCGGGCGTCTGAGCGCTTACTGCGGTGCAGTGTGTGCAGGAGCAGCTGCGGGAGCCGGAATCGCATACCTTTGCGGCGGCGGATATGAAGAAGTGGCACATACCATTGTAAATGCGCTGGCTATCACATCCGGAATTGTCTGTGACGGCGCGAAAGCTTCCTGCGCAGCAAAAATCGCTGCTTCTGTGGACGCAGGCATTTTGGGCTACAACATGTTTATCCGCGGACAGCAGTTTTATGCAGGAGATGGAATTGTAACCAAAGGCGTGGATGCAACCATCAAAAACATCGGCCGTCTGGGAAAAGACGGAATGAAAGAAACGAATGCTGAAATTATCGATATTATGGTTGGATGTCAGTGTTAATATATAATAGGAAAAGAGGCAGTAAAAAATGGCACAGAACAGACCCGGAGGACGTCAGAGAAATGTGACGGGAAATGGGAAAAGTATAAACAGAAGAGGTACTGGTCTTGGAACCGGCCCTGTAGGAAGCACACCAAAAAGGCCGACGGGAAGCAGTTTAAAAAGACCGACAGGCAGCAGCAAAAGACCGGTTGGTAATTCTCAAAGACCTGCAGGCAGTACACACGGATACAGCAGCGCAGGATCTTCAAGACCGACACGCTCTGTTCGGTCCGGCGGTTCCCTGAAATGGGTGATACTGTTATTGATCATGCTTTTTGGCGGAGGCGGCAGCATCGGAAGTCTTTTTTCTGACGGAAGTTTTCTGGGAGGCGGTGATTCCTGGTCAAACATTGGTGAGTATCAATCAGGAAATTACCAGACATCTCCGGGAACATCAGCAGGAAGTTCGTCATCCGGCGGTTCCTCTTATGGAGGATCAGGTTCCGGCGGTAATGCAACGGTATATTATCCCCAGAACCTGGGAGGTTCTGCACTTTCCGGCGGATGGGACAGCGAAAGCAATACTGAAAGTTTAAATACGCAGGTTGTATCAGGTGTACGTGATAAATATACAGAAGTGATCGGAAACGGAAAAGATGAAGTAACAATTATGCTTTATCTTTGCGGAACCGATCTGGAATCACGCAATAAAATGGCAACCTCTGATCTGCAGGAAATGCTGAATGCGGATATTGCGGAAAATGTAAATCTGCTGGTTTATACCGGCGGCTGTAAAGCATGGCAGAATAATGTGATCAGCAGCCAGACCAACCAGATATGGCAGGTAAAGGACGAGGGGCTGCTTTGTCTGGAAAAGGATTTGGGCAGTTATTCCATGACTGATCCCGATACACTTACCTGGTTTATCAACTGGTGCGCACAAAAATTCCCTGCAAACCGCAATGCCCTGATTTTCTGGGATCACGGCGGCGGTTCGGTAAGCGGATTTGGATATGATGAAAAATTTTCAAACAGCGGCTCCATGGGACTTGCCAAAATCGATCAGGCTCTTACAAAGGCAAATATCAAATTTGACTTTATCGGATTTGATGCCTGCCTGATGGCTACTGCTGAAAATGCATTAATGCTTACAGAACACGCTGATTATCTGATCGCAAGCGAAGAAACAGAACCAGGAATCGGCTGGTATTACACAAACTGGCTTACCAGACTGTCTCAAAATACATCTATGTCCACTTTGGAAATCGGTAAACAGATCATTGATAATTTTGTGGATACCTGTGCATCAAAATGTCCGGGACAGCCCACAACATTGTCCATCGTGGATCTTGCAGAGGCGGAAAGCCTGATTCCCGATGCACTGGCAGCATTTTCAAAAGAAACCTGCGAACTGATCGAAAATGACAACTATGCACAGGTTTCCAATGCAAGAAGCAATGCCAGGGAATTTGGTCGTTCCAGCAAGATCGATCAGGTGGATCTGGTGCATCTGGCTCAAAATATGGGAACTAAGGAAGGACAGGCACTGGCAGACGCTCTTTTGCAGAGTGTAAAATATAACCGGACTTCCTATAACATGACCAATTCCTATGGTTTGTCCATTTATTTCCCTTTCCGTAAAGTTTCTATGGTAGATAAAGCTGTGGGAACCTATGAACAGATCGGAATGGATGAAGAGTACATGCGCTGCATCCAGGCTTTTGCCAGTGTGGAAACAGGAGGTCAGGCTGTAAGCGGCGGTACGCAGACACCGCTTCCGGCGTTAATGGAAATGCTGGGAAGCGGAAGCAGTGCCTACGGAAATGCAGAGATGATCAGTCAGGTATTGGGCAGCTTTCTTGGCGGTGATGTAAGCAGTATTTTGGGTTTGTATGAAGGCAATACCGGATTTTTAGACGGCCGTATTCTGGAACAGGAAAAAATGGCAAAATATTATGCCGAAAACGCGTTTGATTCCAGCCTTTTAGTATGGAAGAAAAATGGCGCGGATACCGTGATCACTTTGCCGGAAGAACAATGGGAACTGGTACAGACACTGCAGGCCAATATGTTTTATGATGATGGAGAAGGTTATATCGATCTGGGCATGGATAATGTTTATGATTTTGATGAAGCAGGAAACCTTTTGGCACCGGAGGAAATGACCTGGATCGCAGTCAATGAACAGCCGGTGGCGTATTATCATGAATCTACGGTGGATGACGGAGAGGATTACTGTATCACCGGACGTATCCCTGTTTTATATAATGGTGACAGGGCAGAACTTGTGGTTACATTTACAGATGAAGATCCTTACGGCACTGTGTCGGGTGTACGCAGAGTATATAAAAACGGTGAGACTGACACCGTCGCAAAGACCATGGATACCGTACAATACGGTGATGTCATTGATTTTGTCTGTGATTATTACAGCTATGACGGAGAATACCTTGAAAGCTATATGCTGGGAGAGCAGCTGATCGTGGAAGATGAACTTATGATCAGTGATGTATATGTAGACAGTGAGGCAGCAGAGCTTACCTATCTGTTTACAGATATCTATAATCAGAGTTACTGGACAGAACCGGTAAAATAATATAGATAAAGGAGAGAACAGCTATGGAAAAAATTTGTAACTTTTTAAAGGAAGCAGGCGTTTATTATCTGGCAACAGTGGAAGGGGGACAGCCTCGTGTCCGCCCTTTTGGAACAGCTCACATGTTTGAAGGAAAGCTCTACATACAGACAGGAAAAGTAAAAGCTGTTTCAAAACAGATCGCAGAAAATCCCAGGGTTGAAATCTGTGCGTTCAAAGATGGTGTATGGCTGAGAGTTGCCGGAGAATTGGCAGAGGATGATCGTGTAGAAGCAAAGAAATCCATGCTGGATGCATATTCAAATCTTCGCGCGATGTATGACGAAAATGACGGCAATACACAGGTGCTCTATTTCAAGAGCGGTGTTGCTACCTTCAGTTCATTTGCAGCACCAAACGAAGTGTTTGAATTTTAATTGATAAAAATAGTGTGCGCATATATGTGACTGTTTTTCAATAGGAAACGAAGTTTACTATCAAAAAAAATCCGTTCACTTTTAATAGTGAACGGATTTTTTGAGAGGCGCGAGCCGGATTTGAACCGGCGATAAGGGTGTTGCAGACCCGTGCCTTACCACTTGGCTATCACGCCTTGTTTACTACAAAAGAAATTATATCATGTACGGCTTCAGAACGCAAGTAAAAATCGTTTGAAATTGCGAGGAATGTATTTGAATTAATACAAAAACAGGTGTTGACTTTCGACAAGAGCCGTGTTAATATATCAATCGTTGCGGCGGACAAGCCAAAACAAAAGAAAATAAGCTTTGAAAAAAGTTGAAAAAACTCAAAAAAAGTTGTTGACAAACAAGAAACTAAGTGATAAGATAACTGAGTCGCTTGCGAGTGACAACAAAAAGTACCTTGACAAATAAACAGTAATGCAACCCTGAATAATTCCACCGATAAGGCTTTGCCTAATCGGATTGACAAACAGGACACAGGTAAGTCCTGACTGGAAAATTCAGAAGAACAAAAACCTAAAACAAACAGTAGAA
>JAFVXW010000070.1 GCA_017500935.1 Lachnospiraceae bacterium
AATATGAGCGGCGGTTTCCCATGCCAGTTTGGCAGGATAAACCGAGTTGTGAACCTCATACATGAAAACATAGGGAGCGGTTCCGTCCGGAAGATGGTCTTTGCCGTCATCCACAGGGAACTCCCAGGTCCACATAACGCCGTCGCAGTTGTAGATGCGTCTGGTATTGGCGCGCAGGTTTTCGATATAGCCTGCGTACATCTCCACCTTTGCTTTCAGGATGTCAGTGTATCCCAGGCGCAGCATTGCCGGTGCCATATATTCAAAATCCTGGGGAAAATGGTAACGCCAGTTTCTGCCTGCCCATCCCATGGGCGGTGCTATGTATCGGTCGTTTGCAGAATGGCTGCATAACATATGAAAGATGCTTCTGTAATACAGCTTCAGCAGCGAATCATGCCCGTCAAAGCATATGCGGCTTTCACCCCATCGTTCGTGCCAGGAGGCAGCAATCTCTGAGAAAACATCTTTTGAGAGCATGTTAAGCAGCTGATCTAGCGCTTTCACTTTATCTTTGCACAAAGACAGCAGGATAACAGCGCGTCCCTGCCCGTCTTTGAAATGTATGAATACATCTTTGTTATTATGGGAAACAACGGCATCTCCCAGTACTTTGAGACAGGCCCTGCCATCAATGAGACCGGAACGAAAGTCAATCTGCAGAGTATCATCACAAAGCTGCATATCATTGATGATGGTTTCATCGGATATCTCCACCAGCCATACCTTTTTTTCATGAGCGTTCTGGAGGGGGGTAAGTGTAAGAGTAGGAAGATGCTGACCGTTCCAAATGTACTCCAGAGCCAGGACATTGCGGTTTTGGGTATGAAAACCGGTTCTGCCGGTGAACTGCCAGTTGTCGCTGCAGAGTCTGGTGGTAAGAATACCGTCATAAATATCCAGTGACTGGCAATAATCTGTGACACATTTTTCGTCCAGTCCCTCCCATTTGGTTTTAAATGTGTGGACATGGTAACTAGTGTTGTACTGGTCATTTCTGCCGTAAAAATCGCCATGCATGATTCCACGGTCACAGGAAGAATCGATGGTGCCGAATTTATCAAAGGAAGCTCCCATATCACCGCTGCCAAGATAGATATCCGGGCGGTTTTGGGTTATGTCATGATATTCAAGATTACCGGTTCTTATAATTTCCATAGGTATTTCCTCCGGAGATTGGAATGTTTGCTGTTAAATTCAGCATATAGCGGAATCAGACGGATTGCAAGCCTGATTTGCTCAGACAGAACAATGGGAACAGGACTGTGTTTGAGAAGCGGCACCGGCATTCATGGAGCAGTCCGGTGTTTTTCCTTCTTCCTGCATGCGTTCGCTTCCCCAGCGATACATGGCCTCCAGGATCGGAAACAGGCTTTCTCCCAACGGAGTCAGGGCATATTCCACTTTGGGCGGTACCACCGGGTAAACCGTGCGCAGGATCAGACCGTCCTCTTCCAGTTCCCGCAGCTGCTGTGTCAGCATTTTTGGGGTGGCTTCCGGGACAAGTCTGTGAAGTTCGTTGAAACGCAGAATGTGACCGGTCAGATGCCAGAGTAAAAGGGCTTTATATTTGCCGCCGATCAGGTGAAGCGTGTGAGAGACGGGACAGTTTTTGTTGCGGTCAGGATGGGACATGGACGGACTCCTTTCCAGGCAGGCACTATCTTTTTGGGTAGTATATACCAAAATAGTGCATACTTCTCAATAGGTTTATTTCTGCTATAATGATATCAGAAGAAAAAGATGATGTCAAAACAGATGAGTGACAGGAGAAGCAGATGAAAAAAGAAAAATTCGCCGTGACTGGCATGACCTGTTCAGCCTGCTCGGCCAGAGTGGAGAAAGCAGTTCTTACATGCAGTGGAATAGAGGAAGTCAGTGTGAATCTGCTCAAAAACAGTATGACTGTTTCCTATGATGAACAGCAGACCAATACGGACAGTATCGTAAAAAGTGTTGTGGACGCCGGATATGGTGCGATTCCGGAAATAAAGGCACAGGCCTCCGGGGCGCAGAACGGGCGGGGACAAAGAAAGAGCGCAGCATCTGTAAATACAGCGGATGATGCTGCCGCACAGCATATGCAGCAGATGAAAAAACGCCTGATCTGGTCGGCGGTGTTTACGGTTCCGCTTTTTTATATTTCCATGGGACATATGGCGGGCTGGCCGCTGCCGGGGATTTTGCTGGGGACAGAGAACAGCCTGATTTTTGCATTCACGCAGTTTTTGCTGGCATTACCGGTGCTGCTTATCGGCGGTCACTATTTTAAGAACGGATTTCGTAATCTGTGGCATAAAGCGCCCAATATGGATTCCCTGATCGCAGTGGGATCCGGCGCATCCTTTGTATATGGCGTGTATGCAATCTATAAGATCGGATGGGCGCTGGGGCACGGTGATATGCATACAGCTCATGAATTTTCCATGAGCCTGTATTTTGAATCGGCGGCCATGATCCTGACTTTGATCACGCTGGGCAAGTTCATGGAAACAAGAGCCAAGCATAAGACAAGTGAAGCAATTGCCCGGCTGATGGATCTGGCGCCTAAGACAGCGATTCTTTTACAGGATGGAGAAGAGATTGAGGTGGCGCTGGAGGATGTATATGCAGGTGATATCCTGATTGTAAAGGAGGGGACTTCGGTTCCCACAGACGGCAGAATTCTGGAAGGCTATGCCTCTATTGACGAATCCGCGATCACCGGTGAGAGTATCCCTGTGGAGAAGCACACCGGAAATACAGTTACCGGAGGAACCGTAGTCAAGGCCGGTTATTTCAAAATGGAAGCAACTGCGGTAGGTGAGGCAACGACCCTGGCAAAAATTATTACACTGGTGGATGAGGCAACCTCCTCCAAAGCCCCCATCGCTAAGCTGGCAGATAAAGTCAGCGGCGTATTTGTACCGGTGGTCATGACCATTGCGCTGGCGGCATTTTTGATCTGGCTGATCAGCGGGCACGGATTTGAGTTTGCTCTTTCCGTTGGTATTTCTGTATTGGTGATCTCCTGTCCCTGTGCGTTGGGACTGGCAACCCCCACTGCGATCATGGTAGGAACAGGAAGAGGCGCTGCCAACGGGATTCTGATCAAATCCGCACAGGCACTGGAAGTGGCACACAGCATCGATACGGTGGTGTTGGATAAAACAGGAACTGTGACCATGGGCAAGCCTGTTGTCACAGATGTGATCATAAAAAACAGAGCACTCTGGGAAACTGCCGTTTCTCTGGAGAAAAGCTCCAATCATCCCCTTGCGGAGGCCATCGAGGCAGAAGCAGCCAAAAACGGTGCACTGCCTCAGCCCATCAGCAGTTATGAACTGATCCCGGGCCGCGGTATTACAGGTATTTTGCACGGAAAGCGCTGCTACGGCGGTAACCGCTTGTTAATGGAAGAAAAAGGAATCGACATTGGTGATTTGAAGGATCGGGAAGAAAAGCTTGCAGACGAAGGCAAAACGCCCCTGTATTTTGCACAGGAAAAACAGGTTCTGGGTCTGATCGCGGTTGCCGATGTGACCAAACCCACCAGCAAGGCAGCGGTTGCCCGGCTGCAGGAAATGGGGATTGAGGTGATATTACTTACCGGCGACAATGCAAGAACCGCAGAAGCCATCCGCAGACAGGTTGGAATTCCGTCGGTGATCGCCCAGGTGCTGCCGCAGGAAAAAGAGGAAAAGATCCGTGCACTGCAGCAGGCAGGCAAAAAGGTTGCCATGGTAGGTGACGGGATCAATGATGCGCCTGCGCTTGCCAGAGCGGATGTAGGCATTGCGATCGGTGCGGGAACCGATGTGGCCATGGAATCTGCGGATATTGTGCTGATGAAAAGTGATCTGACGGATGTGGCTTCGGCCATCGGTTTAAGCCGGGCTGTGATGCGTAATATCAGACAGAACCTGTTCTGGGCATTTTTCTACAATGCCATCGGAATCCCCGTGGCAGCAGGTGTACTGTATCCGGCATTTGGGATTCTGCTAAATCCCATGATCGGTGCGGCTGCGATGAGCTTTTCGTCTGTATCGGTGGTGTCCAACGCCCTGCGGCTGCGATTCTTTACACCGAAGTGGAAGATACATGCAGAAGAGCTGGTGACCGCTGCAGAAGCGGCAGAGGTTAATTATGATGTGGAATATCCGGCTGAGAATGTGCTGCCGGATGATGATAAAGAGGCTAAAGGAGAGAAGATCATGAAAAAAACAATGAAGATCGAAGGTATGATGTGTATGCACTGTGTAAAGGCAGCAACCAAGGCGCTTGAGGCAGTGGAAGGTGTGACTGCCGTGAATGTGAGTCTGGAAGAAAAGCAGGCGGAAGTTGCGTGTGCCGATACTGTGACTGACGCAGTGCTGACGGCAGCGATCACAGAAGAAGGATTTAAGGTACTTGAAATCGTATAAGAAATAATCGGAACGATCTGCCGGATTCTGAATGGTAAAAACGCTGTAATGCCTGAAAAAACGGGTATTACAGCGTTTTTGTACGTGCGTTCAGGGATGGATGCTTAGGTATTCTTGCATGTCTTCCAGGACTTCATCCATGCCGTCATCTTCATAAGGCACAACTTGAAGTGTCTTATATAAATGGCGGCATAAGGTTCTGGTAGTAATTGCGTCTTTCATAAAATCGTTTTCCAGAGCAATGCCGCGAAGTCCATTTGCCTGATAGACAGCAGATTCCCATCCGATCTTATGGTAGGTTCTTCCAAGCAAGAGACAATCGCGGTGAAACGCTGCGGTTTCCCTGTATTCCTCTTTTACCTGCTGCATCAGATGAGTATACTCGTTCAAAGCTTCATCATATCCGGCCAGAACAGTAGAAAGATTTTCTTTAAGACGGTCCCACAAAACAGGATCCTTTAAGAAGTCGGGCCAGAACGGAGTTTGATCCGGGTCGGGATCTGCGTCTATGGGAAGGGTCAGATTCAGGACATAAAAGGTACGGGTTTTTTGGGTGAATAATCTGCGCAGAGCCCAATGCATACGCTGACAGTAGGCTACAATTGCCCAGCGGGATATGGCATCATCCACAGCGTCCCAGGCCTTCTGTGCGCAGACAGAACCTTCAGGACCATACAGCTTTTGGGCGGTTTTGGACAATACCGTATCTGTATCTGCTTCCTGAAAGAAAGTTGTAAAAGCAGTCATATTGGCATCTATTCTTTTGTTATACAGGATATTGGCGTCAATTCCCCACAGATCAAATACGCCATCAACTTCCATTTCGCGAAATTCCGTCAGACGCGCAACGGTGGTTTTGGGGGAGGGCATACAGTAAGGCCATATGGATTCCGAGCAGATCAAATGCGCCCATCCGATGAGTCTGCGTCCCTGTTTTTTGCAAATGGCAGCCAGTTTTTTAAAAGAATCGCTCATGGGAGTTCCAAACCATCCCTGAGACAGGCCAAGAGCCGTCTCGTGGTCTGTGACCGGCAGCCGCAGACAATCCGACTGATATTCCTGCATTTCCCAGTTTTCCAGAAGAGAGGGGTATTTTCCGTCTGTTCTGCCGCCGTAGGAAAAGCCCCAGTCGTTTACTGCGATAAATCCTACTTCCGAAGGAAGAAATTCGGCCATTTTGAACAGGTCATCCCACCAGGGCCAGTTCATAATGTCAAACTTCATGGAAACTCCACGGCCTCTGGCGTCGGCACAAAGCGAACTGATCCACTGACCCCAGCGGTAATATTCGGGAACATTGCCGCATCGGGGACAAGTCTGGTCACAGATCAGGGCAAAGGAATCGCCGCCAAAGAACATAAAGCCTGCCAGCTCAGGAAAACGTTCTTCCACATCCTGAAACATCAGGCGGTAGTGTTCCCGTACTTTTTCATTGGAAAGGCACATGGGTTCTTTTCCGGATCCGCCCCATTTGTCTCCGCCCGGTCCAAACAGGTTACGGTGAACCCACGCCCTGTTACTGTCGATGTTGGCAAGGTCTGTTCTTGTCATTGGACCTCTGACAGACATATATACTTTTAAACCTTCCGCAGACGCAAGATCAATTCGGCGCCTTAACTCATATCGGTTGGCTTCTACTCTGGTGTGAGGAATCACACAGGGGATGACGGGAGATTCCGAGTACATGTCAATCCGGCTGAATTCTGCATCCCAGTTGCCGTCCAGATATCCGAATACCACGCTGTCAAATCCTTTTTCCCTGATGGAATGAAAAGATTCCCTTGAAAAATCAAAGTCAAATGCCGCACAGGAGCCGATTACACAGATTTTTTCCGGATTCCAGCTGTTTATTGTTTTCATGATACCACCCTTTCTGACAGTGTCTGCTCTTGGCTGTATGTTCTGATAAAATAAGTATATGATATTTTCAAACGGGAAAAAAGAAGGAATGCTTTATTTTATCAATTATCATGATATAATGAATCCGACAGTCTAAAACAGGCAGCCGGAGAATGGCGGAGGAAGCATATGGCAGTTTTTATGGCAAAAGGAAATAAGGTTACACTGACGGGGGATCCTACTGCGCACATATATTGTGTGGAGATTGGGGGAAGCGTATGGCGTATGAACGATAAACCCTATGTGCAGTTTGCAGACGGAAAACGGGAAGAATTTCCCGCACCGGTCAGTGAAACATGCTATGATACCGGTACTTCCCAGAGTATTCAGGCAGTGTATACCGGTTTTGCAAACCGAAATATCACACTTCGCACAAGAGTGGAGTTAGAGCAGTTTTCGGAGGATATCTTTGTTACACTTCTGGTGGAGGGAGAGCAAAAAGGTGAGATTTCTTATATCAGCTTTCCGGCGCCCTTTACGTTCGGTGCTGCATATGGTGACTGCGGCGAACTGACAGCAGACAATCTGCCGCGTTCCTATACCGTGCTTCCCCGCATGCAGGGTGTGCTGATCCCGGCAGGACAGCCCATTGATATTAAGGACGGCATGGCAGACGGACAGATTTTCCAGCGCGACGGCTACATGCCCATGTTTGGACAGGTACGTGAAAATACCGGTTATCTGGCGGTGTATGATACGCCTTTTGATGTACGCTATGAACTGCGCGGAGAAAAGGTGGCAGCGCTGTGGGATACTTCACTGGGATATATGACCTATCCCAGAAGAATGCTGTTTCGTTTTATGGAAAACTGTGATTATAATGAGATTGCCCATGCATACCGTACATATGTGGAACAAAAAGGACTGCTGGTGACACTGAAAGAAAAGATTGCCCAAAATCCCAATGTGGCAAAACTGATCGGCTGCCCTGTGATCCACAGTGATATAGCAAAAATGATCTCCAAAGATTCCGAATATTACCGGCCGGATGATCCGGAGCACAATGACTGGTATGTGCCGTTTGAAACCCGGGCACTGCAGCTGGAAAGGCTGCATGAAATGGGGCTGACTAAGGCTTATACCCATTTTGACGGATGGGGACTGCACGGCTATGACAATCTGCATCCGGATCCGTTTCCGCCGCATCAGAAGGCCGGTGGATTCGAAGGGATGGCAAAGCTGGCAGATACCTGTGAGCGGCTGGGGTATATTTTTGGTATTCATGACCAGTACCGGGATTTTTATTTCGATGCACCCACCTTTGATATTGAAAAGGCGGTGACGGCAGCAGACGGCAGTCATACGGAGATTGCCTTTTGGGAGGGTGGAAAGCAGACCTTTTTGTGTTCGGCGTTCCAGCCTGCCTATGTGCGGAGAAATTACAGGATTTTTGAACAGCAGGGCGTGAAGATTCAGGCTTCTTATCTGGATGTTTTTTCGATTGTGGAGCTGGATGAGTGTTTTCATCCGGAGCATCCGGTGACCAGACAGCAGTGTGCCGCAAACCGCAGGGAGTGTCTGGATTATCTGGACAGTAAGGGCATCATTGTCAGTTCAGAGGAACCCATGGATTGTATTCTGCCTTCAATGGCGCTTTGCCACCATGCACCTTTTTATACAACATCATTTTTTGATAATATGTCACATGCAGTGGGAATTCCGATTCCGCTGTTTGAGCTGGTATATCATGACTGCATTATCGTGCCGTGGATCGGGGATAAATATTCCAGAGGCGGTTTCGGGATCCCGGATACGGACAGCGGCTATGCGTATGCCTGTCTTTACGGTGACCCTGCTTATCTGCCTATCGATGCCAAGAAGGAGCAGATGGACCGGATCATGGAAGTATGCAAAGTGTCGGAACGCTATGTATTCCAGCAGATGAAAAAGCATGAGTTTGTCACATCTGATTTGAGAACACAGCGTACAACCTTTGAGGACGGCACCTGGATCGAAGTGAATTTTGATACCGAGGAAGTGACCCGCAGTATTGAAGAAGAAACACAAAAGAAATAAAGATTGCGGCATAAATAATAAGGCATAAAGGAGAGAAGACAACTATGAACAGGACCAATTGGTGGAAACACGCGGTTATTTATCAGATATATCCCAGAAGCTTTCAGGACTCCAACGGAGACGGTATCGGCGATCTTAAGGGGATCATTTCCCGTCTGGATTATCTGGAAAAGCTGGGAATTGACGCCATCTGGTTAAGCCCGGTGTGCAAATCCCCGCAGGATGACAACGGATACGATATTTCCGATTATCGGGATATTGATCCTATGTTTGGCAGTCTGGATGATATGGAGGAGCTGATCGCAGAGGCCAAAAAGCGCAATATCCGGATTCTGCTGGATCTGGTGTTAAACCATTCTTCCGATGAGCACAGATGGTTTCTGGAAGCAAAAAAGAGTAAGGACAATCCTTATCACGATTATTATATCTGGCGCGACGGTGAACCCGGAAAGGCGCCAAATGAGTTAAAAGCGGTGTTTGGCGGTTCTATGTGGGAGTATGTGCCGGAACTTGGACAGTATTATTTCCATCAGTTTTCCGTAAAACAGCCGGATTTAAACTGGGAAAATCCCAGGCTGCGTCAGGAAATTTATGATATGATCAACTGGTGGATCGATAAAGGTGTGGGCGGTTTCCGCATGGACGTGATCGATCAGATCGCCAAGGAACCGGATCAGATGATCACCATCAACGGTCCCCGGCTCCATGAATATTTCCGGGAAATGAGCAAAAATACCTTCCAGCGGGCAGACCTGATCACCGTGGGCGAAGCCTGGGGCGCAGATACAGAGCGTGCCAAGCTGTATTCTGCGCCGGACGGCAGTGAATTTTCCATGGTATTTCAATTTGAGCATATCAATCTGGATCAGATTCCCGGGCAGGAAAAATGGGATCTTGCCAAACTTGATTTTATCGCATTGAAAAATGTATTTGAAAAATGGCAGAAAGAATTAAACGGCTGCGGCTGGAACAGTCTGTTCTGGGACAACCACGACTGTCCCAGAATCGTTTCCCGCTGGGGCAATGACAGAGAATACCGTAAGGAATCCGCAAAGATGCTGGCGATCGTGCTGCATGGCCTGCAGGGAACACCCTATATTTTTCAGGGTGAGGAGCTTGGTATGACCAACGCGGATTTTGCAATTGAAGATTATAAAGACATTGAGTCTGTCAATATGATCAGCGAGCGCCGTCAAAAGGGATATGACGATGCGGATATCCTGCATTCCCTGCACGCAAAGAGCCGTGACAATGCAAGAACGCCCATGCACTGGACTGCGGAAAAAAATGCCGGATTTACCGACGGTACCCCCTGGATCAGGGTCAATCCCAATTATACGCAGATCAATGCACAGGAAAATCTGGAAGATCCCGATTCGGTATTCTACTGTTATCAGAAGCTTCTGGCACTGCGCAAGGCGCACGAAGTGTTTGTGGACGGTGATTTTACCATGATCGGCAAAGAAGATCCCAATCTGTTTGCCTATATCCGTGAAAATGCGGAAGAAACAATGGTTGTGCTCGCCAATTTTTACGGCGACACAATTGCCCGCCCTGCTATTGAAGTGATCAATGGACGGCAGGCCGTCTGTGCCAATTATGCCGATGAGGCGGATGTCCTGCGTCCTTATGAAGCGCGGATGTATGTGATAGGTAAATAATATGAAAATTGTGAAAATCTGTCGGTTTATAGCCGGCAGATTTTTTTGGCTGCTGCACATGGGTTTGGCTTTACAGAGTTGTATATATGTGATAATATGTGGAAAAGGTTGGAGAAAGTTGTAAATGTTTGCGAGAGAACGACAGAATATTATTTGTGATCTGATAAAAGAAAATGGATCCGTGACTACCACGGAACTGATTGCTATGTTTGGCGTTTCCATAGAGACGATCAGAAGAGACCTGCAGGAATTAGAAAAAAACAACCGTCTGCGGCGTGTCCATGGAGGTGCGATCGCAGTGGGAGAAATGAATCAGTTTCAGGAATTGTCGGTACGTTTGCATAAGCATGACAGTCAAAAGAAGGAATTGTCCAGAACTGCTGCGGAAATGGTACATGATGGTGATGTGATCGGTGTGGATGCGGGAAGCACAGCCTATTATTTTGCGCAGGCACTAAAGGAAATACGCAGGAAAGTAACCGTGGTCACCTATAGCCTTGATGTGTTTCAGATTCTAAACGGAGTTGCAGATTTTGAGGTGATTCTTTGCGGCGGTCATTTCCTGAAAAAAGAGAATGCCTTCAGCGGTCCGCTGACACTGGAGATGCTTCGGCAGCTGCATGTGCAGAAAGCCTTTGTTTTTCCAACAGCAGTTTCTATGCAGCATGGAATCTGTGATCATGAACAGGAGTTTGTGCTGATGCAGAAACAGCTGATTGCGTGTGCAGATACCGTTTATATTTTGGCAGATTCCAGCAAATTTGAAAAAATAGAGCTTTTGCGTGTCGCAGAGATGAAAAAGAATTATATTTATGTCACGGACAGGGGACTGAGTCCGGGGTTGGCAGCTGCTTATCATAAAAATCAATATCAATTATATGTCAATTAAAGGGAGGAATTTTTCTATGAAAACATTACTGATCCTTGTAGATGGTATGCGTCCCGACGCACTTGCCGATGTGGCACCCGCACAGGAACTGATGAAAAAATCCAGTTATGCGATGGATGCACAGACGGTATTTCCGTCCGTGACACTGCCCTGTCATATGTCCCTGTTCCACAGTGTGGATCCCGGCAGACACGGAACTACTGACAATATTTACGCGCCCCAGGTACGCCCGGTGGAAGGAATCTGCGAAGTACTTAACCGCTATGACAAGACCTGTGCGTTTTTTTATAACTGGGAGCAGCTCCGCGATCTGACAAGACCCGGATCTTTGGCGCACAGCTATTTCCGTTCCCAAGAGCCCGGCGGCTATGAAACCACCAATGAAATGGTGACAGAGGCTGCTGTGAAATATCTCAAGGAAAACGAACCGGATTTTGCATTTGTGTATCTTGGATGGACGGATGAAGCCGGACATGCCAAAGGCTGGATGGGAGAAGAGTATATGCGCAGCGTGCATGCTTCCTGGAATAACATCATGCAGCTGATCAATGCGGTTTCGGAGGAATATACCGTGATCGTAACCGCTGACCATGGCGGTCATGAGCGTATGCACGGCACTATGCTGCCTGAGGATATGACCATTCCCGTGATCTGTTACGGTAAGCCCTTTGAGGCGGGAAAGGTATTGGAAAACGTAAGCATCAAGGATATTGCACCGACCATTATCGCACTTCACGGTGCAAAAGCTCCTGCGGAATGGGAAGGCAGAAGTCTGGCATAAAAGAATACTTTGCGCATGATTTATTTGGAGGTTGACAAAAGATGAATATTTTAACGGACCCCCGTCAGATGCGGCGGGTGCGTATCCTGTTTATGCTCACCTACATGGTAAGCTACATAACCCGTATCAATTACGGTGCGGTTATCCTGGAAATGGTGCATGATACCGGAATTTTAGCGTCACACTTGTCTCTGGCAGTGACCGGAAGCTTTATTACATACGGAATTGGACAGCTTGTCAGCGGATATTTCGGGGACAGGATCCAGCCTAAGAAGCTGGTATTTTTAGGACTGTGCGTCACGGTTACCATGAATTTTCTGATTCCGTTTTGCCCCAATTATCTGTGGATGACAGGTGTATGGTGTGTCAACGGTATGGCGCAGTCTTTGATGTGGCCGCCTATTGTACGTCTGATGGCCAGTCTGTATACGGAGGAAGAATATAAAAAGACCACAGTGGTGGTTTCCTGGGGCAGTTCCTGCGGAACCATTTTGATCTATCTGCTTTCCCCTGTGTGGATCGCGGTGGCAGGATGGCGCAGTGTCTTTATCTTTGCAGCAGTCTGCGGTGTTATTATGGCATTTGTATGGAAAAAAGCCTGTCCTGAAATTGAAGCAGAAAATTCCGCAGGTGCACCGCGTGAACGGATCAGAACCCCTGATGAGGCTGATGTGCCGGAACCTGTCCGCCAACCCTCCATTTTCAAAAGCCCGATGCTCTGGATGATCATGCTGGCGATCGTGGCACAGGGGGCTTTGCGTGACGGTGTGACTACCTGGATGCCTACCTATATTCAGCAGACATTCAATCTGGGTAATGGCATTTCTATTTTGACAGGTGTGGTGCTGCCCATCTTTTCCATTACCTGTTTCCAGATCACCAATGGTATCTACAAAAAAATGCCTGATAATCCGCTGCTGTGTACATCCATGATCTATATTGCAGGAACGGCAGCAGGTGTACTTTTGCTGCTCTTTACCGGTGTAAGTCCGTTGGCTTCCGTTTTTTTGATGGCGGTTTTGACCGGCGCCATGCACGGTGTCAACCTGATGCTGGTATGTATGCTTCCTGCTTTTTTCAAAAAAACCGGCAATGTTTCCACGATGTCCGGTGTGCTTAACTCTGCGACTTATGTGGGAAGTGCACTTTCTACCTACGGAATTGCGCTGATCTCTGAGAGAGCCGGATGGACAGTGACCATTGGTGTGTGGGTAGCGATCGCGGCCATGGGCACAGTACTTTGTATTTTAAGTATTCCTGCCTGGAAAAAGAGATTTTCATAAACAGTATGTGTTTTGTGCATATAAAAGAGCCCTCCGGATTGTTCCGGGGGGCTTTTGGTTTTTAGGCACACTTCATGATGTAGTTTATCACTTTATAAAAATAAAGTCTAGTATTTTCGGAAAATACCCGTAAAATAGTAAGAAAATGCAAATACAGGAGGAAGGATATGAACCAGGATAAACAGCATACAAAAGGCGGCCGGGTTGTCATCCCGACACAAAAGGAAGAATTTTTAAAACCGCCAGGTAAAAGCCGTGAGGCGGAAGAAGCGTATCTGAAACAGACGCTGGAAGTGGTACGTGATAACGTAGAAAACTATGGCCGTGATGTGGCAAAGATGCGCGAAGACATCGATGAAATGCTGGAGCATTTTCACGATGACAATCCGGAGGTTATCAATCTTTTAGAAAACACCATTACCATGCATGATCATTTAAAACGGGCGCTGGAGCGCAATGAGCGTGCATTAAACAAACCTTATTTTGGCCGTATTGATTTTCATGATGAAACCTTAAAGAAGGAAGAAAGTCTGTATATCGGCAAGGGCGGTGTGGCAAAAGATGCAACGACCTATGTGGTGGTGGACTGGCGTGCACCGGTGGCCAATACCTATTATGAAAACGGTCTGGGAAAGTGCAGCTATGCCGCTCCTGGCGGAAAAGAAATGCCCATTGATCTGAAAATGAAGCGTACCTACGAGATCGAGGGCGGAAAGCTTCTGGATTACTACGACAGTGAAGTGGTGGCAAATGACGAGCTGCTGACAAAATATCTGGCAAAAAACAAGCAGGCAGTGTTGGGGGAGATCGTAGCAACGATTCAGGCGGAACAAAATGAGATCATCCGCCGTTCTCCGCTGCACAACGTGATCGTACAGGGTGTTGCCGGTTCCGGTAAGACCACCGTGGCAATGCATCGAATTTCCTTTATTCTTTATAACTATCCGGACCGGTTTAAACCGGATGATTTTTACATCGTGGGAAGCAACCGTATTCTGTTAAACTATATTACCAGCGTTCTGCCGGATCTGGATGTATACGGTGTACGCCAGATGACCATGGAGCAGCTGTTTGCCCGGCTTTTGTATGAAGACTGGGATGAAAAGGCAATTCAGATATGCCCGGTGGACAAAAAGGAACCCGGCAGTATCATAAAGGGAACCTCAGGCTGGTTTTTTGACCTGAAAAAATATCTGGATCAGCTGGAATGGAATACCATTCCGCGGGATTCCGTTTTCTTAAATCCCCGCAGATTTGTGGAAGGCCTTCGTGACGGTAAAGCCGGTGTGTACGATGAAACAGGCGGAGTGGATGATCCGAAAGATATGATACGGGTTGTGGACAGAGAGGCAATTGAAAAATATATTCAGCAGAGTCCGGCGGTTTCTGTACAAAGCAAGATCAATATGCTCAATGAGCGTCTGATGATCAAACTCAGGGAAGAGTTTATGTATCGCGGCGTAAATTACACAGAAAAAGAGAAAAAGGCGATTTTACATGCGTTTTTGAATCACTATGGGCCTAAAATCTGGAAAAAATCCATATTTGAGATTTATCAGGACTTTCTGGCGGCACAGCGGCTCAAAGGCATCTGCGTGAACGTGGCAGACGGTCAGTATGATGTGTATGATCTGGCGGCGCTTGCCTATATTTACAAGCGGGTCAAAGAAACCGAAGTGATCAGCGAGGCGCATCATGTGGTCATCGACGAGGCGCAGGATTTTGGCATGATGGCTTACCGGGTGCTGGATTTTTGCATTCATGGCTGTACCTATACTATCATGGGCGACGTTTCCCAGAATATTCATTTTGGTTACGGTTTAAACGACTGGGAGGAGTTAAAGGAACTTTTGCTTGTTACAGACCGCAGTCATTTCGGCCTTTTGAAAAAAAGCTACCGCAATACGGTGGAGATTTCGGAATATGCCACAAACATCTTAAAACACGGTCAGTTTTCCATTTATCCGGCAGAGCCCATTATCCGGCACGGTGAAAAGGTGGTGGAAATACAGGCAAAAGACCGGCGTGATCTGATCCGCATGGCTGCCAGAACCTGCAAAAACTGGCAGAAAAAGGGGTTTGAAACCATTGCGGTGGTATGCCGGGATGCAGAAAGTGCAAAACAGGCATCGGAGGAACTTTCTTCCTATATAGATGTACTGGAAAGTGATCTGGAAAAAGCAGTGTTTGACAACGGCGTACTGGTGCTGCCGGTTTCCTACACCAAAGGTCTGGAATTTGACGCGGTTTTGCTTTTGGACCCCACAAAAGCAGACTATCCCAATGATGATGGCCATGCCAAGCTTTTGTATGTGGCGGCGACCCGTGCTCTGCATGAATTGTGTGTACTGTCTTTGGGAGAACTGACCGGGCTGATCACAGAGCCGGTGCCGAAACACAAAAAGATTGTTTCCGGGGATAATAAGGCAGCTGCATCTGTTCAGAATGCCGTGATGTCAAAAGAAATGCCGACAGCCGTACAGCCTGCGGCAAATCCGGGGCAGAAAAAGAAAATATCCATTGTTGTGAATAAGGAAAACAACCGTCCTGTGATCCCGCCGAAAGAACCGGTGAAAAAAACAGCTGCCGCAGTTTACGGACCCAAACGCAGTACGCCCGGTTATCTGCCGGAAAGTGCAGCCGGTGTGGGTGTGGGCAGCAGTGTGGGCAGGATCAATAAAGTAAAGGGAATCGCCATGGGCGGCCGCGGCGCGGCAGACAGCTTTGGTATTCCCAGTAAGGCCATCCAGCAGGCGCAGATGGCAGCAGACCCTTCACAGAAACCGGCGGCTGTGATACGCAGAAAAGGCAGCGGTTCCGGTTTTGGAGATCTCCCGCCCACGGAAAAACTGCGTCCCATGGGACATGCAAAAGCAGATCTGGCGGTCAGATGGATGGAAAAACGCCCTGACGGTCTGTATCTGCAGAGCCGTTACGGTATGCTGCGCATCCAGCCCATGGGCGGCGGCATTCTTCATATTTCCTTTGCAAAGGGACAGACGGTGGAAGACATTTGTATTCCGCAGATTGCCGTAGGGCAGACGGACAAAAAGTTTGTCTGCCGGGAAAATGCGTCTGCAGCGGAACTTTCCACACCGGAAGTGACGGTGCGCATTGATAAGCGCAGCGGTACGCTGATCTTTTTAAACAGTGACAAAAAACAGCTTCTGACTGAACGAAAGCAGGAACCCAGACTGGTGGAAGTAAGCGGCGGGAAGATGTGTGCCTGGCAGTATTTCACTTTCGCAAAAGGAGAGAAGCTATATGCCATGGGAGGTCCTAAGGATGTTGGGATAGAATTGCGCGGGCAGTCCCGGTATATTTCCGCAAAGGGAGAACTGCCGTTTTTGCTGTCGGATAAAGGATACGGCATTTTGGTTGCAAGCACCAATCCGGTGATATGCTGTGATATTCCTGCTTACGGATCATTTCTGTGTCTGGAGAATATGCATCAGGTGGACTATTATTTTATTGCGGGGAAAAACCAGAATGCAATTCTTTCCGCCTGTGGTTATCTTCTTGGGAAATAGAGAGGAAAAGAAGATGTATCTGACAAAGTTTTCTTTCCCCGATGCAGATCGGGAATTTGATTTTTTTCTGAGTGTTAAGCGTACCTGTTATGAAAGTTATTATCCCTTCCAGGTACTGTCAAAGGCAGGACTGCGCCGGATCGATCCGGCGCCGGTCACCATTTTGTATGGCGGAAACGGCTGCGGAAAGACTACGGTGTTGAATGTGATCGCACAGAAGCTGGAATTGAAACGGGATGCATCTTTTAATCAGTCCAGCTTTTTTGCGGATTATGTGAGACTGTGTGATTATGAAGGGGAGAAGCGGATGCCCAAAGAAAGCCGGATCATCACCAGTGATGACGTGTTTGACTTTATGCTGGATCTGCGGGCGGTCAATGAGGGCGTGGACAGGCGCAGGGAAGAATTGTTTGACGAATATCTGAATGCAAAATACGGCGAATTTAAGTATCGTACCATGGATGATCTGGAACGACTGCGTCAGGTAAATCTGGCGCGGTCAAAGACCCAGTCAAAATTTGTGAAGTCCAGTCTGATCGGCAATGTAAGGGAGCATTCAAACGGCGAGAGCGCCTTTACCTATTTTACAGAAAAAATTGGGGAGAATGCACTGTATCTTCTGGATGAACCGGAAAACAGCCTGTCTGCACAACGGCAGCAGGAACTGGTAACGTTTCTGGAAGATTCCGCCCGCTTTTTTGGCTGTCAGTTTATAATTTCGACCCATTCCCCTTTTTTGCTTGCCATTAAGGGCGCAAAGATATACGATATGGATGAGAGACCTGTGGATGTCAAACGCTGGACACAGCTTGAGAGTGTGCGGGTGTATTATGATTTTTTCAAAAAGCATGAGCGTGAATTTGAAAGATAGCAGTGATCCGGTT
The DNA here is from genome assembly GCA_017500935.1 of Lachnospiraceae bacterium. GTDB lineage: Bacteria > Bacillota > Clostridia > Lachnospirales > Lachnospiraceae > Gallintestinimicrobium. Next base: position 17,347 of record JAFVXW010000070.1, read on the forward strand.
TTGGTAAAGATATAGGTTCAAAAGAGAAGGAGAAACAGAAATGAAGTACGATTTTACAACGATCATGGACAGAAACGGCAAGGATTCCATCGCAGTGGATCTGATTCCTTTTCCCAATGCGGAGGTACAGGAGGGATTCAGTAAGATTCCTATGTGGATTGCGGATATGAATTTTGCCACGGCACCCACCATTCAGGAGGCTGTTATTGAGAGAGTAAAGCATCCGGCATTTGGATATTTCAGCCCCACGAGTGAATATTTTGACAGCATCATCAACTGGCAGAAGGTAAGAAACGGTGTGGAAGGGCTGACCCAAGACGCAATCGGTTATGAAAACGGTGTTCTGGGATGTGTTTCTTCCGCAGCACAGGCATTTACCGCGCCCGGAGAAGCTGTTTTGCTGCACTCCCCTACCTATGTGGGTTTCACGGGAACCATTGAAGGCATTGGGCGTAAGATCGTGCATTCTGACCTTTACCGCGATGCGGACGGCGTATGGCGCATGGATTATGAAGATATGGATAAGAAGATCAAGGAAAACCATATCCATTTCGCAGTTTTCTGTACTCCTCACAATCCCACCGGCCGTGTATGGGAAAGAGAAGAGATTGAAAAGGCAATGGAAGTTTACAAAAACAATGATGTTGTCGTTGTCTCCGATGAAATCTGGTCTGATCTGCTCTTAAACGGCAGTAAGCATATTCCCACCCAGTCTGTTTCCGAAGACGCAAAAAACAGAACCATCGCTGTTTATGCACCCTCCAAAACCTTTAATCTGGCAGGCTTTATCGGTTCCTACCATATTATTTACAACAGCTATTTAAGAGACCGTGTCAGAAAACAGGCAAGCCAGTCCCATTACAACAGTATGAACGTGCTTTCCATGCATGCGCTGATCGGTGCATATCGCCCGGAGGGACAGCAGTGGGTGGATGAACTTTGTGAGACACTGTCTGAAAATGTGAATTATGCATACGATTTCATTCAGGAGAATTTTGAAGGTGTAAGTCTGGCAAAGCCCGAAGGGACATATATGCTTTACATTGACTGTGAGGAATATTGTAAAAAAGCAGATATCACGATGGATGAACTGATCAGAAAAGGTATCAGCGCAGGCGTAATCTGGCAGGACGGCCGTCCTTTCCATCGCCCCTATGCGATCCGCCTGAATCTGGCACTGCCCAATTCTCTTGTCAGAGAGGCTTTTGAACGTCTGAAAAAATATGTGTTTATCTGAGGAATTGAAAAAATATGAATGAATATTTATCCCGTGTCAACGCAGGGTATTTTTATCTGCTGGTGGCAGTTGTCCTGGGTTTTATCACGGTAATGAGTTTTGTGTTTCTGGTAAAAAGTTACCGGGCCGGAATCCGGATCGGTATGGATAAAAAAGTGCTGAAAAAAGCCATTGTGTCCAGCGCAACTTTTACGCTGCTGCCTTCCATCAGTATTCTGCTTGGTGTGATCGCCCTTTCGGGCACGCTGGGGGTACCGTTTTCCTGGCTTCGCCTGTCTGTGATCGGCGCACTGCAGTATGAACTGAACGTGGCAGAGATCGCGGCACAGAGTCTGGGACTTTCAGGACTGCGTTTGGATGAGCTGAATATGGACGCTTTTGTGACGATCGCGCTTGTAATGACCATCGGTATTCTGGGCGGTGTGTTCTGCTGCATCTTCTTTTTAAAAAAATATCTGGGAAGGATTAACAAAGCCCCTAAAAAGACAGAGAAGGCCGATGGTGATAAGCAGGCTTCCAATCCCGGTTTTGGGGCGCATGCCACAACCGCTATGTTCATTGGTCTGTGCGGTGCTTATATCGGTGCTTATGTGGGAAAAGCGGTTCCCAGAGACGGCTCTGACTGGATGCCCCTGTTTGTTGCGGCTGTTGCGGCTGCAGCAATGGCAGTTTTTGAATATTTTGTCCGTAAAAAGGGCAAAGCGGCACTTGATAATTTCAGTCTGGCGGCAAGTATGCTGATCGCGATGGCAGCTGCGGTACTTGTCTGCGGTATTGTATAGGAGGCGGCAGATGAATAAAGAAAAGAAACAGAATTTTTCTGCGGCATCCACAGAAAGCTGTGCGGAAGAAAAACAGCAGTTTTTGCAGGAGTTTGATCAGCAGATGCATCGTCTGGGTAAAATTACGCTGATCGCGGCAGTGATTCTTTTGGTGAGTTTACCCTTTGTGATCGGTGTGATCAACGGTGTCATGCCGGATGGCAAAGGATTTCTGGCAGGATTTGCCAAGGTGGGAATTATTTATATCCCGGTGGCGATCGTGGAATTTCTGGTGTATACACCGATGCTGGGCGTTGGCGGCAGTTATCTGTCATTTTTAACCGGAAATGTGACCAATATGAAAATTCCCTGTGCCATGAATGCAAGGGATATCGCCGGCACACAGGTGGGAACGCCTGAAAATGAGATCATTTCCACCTTAAGTGTGGCAACAAGTGCGATCACGACAACCCTGGTGATCGTGGCGGGTGTACTTCTTCTGGTTCCGCTGCAGCCGGTTTTGCAAAGTGAAGCGCTTTTGCCTGCTTTTAACAATGTGGTGCCTGCGCTGTTTGGGGCGCTGGGTCTGAAATATTTTTCCAAGAGCCCGCAGATCGCGGTGATACCGGTATTTTTTATGACATTGCTGTGCATTTTGGTACCGTCCATGATCAATCAGACCAGTCTTTTGATGATTCCCTGCGGCGGCATGGCGCTTGGTATCGGATACTGGCTGTTTAAAAAAGGAAAGCTGTAAAAGAGGACTGGCTTATGAGTTTGCATTTTTATCCGGTGAATCCTTATGAAGTAAAATGTGAGGATTATATTGTAAAAATCAATGGACAGGAAGTGATCCTGGATACAGCCCGTGTTTCGGCAGTGCCGTTCAACCGCCGCTGGCCGGGTCATCAGAGACAGATAGAGCAGACAGAACTGGTAAACTTTCTTTCAATGGCTGCGGACGAGGTATTAAAGGTTGAAATATTGCCTGTGCAGCCTTTTGAAAAGGCAGTGGTCCGCCCTCTGGGAAGTGTGGCAGATGTGAGTGCTGCCGATGGTAAAATCTGTTTTACCATTGAAAAACCTGGATTTTATACGGTTGAGCCTTACGGAAGAAATCATGCGCTGCATCTTTTTGTGGATCCTGTTAAAGATTATAGGGTTGATTGGCAGGCTGAAAATGTAATTTATTATGGCCCCGGTGTGTATGAAGCGGGTACCATTGAGCTTAAGAGCGGGCAGACATTGTTTCTGGAGGAAGGAGCGCTGGTTTACGGCAGCGTGCGTGCTGTAGATGTGGAAAATATCCGGATTTTAGGGCACGGTATTCTGGACAACAGCCATAATAAAGAAAAGATCCTGTTTGAAGTGAATGCGGAAAATAATGATGCAGCGATCCTGAATGCGGAGCGGACACATACGGTGCAGCTGGAATACTGTACCAATGTGGAGGTGGACGGCATTACGATCCGCGATTCTCTGGTTTACAATATCCGTCCCATCGGTTGTGAAAACCTGCGTATCAACGGAGTCAAGATTATTGGCAGCTGGCGTTATAATGCGGATGGTATCGACATGCACAACTGTGTCAATGTACATAGTTCCGACTGCTTTATCCGGACTTTTGACGATTCCATCTGTGTCAAGGGATTTGATTATACGCAGGATGAAGCAGAAATGTACAGAAACGGCAAATGTTATGATGTATTTAAGAATGTGCTGATTGAAAACTGTACGATCTGGAACGACTGGAATAAATGTCTGGAGATCGGTGCGGAATGCCGCGCAAAGGAAATCAGTAATATTGTATTCAGAGACTGTCATGTGATTCATGTCAACGCAAGTGTGCTTGACTGCAACAATGTGGACTATGCCGATGTGCATGATGTGACGTATGAGAACATTTCCGTGGAATACGATGATGTGATCCCGCCGCCGGTGCTGCAGCGCAGGGATTCCGAGAACTATCGGAACCCGGATCCCGATTATGCACCAAATCTGCTGATGATGCTGATCGAGTATCATGCAGAGTATTCGGCAGGCGGCACAAAACGCGGAAAAATGAGAAATTTCCTGTTTAAAAATATCTCGCTGACCGGCAGACAGTCACCGGCATTCTATTTTGCGGGTTATGATGAAACACATAAATGTGAAAATATCATCATTGAAAATTTGATGTGGAACGGCAAAAAAATCACGGAACTTCCGGCAGACAAATTTGTGATCGGTAAGTTTTGTGAAAATGTAAAATTAATTTAAGGGGGTATCGCCATGACCATTGTATGGGTAATACTGGCATTGTTTCTGGCACTGATCTTAGTGCTGGTGGTACGGACGCTTTTGTTAAAGCCTACTGCAGCCCGCAGCGCAAAGGTAAATCTGGAAAGCGGAAAAAGAGCTGAAACTTACGGGGAGAGACTGGCAAAGATGCTGCAGAAAGAAACAGTGTCCAGCCGTTTTGATCCGGATCGGGCAAAATTTCTGGAGTTTCATGAGCTGCTTGAGGAAATGTTTCCTCTGCTCCACAAGACTTGTGAAAAGCGGGAATTAAACGGCAGCCTGATGTTTAAATGGAAAGGGACAGGGAAGGAAGCGCCGATCCTGTTAATGAGCCATCATGATGTGGTGGAGGCAAACGGTAACTGGGAACATGCGCCTTTTTCAGGCGATATTGACAAACTTGGCAGAATCTGGGGCCGCGGCGCGGTGGATACCAAAGCCAGCCTTTTCTGCATCCTGACGGCAGTTGAAGAACTGATCGCAGAAGGGTTCGTACCCGAATGCGACGTCTATTTAGCCAGTAGTTGCACGGAAGAATGCAGCGGAGAAGGAGCCACACTGACAGTCCAATATTTAAAAGAGCAGGGGGTACGTCTGGCTCTGGTGTTGGATGAGGGCGGTATGATCATCGAAGAACCCATTGCAGGTGTCAAAGGGATCTATGGCATGGTCGGTGTACTGGAAAAAGGACATGGGGATGTAAAGTTCATCGCACACGGTAAGGGCGGACATGCCAGTGCGCCCGGGAAGAATACACCGCTGGTGCGTCTGGGCAAATTTATGGCAGCCGTGGAAAAAAAGAGTCCTTTTACCAATAAAATGAATGCGACAGTGGAAGAGATGTTCCGGCGTGTGACTCCCAATATGGGATTTGGCATGCGTTTGATCTTTGCCAATATGTGGTTGTTTAAGCCCCTGTTGCTGAAACTGCTCCCGGCTATCAGTTCCGCTGCAGGCGCCATGCTGCATACCACCATCGCTTTTACCATGGCGAAAGGTGCAGACGGTTTCAATGTACTTCCGCAGGAAGCATACGTAACCGGAAATATGCGTTTTATCCCTCATCAGTCCACGGAGGAAAGTATTGCGCTGATCAGCAAAGTCGCTTCAAAATATGATATTGATACGGAAGTGATCTCTTGGGGGGTGCCGTGTCCGGAAGTAGACTATAAAAGCAGACCTTTTCAGATGTTGGAAGAAGCGGCAGCAGAGGTATATCCCGGTGTGGGAATCTGTCCCTATGTAATGACCGGCGGTACCGATGCCAAGTATTACACGGACATCTGTGATCACTGTCTGCGGTTTGCACCGCTGTATATTGACAGTCAGCAGTATGCAAGCATTCATGGCCTGAATGAAAATATTTATCAGGGTGCGCTGCCTTTGGGAGTTGATTTTTATAAAAAGATAATTTTAAAGAGCAGCGGGAAGTAAATCCGCTGGCGTACAAAAAAGGTTGACAGGCTCCTGAAAATGGAATAGGCTGATGTTATCGGGGAATGCTCTCTGATATACGTAATAACTAAGAAACGAGGTATGAAAGATGAATTTAAAGGGATCTAAGACAGAAGCAAATCTGCAGGCAGCATTTGCAGGCGAATCTCAGGCAAGAAACAAATACAGCTACTTTGCATCCAAGGCAAAAAAAGACGGTTATGTGCAGATCGCAAACATTTTTGAAGAAACTGCAAATAACGAAAAAGAACACGCAAAAATCTGGTTTAAGCTGCTGGAAGGCATCGGCAGCACCACTGATAACTTAAAAGCTGCAGCAGCAGGCGAAAATTATGAGTGGACTGATATGTATGCGACCTTTGCAAAGGAAGCATATGAGGAAGGCTTTGAAGCGATCGGCAAGTTGTTTGAACAGGTTGCAGCCATTGAAAAGGAACATGAAGAAAGATATTTAAAGCTGTTAAAGAATGTGGAAGAAGGTCTGGTATTTTCCAGAGACGGCGGTCAGATTTGGAAATGCACCAACTGCGGTCATATCGTAGTCGGCATGAAGGCTCCTGAAGTTTGTCCTGTTTGTGCACATCCTCAGGCCTACTTTGAGATCAAGGCTGAGAATTACTAAGAGATACGTTTATAAATGTACGTTGGGGCGTCTGCAATATTGCAGGCGCCTTTTGCTTCATTTGCCTTTTAGGTTGATTTAAAGTATAGCAAAACGCCCTCTGTCAATTACGACGGAGGGTGTTTGGTTTTAGATATGCGCCTGAAAGAGTTCGATAAATTAGAATTTATCTAATTGATTATATTACAATATCATAGAAATAGACAGAGCTATATACATAAAAACCAGGAACATATTCTGTTCCTGGCTCTAATAAGTAAACAACATTTATTTTGTTTTTATAATGTGTCATCCTTAATTACTTCAACAAGATTCATATTGCAAATCTTTTTACCGCCCAAGTAGTAAGCCAACGCCACAAAACCAATAACTGCCACAAAGAGCAGAATTGCAGGAATCAACGGCAAACGCTTAGCAATGAAATCTCCTGCGGTAATTCCTCCAGCATCAAGCATCAATGCCATCAACGGGATATTTACTACAATGGTCAGCAAAATCGGGCGGAGTGCAACGATAGCAGCTTCCCAAGCCAAAATCTTTGCGGCACCTTTTGGTGTTAAACCAACTGCAAAGTATCTTGCAAATTCACGCTTGCGCTGATAGATTTGTCCCAAAGTAGATGCAAAGATATTGGCAAGGCCGATGCAGGTCAGTATTCCGGTGAACAGATAAATAATCATCCGCAAACCTTGCTGTATCTGCATCTCGTCTGCATGTTCTTGCACACGACCTTCAAAAGCGTAGTCAGGATATGCTTCTAACATTCCCTGCAATCTTTCTTCAAGTGCATCATTTTTGCTTTCGTCTGTCATTTTAAGGGTGTAAATTGTTTCCTCAGCCTTCAAATCGAAACTAAGGGTTGCGTAATATCTCTCAGACATAACAAGTGTCAATGCATATTGCGTTAATTCTTCTCTCAATACAGGCAAGGCATCGCTAAATGCAGAAACGGGAATGTCCTTTCCGTTTACATTCAAAACGATCTCTTTGCCTTCATTCAAGAATGGTACATACTGACGATCTGTTCTTTCCGAGTTGACACTATCCCAAATGATATTAACTGCAACCACGTTAGCATCGTTTGTATCACCACGATATTCTGCGAAGCTCTTGTCATCCAAAATAAAAATCGGTACTCTTGTGTTATAAGCACCCGCTTCGTTAGCTGCGAAACTACTGTTGAGTTTTTCAAGACTCAGCTTTTGAACATCAGAACTAAGATAATCCGTAGGGATTTGAGTATTGCTATTTACAATTCGATGAACAATACAGCCCTTTACATCTTCCGTGTTTCTAATATCATTCAGCAATTCTTCGCTATAAGTGTTACCTTTGACGGTAACAAGAAAATCCCAATTATTTCTATAACGGTCAAAGTAGGTTCTTTCCGTGCTAAGACCGGACACGCCAAGCATATTCAGAATTGAGATGCAAGCAAACACCGCCAAGAGAATGGACATTGTACCAACTCTCATAGCCTTACGTCTGACAAACAAGGATTTACGTGCCATCTCACCATAAATGCCGAAAATAGCGGAGTGAATACGATACTTTTTCACTCTCTTAATAACAGGCTCATTTCCGTAGTGTATTGCCTCTAACGGTGTAATACGGCTGAGTTTTCTTGCCGGAATCCACGCTGATATTGCAGCAGTCAGCATTGAAAAGCCAAACGATCCAATAAACACAATCGGATGATAGGTAAAAGTCAAGGTGTAATCACGCAAATTAGCAGTTGAGCTGATAATAATGCTCATAACAGCCCAACATAAGCCAATGCCGATAATGTTTCCAACAATAATGGCAGGCAAAGACAAAACCACCACTTCATTGACAAGCGTAGATTTGATTTGTCGAGGTGTTGCACCAATACTTTGCAAAATGCCCAACTGATGGATGCGATTTGTCATAGTCGCCGCAAAAGCGTGGTGGATCATCATAACAAGTGCAAGGCTGGCTATGGTGAATACTACGATGTATGCGATGACCACCGGGGTGAACTCCACCCCCGAAGTTCCACTTTCGGCAACGGTTTGATTAACTTGATCTGCCCACAGATTGTAGAACAAACCACTCACAAGGCTAAGCATCATAGATGCCAAAAAGGAGATTATCATAATAAACCTGTTGCCGGTTTTATTATTTTTAATATAACTGGCACTATAAGCGTTCCACATAGCGAGCCCTCCTTAATGAGTTTTCTCGTCAGAAACGATTTGACCATCTGCAATTCTGATGATTCGGTCCGCCTGCAACGCAA
>JAFVXW010000071.1 GCA_017500935.1 Lachnospiraceae bacterium
CGGGTATGAACCGTATGCTCTAGCCAACTGAGCTATCTCGCCAAAAAATTATGGGGCCTATAGGGCTCGAACCTATGACCCTCTGCTTGTAAGGCAGATGCTCTCCCAGCTGAGCTAAGACCCCATAAAACTAAATATGTGTGTTGCTTTCGCAACTAATAGCGAGAGGGGGATTCGAACCCTCGACACTACGGGTATGAACCGTATGCTCTAGCCAACTGAGCTATCTCGCCAGATATATGGGGCCTATAGGGCTCGAACCTATGACCCTCTGCTTGTAAGGCAGATGCTCTCCCAGCTGAGCTAAGACCCCATACTTGTTTTGCGCTTCGGTGTGTACCTCAGCGACAAGATGTATACTACCATATAGTTTTGGGTTTTGCAAGTACTTTTTTGAAATTTCTTTTATTTTTTTCATATTTTCAAAAAGCATAGTAATTCCCCTGTATTTGCGCTATACTGTTATCAATCCGACACAATCACCTCAAAAAGGAATACATATATGATTGAGAAAAACACCATTCATTTCAACTATATCAAAAAAGAACCGCAGTCCGGCAGTTATCAGGGCATGCGCTATATGTTTGTCAAAGGAAAAAATGAGGACGGCGACTGCATTGATGTCACGATCTGGCCGGAGCCGCTGTGTTTTGTCAGAACACCGGACTCTTTAAAGGAAAAGAAACAGTTTCCGTTTTCCGCTGCCGGATGTGATGAAGCCGTGGATTGGATGAATGAGCAATATGAAGCACAAAAAGACCGCTGGGAGGTATAAGCCTCCGGCGGTCTTTTGGGTTTTCGTATTGAAAAAGAAGCTACCAACGGATTGCTCCGCGCTTCGCGCTCCCGCAATCCTTACATTCTGTCGGGTGCAGAGAAGCCAAGAACTTCGATACAGTCTTCAAGCACTTCTTTTGTCAGGCAAAGCAGCGCGATCCAGCCTGCTTTTTTTGCTTCATCTTCTTCTGCCAGAATTCTGGTTTCATGGTAGAACTTGTTGAAGGCATTTGCCAGGTCATAGATATAAGCACAAACCTTGTGAGGCGCAGTTTCTTCACAAGCATTGGACATCATTGCATTAAATGCTGCAAGCTGCATCATCAGATCTTTTTCTGCTGCGTTGCATGCAGGCTTGATGCCGGTTTTATCAGACATTGCGCCGGTCTCTGCATATTTAGCCAGAATGGATTTGATACGGACAATGGTATAAAGGATGTAAGGACCGGTATCGCCTTCAAAGGAAGTGAAACGATCTACGTCAAACACGTAATCCTTGCTTGCCTGGTTGGACAGGTCACCGTATTTAAGTGCTGCAAGGCCGATAACTTTCGCAGTTTCCTTTGCTTCCTCTTCGCTGATCTCGTGACGGCTTTCGATGATCTTTTTGTACATTTCTTCGTTGATGTCACGGATCAGATATTCCAGACGCATAACGCCGCCTTCACGGGTCTTAAAGGGCTTGCCGTCTTTGCCGTTCATGGTACCGAAGCCGATATGCTTAAGCAGGGTATCCTCTTTTACCAGACCTGCCTTGCGGGCAACACGGAATACCTGCATAAAGTGCATTTCCTGACGTTTATCCACCACATAGATGATAGAATCAGCGTCAAAGCTTTCCATACGGTCTTTGATGGTAGCCAGGTCGGTGGTCGCATAAAGCGCTGCACCGTCGGATTTTAAAATAATACAGGGCGGGATTTCCTTGGTATCGGTCTCTTCCTGTACATCCACCACCAGTGCGCCTTCGCTTTCATGAGCCAGACCGCTTGCCTTTAAGTCTTCTACCATACCGGGAACAATGGGATCCGCATCGGATTCACCCTTCCAGAGGTCAAATTCCACATTTAAGTTCGCATAGTTTTTCTTTAAGTCGCCAACAGACACTGCAATGATGTGATCCCACAGTGCACGGTAGCCGCGGCGGCCGCTCTGCAGCTCCAACGTTGCCTGCAGGGCTTCTTCTTTATATGCAGGGTCTTCTTTGGACTTACCGCTGGCAGTAGGATAGATCTCTTCCAGCTCAGATACGGTAAAAGGAGCTTCTGCCGGATATTCTCCCTCAAAGCTTGCATCAAAATAAGGAAGCTGCGGCTGACGCTTGCTCAGTTCGGTGATGATCAGACCCATCTGCAGGCCCCAGTCACCCAGATGTACGTCACCGATTACCTTGTGACCGTTGTAACGGCAGATACGCTTTACGCTCTCACCGATAACAGCCGCACGCAGATGACCTACATGCAGAGGCTTTGCCACGTTGGGTCCGCCGTAGTCAACCACGATGGTCCTGGGAACTTCGGGCATCTGCAGGCCAAACTTGTCTGACTCTGCCATCTCTTTCAGATAAGAAGCCACGAAATCAGGGTTTAATTTGAGATTTAAAAATCCGGGCGCAACAGCAGAAACTTCCGCAAATACCTTGCTGTCTGCCAGCTGTGCTGCCACGTCATTGGCGATCATAAGGGGCGCCTTGCGATATTTTTTGGCACCCGCCATAGCGCCGTTACACTGATATTCACAAAGGTCAGGACGATTGCTCACCGTAACACGGCCCAGCTCTTCATCGTATCCGGCCTGTGCAAATCCTTTTTTCATTTCCTCAGAAATGAGAACAAGAAATTTTTCCATATGTCTGATACTCCTGTATAATGATTGAAAGTTTATAGTGGCACCGCTGCCTCATATCTGCGCAGCAGCTTTGTGGGCATATAGTCATATACTGTTGTATTCTACCATACCCTGCCAAAATAGTTCAACCTTTTTCCTTGTGCAAAAGCAAGTACATCCTGTTTTCAGCCACCCCTTATTCCTTCTCCTGCCTGCGCTTTAAGGATTCCGCTTTGGAAAAAGCACAGCCGCAATAATCCTGCCGGTAAAGTCCGTGTTCTCTGGAAAGTTCGGTGGAACGCAGATAACCGCCTTTTTTCTTGAAATCAGAAGGCAGATGCGTCACACCGTATTCCGCTGCCAGACGCTGTCCGATCTCGTTGAGTTTCTGCGCATTTTTCAAAGGGCTGATGGTAAGGGTGGTGGTAAAATAATCAAAACCGCCCTCCTTTGCCTGACATGCCGCCTCGCGAAGCCGCAGTTCATAGCACAAAAAACATCTCTCCCCGCCTTCGGGACAGTTCTCCAATCCTTTTGACAGGGCAAAAAATGTCTCCGGATCATATTTCCCTTCTACAAAGGCTATGGGATACACACCGGGTGTCCCGTCAGCATTCATCTCTTCAATCAGTCTCTTTTGTTCTTCCACGCGGAGCCTGTATTCTTCCGGCATGGAAATATTAGGGTTGTAATAAAAAATGGTTATCTGAAAATACTGCCGCAGATATTCCAGACAATAACTGGAACAGGGGGCACAGCAGCTATGCAGAAAAAGCCGGGGACTTTTCCCGCCAAGTCCTTTCATCAACCTTTCCAGCTCCTGCTGATAATTGATTTTGTTCATACCTGTTTTTCCTTATAACTTGATTCTGACACAGCCCCGGGCGGGTACTTCTGCACCTAAAAACCGCTCCAGCCAGTAAAAGCCCAGAGATTTTTCCCTGTCTTGCGGTGTCTCTGTCATTATTTTTACCCGGGCATCTATGTTTGTGGGATTTTCAATAACCAGTTCTCCTTCTTCCAGCCATGCATGCATATGGTCGGAGACTGCTATAACTCCCAGATCCGGTACTGCATATATCCCGGGAATCTCTGTCCAGGTCAGCATCATGGCCGCCTGAGGCCAGTTGGACGGTCCGAAAATAGCATCTCCCACATGTTCCCTGCCTTCCCAGTCAGACATGTTGACGCGTTCGCACATTTCTCCCCATCCTAAGGGCTGTTCACCCAAAGGTGTACCAAAGATAGGATACATGGGGTTTTCCGGGCAGGAAACCACCTGAGGCATGAAGTGGGAAATCTGCTGCATCAGTTCCAGATATCTTACTTCTTCCGTTGCCCGGTAAAGTTTCAAAAATGCAGCGGCACTTAAGGTACACAGACCCGGAGCAGAGTGCTTATTCTGTACATTGGCCCACACACTGCCAACAGTCTGCACTTTGCGTTTTCCAAAACGGGAATTCTCCGGGAAACGATAGTCATAGGACACCACCCAGCTGGACAGCTGATGTGCCGCATCACAGGCACACTGCAGCCATTTGGCGCCGTCCAGTTCATACAATGCCACATAACTTTCCAGCAAACCTGCCGCGCTCTCAGAATCCGGTGCCTGAAGAATTTCTCCCGGTCCGCCCGAGGTCACCCCTGTACAAATGAAAATCCTATAATAAAAATCACCGATCTCACGGGCAGAGCAGGCGTATTTTTCATTGCCTGTTACCGCATAGGCCGCACACAGCGCCGCCGGAGCGATGCCGCTGCTGGCAGAATTGCCCACCACAAGTTCACCGGTCTGTGCATTGACAAACTGTCCCAGCTGCCCGTAAGTCTCCCAGAGCGTAACCAGGGCATCTGCACCTCTGCAAGCACTGTCTGAAAGCCAGTCCGGCACAGCTTTTCCCATTTTTTTCAGGGCAATGATCTGTTTATACAAAAAGTAGGTTAAATCTGCATGCTTGCGCACCAGCAGCATATGGAAACGCTCCCCATAATATCCGAAATCATCAGGATAAACTTTTCCTTTTTTATAAATGCCGTAAAACCAGCCAATGGGACTTTGCAGACTGCAGGCAAACTCCAGCGTCCGTATGGCTTTTTCAAAGGATTCCTCATCCCCGTCGCACAAAAAAGACAGGGTGCTCATGCCGCTGCCAACCCAACCGGACTGCCATGCTCCCTCCGGCAGTACATTGTTCTCCACCTGGGAATAAAAACCTTCTTTTTCTATAAAATACTTGTGATTGAGCGCCTCTTTTGCCATATCCCAGAAAGCAGAAAAAGGCAGCCTTGCCTCCCCGGACTTCTGTGCATGGAGCGCTCTTTTTTCAAAAAATATCTTATAAAGTTCCGGAATATTGCGGCAGTCAAAGGTGAACACTTCATGCGCAATTACCGTTTTCTGTCCCGCTTTAACGCAAAGAGGCGGATCTGCCTGCGAATTCTCCCGCAGGGAAGGCACTCCCTCATACCAGCGGTATACCAGACGCCGCTTGGCCGGTGCCCGCAGACAAACGTTCAGCGTATCCTGTTTTTGTTCCAGAGTCAGCCCCAGATTCAGGCCGTGCTGTTCCTGTTCAAAAAAGATCATAAACCCCTTCTGCAAAGACTTGCGCAGCACGCAGACACAGGGCACTGTCAAATCTCCCACCGTCACATCCATAAAGGAATCGCCCTCTGCTTTCAGATGCGGCACCTGAGTCATCCGCAGCGGTACCTCTGCGCCCAGTTCTTCTTCCAGATACATGGGAGGATAGTTCCGCAAAACGGTCTCAAACCGGTTGCCGTCATAGGCACAGCCGGGCACTAAAATATAAGTATCCGCAATGGGGGCTTCCATTTCAAAACAAACCTGATAGGCCGCATCTTCAGAATCCTTGACTGCGCAAAAACAAGTCTCTTGATCCGTAACAGTCACCACTGTATTTTCCGGCGCACCGGCATACCAGCTGCTCACTTCATACTTCATGATATTTTCTCATCCTTTCACTTGTTTTCACACCTTCCGGCAGCGTTCCACTGCTTCATAACCGTAGTTCAGATACAAAAGCAGGTTATCAATATACTGCTGTGTGGGGAAGGGATACTCATTGAAACCAGCGGAAGGACACAGGATAAAACGGCCGCTCTCCTTACCCAGGTTCACGCACTCATCGATCAGCAGGCGCAGCTGCCCGGGAGACGCCAGTAAAATATCCTGAATCTCAATGTTGCCTTCCCAGCCGATGCGGTTTCCGAATTTTTCAATGATCCTGCCCATATGAATATCGCCGTTTTTAGGAGGTTCCAGAGGATTTAAGATATCCACCCCCATCTGAATGAAATCTTCCACCAGATTGGCTACTTTTCCGTGACAGTGCACCCACACATAACCGCCGCCATTATGGATCAGGTCGCAGATGGGTTTGTCGGCTTTCACAACAAAATCCTGAAAATCCTGATAATTCATCAGCGGAGGGGTGAACAGTTCCGGTCCGACCCAGGAAAAAGGCGCCGTCACACCGGCATCCAGTACCTTTCGTACATGCGCCAGACTGCGCTGTGTAAAGATATCGATCATCCGCTGCACTTCTTCCCTGCAGTCCACGCTGAAATATGCCAGAGTCTCAGAGCCCATAAGACAATGGACAATATACCCCGGCTCGGTCACATTCACCATTACCACGCCCCGGTCTCCCACCTGGCGGCACTTATTTTCATAAATGGCGGCATCCACGGGATAAGGCAGATATTCCATGGACAATACTTTTTCAATGTCCTCCGGCTCCTTAATCATGTGTTCCAGCACAAAACCGGGCTCAAACACTCTGGAAACCCTCTCTTTCATGTGCAGATCCCCTTTGGGCGTGTGATACACAGTATGCAGGTCATACCAGTTGGGCTGACCGGTCTCTTCTGTCCAGGTTTCTTTATATTTGTCCAGATTCTGTCCCGCACACATTTCAAAAGGGAAGTTCACGTTAACAAACAGATCACTCTTCTGCGCTGCCAGGGTTCTCACCGGCTCATAAGCAGGATGGAGCAGATCATAGTCATAATCCAGACCTGCGCCCCAGAGCTTTAACGCCGGGCGGTCGATCTCTTTTTTCTGAAAAATCCGCATGATACGTTCATGGGAAGTCAACTGCATGGAAATATCCTCCTTGGTCAATACTTATTGCAGATACATTTATTCTTGTTCACTGCTGCCCGCAGTTCCACATAGCATCCGCAGGCCAGACAGGTTCCGACCTCCAGATAGTCGCATTCTTTGCACACGGCAAGACGCTGCTCATAAACAGACAGAGGTGACCATTCATTCCATGTGTCTATCAAATGGGGTATAAGTCATCCTGCCGTTTTCTCATTTTATCAATGTAATTGTATTCTGTATCACCTTCACAGAATACAATAAACCGTTTTTGCAATTTACGTTCCGGTCTACTCAAACGCAGTACCTCCCAGAATGCCTTTCATGTAAAACTCATAAATCTTAGTTGTTTCATAACGAACTTCCGGAAAATCAGCCAGAGAATACATTTCTGAAGTCAGCTGTTCTCTGTTTTTTGTAACGAAATAAATCTGTTCCTTCATATAGGTCTTTAAATCCAGATGCAGCACGTTATGAGTGGAGAAAATAAACTGTCCCTTATGTTCAGCTCCATTTACAAAAGCGATCACTCGGTCAGAAAGAATAGGATTTAATACGCGATCCATCTCGTCTGCAAACACTACTTTATTTTCATATACCACACGGAAAATGTGTACAGCCCAGGCAAAAAACTCACGAACACCGGTAGAATCCATCTGCAGTTCCCGTCTGAACAGATTTCCATTTTCGTCCTTACGGATAATGATTGTCTTATTGTATGGCTTTTCCTTATCAAGCTCAATGCCGCAGATACTGTAATCCACCATACGAAAGATTTCCAGATATCTTTCGTCTTCCTGAATACGCAGATCTGCTTCCTGTCTGATAACATCATCTGACTTATCTGCAGCCAGGGATTCCGGATACAGCACATTGTTTACCCAATCCACTGCAGCTGCCGCATCTGCATTACCAAGCAGAGCATATTTGGAAACCATAAGGCCGATACTTCCTGAACGCAGATTCAACAGGACCGGATCCGGTAACCTAAACCCAACAGGTCCCTCCAAAAGAAATTCATCATTTGATCTCTCCATGCGAAAAATCAAAAAAGCGGCTGCATTTTTCTTTTTGGAAGTCTGTAATTCTTCATATATAATGCCTGACTCATTCAGATGAAGCTGATACACATATATCTTTCCATTCTCAGCTTTAAAACACAATTCAAACTTCTGAACCGGATTATTTTCCTCTTTCAGGCTTGCAGCATTTACATAAGGATGAATGGACTTTACCTGACTATTTGTCACAAATAAAGATTTCAAATATTTTAAACTATTGATAAAATTTGATTTACCACCGGCATTCTCACCAACAATCACCGCTGATTTCAGCAAATCATACCCTTCTGTCGTTTCCACATAGTTATCCGGAAAACGCTTTTTTACCTTTCCGGTGGGTGCGTTCATGGAAAATTCACTCTCACAATGAAAAGAACAAAAATTATTAAAACGATAATAGATCAGCATACAGCACCTCACATTTTGCTTATTCACTTATATTATATCTCAAAAAGCAGGCTTGTAAACCATATTTTTGTTTTACTAATGTGTTTTTTCTTGCATTTTCCTTATTTTCGTCCCGGCAAATCCGTAATTTTTATTTTTATCACACAAATATCGTTGACTGCTCCTACTCCCCGCCAACTTTTCATACTTTCCCATCTTCCCAACCCATGCTAAAATAAAACAAAACATAAATCCACTCCAAAGGAGACCCCACCATGGATCACAGCAAATTTGAAAAGCTCCGCCGGGAGCAATATCCTCTCACTTCCAGATATGCGTATCTGGACACTGCCTCCACCGGTATGCTGGCCACCCGCACCCGCAATGCCCTGGTGGACTACATTGAATACCGTTACGAGAACGGTCTTACCCTGTCCGAATTCGGAGAAAACTGGAAACATGCAGACGAAATGCGCAAAACCATCGCCCAGGTGATCAATGCGGACCCGGAAGAAATCTTTTACAGTGATTCCACCTCGGGCACCTTGAATGTGTTTTCTGCTGGCATCGAGCTGCCGGAAAATGCCAACGTGGTCACATCCGGCCAGTCCTTCCCTTCCACCATTTTTAACTGGAAAAACCGGGTGGGACATAACAATGTGCGCATTGCTTCGCCCGAAAATGCTGCCATGCCCAGTCAGAAGCTGTTTGATCTGGTGGACGAAAACACTGCTGTCATCGCCCTTTGCCTTGTGGAGAACACCACCGGTTTCCGTTACAATTTAAAAGAGATCAGTGATTTCTGTCAGGAAAGAGGCATTTATCTGGCTCTGGACATTACCCAGTGCATCACCGGTATGAAAATTGACGTCAAGGAGACTCCCGTGGACTTTATGGCTGCTGCCAGCTACAAATGGCTGGGCGGTCTGTTCGGTGTGGGATTCGGTTATGTTTCCAAACGGGTACTGGACAAGGTGCATCCCGCCTATGTGGGCTGGACCGGCGTAAAGGACCGCCGTCCTGCTGCCGATTTTTCCCTCACCCTTTCTCCCAATGCCAACAAATTTGAAACCGGAAGCCCCAACTGGGTAGGTATCCGCGGCATGGAGCAGTCCATGCAGATTTATCTGGAACTGGGTGCTGACGACGTGCAAGAGCACATTCTTACTCTGGTTGACTACCTGTACAGTCAGGCTGCCGCTCTGGAAAAAGTAAATATTGTGGGCAATTTTGCTCCTGAAAACCGTTCCGGCATTGTCTATCTCACCATTCCTTCAGAATGGAACATCACCGATGAACTGATGAAAGAACACGGCATCCGTGCCCATGCTTCCAACGGTCCTGCCGGTGCCTCCATCCGCGTGGCACTGCATTTTTACAATAACAAAGAGGATGTGGATAAGTTTATTGCATTCCTGAAAACCTTCTGACCCTCTCGCCCACAGAAAGGAGACTCTTATGCTGAATCAATTATCAATGCTGACCAACTATGAATCCAGATCCATTTCCGCTGAAAATCCCAAAGGGGAAAAAGGCAAAGGCGGCATGGCCCTGGAAAGCAACGTGGACGCTCCTGCCAGACACTTGGGGCAGGGCTGGAAAGTGGCTCCCGCTTACCAGATCGCCCCCGGCGAGGTGTACGAACTTGCGGACATTGACGGCCCCGGCGCCATCAAACATATCTGGATGACCGTAGGCTGCGACAGAACCCGCAAACTGATCCTGAGAATGTACTGGGAAGGCAGCGACGTTCCCTCTGTAGAAGTTCCTCTCTGCGACTTTTTTGCCTCTGCCATTCACAATAAATTTGCCCAGATTTCTTCCATTCCGGTATGCGTAAATCCCAACAAGGGCTTTAACTGCTACTGGAATATGCCTTTTTACCAAAACTGCCGCATCACTGTGGAAAATATCTACAAAGATCCTATCGTGCTCTTTTATCAGATTGATTATATTCTGGGGGACATTCCCAAAGGTCAGGGCTATTTCCATGCCCAGTTCCGCAGAACCAATCCGGTAAAATACAAGGATGTCTACACCATCCTGGATCATGTGGAAGGCAAAGGCCAGTATGTGGGCACCTACATGTTATGGGGCACCAACAGCAACGGCTGGTGGGGCGAAGGTGAGATCAAGTTTTACATGGACGGCGACAAGGAATTTCCCACCATCTGCGGAACCGGTACGGAAGATTATTTCTGCGGCGCTTTCTGCTTTACCCGGGAAGGGGAATGGAAATATATGGAATACACCACCCCTCATGCAGGTATGCCTCAGGTGATCCGTCCCGACGGCACCATTTTCAATGCCATGACCCGCTTTTCCCTGTACCGCTGGCATATCACCGATCCCATTTATTTCCATAAAGATCTGCGGATCACCATCCAGGATCTGGGCTGGGACAATGACAGCCACTTCCGACCTCTGATGGATGACCTTTCCTCTGTTGCCTTCTGGTATCAGGACAACATCTGCCAGAGTTTTCCGACTCTCCCTTCTGCGGAAGAACTGGAGATTTTCTAAAAGTCAGGGCCACCGGATCCTCCAATTCCTCCGACAGCCACCGGGTATCTTGGACGCTTGTTTTGGCGCATCAGATACCCGGTTTCTATGTTTTTTGCAAATTTTGTGTATCTTTCTGTGTTGATTTGAAGTCCATGATACTTTTCGGGTATCTTGCAACCGTTTTTTCGTTAAAAGATACCCCTGGGTATCTCAGCGTTGTCTTGTCCCTCCAAAGATACCCCTGAGGTATCTCAACACCGCCTTGTACCCCAAAAAGATACCCCAACAGCCCGACAAGTCTGACTCTATCGTACAAAAAAGGCTGAGCAGAATAACTGATTCCCCAGCTATTCTGCTCAGCCTCATTAAAACTCATTCTTAATCATAATCCACTTTGGTCTTATACTCAATGGCTACGATCTCATCATTTTCAATGATAAAGGACAGTTCACCGTTGCCCTTGCTGTATACAAAAGCACCGTTTACTTCGGTGTACTCCGTACCGTAGGCTTCTTCCATGTCTGCCTGGGTCATGTACAGGCAGATGCCTTCGGGAGTTTCTACAAGGTCATCCAAAAAGTAGATGCAGGAGATGTAGTCCACATCGCCTTCAGGATAGGTGTCAACTTCAAAGCTGGAATAGGTGTACATTTTGTCCAGACCTTCAAAAGCGCAGCTTGCTGCTTCAAAATAGCTGACAGGCTCGCCCAGTGCTTCCAGAACAGGTGCTGCTTCCATATTTACAGCCATCTGGATGCCGTCATATTCAAAAACATAGGTATCTGCCTGAGCCGCAGCAGCTTCGCCGCCCGCATTTGCATCATTTCCTGCATTTTCATTGTTGTCTGCATTATTTTCTGCATCATTTTCTTCTGCGGCAGCTTCTTCTTCCGCCGCTTCTGCAGTTTCCTCAACTGCTTCTTCCGCTTTTTCCTCTGTCTTTTCTTCAACAGCTGTATCCTGTGCAGGAGCAGTTGTCTCTGCTGCAGAGCCGCATGCTGCCAAAACCATAGTTGCTGCCATTAAGGCGGCCAATAACATCTTTTTCATTGTTCTAACGCTCTTTTCCTTTCTTCAATGCCTTCATAATATTCCAAAAGTTTGGGTTCCCAGACGCTTGCATAGCTTTCTTCTGTTCTGCGGTCGGGAACATTGTGATTTTCCACAAGGATTTTTCCAAAATAATCGGAGAGCTTCTCTGCACCGGAAAGATTCATGTGCAGACCGCCGTCATAGGTATCTGTGGAGAAATCCACGCCGATTTCATCGGCGGTTTCCAGGAAGTTGTAATACGGAAGATCATATTTTTCTGCATATTCCACCACCTGTGCGTCCCATTCGTCATACCAGTGGGGATACAGGGAAGGTGCCTTGATCAGGATCAGATCAATACCTTCTTTTTCGCACAGTTCGCGAATCTTATCCATATAGGACAGCGGATACTCCGCAAAGTCATAATTGCCCAGACGCTTGGGACGGGGCACATTCTCCGCTGCTTTTACATCCACACGCATATAGTAACCTTCATAAGTCACTTTGTCGCGCTGGAACAGATATTTAAAGTCCTCTGCAGTCAGCTCGCTCCATCTGGTGTGATAACGCAGAATGGGGAACAGATAATCCATAAATTTTTCATCTTCCAGCATGGAAGCATATATGGATTTTACCTTGGAAGAGGACCATCTCATGCCGTCAATGGTCATGCGGTTATAGGCTTCGTTTTCCGGTCCTGCATGCATCAGGGACATGATGTTGAACACCACTGTCTGCGGTTTTTCATAACGAAGCGTATCTTCCAGCAGATAATAGCTCTGCCAGATCAGCTGCTGGGCGCTGCCGCGCACATAACTGGAAATACCGTATTTTTCCCAGAGTCTGCAGGGTGAAAAATTCTCATATACTTCACAGTCTCCCAGAAACAGAACATCGTGATTTTTCTCAGAACCATAATATTCTGCGATCATAGCCCCTTCCACAATATCTGTCATGTATTTGGGCATCAGAAGTCTCTGTAAAAATCCCAGTATAAGCAGGATGACGCAGACCGTGGCGATCACTTTTATCAGTTTTTTCTTCATGATCTGCACCTCCTAAAACTGATTATAGATAAACTGGCTTTCATCATAGCCCTGTCCGTATGCGCCCATCAAAAGAACGATCAGGAAAAGACCAAACCAGATCATACACTTTGCAGGATAAGGCAGCCGTGCGATCTGATCGCGCACAGGCTCTTTTCTCTGCACCAGACTGACAGCAACTAAAATGATCAAGCCTGCAAAAGCGATCACATAGTCTGTCAGATTCATACCCAGCTTAAGCATGGAACCATCCCACAGCACATGCAGATTTCCTGCGGTAAACATACCAAAATACATGCGGATCGTCTGTCCGACGCTCTCATAGCAGTCAAAAATACGCAGACTGCTCATCAAAAGCACAGTGCGTACCACACAGAATATCTTGTACCAGAGCTTGCCGTCCACATCAAAGCGTTCATGGAACTTACGGTACAACGGTGTCAGTTCCTGTGATATCAGGATGACGATACAGTTTGCAAGACCCCATGCAATGAAGTTCCAGCTGGCGCCATGCCAGATACCGGTGGTAAACCATACCATTAAGGAACAAAGATATACCGGCACACGCTTACCGATATTTTCACCCAGATGGCTTCTGGAAAACTTGGAGAGCTTCAACATCCACTTGGATACGGAAACCGGGTAGAAAATATAGTCGGTAAACCAGCTGCCCATAGTCATATGCCAGCGGTTCCAGTATTCCTTGATATTTTTGGAGAAGAAGGGGCGGTAAAAGTTTTCCTGCACCTTAATCTGCATCACTTCTGCCATACCGATGGTGATATCAATACCGCCGGTAAAGTCGCAGTACAGCTGCAGGGCATAGAACATCATACCCACAAATACATACACACCCTGATATTCTTCCGGCGCACCGATGATGGTCTTTAAGCCGATCAGTACACGGTCTGCGATCACCAGCTTTTTGAAAAAGCCCCACAGTACACGCTGCAGACCGCGGCAGATCTTGGCTACATCAAAATAATGCTTCTCATAAAGAGTCTGGGACAGATCGTTGTAACGGCTGATCGGTCCCTGCACAAGCTGCGGGAAAAAGCTGACATACAGCGCAAACTTTGCCAGATTCCTCTGCGGCTCATATTTTTCATTATATACGTCGATCAGATAGCTGACCGCCATAAAGGTGTAAAAGGAAATACCAAGAGGCAGCGCGATATTCCAGAAACTTAAAGGTTCTCCCTGACCGATGGCTTTACAGATGCCATTGATGTTTTCGATCATGAAGTTGGTATATTTCATGACGATCAGAAGTCCCAGATCAACAAAAAGCGCGATCAGAAAAAAGCCCTTCTGCTTCTTGCCCATCGCCGCTTTGTATGCTTTCTTTTCTTCCTTGTCCGCGGTCTTTTTATGTTCTTTTAGCCATGCGCTCTTTTGGGCGCCCAGATCACCGATCTTTCTGGCAGCAAACCAGGTAACAACCGTAGTCACTGCTATGTAAATGACGTAACTGTGTCCGGCTTTAAAATAGAACAGATAGCTGACCACCAGAAGAAACGGCCACTGCCATTTCTTCGGAATCAGATAATAGAGCAAAAAGACCAGTGCTGCCGCCAAAATAAACTCATAGGAGGTAAACAGCATCTTTTTTTATTCCTCGTCTTCCAGCTTTTCGATCAGTGCCCAGAGCGCTTCTGCAGAATTGAAGTTCTCAGGAATGATCTCCTTTGCGGGAATTGCAATGTCAAAATTGTCTGCGATTTCAGAAATGATGGTGATAATGTCAAAGGAATCCAGAATCTTGTTGTCGATGAGGCCGGTTTCCAGTTCAAAATCCACTTCCGGATGCAGGTCAGTTAAAATCTCGAGTAATTCGTCCATTTTTAGTCTCCTTTTCTTTTCAAAACAATTATCAGTTGATGGCAGGATACAGTTCTCTGGTAAAGTTGTGAGAACCCTTGTGGCTGTTGGAGTATTCCAAAAGCTGCGCATCTGTCCACATATAGAAAACGGTTTTATCTTTACGGGGTGTGGTGTCGAAATGATACCATCCTCCGCCGATATCCACCAGATTCCAGTAATGATTGGACTGGGAAGTCCAGTCCTGTTTTTCCTTTTTAATCTCCAGATTGGGGATTCCCGCACGGGTTAAAAGCGCTCTGGAAGTCGCATAATAAACATAACAGTCACCCTTATGCAGTTTGAAGCCTTCGTAGGCACCGCGCAGCCAGTTTCCTTTTTCGGAATTGTTGATATAGCTGACATTTTTCTTGACCCAGTCAAAGATCGCGCGGCATTTCTGCTCGATGGTCATATCCGGTGTGATGATCTTTGCCAGCACCGCATCTGCCATCTGGTCGATTTCTGCCTGTTCGTAAGTAAGTACCTGTTCAGGAACCACCTGTACGGTAATCTCTTTTTGTGCTTCATTTCCGGCTGTATCCACTGCGGTACAGATCACTTTGTATTCGCCGACCTGCTTTAAATTCACTGCGGAGGAATCAATCTTTAATTCGACATCTTCCGGCAGGTCACAGTTGTCTGTTACAGTGATTGCTTTTTTGTAGGAAATGTTTTTGCCGACTTTTACGGAAATGTTTCCTGCATTGATAACAGGTGCAACGGTATCCGCTTCCAGTGTAAGCTTCGCTTCCAGTACAGCGGTATTGCCCGCTTCGTCTGTCAGGCAGACAGAAACGGTCTGTTCACCCTCTTTTGTCCAGTCAGGCTCTGTGTGATAGCTGGGAGTAACGGCGGTCATATCTTCTGTCGCAATGACAAAACGCTCCACCGCAAAAGGTTTGTTCGTCCAGTCAGTCAGATCCTGCAGCGTACCTGTAGGTGCTGTGGTATCGATCACATTAAGGGTTACTTCATATTCCATCTCATCCACAAGGATGCTCAGCGTATGGCTTCCCAGCTTTGCAGTATCGATGGTGCTTAAATCTGTTATATAGGAAGCTGTGCTGTTTTCAGATTCCAGATAAACTTCTGCACCGGGCACTTCCTCTCCCACTTCCATGTCTGCAGATTCCTTAACACTGGGAATAAACAGATTTGCTTTGACAATATCTTTGTTATTGCCTTCATCGGTGACAATAATGGTAACCTGCTGTGTTCCCATCAGTTCCATATCGGGCTGTGCTTCAAAGGCAAATACTACATCTGTCTTATCGTCAACAGACACAATGAAATCCTCCGGTGTACAGCTTTCTCCTTTTCTGCGCACCAGATCCTGCGTCACTGCATGGGGTACAACAGTATCTTTTACCGTTATGGTAACCGGCAGCTGCAGCAGATTCAGAAGCTTAACTGCTCTCCTGTATTCTCCGGGAACTGTCGTATCAACAGCCTCTCCCACCAGACTGGCTTCATAAATGCCGTTCCAGATATCGGAAACCTCCAGACTGTCCCCTGCTTCCACAAATACCTCATTCCTGTAATTATGAGACAAATACGCAAACACAGTCATGACAGCCACCAGGATGACAAGCAGCAATATCACCATTACTTTTTTCCATCCAAATTGTTTCATTTTCACACTCTTTTCTCTGCATACAGCAGACTTGAAAACAAATACGATTTTTTTACCTGATAAACCAATCCTAAGTTTATGCCCAAATCAACCTATTGTCAATTCTTTTTCGTTTATTCACCTGTGTTGTACGCCAGAAAAAGCAAAAGCCTCCCGCTTTTGCGAAAGACTTTTGTATTGCACTGTCATTATAACATTTCTTTACATTTGGGTCTGTCAATCTTGCCGTTGGCATTTAACGGCATTTTTTCCAGGATATTGACCCTGTTTGGCAGCATATAGTCGGAAAGCTTTCCGCGCAGCAGGTTCTGGATATCTCTGCCGGTGACAGATACCCCTTCGCACAATTCCGCAAACAGGACAATGCGGCGTTTTTTCTCGTCATAGACACAGCCGCAGCGTGCGATCTCATCCAGCGTCAGAGCCATGGCTTCGATCTCGCCAAGCTCGATGCGGTGTCCCATATGTTTGATCTGGAAATCGGTTCTGCTCTCAAATACCAGATTGCCGTCTGCATCCCAATGGGCCATATCACCGGTCTTAAAGCAGCGTTTCATACCGGTGCCGTCAAAATCTCTTTGTAAAAAGCTTGCCGCTGTCTTTTGGGCATCTCCGAAATATTCTGCCGCCAGCGCTTTGGATTCGATATAAATCTCACCCGGCACATTTTCCTGCGTTACAACCTGATCGTCTTTCACCAGAAAAACCCTGCAGTTTGGAAGTGCTTTTCCCACGGGAAGCGCCTGGGTTTCCGCAAAAACAGCATCTTTTGGCACATCATAGTAACAGCAGATGCCGGCAATCTCGGAAGAACCGTAAAGATTTACATACTGCAGATCAGGGAGGGCGGCGCGCCATTTGTTAAACTGCTTCATCGGGAATACTTCGCCTACAAAAAACACTTTCTTCAATGTTGTGGGCAGAATATCCTTAAAGGTATTAAGCTGTGTGATGATCGCCAGCGCAGAAGGCACCCAGGAAATAAAGGTCACCTGTTTTTCATTCATATATTCGATCAGTTTCACAGGGAAGGAAAACATCTCTGTGGGAATCACTTCCATGGAGGCGCCGGTTTTTAACAAAAGATACAGATCCTTGGCGGATGCATCAAAGAAAAACGGTGTCTGATTGCCGATGATCTCATTTTCGTCAAATCCAAAGGTTTTGGCATAACAGTCCGCAAAATCGATCACTGCGCCATGGGTCTTCAACACACCTTTGGGAATCCCGGTGGAACCGGAGGTATACACCATGTACAGCGGCAGATCTTCTTCTGCCTCTGCGATCTGTGCCGGCATCCCTGCATTGTAACCGGCAGTTTCTGCTTCTTCTGCTGAAACTGCTCCCAGCATTTCTTCCAGTGTCACACAGACAATGCCTTCTTCTTCAAACATCTGCATATCACGGATCGCCTTATCCTCTGTCAGGACAATGCGCATACCGGAATTGTGCACGATCTTTTCCAGTTTTTCCTGCGGAAGAGACGGATCAAGCGGCACATAAAAATTACCGCCCCAGGCTGTTCCCATAAAAAGCACCGGTGTATTTGCCGTCCGCACTGCCAGTACACCCACGGCCTGTTTTTCAATTCCTCTTTTTTTCAGATACAGGCCGATCCTGCCTGCATATTCTGCAAAAGCAGCCCAGGTGATCTTGTTTTTCCCGTCAGCCAATGCTGTTTTTTCTGGAAATCTTTTTGCTGCTGCCACCAAATATTCTGTAACTGTTCTCATGTTTCCTCTTTTCTGATTCCTGTCTGTTTTATACTTCCACCACAAGACTCTGCACAATATGTAAGAGTGCTCTGTCCACCGCTGACGAACTGATGCCCATTGTATGTACACTGATGCGCAGTCCTTCCAGCACATATAAAATCTGATTCGCCGTATCTTCCGGAGACTCACAGTAAAACTCACCGTTTGCCACGCCCACTTCGATCAGCTCTGCCAGATTCTGCGCCTGCTGTTTCATGCGCCTGCGCAGCAGATTGTCCGTTGCCGCACCGCCGTGCGCCAGATGATATTCGTAGGAAGCCACCGCCAGATTATCCTTTTTTTTCAGAAGTTTTTTCTTTTCTTCTTTTAAAAATAAAAGCAGCACATCCACAGCCGTAGCATCCTCTGTCAGTTCCTCTGCACCGGCTGTCTCTTTGCCGTCCTCCTGCCGGAGCACTTCTTCAAAAATCGCTGCGGTACTGTCAAAATACAGATAAATTCCGCCCCTGCTGATCTGACTGGCGTCTATGATATCCTTCATCGTCACCTTGGCAAACCCCTTCTGCGCAAAGATCTGACGTGCCGTATCCAAAATAAGCTGCCTTTTCTGCTCTGATTTTTCCCCCATAACTGTGTCCTCTGCAAAACTTCCCCTGAATCATTTCCCGAAAGATTTTCTCTATCATAACACAAATCCGGATTTCTTTCATCATTCTTAAGGATTTTTTCCTTGTATGTCCAATATTTTGGGGTATAATGAAACAAACCGAAAGGAGAAACCAAATGCAGTTTTTCTGCCTTTTTTTCAAAAAACTGATGCGCTATCTGTTAAAGCCGCTTTCTTTTCTGCCGGCTTTGTTTATGATGTATCTGATCTTTTTTTACTCCGGACAGCAGGGAGCAGTTTCCAGTCAAGTCAGCCAGCTTTTTACCACAAAGTTACTGGGGCTTTTAGACCGTATTTTAAATCTTGAGCTGGACTCTGCACAGATTATATATTATACAGAGCTGCTTCACGGTCTTGTGCGCAAGCTGGCACATATCAGTGAATATTTTCTGCTGGCAGTTTCCGTTGCCCTTCCGCTTTATGTTTACCGGCTGCGGGGCTTCTGGCTGGTGATCATATCCGGTATTTTCTGTATCGGCTTTGCCTGTTTGGATGAATACCGCCAAACCTTTATTCCCGGCCGAAACGGCAGCAAACGCGATGTGCTCATCGACTGTATCGGCATTATCCCCGGCATTTATCTGACCCGTATCTTCGGCTGGCTTGGGCGCATGACGATTTTTAAACCGCTGAGCTTTTCAGACCGGTGATCCATGCAAAGTTTCCGAATGTATCAGCATGTATTAAAAATGTATGCTATACGCGTACAAAAAAAGCTCGCAATCATGCGAGCTTTTTTAGCAGGGGCAGTAGGAATCGAACCCACATCGACGGTTTTGGAGACCGCTGTTCTACCTTTGAACTATGCCCCTATCCGCAGTCCGTACCGAACTGACGAAAATCATAATAGCACGGACTTTTGGAATTTGCAAGTGTTTTTTTAACTTTTTTTACATTTTTTTGTATAAAACGATAAGGCTGTTTCTGCACTCCGGAATATTGAGCTTAAGACCGGCGGATAATTCTGCCTGGGAATATCTTTTTTCTGTGCGCGCAAGCTTTTCATCCACGAAAGTAAGCTGATACTCCGCACCTTCCTCCAGATCTGCAATGGTCAGAATCTCACTTTCCTGTTTAGAAAATTCTCTGCGGAACACATATACCGCACCGCTGTCTGCCAATGCCAGCTGGAACATGATCCATCCTTCTTCGCTCTCCGTCGGAGCAGAAAGCGGATAAAAATCACCGTCCCAGTATTTTTTCATTTCAACCACCTCTTCCAGAATCTTTTCTGCAGCTGCATAATCAAATGCCGGATTCAGTACATCAAAATTACATGCCACACCATGGGTTGCGGTGGAACGGACTGTATAAGCATCGGTCTCCCAGACTGCACAGGCATGATAAGGCAGATATTCACTGATCGTAAGCGTCTGGTTCTGGCTCCACGCCGTCACACGCTGCTCGGGAATTTCAGGGAAGCATCCGGTATCACTCTTCCAGAGTGTAACGGAACGTCTGGCGGTTTCCAGATCCAGTCTTCTGCCGCCGCTTGCGCAGTTATCGATCAGAAGCTTCGGGAACTCTGCCAGCAGCGCATCCCACAGTTCGTACATACCGTTGATATGTCTGATCTCAGAAATGCCGCTTCTGTTTTCTTCATCCTCTGCTCTCCAGTACGGGAGCGGACTCATATTAAAGTCCTGACGGTATACATCGATACCATTGTCGCGGATCATCGCGATCAGCTTGTTTTTAAGCCAATTCAAAACGGCAGGATCACCCAGATTCAGCAGCTTGTTTCCATTCTGCTCATATTGATAAAGCATATGAGGCTGTGCATAGAGCTCTGTTCCCTGATACACACGCTCCGGCTCAAACCAGAGTACAAATTTCATGTCTTCTGCATGTGCTTTGTCAGATACAGGCTTTAAACCGTTCGGGAAGCCTTCCGCAAAGGAAAAATTGCCCACGCCCTGCGGGAATCCCACTTTAAACCACGCTGCATCCAGCCAGAGAGTGTCCAGCCCCTTCACCTTTTTGGCACCTTCAATGGTACGGATCTGTCCCTGCTCTGTTGCCCAAAAATCATCTTTTACGGAACCGCCCATCCCCTGGAAATACCGGTCAAAACACTGAATGGAGGTGGGCAGATACATATCTTCTTTTAAATAGGTAAAAGGAGAATAAAACTTTCTTATGATCCGGCGGAATTTCCGTCTTGCAGATGCCGCTTCTGCTCCCTGCACGATCAGTACACTGGCAAGCTTTACCTCTTCACCGGGTTTTAAATAAAAATCAGAATCACAAAGACCTGCCTGAATACGGAAGCCGTCTGCTTCCACCAGAATATCCTTGCTCCACTGCCCGGTCCAGCCTATACCGCAGACCACTGTCTTATCTTCCCAGCTCACATCAAAATAAGGGAAACCGGTAACGGCAGAAGAACGTCCGCCCAGAGGTTCTTCATGGAAATTTTCCGTAATTTCCCGGTCAACCGGCAGAAAGCTGCTGATGCCGCAGTCATCACCGATCAGTCCGTGATATACTGCCGTCTTTCCTGTCACAACTTTTAAGTCCAGTGTCTTTGCCGCCTGAATCTGCGCGGTATTCTGATCTCCTGTATTTTTCAGGATCAGACGAAGATATGCCGCATCCTCACAGACCGTTTCTGTTTCCAGTACGGCACAGAATCCATCTGCAAATACGTGGGTTCCGGCTGTCACAGTCTCTTTTTTTCCCTGATAAATAAAACTTGCTGTCAGATCACTGACGCTTAAAAAACTCATTTTCTGTATCCTCCGCTGTTCTGACAGGCTATTTTACACGCCTGCCATCCTCATAAAGCATCCCATTCTCTCTGCCATTTACATTCTGCTGCCGCCCGGATCAGCTCCATGGTTCCCTGAATTCCAAACTCACTGCTGTCGATCAAAAGGTCTTTGCCCTCTTTCTGATCCCAGTTGCGGTCTGTGAAAAATTCATAGTAATTCTTTCTGGTCTTATCCATATGCCGGATCACTTTTTCCGCTTCATTTCTCTTAAAATGATAGCGTTCCATCACAGTCTCGATCCGTCGCTCCAGCGGTGCATAAATATATACTTTTAATACCTCAGGTCTGTTTCTGAGCACATAATCAGCGCCCCGTCCTACGATCACGCAGGATTCGCCTCTTTTGACAATGGAACGGATGACTTCCGCCTGTGCACGATACACCTTCTCATTGGTATCATCTGCCAAAAGCTCCAGGTTCGGTGCCAGTTCCACAAGTCTTCCAAGCAGCTTTTCATCGGCATTTCCGACCACTTTCCGCTCCAGTCCGCTCTTTTTTGCTGCCAGATCGATCAGATTTCTGTCGTAAAATCCGATTCCCATCGCCGCTGCAAGTCTCTCTCCAATCTCACGTCCGTTGCTTCCAAAACTTCTTCCTATCGTAATGATCTTCTGTCTTTCCATCGTCATCCCTCCTTTATATTTATTGTAAAACATTACCACATACAATTCAAACAAATTCAGACTAATTTACATAATTTGCGACAAAGAACGCAAAACTAAATGTGTCACTAAAAAATGATGTTTAAAAAGGAGATGTCCATGACCAGACCAAATGAACCTAATCCTCACAGCGAGATACCTCATGATTTTTCTCCGGATACTGTCATGTCCGCAGATCATGTCAATCCTGCCACCTATGATCCGGAACGGGAATGGGGCAAACATCAGCCTGACCGTAATGGTTTCCGCCTGGATTTTCCGGGAGCCGTTCCTCCGGCTTATTTCCCGGGATATCCTGGCTGGCCCTTTGACAACTGATCTAAAAGTGTGCGTTTTGCGCACAAAAAACAGCGTCGGCCAATCACGGTCGATGCTGTTTTTACTTAGCTTCTTATATGATCGCTGCAGCGTCCTGCACGCTTTTTACCCCGATCAGGCGTATTCCTTCAATCTGCGGCATATTGTTTAAGCATACCTGAGGCAGAATGCAGGTGTGAAAGCCCAGTTTTACTGCTTCCCGCACTCTGGTTTCCGCCATGCTGACTGCACGCACTTCACCGCTTAACCCTACTTCTCCAAAGGCAATGACACCTTCCGGCACCGGACGGTTCCGGAAACTGGAGATCACCGCCATCACAATGCCAAGATCAATTGCCGGCTCCGAAATCCGGATGCCGCCTGCGATGTTGACATAAGCATCACAGCTGCCGATCTGCAGATGCAGCCGTTTTTCCAAAACTGCCATCAAAAGATTGACTCTGTTAAAATCCGTACCGTTAGCCTGACGTCTGGGCAATCCGAAATTACTCTGGCACACCAGCGCCTGAATTTCTGTCAGAATGGGCCTGGTTCCTTCCAGAGAGCAGGATACTACCGATCCGCTGGCTCCTTCCGGTCTGCCGTTTAACATATATTCAGAAGGATTGGTCACTTCCACAAGTCCTTCCGTGCGCATTTCAAAAACACCGATCTCATTGGTGGAGCCGAAACGGTTTTTCACACCGCGCAGGATTCTGTAAGAGGCATGTCTGTCTCCTTCAAAATACAGCACAGTATCCACCATATGTTCCAGTACTCTGGGGCCTGCAACGGTTCCTTCTTTGGTCACATGTCCCACGATAAAAATGGAAATTCCCAGACCTTTTGCAAGTCTTAACAGTACGCCTGTGCTTTCCCGCACCTGGGACACACTGCCCGGTGCAGCACCTACGGACTCGTTGTACATTGTCTGAATGGAGTCTATGATCACCACTTCCGGTTTTTCCTGCTGAATCTGCGCTTCAATCTCTTCCAGATTGGTCTCGCAGTACAGCTGCATGCTGTCTGTGAAGCTGCCGATGCGGATTGCCCGCATTTTGATCTGCCGCAAGGACTCTTCGCCGGAAATATACAGAACACGGCGGCCTTTTTCGGCCAGCTTCTGGCACATCTGCAAAAGCAGCGTGGATTTGCCGATACCCGGATCACCGCCAACCAGTGTCAAAGATCCTGTCACGATCCCGCCGCCCAGGACTCTGTCCAGTTCGGCAATAGACGTGGATACACGCGCCTCTGCCTCCATGGAAATTTCATTCAGAAGAGTGGGTTTGCTTTGAGAGCCGGCACTCTTATGCCCTCCGCCTGTCTTTGCCGCAGATGCGGCAGCAGGTTCTTCCACAAAAGTATTCCATGCGCGGCAGCCGGGACACTGTCCCAGCCATTTGGATGATTCATAACCGCATTCCTGACAGAAAAACACTGTTTTCTTCTTTTCTTTTGCCATTTATTTTACCCTGAATGTTACTTTTCCTTCTCTGAAACCGGCACTGACTTTATCTCCTGCCTTTACATTTCCGGCCAGGATTTCTTCAGCCAGCGCATCCTCCACCATTGTCTGGATCGCGCGCTTCAACGGGCGCGCCCCCATCTTCACATCACTGTGTTTTTCCACGATTTCTTCCTTTAAGGAAGGAGTCAGCGTCAGACGGATTCCCATCTGCATCTCGCAGCGCTGTGTCAGATTGGAAGCAAGTAGCGTGATGATCTGCTTCATATCTTCCTTATTTAACTGATGGAACACGATCGTTTCATCAATACGGTTTAAGAATTCAGGCTTAAACAGACGCTTCACTTCTTCCATGACACCGGATTTCATCCTGTCATAGTTTTTCTGTTCGTCTGTTCTGGCTGAAAATCCCAGATTTTTGGGGTCCACGATCCGCTGTGCGCCTGCATTGGAGGTCATGATGATCACCGTATTTTTAAAGCTTACTTTTCGGCCCTTGGAATCTGTGATATGTCCGTCGTCCAGTACCTGCAGCAAAATATTAAACACATCCGGATGGGCTTTTTCGATTTCATCAAACAAAACAACCGAATAGGGATTGCGGCGTACTTTTTCAGAGAGCTGGCCGCCGTCATCAAAGCCCACATAGCCGGGAGGAGAACCGATCATCTTGGAAACGGAGTGCCCTTCCATATACTCTGACATATCCACACGGATCAGTGCATTTTCAGAGCCAAACATCGCTTCTGCAAGGGCCTTGGAAAGCTCTGTTTTGCCGACACCGGTAGGACCTAAAAACAGGAAGGAGCCGATAGGGCGTCTGGGGTCCTGCAGGCCCACTCTTCCGCGGCGCATTGCTCTTGCCACTGCGCTGACAGCTTCTTTTTGTCCGATCACTCTCTTATGCAGAACAGACTCAAGCTTTAAAAGACGCTCCCCTTCTTTTTCAGTCAGTTTGCTTAACGGAATCTTTGTCCAGACAGATACCACCTGCGCGATATCCTCCGCTGTTACCACCAAAGAATCCTTGCCCTTCTGCCGCTGCAGCTTTCTGGCAAGCTTCTCTTCTTTTTCCAGAAGCTGATCCTGCTTTTGCTTAAAGACTGCTGCATTTTCCAGATCATTATCCCGGATCGCGCGTACCAGCAGATTTTCCATTTCTTTAATCTGCTCACCCAGCTGGTTTTGTTCTGCAGAAGGTGTCAGCGTGGTCAGCCTTACCGCCGCTGCTGCCTCATCCATCAGATCAATAGCCTTGTCCGGCAGTTTTCTGTCGCTGATATAGCGTTCAGACAGCTTCACCGCTGCTTCCAGTGCTTCCGGCAAGATCGTCACCCTGTGATGTTCTTCATATTTATGTGCAATTCCCTTTAAAATGGAAATTGCCTCTGCCTCATCCGGTTCCTCCACCGTTACCGGCTGAAAACGCCGCTCTAAAGCCGCATCTTTTTCAATATATTTGCGGTATTCTTCCAGAGTGGTGGCACCGATCAGCTGTATCTCACCTCTTGCAAGGGAGGGTTTTAAAATATTGGATGCGTCAATAGCCCCCTCTGCACCGCCGGCACCGATCAGGGTGTGCAGTTCATCTAAAAAGAGCAGGATATTGCCATCGTCTGTCACTTCGCGGATCAGCTTTTTGATACGTTCTTCAAATTCGCCGCGGTATTTGCTTCCGGCGATCATGCCGGACAGATCCAGCATCAGCACTCTTTTATTCAAAACCGTATCCGGAACATCGCCGGAAACGATTCTTGCAGCCAGGCCTTCCACAATGGCTGTTTTGCCTACGCCGGGTTCTCCCACCAGACAGGGATTGTTCTTGGTTCTGCGGCTTAAGATCTGTACCACACGCTGAATCTGGCTCTCTCTGCCGATCACCGGGTCAAGTTTACCATCTTTTGCCAGTTTTGTCAGATCTCTGCTGTACTGTTCAAGGGCGGTCTGTGAGCCTTTCTTTTTAGTCTTGCGGCTGATTTCTTCCTTATAAACAGCCGGGTCCTTACCGATTGCGATCAGGGTATCCGCAAAAATCTTCTGAATCGGCAGGGAAAGGGTATTCATAATACGGACAGCCACATTATCGCCGTCAAGGATCAGAGCCAGAAGTATGTGTTCTGTTCCTGTAAGGATACCGCCCAGCTTCTGCGCCTGTCTGTGACTTTCTTCCAGCACAGCCTGCGCTCTGGGGGAATACCCGTCACGTTCTGTGACCTGTGTCCCCTTCTGCGGTGCGATCAGATCCTGTATCATCTCTCTGACAGCTGTTTCGTTTGCTCCGTTGTCATTGAGCACCCGCGCTGCCACGCCTGTATTTTCCTGTAATAATCCGAGCAGAATATGCTCGGTTCCTGTATAACTCTGGTGCAGATTCTTTGCCGCACGTCCTGCCAGCACAAGTACATTCTTTGCCTTATCCGTAAATTGTGCCTGCATACTTACAGTCCTCCATATCCTTCATATATGTCATCAATCAGAGCATGTACTTCTTTTCTGGAAATATTCTTACAGCTTGCCTTTGCCAGAATGATGATCAGATCACGCCGCATTTCCTCCAGATCACGCAGTCTGTCTGCATTAATGGCGATCACGGCACCGTGGCGCCTGTCCACCTTCACAAGACCTTCCTGCCTTAGCACACTGTACGCCTTATTGACTGTGTGCATGTTAATGCCGACTTCCTCTGCCAGCTGTCTGACACTGGGCAAAAGATCACCTTCTCTTAACTGACAGGTGGCAATTCCCAGAATGATCTGATTGCGCAGCTGCATATAAATCGCTTCTTCACTGTTAAAATCAATCCGAATGACCATACTCTTTCCTCGTTTGCAAAATTCAAACAGGGCCTCCCCCTTTTGTTATAGAGATAATATAACAGGTTTCGTATGATGCGTCAAATAGAAAATAAAGGAATGGAACCTTCACAATTCGCTCCGCGAATCGCAAAGCAGCGCACAAAAAAAGAACCCTTTGATCAGGGTTCTCTTTTTGTGCTTTACTTCAGATCTAAAAATTCAAATTCAAGATCGTCATCTTCCAGGAAATTCTTGGACTGGAAGTTTTTATCTTTCTGGTTTTTTACCTGCTTCTGGGTACGGCGGGGCTGATATTCCTCTTCCTCGTCTTCTTCCTCTTCGATTTCGTACTGGCGGGCAGGTCTGGTATTTAAGGGACGGCGGGCAGGAGCGCGGCGAACAGGTTCTTCCTCTTCTTCCTCCTCTTCATC
>JAFVXW010000072.1 GCA_017500935.1 Lachnospiraceae bacterium
GTGTTAGTGGAAACCGGGAGCATCAGAACCACCGCGCCAATCAGGATCACCAGCGCAAATCCATAAAGAATGATCTGCGAGGATGTGATTTTCCTTTTATGAAACAGCGCCCACATGGTGATACCCCCTTTCTTTGTTATTATCATACAATTTAAGACATAAAAAGGGTGTTAAGAGAGTAGCCAATGGTATAAAGATTGTATAAAGATTCTAAGAACAAAGGTTATTGTTTCATTTCGTCCTTTCTGTCCTTATTGTCCTGGGGGCTCCGTCCGAAAATAGCCGGTGCATCACAGAACAGTAGATATTGACTCTGCACTCTAAAAATATTTGTTACAAAACACAGATTCCGGAATATGCTGATATGAGGTGATCTAATGCAACATTGCAGAAAATGTCCGGATGCTGTGGCGCAAATCCGGGGAGGTGTGGAAGTTCCCAAATTATCCGGATGTATTCGTTTTTATCAGCAGAAGGGCTGTGTGTTAATTGTGGCGGAAATTTTCGGGCTGCCCAAGGAAAATGAGACAGGATTCTTCGGTTTTCACATTCACCAAGGCGAAAGCTGCTCCGGAACGGACTTTTCAGAAACAGGAAGTCACTACAATCCTGTGGATCAGGTGCATCCAAAACATGCAGGTGACTTACCGCCGTTGATGTGCTGCCGGGGAAACGCATACCTGGCTGTAAAAACGGATCGGTTTACTGTGCATGATATTATTGGAAAAACGGTAGTCATACACAGCGATCCAGATGACTTCCATACTCAGCCTGCTGGCAATGCCGGACGGAAAATCGCCTGCGGTGTGATCTGCAAGGGATGATAACAGGTTAATAGCTCCTCCTACCATATGCATCAAACCTCTTCCAATACCAACGATCGGTACTGGGAGAGGTTTTGTTTATTTTGTGTTGTTAGATATCATCTGGCAATCATGCTATGTTACAGTTCATGACAAATAATGAGAACGGGGTATTGTTCCAACTTTTTCGTTATATTGGGTTTTCTTTCCATAATTGATATAATTTTTGAAAACTATGCACGCAAAGTCAATATGAATACACAGAAAAAACTCCTTCACGCGAATCTCAATGATTATGTGAAGGCGTTTTTTACTGTGGGGCTCTTTTACAAAGTCCTTTTCATTCATTTTACAAAGTCAAACATACATTTTACCAAACCTTGCTTTCGGATTTTACATCGGGACAGTATGATGAAACCATAAGGTTCAAACCTAAAAATTCAAAATCAAGGAGAAATCTACATATGAAAAAACTGATTTGCATTGCACTGTCTGCTGCTTTGGCACTGACTCTGGCTGCCTGCGGCGGTAGATCTGAGGAAATCGAAATTGGTGCTACTCTGTCCGGCACTGTGTCCACGGATGGTTCCACCTCCATGGAGAAGGTCATCGGCGGTCTGGGTGAAATGTTCATGGAAATGGATCCTGGCATTACCTTTACCTATAACCCCACCGGCTCCGGCAGCGGCATCAAGGCTGTGCAGGAAGGCCGCTGCGACATCGGTCTGGCATCCCGGAATCTAAAAGCTGAGGAAACTGCTTCCGGTCTGACCGAA
>JAFVXW010000073.1 GCA_017500935.1 Lachnospiraceae bacterium
ACTGCTGCGTGCTATTTTCGGCGAGAAGGCAAGAGAAGTAAGAGATACTTCCCTGAAAGTACCGCATGGTGAATATGGTATTATCGTAGATGCCAAGGTATTTACCAGAGAGAACGGTGATGAACTGTCTCCCGGTGTAAATCAGGCAGTACGTATTTATATTGCACAGAAGAGAAAGATTTCCGTCGGCGATAAGATGGCAGGCCGTCACGGTAACAAGGGTGTTGTATCCCGCGTATTACCTGTAGAAGATATGCCTTATCTGCCCAACGGCCGTCCACTGGATATCGTACTGAATCCTCTGGGCGTACCTTCCCGTATGAACATCGGTCAGGTCCTGGAAATCCATCTTTCCCTGGCTGCAAAAGCGCTTGGCTTTAACGTTGCGACACCTATTTTCAACGGTGCAAACGAAAATGATATTCAGGACACTCTGGATCTGGCAAATGACTATGTAAATCTTGAGTGGGATGAATTCAAAGCAAAATATGAAGAGGAACTGCTTCCTGAAGTTGTGGATTACCTGTATGAAAACAGAGATCACAGAAAGCTCTGGAAGGGCGTTCCGATCTCCAGAGACGGTAAAGTAAGACTGCGTGACGGCCGTACCGGTGAATACTTCGACAGCCCGGTAACCATCGGTCACATGCATTATCTGAAGCTGCATCATCTGGTAGACGATAAGATCCACGCACGTTCCACCGGTCCTTACTCCCTCGTTACACAGCAGCCTCTGGGCGGTAAAGCACAGTTCGGCGGTCAGCGTTTCGGTGAAATGGAAGTTTGGGCGCTGGAAGCTTACGGCGCATCTTACACCCTGCAGGAAATCCTGACTGTGAAGTCTGACGACGTTGTAGGACGTGTAAAGACTTACGAAGCGATCATCAAGGGCGAAAATATCCCTGAACCCGGTATTCCGGAATCCTTCAAGGTATTGCTTAAGGAACTGCAGTCCCTGGGTCTGGATGTTCGTGTACTGCGTGATGACAATACTGAAGTGGAGATCATGGAAACTGTTGACTACGGTGATACCGATTACCGTTATGAGATAGAAGGCGATTCCAAGGGCTATAATTATAAGGAAGAAGAGGATCTTGGCAAGCTTGGTTATCAGAAACAGGAATTTGATGCAGACAGCGAAGAACTGGTTTCTGCAGAAGATGACGATTTCGATATTGACTTAAGCGACAGCTTTGATGATGCTTTTGACGATGAATAATAGCAAGCCGCACATATTAGTTGGAAGGAGTGCCATAGATGTCTGAAACAAAAAATGAAGTTTATCAGCCGATGACATTTGATGCCATCAAGATCGGTCTTGCTTCTCCTGAAAAGATCAGAGAATGGTCCAAAGGTGAAGTATTAAAGCCCGAAACGATCAACTACAGAACCTTAAAGCCTGAGCGCGACGGTCTGTTCTGTGAGCGTATTTTTGGCCCCAGCAAAGACTGGGAATGTCACTGCGGCAAATATAAAAAGATCCGTTACAAAGGCGTTGTCTGCGACCGCTGCGGTGTTGAAGTAACCAAGGCAAGTGTCCGCAGAGAGCGTATGGGTCATATTGAACTGGCAGCGCCGGTTTCCCATATCTGGTATTTTAAGGGTATTCCCAGCCGTATGGGTCTGATCCTGGATCTTTCTCCCCGTGTACTGGAAAAGGTACTGTACTTTGCTTCCTATATCGTTCTGGACAAAGGCGACAGCAATCTGGAATACAAGCAGGTTCTGTCTGAGAAGGAATATCAGGATGCAAGAGAAGCCTGGGGCAATCGTTTCCGCGTAGGTATGGGTGCAGAAGCAATCAAAGAGCTTCTGCAGGCCATTGACCTGGAAACCGAAGCAAAAGAATTAAAAGATGAGCTTGAAGATGCAAACGGCCAGAAGCGCGCGCGCATCATCAAGAGACTGGAAGTTGTGGAAGCATTCCGCGAATCCGGAAACCGTCCTGAATGGATGATCATGGATGCGATCCCGGTAATTCCTCCGGATCTTCGTCCCATGGTTCAGTTGGACGGCGGCCGTTTTGCAACCTCCGACTTAAATGATCTTTACAGAAGAATCATCAACCGTAACAACCGTCTGAAGAGACTTCTTGAACTCGGTGCTCCCGACATCATCGTGCGCAACGAAAAGAGAATGCTTCAGGAAGCGGTTGACGCGCTGATCGACAACGGCAGAAGAGGCCGTCCTGTTACCGGTCCCGGCAACAGAGCATTAAAGTCTCTGTCTGATATGCTCAAAGGTAAATCCGGACGTTTCCGTCAGAACCTGCTGGGTAAGCGTGTTGACTACTCCGGACGTTCCGTTATCGTAGTTGGTCCTGAACTTAAGATTTATCAGTGCGGTCTGCCTAAGGAAATGGCGATCGAACTGTTCAAGCCCTTCGTTATGAAGGAACTGGTAGCAAGAGGAATTTCCCAGAATATCAAAAATGCAAAGAAGCTCGTTGAAAGAATGGATACCCAGGTTTGGGACGTTCTGGAAGACGTGATCAAAGAGCATCCGGTAATGTTAAACCGTGCTCCTACACTGCACAGACTTGGTATTCAGGCATTTGAACCCATCCTGGTAGAAGGTAAGGCTATTAAGCTTCATCCCCTTGTATGTACCGCATTCAACGCGGACTTCGACGGTGACCAGATGGCGGTGCACCTTCCTCTTTCCCAGGAAGCACAGGCAGAATGCCGCTTCATGCTGTTGTCTCCCAACAACCTGTTAAAGCCCTCTGACGGTGGTCCCGTAGCGGTTCCTTCACAGGACATGGTTCTGGGTATCTACTATCTGACTCAGGAGAGACCCGGTGCAGTTGGCGAAGGCAAAGCATTCAAGAGCGTTAACGAAGCGATCCTCGCATATGAAAACGGTGCATGTACCTTACACTCCCGCATCAAAGTGAGAGTATCCAAGGTAAATGCGGAAGGCGAAACCGTAAGCGGTGTGGTTGAATCCACCCTCGGACGTTTCATCTTCAACGAGATCCTGCCTCAGGATCTTGGCTATGTGGACCGTACCAATCCGGAAGATTTCCTGAAGCCGGAAGTAGATTTCCACGTAGGCAAAAAACAGTTAAAACAGATCCTTGACAAAGTCATCAACACTCACGGTGCATCTGTCAGCGCAGAAGTACTGGACGATGTAAAAGCGATCGGTTACAAATATTCCACCAGAGCAGCGATGACCGTATCCATTTCCGATATGACCGTGCCTGCCCAGAAGCCTGCAATGCTTGCACAGGCACAGGCAACTGTTGATAAGATCGGTAAGAACTACAGACGTGGTCTGATCACCGAAGAAGAACGTTACCGTGCAGTTGTTGAAACCTGGCAGGAAACCGATAAAGAGCTGACTGACATGCTGCTGGCTGGTCTGGATAAGTACAACAACATCTTCATGATGGCTGACTCCGGTGCGCGTGGTTCCAATCAGCAGATCAAACAGCTGGCAGGTATGCGTGGTCTGATGGCAGATACAACCGGTAAGACCATTGAACTGCCCATTAAGTCCAACTTCCGTGAAGGTCTGGACGTACTGGAATACTTCATGTCCGCGCACGGCGCACGTAAAGGTATGTCCGATACCGCGCTTCGTACCGCTGACTCCGGTTACCTGACCCGCCGAATGGTTGACGTTTCCCAGCAGCTGATCGTTCATGAGATCGACTGTGCGGAAGGCAGAGGCAGAATCCCCGGCATGGATGTAAAAGCATTCATGGACGGCAAGGAAACCATCGAAGGCTTAAAAGACAGAATCACAGGAAGATATTCCTGCGAAGATATTTACGACAAAGACGGCAAGCTGATCGTTGGTGCAAACCACATGATCACCCCCAGCAGAGCAAAGAAGATCCTTTCTGTAGGTGTGGATAAGAAGGGCGAGCCCGTTGAAGAAGTAAGAATCCGTACCATCCTTACCTGTCGTTCCAAGACCGGTATCTGTGCAAAATGTTACGGTGCCAACATGGCAACCGGTGAAGCTGTACAGGTTGGTGAAGCAGTTGGTATTATCGCAGCGCAGTCCATCGGTGAACCCGGTACACAGCTGACCATGCGTACCTTCCACTCCGGCGGTGTCGCTGGTGACGATATCACACAGGGTCTTCCCCGTGTAGAAGAACTTTTTGAAGCAAGAAAACCGAAAGGTCTTGCAATCATCGCAGAGTTTGGCGGAACAGCAGTTATCAAGGATACCAAGAAAAAGCGTGAAATCATCATTACCAATGAAGAGACGCAGGAAAGCAAAGCATATCTGATCCCTTACGGTTCCAGAATCAAGATCGTTGACGGACAGAAACTGGAGGCTGGTGATGAACTGACCGAAGGTTCCGTAAATCCTCACGACCTGTTAAAGATCAAGGGCGTTCGTGCAGTACAGGACTACATGCTCCGTGAAGTTCAGCGTGTATACCGGCTGCAGGGTGTAGATATCTCCGATAAGCACATCGAAGTTATCGTGCGTCAGATGCTGAAGAAAGTACGCATCGAAACCGCAGGTGACACAGAATATCTGCCCGGTACCATGATCGATGTACTTGATTTTGAAGATACCAACGAAGAGATGATCGCAGCAGGCAAACAGCCCGCTGACGGCAAACAGGTAATGCTTGGTATTACCAAGGCAGCTCTGGCAACAGATTCCTTCCTGTCTGCAGCATCCTTCCAGGAAACCACCAAGGTTCTGACTGAAGCAGCGATCAAGGGTAAGATCGATCCGCTGGTAGGTCTGAAAGAAAACGTAATTATCGGTAAGCTGATTCCTGCTGGTACCGGTATGAAGCGTTACCGCAATGTTTCCCTGAACACCGATGCGATCATCGCAGCTCAGGAAGCAGAAAGAGCAGCACGTGCGGAAGCTGCAAAGCTGGCTATGGAAAGTCAGGAAGAGGAAGCAGATGAAGTTCTGGAAGAAAACGATGAGATCGAAGAAGATTTTACCGAAGAAGCTCCGGAAGATGAAATTGCTAAATAAAAAAATGTAAAAATGTATTGACAAGGCACCCAGATGCACGTATACTATAAATCGTGCGTTTGGGTGCTTTTTGTGTGTTCTGATTTTAAAAAATCAGAATCAACTGCAAGCCGGATCCACACGGTAAACAGCAAAAAGCCAAAAAATGTGCATAAGACTGAATTTTCAGTCAAAAATAGCAACCAGTAGATGAAGTCGCAGGAGGTGAAACAGAATGCCCACATTTAACCAGTTAGTAAGAAAAGGACGTCAGACAGCTGAAAAGAAATCCACAGCACCCGCTCTCCAGAAAGGTTACAACTCCCTTCACAAAAAGAGCACCGATGCTTCCGCACCCCAGAAGAGAGGTGTATGTACCGCTGTTAAGACAACTACTCCTAA
This sequence comes from Lachnospiraceae bacterium, assembly GCA_017500935.1. GTDB lineage: Bacteria > Bacillota > Clostridia > Lachnospirales > Lachnospiraceae > Gallintestinimicrobium. Next base: position 5,347 of record JAFVXW010000073.1, read on the forward strand.
AAAGCCTAACTCCGCTCTTAGAAAGATCGCCAGAGTTCGTCTTTCCAACGGTCTGGAAGTAACAAGCTACATCCCCGGTGAAGGACACAACCTGCAGGAACACTCTGTTGTTCTGATCAGAGGCGGCCGTGTTAAGGACCTTCCTGGTACCAGATACCACATCATCAGAGGTACCCTGGATACCGCAGGCGTTGCAAACAGACGTCAGGCTAGATCCAAATATGGCGCTAAGAGACCTAAAGCAACTGCTGTTAAGAAGAAATAATAGCGGTCTGAAGTAGGAAAGAGTACCACAAACAGAACTAATTAAGTGTTGGGATTCTGCTGCAGAATGAGCTGCAGTTCGCGTGGATGCGTACAGATAGACCGCACGAACACATTAGAGGACACATGTGAGTACCGATGAATTAATTTGAATCCCTTTCATTAATATAATGAAGAAACGGGGATTCACCAACGGAATATTTTTCCGTAGGCGATTATAATTAAGGAGGGAAGAACCGTGCCGCGTAAAGGACATATTCAGAAAAGAGACGTATTGGCAGATCCTTTATACAACGATAAGGTAGTTACCAAGCTTATCAATAACATCATGTTAGACGGTAAGAAGGGCGTAGCTCAGAAGATCGTGTATGGTGCATTTGCCAGAGTAGAAGAGAAGACCGGTAAACCGGCTATCGAAGTATTTGAAGAAGCAATGAACAATATCATGCCCGTTCTGGAAGTTAAGGCTAGACGTATCGGTGGTGCAACATACCAGGTTCCGATCGAAGTTAGAGCTGACAGACGTCAGGCATTAGGCCTTCGTTGGCTGACCATGTTCTCTCGTAAAAGAGGCGAAAAGACCATGGAAGAAAGACTGGCTAACGAAATCATGGATGCAGCTAACAATACTGGCGCTTCCGTGAAGAGAAAAGAAGACGTTCATAAGATGGCAGAAGCTAACAAGGCATTCTCTCACTACAGATTCTAATATCTGTAAGAGAAGCTTTGTAAGCCACAGCTGATTAAGATAAGGAGGAAAAACCTTTGGCTGGAAGAGAATATTCTTTAGAGAACACCAGAAACATTGGTATTATGGCTCATATCGACGCAGGTAAGACTACTACTACAGAACGTATTCTTTACTATACCGGTGTAAACTATAAGATCGGTGACACTCATGAAGGTACAGCAACCATGGACTGGATGGAGCAGGAACAGGAAAGAGGTATTACCATTACTTCCGCTGCTACTACCTGTCACTGGACCCTGCAGGAAAACTGCAAGCCTAAGGAAGGCGCTGCTGAACACCGTATCAACATCATCGACACCCCTGGTCACGTTGACTTCACTGTAGAAGTAGAACGTTCCCTGCGTGTCCTTGACGGTGCAGTAGGTGTTTTCTGTGCAAAGGGTGGTGTAGAACCTCAGTCTGAAAACGTATGGCGTCAGGCTGACACCTACAATGTACCCCGTATGGCATTTATCAACAAGATGGATATTCTTGGTGCTAACTTCTACGGCGCTGTAGAACAGATCAAGACCCGTCTGGGCAAGAATGCTATCTGCATCCAGTTACCTATCGGTAAGGAAGATGAATTCAAGGGTATCATTGACCTGTTTGAAATGAAAGCATATATCTACAATGACGACAAGGGCGACGATATCTCTATCGTTGATATCCCTGAAGACATGGCAGATGATGCTGAACTGTATCGTACCGAACTCGTAGAAAAAATCTGCGAACTCGATGACGAACTGATGATGATGTATCTGGAAGGTGAAGAACCCTCCAACGAAGAACTGAAAGCAGTTCTGAGAAAAGCAACCTGTGAGTGTGCTGCAATCCCTGTATGCTGCGGTACTGCTTACAGAAACAAGGGTGTACAGAAGCTTCTTGATGCTGTTATTGAGTACATGCCTTCTCCTATTGACATCCCTGCAATCAAGGGTGTTGACATGGAAGGTAATGAAGTTGAAAGACATTCTTCCGATGAAGAACCTTTCTCCGCACTTGCATTCAAGATCATGACTGACCCCTTCGTAGGTAAGCTTGCTTACTTCCGTGTGTATTCCGGTACCCTGAACTCCGGTTCTTACGTACTGAATGCAACTAAAGATAAGAAGGAACGCGTAGGCCGTATCCTTCAGATGCATGCGAACAAGAGAATGGAACTGGATAAGGTTTACTCTGGTGACATCGCTGCAGCGGTTGGTTTCAAATTCACCACCACCGGCGATACCATCTGTGATGACCAGCATCCCGTAATTCTTGAGTCCATGGAATTCCCTGAACCCGTTATCGAGCTTGCTATCGAGCCTAAGACCAAAGCTGGTCAGGACAAGATGGGTGTTGCTCTTGCTAAGCTGGCTGAAGAAGATCCTACCTTCCGCGCTCATACTGATCAGGAAACCGGTCAGACCATCATCGCTGGTATGGGTGAACTTCATCTGGAAATCATTGTTGACCGTCTGCTTCGTGAATTCAAAGTAGAAGCTAACGTTGGTGCTCCTCAGGTTGCTTACAAGGAAAGCTTCTCCAAAGCAGTTGACGTGGACAGCAAATACGCTAAGCAGTCCGGTGGTCGTGGTCAGTACGGTCATTGTAAAGTTAAATTCGAGCCCATGGATCCTAACGGTGAAGAAACCTTCAAGTTTGAATCCGCAGTTGTTGGTGGTGCTATTCCTAAGGAATACATCCCTGCAGTTGGCGAAGGTATCGAAGAAGCTACCAAGTCCGGTATTCTGGCTGGCTTCCCTGTACTGGGTGTACACGCTACCGTTTATGACGGTTCCTACCATGAAGTAGACTCCTCCGAAATGGCATTCCATATCGCTGGTTCCATGGCATTCAAAGATGCTATGGCAAAAGCTGGTGCTGTTCTGCTCGAGCCTATCATGAAGGTAGAAGTAACCATGCCTGAAGAATACATGGGTGACGTTATCGGTGATATCAACTCCCGTCGTGGCCGTATCGAAGGTATGGAAGATATCGGCGGCGGTAAGCTTGTAAAAGCATATGTTCCGCTTGCTGAAATGTTCGGTTACTCCACCGACCTGCGTTCCAGAACTCAGGGTCGTGGTAACTACTCCATGTTCTTTGAAAAGTACGAAGCAGTACCTAAGAGCGTACAGGAGAAGGTTATCGCTGCAAAGGGTAAATAAATCCTTTTTGGCTGATAAACCATAAAACATTAATTATTATCTCCCGGAAAGATAATTTCCGGGAGAATAAGCCATAAATATACGGGAAATTCCCGTAAAATAAGGCGCTCAGGTGTAAATAACACTTGAAAATATCGCAGTTATCGAATATAATTGTTGATAGCTGATTAAAAACAATAACACTTAATCACTTGATTTAAGGAGGATTATCCAAAATGGCAAAAGCTAAATTCGAAAGAAACAAAGCTCATTGTAACATTGGTACCATCGGCCACGTTGACCATGGTAAAACCACCACTACCGCAGCTATTACCAAGGTTCTGACTGAAAGAGTAGCAGGTAACGCAAAGGTAGACTTCGAGAACATCGACAAAGCTCCCGAAGAAAGAGAACGTGGTATCACCATCTCTACCGCACACGTTGAATATCAGACCGAAAACAGACACTATGCACACGTTGACTGCCCTGGCCACGCTGACTATGTAAAGAACATGATCACTGGTGCAGCTCAGATGGACGGCGCTATCCTCGTAGTAGCAGCTACCGACGGTGTTATGGCTCAGACCAAGGAACACATCCTTCTGTCCCGTCAGGTAGGCGTTCCTTACATCGTTGTATGGATGAACAAGTGCGACATGGTTGATGACGAAGAACTGCTTGAACTGGTTGAAATGGAAATCACCGAACAGCTCGAAGAGTATGGCTTCATGGATTGCCCTATCATCAAGGGTTCCGGTCTGAAAGCTCTGGAAGATCCCAACGGCGAATGGGGCGACAAGATCATGGAACTGATGGATGCTGTTGACAGCTTCATTCCCGATCCTGAACGTGACACCGACAAGCCTTTCCTTATGCCTGTAGAAGACGTATTCACCATTACTGGTCGTGGTACCGTTGCTACCGGTAGAGTAGAAAGAGGTACTCTGCATCTGAACGACGAACTTGAAATCGTTGGTATCAAAGAAGAAACCAGAAAGACCGTTGTAACTGGTATCGAAATGTTCCGTAAGCTGCTTGACGAAGCTCAGGCTGGTGACAACATCGGCGCACTGCTTCGTGGTGTTCAGAGAACTGAAATCGAAAGAGGTCAGGTTCTTGCAAAGCCCAACACTGTTAAGTGCCACACCAAGTTCACCGCACAGGTTTACGTTCTGACCAAAGAAGAAGGTGGCCGTCATACTCCTTTCTTCAACAACTACAGACCTCAGTTCTACTTCCGTACAACTGACGTTACCGGTGTTTGCGAACTGCCCGCTGGTACCGAAATGTGCATGCCTGGTGACAACGTAGAAATGACCATTGAACTGATCCATCCTATCGCTATGGAACAGGGTCTTACCTTCGCTATCCGTGAAGGTGGCCGTACTGTAGGTTCCGGTCGTGTTGCTACCATCATCGAATAATCTGCGCGTAAGCAACGAGAAGATTATAAAATAAGCATAATAAGCCCGGTGCAAGTTTACTTGTAACCGGGCTTTATTATGCTTATTTATAAGCGGCGACTGCCGCGACCGAGATGAAGCAAAGCGGAATCGAGGTATAATCTTCGAGTGGTATAACTTAGTAAAATCAAGGCTTCTGAGAGTTTTCTCGGGAGCCTTTTTTCGTTAATAATGTAATTGAAACATGATAAGATTATTGCTGCGGTACTATTTTTGCAGACTTGTTTTGCATTGTCTATTTTGATACAATGAGTTCGTGAGAAACAAAAGCAGTTTGCTGCTGCCTACACTTTGAAAAAAGGCAAAATTGATAAGGAGGACCTCCCATGAATTTAACGCAACATCTGTATAATACCTTTTTGGATCAGAAGGCTCCCGTCCGGTTGAATTATGGTGGAAATCTGATTCCGGTTGATACCGGGTGGAGTACCGAAATCATCGAAACTGACAACTATCAGTTGGAAAAGCGTTCGTTTTCCCCTGACAGGCAGCTTACGATCACGCTGGAAATCCGTCGTTATTACAAGCACCCTGTAGTAGAGTGGGGCTTTGTATTGGAAAACAACAGCGAGTATACCTCCAAGCTGGTATCGGATGTGGATATTGCCAATATCCATTTCTTGTTCGATCCCCTTGCCGTTACGCCTTTCTTTGTGGAAATGGCCGGCTCCAACGAGCAGCTGAATGACTTCCGCTTTCTTCGCACCCAAATGTTTCATGGCGCACGGCGCGAATTGAAGTGCTTCGGCGGACGCTCTTCCTCTCACACGGCGCCTTATTTCAATATGATTCTGGATGGCATAGGTTATATTCTTGCCATCGGATGGAGCGGTCAGTGGAATGCCACTGCATGGAGAACGAATGATGACGGATACGTTGATTTCAGTGCCCGTATGGAGGACTGTGAATTTGTGGTGCTGCCGGGCGAACGCCTTGAGCTGCCTCGCATGCTCATGTGCGAATGGACAGGCAAGGAAGAGGATGGCTACAACACTTACCGCCGCTTTGCCGTAGATCAGATCGTGCCGAAGAGTGCTGACGGAAAGCCGATCGAGCTGGTGAATTGCATATCCGGCTGGGGCGGTGCCGGTCAGGAGGGGAATCTTAAGAACCTTGAACTGATTCAGCGCAAGCAGCCCGGAGCGGACTGCTATTGGATTGACGCTGGATGGTATGGCGATGAAACAAGCATCGACGTGCGCAATGACCATTATGAGTCCTGCTGGTATCTTTATGCAGGCGTCAATGACTGGCGTTCCAACCCGCTGATCTATCCGGACGGAATGCAGATTGTGGCGGACCGTTGCCGTGAAATCGGTATTGATTTTCTGCTCTGGTATGAACCGGAACGCGCGGTCAGCAATGCGGCTCGCGTACATGAGCATCCCGATTGGTATATCGGTAATTGTACGCCGGGTTCCAGCCTGATGCTGAATCTTGGCAACGATGAGGCACGTGAATGGCTCACTCAGCGTCTGATTGAGGATATTGAAAATTACCATCTGCGTGTGCTGCGCATTGACTTCAACTATGCGCCGCTGTCTTACTGGAGAATGAACGACAAACCCGACCGCAAGGGCATCAGCGAAATTAACTACAACCGCGGTCTTTACAGGATGTGGAAAGAGCTGCTCACCCGCTTCCCGAATCTGATCATCGATAACTGCGCCAGCGGCGGTCGCCGTCTTGACTATGAAGCGCTGCGCTACAGCATCCCGTTTTTCCGCACAGACTATTCCTGCTTCCTGGATTCGATGGATGAGGGGCATCAGCTGCAGACATATTTCCTGAACCATTTCATCCCCGTGAACGGTACAAGTTATCCGATGTCCGAAAATGCCGATACCGCACTTACCATGAAGCGGGAGATGCCTTTCGCCGGGGATACTTACGCCGTACGCAGCCGCATGAACTCCGGCATTACACTGAACACTCCTGCGGAAAACGCATCCGAATGGGTCTTCGACTGGTGCCGAAAAATGTATGAACAGCAGAAGCGTATCAGACCCTACACCTATGGTGATTTCTATCCTCTCACCGGTGCGACAGATGATCCGAAGGATTGGATTGCTTGGCAGATGCATTTAAACGATGCGAACGAGGGAATTGTTATGGCGTTCCGTCGTTCAGAAAGCCCGTTGCGGGCAGCGGATTTCGAACTTCGCGGAATTGACCGGAATGCAGAGTATACCATCGAAAATCTGGATACAGGCGCAAAGATTGATGTTTCCGGCGCAACTCTTGCTGATGGTTTTACTGTCGAGCTTGCGCAGAAACGCTCCTCTGCCGTATTGATCTATACGAAAAAGTAAGGTCTATTGATCGTAAAAGCCATAGTGAACTTTCAGGATATATTCTGAGGGTCTCGCTATGGCTTTCGATTTGTGAAAATGATAAATGTTATTGATTACATCCATAACCAGACATCCGCAATGATCAGGTTTGTGAACTGACGGTGTCCGATCAAAAAGGTTCTGTGACAGATAAATGGATATCAGTAACCGTGTAACGAAAGGAACAAAAGAACCACATATATCTGCTGTTTTTGCATTTATTTCCAGGTGGGAATGTGATATTGTGAAAAAAAGCAGGGTATCAAAATAGGAGAGCAAGTCCGGAATTATTCTTTCGACTATGGCTGTGTTCATTTCATGGTGCTGGATTGTCCATCCATGTTTGAAAGAATCGATGCTTCTGAGACAGACACCTATATTCCGGTTTTTAAGCCTGATGTGGAAAACAGCGAAGCGTTCCGCTCTTTGAGGAGTACGGCGTGGATGTGGTGTTTAATTCTTATGCAGTCGTTTATGAGCGTTCTCACCCCATCAAGAATGGAAAGCTGCATTGGGATGGTGTACGTTACGTTCTGGTGGGCGGTTATCATGACTGTGACGACTGGTTTCGTGATAAGGGTAACGGGTTTTCTGCCAAACGCTGTGCCCGTCCCAACTATGTCAGGGTGGCACATACTCCCTGGTCCTTTGAACTGCAGGCGTTCGATTATGAAGGCAGGATGTTTGACATATTGACGCTGGAAAAGTAGAATTCGCATTTTCATACCGCAAAGTTCGGCGTTTTAACAAAGTTTTAGGGAAGATAATGTAAGAAGGAGAGAAAAAATGAGCGAAAAGAAAATTTGCAGACTCTGTGAAAACTGGTACATAGATAAAGATCCTGATAACAATGGCAGGGAAAAAGGGTGGGATGTCCGGATTTCCGAGGCTGCTGTCGGGACAAAAATTCCTTCCATCATTCAGGAAGCTTTTCCGGACTGCCACGGCGTAGTATTTTACTGGAACCGTTTTGTGCCGGAAATCAACTGTGAAGAGCACGACAGGCTTCTGCTGTGTTTTGGAGCGGCTGATTATAAAGCCGATGTATATCTGAACGGTGAATATATTGGCTCTCACGAGGGCGGTGAGACACCGTTTCAATTTGATGTGACTGATAAGGTGAAGATCAAAGAGGAAAATCTTCTTTCTGTAAGGCTGGTTAACCCTGTAGTGGAGGATATTGACGGACTCAACATCGTAAACATCCCCAACCGCAATAAGATGCCCAAAATGACGGCAGGTTCCTGTTCAAACCACGGTGGTCTGTGGGGGGAGGTTGACCTGGTATGTCTGCCGGCACTTTATCTTGAGGATGTTTTTTTAACAGGTGATATTCATACGGGTGAGCTGACTGCTAAAGTGAGTATACAGAATACACAGAGGGATGAAGCCCCGGCATCTTTGGAAGTCAATGTTTACAGCAGATATGGTGTGAAAGAGAAAGCTGCAGGAGAAAAGGTCAGTTTGCTGGCAAAGGACGGATATTCGGAAAACATAATATCTGTCATTGTACCTGATGTCAAGCTTTGGGATATTGATGACCCGAATCTGTACAGGGTAGAGGTGAGCATAAACAGCGAATACGGAAGCCATACGAAGCTTGAAACGTTCGGATTCAGAGAACTGTTGATAAAAGACGGATATTTTTATTTAAATGACCGTAAGATTTTCCTGAAGAATTCCCATACAGGCAATGCATTTCCTGTAGGACAGGGATATCCTGCGATAAAAGAGCAGATCAGAAAAGACATGATCATGGCTAAATCTTATGGCTTTAATATGGTCAGAGCGATTGCCGGAATGCTCCGTACAGAACAGCTGGAGGCTGCGGATGAGATTGGTCTGATGATCTATGAGGAAAGTTATGCAGGCTGGAATCTTGGAAATGGTTCTTTCCTGCCGGGTAAAGGACTCGACAAGATTGGCGATGAAGAAAAAATGCTGGAGCGTTTTGATAATAGTGTGATTGAGATGATCAAACGTGACAGAAATCATCCATCGGTGACAATCTGGGGGCTTTTGAATGAAATGAGCGATCAGTTTCCTGTGACAAAGCATGCCAGAGAATTTTTGCCGAAGCTTAGAAAGATGGATCCTTCCAGACTGGTGTTTTTCAATTCCGGCAGATGGGATCAGTATAAGGAGATCGCGTCTGCATCCAATCCTTACTCTGACACCTGGAATGCGGCTATGGGAAGTGATCTGCTTTTCGAAGATGATGACAGCGATATCAAGCGGGACGGCGTATCTGGAAATATGGGAATAGACAGCGGCGGTGATCTGCATATTTACCCGGAATATCCCCTGAAGGACAGCTATATCAGCTATGTGAGAAATTATGCGAAAGGATATAAGCCTGCTTACTTTTCAGAAACAGGTATGAGTTCTATCTTCAATGTAATTGAAGAAGCAAAGCACTATGAGCAGTATGGATACAGAAAAGATCTGGAGGATTATGTACTGATAAAGAATCAGGCACAACAGCTTGAGCTTGATTGGGAAAGACTGGGATTAAAGAAGGTTTACCCTTATGCAGAGATGATGCTTAAGGAAAGTCAGCGGCTCAGCGCAGAAGACAGAAGAAGGATTTTCAATGCAGTCCGTTCCAATCCGCAGTTTGGCGGCTACAGCCTGACCGGCCTTCTGGACCATGGCTGGTGCGGTGAAGGCTTGTGGAGCCTTTGGAGAAGATTCAAGCCGGAGGTTTATGATGCTGTGTGTGATGGATGGGCACCGCTGCGTTTTTGTCTGTTTGCCGGAACGCATGTATACAGCAGCGAAGAATTTGAAATCGAAGCAGTGCTGGCCAATGAATGTGTATTAAAAAAAGGAACTTACACAGCCGATTTTGCTGTTACCGGTGATGAAGGTACCATTATGATGTGGAGCGAAAGCTTTGAGATCAAAGATGATTCCTTTGCGGTTCCTGTTATGAAAAAAAGGATCCGCCTTGATGTAAAGAGCGGAAAATATTCTCTTATCGCTTATATGAAAGATGCGTCTCCTCTTGGAAATAAGCTGGATTTTTATGTGACAGACCGAAAGGAGATCAATGCTGACGCTGTGATCGCAGTTTGCGGACTCAAAGAATCCACTGTGAAATTTCTTGAAGAAATGGGAGTGCAGACGAAAGGTTTCAGCGGTCAGACAGAAGGGCTCATTCTTGCCGGCAAGGTAAATGCTGAAGAAGTCATTGCATTGCACAAAGCAGCAGAAAACGGCGCCAGAGTATTCTTTATAGACTGCGAAGCTTTTTATGGTGAAAACAGTGACAATATCAGACTGTTGAAGCTTGCGGACGAGATTACAGTGAAAGAAAATCAGGAATGGCTCTATCATAAAGAAAGTGTCATGGCAAATCGGGAAGTGTTCAAAGGACTCGGGAGTGGCCTTATGGATCCGAAACGATTCGGTCAGGTGATTTCAATGAAATGCATTGAAACCGCGATCAATCCGGACGATGTTGTGTGTCCTGCATTTTACACAGGGTATTATGCATATGATGGTTCTTACGCCTGCGTGCACAATGTGCTGGGTGTAAACTGCAATAAAGGCAGAATTTACATATCAACGTTAGGAATCGAAGAGAATCTTGGAAAAGAGCCGGCAGCGGATATTCTGCTTAAGAATATTGTGGAGTATCTGAAATAACGGTATCGAATCGAAAAAAATTTATAGAAACATGAAAAAATGGCATAAAAACAATCTGACATGAAAAATGATGCTGATATTTGGGGATTCGTTTGTTGGTTCCTCATAATATCAGCATCATTTTTTGTCAGTATAAACTGTGTTAAGCCGGGATCAGCTTAATTGCAGGAATTCAGGAACAGACAATTTTTGGATCGTAATCTTTCCATGATCAATTTCAAGCATATGGGAACCCTCCCAGTCTTTTATATGGGTTTCAACACCAAGTTCCTGCATCCATTTTCTTGTTTCCAGCGTAGACCATGGTCCGCTTCCGATTCCCTGGCCATTCAGATTATTATCCCATAACCAGCTTGGTGTGGGCCAAATACATATATGCGGCCTGATTTCCTCATAAACTTCTTTTTCTGCGCCGCCTTCCCCGTGATGAGCCATTTGTACGATATCCGCATTGAGTTCGCCGGTGCCGCCCCAACGTTTCAGCAGTTTACGGCCGGCCATGGCGCCCAGGCAGTTTATCCCGTATCTGTGAAAACTCTACAAGTCCCTCTACATTAAATGCTTCCAATCTGTACACCAGTTCAATTTCAGGAAAATCAAAATAGAGATCACCAAGAGTCCATTCTTTGGCATGGTGTTCGCAAAGTTCCGTAAAAGCACCGATATGGTCAGAATGCCCGTGCGTCAAAATCCAGCGGTCAATGTGTGGTACAGGACCAGCCAGTGTTTTCAAAAAGGCAAACAAATACTCTGCGTCCTTACGCCAACCACCATCGATTACAGTCAGGGTTTTGTCCTGGTGTTGAAGGATGAGGGAGAGAATCGTGTCATCTGTTAATGAATGTAAATAATAAATTTTCATCAGTTGCACCTCTTTAGAATATGGTACTTATTGTTTTGGGGAAAGTTGATGGATACTGATTATATTTTGCACTAATCAATCTGGAAAGAAAACAGGGAGCTTGTTATTCTTAAACGAAAAACTGCCTCTGCATGTGGAAACAGTAGATTTTTTGTCGGGTTATGATATACTAAATAATAATGAAAGTATATTCGTTGAACCGTCAGATGACCTTATCTTTTATGTTAGGCCGATTCATGGAAGGAAAGAGGAAAAGGATTGAGAAATATGGATAAGAAGTTGAATATCTGCGTATTTGCGCTGGCGCTTTTGCTGCTAGTGTCGCTTGTCGGGTGCGGTGAGGCTTCCGAAAAAGGAGAGTTTGCCGTCACGCCGGAACAGGAATCTGCTGTGTCCGTATCAACTCTTCCGGAGTCATCCGCTTCGTCGGAAGAATCTGTGGCTGAGGAAGAAGTGATCCGTGTCAGTACGGCTGGTGAATTTCTCGAGGCGATAGCTCCGGGTGCGGTCATTGAACTCGCCCCGGGTACCTATAATCTTACAGAGTATCTCCATGAGGTTTCCGATACCGTCTCTGACTATGTTACCCGCAGCTTCACTGACGGCTGGCAGGCAGAGATACGTAAGGTCGAGGGACTGACGATTCGCGGGGCAAAGGACGGTAAAGTCGAGGTTGTGGCACAGCCCCGCTATTCTGATGTGCTCTATTTCAATGACTGTTCCGATATTGTCATTGAGAACATTACCTTTGGCCATACGATTGAGCAGGGAAACTGCGAGGGTGCGGTGTTGGCGTTTGATTACTGCCAAGAAATCAGTCTTGAAGATCTGGATCTCTATGGCTGCGGCACATATGGTGTGACAGCAGAGCACACGGTGGGCATTGCACTTAAGGACTGCGTGATCCGCGAGTGCAGCTACGGTATCGTTGACATGCGCTTATGCAGTGATGCTGTCTTTGAGAACTGCACGTTCAGGGACAACGGAGGTTTCGATATGCTGAGTCTTAGCGGTTCCTTTATCCGCTTCGAAGGCTGCTCCTTTACCGGGAACGAGGGGAGTGACTTTCTCCCCGCCTACTACCACCACGGCAGCGATAGCGGGGCGCGCTTTGAACGCTGCAGCTTTGGCCGTTGGGAGAGTCAGCGTCTCAATGAGGAATGGAAGGACCATGGAAGCTTTATAATCGGAAAAGATTGCCAGTTTGAGGTTGTGGCAGGCAAACGGGTCGTACTTGTCTCCGATATGGAGCAGATGATCGAAAACATTGCTCCGGATACGCAGATTCTGCTTGCCCCGGGCAGATATAATCTGAGCGATGCGCTCACCACGCTCTATGCGAGGGAGGGAGAACATTTTAATGAGAGCCGCAAGTTTGTGCGCATCGACGAGGTATACGACGGTCCCGAACTTGTTGTCACCGGCGTGAGTGGGCTTTCCATTGCTTCCGCGTCCGGCTTGGCGGCGGATACCGAGATTGTGACTGACCCGCGTTATGCCAACGTTTTGCGTTTTGAAAACTGTTCCGATATCGGCATGATGGACCTTACCATGGGGCATAGTGATACCGGCGACTGCGTCGGAGACGTGCTGTACTTTACGCAAACCAGCGACATTGTACTCTCTGGGATGGATCTCTACGGCTGCGGTGTTTACGGCATCGGGACAGATGCGTGTGCGCGTCTGGCCTGTTTTGATTCCACGATCCGCGACTGTGAAAACGGTACGTTGGAGCTCTGCAACGCACAGAGCAGGCAGATGTTCCTCAATTGTGTGATGACCGGCTCCGGCAGCGGGGGCTATTTCAAAGCGTATAACGACTCTGACGGCGAATTCTATTTCTACCGCTGCAGCTTCGGTGAAAGGGAGAGCAACAGCTTTGCCTTTGACGATAAGATCATCACCGAGGACTGTATCTGGTCCGAGATTACCGAGTACCCCGATTATTCCGGAGAATCGGAAGACGACGGTGTGTTCTTTGCTCTGGACACGACGCGTCTTAAGGTCGCCTCATTCGATTCCGAGGTTCTGACGGCAGAAATGTATTATGTTCTGTACGAGATCGTTGACAGCAAGTCCGGTGAAGTGAGCTTTGAAACGGGTGACGATGTGAGATTCCTTACCTTTGAGGAGGATGGCCGCGGATGTTTCTGGACAGATCCTGAAAAAGGACGTCCTTTCAACTATGAGATGGACAGTGCGTATTCCTGTACGATCTCTTTTGACGATGGCGGTAAGGCATCCTGCGGTCTTTATGCCGATCAGGGCGGAGCTCTGCCGGACAGCCAAGAAGGCTCTGTCTGGCTTGCGCTGTATCTTGAGGATGAGGTGCTCTGGTGCTACTGAGTTGATGGAGAGAGAATGGGTAAGTATTATACGCTGAAATCAGAAAAAATCACTGTGGATGGAACAAAACTTGAGTTGCTTATTCTGCGTCCTGCAATAAATGCAAAACCTGTGGACAAGACTCCGGGAATACTGTGGATTCATGGCGGAGGTTATGTGACTGGAATGGCAAAAATGATATATATGTCGAGAGCCATTGACCTTGTTAAAAAATACGGTGCAGTGGTTGTCACACCGGAATATCGTCTTTCCAAACAAGCGCCTTATCCTGCGGCACTGCAGGATTGTTATGCTGCTTTGATGTATTTAAAAGAACATGCGGAGGAACTGGGGGTCAACAGCAGTCAGATTATGGTTGGCGGTGAAAGTGCTGGTGGTGGTCTTACAGCAGCTCTTTGTATGTATGCGAGGGACAAAGGTGAGGTAAAAATCGCTTATCAGATGCCGCTGTATCCGATGATAGATAATTTGGATACAGATTCTTCCAGAGATAATCATGCCCCTGTCTGGAATACAAAGAGAAATCATAGAGGATGGAAAGCGTATCTTGGTGATTTGTGGGAACTTGGAGAAAAGGTATCTCCGTATGCTGCCGCTGCAAGACAAACGAATTATGCAGATCTTCCTCCGGCATATACTTTTGTTGGCGATATTGAGCCATTTTATTGTGAAACACTTACCTATATTGAGAACTTGAAAAAAGCTGGGGTAGAAGCAAGTGTAGATGTTTATCCAAATTGTTTTCATGCATTTGACATGCTTCTTCCGTTTAAAAAGGTAAGCAAACAGGCTATTGCAGAGTTTGAAAAACATTACTTGGAGGCATGTGAAAAATACTATGCCAAACAAGATAAATAGATGTTGCGTTTTTAGCCGGATTTACGATTCCTTCATCAACCTTTAGCGGATTATGATGGAGCACGGAGAGCACGGTTACGACAACACAATTAGGTAAAGGATGTCAGAATCATGTTTTTATGGATACTTGCAGCAATCTGCGCTTTCTTTGTAAAAGGGATAAGCGGATTTGCCAATACATTGGTATTTACAACAATACTAAGTTTCGGAAACAATAATATCAATATTTCACCGGTGGAACTGCTTTTGGGATTTCCAAGCAATATTATTTTAGCCTGGAAAGAGCGAAAAGCAATCAGGTGGAATGTTTGCATTCCGCTGGCGGTATTGGTGATCGCAGGCAGTATTCCCGGCGCATTTTTTTTGAAAAATGCAGATACCGCTATGATCAAGATCATTTTCGGGTTGGTGATCATTCTGATCGGTCTGGAAATGTTGTTAAGAGAATTTCAGACAAAGAAGATGAAGCAGTCCAAAGTGATGCTGGGGATTATTGGCATTCTGTCGGGAGTACTGTGTGGATTATATGGAATTGGTGCCCTGCTCGGTGCTTATATAAGCAGAGTTACCGATGATACCAGCTCCTTTAAAGCCAATTGCTGCGTGGTATTTATCGTTGATAATACTTTTCGGCTTATTCTTTACAGTTTATGGGGGATCCTGACGTTTGATGTGTTAAAGCAGGCGGCAGTTCTTTTTCCTGCAATGCTTACAGGGCTGTTTCTTGGAATGTTCAGCGGCAGATTTCTGGATGAAAAAGTTGTGAAAAGAATTGTGGTTATACTGCTGATCTTGTCAGGAGCGGCATTGGTATGGAATAATATTTAAAAAAGATACGGGTAACAGAGAGGTACGCGTTATGAATAAAAAGGCACTGTTTTTAAATGTAGATATGTATGGCTGCCCCAATCGGTGCAGACACTGTTGGCTGGGACACATGCCGAATACAAAAATGGACGATGCTGCTGATGAGTGGATTGCAGCATATTTCAGACCGTATTTTGATAAAATCAGTTTTTACAGCTGGCTGCGGGAACCGGATTTCTGTGATGATTACAGGCAGCGCTGGGAAAAAGATAAACAATTGTCTGTTTTGGCAGAACCGGAGAGATTTGAGCTGGCAAGCTTCTGGCGTCTGGTCAGAGATCCGGAATATGTAACATTCTTAAAGGAAGTTAAAGTCCGGGTAGTGCAGCTGACATTCTTTGGATTGGAAGCAATGACAGATAAATATGTCGGGCGCTCCGGAGCATTCAGAGAATTGCTGCAGGCAACAGAGATTTTACTTGAGAATGAGATTGCGCCCCGCTGGCAGGCATTTATAAATGAGGAAAACAAAGATGAAATTATTGCGCTGCTGCATCTGAGCAGAGAATTGCATTTGGCGGAGCGATGCGCGAAATTCGGTGCGGAATTCAAATTTTTTGTACATAGCGGAAGCTGTGACGGTGAAAACCGTAAACAGTATCCTGTCTGGATCGAAAAAGGTCACATACCGGAAGAACTGAAGCCGTATTATTTAAAATACGATGAGCTGCTTACAGAAAAAGAATGCTGTGAAATGCTGAAAGAAGATGAAACAGCGCATATCCGGCATAATGAGGATGAGATCATCCTTCTGATCTCCAATACCTATGATGTTTTTTTCAATTTTACCCATATGTCGCAAGAATGGAAAATCGGCAATATGAAAACGGATGAACCGGCAGAGCTGGTGCGCAGAATTGTGGAAGAAGATACGCCGGCATTGAATCTGTCCAGAAAAGTGAGCATGAAGGAATTGGTTTTGCGGTATGGGGATTTCAATTCCAATAAAGTGTTTGAATTGGGCGATTACAAGGACTATCTTTTGAATCGGTATCTGGAAGATTCCGGCAGATACTAAAAGGGGGAAATGTAAATGCATACCACTTACATCGGGCACAGCGGGTTTTTAGTGGAAACGGCGGCATGCTATTATTTGTTTGACTATTATCAGGGGACTTTGCCGCAGCTTGATTGCGGCAAAACCATTCTGGTATTTGCAAGTCACGCACATCAGGATCATTATAATCCGGAGATTTTTAAAATCTTAAAATCCATGGGCATGCAGCAGATTACAGCGGTTTTATCCAAGGATATTCCAACCAAAAAATATCCGCAGGATATCGCATGCATGAAGGTGACTTTCTATCAGAACTATGAGCTGCCCTGCGATACAGTGCTGCACACGCTGCTTTCCACGGATGAAGGTGTGGCTTTTCTTCTGCAGTGTCCGGAGGGGGCGATTTATCATGCGGGAGATTTAAACGACTGGGCATGGGACGGAGAACCTGAGCAGGATAACCGGCAGATGACAGGAAGCTATCGGCATGAGATCGATCTTTTGAAAACGTATCAGAAAGAATTTCTGGAGGGGCGTCCGATAGATCTTGCATTTGTACCTCTGGATCCCAGACAGGAACAATATTATGCCGGCGGCATGCTTTACTTTTTAAAGAAAATAAAGGCTGCAGAAGTCTATCCCATGCATTTTTGGGAACAGCCGGAGATCATTGATCAGTTTTTAAATGAGTATCCGGAATATAGGCAGCTTATTCAAAGAAATTTTATAAACAGGAGGAGTTAAGATGAACTTCAAAATGATCCACGAAAACTATAATGTAAAAGATCTTGCAAAATCCATGGATTTTTATGAAAAGGCACTGGGACTGAAAGAAAAACGCCGCGTAAACGGCGAGGGATTTACGATTGTATACATGGGGAATGACAGCAGTGATTTCGAACTGGAACTGACCTGGCTGGAAGAACATCCGGAAGGATATGATCTGGGAGAATGTGAGTTTCACCTCGCTTTCCGTACCGATGAGTATGAAGCGGCGCATAAGCTGCATGAGGAAATGGGCTGTATCTGTTATGAAAACCCGGCGATGGGCATTTATTTTATCACTGATCCGGATGGATACTGGCTGGAAATTGTACCGGAAAGAAAATGAAAACCGTTTGATAAAAAGGAATTGAACAAAAGAAAAGGAGAGCAGCATTATGGCAGGTCCGAGAGGCGTAGGAAGAGGATTTTTGACAGAGGAGGAAAAGGCAAACCGGCCGAAAGTGACACCGGCTTTGTTAAAGCGCATTTTTTCCTATCTGATACCGTACTGGAAGCAGATGCTTTTGGTACTTGTACTGATCGCGGTTTCTTCGGTGATGAGACTTTGGCCTTCCGTACTGACAGGCCGGATCATTGATGAAGGTCTGATCAGCCAGGATATGTCCAGACTGGTGCTTCTGATTATACTTTCCCTTGCGGTTACACTGGGCGCTAATCTCATCGGCGTGGGAGAAAGTTATCTGAATAACTGGATCGCACAGCATATTACATATGACATGCGTAACAAGATGTACAGGCATCTGCAGCAGATGTCCCAGAAGTTTTTTACCACCAACAATCAGGGCGACATCATCACGCGTATGACCAGTGATATTTCCGGTGTGGAGAGGGTTGTTACCAGTACCTTTACATCGATTTTATCCAATTCTATTACATTGATCGCAGCGGTTGTGATCATGTACCGGGAAAACTGGATTCTTGCAACGGTTGGTGTTTTAGTGATTCCGCTGTTTGTCATTCCGACCAGATGGGCAGGCAAGACCAGATGGGAACTGACACAGGATGCGCAGGAATGCAATGATGAGATCAACGGTATTTTAAATGAAACACTGTCTGTCAGCGGTCAGCTTCTGGTAAAGTTATTCGGAAAAGAAGATTATGAATATGGCCGTTATAAAGATGTAAACCACAGAATGATCAGCCTGAATATCAAAGAAAGTATGGCAGGCAGATGGTTTATGGTGGTGATCAGTACCTTTTCAAGCGTCGGCCCCATGCTTTTGTATCTGGTGGGCGGTATTTTGATGATGAAGTACGATTCTGACCTGTCTGTCGGTGATATCACAGTGCTGGTTGCCCTTTTGGGAAAAATGTACGGTCCTGTAAATTCCCTTCTGAATATTCAGGTGGAATGGATCCGTTCCATGGCATTGTTTACCAGAATTTTTGAATATTTTGATATGCCTGTCGAAATCAAAAATGGTGAGAATCCTGTTACGCCCCAAAATGTGGTGGGAGATCTGGAGTTTAAGAATGTACAGTTTTCCTATGACGGCGAGCGTCAGATTTTAAAGGATATCAGTTTTGCGTTAAAGAGCGGCAACAGCATTGCGCTGGTGGGGCCTTCCGGATCTGGAAAGAGTACCATTGCCAATCTGATTCCACGCTTATACGATGTGGACAACGGTATGATCACACTGGACGGTGTGGATGTCCGTTCCCTTGATCTGGCATGGCTGCGCGACAAGATCGGCATTGTCAGTCAGGAAACCTATCTGTTTAACGGCACCATCAGGGAAAACCTTCTGTATGCAAAACCTGATGCCACCGAAGAGCAGCTGATGGAAGCCTGCAAAAAGGCAAACATTGAAGATTTTATTTTAAGACAGGAAAAAGGTCTGGATACCATGGTGGGCAACCGCGGTCTGAAGCTGTCCGGCGGTGAAAAACAGCGTCTCTCCATTGCCAGAGTGCTGTTGAAAGATCCTGCGATTCTGATCTTTGACGAAGCGACCGCTTCTTTGGACTCCATTTCCGAGAAAAAGATTCAGGATGCCATCAATCCGATCATCGATTCCAGAACCAGTATTCTGATCGCGCACCGTTTGTCTACAATTCTTGCGGCGGATGAGATTTTGGTAATACGTGACGGTAAGATCGCAGAGCGCGGTGTGCATGCTGATCTGGTGGAAGCTGGCGGAACTTATGCAGAATTGTATGAAACACAGTTTTACAGACCGGAAGAAGAGGATGACAACTAAAGAGATTTAAACTGCGGCATATAAAAAGAGCTTTCTGAAAAATCGGGAAGCTCTTTTTTTACGCACCCGCGTGCGGTAAATGTTGCCTTACGGCAAGCCGCGCATGCGATTACAATCGCTTAGGCGCGGAGTATGAGTACATTTTCACATATTGACAATATCATGCAAACTGTATATAATGCATATATACAGAAATAACAGAGGTGATGACGTGAATCTATTCATTGACAATAAAAGCGGAACGCCGATCTATGATCAGATATATTCCCAGATCAAGAGTCAGATTATCAGCGGCGCATTAAAACAGGATGAATTGCTGCCGTCGATCCGGGGGCTGGCAAAGGATCTTCGCATCAGTTTTATCACCACAAAACGTGCTTATGAGGAACTGGAAAAGGATGGTTTTATCTACACTTTGCCTGCTAAGGGCTGCTATGTAGCGCCCCTGAATGCAGAGCTTTTGCGGGAAGAGAATTTAAAAAAGATTGAAGCGCATATAGATGAAATCGTGAGACTTGCTGCTTCCTGCAATCTGAGTAAACAGGAAATTATGGAAATGGTTCATTTTGGTCTGGAGGAACAGGGATGAATGCTCTTGAAATAAAAAATCTGACAAAATCATATCCCGGCTTTACATTGGATAACTTAAATCTGACACTTCCAAGCGGATGCATAATGGGGCTGATCGGTGAGAACGGTGCCGGGAAAAGCACCACGATCAGGCTCATTCTTGATATGATTCATAAAGACAGCGGCAGTATTGCGATTCTTGGAAAAGACAATGAGGATAACATCAGACTTACGAAAGAGGATATCGGCGCTGTGATGGATGAAGCAGGGATTCCGGAATGCCTGACTGTCTGGCAGGTCGGAAATGTAATGAAGCATACCTTTCAAAATTGGGACGACGCTGAATATGCCCGGCTGGTACAAAAGCTTGCACTGCCGGATAAAAAGCAGTTTAAAGAGTTCTCACGCGGAATGAAGATGAAGCTGTGTATTGCCATTGCTTTGTCCCATCACAGCAAACTTCTGATATTGGATGAGGCAACATCGGGGCTTGATCCGGTGGTTCGTGATGAGGTCGTTGAGATGTTCGGCGAGTTTACAAGAGACGAGAATCATTCGGTCCTCATTTCTTCACATATTGTAAGCGATCTTGAGAAGCTTTGCGATTATATCGCTTTTATCCATAAGGGAAAGCTATTGCTCTGTGAAGAAAAGGATCAATTATTGGCAGAATACGGTCTGATTCACTGTACCGCACAGCAGCTGCAGTCACTTCCGGCGGATGCAGTCAGATATAAAAAAGAGAATGCTTATGGAGCTGAAGCAATGGTGCAAAGAAATGCAGTACCTTCAGGAATCCATGTCAGCCCGATCAGTATAGAAGAACTTTTTGTGTTTATGGTAAAGGGGGCGAAATAACGTGAAAGGACTTCTCTTAAAAGACTGGTATATGATGAAGCATTATTGCAGATATTATCTGTTTTGTGCCATCGGATTCACAATTTTATCAGTAATGAGTTCCGGAAATATGTTTTTTGTATTTTATCCATGTCTGCTTTGCGGAATGATTCCTGTTAATCTGATCGGATATGATGAGCGAAGCCGATGGGAACAGTACAGCGCAGCATTGCCATATACAAAAGAACAGCTTGTTTCCGGGAAATATTTAATAGGTTTATTTACACAGCTTGCAATGATGCTTGTTATGGGAGTTACGCAGGCTGCTAAAATGGCTATAGCAGGTGAGTTTGCTTTGGGAGAGTTTGGCGTCCTTATGCTGCTTTTACTGATCGTATCAACGCTCACATCCTCCATATCACTTCCGTTTATCTTCAAACTGGGAGTAGAAAAAGGGCGGACAGCTTACTATGTGATGATCGGTTTTGTATGCGGGGCAAGTGCTTTGGCATCAAATTTATTTGGCAGCCAGTCTGGAATGGAAATGAGACCCAATCTGCTTCTTGCATTACTTGCTGCTGCCGGAATCGGAATTTATATTTTTTCGTGGTATATGTCCATCGTCTTTTATAAAAGGCGGGAGATTTCATAAAAAGTTGGCAAAGGCTGTCCAAAAGGATGGCCTTTTTCATACGATAGAAAATTTTATTTCCTATCATATAAAAACACAGAAAAGTGAATCCTTATTCTCAACTGATCCGTTATATAGAATGAAAGCAGAAGGGAGGTGGAGAAGATCAATTCAAAAGAAACGTTGATAAGACTGATCGATCAGTATCAGAATCTGATTTTCTCTGTCTGCCTGAAAATGACGGGTGATTACTTTGCAGCGGAGGATCTGACACAGGAAACCTTCCTGTCTGCCTACAGACATCTGCACAACGGTCCGCCGGAAGCAGAAAAAGCATGGCTGTGCAGAATCGCAGCCAACAAATGTATTGATTACTGCAGAGCTGCCGCCAGAAAAGTCATTCCCATGGAGGAGGAAATACATACACTGGAAGATCCAGGGAAGAAAGAACCGCTTCAGCAGGTGCTGAACAGTGAGATATTAGAGGAACTGCGCAGCTGCTGCAATGCACTGCCGCCGCCGTACCGGGAAGTGGCGCTGGCACATTTTCTGGAAGGAAAGAGTGCCAGAGAAATTGCGGAAGAATCGCGGACCGGTGTGAATACTGTTAAAACCCGCATCAACCGGGCAAGGGAAAAACTGAAAAAAATATACAGAAAGGAGTTGCTGCAGGAATGAAGATGGAATATTTGACCGATACAGAATTGGAAAACATAATCTGTCAGATAGAAGAAAATGAGCTTGTTAAGGCTCCGCCTGATCTGCCAGAGCATCTTTTGAAAGCTTTGGAGCAGGAAAAAATCATAGAATTCAGACGTTACCGTTTCCGGGTGCTTACAACAGCGGCTGCGGCAATTCTGGTGGTTTTTCTGATGCCGGTATTTGAAAACAAAAAGCCTGCTGCCGATTTCAGGGATGGGCTTTTGGTACAGGAAACAACACGGCAGGAAAGCTTTCAACAGCAGGGATTTTTGATACAGTCTGTTCAGACCGACAGCAAAATTCTGGAAACTATATTTGGCGGAACGAATATTTTTGCAGACAACAGCAGATTTAATTTATTCAGAGAATAAGGAGTTATGTATGAGAAAAAAAAGAGGAAAAGCGACAACATTTTTATGTTCCCTGATTCCGGGCGCAGCCGAAATGTACATGGGATTTATGAAAACAGGCATCAGTCTGATGACTGTATTTATCCTGTGTTTTGTGGTACCCTCGGTACTTCGGGTGAGTGATGTGTTTATTTTGTTTGGTGTGCTGGTATGGTTTTACAGCTTCTTTCACGCCAGAAATCTGGCAAATGCTGACGAAGAGGAATTTGCCTTATTGCCTGATGACTATATCTGGTCTTCCCTTCTGGAAGGCAAAGAGATTAAGATCAGCAATCCCACTTTGAAAAAATGGGCAGCGGTTATTCTGATCGTATATGGTGTTTCACAGCTGTGGCGGACTGTTTCTGCCTGGATATACCGTCTGTTTCCGGACTATATGTGGGAGATGGCGTCTCTGGTGGTGGACAGCGTACCGCAGATCATTATTTCCGTGGTGATCATCATCATTGGATGCAGACTCATCGCCGGGAAAAAGGAGGAACTTCATGGAGAAGGAAACTAATACTGTAACGGTCAGGACGCACAGAGTGGGCGCGGTTACCACTGGACTGTGTATGGTCGGATTTGGGACAGTCCTGCTGCTTCATACAATGTTTGGACTGATGAATTATGAAGTGATCATGGGACTGTGGCCTCTGATTTTGATCGGTCTGGGAATTGAACTTCTGTTATCCAATATATGGAAAGGAAAAATCGTTTACGATAAGGCTGCCATTGTTCTTTTGTTTGTTATGACATTGTTTGCAGTCATGCTTGCCGGAATGGATATGGCAATGGAGGCGTTTGGCCATCAGATGGCAGATTTTGTTCATTAGGCCTCTATGCTGTGTGTCACCAGCTTTTTATACTCACGCGGAGAGATGCCAAACTCTTTTTTGAAGGAACGGTAAAAAGCAGAGTAGTCACTGAAACCGCAGGTCAATGCCGTTTCTTCCATAGAATCTCCCTGTTCAATACGCAGTTTGGAGTGGATAAGCCGGCGCTGGGTGACAAAATGGTAAAAACTGATCTCCAGTTTTGAATAAAACAGCTTGCTGAGCGTACTGGGGCTGATATTAAAACGTCTGGCGGTTTCTTCAAGTGTGATCTTACTGCCGTAGTTTTTCTCAATATAGGAAATGATGCGGTCGATTTCTTCGCGGTTTTGAAGCGGATACACTTTGGGAGCATGAAGCAGGGCTCTGCTGATATGCACCAGAAGAGAAAGCGTGTTGGCATAAAGAGAAAGCTCCCAGAGCGGTGCCTTTACTTCGGTTTCATGCAGGCCGCGTCTGAAAAAATCTTCCAGATATTTGTAAGGTGTACCTTCCGTGCGCAGAATAAAATGCTCCAGAGAACGCAGTCTGGAAACCGTTTCGGAGGGGCATAAAGAAACCAGTGTGCGGAAATATTCGGTACTGATCCAGAGGACAATGCGGGAATAGGGCGTTTCCAGCCTGTCATAAAAAAGAGGCCTGTGACTTGTGCCGGGAGGCAGCAGCAGAATATCACCGGGGTGTATGTGATAACGTCTGGCATTGATCAGGTATTGGATATTGCCGCTTTCGCAGAAAATAATTTCATAAAAGGAATGGCTGTGCAGCTGGACTGAGTCCGGGCTGAAACTGATATCCCGGTGGGTGTTGACGTAAGGGGAGTCCATTTCCAGCTCCTGATAGATATTGCGGTTGTCTGAGCAAAACAGCTGCAATATCTTTTTTCTGATCTCAGGATCAGAAGCCAGCTGTTCCAGTTCCTGTCTGCTTAAACGCTGGGGCTCTTCGTGAATCCCGGCTTTTTTTATGAGTTCCAGAATGTCATTGGTTTGAGAAAGTTTCACAAAATCACACTCCTGAAATTGTATATTTTATCTGTATTGTATAGAAAAAATATCATAATTGCAATGTTTAATCATATATTAACAATTAAAAATGCAATTATGGTATTGTATAGTATAATTACAGAAAATATTTTACAAAGGAGAGTTGTATGATGAGTTCAAATCAGAAACCTATCCCCAAATTTGGTGTAAAAGACCAGATCGGCTATGTATTCGGTGATATGGCCGGCAGCTTTGTGAACCTTTTTGTAGATGCTTATTTCCTGACCTTCTGTACCTATGCACTGGGTATTGAAGCAGGCTGGATGGCATCCCTGTTCCTGGTGGCACGTCTTTGGGATGCCGTTAATGACCCGATTATCGGTACCTTCCCCGACCGCTGGAGACTTGGAAAGAGCGGCAACAAGTTCACTCCCTGGATCAAACTGTTTATGATCCCTCTGGCATTATCCGGTGTGCTGTGTTTTTCAAAGGTTCCGTTTGAAGGCGTGATGCTGCATGCGTGGGTAGCATTTGCCTACATTTTGTTTGGTATGAGCTATACCGGTACCAGTATGCCCTTTGGCGCGATGGCAAACGTGGTTTCCACAGACCCTGTAGACAGAAGTAAGTTAAGCCGTGCCCGCAGTATCGGCGGCGGTCTGGTAGGCGCGGTTGCACTGGGTATGGTTCCCGTATTTTGCTTTGATAAAGATGAAAACATTCTGCCCGAAAGATTTACACTGCTGGCAATTATCTTTGGTGTACTTTGCGTGATCAGTTATCTGCTGCTTTGCACCATGACCAAAGAGCGTGTACGCGAAGTGAAAAAAGAAGGCGAAAAGTTTGAATACAAAAAGGTTATCAAGGCTGCTTTAAAGAACCGCCCTCTGATCGGTGTTATGATCGCAACCATCGGTTCCATGCTGACCATCACCGGTTCCAGCCAGACCTACAGCTATATTTATAAGGAAGTTTATCACAATACCGACATGATCACGATCTCCACCATGGCAGCAATGCCTTTTATGATCGTGGTATTCCCGCTGATCCCCAAGATGGTAAGAAAGTTCGGCAAAAGAAACGTGATCCTGATCACCAGTGCTGTCAGCTTTGCATTCAGCATGGTAAAACTGATCTTCTTTATTGACAATGTTGTACTCTATACCGTACTCAATATCTGTACCATGATCGGTCAGACTGCATTTACCATGCTTATCTGGGCTCTGGTTTCCGACTGTCTGGATTACAGCGAATGGAAGACCGGCGTGCGCAGCGACGGCAGTATGTACAGCCTGTATACCTTCAGCCGTAAGATCGGTTCCACCGTGGCATCCACCGGCATTGCAGCCAGCCTTGGTCTTGTAGGTTATGTATCCGGTCTGAACGTGGTGCAGACTCCCGAAGCGGTCAAAGGCATTTACTATGTATGCAATGCGATTCCCGCGATCTGCTATGCGCTGCAGCTGATCGGTATCGGTCTGATCTTTAACCTGGACAAGAAGAAAACCGATGAAATGTACAGCGAAATGGAAAAGATCCGCGAAGCAAAGAACGCATAAAAAGCAGGAAAAAAGATGAAAAAAATAGATCTGCACATGCATATCATGACGGTATGCAATCTTCCGAAAATCGGGAAGTTTAATCTTTCCGGTCCCAAAAAGATGATCGCGCATATGCAGGAGCTTGGCATCGAAAAGGCGGTGCTGATGTCCTCCGGTGAAAAAAAGATCCCTTTTGGCAAAAACAGTGTCTGTCAGAAAATCTGTCAGAAATATCCGCAGTATTTTGCATGGATGTGTATGCTGGACGAAAAGGACAAAGACACGGTTTATGACAGACTGGCCGAATATAAAAGGCAGGGAGCTGTCGGTGTCGGGGAACTGACCATCAACAAAAAGCTGAATGATCCTTTTTTGCAGGAAGTATTTGCGGCAGCGCAGAAGCTTCAGATGCCGGTGACCATTCACATGAGCCCGGAAGAGGGATTTTCCTACGGTGTTGTGGATGAACCCAGACTGCCGCTTCTGGAAGAAGTGCTGAAGGCATATCCTGAACTGAAGATCCTGGGACACAGTCAGACCTTCTGGATCGAGATGAGTGCGGATGCGCCTGACGGAAAGGAAGAGAGAAACAGCTGGGGGCAGGGACCTGTAAAGGAAGGCGGCCGTGTGCCGGAGCTTTTTGAAAAGTATCCCAATCTTTACGGGGATTTAAGTGCCAACAGCGCCGGACAGGCGATCATGCGTGATCCTGCATTCGGACTGGCATTTCTGGAAAAATATGCGGACAGACTTTTGTTTGCAACCGATATGGTAAATGCAGACATGGTATTTCCGCTGGGCGCATGGCTGGATGAACAGGTGAAAAACGGCAGTTTAAGCTGCAGTGCATACGAAAAGATCTGCCGGAAAAATGCGCAGCAAATCTTTGGCTTGTAAGTAATTGACTTAATAGAAAAGGATAAGAGTATGGCGCGTACAATTATGACAAAGTGCGGAGAAATCCGCGGCACAGCCTGTCAGTGGGAAGGCGTGACGGCCTTTAAGGGAATCCGTTATGCCACGGCAGGACGCTGGGAATATCCACAGATTGTGACTGGCTGGGAGGGTGTTTACGATGCATCTGCATACGGAAACTGCAGCTATCAGCCCAGAGCGTTTTACAATGAAGCAGAAGTTCCCGCCAAGGCTTTTTATTACAATGAATTCAGAAAAGGGGAAACCTATACCTACAGTGATGACTGCCTGTTTTTGAATATCTGGGTACCCGACAGTGCAGAATGCGGCAGCGATCTGCCTGTGATCTTTTATATTCACGGCGGCGGTTATACCGGAGGATGCGGTCACGAAAAGCATTTTGACGGCCCTGTGTGGCCCACAAAGGGCGTGATCGCCGTTACCTGCAATTACCGTCTTGGCCCTATGGGATATCTGTGTCTGCCGCAGCTGGAAGCAGAAGCCGGACATACCGGCAATTACGGTATGTTTGACCAGATCACAGCGCTGCAGTGGGTCAGAGACAACATCAGGGAGTTTGGCGGTGATCCTGAAAATATCACGGTCATGGGACAGAGCGCAGGCGCGATGAGTGTTTTGAATCTCTGCATCAGCCCGCTGACAGACGGCATGTTTGCAAAAGCAGTGATGCATTCCGGCGGCGGTGTAAGCAAAGTCATGAACAGCAAAGCAACGGTACAGGATCGTTTTGCATTCTGGCAGCAGGTCATGACAGAAGCAGGCTGCTCTACGCTGCAGCAGCTGCGGGAGCTGGATATACAGAAACTGTTTGAAGTCTGGCAGAAACTCAAAAAGGCCAATCCCAAATACGGTATGGCGGCATCTCCCTGTATTGACGGTATCGCCCTGACGATGTCCGGAATGGAAGCGGCTAAGCAGGGACTGCAGAAAGATATTCCGTATATGATGGGTTCCACCAGTCAGGATATGGCGCCGCCGATCATTTCCGATATGGCCAAAAACTGGTGTATTTTACAGAATAAACAGAAAAAACAGCCTTCATACTGCTGGTTTTTTGACAGACAGCTTCCGGGAGATAAAAACGGCGCATGGCATTCCAGTGAACTTTGGTATTTCTTTGGAACCTTAAAAAACTGCTGGAGACCGTTTACAGCGCATGACGAACAGATCAGTGATCTGATGACAGAAGCACTGTGCAATTTTGCAAAACAGGGAGAACCAAACGGCGGAAAGATAAATGGCTGGATGCCCACCGGCGCTTCCTCAAAAAAGATGCTGGTGTGGGGAGAAAAGCTGCCGCAGATGGGAAAACCCTGTAAGGCAAAACTGTGGTATACCATGTTTACCAACAAAGCAGTCGGTGAGTAAGATAAAAACATACAATCTGACGAAAAGAATTTGAGACAAGTGAAAAAAGTTCTCAAAGCTTATGGCTTTGGGAACTTTTTTTTGGCGTTTCGTGGATTGTTTTTCAAAAAAAGGGGGCGTATACTTTTTCTGTTCATGAAAGAATTCATGGCAGAAAGAAGGATTTACTGTGAATACATTATTATCTGTATCAATCGCACTTTTGGCAGGTCTTTTAATGACCCGTTTATTTAAACCGTTAAAGCTGCCGTCTGTTACAGCATATCTGATGGCGGGCGTGCTGATCGGTCCTTATTGTATGGGGGCGCTTGGCATTGAGGGACTTGGCTTTCCTGCAATGGAAAATGTAAGCCGTCTGGCACTTGTTTCTGAAGTGGCGCTGGGCTTTATCGCTTTTTCCATCGGTAATGAGTTCCGTGTGGAAGAACTGAAAAAGACAGGCAGACAGGCTCTGGTGATCGGTGTCTTTCAGGCGCTGGTGGCAACTTTATTTGTAGATATCGCACTGTTTGCGGTGCATTATTTTATGCCGGATAAGCTTTCTCTGGCGCAGGTTCTGACATTGGGCGCGATCGCGACTGCAACTGCTCCTGCGGCAACCCTGATGGTTGTACGTCAGTATAAGGCTAAGGGACCGCTTACCAGTCTGCTCTTGCCCATCGTAGCACTGGATGACGCGGTAGGTCTTGTGGTGTTTGCGGTAAGCTTTGGTATTGCCAAGACACTGGTCAGCGGCAATGTGGATGTGATCTCCATTATTTTAAATCCCCTGATCGAGATCGTATGTTCCCTGCTGCTGGGTGCAGTGATGGGATGGATCTTAACCCAGCTGGAAAAAATGTTCAACTCCAACACAAACCGTCTGAATCTGACGATCGCGTTTGTGTTTCTGACAACCTCTCTTTCCATGCTGAAGTTTGAGATCGGCTCTGTACATATCGGATTTTCCTCTCTGCTGGTATGTATGATGCTGGGAACCGTATTCTGCAATATCTGTCCGTTATCCCATGATCTGATGGATGCATCCGACAGATGGACCTCTCCGCTGTTTGCGCTGTTTTTTGTGATCAGCGGTGCTGAGCTGGAACTGGGCGTGTTTGCAGATATGGCGATCGTATTTATTGGCATTGTGTATATTTTATTCCGTTCCGCGGGAAAATATTATGGGGCATATGCAAGTGCAAAGCTTACGAAATGTTCCCCTTCCATCTGCAAATATCTGGGTATCACCCTGCTGCCCCAGGCCGGTGTGGCGCTGGGCATGTGTACCACTGCGATGCAGCTGGGCGCACAGGGAAATCTGATCAGAAATATTACACTGTTTGCGGTTCTTATCTATGAAGTATTCGGACCTGTTATGACCAGAGAGGCTCTCAAGGCTGCCGGAGATATTCAGCCGATGTCTGACGAAGTGAAAAATCGCCGTCAGAATAAGCTGGAAGCTGCGAAAACAAAAAAGAACCAGTAACAGTTACAAAGTGTCACAGCTTAACTGTTGACGTAGAAAAAAAAGAAGAATATACTGAAATTACAGCATTAAACGGAGGTTTTTCATACAGAGGGAAACCTCCGATTTTCATATACAGGAGTGTTTGGAATGACAGAAATGGAAAAAAAGACAGGAGTTTCTCTGGATGCGGTCTGCGGGATCGTCAGACAGGCAGGGGCATTGTTTTTAAATCGCGAAGCCGTATCCCGCACCACAGAGAAGGGCAGAGCTGATTTTGTGACCGAAGTGGATGTTGAAGTTCAGCAGTTTGTGCGTGACAGGCTGGCAGAAGCCTATCCGGAAGTACAGTTTGTCAGTGAGGAAAAAGATAATGACGATGTGAACCGTCAGGGACTGATGTGGGTGCTGGATCCGGTTGACGGAACCACCAATCTGATCCATGATTACCGGGCAAGCGCAATTTCACTGGCACTGATGAATCAGGGAGAGTCCGTGATGGGGATTATTTACAACCCCTATCGGAACGAAATGTATACCGCCCAAAAAGGTTATGGCGCTTTTTGCAATGGTAAGCAGATTCGTATAAGCAGGATCACGGACATGGAGCACAGTCTGATTTCCATCGGAACTTCTCCCTATTATAAAGAGATGGCAGCGGATAATTTCAGACTGTTTGAAAAGATATATGCTGACTGTGTGGATATCCGCCGGTGCGGTTCTGCTGCAGTGGATCTGTCTGATGTGGCTGCCGGCCGGCTGGAGGCTTATTTTGAGAAAAGACTCAAGCTCTGGGATTTTGCGGCAGGGATGCTTCTGGTAACGGAAGCAGGCGGTCTGGTGTTAAACTGTGACGGCGGTCCGGTGCGCTGCGATATGGTGGAAGACATTGTGGCAGGAGTGCCGGAAATCGTCAGATTGCTTACAGGTAACTATTTTTAATATTTTCAGGGAAAGAAGTGGCAGATTATGAAAACAAACAAATATGAACAGGTATTTAAATATGGAAAGAAGCTGTTTACGATCATAGCGGGCAATGCATTGCTGGCGTTTGCCATCTGTGCCTTTGTTGTACCCAATGATTTTATTCTGGGCGGCGCAAGCGGTATTTCCCTGGCGCTTCAGAACTGGCTGGGAATCAGACTGTCTGTGATTTCAGCGGTGATCAACACCTTCTTTTTCCTGGTTGGCTGGGCAGTCCTTGGCTGGGAATTTTCGGCGGCGTCACTGGTGTCCACGATCGTGTATCCGGTCATTGTGGCAGTTTTTGAAGAGGTGAATGCAAGCACCTGGTTTGAAGCTGACCAGACCATTTGTGCGCTGTTTGCCAGTGTACTGATCGGTGTCGGTGTGGGTCTTGTCATAAGAGTGGGCGGTTCCACCGGCGGAATGGACATTCCTTCCTGTATTCTGCAGAAATTCAAAGGCATTCCGGTGGGAACTTCCATGATGTATTTTGATACAACGATCGTTCTGGTACAGGTTCTCATTCAGGGAATCGACGGAATCTTATATGCGCTCCTGATCATTGTGATTTCCACTTCTGTGATCAACAAAACGATCATTTCCGGTGAAAGCAAGGTGGAACTGATTGTAATCTCCCCTGCTTTCGATGAGATCCGCAAAACGCTTCTTGAGGTATTTGATACCGGTGTTACATTTTTAAATATTGAGACCGGATATTACGGAGAAAAGCAGAAAGCGGTGTTTAGCGTGGTTTATGCAAAAAAATATCCTAAAATCCGTGAAGCAATCTTAGAGATCGATCCCAAGGCCTTTATTGTAACGGCTGATGTTATGGAGGTTAACGGAAAAGGTTATACCATTGCCAGAACATACGGGGAAAAATAAAACTGTATTTTAATGGAGGGGCGGTTATGGAAGAAAGATATCTGCGGGTAAGAGAAGAATTTGAGCGTTATTACGCCTCATTTGATCCCGATACGGAGCGTCTGGTAAAGCTTCTGGATGAGCAGGTATGGGAAGCACCGGTGAAATATTCCTATGAGAAAAAAGCGCTGATGCATGAACTGCTCTGCAGGGAATGCAAGGTGCATCTGTTTGAAAAATCGTCCTTTTTCTTTGAGATTTCTTCCGGAAGAGAGCGTTTTACCTGGGGCGGTCTGCAGTCTTTGGCAGGTTCCTATCTGCATGAAAAAACCAGCAGCCTGTGGCTGAACCTTTATGGAAAAGAAATGGAAAAAGACCGGGAAGAAGGTTTTTTATATGGATGGAACAATCCTGTGGGATTTGACCATCACTGTCCCAATTATGAGGTGATCCTGAATAAAGGTCTGTCCGGCATTATAAAAGAAGCGCAGCGGATGCTTGCGCAGCAGACAGATGCCCGTAAAAAAGCGTTTTATGAAAGTGTGATCAAAAGCAACAGGGCGCTGATCGCGCTGCAGCACCGTTTTGAAACGGAAGCAATAAAACTTGCAGAAGAATCAAAAGATGAAATTAAAATTGCGCATTATAAAAAGATTGCCGCGGCAGCCGCAAGAGTACCGGAATATCCGGCGGAAAGCTTTTATGAAGGGCTTTGCGCGATTCTGTTTTACAGGGAATGCGCCTCTTCCATAGAAGGTCTGGGAATCAGCACCTTCGCGCTGCTGGACCGTATGCTGGAGCCTTTGTATCAGGCGGATTTAAAGGCAGGACGGATCACAGAAAAGGAAGCACGCGATCTGCTGTGTGATCTGCTTTTGTATACAGACGGCCGTTTTGATGTACATAACAGCTTTCATGAGACTTCTACCACGATTGAGCTGGGCGGCTGTGATGAAAACGGCAATGCTGTTTATAATGATGTGACCCGGCTGGTGATGGAAGCCGTGATGACAGTCCGTTCTGTCAATACCAAGATTAATCTGCGTATTTCAAAGAAGCATCCGCAGGAATATCTGGAAAAAATTGCTCAGATCCAGCTGGCAAATCTCCCCACGATCATGATGCATAATGATGATGTGCTGATCCCCGCCCGTATCAGACAGGGGCAGCAGATGGAGGATGTATGCAGATATGTGGGCTGCGGCTGTCATGAAGTGGTGTTGGCAGGCAGTGAAGTATGTACCCGGGCTGACACCTGGATCAACATGCCGCGTCTGCTGTTGGCCTTTATGGAAAAACAGTCTGTCATGCCAAATGGCGCAGAGGATTTTGAGGCATTTCTGCAGGCCTATGTGCAGGAGGTAAAGGCCTATCACGAATATGTGGCGGCGGCAAAAAACAAATATGAAGCTTTGTGGTGTGAATATGATCCGTATCCGCTGTATTCCTCCACATTCCCGGACAGCCTTAGCAAAGGTCTTGACGTGACAGAGGGCGGTGCCGGATACAATACCACCATGTTTTCCATGCTGGGTACGGCGACGATGCTGGATTCACTGTATACTGTCAAAACGCTTGTATTTGAGCAAAAGCGTCTGACCATGCAGCAGTTTGTTCAGATTCTGAAGGATAATTACGACGGAAACGAAGTGCTTCGCCAGCAGATCATCCATCAGATTCCCAAATATGGCAATAATATTGAAGAAGTCAATCAGTTTGCTGCAAAGGTGCTTTCTGATCTGTCAAAGGTTTCCGGTCAGGAAAATGCGCGCGGCGGCAGATATATGCCTGCTTTTTACCCGCATGATATTTTCAGGCCCATGGGCGAACTGACAGGTGCAACACCGGATGGCCGCAAAGCGAAAGTGCCGCTGTCAAGAGGTGCTTCTCCCAGTGAATTTGTGCAGACAGACAGTCCTGTTTCCCTGCTGTTAAGTCTGGAAAACATAGATTTTACGGAATATGCGGATTCTTTCTGCGCAGAGTTGACACTTCCCCAGCTGCCCGAAGGAGAAAAGGGCAGGGAGATTCTCTTAGCCATCATAAAGGTGTTTTTACAGGCAGGGGGCTCTTCCTTGCAGCTGAATATGCTGGATAAGGATATTCTGATCCGGGCCAAGGAAGATCCGGAGATGCACAAAAATGTCTGTGTCCGTGTCTGCGGCTACAGTGCATTGTTTGTAACGCTTGCAGAAAGCGTACAGAATGAGGTGATCGCGAGAGCAGTCAGATGATCAGAGCATAATAAAGGCGTGACATACAGCTTCTGAAAGCTGTTGTGTCACGCCTTTTTCAGATGTTATTTTATTCTCAGAGATTATTCTTCATCCGGAATCGGATCGATTTTTTTATGGATGATCCGGCGAAGGAAGAAAACGCTTAAAGTCAGAGATGCAATTTCTGCAAGCGGGAAAGCCCACCATATCATGTTAAGACCAAAAAGTTTGGCAAATAAAAAGGCCAGAGGGATGATCACGATAAGCTGTCTGGTACCGGAGATCAGCATACTGTATACACCGTTTCCAAGTGCCTGGAAAACACATCCGCAGATGATGCAGAAACCGGCAAAGATAAAGCTTAAGCTGATGATACGCAGGGCAGGAATGCCGATGGAGTACATTGTCTCGGAGGCATCAAACAGACCAAGCAGTGCATGAGGAAACAGCTGGAAGCCGGCAACGCCAAGGCCCATGATACCCACGGCGATGACGATGGAAAGCTTTATGGTCGCAAAGATACGTTTTTTGTTGCGTGCACCGTAGTTGTAGGCAACAATCGGGATCATACCGTTTGTCAGACCAAATATTGGCATAAACACGAAACTCTGCAGTTTGAAATACACACCGTAAACAGCTGCGGCCGTGGAGGAGAACATCAGCAGAATATTGTTCATGGCAAATGTGGTGACAGAGCCGATAGACTGCATAATAATGGAGGGAACACCAATTTTGTAAATGTTGGAAATGGTCTGTCTGCAGGGTTTGAATTTGCGGAGTTTTACGGTGATTTCTGTGTTGTATTTATGGTTGAAGTATATAGCCAGTAATACAGCGATACACTGGCCGATCACGGTTGCTAAAGCAGCACCGGTAACGCCCATAGCCGGAAGTCCGAAATACCCAAAGATCAGGATGGGGTCCAGAATGATATTGATGATCGCTCCGGTAGCCTGTGTGATCATGTTGAAAATCGTTTTGCCGGTGGACTGCAGCAGACGCTCATAGGTAATCTGTAAAAAGATAAAAACGGAGCAGATTGTGATGATGGTCATATACTGGGTTCCATACTGGATGATCTGCGTATCATCCGTCTGGGCCACGAAGAAAAGGCGGGAACCAAGGATGCCCAGAATGGCGAAGACCACGCTGCTGGCCAGGGCCAGAAAGATACCGTTAGCGGCGATGGTATTGGCAGTTTCAAATTTTTTCTCACCGAGACTGCGGGAAAGCAGGGCATTGATACCGACACCGGTACCGGCAGCAACGGCGATCATCAGGTTCTGGATCGGGAAGGCCAAAGAGACGGCAGTCAGTGCCGCTTCGTTCATCTGGGCCACAAAAATGCTGTCAACAACGTTGTAAAGTGCCTGTACCAGCATGGAAATGATCATGGGTAAGGACATGGAGATCAAAAGTTTGGGAATGGGCATGACGCCCATTTTATTTTCTTTTGCAGCAGAATTGGTCATGTATTTTCACCT
This sequence comes from Lachnospiraceae bacterium, assembly GCA_017500935.1. GTDB lineage: Bacteria > Bacillota > Clostridia > Lachnospirales > Lachnospiraceae > Gallintestinimicrobium. The sequence continues at coordinate 40,610 of JAFVXW010000073.1, forward strand.
TTAAAAATGTTCAAACAGACCGCAGGGGCGGTTGGGAAAAGCACGGAAAAAGTCCGCACAGTCTGTCATAAGTTCCACATTGTCCATATAGGAAGCTGTCTGCAGACCGAAACATTCATATCCGAAGATCAGCTGGGTGAAGGCGGGAATATCGCAGCAAAGATCATAGTCTGTGCAGGAATCCTCCAGACGGACAACGGATACGCCGCTTAGCAGATGGCTGCCGTAGCTGACTTCCCAGATGCCTTCGGTATATGTTTTTTTGTGGCCTGTGCCGTCAGGTTCTGTTACCTTTACAACAAAACGGCCGGGAGCATCAGGGTATCTGACAGCGCGCAGTACCGCCTCCACATTGTGAATACGGGCGCTCAAATCAGGCAGAACAGTGATATTGGTGTGCATATAGTGGCGCAGGGTACGTTCCACTTCAGGAGCCATGGCGCAGTTATGGATCTTTACTGTGGAAAGTTCGCCCTCATACATGCGCAGGAAGCCAAAGAGGCTGAGCAGGTCTTCCTTATTGGTATAACACATTTCATAAACATGCAGGTTCACGCTGACCATACGGTTTACATAGTAGTAATTTTCAATGCCTGTGATGACATAGGCGCGTGCAGCACCGTCTTTACCGTAAAGGATATAGGTTTTGCTGTTGTTGGGCAGATAGTTTTTTCCATTTGTACGGACAAACATGATATTGCGTCCGGCGGCAAAACGGTTGTAGACATCCAGCGCATCCTGAGATTTTTCAGGAGTATCGCAGAGAACCAGATCAGCATAGCGGGGAACAAAATCCAGCGCACTCATGGGAAATTCCAGAATGCGGTGATCACCGATACGCTCATAGCCTTTTTTTCTGTAATAGGAAAAGGAAAAAGGATGCAGATAGCTGATGGGGCATCCATATTCTTCTGCAGCTTTTTCCACCTCGGTAAAAATAGTATGTACCAGCCCGCTGCGGCGGTATTCCGGGTCAGTGCCTACTCCGCCGATGGTGAGAGAGGGAATAACGGCACCGTTAAGGTGAGACTGGGTAAAACCGATGATACCGCCGGAAACGCGGCGTTCACCGTCAAAATTGTGAACAAAAATCTGGTTGTCTTTCTTTTCAACTTCAGTCCGGATCATGAAAAACCTCCTTAAAGCAAATCGTTAACACTGTTCCAGCAGGAAACAGAGTTTCCTGTTGTATATATAAATAAGTGTGCGCTCAGCGCACACTCTGAGCCGAGCGCGATTGCCGTAAGGCAACATATACCGCGCGCGCGAGTGCGCATATACGAGCTTTTTTTATACAATAGGAAACTATGTTTCCTATTGTATAAAAAAAGGTTCGTCTAACGACGAACCTTCTGTTAAGCTACCGACGGGAGTCGGACCCGTGACCTCCGCATTACCAATGCGACGCTCTACCAACTGAGCTACGGCAGCATCTGTTGTTGCCTCACAACATAAAATACTATAGCATAAGGGTATGAGATTGTCAACAACAAATTACAAATTATTTTATTTTTTCCCAGGATGTTTTTTGGACATTCACAATGTCTTTGACAGTCAGGATACCCTGATCGACTACAAAACGGATATCAAAACCGGCAAACTGCATGCCGTAGACATAATCGGGCTTTTTATTGTAGGCGGCACGGGGGTACTGGGAAAGAACATCCAGAACAGTCTGGCGCAGGTGAACGGGCAGTTTTTCTTTTAAATTGTCCGGAAAAACTACGTCGATGTGATCTTTTTTATGGGCTTCGCCGAAGCTTCCAAGCGCTTCCGGGTGTGCATCTGTGTAGGGAAGGTAGGGCTTGATATCAAAAATCGGAGTTCCGTCAAGAAGATCGGCACCGGAAACGATCAGTACCGGTTCGCCGTTTTCTTCATAGCGGATGCCTTCCAGACGGACGCAGGAAAGACCGATGGAGTTTGGACGAAACGGAGAGCGGGTGGCAAAGACACCTTTGCGTTCTTTGCCGCCAAGACGAGGCGGTGCCACAGTCAGGCTTATGGTATCGCGTTTGGCCTGGGAAAACTCCCAGAGAAGCCACAGGTGGCTGTATTCTTCGATACCGCGGATGGCATCGGGATTTTTAAATTCACCTTCAAAATGGATTTCTCCTTTTAAAGAGGGAACCAGACCGCTTTGTCTGGGAATTCCGAATTTTTCAGGGAAAGCAGTGTGGATTCTGGCTACAACGATCAGATTGTCGGGCATAGATCAAATCTCCGTAAAATAAATATTTATCTTATTTTACTGTATCCGTTTTTGAATTGCAAACAGAAACGGAGGAAAACACTGCGGGCGCTTGATTTTCGGGGCAAAACAAACTAAAATAAGGCATAACGGAACAACAAAAAAATTATCAGGAGGATAAAAAATTGGCAGACACAAAACAGCAATGGTTTAAAGATGCAAAATTTGGCCTGTTCATTCACTGGGGACTTTATGCGATCCTGGCAGGAGAGTATAAGGGGCAGAAAACAGACCGTATTGCAGAATGGATCATGAATTATCTGAATATCCCGCGCGAAGAATATGAAAAACTGGCAGAACAGTTTGATCCGGTGAATTTTGACGCGGAAGATATCGTAAAAAGAGCCAAGGCATGGGGAATGCGCTATATCGTCTTTACTTCCAAGCATCACGAAGGCTTTGCAATGTATCATTCCGAATGCAGCCCTTACAACTCAGTGGATGCAACTCCCTGTAAGAGAGATATTTTAAAGGAGCTGCAGCTTGCCTGTGAAAAATATGATATGAAGCTGGGGCTTTACTATTCTCAGGCACAGGACTGGCATGATCCTGACGGCTATGTGGCTAAAAAGGATAATTCCCATATCAATTACCGCAATTATCTGGATCGCAAATGTCTTCCCCAGTTAAGGGAGATTCTGACCAACTACGGAAAGATTGCGATTCTGTGGTTTGATACACCTATGGGAACCACACCGGAAGAAAGTGTGGAGATGGTTAAGCTTGTCAAAGAGCTTCAGCCGGAATGTATCATCAACGGACGCATCGGCAATGAGCTTGGCGAATATATGACCACCGGCGACAACTTTATCCCCAGACTTCCTTACGAAGGCGACTGGGAAGTGCCTGCGACCTTAAATGATACCTGGGGCTTTAACAAGGATGACCATAACTGGAAGACACCGGAGGAGATTATCCAGCTGTTAGTCAAGATCAACAGCCGCGGCGGCAATTATCTGCTCAATATCGGTCCTGACGGAACCGGTAAAGTACCTGAAAAGTCTTTTGAGATTCTGGATAAAGTAGGAGCTTATGTGCAGGCCAATCAGGAAGCGATCTTTGCTACCAAACGGATGCCTTATGAACCCTATGAGCTTAGCTGGGGGGTACTGACCTGCAAAGAACACCGTCTGTATGCGCATATTTTCAGACCGGTATCCAGCAGAATTCAGATCCTGAATATCGAAAATACCTTTAAGAGAGCATATCTGGTAGAAACCGGAGAAGAACTGGTATTTGAACCCGGAAGAACATGTGAGGATGATGCTTATATTGAAGTGGAGATTCCCAAAGCATATCAGGATAAAGCATACTACTGCATCGGAATGGAAATGGAAGAAGAAATGCCTGTTTTTGCACCGATCCATGCGTAAAAGCGAAACAAAAAAGGTTCGTCGAAAGACGAACCTTTTTTTAAGCTACCGACGGGAGTCGGACCCGTGACCTCCGCATTACCAATGCGACGCTCTACCAACTGAGCTACGGCAGCATCTGCTGTGTTTCACAACGATAATTACTATATCATATTGATTTGTAAAAAGCAAGCATTTTTTAAAAAAGTTTCCGGAAAATTTCGGGGAAAACTGTAAAAATAGTGTGTGCAAGGCGCGGAGTGTGCATAAAAATGCCCCGGAAAAACCGGGGCATAAATTTTTTTGGGTGTATATTTTTTGGAAAGCAGGAATCAGTTCGCGGCATCTTCTTCTGTTGTGGCAGGAGCCAATGCGGCAACAGCGGCATTCTGTGCAGCCTGTAGCTGGGCGATGAGTGCATTGGTATGGTCGATCATGTTCTGGGCCTGCTGACTGTCATTTTCTGCTGTCATACGGGTTTCTTCATCCATGGCAGCGGCGATGCGGGCATCTGCAACTGCTTTGTCGGTGACAGCCTGTTCCAGCTGTGACTGAAGCTCTGCAAGACGGATCGGATACTGATTCTGGTCAGTACGCAGTACAAGCTCCAGATTCTGCATGGCAACGATCGCTTCTGCATTGGGGTCAGAGAAGAAGAGTGCGTCATGCTGGCAGGAGGTGGATACCGTGCCGTCAACTGTGGTCTGTCCGTTTAAGATACGTTCATTTTCAGGAGGCATCTCCATAATACCTTCCATTTTGAAAGGACATTCAGGGGATGCAGGCATTGCGCTGTAGGTACAGATTGTTCCCTGATAATGTACATCACAGATTTCTGTGGGAACAGTGTCCTGCGTGAAGTATTCAATCTTTAAGGTAGCACCGCAGAGCGCGTCATTGGGAAGTTTACCGGAACGGGAGCATACGGTTGCGGTGACAATATCAGAAGGCATATCAAACGGTTTGTTTTCCAGATTTTCATGGATTCGTTTCATGACTTCACGCCAAATGATCTTGGATACCTGTTTTTCAGGATTGTCCATGTTGGTATTGTTGTCGTATCCAACCCATGCGGTTGCGGTATAGTAAGGGCTGTATCCGGAAAGCCATACATCCTTATAGTCGGATGTGGAGCCGGTCTTACCGGCGATGGACATACCGGAGAAGTTAGCCAGTGTCGCGGTACCGGAGGTGAATACATCCTGCATCGCGCTGGTCAGAAGGAAAGCAGTGGAGGGTTTGATTACCTGTCTGCCTTCGACTGCGGTATTATCCAGAAGGATATTGCCGTCATGGTCTTTTACGATGGTATAAAGCTTGGGCTTGATGTAGACGCCGTTGTTGGCGATGGCAGCATAGGCTGCATTCAGCTCGATATTCTTAACACCGTTAGTAATGCCGCCCAGAGCCAGAGGCTGCTGGATATCGGTGTAAATCTTGCCGTTTAATTCCTTGGCAGATTCCAGTGTGGTGAAACCAAAGTTGAGCAGGTAATCATAGCCAAGCTGGGGAGTAATCTGGGTCAGGGTCTTAACAGTAACGATATTCATGGAATCGCGGATACCGTCACGCAAAGATGACAGACCTCTGTAACCGGTATAATAGTTGGCTACCGGCTTGCCGTCTGCGTAGTTGTAGGGGGCATCCAGCTGTACATCAGCCAGGGTCATGCCGGCACTGTCAATGGCGGGAGCAAAGGTGGATACCACTTTAAAGGTGGAACCGGGCTGACGCATGGAATCAACGGCACGGTTTAAGGTACGGCTGCCTTCCTTGGTGCCGCGTCCGCCTACCATGGCAACCACTTCACCGGTAGACTGGTCTGCAACCGTCAGGGAAATCTGCGGCTGGGGAACCAGGGAGATGGATTCGCCAAGAATCTCGGAACCTTCGGGCATTGTAGCTTCTTTATAAGCTTCCACGGCAGCATAGGCCTCATCCTGCGAATTGTAAAGCAGGTTAAAGCTCTTGTTTACATTTTCAATCTGCCAGAGCCGGTACATCTCCGTACTGATGTTGGTGATACCGTCATTCTCGGTTTTGTTGGGATCGCGGTAGGTCAGACGGTAACTGATCTGCCAGCGTGTATCATCGGGATAGTTTTCTTCATTGGAACATACTTCATCAGCGATCGCCTGAATCTCGGGATCCATGGTGGAAAAAATACCGATACCGCCGGAATATACCAGGGTATAAGCCTGTGTTTCATTGTAACCGGCAGCGATCAGATCTTCGATAACTGCTTCTGTGACCGCATCCACAAAATAAGAGTCAACGGAAGTTTCTGCGATCTCGGCGTTGGCGATCTGAATACGGTTGTAGAGATCTTCCGTGTCTGCCATGGCCTCGTCATATTCGGCCTGTGTGATATAACCTTGGTCTTTCATATCGTTGAGCGTCTTTTCACGGCGCTCGGCGTTCTTTTCCGGACGGCTGATCGGGTTATAACGGGAAGGGTTCTGGGTGATACCTGCGATAGCAGCACATTCTGAAAGATTCAGCTCCCAGACATTTTTGTTGAAATACCGCTTGGATGCGGCCTGTACACCAAGTGTGTTCTGACCAAGGTTAATGGTATTCATGTACTGCTCGAGGATCTTGGATTTGTCTCCGGCACTCTTTTCGAGCTGTATCGCCAGATACTGCTCCTGAATCTTTCTCTTGGCCTGTTCCGGAAGGGTTTTTTCCGAAGTCCAGGTAGTCAGGATCGTGTTTTTGATCAGCTGCTGTGTGATGGTACTGGCACCTTCTTTTCTTTGAAAGCCGGAGGTGACGGCTACCACACCTGCACGCAGGATACCCTGAATGTCGATGCCGTTGTGTTCATAAAAACGGGAATCTTCCAGTGCCACAAAGGCGTCTGCCAGATTCTGGGGAATCTGTTCCATCGTGACTGGTACACGGTTGGAATCTTCGGCGACCAGTTTTTTGATCTGGTTGCCTTTTGCATCGTAAATAAAAGAAGAAAAGCGGCTGGGAGTTGCATCTGCCAGATTGATGGTCGGAGCAGAATCGATGATTCCCTTAAAAACGCCGATTCCCAGGCTGAGTCCGATAATACCTGCGCCAATGAAAAGCAGCAGGAATGCTCTTAAGAAAAGCAGCAGGAATTTGCGGCCCCACCGGGTGGATTTGGACTGAAGCGCTTTCTTCTTTTGTTTTACACTTTTTTTGCCATAATTCATTTATGAAAGCCTCCTTGTAAAACAAAAATGCGAATCTTTTACGCAAAAAAGTCAATACTTTTGGACATTACCTTTCTAATTATAGCAAAATAAATCCGGTAAATAAAGAACTTTCTTATTTATTAAGAGATTCTTCACAAAATTTTACCGCGATATGCACCTTTTGGGGTGACAGAATCAGCAAAATTTTGGTATACTGAAAGATAACAGGATAAAACACAGTAAAAAACAATGGAGAATGAACATGGCAGAACAGCATTTTGAACCTTATAAAATACTCTTAAGCGGCGGTGAAGGTGAGATCGTTGAAAAAAAATCCCGCTTCATTGCAACGGTAAGACCGGTGGAATCGGAAGAGGAGGCGGCCGCCTTTATCGAAGAGATGAAAAAGAAATATTGGGATGCCAGACATAACTGTTCAGCCTTTGTAATAGGAAAAAAGGCAGAGCTTACCCGCTGCAGTGATGACGGAGAGCCTTCCGGTACGGCGGGCCGTCCTATGCTGGAGGTGCTTTTGGGAGAAGGTATCCGCAATATCGCGGTGGTGGTTACCAGATATTTTGGTGGAACGCTTCTTGGAACCGGCGGACTTGTGCGTGCATATTCCCAGGCTGTAAAGGAAGGTCTGGCATATTGTGAGGTCGGAACCATGCGCTACGGCACGCGCCTGTCTGTGGAGACTGACTATAATGGAATAGGAAAGATTCAGTATATTCTGGCCCAGCGCGGTATCAGGCCGGAGGATACTGTCTATACGGAAAAAGTGACTGTAAAGGTACTTCTGCCCAAAGAGCAGGCCCCGGGACTGATTCATGAAATTACTGAGGCAACCAGTGCGCGGGCGCAGATTACCCATGATGGGGATGACTATTATATTGACAAAGAATAAGGGCAGAAGTAGAATATTGTTTCAGAGAGTAAACTGATAAACTGTTAAACATTGTGATTTAAAAGGAGGTGGTTTTATGAAATGTCAGATATCAGGCGACAGTACAGGCCCTGGGCGAAGTAGTAAAACCGACAATCGAATAGGAGAATCGCAATGGAGAACAAAGAAAGAATTCCTGCGGTACAGGAATTATTAAACGAACGGAAATATACCGCGCTTCGTCAGTATCTGGAAGAGCTGAATGAAACGGACATTGCAGAGATACTGGAGGAAATGGACAATGAAGACATGCTCCGGTGTTTCAGGATTTTGCCCAAGAGCCTTGCTGCGGATGTGTTTTCCTATCTGGATACGGATAATGCACAGTACATTATTACTTCCATCTCTGATAAGGATGCAGGTCAGATCCTGGATAATCTGATGACCGATGACGCGGTTGACTTTCTGGAAGAGATGCCTGCCAATGTGGTAAGAAGAGTGCTTGCCAGTGCAAGTCCGGAGACCAGACAGGATATCAATCATCTGCTGCAGTATCCGGAGGATTCTGCCGGCAGTATCATGACGGTGGAATTTATCGATCTGAAGGCCAATCTGACTGTTGCACAGGCAATAGAACGTGTCCGTGTGCTGGCGGTTGACAGTGAAACGATTAATTATTGTTTTGTATTGGATGACAGACGCAAGCTGATCGGTATTGTGGCACTGCGCCAGCTTCTTTTGCAGAAGCAGGACGCGCTGATCGGTGATATTATGGATGAGGATGTGATCAGCGTTTATACATTGGCTGACCAGGAGGAAGTTGCGGATCTGTTCATGAGATATGACTTTTCTGCCATGCCGGTAGTGGACAAGGACGGACGTCTGGTGGGCGTGATCACTGTCGATGATATCATGGATATCGTGGAAGAAGAGACCACGGAAGATATCGAGTTGATGAACGCGATCGTGCCCGGTGACAAGCCTTATATGAAGACGGGAACCTTTGAACTTTGGAAAAGCAGGATTCCGTGGCTGATGTTATTGATGATTTCCTCTACCTTTACCGGAAAGATCATTGCTTCTTTTGAGGATGCCTTAAGTGCCTGCGTTGTACTGACCGTGTTTATTCCCATGCTGATGGGAACAGGCGGCAATGCGGGGGGGCAGGCGAGTGCGACCATTATCCGCGGCCTTTCCGTGAACGATATTGAATTTGCAGATCTTTTCAGGGTAATCTGGAAAGAGGTAAAAGTGGCTTTTTTCTGCGGCATGACGCTGGCAGTGTGTAATTTTGCAAAACTGATGCTTTTTGATAAGACCGGACTGGAAGTGGCAGCAGTGGTATCTTTGACGATGGCGCTTGTAGTGGTTTTGGCCAAGGTGGTAGGCTGCATGCTGCCTATGCTGGTAAAGCGTATCGGACTGGATCCGGCGGTAATTGCCAGCCCCTTTATTACAACGGTTGTGGATGCGCTGTCCCTGATGATCTATTTTAAGATCGCAACAACGCTTCTGCATATATAACGAGTCAGCTACGGAGGAATAATTTATGAAATTGATCTCCTGGAATGTCAACGGGCTTCGGGCCTGCGTGACGAAGGGATTTATGGATTTTTTTAATGAAATGGATGCTGATATCTTCTGCGTACAGGAGACCAAGCTCCAGCCCGGACAGATTCAGATGGATCTGCCCGGTTATCATCAGTACTGGAACAGTGCCGTAAAAAAAGGCTATTCCGGTACCGCAATTTTTACCAGACAGGAGCCTTTATCGGTGGCTTACGGCATCGGTGTGGAAGAACACGACCAGGAAGGCCGCGTGATCACGCTGGAATTTGAAGATTTTTATGTGGTGACGGTTTATACGCCCAATTCCCAGCGGGAACTGACCCGGCTGGAATACCGCATGACATGGGAAGATGCTTTTCTTTCCTATTTAAAAGGGCTTGAAAAGAACAAACCTGTGGTCTTTTGCGGCGATCTGAATGTAGCACATAAAGAAATTGACCTTAAGAATCCCAAAAGCAACCGGAAAAATGCCGGTTTTACCGATGAAGAGCGCAATAAGATGAGTGTTCTTTTGGAAAACGGTTTTGTGGATACCTTCCGCTATTTTTATCCGGATTTAAAAGATGTCTATTCCTGGTGGTCTTATATGGGACAGGCCAGAGCCAAGAACGTAGGTTGGCGTATTGACTATTTTATCACTTCTGAAAGCCTGAAGGACAGGCTGGTGGATGCAAAGATTCATATGCAGGTTATGGGATCGGATCACTGCCCTGTAGAATTGGAAATTCGATAACTTGTCAACAGGTCTGCGCATTCACTGCGCAGACCGTGAAAAAATGATTCAAGAGTGAGCAAATCCCATCAGCGAAGCTGATTTTATTGGATTTGCGAAACGTAACTGTGAAGGTACTGAGCAGTTACGAAATTCGATAACTTGGACTTGACAGAATAAAAAATAACGCTATTATATTAAAGTATATGAGTAAAATAATGCATACGGTGAAACTGTGTAAGTAGCAGACATTGTGTATCCGACAGAGAATGGGTATCGGCGGCTGGAAGTACCCTGGATCAGATGTTTTGGTAATTGTGAAGTAACAGCGCGATTACTTTCAGCGAATTTCAGCAGCGGAGTATTCTGTGAAAAGCATACAGAAGTATGGCATAAGCAGAGTGGTTGTGCACACGCAAAGCAGCACATAAAAGAGCAGAAGAAGATTCTGAATTTGGGTGGTACCGCGGGTAATGGCTCGTCCCTTTGGGGACGGGCCTTCTTTGTTCACCATTCTGGTAAACAAAGAAGGCGCTCCGCTGTGGATGTGCGCTCGCGCGTAGGGGAACTATAGTCTTACGGCAATCGCGCTCGGCACAGAGTGTGCACTGCAGTGCACACTCAATGAAACATTTACAAACAGAAATGAAAAGAAGCAATGACAACAGCAGAAGTAAGACAGAGCTTCCTGGCAGCGTTGAATGCAGTTGGTTCCATGGACGAACTGGAACGCATCAGAGTAGAATATGTCGGCAAAAAGGGATATGTCACCGAACTGTTAAAGGGAATGAAAGACTTATCCGTAGAAGAAAAAAAGACCTTCGGTCAGGAAGTTAACGTCCTGAAAAACGAAGTCAATGAAATGATCTCTGCAAAAAGAGAAGAGATCCATCAGAAGGAACTGGAAGAAGAAAACAATAAGATGCCGGAATTTGACATCTCCATTCCTGCAAATTTAAAACGCGGTTCTTATCATCCCATCACTCTGGTCCAGCGCCAGTGTGAAGAGGTATTTAAGTCCATGGGCTTTGCAGTGGAAGATTACAGCGAGATCGTAACCGACTATGAATGTTTTGAAGCGCTCAACATTCCCAAGGATCACCCCGCAAGAGATATGCAGGATACCTACTATCTGGATAACGGTCAGCTGTTAAAGACTCATACCTCCGCAGCGCAGAATGCAATTTACAAAAAATATAAAGATGCCCTGATCAATGAAGGCAAGCCCATCAAGGCAATCTTCCCCGGCAGATGTTTCCGTAACGAAGCAACCGATGCCTGCCATGAAAATACATTCTTCCAGATGGAAGGTGTTATGGTAGATAAGAACATCTCCATTTCCAACCTGATCTTCTTTATGAAGACCATGCTTTCTGAAGTATTCCAGAAGGATATTAAGGTAAGACTGCGTCCCGGCTTTTTCCCCTTTGTGGAACCCGGTTTTGAACTGGATATCAGCTGTCTGATCTGCGGCGGTGAAGGCTGCCCTTCCTGTAAGCACAGCGGCTGGCTGGAGCTTTGCCCCTGCGGCATGATCCATCCTGAAGTATTAAAAGCAGGCGGCATCGATCCCGATGAATACATCGGTTTTGCATTTGGTCTTGGTCTGACCAGACTTGCCATGATGAAATACGGCGTAAAAGATATCCGTGATCTTAACAGCGGTGACTTAAAGTGTCTGGATCAGTTTACCGATGACAAATAAGAAAGGAGCGTGACAGAATATGTTTTTATCAATGAATTGGATTTCGGACTTCGTAGATCTGTCCGGTCTGGATAAACTTGAACTTATCAGCAAATTTTCTCTGTCCACCGCAGAAGTGGAAAATGAGATTTTCTTTAAAGGCAGTGATATCAGCGGTATCGTGGTTGCCCGTATCGAATCTGTAGAGGAGCATCCCGAATCCAAAAAGCTGCATCTGTTAAAGGTGGATGCCGGTGACGGTCAGCTTACCGAAGTTGTCTGCGGTGCACCAAATGTGCGCGTAGGCATGAAGACTGCATTTGCAAAGGTTGGCGCAAAGATCGGTGAGATCACGATTGCCCCCAGAAAACTGGCTGGTTTTACCTCCAACGGCATGTGCTGTTCTGAAAAAGAACTGGGATTGAGCGACAGCCATGAAGGTATTATGGACATCTCTGAAGATGTTGCACTTGGCACCGACTTAAAAGAACTTTACGAGATTGACGATATCGTGTTTGAAGTAGACAACAAGTCTCTGACAAACCGCCCTGACCTTTGGGGACATTACGGCATTGCTCGTGAATTTGCAGCGATCGCAGGCAGACCTTTAAAAGCACTGCCCGTAGCTGATCTGGCTGCATACGAGAACCTGCAGAAAGTGGATGTCAAGATTGAAGATCCTCAGTGTCAGCGTTATTCCTGCCTGCAGTTCAATAATATTTCTGTAAGCAAGAGCCCTGTGAACATGCGCATCCGTCTGTTCTACTGCGGTATGAGAGCAATCAACTTCCTGACTGACTTAACCAACTATCTGATGCTGGAAATGGGTCAGCCCATGCATGCATTTGACTCCCGCAAGGTAGAAAAGATCCGCATCAAGCGTTTTGACAAGCCTTTCACTTTCCAGACTCTGGACGGTGTTGAGCGCAATATCGATGAAAATACCCTGATGATCTGCAACGACAACACTCCTGTTGCCATCGCAGGTATCATGGGCGGTCTGGATTCCGAAATCGTGGAAGATACCACCACTCTGACTCTGGAATCCGCAACCTTCCATGCATCCTCTATCCGTAAGTCCTCTGTTCGTTTAGGACACAGAACCGATGCTTCCCAGCGTTATGAAAAATGTCTGGATCCTGAAATGACTGTTCAGGCAATCGCAAGATTCGTAAAACTGCTGCAGGATATCGACGGCGGTGCAGCTGTGGTGTCTGCCCTGACCGATGAATATGCATTCAAATATGATGATATCAGCCTGACTTTTGATAAGGCATTTGTAAACCGCTATGCAGGTATCGAAATTGCAAATGACACCATCGTAAACACCCTGCTTGCACTTGGATTTGGTGTGAAGCTGGAAAACGATGTGTTCACTGTGGATGTTCCCAGCTGGAGAGCAACCAAGGACGTAACCATGAAGGCAGATATCATCGAAGAGATCACCAGAATCTATGGTTATGACAACTTCGATGTCAACACTGCATCCGTGCCGATCTCCCCTGTAAGAGCCGGCCAGGAAAAACAGGACGAAGACCGTATCAAGGATATCCTTGTAAAACGTTTCTCCATGCACGAACTGCACTCCTACATCTGGGCTTACTATGATGAATACAAAGCTCTGGGCATTGAAGTTGAGGATAATGTGACCCTGCTTGGCGCTGCAAATCCCAAGATCAAGACCCTGCGCAGATCCATCGTTCCCACACAGTTCTGCCAGGTAAAATCCAACACCGGTTATGCAGATGATTTCGGCGTATTTGAAATCGGCAGAATCGTAAACGGTTTGAAAGAGGACGGTTCCTGTGACGAACACAAGAAACTGGCAATTACCCTGTATTCCAAGATCCGTTCCACCGAGGAACTGTATTTTGAACTGCGTGATATTCTGGCAATTCTGGCAGATGAGATCAAGCACGAAACCTTAAGTTTTGAAAAGGCTTTGGCATCTCACACCTACCAGCATCCCAAGAACTTAAACAATGTTTACTGTGCAGGCAAAATGATTGGTGAAATCGGCGTGGCAAATGCATCTGTAGCGAAAAAGATTGACAAGAAAGCAAATGTTGTATATGCAGAGATCGATGTAGCTGAATTTGCAAAGATTAAAAATGCAAGCATTCACTACGAAGCACCTTCCAAGTTCCCTGCCATCGAAATCGACCTGTCTTTCCTGTCTGAGACCTATGCGCCCATCGCCAATGCAGTCAAAGCTGCAAACTGTGCACTGATCAAAAATGTGGAAGTGGTTGACATCTACACTGACGACAACGGCAAATCCATTACCGTTCGTCTGTACTTCTCCCATGCGGAAAGAACGCTGACCATGGATGAAGTTATGGAAGTGGTTAACGGTATCATCAAGGATCTGGAACAGACCGGCATTAAGCTGAAAGTGGTTCCGACCGTATAATTTTTGTTTGGCTGTGAAAAGATAGAAAAATAAAAGCACATCTGGTTGAGAATGTTTTGATTCTTGATCAGGTGTGCTTTTTGGGATAAAGTATTCGACACAAGCCTGCGGGAACTGATCGGTATTCTTCTGCGTCGTGACAATATAAAAATGATGCGGTATAATACACAGGCATAATTTAAATGGGAGACAGCAATGAAACAACTGAATCAGCAGATATTAGATCAGAAACTGAATGAAAGATTTCAGAAAGATGCAGCCAATGGCATTATCAGCGGCTGCGCAGCGATCATCTGCCAGAATGGCAGCATTGCATGTGAAAAGTATTTTGGAATGACAGCACCGGAAGGCAAGCAGCCGGTAACGGAAAAGACCATTTTCCGGCTGGCATCCATGACAAAGCCAATTACAGCGGTGGCCGTCATGATATTACTTTCCAGAGGAGAGCTGAAACTGAATGATCCGGTGGAAAAATATCTTCCTGCATACGGCAGTCTGCGCCTTGCGGTACTGGATGAACATAATTATCTGACTGATGCAGGAGAAGTTTCTGAAAAAGTGACTATTTTGCATCTTCTGACCCATACGTCAGGAATTGGAAGTGCAGAAGTCGGAGAACGTCAGCATGCTTTAATGACAGAAGAGGATAACCGGACACTTGAGAATGCGGTGAACTATTTTGCCGGACAGGGGCTTGCCTTTGAACCGTTTACTGCACAGGCATACAGCGGTCTTGCAGCATTTGACGTGCTTGCACGCATTGTGGAAGTGATCACCGGAGAAGATTATCAGGCATTTTTACAGAGGGAGATTTTTACGCCCTGCGAAATGAAAGATACGACTTTTTTACCATCTGCAGAACAGGCTGGGCGCATGATCGTGATGCATAACCGGGAAGCATCAAAAAGTGTGATCGGAGAAACCTTTGAAAACTGTAACTTCTGTACGGTTCCCAACACGCATTATCTGGGCGGCGCAGGACTTGTTTCCACACCGCGGGATTATATGAATTTTGCACAGATGCTGTTAAACAGAGGACGGTTTGGCAGCCGTCAGATCATTCCCGGAGAGTTGGTGGATCTGATGGCAACAGCGCATGTTCCGGCAGAAATTATGCCGGGAAATGAGCGTTGGGGATTGGGCGTCCGTGTGATCACGCAGGAAGCATACAGGATTCTTCCGGTTGGAACCTTTGGCTGGAGCGGAGCATTCGGAACCCATTTCTGGGTGGACCCCGTAAATCAGGTTACGGCAGTATACATGAAAAACTCGTTGTATGACGGCGGCTCGGGAGCTGTTACGGCGTATCACTTTGAAGAGGATGTATTTGCCTGTTTCACTTGCTGACAGCAGCTATGTGATTGCAGAATAGAGATTTGCATAAAAAAGCAGTTTTTTTATAAAACTGCTTTTTTGCATTGAGAAACAATGCAGATCAGATATAATAAAAGAAAAAGCCTGTGCAGGAGAATAACGTTAAGGAGGAATTGTGATGAAGCTGGATTTTCGTATTGATTGGGGATATCAGTATTTATATTCAAGAAGACATTATCATCCCACCTACATATGGAATGGCAGTCTGACCTGCAAAAACGGTGAAATTCTGGAAACATATCAGCTTACCTATCCTGTTATATGGTTTGGCCCCGGACAGAGTGCACGGGAGGAAAAGCTTGCCGGGCCGGAGTGGAAAAATACGACCAAACGCCGTCTTGCCGGTGTGCGTTTTGTGGCAGAGGTCTCTGAAAATGCCGAATTTACATTGACTACGACAATGGGAACCTGGCATTTTACCGCAGCGGATATTATGGAAAAGGGACATATTTCCTGGCTTGTGGGCCCGAAATATCAGGGCTGTTATGTGAATGTGATAAAGACAGGATACTTTTGGTTCCAACCCAAAGAAGAAAACCAAAAAACAGTGTTTACCGCACAGGAGCTTGGACTGGAAGTACATAACTGGGCAAGAATGATGATCGGCTGGGTAAAACCCGGAGAGTGTGCGGAATTTCCTTATACTGTGCCTGATATGGAGCAGGACTGCGAAGAAACCCTGATCCATCTGGAAGCGATGGCGGTTCCGGAATTTGATCCCGAAAAAGAAACACAGGTGCAGGGAGATCTGTATCTGGAAGTATATTGTGACGGAAAACTTGTAAAGACTTCCAAAAAATATTTCAGACCCCATGACAAGCAGATGCAGATTCTGGAGGACGAATGGATACGCATCCGTGTACCTTCCGGTGAGCATGTATTTGGCGTTAAAAATGTGACTTCAAAACTTTGTCTGGGCATCAGCCGGATCAAAATTTCACAGCACGGATACCGGCATGGGCAGCTAAGCGTACCGCAGTGGGCGCTGCAGGGAGAAAAATTGACCGGAAAGGTATTTGCAGCATATGAAGATACCATCCGGGTCAGTGCTGACAGCTTTTGTACAGATGTGGCCTGTGTACCGGGATGGAATGAGTTTTTCTTTACAGCACAGGCAGAAGCTGCAGCAGATGCTGCCTGTGGACAGATGAAGATTGTGACGGCTGTTTCGGAAGCCGAAGTGGAAGTATATGACTGTCAGGAAGAAAAATATCCTGTCAAAGTCGGCTATGATATGACCGTTGTGCCCCATGATGCCGATGGCTTCATGGACTGGCTGCTGGATTATACCCAGCGCACCCGTCTGGGAAACTATGTAGTATTCCGTGATTTCCGCATGGAATATGACGGTGCTGCCGTGGATGCGAAGCTGATGCGCAAATGGGGCGAATTTTGCCGCGAACACGGTATTTATGTATCGGCTGCCACCGATTATATGAACGGAGAACTGATCGCCGGAGCCGGTGATATGTTTAATGACTGCGGACAGCATGAACTTCCGGGCAAAGTGTATGCCCTTGATCCGGCAGAACCGTATGCATCGCAGGATATGAAGGAAGCTTCTGAAAAGTATACACAGTTTTTGAAAGATGCGCTGGATGAGATTCACACGGTTTCAGACTGCGCAGCCTTTGGCGATGCCTCCGGCGGTATCCGGTATTCTTTCCTGGCCGGTGCCGATTTTGTGCGTGCAGAGACGATGGTGGGACATACCCAGACACTCCTTTCCCAGGCGCGCCCGGCAGCAGAGGCACTCGGAAAAGGCAGATGGGGTGTGCATATTGCGATTCAGCATGGATATCAGCCCTATAAAGAGACTCATCTGGGCCAGTATTTCCTGTCATTGATGCAGCCCTGGATGATGGGAGCGGAAGTGATCTATGAAGAAGATTCTCTGTTTGAACTGTTCAAAGAAGAAAGACAGGCCTGGGATGACTGTCTGACCAAGGGCAAACGCGACATGACCAGAAGCTTTTATAAGTTTGCCAAAACCCATCCCAGAACGGGAAAGAATGTGCGCAGTATCGCCTTTTGGGAAGGCCGTTACGCAGCACCTTTCAGCGGGTTTATCTGTGATGTGGATCAGGATCCCCACTATGCGGTATGGGGGCTTTTTGGCAAAGATGCGCCGGAATGGGGACATGAGCAGCCCGAAAAATGCCGCCAGCTTCTGGACGTGCTGATGCCGGGAGCTAGTACGCATCCGCTTCGCCAGAAGTTTGACAGACGCCGGTTTTATTTCTCCGGAACGCCCTACGGTGATTTTGACTGTGTACCGGCAGAAGCAGATCAGGGATATCTGGATCAGTACGGACTGCTTTTAAATCTGGGCTGGAACACCATGATCGAAGAGGATTATAAAAAGCTGACAGAATATGTGGAGCAGGGCGGTGTGCTGCTGACCGGTCTGATGCAGTTTTCCGCACATACAGACAGGGCATTTTTACAGGAAATAAAAAATGCCGTGCCTGACAGCGGTGACGGTCTTGCAGGAGCTGCTCTTTGGAATAATGGAGACTTAAGCAAATTATGCGGTATTGTGGTAAAGGGCTGCGGCAGCAAGTATTCCGGACAGTGGAACTGTGCAGACCGCTGTGCTGTTGCAGAGCCGCAGTTAAGTGCGCTGCACAGTGATGATGTCAGTGAGGACGGTATCCCCTGTCTTGCAGATGTGGAGCTTGCCGGCGCGCAGGTGGCTGCGTGGGATGCGGCAACAGGACTTCCGATGCTTGTAAAAAAACAGGTCGGCAAAGGTTTTGTATATACCTTTACTCTTTGGGCATATCCGGGACATGAACAGTTTATGCAGTTTGCGGCAGCATGGGTCTGCGAGCTGGCAAAACAGGGCAGAGGCGATATTTATGTGGAAGATATGACCGGTGAAGTGTTCTGGACGCGCTGGAAAGATGAAAACACAGAACGTATCATGCTGCTTAATACAGATTGGGCGGATAAAGGCTGTCTCAGGACTGCAGATTTAGTCTGCGGTGAAAAAACCTGGAGCATAGCTGTGCCCGAGAGAACGGCAGTGATCGCAGATATCGTAAACGGTGAAGTGACCGTGAAAGAATATACCTTATAAAAAATGTGCGTTATGCGCATAAAAAATCCCCCGCCTGCGGTATGCTGTGATACATCAGAAGGCGGGGGATTTTTTTGAATCATGAATTTAGTTCTTAGCCTGGAAAGCCGCACGCTTTCTCATGGTGTGATCCAGAATCTTTTTGCGGATGCGCAAGGATTTGGGAGTGACTTCCAGAAGTTCGTCCGTGTCGATAAATTCAAGTGCCTGTTCCAGACTTAAAATTCTGGGGGGAGACAGGCGGAGTGCTTCGTCGGCACTGGAGGAACGGGTATTGGTCAGCTTTTTGGTCTTGCAGACATTGACTTCGATATCTTCGCTGCGTCCGGTCTGGCCGACAACCATGCCGCCGTATACCTTTTCACCGGGGCTGATAAAGAGAGTTCCTCTTTCCTGGGCATTGAAAAGTCCGTAGGTGATGGCTTCACCGGCTTCAAAAGCGATCAGGGAACCCAGCTGTCTGTAGGCGATATCTCCTTTGTAAGGAGCATAGCCGTCAAAAAGGGTATTCATAACGCCGTTTCCCTTGGTATCGGTCATAAATTCGCCGCGGTAGCCGATCAGGCCGCGGGAAGGAATGGAAAATTCCAGACGGGTAGTGCCGCCGTTGCCGGGAGTCATATTGACAAGTTCGCCTTTGCGGTATCCAAGCTTTTCGATGACAGAGCCGGCAAATTCTTCGGGAACATCGATAAATACCTGTTCCATGGGCTCCAGACGGTGGCCTTTTTCATCATATTTATACAGAACTTCTGCTTTGCTGACTGCAAATTCATAGCCTTCGCGGCGCATATTTTCAATCAGGACAGACAGATGCAGCTCGCCTCTGCCGGATACCTTAAAGCTGTCTGTGGAATCTGTTTCTTCCACGCGCAGGGAAACATCGGTGTTTAATTCTCTGAAAAGACGGTCACGCAGATGACGGCTGGTGATATATTTTCCTTCTTTGCCCGCAAGAGGAGAATCGTTTACCATAAAATGCATGGCAATGGTGGGTTCGGATATCTTCTGGAAGGGAATCGGCACAGGCGCTTCCGGTGCGCAGAGGGTATCGCCGATACGGATGTCGGAAATACCGGAAATTGCCACGATGGAGCCGATATTGGCTTCACGCACTTCCACTTTATTGAGACCGTCAAACTCATAGAGTTTGGATACTTTCACTTTCTTTTGTTTGGCAGGATCATGGTGGTTGACGATCACTACCTCCTGATTGACGGTGATCTTGCCGTTGTCCACTTTGCCGACACCGATACGGCCCACATATTCATTGTAATCAATGGTGCTGATCAAAAGCTGGGTACCTGCATCGGGATCGCCCTGAGGGGCAGGGATATAGTCGATGATCGTGTCAAATAAAGGCTTCATATCCTGATTGGGAACAGAAAGCTCCAAAGTGGCGCGGCCTGCCTTGGCGGAAGCAAAGACAAAGGGACAGTCGAGCTGTTCGTCGCTGGCATCCAGTTCTAAAAAAAGCTCCAGAACTTCATCGATCACTTCCTGCGCACGCGCTTCCGGACGGTCGATCTTGTTGATGCAGACAATAACGGGAAGCTGAAGCTCCAGCGCTTTGCGCAGTACAAAACGGGTCTGGGGCATGGGGCCTTCAAAGGCGTCCACGACAAGGATTACACCGTTTACCATTTTCAGGACACGTTCCACTTCGCCGCCGAAATCAGCATGTCCGGGGGTGTCGATAATATTGATCTTAATGCCGTTGTACATAACGGCTGTATTTTTTGCAAGAATGGTAATGCCGCGTTCGCGTTCGATATCGTTGGAGTCCATGACACGTTCTGCCACTTCCTGATTTTCACGGAACACACCGCTTTGCTTTAAAAGCTCATCTACCAGCGTTGTCTTGCCATGGTCTACATGGGCGATGATGGCGACATTTCTGACATCTTCTCTATTCTGCATATTTCCTCACATTCTGCCGGGATACGGCAATAAAAAAAGTGTGCGTTAACTTCCTTATTACGTGTTTGAAACAACGCTAACAAGTATAACACCGCTGTTTCACAGATGCAATCGCGAAAACGGATAAAAATCAGTACAAAAGGACGGGTTTTTTGCAATTTTGCCGGAAAGAAAAAGGATACTGTCGAAAACTGCGTTCCAAACCGGGCATACATATTTTTTCTGCACATAAAATGGTAATACATGACAGAAAAAATTCTTGCAATAAGAAGGGAGAACCAGAAATGACAGATAAGGTAATTGAAAACAACCAGGTGGTGATCATGGGCAGGATCGTGAGCAATTTTACATACAGCCACGAGATCTTCGGAGAAGGTTTCTATATGGTGGATGTGGAAGTGGCACGTTTGAGTGAATCCTACGATATCATTCCCATTATGGTTTCGGAACGTCTCATCGATGTGGATGAAGATTACAGGGATGCTTATGTAAGTATTTCCGGGCAGTTTCGATCCTATAACCGCCATGAAGAGAGAAAAAACAAGCTGATTTTGTCTGTGTTTGCGCGTGAGATCACATTTGTGGATGAATTGGAGGAAAGTTCCCGGACCAATCAGATTTATCTGGACGGTTATATCTGCAAAGAGCCTGTTTACCGCAAAACACCGCTGGGCAGAGAGATTGCGGATGTTTTGCTGGCAGTCAACCGTCCTTATGGAAAATCAGATTATATCCCCTGCATCTGCTGGGGGAGAAATGCACGCTATGCCGGTGCGTTTGAGGTGGGTGCCCACTGTGCGGTCTGGGGCAGGATCCAAAGCAGGGAATATATGAAAAAGCTGCCGGATGACCAGCTGGAAAAACGTGTTGCCTATGAGGTTTCCGTAAGCAAGCTGGAACTGATCGAAGACTGACAAAAGACAGGGAATGCCGGAGGGCTAAAGACAAAAGGGACGATGGTTGCAATTGTGTCTAAACTGTGATAAAATATCAGAAATATTTTATCATGCACAGGTGCTTTTTGAAGTGAATGACAGAATCGCATGAGAGATGGATAAGACCTTGAGAGGGAGAGATACATTATGGGTAAGATTCAGGTGTTTGCCGGAAAAGGGCATGGTAAGTCACCGGCAGCATGGGGGGAAGCCGTAATGGCTGCTGCAGCCGGAAAACAGGTGTTCATCATTCAGTTTTTAAAGGGAAAAGGCCTGGAGGAATCGGAATTTCAGAGACGTCTTGAGCCGGAGATCAAGCTGTTTCGTTTTGAAAAGTCAGACTGCGATTATGCAGAGCTGCCCAGAGAGCGTCAGGAAGAAGAAGTGCGCAATATCCGCAACGGCATCAATTTTGCAAAAAAAGTGCTGCATACCGGAGGATGTGATCTGCTGATCCTGGATGAGGTACTCGGAGTTGTTGCCAGAGATATTATTCCTGTGGAAGAGCTTTTGGCTGTATTGGAGGCACGCGGCGATGATACCGATCTGATCCTGACAGGATGGGTACTGGAGGAGGAGATTCTGCAGATTGCGGATCATATTTCCAGTATTGAGGCAGTAAAATAAACAGGGAAAGAGGATGATCTCTCATCCTCTTTTTATAATGGCTCTTTGACAGATTCTGCGTTGACATTGACACGGTACAGTGTTATTATTACTTTGATTAGCAGTTTACATATGCTGCATGAAGGCAGCAGGAAGTGAGGAAGATATGTCTATTTTTAAAGGTGCGGCAGTTGCGATTGTGACTCCTTTTTTTGAAGATGGTTCTGTAGATTATGACAAGTTTGGCGAATTGATCGAATTTCAGATCGCAAATAAGACCGATGCGATCGTTGTATGCGGTACAACAGGTGAAGCATCCACTCTGACCCATGAGGAACATCTGGATGTGATCAAGTATTGTGCAGAGAAGGTTAACAAGAGAGTGCCCGTAATCGCAGGTACCGGTTCCAACTGTACAGAGACAGCGATTTATCTGTCCACAGAAGCAGAAAAGTATGGTGTTGACGGTCTGCTGATCGTGACTCCTTACTATAACAAAGCAACCCAGAACGGTCTTTACAGACATTATAAGCTGATTGCGGATTCCGTTAAGCTTCCCATCATTCTTTACAATGTTCCCAGCCGTACCGGTACCAACTTAAATCCCGAGACCATTGTGCGTCTTTGCAAGGATGTTGAGAACATTGTTGGTGTAAAAGATGCTACCGGCAATATTTCCCAGGTAGCTAAGCTGATGCAGATGGCTGACGGCAATGTGGATCTGTATTCCGGCAATGATGATCAGATCGTGCCTTTACTGTCTCTTGGCGGTCTTGGTGTTATCTCTGTGCTTTCCAATGTGGCACCTGCACAGACCCATGATATCTGCGCGAAGTTTTTTGAAGGCGATGTCAAGGAAAGCTGCAGACTGCAGCTGGAAGCAATTCCGCTGATCAATGCGCTGTTCTGCGAAGTAAATCCTATCCCTGTTAAGAAGGGTGTTGAGATGATGGGCCTTTGCGGCGGTACTCTGCGTATGCCTCTGACTGAGATGGAGCCTGCGAATGCAGCACGTTTACAGAAGGCAATGCAGGAATACGGCATTTTATAATGCAGGGTTAAATGAAGTATTTTCAGGCTGGGAAGGAAAACCCAGCCTGATTTTGTAAAATAAGGAGGAGTATTATGACAAAAGTAATCATGCACGGCTGCAACGGCAGAATGGGACAGATGATCACAAAGCTGATCGCAGAGGACCCCAATATGGAGATCGCAGCCGGTATCGATGTTTATGACGGTATTGTGAATACATATCCGGTATACAAAACACTGGAAGAATGTGATGTTGAAGCTGATGTGGTGATCGATTTTGCAACTGCTTCGGCAGTAGAAAAGCTTCTGGATTACTGCGTGGAAAAACAGCTGCCCTGTGTACTTTGTACCACAGGCCTTTCTGCAGAACAGCTTGCAAAAGTAAAGGAAGCCTCTGAAAAAGTGGCAGTTCTGCGTTCTGCCAATATGTCCATGGGTATCAATCTGATCATGAAGCTTTTAAAGGAAGCTGCACCGATCCTTGCTGAAGCAGGATTTGACATTGAAATCGTGGAAAAACATCACAATCAGAAGCTGGATGCGCCCAGCGGTACTGCTGTTGCACTGGCAGATGCTGTCAATGAAAGCATGGACCATGCTTATGAATATGTATATGACAGAAGCTGCCGCAGGGAAAAAAGACCCGCTAAGGAAATCGGTATTTCTGCAGTACGCGGCGGTTCCATCGTGGGAGAACACGATGTGATCTTTGCAGGAAAAGATGAAGTGATCACTTTTTCCCATACTGCATATTCCAGAGCACTTTTTGGAAACGGAGCAATTCAGGCTGCCAAGTTCCTGGCAGGCAAAGCTGCCGGTCTTTACAGCATGAGTGATGTGATTGGTTAAGCAGGAGAGTCTATGGAAAATCAGGATCTGTTTTATTTAAAAAGTTTATCAAAGCAGTTCCCTACAATTGCAGATGCGGCTACAGAGATCATCAATCTGCAGGCAATCATGAGCTTACCTAAGGGAACGGAACACTTTCTGACAGATATTCACGGCGAGGCGGAGCAGTTTCAGCATGTGTTAAAAAACGGTTCCGGTTCGGTAAAGCGTAAAATTGACGAAGAATTCGGCAATACTTTAAGTGCCAAAGACAAGCGCAGTCTGGCAACTTTGATCTATTATCCCAAGGAAAAACTTGAACTGATCATGGCAGGTGAAGAAGATCAGGAGCTTTTGGAAGACTGGTTTAAGATCACCATTCACCGTCTGGTACAGATCATAAAGCGCGTTTCCTCCAAATACACCCGCTCCAAGGTGCGCAAGGCACTGCCCAAGGATTTCTCTTATGTGATCGAGGAACTGATCACGGAGAAAGCTGAGGTTCACGATAAGGAGCTTTATTATAACGAGATCATCCATACCATTATCCGTATCGGCAGTGCACCGGACTGTATCATTGCGCTGTGCAACGCGATTCAGAATCTGGTTGTGGATCATCTGCATATCGTCGGAGATATTTTTGACAGAGGCAGCGGTCCTCACCTGATCATGGACACATTAAGTGACTATCACTCTGTGGATATTCAGTGGGGCAATCACGATATTGTGTGGATGGGTGCTGCCAGCGGTCAGGCTGCCTGCGTGGCAACGGTTATCCGTTTGTGTGCCCGTTACGGCAATCTGGATATTCTGGAGGAAGCTTACGGTATCAACCTGATCCCTCTGGCAACCTTTGCCCTGAAAAATTACGAGCATACCAACTGTGATGTATTCAAGATCAAATACGGTCCTGAATATGATGTCAAGGATCTGCCGCTTGACATGATGATGCACAAGGCGATCGCCATCATCCAGTTAAAGCTGGAAGGCAAGCTTGCCATGAAATATCCCGAATTTGACATGCAGGATCGTCTGCTTCTGGATAATATCAATTTTGAAAAAGGAACCGTGGATATTGACGGACACGAATATGTGATGCGGGATATGGATTTCCCGACAATCGATCCTGCTGACCCTTATCGTCTGACAGAGGAAGAAGCGCAGGTGATCGAGCGTCTGCGTCAGGGCTTTATTCACAGTGAAAAGCTGCAGCGTCATGTACGTTTCCTCTTCTCCAAGGGAAGCCTCTATAAAGTACACAACTCCAACCTTCTCTATCATGGCTGCGTGCCCGTAGAGGAGGACGGCAGTTTCAAGGAAGTAAGTATTTTCGGCAAAAAATACAGCGGAAAGGCTCTGTATGATGTGCTGGACAACTATGCGAGAAAAGGTTACTACTCCCAGAATAAAGAAGAGCGTGACAAAGGCCGCGACATTATGTGGTATATCTGGACAGGCCCCAATTCTCCTGTTTTTGGCCGCAACAAAATGTCTACCTTTGAGCGGTATTTTGTGGAGGAAAAGGAAACCCACAAGGAGATCAAAGACTACTATTACAAGCTTCTGGACGATGAGAATTTCATCAACAGTATTTTAAGAGAGTTTGGTCTGGATGAAAATTCCTCCCATATCATCAACGGTCATGTTCCTGTCAGGATCAAAAAAGGGGAAAGTCCCATCAAATGCGGCGGAAAACTGCTGATCATTGACGGCGGATTTTCCAAGGCTTATCAGGGAGAAACCGGTATTGCCGGCTATACACTGGTGGCTAATTCCCACGGCATGAGTCTGATCGCACATAAACCGTTTAAGTCTGCGGAAGAAGCGATTCATGAGGAAACCGATATGGTATCCAATACGATTCAGGTGGAACTGGCAGCTAACCGTCAGATGGTTTCTGATACCGATGACGGCGGTGAGTTAAAACAGATGATCAGCTATCTGGAAAGACTGCTGGATGCATACAGAGATGGTACACTGATTGAAAAAGGCGTTTAAAAAGCAGGACACATATGGCAAATAAGAAACGGGATGACGGTTTTGTGCCGCCATCCCGTTTGTTGTGCGCAGATTTTGTTAGACATCCGGTTATCGGATGCGTTTGCTGGTGTTCATGTCAGTGCTGCTGTTGGTGCTGCTGCCATTGGCGTTGTTATTGGTGCTGCTGCCATTGGTGCTGCTGCCGGTGTTGCCGTTAGTGGTATCACCGGTATTGCTGTTGGTGCCGCTGCTGCTGTTATGATTGCCGGTAAGGTCGGAAACAACGTTGTCAGTGCCGTCGATGATGTCATCCACAATATCCTGCGTGTCATCCATAATACCGGCAGCATTGTCGCTGACACCGCTGGTGACTGAATTGTTCAGGGAATCCGGATCTTCAGACATGGTACCGTTGTTTTGGTCCGCTGCAGAATTGCTGTTTCCGTAAGCATTATCCTTGTTTGTGGTATGATTGGTACCATTGTCAGACTGGCTTTCGGTCTGTGTTTGCGTGTCTCCCCTGTCTGTGTCTTTATTTCTGCCGCAGCCTGCCGCAAAAACAAGCAGCCCGCAGAGCATGAGCAAAGGGAGCGTTTTGAAGATTTTTTTCATGGTTTCACTCCTTTCCTAAAGAAACGTGCTGTGGTATGAAAACCATAGCGGATGAAACATAGACGGATGTCTGTGTATGACACGGCATCGGACTATGTTCCGGAGTTAGTATGTGGGTTTTGATTGCATTACATACATCTTTTTAGTAAAATATTTAAAAATGATCCAAAGGGGAATTTACAGATGGAATTCAGACCCTGTATTGATATTCATAATGGAAAAGTAAAACAGATCGTAGGCGGCAGTGTAAAGGACGAAGGAGACTGCGCCCGTGAAAATTTCGTATCTGAAAAAAATGCATCCTGGTATGCAAAACTGTTTTTGGAAAAAGGCTTAAAAAACGGCCATGTGATTTTGTTGAACAGTCAGAACAGCGCTTATTATGAAGCGACACGCACACAGGCACTTTCGGCGCTGGAAAGCTATCCGGGGGGGCTGCAGATCGGCGGAGGCATCAATGCAGACAATGCGGCATTTTATCTGCAGGCCGGGGCCAGCCATGTGATCGTGACTTCCTATGTGTTTAAAAATGGAGAGATATGCTGGGAAAATCTGGAAAAACTGGCGCAGACAGTTGGAAAGGAACATATTGTGCTGGATTTAAGCTGCCGCAAAAAAGACGGTGCTTACTATATTGTAACGGACCACTGGCAGAAATATACGAATGTACTCCTATCGTTTGATGTATTTGACAGTTTGGCTGCATACTGTGATGAATTTTTGATCCATGCGGTGGATGTGGAAGGAAAACAGAACGGTATTGATGAAGAACTGATCGCATTTTTGGGAAGCTGGAATAAAATACCGGTTACCTATGCGGGTGGGATCCGCAGTATGGAAGATATTGAAAAGATACGAAAAGCCGGTGAAGGAAAGATTCATTTTACGGTGGGCAGTGCGCTGGATCTGTATGGGGGAACGATGAGTTTTGATGAAATCTGTGCGGCTGTGAAAGGAGAAAAAGATGAAGAGAACAGTAAAGATCAATCCTGATAAGATCATTGGAACACCAAATCCTAAAATGTGGGGGGTTTTCTACGAGGAGATCAATCACGCGGGAGACGGCGGCATTTATGCGGAATTGATCCGCAACAGAAGCTTTGCGGATTCCAGGCTGCCGGAGGCTTGTGTGTATGCGGAGCAGAAGGCCTGGACAAAACTGGGATTTTCCGTACCCTTTGACAATACCGATGTACTTCCGGGATGGAAGCTGCGTTTGGGAGAGGAAGCAGAAGCAAAAATGGAGCTTACTGTGGAAAATCCCCGCAATCCGGAGTGTGCAGAGCAGCTGAAGCTTACGGTGAAAAAGGCAGACGGTGGTGTACGTATCTGCAATGAAGGCTTTTGGGGGATTCCGCTGCGCAGACAGGCATATTATGGATTTTGTATTCTGCGCGGTGAGGGCATCACAGAAGTGCAGGTTGGTCTGATGTATAACAGCGGCGTGGTTTGCTGCACGCAGACGCTGGAGGTATCCGGGGAATTTTCCAAGGAGATGTTTGAACTGGAATGTCCGGCAGAGCATGAAGATGCCCGCTTCTTTGTAGAAGTAAAGCAAGAGGGCACTCTGTATTTGGATTTTGTTACCCTGTTTCCGGATGACACAGACCAGCATCGTCCCTATGGCTTCCGCAAAGATCTGATGGATATGCTCCGTGACCTCAAGCCGGGATTTGTACGCTTCCCCGGCGGCTGCGTGGTAGAGGGCTTTAATCTGCAGAATGCAATTTACTGGAAAAAGACCAGAGGCCCTATTGAGGATCGCCCCGGACATTGGGATCTGTGGGGGTATCGTGCGACCGATGGAATGGGTATGCTGGAATTCTGCCAGCTGGCAGAGGACCTGAATGCGGATCTGATGTATGTAGCCAACTGCGGTATGTCCTGTCAGGGACGTATATCTGAGCTTGCCGATGAGGAAGGTGTGGAATTCTGGCTGCAGAATGCGCTGGATGCGATTGAATATATTTCCGGAGAGGTCGATACACCTTATGGTGCGCTGCGTGCGCAGGACGGCCATCCGGAGCCGTTTGCATTAAAATATGTGGAGATCGGCAACGAGAATAATGGTTCGGATTATCATGTGCGTTATCGCAGATTTTTTGCGGAGATCAAGAAAAAATATCCGGAACTGATCCTGATCGCCAATGAAATGGTGCCGGATGCACCTATGGATATGGTGGATGATCATTATTACACCAAGCCTGAGGTATTCCCGGGAATGCATCATTCCTATGAGGAAGACGGAGTGCCGGTATATATAGGGGAATATGCCTGCAATCAGGAAGTAGGATACGGAAATTTAAAAGGTGCGATATCCGATGCCACGATCATGATACGGATGGAAAACAGGGCAGATCGTATCAGAATTGCTTCCTATGCACCGCTGTTTTGCAATGACAACAATCGGGAATGGCCTGTGAATCTGATCAATTTTGATCAGACGCATGTGTTTGGCATACCCTCTTATGAGATTCAGAGTCTGTTTTCAAATTGGCATGTGGAACAGGTGTGTGACGCAGAGTGTCCGATTGTGGAACATGCTGCGTCCAATCTGCATGTGACAGCCGGTCTGCGCGGTAAAAGCATGCTGATCGTTAAGGCTGCCAACTATGGAACTAAAGAGATCGAGGCAGAATTTGCGGTAGATAAAAAGCAGTGGGAGGTTTTCAGAGCTTTGATCGTAGCTTCTGAAAAAGAAACGGATACCAACAGCCTTTTGTTCCCGCATTATGTAAAGACAGCAGAGACTGCTGTGGAATATGAGGCAGACCGTGTAAAACTGACAATGCCGCCTTACAGCTTTGCTGTACTGGTTGGAGAAATGAAATAAATAGTACATAAAAAATCGCCCTCAGACATCCGGGGGCGATTTTTTACTCCAACTTATTCTGCTGCGCGTCTGGTGTATTCTTCCAGGAGCTTCAGATAGATACGGTAATTTTCCATGGAAACATCCGGCGGTGTCTGGTGATCCACGGAAGGAATGTAGCGGCCCTTTTTCATGGTGGGAAGGAGCCGTTCAAATTCACGGCGCATGGCTTCTTCACCAAGATGCATGATGGTTTTGTCATAACCGCCGATCATAAGCCATTCAGGATAGTTTTCGCGGATGCGCTCGACATCTACTTTGGACTGGCGTTCCAGCGGAAGAACACCCTGGATACCGCATTCCATAAACCAGGGGATCATGGGTTCCACATCACCGTCAGTGTCAACAAAGACGCGGATACCGTGTTTTTTCAGCTCAGGTACCAGCTGGCGGTAATAGGGAGCGATGAATTCGTCGAAACATGCTTTGGAAAGCATG
>JAFVXW010000074.1 GCA_017500935.1 Lachnospiraceae bacterium
CTGCTTCGCCAGTTTAAGACAGTTTTAGCCCCTCACGGAAAAAAAGAGGGAGAGATTTTGTATAAGGGTGCTCTTCTTGAACAGGCAGACAGCCGCACGCAGGCGGCTGGAATCGGATTTGTCATGCAGGACCCGGACAGCCAGATCGTGACGGATAAGGTCTGGCATGAGCTGGCCTTTGGGTTGGAAAGTCTGGGGGCTGACAATGCCGTGATCCGCGGAAAAGTAGCGGAAATGGCAAGCTTTTTTGGCATTCAGACCTGGTTTCACATGGAAGTGACACAGCTTTCCGGCGGTCAGAAGCAGCTTTTGAATCTGGCATCGATCATGGTTTTGCAGCCTGATATTCTGATTCTGGATGAACCCACCAGTCAGCTGGATCCCATTGCGGCGGCAGATTTTTTACAGACGCTGGGGCGCATCAACCGGGAACTGGGAACCACCATCCTGATCTGTGAACACAGACTGGAAGATGTGATCCCCATGGCAAACCGTCTGCTGATCTTAGACAAAGGAGAGCTGATCGCAGACAGTACGCCCGAAGAAACTTTTGAGATCCTGCGAAGCAAAAATCATCCCATGCTGTGGTCCATGCCCACACCGATGCGTATCTGGAGCAGTTTAAACTGGGATACGCTGTGTCCGCTGACCGTCAGCGACGGCAGAAGCCAGCTGACAGACTGGGCCCAAAAACACAGCCTGACTCCGGTTCCCAAACGTCCGGAAAAGGAAAAACAGATTTCGCCCTGCATCACGCTGGATGAGGTGTGGTTTCGGTATGAAAAGGAAACACCGGATATTTTAAAAGGCGTTTCCTTAAAGGCCTATCCAGGAGAAATCCTGTGTATTCTGGGCGGAAACGGTACCGGAAAAAGCACCACACTTTCTGTTTTGAGCGGTGTGCGCAGACCCTATCGCGGCAAAGTAAAATGCAGCGTACAAAAGATCGCAGCCCTGCCGCAGAATCCGCAGACGCTCCTTGTAAAAAAGAATGTCAGGGAGGATCTTTTGTCCGTATTTCCCGGCAGAAAGCTTTCAGAGGTGTCTGATGAAATCGGTGAAATGGTGTCTCTTTGCAGGCTGGAAGGGCTTTTAGACAGACATCCCTTTGATCTTTCCGGCGGTGAACAGCAGCGGACCGCGCTTGCCAAAGTTTTATTGCAAAATCCGGATGTATTGCTTCTTGACGAACCGACCAAAGGGGTGGACAATGAGTTTAAGCAAAGCTTTGCGCAGATCCTGAAGGAATTGACAGACAGGGGCGTGTGCATTATCATGGTGAGTCATGATGTAGAGTTTTGTGCACAGTACGCTGACCGCTGCGGTTTGTTTTTTGACGGCAGTATTGTGACCATCGATGCACCGCAGCCCTTTTTTGCGGGAAAGAGTTTTTATACGACGGCAGCAAACCGTATGGCAAGACATCTGCTTGCCGATGCGGTAACCGCTGAGGATGTGATCGCTGCCTGCGGCGGCCGGATCCCGGAACAGGAAAACAGGCTTTTGCGCAAAAAGGCTGAAATTGCGCCGCCCAAAGAGCGTGAGCCTCAAAAACTTTCCCTTTGGCGCAAAATTGTGGGAATGATCAGCGGCAGTGTCTTTTGCGGCCTGCTTTTGTATACCTCGCTGGCGCTGGATTTAAGCGGCCTTTATCAGGGGAAAAACTTTATCGGTCAATACGGATGGCTTTATCTGGTGATGTTTTTGTCCTTTGGACTGTTTTCTGTCTGCATAAACCGCAAGCCCTCCGTGCGGGAACAGCGGTTTATGAGCGGAAAACTCAGTACCAGAACAAAGCTTACGATCCTGCTGTCGCTTTTACTGATCCCGCTGACCATTTGGGGCGGTCTGCAGATTGGCAGCGGCAGAAAGTATATGATTATTTCTCTTGCCATCATATTTGAGACGATGCTGCCGTTTTTTCTGATCTTTGAAGGACGCAAGCCGCAGGCAAGGGAGCTGGTGATTTTATCCGTGCTGAGTGCGCTGGCGATCGGCGGAAGAGCCGTGTTTTTTGCACTGCCCGGATTTAAGCCGGTTGCGGCAATGGTGATCTTGACGGGAGTGGCCTTTGGCGCGGAAGCAGGCTTTATGGTGGGTGCCATGACGATGTTTTGCTCCAATGTGTTGTTTGGACAGGGGCCGTGGACGCCCTGGCAGATGTTTGCCATGGGGATCATGGGACTGCTTGCGGGTATTTTTTTCCGGAAAGGGATTCTGCACAGAGAGCGCTTTTCCTTAAGTGTGTTTGGCGGACTGGTGACATTTTTGATCTACGGGGGCATCATGAATCCGGCTTCTGTGGTGATGTATCAGCCAAATCCCAGCTGGGAGATGGTGGTGACGGCCTATATCACAGGTGTTCCGGCAGATGCGGTACATGCGCTGGCAACCGCGATGTTTCTGTGGTTTTTGTCTGAGCCAATGCTGGAAAAACTGGACCGTGTCAAGGTAAAATACGGGCTGATCGAAAGATAAGACTGCATATATAAAAGATAAAAGCAACTACGAAAAAGGGGGAACCGATTTTATGAAAAAGTATCTTCATGCCTATGCCATGTGTCAGAGTATGTTCTGCGCAATTCCCTGTCCGTTTAAGGTCTGGGATGAAAAAGCACGTTCCTGTATGCTTTTGTTTTTGCCGGTGATCGGATTGGAGATCGGAGCCTTATGGGTCGGGCTTAAGTGGCTTCTGGGCTTTTTGCAGGTTCCTTATCTGGTTTTGGCATTGGTATTGTGTGCCTTTCCCTACCTTGTGACAGGATTTATGCATCTGGACGGTTTTATGGATGTGACAGACGCAGTATGTTCCTGGCGGGATCTTAATCGGCGGCGTGAGATATTAAAGGATTCCCATGTGGGTTCCTTTGCAGTAGTCTGGTGCGTATTTTTGCTTTTGGGTAGTTTTGCGTTTTGGGCATCTGTGCCGGAAGAGGCTGATTATTTCTGTATGATTCTGGTGCCGGTGGTGAGCAGATGCTGTTCGGCGATGGCGGTTTTAAAATTAAAGCCGATGTCCACCAGCCAGTATGCGGAAAAAGAAAAGGCGGCAGGATGGCATTTGGCAGTGCTGGCAGCAGCTGTGCTTCTTTGTGTTCTGATCGGATTTTTATGTTTTGGAAAATACGGTTTTGTCCTGATCGGCACTCTTTTTGGGTATGCCTTTGCGCTGCGCAGAAGCTATAAGTCATTGGAAGGCATGAATGGAGATATTTCCGGATACTGCCTGACGATCAGTGAGTTGTGCGCAGTGGCGGTACTTGCACTTTTGTAAGATCAGATTGCGTGTGACAGCATTTTCAGCAGGGAGAATACAGATGCGTTTATACCTGATACGACATGGAAAAACGGCTGCAAATGAGCAGCATTTATACTGCGGTTCCACAGATCTGCCCCTTTCTGAAAAAGGAAGAGAGGAATTGAAGCTGAGATCATGGGACGAAATCCCGGATGCCTGTTTTGTTATAAGCGGCATGCTCAGGACAAAGCAGACACTTGCGCTTTTGTTTGGAGAAGTGCCGTATGAAGTGGAGGAACGGTTCCGGGAGATGGATTTTGGCGTCTTTGAGATGCATTCCTATGAGATGTTAAAAGACAGAGACGATTATCAGACCTGGATCTCCGGAGACAATGAAGCGAACGTCTGTCCCGGCGGTGAGAGCGGTGAACAGATGAAACAGCGGGTGCTTGACGGATTCAATGAATTGCTTGGGCGTGGGGAAGATACGGTTTTGGTTGCGCATCGCGGGACCATTGCTGTTATAATGGAAGCGCTTTTCCCGGAAGAACAAAAGAACAGATATGAGTGGCAGCCAAAACCCGGCTGTGGGTATCTGATTGAGAATGGAAAGTATCAGGAAATATAAGAATATATAGAAAGCGTGTATCTTAACGAGCGTTTTGCAAGCTTAAGATACACGCTTTTTGTAAAATTTGCAGTTATTTACGCATGCATCCGAAGCCATGCCGCTGCCATGGTGGTAAATTCCATATTGTGTCCATGCGCCATGCCCTTGGTGGACATATAGCATTTGGTGCCGGGCAGCAGATCAAAAAGCGGTGCAATGCTTTCAGGCGGGCAGACATCGTCGATGGTGCCGCTTGTGATCATGACCGGCATCTGCAGTCTGTAGGCGTGGTTCATGGTATCTACAAGGCCGAGGCTGTGCAGGCCTTTTTCTAAAAGTCCCTGTTCTTTGAGCTGACCGATCGCATGGTTTAAAATACCGTAGGCACCTCTGAAATCAGCAACTTCGTAGTTGGTCAGGAACGGTTCGTCTGCAGCCACGCAGCGGCATCCTTTGCCTGCGAACAAAGAACCCAGAAGCAGAGAGCATCCGCCGCCCTGGCTGGTGCCAAAGAAGCTGACTCTGTCAGGGAGTACGCCGGGGAGCGTCCAGGTGTAAAGAATAGCAGCAGCGCACTGGGTCAGGAAGGTTTTATAGCCGCCTTTGCCGAATGTGCGGACAGTGTCGGGAAGAACCGGCCAGCTGTCGGAATTTTTGTCCCATTTTTCCAGATTGCGTTCTACAGGGTTCATATAGCCCATAGGCTGTACATGTAAAACGGAGAAGCCCTGTGCCTGGATTTCGGGATGAATGCTGACTTCAGAGCCATATCCGGGAACATGCACGACCAAAGGTGCAGGGCCGGACAGGGCAGGCTGGTATACGGCATAAAAATAGCTGCCGTCAGGTTCTGTAAAGCGCAGATACACATTGTTGGCAAAAACCTGAAAAGGACCGGTGAGTGTTTCCGGAACCGGTTCATGGGTGACGGTCACTTCAAGATTTTTGGCAGCTTCCCAGATTTCCTCCATCCAGGTATCAATTTCGGAGGTGTTGGGGTAGAACTTTCTGATTTCCATGATTTTTCTCCTTTTTCTATAAGATAAAATACTATATTTACCGGATCCGGTACAAACGTGTGGTATGCGCCGGAATGTCTTCTTCAAAGGTTTGTGCATGCTCTGCGATCAGGCGGTCCTGAAAGACTTCTTCCACGCAGGCGGTTTCTTTTAAGCAAATGGTGCGTTTGCCGCCGACAGCGGTATGAATGCCGATATAGCTTTCATTGGCATAGACGATTTCTTCGCCGTCCACATACAGATGGGCATTGGCAAGCTTGGCAAGATCGCGGAGGACATGGGCCTGCAGGCAGGGCGCGCCCACATAGACGCTTGTCCAGTCAGCAAACTGTTTGACTGCCAGTCCGACTTTGCCGCCGTCATCAAAATATGCCAGAGAAACGGCATCGGGATCATCCACATAAATCAGCGGATTAACCATGTTGGGTTCCGGGAAGCGGTCAATGGGAACTACCATGGCGGTCACATTGCTGTCAGGGTCCGGAACGCGCAGAATACGTTCCCGCAGGTAATCGCCCAGTTTTTCGCCTTCCTGCAGGGAAGGCAGCAGGGGATTGGAGACAGCGGTCATGACACAGCGGGTTTCGCGCATTTGGGCGGCGAGCCGGATGCCGGTAAGTTCGCTGGCATGTTCCAGAGACAGCGTATCGCCGCAGGCGGCATCCGGATTGATCAGTCCTGCGCCGTACATCCAGACTAACACATTGCCGTCTTTTTTCAGTTCTTTTTCAATGCGTTCCCGTTCGCGGTCATCTGCCATGTATTGGTTTAAAAAGATATACATGCGGTATTTGCGGGCATCCGCGGCAATCACATCATCGGTTTCGTAAAAATCAACGGGCGTTCCCAGACGGGGCAGTTCGTCGATGCGGAACCGGTCCAGACTGTGCTGCATCAGCAAAAGTGCAGGAGTCAGACTTCGGTGATCATCGTGATTGCGGGAGTTGCAGGCAGGGGTATGCAGACTTTCCTGATCGATCACGGCGGCAATGTCAGAAACAGGGCCTCTGGGATAGGAAAAGCTGTCCTGACTGACCTTGCGCAGTTTTATCATTTCCGGGCGCAGACCGTCTTCTTTGTATTGGGAGGGACCTGCGCACCAGTCGATCCACCAGCCATTGTCACCCTCACAGAAAGGATAGACAAAATCGCGCAGGATCATGGCTTTGTCTTCTTCAACGGTCTGATCGGGATAACAGTGTGCATCCAGTGCAGAACGGGGGGTATCACTGACAAAGGTATCGGTTTCTGCAAAATACATTTTTCCATGCTTATGCAGGGATTTTAAGGCCATGCGCAGGGAGGCAAAATTGCCGGCACAGCGGTTTTCATAGGAAAAAGGACTGGACCAGAAGTCGATGTAAGGGCAGTCCAGGATCTTTTTAAACTGTGTCTGTCCGCCCATCTGGATATCCTGATTCATCAGATATCCCCAGAAGGCGCCGACCGCATGGCGGCTGCCGGAAGCCTCCTTGCAGACACGGCTCAAATGCATAAAGGCATCGGCGGTCTGTTCGTTGTGGCATGCCACATAGTCATAGACCTGCATGGAACGGGAAGGATCACGGAAATAGCCGAAATCACCGGTGGTACGCTGTGACAGGGAAGGAATCTGCGCTGTTTCAAAGGTGACATGCTCCTGATTCCATGCTTTCTGCAAAAGACGCTCATCACCCCGGTATTTATCCGCCAGATAATTGCGGAAGGCCTTTTTCATGGCAGGAGAGAAGTCGATGCAGTGTTCTAAGGCGTCAAATTCAAAGAAATAGCTGAATTCCTGGTCAAAGCAGAAGAAAAAGTAACCGATGATATTGCGGGCATATTTGGAGCTGCAAAGGCGTTTTATCAGTTCACGGAGCATTACGCCCACTTCGCTGCGCCAGGCTGCAGACGCAAAGGAAAAACGCGGGCAGTCGGGAGTAGGCAGACCGGTGGCACGGGCAGAATTCCAGGCATTATTAGTGCCGTTTTCGAAATGGATCACATCATCTGGATATTTGTCTGCAAAGGAAGCATAGGGAGAAATCTGGATCCAGGGCATCACAAGAACATCGGGCTTTAAAGAAGTCAGAAGCTCCATCTGCTGTATAAAAATATCGTAATAGAAGTCAAATTTTGCAGGATCATCCATGGAAAAACGGGTGAAAAACAACTCCACACCGGCTTTCATCATATTTTCCACCATCCACTTGCTGTCATGGGCAGGATCATCATCGATGCGCATTCCCAGACGCCACTGGTATGCCATCTGCGGAATCGGACGGCCGTCAACGGTCAGGGCAGGCGCGCCGTTTATCATTTCCACTTTGGCAGTACGAAGATTCTGAATATAGTCTGTTTTCATAAAAACCTCCATTTGAGGAAATCGAAATGTTTATATATATTTTACTATGGAATACAGGGGCAAACAAGATTTTTGTAAAGTGCTTTCCCCACCTGCACAGATGTGATAGAATAGTAAAAATATAGTGGCATAGGAGGAAGCGTTATGTATTTTGCTGCTGCACAGACTAAGATCAATGCGCCGTTTGCTGTCAAACAGGCAGGACATATCACGCAGGAAGAAAAACTCTGGTCATTCAGGGATGATCTGTATGCAAGACTTTTGTATCTGGAAGATGAAAATCTGGCATGGCTTCATATTTCGGCAGATAATCTGGGATTTGATATTTCCGTTCAGCAGACGATAGAAGCGCAGCTGAGCTCCTATTTTGAAAAAAAGAAACAGTTTTGCCCATGTTCTGGAAAAAAACTTCATGTAACCATAAGCTGTACCCATTCACACCATTGCTGTGATCCGGAGGATGCAGCCTATGTGCGGTATTTTACAGATACCGTGGTGGAAGCGGCAAAGAATTTAAAAATCCGGGAAATGGGTGAACTGACCGTTTCCTATCAGACAGAATGCTTCGATAAGCTGGGAAAAAGCAGAATTTCCCATCATACATCGGAATCCGTGCAGGTGGATCTGATTCGGATCTGGCAGGGAGAAAAGGCGGTGGCAGACATCGTGATCCACAATGTGCATCCCACCACGCTTTATGCAAATGAGCCTTATTTTTCTGCGGAATATCCCGGGTATCTGATGCACAGCATGAATCAGGAAGAACCGGATGTTTTTCATACCTTCATGCAGGGAGCAGCAGGAGACAACAGTACCCGCTTTACCAGAAGCGCGCAGGATTATGCTGCGATGGAAGAACGGGCTAAGCTTCTTTGGCAGCAGGTTCGGAAGATGAAGCAGCAGACAGTCAGCCGCAGCCCGATGCAGCTTTCAATGGATAAACGCGTTATCGCCCTTTCCCATACGTTTGAACCCATCGATATGGGAAATATGCCGGCAGATCTGTCCGAACGCGAAAAACTGACCATCGGATACGGTCAGATCATGAGAAAACGTCTGGAGGATGCCCCTGAAAAACTGAAAAAAGAAGTGCTTTTATCCTGTGTGGATCTGGGTGGTGTGCGGATCATATTTGCCCCCAATGAGATGTTTTCCTGGTGGCGTACCCAGGTCGATGACAGCTTTTGTGCGCTGGTATGTTATTCCAACGGCGAGGCTCCTTATATGACCGGGCCGGGACAATGTCTTTTGACTTATGAGACATTTACAGATACCGTAACAGATGCGTCCAAAAAAGAAATTGCGGATGTGATCAGACAATGGGGAACGAAAGGATAAGGCGATGGATGAACGATTCTTCACAAAACAGAAAAAAACAAAGATTCTGGAAACCATTGAATGGGATGATCTTTGGTGGGAACATGCAGATGACAAAGACAAAAAAGCGCGTGTTCTGCTGATCGGGGATTCCATTTCGCGCGGATACCGGCATGCAGTCAATATGCTGTTTGACCAAAATATATATGCAGACAGTCTGGCAACCTCTAAAAGTCTGGACAATGCATCTTATTTCACCCTGATCAATTATGTGATCAGCCAGCAGCCGGACTGTCAGGTGATCCATTTTAACAACGGACTGCATGGATGGCATCTTTCGATACAGGAGTATCGGGAATGTTATCAGAAATTTATCAGATTTTTTCAGGAGATGTATCCGGAAAAAAAGCTGATACTGGCACTGTCCACTCCTGTCAGAAAGACCGATGATCTGACAGCTATGGATGAACGCAATGCGGATGTACTGCAGCGTAACGAAGCGGTGCGTGCAATCGCGGAAGTGAGTAATCTGCCGGTTAATGATTTTTATGAGGCGTTGATTGATCATCCGGAATATTTCACCGCAGACGGCGTACATCTGAAAGAGGATGGATATCAGGTGCTTGCCCGGATCTGCGCAGACAGTATCCGAAAAGAGTTGTATAAAGAATCCGGTTTCAACGGAAAATAAGACGAATTCTGTCTGCATGCAGACAGGAAAGGGGAGTTTTATTTATGGAAAATATGCAGTCGCAAACTGCTTTGGAGAAACAGCATCTGGAACATATTGTTGCAATTGCCAAGAAACAGATGCAGGAGGCAATAGACGCCAATATAGAGGCAAAAGAAAAGATCATTGAAGAAAAACAGGAGCTTAGGGAAAACAATTCCCATGCATTTTTGAATCTGTATTCTGCGGAACGTTTCGAGGCACTGGTGGAGCTGAGTCAGGAGATGAACCCGCTGGTGCGCAGCGTGCAGGATTTTGAGGAAAGAGAAAAAAAGATCGCGCAGTTAAAGCGCCAGATCGAGTCTCCGTATTTTGCGCGTATTGATTTTCGGTTTGAAGATGAAGACGAATTTGAACCGGTCTATATCGGCCGCAATTCGTTAAAAAAGGATAAATTTGGCGGCATGCATGTCTATGACTGGCGTTCTCCCATTGCCAGTGTATTTTACCGTTTTATGACCGGAAATGTATTTTATGATGCGCCGGGAGGGCGTATCAACGGCGAGATCAATTTAAAACGCCAGTATGAGATCAAAGACAGTAAACTGGAGTATTTTTTTGATGCGGATATCGAGATCATGGACGAGATTCTGCGCAAAATGCTGTCCCAGAATACATCTCCCCGTATGAAAACCATTGTCGAGACCATTCAGAAGGAGCAGGATATCATCATCCGCGATCTGGAAAACGATCTGATGATGGTACAGGGTGTTGCGGGAAGCGGAAAGACCTCCATTGCGCTGCACCGTGCGGCGTATCTGATGTATCAGGGGCTGGCAGGCAAGTTAAAGGCAGCCAATATCATGATCATTTCGCCAAACAAGGTGTTTGAACAGTATATTGCGGATGTTTTGCCCGAACTTGGCGAAGAGAATGTATTGTCTAAGATTTTTGAAGAACTGGTGAAAAAAGAACTGCGCCATGAGGGCGTACAGTCCAGAAACAGATTTCTGGAAAGCCTTTATACAGATACGCGTCTTGGACAGCTCAAAAAGCGTGCGCTGGAATGGAAGATGTCCGATGCCTTTGCCGGTCTGGTCGAGGCTGTGATCATGGAAGCACCCGACCGCTATCTGGAATTTGACGATATCAATTATAAAGGTGTGTGTGTGATTCCAAAGTCTGTGCTTTGGGACCGCGTAGTTTCAAGACCTGAAGTGCCCCTTGGCATGAAGCTGCGTCAGATCGAAACCTTTGTCATTGAAGAATTCCGCACGCCGGGCAGAGTGAAATTAAGTCCGGAGGAGTGGGAAGAGCTGCTTATGAGCGTCCGCCGCATGACACGTCTGGATGCCCAGGAAATTTACAAGGATTTATTCAACGATAAGAGATGGTTTGACAGCCTGACACAGGGAATGTTTTCCGAGGAAGAAAGAGATGCCATTTTTACCTATACACAGGAAAATCTCTACGGCGGTTATCTGTGGTATGACGACGCGGCGGCAATCTGCTATCTGCATCTGCGCCTGTTTGGTTCCAACAGTTACACCAACATCAAGCAGGTGGTGATCGATGAGGCGCAGGATTATTACCCGCTGCAGTACCGGATTTTTGCCATTTTGTTTGCCAATGCCAAATTTACCGTGCTGGGAGATGTCAACCAGACGCTGGAAAAACAGGAAACCCTTGATTTTTATAAAAAGATCAAAAAAATCCTGCGCAAAAAACGGGCGACGCTGATCACACTGGATAAGAGCTTCCGCTGTACCAGTGAGATTCTGGATTTTGGCCTTCGCTATATCGACAGAATGCCCCAGATGCAGTGCTTTAACAGAAGTGGAGATGATCCGCAGATCATAAAGGCCGGCAACTGGACGGAATTGGAAGATAAGATTCTGGAAGAGATCGCGGTATGCCGCAGTCAGGGCCTAAAATCTGTTGGCTTGCTTTGCAAAACCGAGAAAAATGCGCGTCAGCTCTACGATAGGTTAAAAGACAGGACAGACATTTCGCTGATCACACAAAACAGCGATTTTGAGCTGCAGGGTGTGTGCATTATGCCTTTGTACCTGTCCAAGGGACTGGAATTTGACGGTGTGCTTTTGTGTGATGCCAATGACCATTTTTATCATACCGCAGAAGATAAAAATCTGCTTTACATTGCCTGTACCAGAGCGCTGCACCGCCTGAATCTGTTCTGTATGGGAAAAGAGATCACATTTGAGGCATAATGCCGCAAAAAAGGCATGAAACAGTGCAGAATACGGAGGAACGACCATGATCAGATTTGGTATCATCGGGACAAATTTTATTACGGACACGCTGCTGGATGCGGCAAAAATGTGCCCGGATTTTGAATTGAAGGCGGTTTATTCCCGCACTATGGAGCGCGCACAGGCCTTTGCTGCCAAACACGGTGCAGAGCTTGTATTTGATGATCTGGAGGCTTTTGCGGCCTGTGATCAGATCGATGCGGTGTATGTGGCAAGCCCCAACTGCTGTCATGCACCCCAGAGTATTTTTTTGATGGAGCATGGCAAGCATGTGCTTTGTGAAAAGCCGATCGCTTCCAACAGTCGTGAGCTTGCAGAGATGATCGCTGCTTCCAAAAAGAACGGTGTTGTGCTTTTGGAAGCCATGCGTCCCCTGCATACGCCTGCATTTACGGCAATCTGTGAAAATCTGCATAAGCTGGGTACGGTCAGAAGGGTATATTTTGACTTTTCCAAGTATTCCAGCCGCTATGACAAATTTAAAAGCGGTATCATTGAAAATGCCTTCAATCCTGCGCTTTCAAACAGTTCGCTGATGGATATCGGTGTGTATTGTGCGGCACCGATGGTGGCAATCTGGGGAATGCCCGAAAAGATTGTCAGCAGCAGTGTTATCCTGCACAACGGCATGGAAGGCTCCGGCGTGATCCTGGCTTCTTATCCGGGAATGCAGGCGTCCGGTCACGGAATGCTTGCGGAACTTGTCTATTCCAAGATCACGGATTCCAAAATGCCCAATCAGATCGAGGGGGAAGATGCGGCGATGCTCATTGACGCCATTTCCACACCCCTGAATGTGAAAATCTGTTACCGCAGCGGAAAGACAGAGGAACTGGATATTCCGCAGGTTTCCAACAATATGTGTTATGAACTGAATGCCTTTATCGGGCTGATCCAGACA
The DNA here is from genome assembly GCA_017500935.1 of Lachnospiraceae bacterium. GTDB lineage: Bacteria > Bacillota > Clostridia > Lachnospirales > Lachnospiraceae > Gallintestinimicrobium. The sequence goes on from JAFVXW010000074.1 coordinate 12,373, forward strand.
AAACAGGTTGATCATAAATGGAATGAAATTTCTGTTATGGAAATGCAGCTGCTGGACGAAGTGCGCAGACAGCAGAATATTGTGTTCCCGGCAGATCAGAAGTAAGATATATTAAGAATATAATAAGGGCAGCCGGCAGGATAGTGATATGCTCACATTTCCTGTCAGGCTGCCCTTTGCTCGTTCATCCATCGTTTTCGTCCGATGCGTAATATTTGGATTCAAATTCTTCCCAGGAACGGGAAAATTCATGATTCATAAATGCTTCCTTTAAGCCGGTGATCTGTTTTAAACGAAGAACCTCGTCCAGATCCATGCCAAGCTGGGAGCAGATGTGTTCGTCGCTCCATCCCTGTCTGGACAGATTTACGACGATATCGCTCATAGGGCGGATACCGTGCGTACCGCGGGCACGGTTGTGGCGGATGGTTGCCGCAACTCGCTGCTCCAGCGGTTTGTTCAAGGTGGTGACCGGAAGATAGCCGTGGATGGAAGATTTGATATCGGCATATTCACGGCCGACACGGTTTCTGTGAAAACCGTCCACGATTTCACGGCTGCCGTTTTGCATGTCATAGGTGACGATGGGCATGGTGTAGCCGTCTTCTTTGATACTGGTGTGCAAAAGCTTCATTTCCGGTGCCGCCACATGGTTGGGATTGTATTCATTTGCAAAAACAGTATCCTGTTTTACCCAGAGCACACAGTCTGTGGGCTGGCTGGAAAAGGGGCTGACCTTATTGATGGCAGTGCGGATTTTGTTGATCGTTTCGATTTTTTCGTCCAGATCCTGAATGGCAGAGATGCTTTCCTGCAGGTTTTGGATGAGTTCGTCTATTGTCATAAAAAGACCTCGTTTTTTCTTTGGTTCGTTTTTCTACTGCATGGTCCGTTCCATGGTCTGATAGCTTCCGCGGCTGGAAATACGGACAAAATGGAAGGCGAGCAGTTTTTTGATCAGATGCGGGCTGCTGGTAGTCATACGGACACGGCCAAAGCTTAGCGTGATGTCGGTGAGCAGATATTCGCAGATTCCGGTATGGCGGTGAGATTCCGGAATAAACAGGCCGGAGATCAGCGTATAGCCGTCTTTGGGCTCATGGGCATAAAATCCTGCCAGTTTGTCCTTATCATAAAACAGACACCATTCTTTTTCGTCGGAGTTGACCAGATAGGGCATTTCATGGCGATATTTTTTTTCGGCAAAATATATGCCGGTGCGGGCATAAAAATCTGCTTTGTCATAGGGAATGGTAAATTCAAGCTTTTGTAAGTTCATCTTCAATCCTCGCAGCGGCCTGCCGAAGCTTTGTGTTGGTGGTATCAATGTCACGGCAGATCAAAAAGGCGTATTTTTTCTTCAGTTCCATCAGACGTTTCACATCTCCCTTGGTCTCTGAAAAACTTAAGGAGGTCATCCAGAAATCGTTTTTCTCGACAGCCCTTGCGACACGCTTCCAGTAAGGACTTTGGCGGTAGCCGGGACGGTCCCATTTTTCATCGGGCATGTCGGATGAGGTGATCCCGATCTCTTTTTCCCACCAGATCATGAATTTCTTGATCTTGCGGTAGTAATGATCGCGCACTTCCGGGGCGTACAGTCCCAGACTTTCCAGCAAAAAAACAGCGTATTGCTCCCAGGTCATATCCGCCGGTTTTTCAGAGCGGATGTTGCCAAGCAGGCTTGTGCGGCAGTAGATATTGCCGAAATTGACGCCCTCCACACGAAGCAGGACTTTCTCCCAGGTTTCCGGTTCCAGATAACGAAACTGGTTTAAGCTTTTGCGCTGGTCATCACCGTAGGGCTGGCAGAGGCGCTGTTCGTAGATGGACATGCCGTTTTTGTACATCAGTTCATAAATCCGGTTGAATTTGAGGTCATAGCGGGCGATGGCAGTCCAGTCATCGGAGGCGCTCCAGTCATACAGGGGATAAAAATTAAAACAGTCCGTGGGTTTGTCATGGATTTTGACGCGGGTGGTCCAGCCAAAATCCAGAAAGCGTTCCTTGTCGGCACTGATGATGGTGCGGAAACGGTTTAAGCTTTCGTCGGAGCGGATGCCGATTCCGGCGGCTGCAGGCCCGTTATGATACTGTGTGTACCATTTGGCAAAACAGAGGATAAATTCTTCAAATTCCATGCCGCAAACAAACCAGTCCCAGCCATCGGGGAGCGTATCCTCTGTGATCAGGCAGATGTCTGTGCGCTCCGGAAGAGGTCTGACCCATTTTTCACGTTCTTTTTTATCCCAGCAGGTCCATTTTGGACTGATGGCAGAGACTGCGTTGCGCAGAGAAATCGGCAGCGCGATCCAGTACCAGTTGTTCACCACATCCTTGGTGCAGTCGATGAGTTCGTGGATGTGGCTGATAGTTGCCTGATACTGTGCTTCCAGATCAATATAAAGTACATCAAAACGACATCCTGCCTTTTTAGCCTGCTGTGCGGCCAGCTGCAGCATGATGGAACTGTCCTTGCCGCCGGATACAGAAAAGTATACGTGGGAAAAATGTGAAAAGATCAGGTCAAGCCGGTCCAGGGCGGCCTCGTATACGTTTTTGTCAAGATAAATCTTGGGCATAGTGTTCTCCTGTGGTAAATAGTAAATCAGGGGGAAAGATCCTGTAAGGATGTATAGGCAAAAGCACCGATCCAATGGGAAATCTGCTGTTTGTTCATGCTGCGGATGTCTTCGCGGAAGGAATCCAGCAGTTTTTCTTTTTTGCTCAGGCTGGACAGGATTTTTTCGTCCAGGGTATCTGCCGCACAGATATCGCGGATGAAAATGGAATCCGTCTGTCCGAAACGGTGGATCCGGTCCTCACTTTGTAAGCGTGTTGCCAGATCCCAGCTGTTGGAGCAGTAGATGATGTTGTGGCAAAACTGCAGGTTTAAACTGTAGCCTGCACATTCCCGGTTGGCGACCAGAAAACTGGCCTGTGTGCGGAAGCGTTCCAGATCCTCCATTCTTTTTTTGGAAGACATGGAACCGTCAAAACGTACCGTAGAGTCTGCTCCGTACCGGGAGGAAAGGAGAGTATACAGTGCGTCGATCTCATGGAGATAATTACAGAAAATGATGTATTTCTGCCGGGGGTCTGCGCAGGAAAGCACCAGTGACAGCCGGGGATTGTCCAGTGGATCATCAAAAAAAGGGGCGGTTTTAATATGTTTATAACCGGATGGATCTGTGACAAAGGATACCTTCAGACCGCAGATGACAGCCTGCAGTCCCGTAAAGAGTCTGTAGATCGTTTCCGGACGGGTTTCGTCGAGTTTAAAAAGCAGTTCATCAGCAACTTCGTTGTAATGCTGTCTCTGCCGGGGAGTCAGATCAAAATAGCTGACCTGATAATTTTTATCCGGCAGGGCAAGACAGTCTTTTTTTAGGATCTGAACCGTATAGGGTTCGATTTTTCTTGCCAGATAGTCGGTATTTAAGCAGCGGATGATGCGGTTTGGAGCATGCTCACAGTATTCAACATGGTTGGCTGCAAAGGACCAGAAGGAGCGGTAACCCAGAATACGCCAGTCCAGAATTTTAAACTGGGCATACAGATCGGCCTCATTTTTGGAGATGGGCATGCCGTTTAGGATCAGTTTGTAGCTGCAATGTCCTGCAAGGCGCTCGATACTGCGTGTACGGTAGGTATTGGGGTTTTTAATCAGAAGGCTTTCGTCCACGATCAGATAGCAGTTTTGCTGACTGACCATCGCAAGGAGGTATTCATTGACCTTAGTGCTGCGGGAGAGTGTCTCAATGCCGCAGATGGTGATAGCGCTGCGAAGGGCAGGAGATGCATGTTTGCGGATCTCATCCATCAGACTGTGTTTGGTGGAGTAGGGGCAGAGCCATAAAACCCTGTCTACTTTATGGGCGGTGAGCCTGAGCCGGCACAGTTCAAGGGCTGTGATCGTCTTTCCGGTGCCCTGTTCCATAAAGAGCGCGCCGACTTTTAAATGGGAAAGCTTTTCCACGGCCTGTTTCTGATAAGAAAAAAGGGAGTTGTTTAATTTCATGTCATTTCTGAATCGTCGCATAAATCTGTCAGGATGGAATCGGAGGATTCCAGCATGCGGCGCAGACTGTCACGGGAATCAGGCGTCTGCGGCATCACAGGGGATACCTCTGCAGCATGCTCCAGAAGAGATTTATATTTGGTAAGCAGCTCCTTTGCCTGCATGTCAAAGGAAAAATCAAACAGCATGGCAAATTCTTCCAGTTCTGCATAATGTGCGGCATCGATCAGAATACCGTTGTAGCGGTAAGAGGCTGTAGGGATACGCATCAGATAATGCCGCGTGCGGGTGGCGATATCTGCAGGAAGCGGGACAAAAAACTGTCTGCCGTTTAGGCTTCTTTGGATCCAGCGCTTCTGCTCCGCTGTAAAATCGGCAGAAACGGCTTTCTGACGGCAGCAGGGATCGTCTATGGAAATCCGGAAACCGCTGCATAAAAGCAGATTTCCCAGCTGGGCAGTACGGTCTGTGATGCTTCCGGTGTATTCGGTCACATTGCGGACCCAGACACTGCCGTTCCAGTGAAAATGCTGTGATTTCATCAGTGACTGGAAACAGGTATTTTGTTCATAATAGACGCGGATCTGGCAGTCATTTTTTTTGATGGTGACAAATCCGGGATGCTGCGGATTGGGAGGCGCAAGCAAAGAATCCTGTGAAACAAAATGTTCCTGTAAATAATCGGTGCGCTCCTCCTTTTTCCATCGGACAAAATCGGGAAGTGCCTCGTAGAGGATCTGAAATGCCGACAGATAACGGTGATTGATCCAGTAGACGGCAGTGGTTTTTATATTTTGCAGATAGTAAACCAGTTCCCTGAAAAAACAGGTGATGCGGTCCGGCGAAACATCTGCACAAAGCCCGGTTTCCTGTTCATATTGTTCCAAAACAAGCCTAAGGTGCTCCGGCTGCAGGATATACTGTTCCAGATGTTTTAACAGATCCGCTCGGATGGCGGTTGCCCAGGAGATCTGCCTGGCGCTTCCTGTGAGTACAGGCAGCTCCTGCTTTTGGGCAGCTTTGGCGGCCGCAGCGTTTTTCTGACTGCGGAAACGTATGGCTTCTGAGCGCATACAGTCCGGGCAGGGCTGGGAAAAACGGTATTCGCGCATGGAGCGGCGCATGGAAGCGGAACCGTTTAGGTTAATATATCCGTCATGACCGCAGTAAAATGTTCCATAATACCAGGACAAAATGCTGTTCCCTCCTTTGTCCTGTCTGTTTCCAGAAATTTCCAGAATAAATACTGTTTTATTTTACCCCAGTCAAAATGACTGGTCAAGAACGGAATAGTTGAAAGACACAGGTTGAAACCAATCTATGGATTTTTGAAGATTTTCGTGGTAAAATGAAAAAAAGGAGGAAGTGATTATGAACGAACAAAACAGAACGATCGCATTAAAGGCGGCTGAATTTGCGGCCCGTTTGTGTATGGGTTCCGGTGTGACACAGGAGTTTTATGATGATTTCTGGAACCGCTTAAAAAACAGTCCTGATATTTTTAAAGAATTCGTATATTATATGGAAAAAGGAGATTTTGCCGGCAAATATAAAATAGGCGGCAGAAGTGTCGTTGACATTCTGATCTGGCAGGTGGATCATTTTAAGGCATATCTGGACAGGGAAAACCAGTTAAAGGGCAATCCTTCCGAGATGGTTCTGCGTGCATTTGATACTTTTTTGAAAATGGAACAGAATCCGGAAGAGATCCTGTACCTTCTGGATACGGAATCCGGATCAGATTATGACGGTAAGTTTAACTGACGGGGGTTTTGTTGGGAAATATCATTGATTATGTCCGCGAATACGGACGGTATGATTTTAAGGAACGTCCGCTTTGTACAGAGGATATTCTGGTGCTGGCGCAGCTTTCCTATCTTAAATTTGAGGGCCTTGTACCGACAGTGGCCCAGAGGGCTTTGGCAGCAGCTGTAAGCTGGATGGATCAGAACATGGAGCCGGATGTGGTTTTTATGGACCAGCGGTTTCGGGACAATAACCGGTTGTTATGGCAGGCGCTTGCAGAAAGTAAGCGTTTTTCTTCCATGCAATGCAATTACTATCGCAGCAGGCTGGATGAGGATAAGTGCATGCAGTTTGCTGCGGTTACTTTTTTTCCGCAGGATAGCTGTCCTGTTGTGGTGTTTCGCGGTACGGATGAGAACTTTGTGGGATGGCGGGAGGATTTTTATCTTGCTTTTGCAGAGCCTATCCCGGCACAGAAAGAGAGCGCGGTATACCTGCAGCAGATCTGCTGTCTGACACAGGAACCTTTTGTGGTCTGCGGACATTCCAAAGGCGGCAATCTGGCGGTGTATGCGTCCATGCTGGCAGAGCCTTCCGTGCAGAAAAGAATAAAGCAGGTATATTCCTTTGACGGACCGGGATTCCGGCCGGAGTTTTTGCAGGGAGCATCCTATGAGAATATCCGCAGCAGAGTGCACAGGATTCTGCCGGCCTCTTCACTGGTGGGAATGCTTTTGCAGAATTATGAAGCCTATGAGGTCATTGCCAGCGATGCATTCAGTGTATGGCAGCATGACTGCTATACATGGAGGATCACGGAGGGCAGTCTTGTGCGGCTTGCTGATATTGAAAACAAGCAGCGCAGGATCAACGAAGTGTTAAACCGCTTTATTTTTTCCATGGAAGAGGAAGAACTGCGGGTGTTTGTGGATACTTTATTTGGGATCATTGAAAAAACAGGTGCGGTAACACTGACAGAATTTGCCGCTGACTGGAAAAAGAATTTAAAGATCTGTTTAAAACAGATCAGGACACTGGATAAGGAAACCGGAGAAAAGATCAGGCAGATTTTCCGGCTTTTGTTAGAGATTACAGCGGATGTGCGGCTGTTTGGAGCGTGAGTATGTCTGGAAGAATTGTGTTTCATATAGATGTCAACAGCGCCTTTTTAAGCTGGAGTGCGCTGGACCGGATAAACAGAGGGATCGATCAGGTGGATCTTCGGACGATTCCTTCTGCTGTGGGCGGGGATGAACAGGCCCGTCACGGTGTGGTACTGGCAAAAAGCACCCCGGCTAAAAGATACGGTGTTGCAACAGGGGAAGCGCTGATGACAGCGCGGAAAAAATGTCCCAATCTGGTGGTGGTGCAGCCGGATTTTCATTTATATGTGGAGCAGTCGGCAAAACTGCGCCGCATTCTGGAAAAATACTGCGATCAGGTCATTCCCTACAGCATAGACGAAGCCTGGATGATCTTTGAAGGATTTGAAGCACTTCATAAAGACCCGGAAGCCTTTGCCAATAAGCTGCGGGAAGAAGTACGGGATACGCTGGGATTTACCGTCAATATCGGAATCTCCGAAAATATGCTTTTGGCCAAGATGGCGGGAGATTTTAAGAAGCCGGATATGGTACATACACTTTTTCGGTCGGAGATTCCCAAAAAACTCTGGCCGCTGCCGGTGGGGAAGCTGATGTTTGCCGGAAAGGCCGCTGTGGATAAGATGCACAGTCTGGGCATTTATACCATCGGCGATCTGGCTGCCGCAGATCCTGCCATGCTTTTATCCCATATGAAAAAGCAGGGTGAAGCACTCAGACGTTATGCTCTCGGGCAGGAAACGGAAGATATGTTTGGAATGCAGGAGGAGAGCAAAGGGGTTGGAAACAGCACCACCACGCCGGTGGATGTGACAGATACCGATTATGCCAGACAGATTCTGTTGTCTTTGAGTGAAACAGTGGGAATGCGCCTTCGGGCAGATAAGATGAAAACATGCTGTGTACAGGTAAAAATGCGTACCAGTGCCTTTGAAAATTACAGCAGGCAGATGCAGCTGGATTCTGCAACCGATGTGACAGAGGAAATTTTTGAAAATGCGTACACATTGCTGATGCGTATGTGGGACGGACACAAGCCGCTGCGCCTTCTGGGCGTGACAGCAACCAGTCTGACCCATGAAGAGTACCGGCAGTACAGTCTGTTTGATCAGGCCGATTATGAGAAGCTGGAAAAAGCCAACAAAGCCATTGATGCGATCCGCGCCAGATTCGGAGAGGACAGTATCATGCGGGCAAGCTTTTTAAAAAGCAATGTGGAGCATACCAGCGGCGGATTGAATAAAGAGAAGAGGAACAAAAAAAGCTGAGCAACTTGCTCAGCTTTTTGATCATGCAGGAAAAGAGACTTGAACTCTCATGATATTGCTATCATACGGACCTGAACCGTACGCGTCTGCCAATTCCGCCATTCCTGCATATGCGATTGTATCCTGCGATAAAAAATCGCTACTGCGGAAGATGGGACTTGAACCCACACGGCATTGCTGCCACAAGATCCTTAGTCTTGCTCGTCTGCCAGTTCCGACACTTCCGCATCGCGGTTAACCGCTACGAGTGATATATTAACATCTGGATTTGGAAATGTCAACAAGAAAATGAAGAAAATTTTTTTCGAATATTGATAAGGATTACAGTTCACTGGTCTGTGCATAAGCATGCATGCAAATAATAGATTTTTCATGTTTTGAATGCTGAAATTGTGATGTGGACACGCTGGGAGCATGCAAATTTGGGCTTTTTTTCAAAATGCATGCAGAAAATGATCTGAAATAAGTGAAAATTCATTCACATTTCATGTTTTCTAAAATTTGAATGCTTTCTCCGAAGGAAAGTACGTGATTTAAGCAGTCAAATGTTCCATTTTCACTGTTTTTGAATGATTTTACTATGATGAAAGCGTGATATGAGCATGCAAAAATAAAATTTAGAGTAATTTGAATGTTTTTCAAGTATAATTCATTTTAAATAAGCGTGCAAATTTTTGAAAATTTGTATTTTACATGCTTTTCAAACAATCACATTGGGAGAGGGGAGGAAAATTGGATAAAAAAGTGTGCGCTTTGCGAACACTCCGCGCCTAAGCGATTGTAATCGCATGCGCAGCTTGTCATAAGGCAACATTTACCATACGCGCGAGTGCGCATAAAAAAAGACTGAGCAAACTTGCTCAGTCTTTTGATCATGCAGGAAAAGAGACTTGAACTCTCATGATATTGCTATCATACGGACCTGAACCGTACGCGTCTGCCAATTCCGCCATTCCTGCATATGCGATTGTATCTTGCGATAAAAAATCGCTACTGCGGAAGATGGGACTTGAACCCACACGGCATTGCTGCCACAAGATCCTTAGTCTTGCTCGTCTGCCAGTTCCGACACTTCCGCATCGCGGTTAACCGCTGCGAGTAGTATAATATCATTATGCGTCGAAAATGTCAACAAGGAAAATGAAAAAATCATAGGATTATTTTTAATGCGTTTTCGGTGCCATTTCAGACATTTTTTGATGCTGTTTTGGTGTCTGATAATACTGGAAATAGGGTGGAGGGCATGGTAAAATGATTCTAAAGTCAAGAAAACATGCGTTCACATCAGAAAGGAACAAACACATGAAGATGGAAGAATTATATGGATCAAATCTGATCAAAAACATAGAGGCAGGCTCCTTATGCGGCATCAGACCGCAGATAGAGGTGAATAAAGCAGACGAAGATCTGTATCACCTGAGTTTTGTCTACGAACTGCAGGAGAGCGGTGAGCAGGAAGACCTCAATGTCTGCATACAGCTGCCTCAAAATCCCGATTTTGCGTGGAGTCCGCATCTGACACCGGAGGAAGGCTATATCATTCAGCAGCATGTTTACCGGACACCGGCGATGATCTTTGGCTATGAGAAGACACCTGGAACTGTGATCGTATTCCCTGATCTTGAAGCACTCAAAGATCACAGCGGTTTCTGGTATATGGATATGGATGCGCAGGCAGGAACAATGTATGTGGGCTTAAGCGACAGCATGATGCCTGAACATGTTTTATACCAAAAAAGCGGTACCGTTTCCTATGAAGCCGGAAAGACAGTGATTTCTTTTTATGTGCTGATCAGTGATACCATCATGGAAAATCCGTTCCGTCCGGTTCTTGATTTTTACTGGAGCAGATACGGCAGGCAGGATGCGCTGGACGTGACTCCTGCCAAAAAAGATCCTGATGGCTACATCGCACATACCTATGACTGGGTGTTTGACCGCTGGAAAGATGTGATGTGGCAGGAATTTGAGCTGGACGGTAAAAAAGTGGGCGCGCCGGTATTTATTGTCAATGTGACCCAGAGCCCCAATTATCCCGGCCATGTCAATGAAAGAGAACTGCGTTCCATCTGGAATCAGGCGTGGTTTTGTTCCCTGCGCAGTGCTTCCGGATTATACCGTTATGCAAAACGGACAGGCAGGGAAGACCTTTTAAATTATGCCAACATGACCAAGGAGCTTGCCCTTTCCTTCCCGCAGACAGACGGACTTTTTGACGCGGTGATCGCTACCGATATGGAAAAAGTGCAGATCGACGGCAAAGATTACAGCCGTTCTTTGGGATGGGGCACAAAGTTTTTTGGAAATTCCGACAGAAATCCTTACGGACAGCCGGTAAAGACTGCCCCCAAACACATTCTGGACATGAGCTTTACCGCCGAATATATGCTGGTATGGTATGAAGAACTGGAAAAAGATGAGCGTCTTTTGACCTATGCGGTTAACTTTGGGGAAAGACTGCTTACCCTGCAGGATGAACAGGGGTATTTCCCCGGCTGGGTGTCTGATGAGGGAACAGCTCTCGGCATTCTGGACCAGGGACCGGAAAGCGCCATGGCGGCAGTATTTTTAATGCATCTGGCAAAGATCACAGGAGAGAAAAAATACGAAGCAGCGGCACTAAAAGCCATTGCCGTTTTGATGCAGGAAGTGATCCCCTGCGGCAGATGGGAAGATTTTGAAACCTATTGGTCCTGCTGCCGTTTTTGGGAAAAACGTGTGGGTAAAAAGATCGCCCGCAACAATATGTACAAGCAGTGCAACTTCTCCATGTTCTGGACAGCATGGGCATTATTTGAAGCTTATCAGCTGACAAAAGAAAACATATACCTTCAGGTTGGCCAGAAGGTTCTGGACGAACTGTTAATGACCCAGTCTTCCTATCAGCCTTATGGCATGTCTGTGCCGGTTGTGGGCGGCTTTGGCGTGATGAATGCAGATGCAGAGCTGGATGATGCCAGACAGAGTCTGTTTGCAGAGCTGATCGTGCGTTACGGAAATGAACTTGACATGCAGGAATACATAGAACGCGGCAAAGCAGCGATGCGCATGAGCTTTTCCATGATGTACTGTCCGGAAAATCCCGAGACAAAAGCACAGTGGGAAAAGACCTGGCCTTTCTTTAACGAAAGAGATTACGGCTTTATGATGGAAAACTACGGTCACAGCGGAAAAACAGACAATGAAGGTCTTGGAATCGGTGAGTTTACCATTTATGACTGGGGTAACGGCGCAGCGTCAGAATGCTGTGAGAGAATGCGTGCACATTTTGGAGAAGAGATTTTAAAGGCCTGAAAGGAGAACGCAGATGTATAAAGCATTGCTTGGACTGGGAACCAGTGCGAATTTTAAGCTTTCTGATGCTGATCAGGTCAGAATGTTTGCGCAGGTCGGATTCGATGCCTTTTTTGTAAACTGGGAAAAAGGGATGGATCTTGACAGTGTGAAAAGGGCGGCAGAGGAAGAAAATATGATCTTTCAGTCCATTCATGCGCCGTTTTTAAAAGCTGCGGACATGTGGACAGAGGGAGAAAAAGCGCAGGAGGCTGTGGAAGAGCTGGAGGAATGTCTGGAGGACTGCGCAAAATACGGTGTGCCGGTCATGGTGCTTCACGCTTTTATCGGATTTGAAGATCACGGCAGCCCCAATGAACAGGGCGTTCTCAATTACGGAAAAGTGGTGGAAAAAGCTCGGAAGCTGGGCGTAAAGCTGGCGTTTGAAAATACAGAGGGCGAAGAATATCTGGAAATGCTGATGCGTGCCTTTGCAGATTGTGAGCATGTGGGATTTTGCTGGGATACCGGTCATGAGATGTGCTACAATTACAGCAAAGACATGCTGGCACTCTACGGTGACAGACTGTTTGCAACCCATATCAATGACAATCTGGGGATCAAGGATTATAACGGAAAGATCTTCTGGACGGATGACCTGCATTTGCTTCCCTTTGACGGGATCGGAGACTGGAAGGATATTGCAGACCGCATGAACCGCTGTGGCTATGACGGCATTCTTACCTTTGAACTGGGCAAGACCAGCAAGCCAAACCGCCACGAAAATGACGGCTATTTCAGAATGGAGCTGGTGGATTATCTGACAGAAAGCTATAAAAGAGCCTGCAGGGTTGCGGCTTTAAAGACTCTTGGCCGCAGATAGGGCTTTTGCAGACGTAAGTGTTTAAAAAAGTCTGCAGCCGGTGATAAACATACCTTTTCCGATAATGTCTGCCAGAGTTTCATAACTTTTGACAGCTGCAAGGCGGTTATACACGGTATAGCCGGAATGTTGTTTTTGGACCGTGAAAAAATGGGCTCCCTGCCTAAGATCAGCCCGGTCGTTCCAGATAAATAATATGGCGGTATCATTTGTACACATGGCCGCTTCCAGAGCGGAAAGTCTGTGATAACAGGAAAAAGGAACGGCAAGCTCTTTTAAGATCCGCGGCAGACGGTAGGGATTGACACCAAATTTTCCCTGCAGACAAAGGCAGCCTTTTTCTTCAAACTGCGCGATAAGGGCAGGAAAGGATATGTAAGTCTTGCGGCATAAAAGCGCATTGAATACGGCGATGCAGGCGCAGCCATTGTAGGAGGACAAAAAGCGGCCGATGTGAAACTGATTTGCAGGCTGCTTTCGCTGGTCGTGAATGGGCTCTTTGCAGGAGGGCAGTTCTTCGTTGCAGCGTCTGTTTTGGCTGCTTTCTGCGGCAGATAATTTCCGGCTGGTGCAAAAATAAAACGGACGCAGACACAGGCATGTCAGAAGCAGAAACTGGTTATAAAGAAAAGCTTTTACGGATTTCATATGTATTTTCCTTTCGGATGTGCTGATCTGGAGCACAAAAGGGGAATTGCGGCATCGTTACAACATCATCATAACAGAAAAATACATTTGGAGGAATCGTATTTATGAATATTATAGAAGAAGCAACCAAAAAAGGCAGTGCCTATTATCCCAGAAGGGAAACGGACAAGCTGTTTGAGCTTCCTTACAGTCAGTATCATTATGAGGGATGTTTTCTGGAAACAGTGGATTTTATCACCAAAAAACAGCTTCTGGATGCACCGCTCTGGGCATTGTTTGTGGACCTGTTCCGGGGAAATCCCGATGATCATGATCACGGATGGCGCTGCGAATACTGGGGAAAAATGATGCGCGGTGCCTGCTTTACCTATCAGGTGACAAAGGATAAGAAGCTTTATGCGGTTCTGACAGAAACGGTTAAGGATATGATGTCTGTGCAGGATGGCGAAGGCCGCATCAGCACCTATTCCAAAGAAGTGGAATTTAATGGCTGGGATATCTGGGGCAGAAAATATATCATGCTGGGATTTCAGTATTTTTATGAAATCTGTACCGATGAAGCTTTAAAAGCACAGATCATGGATGTGGTGATCAGACATGCAGATTATATCATTGCGCATATCGGTGAAGAAGAAGGCAAAAAATCAGTGGTAAAAGCATCTGATCACTGGGGAGGCGTCAATTCCAGCTCGATTCTGGAGCCTTATATGCGTCTTTACAATATGACCGGCAAAGAACGTTACCTGACTTTTTCACGTTATCTGGTGGAACGCGGCGGCTGTGAGAACTTAAATCTCTGGCAGAGTGCACTGGATCATGTGTATGCACCTTATGAGCTTCCCATCACCAAGGCCTATGAGATCATGTCTTATTTTGAAGGCGTGCTGGAGTATTACCGCATTACCAAAGAAGAAAAATACCGGACAGCGGTGCTGAATTTTGTGAATTCCCTGATCGATACGGAAGTTACCCTGATCGGTACGGCCGGCTGTGATGAGGAATCCTTTAACCATGCAGCTGTGGTGCAGTATTCCACAAAGTTAAACTGGATCATGCAGGAAACCTGCGTAACCGTAACCTGGATGAAGCTGTGTTCTGCGATCCTTGCCATGACAGGCGAGAGCCGTTTTGCGGATCAGATGGAAACTTCTGCTTGGAATGCGCTTTTGGGAGCAGTCAATACACAGGAAGTGGAAATCAACGGCGGACTTCCCTTTGACAGCTATACGCCTTCCCGCGCAGGTACACGCGGTATGTACACCGGCGGCAAGAAAAACATTCTGGGCGAGCGTTTTTACGGATGCTGTGCATGTATCGGCTCCGCAGGACCTGCCGTGTACGTAAAACAGGCGGTTATGTCTGATGCAGTGGGCTTTGCGGTTAATTTTTACTTAAATGGAGAGATCAACACCTATGCGCCGGATGATAGTGCGGTAAAGTTTGTATGTGTTACGGACTATCCTGCAGACGGTCATATAAAGCTGACAGTGGAGACTGAGTCTGCCAATCCGTTTGCGGTTTGTCTGCGTATTCCCGCATGGAGCAGCAAGACAAGAGTCTCCGTGGACGGTCAGGACGTTAATGGTGCTGCAGCCGGAGAATATCTGAAACTGTACAGGGACTGGAATGGAATCCATGTGATCGATATGGAACTGGATATGAGATGCCGTATGGTTTCTGCGCAGGCGCTGCCGGATGATCCGGAGGCTGCCAAGCATTGTGCGCTTCTTTATGGTCCTTTGGTATTGGCAAAGGATGCCCGGATGGGTTATAATGTAGATGAGGCTGTGGAGATCGCAGCGGATGCAGAGGGATATGTGGATGCAAAGCTGGTCGGCGGCATGCTGGTAAAAGAGGATACGGTTTCCTTTGATACGCTGGTAACACTTGAAGTTCCTCTTACAGACGAAAGCACCCTTATGCTTTGTGACTGTTCCTCCGCAGGCAAGACCTGGGATCAGGAATCCAGAATGGCAATCTGGATGAAAACAAAATAAGGTTTCGACTCTTTTTATAGCTGAATAAAAATATAAAAAAGTTTCTGAAATATGTTGACTTTTCCGACAGGATGATATATACTTCATTTTGTCGCGCAGGAATGGCGGAATTGGCAGACGCGTACGGTTCAGGTCCGTATGACAGCAATGTCATGAGAGTTCAAGTCTCTTTTCCTGCACTGAACAAAAACTCCATGTTTCGGAAGAAACATGGAGTTTTTTTGTGCGTAAAAACATGTCGATGACGCAACTTGAGCCCGGCGTGCAGCATACGCTTTTTATACTATGGTACGGAGGGATTTGATATGAGTGAAGTTTCAGCAAGAGAACAGCTGATTTTTGCAATTGCAGAAGCTGAATGGGATATGTTTCAGAATGTGCGCAACACCGGCGGAAGAGCATCCTGTCAGAATGATTCCGATACTTTTTTTAAGATGCGCATGAGCCAGTGGATGGTCTATCCCGATGAGATTCTGGAAAGTTATTTTAAAGACTGTCAGGAAGCCGTTGAAAAAGGCTGGAATCTGATTTTTGAAAAATATGCCCGCATGATGGAAAATGTCTATCAGGAAGAGTATGAACGCCTGCTGCCCTGGATTCCGCAGGTTTCCGATAAAAAGAAGGAAATGGTGGAAGAAATGGTTCAGATGCATCTGGAATGGGACAGATGGATGCTTGAAAACTACCCCAACATCCGCAAAAACGGACGCGTGATGACTACTGATCAGGACAGCCAGCTGGAAGGTTCTTCTTCTGAGAGTTATCTGCGTGCGGAAGCACTGACTTATTCGGAGCGCACCGTTGCACTTTTGCATGCATTCTGTAAAGATGCCTGGGAAAAGGGTGAGAATCTTTTAAAACAGATCATTGAAAACGAAACCCGTTTTTATGGATATGAATCATTGGAAGCTGCAGAAGCAGCCCATGCATAAGGAGGAAAATAAAATGTACGATTTTGATGCGATGCCCACAAGAGCAGGAAGCGATTCCGTAAAATGGGCAGGATTAGGTGAAGATGTGATCCCTATGTGGGTAGCTGACATGGATTTTAAATCCCCCCAGCCTATTCTGGATGCGGTTATGGAAAGAGCTGCACATCCTTACTGGGGATATCCCATTGGTCTGGACAAGCTGACCGAAGTGGTGATCGGACATTATGAGAGAACTTACGGCGCACACATTGAACCCGAATGGATCGTATGGGTTCCCAGCGTAATTCCCGGTGTGGTAAATGCCCTGAAGATGATGGGCGGAACCTTTATGTATTCCACTCCTATGTATGACCATATCCGCAGACTGGATTCCGAAGCAAATCTGCCCGTGATCGAAGTTCCGCTGAAAAAAGATGAAAACAATCAGTTCTCCATGGATATCGAAGCACTGGAAGCTGCGGTAACTCCCCAGGTAACCGCACTGATCCTGTGCAACCCTCACAACCCTGTAGGACGTATGTATACCGAAGAAGAACTGCTTGCGCTGCAGGCATTCTGCAAAAAGCATGATATTCTGATCGTCAGCGATGAAATTCACTGTGAGATCGCGCTGGACAGAAAGCACATTCCTTACTTCTCCTTAAATGAAGAAGCAAAGAACTACAGTGTGACCGTATCCAGTGCCGGCAAGATCTGCAATATCCCCGGCTTACCCACCGGTTTTGCGATCATTCCCGATCCCAAGGTAAGAAAGAAATTCATCCGTGAACAGGACGGTCTGCAGGCATGCTCCAACGCGCTCACCCTTGCTGCTTACAACAAAGCTTATGACGGCAGCTGTGACGGCTGGAAGGATGCACTCCGCGCATATCTTTCCGAAAACCGCGACATTGCAGAAGCAAGATTTGCACAGATTCCCGAGCTGAAAAACCCTCACAACGAAGGTACTTATCTGCTGTGGCTTGACTGCACCGGACTGGGTGTGGAAGACGCTGCCAAGTTCTTTGAAGAGGAAGCAAAGGTTAAGGTTTGCGCAGGTGTGATCTACGGCGATCCTACCTGTGTACGTTTCAACTATGGATGCCCCAGAGCACAGCTGGTTGAAGCGCTGGACAGAATGGAAGCTGCGATCAAGAAGCTGAGAGAAAGTAAATAAGAAATAAAAGACAAGGGTTCAGGATACCGGGAAAGTATCCTGAACCCTTTTTTATTGGCATGTAAAGCAGGGGCTTGTCAAAAATGCAGCCTTCTGCGGATCGCATTGCGCAGGCGGGAGCGTGAAAGAATTGTGATCAGTGCAACCGCCACAACGGCGCAGACCGCCAAAATGATGGCAGACCAGGTCAGCTGCAGAGTTTCATGATAATAATACTGGACCAGAAGCTCAAGCCCTGTGCAGACAACAGCGATGCTGCAGAAAACATAGAGCGCTTTTGACAAAAAGGCAGAAGAAAGCTTTCTGACTAAAAATACAAAGGTGATGGCAACTGCGCACAACAGGGCACAGATGGGAAGGCCGAGGCCGTAGAGCCAGCGGTTGGAAGGCGTATCAAAGCTGATGATATACAGGTAGACCGCTGAAGCGATCCCGTCCAGCAGAAGATAGCCGTAAAGGGAGATCGGGCTGTTGATGATCGCAGGCAGAAATATCACATATAAAAGCAGGCAGGCGCCGATCACATACAAAGACCAGATATGTGTGGTCTTGAAAACAAAAATATTTAACAGACCGCTGACTAAAGCGATGGCACTTAACGTGACAAAGACAAGGATTGCCAGATCTTTTCGTTTTACTACTTCGATCTGCCCTTTTTCGTGGGGAAAAGGTGACGGATGCGCTGCTGGATCAGGATACGGTTCGTTGGGATTGATGACGGGTGTGTTGCAGAGCGGGCATCGGTTTAAGGATGCTTCCAGCTTTACACCGCAGTGTACGCAATAGGACATGTTGATCCTCCTTAAAAATCTCGGTTGCTTTCGATGGTGACATGAATGCCGTCCTCTACCAGTTTTGTGAAAAAGAAGCGTTCTACATCGGCTTCGACAATGCCGCTGGCAAAGTTTATGGTGAGTACATCTTCAAAACTGACAATGGCGCAGTTGGTGCGGTTGGAGAAAGGCAGTCCCATGTAGATGTCGATTCGTTCCATAAAAGGTTTCATGGCATCCGGCATCTTGATGGCGCCCATATTGGTAAGGCCGGCAGAGGAATTGCGGTCCTGTACGCGGGTGTAGAAGCTGCGCACCACAAAATCCTTGATAAACAGAGGCACAACGCGGATGAAAGGGTTGCGTTTGGTGCTGGCATTGGTGGTGATATCGCCGCGCAGAAACTTTTCATTGATGTAATACTGCATAAAACGGTGTACTTCTGAAACAATTTCTTCAAAAGTATAATCTCCCAGACGGGGATCGATGCAGGGATATACCATGGAGATGAAGTTGCGCAGTGTTTTGGAAGGAAAAAAACGGCGCAGGTTCACGGGCATGGCAATGCGGACCGGCTTTGGCAGCAGATGGAATTCATGCTGCTGTTTTTGCAAAAGCGCATAGAGCAGAACCGCGTTTAAATATTCTGTGAGTGTTGCACCGTAGCTTTTGGCAACAGCCATGACTTCTTTGACAGACATAATGCCGTCTATGACATTGAAGGTATGCGGCGCTTCCTTGGTGCCTCTGACACGGTAGGTTTCCTGTGACGGGCGCGGCGGGCAAAAGCCTGCATTGGCATATTTCATATAGGCATCTTCGTATTCTTCCGGATCAGGAGCAGAATCCGGGTCCAGTACAAAGCCGCCAAAAGGGATATCATAGCCTTTAAGACGCAGATATTCAGCTGTAATGGTCAGTGTCAGTGCCATACCGCCGGTGCCGTCGCCAAGACTGTGATGGGCTTCCACAGAAAGGCGCCTGCCGTAATAGTAAAAACGGATCAGATAGCGGTTGTTGGCTTTAAAGGACATGGGCATACAGAAATTGCGGATATCGGGCATTACATAAGGGCCAGACCGTTCGTTGGGCTCCAGATAACGCCAGAAAAGGCCTTTCCGCATGGCAACTTTATAAGTAGGAAAACGTTTCAGACAGCGGTCGATCGCTTTTTGAAAAAGAACAGGATCCACATCTTCTTTTAACAGGATTGAAATCCGGTAAGTGGATGAGAAATCTCTGCGTTGTAAGGTCGGATACACAATGGCGGAAAGATCCAGCCGGTACCAGGTTCGGGGGTGGGGGTGTGCATGAAGGGACATCCGGACTCCTTTCGGGGTAAGTGTATATTTTTAACAGTATAACACAGAAAACATTGGGGGTACAGAGAATATATTTTCGAAAAAATAAAAGGATTTTGCAAAGAAACGCGGAATATTATCTGTATCAGGTTCTTTTGGCAGTGATTTTGTTTACAGTTTGCATATTTCACCGATAAAAAGAGGCACTATGAATATCAGAGAACATCAGGAAAAATGGGAAGAAGAGAATTTAAGTCCTTATGCGACAAAAAGCCGTAATTCCTGCGGCCGCATGAGGCAGGAGCCTCAGTGCGATATCCGTCCTGTGTTCCAAAGAGACAGGGATCGGATCATTCACAGCAAGGCCTTTCGGAGGCTCAAAGACAAGACGCAGGTATTTTTGACGCCCGTAGGGGATCATTACCGGACGCGTCTTACCCATACGCTGGAGGTCAGTCAGACCGCCAGAACCATTGCCAAGGCATTAAGACTTAATGAGGAACTGGCAGAAGCCATTGCGCTGGGACATGACCTGGGGCATACACCCTTTGGACATGCAGGCGAGCGTGCGCTGGACAGAGTCTGTCCTTATGGTTATGATCACTCTCAGCAGAGTGTGCGCGTGGTGGACATTCTGGAAAAAAACGGTCAGGGCTTAAATCTTACTTTTGAAGTGCGTGATGGCATCCGCAATCATCAGACTTCCGGTCATCCCATGACGCTGGAAGGATGTGTGGTGCGGCTTTCCGATAAGCTGGCTTACATTCACCATGATATGGATGACGCGGTGCGTGCGGGCATTCTGACAGAAAAAGATGTGCCCTCATCCGTGCGGGAAGTGCTGGGAGAATCGGCAAGAGCACGGTTGAATACCCTGATCCATGATATTGTATCAAACAGTTATGGGAAAAATCTGGTTGCCATGTCAGAACCTGTGGCACAGGCAATGCAGGAGATCAGAAGCTTTATGTTTGAACGGGTGTATATCAATCCGGAAGCCAAAGGCGAAGAAGGCAAGGCGGAGGTTTTGATGGAGACTCTGTATGACTATTATCTGCATCATCTGGAGCTTTTGCCGGAACATATGCAGATGCTGATGGATAAGGGGGAAGCCCGGGAACGAGTGGTCTGTGATTATATGGGATCTATGACGGATCGTTTTGCGATCGCAAAATATGAAGAGATCTATGTTCCCAGATCATGGAATATTTAAGTTAGAAGGAGTGACGGGATGTATTATCCTGACGAACTGATCGAGGAGATCAGGGCAAAAAATGATATTGTGGACGTCATTTCCGGTTATGTACGGTTACAGAAAAAAGGAAGCAATCACTTCGGACTGTGTCCGTTTCACAACGAGAAATCACCGTCCTTTTCCGTATCCGGACCAAAGCAGATGTATTACTGCTTCGGCTGCGGAGCCGGCGGCAATGTGATCACTTTTTTGATGGAATATGAAAATTATTCTTTTCAGGAAGCGATAAAAGTGCTGGCAGACAGAGCCGGCGTGGCACTGCCTGAGATGGAATATTCTGCGGAAGCAAAAAAAGCAGATTCCAGACGCGCAAAGCTTTTGGAGGTCAACAAAGAAGCCGCAAAGTATTTTTATTATCAGCTTCGTGCCAGACAGGGCAGCATCGGCATGGAGTATTTTAAGCAGCGTCAGCTGACGGATGAGACCATGAACCGGTTTGGTCTGGGATATGCCAACAAATACAGTGACGATCTGATCAAATATCTGCGCAGCAAAGGGTATTCCCAGGAGCTGATCCGGGATGCGGGACTTTGCAATGTGGATGAAAAACACGGCATGTATGACAAATTCTGGAACCGGGTCATGTTTCCGATTCAGGATATCAATCACAGAGTCATCGGGTTTGGCGGACGCGTGATGGGAGACGGAAAACCCAAGTATTTAAACTCTCCCGAAACAGAGATCTTTGACAAGAGCCGCAATCTCTACGGACTGAATTTTGCGCGGACAAGCCGCAAAGGGAATATCGTACTCTGTGAAGGCTATATGGATGTGATCGCCATGCATCAGGCAGGCTTTACACAGGCGGTGGCCTCGCTGGGAACCGCCTTTACGCCCGGACAGGCTTCTTTGTTAAAGCGCTACACCGATCAGGTGCTTTTGGCCTACGACAGTGACGGCGCGGGCACCAATGCCGCCCTGCGTGCCATCGGTATTTTAAAAGAAGCCGGAATGACCGGAAAGGTCATCAGTCTGGAGCCTTACAAGGACCCGGATGAATTTATCAAAAATCTGGGCGCACAAAAGCTGCAGGAGCGCCTTGACAATGCGGAGAACAGCTTCTTTTTTGAACTGCGCCAGATTTCCAGGGAATATGATCTGGCAGATCCCGAAAGCAAAACGAAATTTCACAGAAGGCTGGCACAAAAGCTCTGCGAATTTTCCGAGGATGTGGAACGGGAGAATTACATCGAAGCCGTGGCGCAGAAATACCATATCGGCTATGAGAATCTGCGCAGGCTGGTGGGAAGCTATGCCGCACAGACCGGACTTGCAAAGCCGGCAGAGCGGCCAAAATCAGGCATTAACTCCAAAAAGCCCCAGGACAATGCGCAGCGTACGCAGAAGCTTTTGCTGACCTGGCTGGTGGAGGAGCCGCAGCAGTATCCCAAGATCAAAAAGTACATTTCGCCCCGTGATTTTACGGATGAGTTATGCCGTCTGGTGGCGGAAAAGCTTTTTGAAGGATTTGAGCAGGGAAAGGTCAATCCCGCAGGGATCATCAGCATGTTCCCCGATGAGGAGCAGCAGCGTGAGGCAGCCTCTTTTTTCCATACAAAGCTGCCCTATGTGGAGAATGATCAGGAACGAACCAAAGCATTTAACGATATCGTATATGCGGTCAAAAAGAACAGTTACGAAAGTGACAGTCAGAATCTGGGAAGCGACGTGGCGGCTCTACAGCGCGTCATAGAAGGCAAACGGATGCTGGAAGAGCTTGGCAGAACGCATATTTCGCTTTCATAGCGTTAACAATAGACACAGGAAGGATGGAATGAAAATGGACGACAACGCAAGAGCAAAATACGAGGAGCGGATCAAAAAACTGATGGCGCTCGCCAAAAAGAAAAAGAATGTTCTTGAGTATCAGGAGATCAGCGATTTTTTTGCTGACATGAATCTGGAGACAGAGCAGTTTGAGCTGCTTTTGGAGGCACTGGAAAAGTGCGGTATTGACGTGCTTCGCATCACGGAAGAGGATGATATTCCGGATGAAGAGCTTCTTATGGTGGAAGAGGAAGATGTGGATGTGGAAAATCTGGATCTTTCCATTCCCGACGGTATCAGCATTGAAGATCCTGTCCGCATGTATTTAAAGGAAATCGGCAAAGTGCCGCTTCTTTCCGCAGAAGAAGAGATCGAACTGGCAAAGAAGATGGAAGTGGGCGATGAGGACGCAAAGAAGCGTCTGGCAGAGGCTAACTTACGTCTGGTTGTCAGCATTGCAAAACGTTATGTGGGACGCGGCATGCTGTTTCTGGATCTGATCCAGGAAGGCAATCTGGGTCTGATCAAGGCGGTTGAAAAATTTGATTACAGAAAAGGATACAAGTTCTCCACCTATGCGACCTGGTGGATCCGTCAGGCGATCACCAGAGCGATCGCTGACCAGGCAAGAACCATCCGTATCCCTGTGCATATGGTGGAAACTATCAACAAACTGATCCGCGTTTCCAGACAGCTGCTTCAGGAGTTAGGCCGCGAACCTACCCCCGAAGAAATCGCAGAAGAGATGAATATGCCGGAAGACCGCGTACGCGAGATCTTAAAGATCTCCCAGGAGCCTGTTTCTTTGGAAACTCCCATCGGTGAAGAGGAAGACAGCCATCTGGGCGACTTTATTCAGGACGACAATGTGCCTGTTCCCGCTGACGCTGCGGCATTTACCCTGTTAAAGGAACAGCTGGTGGAAGTGTTGAGCACCCTGACTGACAGAGAGCAGAAGGTTCTGCGCCTGCGCTTTGGTCTGGATGACGGCAGGGCAAGAACACTGGAAGAAGTTGGTAAGGAATTCAACGTTACCCGTGAACGTATCCGTCAGATCGAAGCCAAGGCATTAAGAAAGCTTCGTCATCCTTCCCGCAGCCGTAAATTAAAGGATTATCTGGATTGATGAATATACAGTTGTCAAAGCGTATGCAGGCTGTGGCTGATATGGTGATTCCCGGATTCTGCGTGGCAGATATCGGCTGCGATCATGGATTTGTGTCCATTTATCTGATACAAAATCAGATCGCGCCGCATGTATTTGCAGCAGATGTCAGACCCGGCCCGCTTTCACGCGCAAAGGAACATATTGCACAGGCAGGGCTTTCCAGGTACATAACACCGGTTTTATCGGACGGACTGCAGAATGTGCCTGTGTCGGATGGAACAGGATTTACGGCAGATGATGCGGCAATACCCAGTGCACAGGCAATCGTGGCTGCCGGGATCGGCGGCAGACTGACCGTTAAAATTCTAAGTGACTGGCCGGAAAAGACGAAGGCTCTTTCCTGGATGGTGCTGGAACCCCAGTCAGATATCCATATTGTAAGACAGTGGCTTGCACAGAATGGATTTTGCATTCTCAAAGAAAATATGGTATTTGAGGATGGAAAGTATTATCCTGTCTTGTTTGCGGCAAATGTCCTGAAGCAAATCCGGAAAGAAGAAATTGACCGGATTGGACAAATGAATCTGTCCGCAAAACAGAAGTGGGAACGTATGGGATATGATTCTGCTGTCTGGCAGGAATGCTGTGATTTGTATGGGATGCAGCTGATCGTATCCGGTAACGAGGTCTTAAAGGCGTATCTTGTGCATAACATGGAAAAAGACAGGGAACTTTTATATAATATGGAAAAAGCGGAAGGCAATGAAAGGCTCATACAGCGCATGCAGGAAATAAAAGACCGTCTGGTGCTGAATCAGCAGATTCTTTCTTTTATGGAAAAATATTAAGATGCAAAAAGAGGAAATAAAAATGACTTGTTCTGAGATCATGGAAAAACTGGAAAGTCTGTCCCCGAAGCATTTTGCTGAAAACTGGGATAATGTATGTCTTTTGGTGGGAAGTGCGCAAAAACAGGTGAAGTCCTGTATGCTGGCACTTGATGCTACCGATACTGTCATTGATCAGGCAATCCTGATGGAGGCAGATATGCTGATCACCCATCATCCCATGATCTTTAAGCCATTAAAAAAGATCGTTGCAGATGATTTTACCGGAAAAAGAGTGATCAAGCTGATTCAGAATGATATCAGCCTGTTTGCGATGCACACCAATTTTGATGTCATGGGAATGGCAGATGAAGCAGCTGAAAAACTGGGACTGCTTGGCAGCAGTGTGCTGGAGATCACCTATGAGGACGAGATTTCCAAGGAAGGAATCGGACGTGCAGGTGAATTTGCAAATGAGATGATTTTGGAGGAATGCGCGCAGCTTGTCAAGGAGGTATTCGACCTCGATCAGGTTCGTGTATTCGGGGAAGCATCCTGCCGGATCAAAAAAGCAGCGATAGTCCCCGGTTCAGGTTCCGATTATGTGGATCATGCTATTCGTGCCGGTGCTGATGTACTCATAACCGGGGATATCAGCCACCATAACGGACTGGATGCAGTGGAAAAGGGAATTTCTGTGATCGATGCCGGTCATTACGGACTGGAAAAGATTTTTATTCCCTATATGAGAAGTTTTTTAAGCAGAGAGCTGCCGGGGCTTCAGGTGTTTGAAGCAAGGCAGCAGTCTCCTTTTTGGCATA
Source organism: Lachnospiraceae bacterium (assembly GCA_017500935.1). GTDB lineage: Bacteria > Bacillota > Clostridia > Lachnospirales > Lachnospiraceae > Gallintestinimicrobium. The sequence goes on from JAFVXW010000074.1 coordinate 37,252, forward strand.
TCTGATATGCAGAAAGCAGAGGTATCTGATGGAAGTGATCGTGGATGGAAGCGTTGTCTTTTGTGAAGACGACACAACATACGGACAGTTGGCCCAAAGGGTTCAGAAAAATTATGCACATCAGATTGTACTGGCAGTGGCAAACGGTAAGATTAAGGAAATGTTCAAACCGGTTTCGGCAAATGCAGAAGTGACTTTTCTGACATTGGCTGACCGGGTTGGTCATGATACCTATGTCAGAAGCGTGGTGATGCTTTTGATGAAAGCGGCTTCCGATCTGATGGGTGGGCCGCAGAATGCAAAGTTAAAACTGGAATTTACAGTGGGCAGAGGATTTTACTGTACGCCAAGAGAAGGGCTTTGTGTGGATGATACCTTTGCGGCACGTTTAAAACAGAGAATGCAGGAACTTGCGGAACAAAAACTGCCTTTTACCAAAAGTGCATGGCCTACGGATGATGCGATCGCACTGTTTGACAGACAGGGAATGAGTGATAAGGTACAGCTTTTCAGATACCGCAGAGGTTCTTACATCAATGTCTATTGTCTGGACGGTTATTATGACTATTATTACGGGTACATGGTGCCCGATACCGGATATCTGCGGTATTTTGATGTGTTTTCCTATCGGAACGGTCTGATGCTGATGCTGCCGGGTATGCAGGAACCGGAGACAGTACCTGTGTTTGAAGAACGAAATAAGCTTTTTGAAACCCTGGATCATTCCACCAGATGGGGAGAACGCATTGGGATCGATACCGTGGGAGATTTGAATGATAAGATCTGTGAAGGGGATCTGGCTGAGCTGATCCTTGTGCAGGAGGCGTTGCAGGAGAGCAGGATCGGAGAGATCGCATCTCAGATCGCTTCCAGACAGGGAGTAAAATTTGTAATGATCGCCGGACCGTCCTCCTCGGGAAAAACAACATTTTCTCACAGATTGTCCATACAGCTGAAAACACACGGACTGATACCGCATCCTATTGCAGTGGATAATTATTTTATCAACCGGGATAAGACGCCGAAGGATGCAGACGGAAAATATAATTTTGAATGTCTGGAAGCGATCGATGTGGAGCAGTTTAATCAGGATATGAGCAGACTGCTTTGCGGAGAAACGGTTGAACTGCCCACATACAATTTTAAGACAGGAAAGCGGGAATACAACGGCACATATCTGCAGCTTGGCAAAGACGATATTCTGGTCATTGAAGGGATTCACGGGCTTAATGACAAAATGTCCTATTCTCTGCCTGCTGAAAGTAAATTCAAGATTTATATCAGTGCATTGACATGTCTGAACGTGGACGAACACAATCGCATTTCCACAGCAGACGGGCGGCTTCTGCGCCGTATGGTACGGGATGCCAGAACCAGGGGAACCAATGCACGGCAGACAATTGCCCAGTGGCCTTCTGTAAGAAGAGGGGAAGAAGAAAATATCTTTCCTTATCAGGAAAGTGCGGATGCCATGTTTAATTCCACATTGATCTATGAGTTATGTGTGCTCAAACAGTATGCAGAACCCTTGCTTTACAGTATCAGGCGGGGAGATGCGGAATATTTTGAGGCCAAGCGGCTTTTGAAGTTTCTGGATTACTTTGTGGGTGTCAGCAGTGATAATATTCCTTACAACTCCATTGTCAGGGAGTTTGTCGGAGGCAGCTGCTTTAGAGTATAACATGAAAGGAACGGCAGGATATGAAAAAAACAGCGATCGTTTACGGGAAGTATACAGGTGTTACTGTCAAGGCAGTAGAACTTTTAACAGAAATTCTGCTGGATTCGACCGGTGAATATCCGGCGTGTATCAGTGCATCAGAATTTGAAAGAAAAGAGAATATTCGCTATATTTTTGTGGGGACAAAAGAGAATAATGACCTGATCGGTCAAAAGTCAGAGTTTACCTTTTCTCATGCGGAAGAATATGTGATCCATGTTTTTGAGGATGAGGTTATGATTGAAGGGGCAGATGACGGCGGCATGCTTTATGGATGTGTGGATTTTTACTGTAAGTATGTGATGCCGCAGGAAAATACCCATGAGGCAGGTGCTTATTTCAGGAATCTGTTTGCAGAAGTGCTGCCGGATTTTACATACAGATCGTATCCTGACGTAAAAGACAGAGGAATTTGGACCTGGGGGCATGTGATCTTCAATTATAAAAATTTCATCGACAATATGGTGAAATGCAAAATGAACACTCTGATCGTATGGGATGATTTTGTGCCTGTCAATGCAGCTGAGATGGTCAGATATGCCCATCTGTGCAATGTGAAAGTGATATGGGGGTATTCCTGGCTTTGGGATACCGCTTTCGAAGAGATTACAAGAGAGTACATTGAATCAAGCATAGAAAAGATTGCAGATGTGTATGAAGAAAAATATGCCTGCCTTGGCGGAGACGGCATTTATTTTCAGTCCTTTACCGAATTGAGAACAGATACCTTAAACGGTATGCTCATCGCAGAGGCGGTGACGGATTTTGTAAACAGAGTATCCGGGATTATTTTGGAGAAACATCCTGATCTGGAGATCCAGTTTGGTCTGCATGCAACTTCTGTTCGGGAGAAACTGGAATATATCAGTAAGGTTGATCCGCGCGTGCGCATTATCTGGGAAGACTGCGGGGCATTTCCTTTTAGTTATGTTCCTGAATATGTTGAGGGGTATGATGATTTTGAAGGAACATGTTCCTTTGTGGAGAAATTGACGAATCTGCGGACCGGCGGCAGTGTGCGCGACCGTTTCGGCGTTGTTTTAAAAGGTTTCACCTGTCTGGATTGGCGTTGTTTTGAACATCAGCAGGGAAGATTTGTGCTGGGGGTTTCCTCTGAACAGATGCAGAAGAAAAATGTCCGCAGAAAAGAAAGAATCTGGAAATATGTACAGGCGCACTGGTTTTCCAATGCAGATAAGGCATTTGAAGTAATCCGCTTTATGCAGAAGGATACCGGCGGTGATTTATGTATTACAGCACTGGTGGAAGACGGTATGTTTGAAAATAAACTGTATTTCCCTGTGGCACTGTATGCACAAATGCTTTGGGACTGCAGTGCTGACTTAAAAGGAATGACAACAGAAGTCGCCCAGAGAAGCTGGGTAACTTTTGCATAAAGGAAGGTCTTGGGGATGAGATACACAAAAGAACAGATCTTGGAGCTTATTAAGGGCGGACTGATCGTATCCTGTCAGGCGCTGCCCCATGAACCGCTGTATGTGGAAGAAAAATCGATCATGTATCTGATGGCAAGAGCAGCAAAACAGGCAGGGGCCTGTGCCATCCGTACCAGCAGTGTGCGTGATGTGACCGCAATCAAAGAAGAAACCGGTCTGCCGGTCATTGGTATCATAAAGATCAATTACGACGGATATGATTCCTATATCACACCCACCATGAAAGAGGTGGATGAACTGGTGGAAGCTAAGGCAGATATCATTGCTCTTGACTGTACGATGCGCCGCCGCGGTGATGGCACCACAATCAACGAATTTCTGGCGCAGATCCGCGCAAAATATCCGGAAATTTTGCTGATGGCAGATATTTCCACTTATGAAGAGGGCATCAATGCTCGTAACTGCGGTGTGGATTTTGTGGGAAATACCTTGAGCGGCTATACCGATTATTCCCCCAGGGTGGACGGTCCTGATCTGGAGCTGGTGCGCAGACTCTCCGAAGATCTGGATATTCCTGTGATCGCAGAGGGAAAGGTGCATTATCCTTATCAGGCGGTACAGATGCTTGAGGCGGGCGCACATGCGGTTGTTGTGGGCGGTGCCATCACAAGACCGCTGGAGATCACCACCAGATTTATGAAAGAGCTTGAAGGATATCATAAGAAAAAGGCCGCAGTGTGTGCTGACTGTGCAGAGAAAAAAGCTTATCTGGGAATTGATATCGGCGGAACTGCCGTGAAAATGGGACTGATCAATGCAGCTGGAGACATCTTGGATACTGTTTCTGCAGCGGTGGATTTTGATGGCTATGAAACTCCTATTATTGAGACAGTGGTTAAGACTGCACGGACATTTTTACAGGAAAATGCAGCGCTTACACTGGCAGGCATCGGTGTTTCCGCCACCGGTCAGATCGACTGTCATACCGGTGAAGTCATCGGCGCGGCAGGACATATCAAAAACTGGCTGCATACTCCCATCGGGGTCAGACTGCGGGCAGAATTTGGTGTGCCTGTAAAAGCTGCCAATGATGCCAACTGTGCCGTTATGGGGGAACAGTGGCTGGGAGCTGCCAAAGGTGCAAAAAATGTGGTGATGATCACTGTGGGAACCGGTATCGGCGGCGGTGTGATCGTAAACGGCCAGCTGATGAACGGTGCCACCGGCGTGGGGGGTGAACTGGGCCACTTTATCATCAGACAGGACGGCAGATGCTCCTGCGGAAACAACGGCTGTATCGAAAGACATGCTTCCGTGCCTGCACTGATCCGCCGGATCAAAGAGCATCCTGCATTTGCATCCATGGGACTTGACCCTGAAAACGTAAACGGCAGGACCATTTTTGCGCAGGCAGCACAGGGAAATGCTTATGTGCAGGAAGTTCTGGATGACTGGATGGCAGATATCTGTGCCGGTCTGACAGGACTGATCCACATTTTCAATCCGGAGCTTGTGCTGATCGGCGGCGGTGTCAGCGAACAGAAAGAACTGTTTGTAGAGCCTGTCAGAGAAAAAGTGCTGTCCATGATCATGCCGGAGTTTGCGCAGGGACTGCGTATCGAAGCGGCAGAGCTTGGCAATAACGCCGGCATGCTGGGCGCAGTGGCAACTCTGCTGGCTTAAGCCTCTGTTAACTGAATAAAGGAAAGCATTTTTGTGACAAAATGGTATTCGCCGTTTTCGTCACAGCATTTGCAGCAATGTGTGCCGGGGAGTTCGCAGATAAAAATCTGACTCTCCGGCATTATTTTTTGTACGGAAGCATAAAATAACCGGGTTTCTTCGGGACGGCATTTGATATCGTCCTGATAATGAAGCAGCAAAAGAGGGCGGATCTTAAGGCCGTCTCTGATAAAGTACATGGGTGCATGTTCATCGATTCGTTCCAGACGGCTGTCGAGGCCAAGTTCGCGCAGAACATTGTAATGATTGCACTGTTGGGCGCTGTCTGAAATGTAGCCTGCAATCTGATCCTGAGAAATACCGGCATCAGCCAGATAGTGCTGGTCCATGCACAGCATCATGGTCAGATAGGCGCCTGCGGATTCGCCGGAAACATAAACTTTGCCGCTCCCGCCGTAATCTTTGATATGCTTGATGACCCATGCGGCTGCTGCGGCAGCATCCAGGATAAATTCCGGGAAATGTGCATCGGGATACATGCGGTATTCGGCAGAGACAAAAGCATATCCTTTTTCAACGATGGATTTGGCATAAACATCGTCTTTTCGGCTGCCGCCTTCAATGCCGCCGCCGTGAAACCAGAGGATGGTATCAAAGTTCTCCTGATCGGGCGTGTAAATGTCCAGAAGCTGCATATTTGTGGAATCGGGAAGATAAGGGATGTCAAAATAAGTTTTCATAAGTGTACTCCTGAAAATGACTGTTTGAAGTAAACATGTTTGGTTGTATGTATTCAGCATATCACAGGTGGCTGCGTTTTGGTATACTTGTTTTACTGCATTAATAGACTGCTGAAAGATTACTATTGCTTTTGCAGCGGAATTTTGTTAGAATATTTTTTTGTAAGTAAGATAAATGGTCGCGGCTGTCAGCCGTAAGGCACCCGAAAGGGGACAGGTGAGGAAAGTCCGGGCTTCACAGGGCAGGATGCCGGATAACGTCCGGTGGAGGTGACTCCAAGGATAGTGCAACAGAAATGAACCGCCAGCTTTGACTGGTAAGGGTGGAAGGGCAGTGTAAGAGACTACCGCCCGGCTGGTAACAGACGGGGCACATGTAAACCCCATCCGAAGCAAGACCGAAAAGAGAGCTACAGGCCGGCCCGGCCTGCTTTCAGGTGGGTCGCTCGATCCTGTCGGCAACGACAGGGCTAGATAGATGACCATTCAAGACATAACCCGGCTTATCGTTTTGCTTACAGCAAAAGGCCGTGACAGACGATTCCTTACTCAGACAGGAGTGGTTTGTCACGGCCTTTTATATCAGACTGGAACGAAGAATCTGCATGAAGAAAGGGGATTTTTTAGATGAATGCAGCGTTTGGTTTTGTGAAAAAATATAAGGTCTTTATCCTTGGAATTCTGATCTGGTTAGTGCCGGTGTTAGTGGGAACCTTAATGTATTTATGGTATGAACCTGCCCAAACGCAGGACACATCAGAGATTTCCGTTTCTGTACAGGAGACTTCCTATATGGAAAATCCGGAAAAAGCAAAAGATTATGTAAAACCGGTCACGGTTTGCCTGACTGCCTCTGCACAGGATGAAATCTGGAGGGGAAGTGCTGTTATCTGGGATCAGACACAGGAGGAATTGATTATTGCAACAAGCGCTCATCTTCTGGAATATGCCAACGAGCAGCTGACAGTGTCTTTTGATGCAGATACTGCAGCTGAGGCAGCGGTTGTCGGCGTTTCCGATAACCATGATGTGGGATTTGTGTCCTGTAAAAAAGAACTGCTGGATGACGCTTTTTTGGAGCAGCTGCGCTATGTCCGTCTTCATCAGAGAACCTTTGACACACTGCTGTCCGGGGATGAATGCTTTACGGTTGGATGCAGTATCGAAGGTGTGGCAGATGTGATGCAGACACTTACGCTGGTACAGTTATCCTATTCAGAGGATGAGATCGGAGAAAATCTCTTTTTACTGGAAGGTGCCTGTGAAGCAGGGATGTCAGGAAGCGGACTCTATGACGGCTACGGCAATTTTATCGGTATGCTGATCGCATCGGATGAGACGGATACGCTGGCACTTACCATGGAGCAGGTCAATGAGGCATATCGCGAAGTGACCGGCAATGTGCGCAGTACGGAAGACTATTGACATTCTCTGAAAAGAGGGGCAAAATATAATGTTGGAATGAATTGAATTATTGAAGGAGGATTTCGATATGACAAAAATAGATATCATTTCCGGTTTTCTTGGTGCCGGAAAAACAACACTGATCAAGAAGCTGTTAAAGGAAGCACTGGCTAATACCCAGACTGTTCTGATTGAAAATGAGTTTGGCGAGATCGGTATTGACGGCGGCTTTTTAAAGGATGCCGGCATTGAGATCAAAGAAATGAATTCCGGCTGTATCTGCTGTTCTTTGGTGGGCGATTTCGGAACTTCCTTAAAGGAAGTGCTTGATACCTATCATCCGGAACGTATTTTGATCGAGCCCTCCGGCGTCGGCAAGCTTTCCGATGTTATGAAGGCTGTACAGGATGCGGGACTTGGGGAAGAAGTGACTTTAAACAGCGCAGTTGCTGTTGTGGACGCTGCAAAATGCAGAATGTATATCAAGAATTTCGGCGAATTTTTCATCAACCAGATTGAACATGCGGGAACCATCATTTTAAGCCGTACCGATATTGCAAAGCCTGAAAAGGTGAAAAAGGCGATCGAGCTGATCCGGGAACACAATCCCAAAGCGACCATTATTACCACTCCTTTAGCAGAACTTGACGGAAAGGATGTGCTTGCCACCATCGAAGGCGCTACCGATTTGGAAGCAGAGCTGATGGAGCAGGTGCGCGCGATGCACGAGCATCACCATGATCACGACGAGAACTGCACCTGCGGCTGCCACGATCACGGCCATGAGCATGAGCACCACCATGATCATGAACATCATCACGATCATGAGCATCATCACGATCATGAGCATCATCATGAACACGAACACCACCACGATCATGACGAACACTGTACCTGCGGCTGCCATGACCACGACCATGGCCACCATCACCACCATCATGCCGATGAAGTGTTCACCAGCTGGGGTATGGAAACTGCGGCTTCCTATACAAAAGAAGATATCGAAGCAATTCTGGAAGAACTGGAAGATGAACACAGCTACGGTATGGTTTTGCGTGCCAAGGGTATGGTGCCTTCCGGCGACGGAACATGGGTATACTTTGACTATGTACCCGGTGAAGCACAGGTTCGCGAAGGAAAAGCTGATGTGACCGGTAAATTCTGCGTGATCGGCTCCAAATTAAAAGAAGATGCACTTGTAAAACTGTTTGCAAAATAAGAGGAACAATTTATGTTAGGAATCGGAACAAAACCGGTATATATCATCAATGGCTTTTTAGAGAGCGGCAAAACCGAGTTTATCAATTTTACGCTGGAACAGCCTTATTTTAGGATCAAAGGTAAAACTCTGATTGTACTGTGCGAAGAAGGCGAAGTGGAGTATAACGAAGAGGCAGTCAAAAAGAGCAATTCCGTTATCGAGATCATCGATGAGGAAGAAGATATGACAGCAGAATATCTGACTGCACTGGAAAAAAAGCATAAACCGGAGCGTATCATCATTGAATACAACGGTATGTGGAAATTCCGTGACCTGCGCCTGCCCCGTAACTGGAAGGTGGAGCAGCAGATCACTACCATCGATGCTTCCACATTTGCCACCTATTATACCAATATGAAGTCTTTGCTTTCCGATATGCTGCGCAATTCTGAAATGATCATTTTCAACCGCTGCGACGGCATTGAAGATCTGGCAAATTACAAGAGAAATGTAAAGGCTGTCAACCAGAGTGCGGAGATCATTTTTGAGGATTCCGAGGGTGAGATCGACACCATGTTTGAAGATGATCTTCCTTATGATCTGAATGCGGACCCCATCGTGCTGGAAGGACTGGATTTTGGTATCTGGTATCTGGACTGTCTGGATCATCTGGAACGTTATGTGGGCAAAACCGTGCAGTTTACCGGTATGGTCATGAAGCCCAATGGTTTTCCAAAAGGATATTTTGTGCCCGGCAGAATGGCGATGACCTGCTGTGCGGATGATATGACCTTTTTAGGTTATGTCTGTGAATACGATAAGATCGACATTTATGCGGAACGTGACTGGGTCAAGGTGACAGCGGTTGTGGAAAGAGAGTACTTTGCAGATTATGAAGGCGAAGGTCCTGTACTGCATGCTGTCAGCGTGACAAAGGCAAAACAGCCCAAGGAACCTGTCATCAATTTCGTCTGAGGAGAACTAAATTTGGCAGCAGAAACAGAAAAAGAACTGCAGCAGTTAAAAAAGAGGTTTGAAGATCTGGCAGAACGCTCCTGGCAGCAGAATCTGTTCACTTTTACCTCTTTTTTATCTTTGGCAGAACAGAATGCCTTTCTGGAAGCAGCGCAGGGGAAAGGCTGGCATTATCAGATGTATGGCGGTATGGAACATACAGAACGGCAGATGGTGCGTTTTGGCGATGCCAAGACCTTTGGGTATGAGCAGCCTTATCCGATCGTCTGTCTTTGCATCCGTCCGCTTCAGGAAAAATTTGCAGATGAATTCTCACACAGGGATTTTTTGGGCGCACTGATGAATCTGGGCATAGACAGAAGTACAGTTGGAGATATTTTTATCGAGGGAAAAAAGGCATGGGTATTCTGCAGTGAAACCATCGCGCCCTACATTCAGGAAAATCTGACACAGGTAAAGCACACCAGTGTCAGATGTGAAGCTTCTGAAAATCTGGAGCAGATTACGGAGCGGAAACTGACAGATGTGGCGTTGAATGTGGCCGGGCTTCGCTGTGATAATATTGTGGCCGAGGTGTATAAGCTTTCACGCAGCCAGAGTCTTACCCTGTTTAAGCAAAAAAAAGTCTATGTCAACGGAAAACTGCAGGAAAACAACAGCTATCAGCTGAAGGTGGATGATCTGGTATCTGTCAGAGGCTTTGGACGCTTTATTTTCCGGGGAGAAAATCATACAACCAGAAAAGGCAGGTTGTCAGTTAGCGTGTCTGTTTTCTGACGTAGCTTTGTCACGCGCAAAGTGTATGCGCGTATGAAAAATGAGAAAATGATTTATGAATAAGAAAAAAAATAAGATCACCAGTATGCTTTGGCTGCTGGTGATATGCTGTATGTTGACGGGATGCGGCAAAAATAAGCAAAAATCCGGTCTGGATGAAGTAAGTCAGGATAGTCAAAAAAAGCTGCAGATTGTCACGACTATTTATCCGCCCTTTGATTTTGCATCCAAGGTGGGCGGTGACAATGCAGAAGTGACCATGCTTTTAAAACCGGGCATGGAAAGTCATTCCTATGAGCCGACTCCTGCGGATATATTAAAGATCATGAACAGTGATGTGTTTTTATATGCCGGCGGTGAATCTGATGTCTGGGTAGAAAAGCTGCTGACAGCAGGAGAAACAGATACAAAGGCCTATGCCTTGCTTGACTGGGTGGACCCGATCGAGGAAGAAGCGGTGGAGGGGATGCTGACCAGAGGGCATTCGCATGGACATGAGCCGGCAGAAGAGACCAAATCGGGACATGCAGAGGCTGAAAGTGAAACGGATGCGCATGTGCATACGGATTCCTGCGAGGCAGTGCATCTGCATGAGGAAGAGTATGACGAGCATGTATGGACATCTCCGAAGAACGCCATGCTGATCACAAAGAAAATATGTGAGATTTTCGGAGAGCTGGATCCGGCAAACAAATTACTTTATGAGGAAAATGCGGCGCAGTATCTGGAAAAGCTGCAGAAGCTGGATGATGCGTTTTGGGATATTGTAAATAAGGCAGAACGAAAGACATTGATTTTTGGTGACCGTTTTCCGCTGTTGTATTTTGTGAGAAATTACGGACTGGACTACTATGCCGCCTTTCCGGGCTGCAGTATGGAAACAGAACCGTCGGCTGCCATGATTGCTTTTTTGACAGACAAAGTAAAAGAAGAGCAGATTCCGGTGATCTTTTATCTGGAATTATCCAATGGAAAGATCGCAGAGGCCATCGCGGAGTGCACAGGTGCCCAAACGGCATGTTTTTATTCGGGACATGCAGTCACGGCGGCTGACCTTGAGGCAGGAGAAGATTATCTGTCTTTGATGTACCGCAATGTAGATACCTTAAAAATTGCTCTGGGAGAAGATAAATGATCAGAAACTATCGCCTGAGAACGATGAAAAAAATGGCAGTGCCGTGCATAAAATGTGAAAATGCGGCATTTGCCTATGAAAATAAAACGGTGATCTCCGACCTGACCTTTACGGTAAACGAAGGTGATTATCTTTGCATCATTGGTGAAAACGGCACCGGCAAATCCACGCTGATGAAGGGGCTTTTGGGATTAAAAAAGCCTGTCGCAGGTTCCGTTATGCTGGGAGAAGATATCAGGACCGATCAGATCGGTTATGTACCCCAGACAACAGCACCGCAGAGAGATTTTCCGGCTTCTGTGTGGGAAGTGGTTCTTTCGGGCTGCCGGAAAAAGAAAAGATTTCTGCCCGGATACGGCAGGGAAGAAAAGCAGCTGGCGGAGGAAAAACTGGAGCTTTTGGGAATCCGTGACCTGAAAGAAAAAAGCTTTCGGGAGCTTTCCGGCGGACAGCGGCAGAGAGTGCTTCTGGCGCGTGCGCTTTGTGCAGCCAAAAAGCTGATTTTGCTGGATGAGCCTACAACCGGTCTGGACCCGGTGGCATCCGAAGAGTTTTATCATCTGCTGATCCATTTAAACCGTACGCATCAGATGACGGTGATCATGGTTTCCCATGCGGTGAGAGAAGCAATGGCTCATGCGGATCATATTTTATATCTGTCTTCGGGGCGTTATTTTTACGGCACAACAGGACAGTTTGGAGAAACTGAGGATGGAAAACGATTTCTGCGGAGGTGCGACTTATGATACAGTATCTGACAGAAATGCTGTCTTATCCTTTTATGGTGCGTGCGCTGGTGGGCGGTGTTTTACTTTCTCTTTGTGCGGCACTCTTAGGGGTAAGTCTGGTTTTGAAACGCTATTCCATGATCGGAGACGGTCTTTCCCATGTGGGCTTTGGTGCGCTGGCGGTGGCTTCTGCACTGCATCTGGCTCCTCTGGCAGTGGCGATTCCGGTGGTCATTGCTGCTGCATTCTGGCTGCTTAAATTAAGTCAGTCCGGGAAAATGCGCGGTGATGCTGCCACAGCAGTCTTTTCAACAGGGGCTTTGGCGATCGGTGTTATGGTTGTATCCATGAGTACCGGAATGAATGCAGATTTAAACAGTTATCTGTTTGGTTCCATTCTGGCTATGGGAAAGGAAGATATACAGCTGAGTGTGATCGTATCTGTGCTGATTCTTATCATTTATATTTTCTGTTATGATAAGATCTTTGCTGTGACCTTTGATGAAGATTTTGCAAAAGCAACCGGAACAAGAACTGATTTATTCAATACGCTGTTGGCGGTATTGACGGCCATTGTGGTGGTGCTTGGCATGAGGATGATGGGAGCACTTTTGATTTCCAGTCTGATCGTATTCCCGGCACTGACCTCCATGCGGCTGTTTAAGAGTTATAAGCATGTTTTGATCAGCTCGGTAGTGCTGGCAGTCTTAAGCTTCATGGCAGGAATTTCGATTTCCTTTGTATATGCCACACCGACGGGGGCAAGCATTGTTGTGGTGGACGTGATTTTGTTTACTGCGGCATCTGTGCTTGCATGGATAAGAGGACGATGAACAGAAAATATTGATCAAAAACATATAAAAAGGAGCAGGACTTTTGGAGGAACCTGCTCCTTTTTGGTGCATTATTTTAATTTGCGTCTGTCGAATTTTTCTTCGCAGTATTTGCAGCGGTAAAGCTCCTTTTCCTTATCGGCAAGAACAAAGATATGGGGCAGTTCCTGCTCGATGGAGGTGATGCAGCGGGGATTTTTACAACGGATCACGTTTTTGATCTGCTTGGGCAGATGCAGACGTTTCTTTTCAACGATCTCCCCGTTTTTGATAATGTTTACAGTGATGTTATGGTCGATGAAGCCAAGAACATCCAGGTCGAGCATATCGACATCACATTCCACCTTCAGGATGTCTTTTTTGCCTTTTTTGTTGCTGCGCGCATTTTTAATGATCGCTACGGTACAGTCAAGTTTGTCCAGCTGCAGATGATGATAGATGGACATGGACATACCGGCTTCGATATGGTCAAGTACAAAACCTTCTTCGATTTGTCCTACATTTAACATAAGCAATTCTCCTTCCATTTTGTTCTCCATTTCTTACGCAGTCAGTTCCAGCAGAGTCATGATCAGAGCCATACGCACATATACGCCGTACTGTGCCTGTTTGAAATAAACTGCTCTGGGATCGCTGTCTACATCAGTGGAAATTTCGTTGACACGGGGCAGGGGATGAAGAACCAGCATATCCTGGGGAGCCAGTCTCATCTTGGCTTTGTTTAAGATATAGAAATCTTTTAAGCGGATATAGTCTTCTTCGTTGAAGAAACGTTCTTTCTGCACGCGGGTCATATACAGGATGTCCAGTTCAGGCATCTTGTCTTCCAGACGGATCACTTCTTCGTAAGGGATTTTTTTCTCATCCAGCATTTCGGTGATATAGTCGGGAATGCGGAGTTCATCGGGAGAGATGAAGATAAAGCGCATGCCCTTGTAGCGGGAGAGTGCATCCACCAGAGAGTGCACAGTACGTCCGAACTTTAAGTCGCCGCAAAGACCGATGGTAAGATTGTCCAGATGGCCCTTTAAGCTGCGGATGGTCAGAAGGTCGGTAAGGGTCTGGGTGGGATGCTGATGTCCGCCGTCGCCTGCGTTGATAACGGGAACAGAGGATGCCTCAGATGCTACCAGGGGAGCACCTTCCTTGGGATGACGCATTGCGCAGATATCTGCGTAGCAGGAGATCATGCGGATGGTGTCTGCAACACTTTCACCTTTGGCAGCAGAGGAATTGCCGGCATCAGAAAAGCCCAGTACATTGCCGCCGAGGTTGTACATGGCAGCTTCAAAACTTAAACGGGTACGTGTGCTGGGTTCATAGAAACAGGTGGCAAGTTTTTTGCCTGCGCAGACATGTGCGTATTTGGCAGGATTTTTTTCGATATCATTTGCCAGGACAAAGAGGTTTTCCAGTTCCTCCACTGTAAAGTCCAGCGGATTCATCAAATGTCTCATACGTTGTTCTCCTTTAAAAAATTGTGTTTTGGCCCAAAGAAAATCGAAGAGAAGAAAATCCCTTCGATTTCTGAATATAAGGAGGAACCGCAGTAAGCGAATCCTCCTTCATAATTAACGGAATGATAATAAATCAGCAACCGGTTTTCTTCTGGGAGCAACAGGTGCCTCATTGGGATAGCCGACAGGGATCAGGGCAACCAGTTCTCTGTCTTCAGGAATCTCTAAAATAGCTTCAACCTTGGCCTGATCGAAAATACCAAGGATAACAGTGCCAAGTCCGGCTTCATGTGCTGCCAGACAGAAGGTCTGGGATGCAATACCGGCATCAAACATCTGCCAGGTATCTTTTCTGGGAGTGGTAAAAGAACCGTCTCTTTCATAACCGCATCTGTTCTTGATAACAGTGATCGCCATCAGCATGGGTGCGCCGTTGATGATCTTACCATTGTTGGGGAACATATCGGTACATTCATTGGCAATACGAGCTTTGGTTTCACCTTCTACTGCAATATAACGAACGATCTGGGTATGCTTCCAGCTGGGAGCATAAGAAGCCGTTTCGATCACGGAAGCAATCAGCTCGTGATCAACAGGGGTATCCTGAAACTGACGGATACTTCTGCGGCCGAGAATCATTTCTTTACCTGTCATAACATCCTCCAATCTGCTGCCGGAGCAGCAACGAAAACATACATTTGAAATAGTATAGCATACGAAGCAGCAGTTTTCAACTCAGAATGACAAAAAATACGAAGGAGTTTAGAATGTGCATTGCTTGCAAAATGATGCCTGCGGGATTATACTGTAAGTTATAAAGGATGAAAGAACAGACTTTTAAAAAGAAGCGGAGGATCAATATGACTGAATTCAGAGAAAGAAAAAGATGGGTGTTTTTCGGCCTTCCCTTTACCTTTACTGTATACACGATAAAGGATGATATGATCACCATAGAACAGGGGTTTTTCAACAAAAAAGAGAATGACTGCTACATGTACAAGGTGCAGGACGTGGAGCTGCTTCGCTCTTTCTGGGAGAGAATTTTTGGGATCGGTACTGTAAAATGCTATACAGGAGATACAACGGATAAAGAATTGTATCTTCTGCATGTGAAAAATGCGAAGGTAATCAAGGATTTCATTCTCGAAGCATCTGAGACTGCAAGACTTAAAAGAAGAACCGTAAATATGGTGGATATCGGTGCAGATGATCTGCAGGAAATTGAGATCGAAGAATAAAAGCAGCGATTTGGCAGAATCTGAACAAATAAC
Source organism: Lachnospiraceae bacterium (assembly GCA_017500935.1). GTDB lineage: Bacteria > Bacillota > Clostridia > Lachnospirales > Lachnospiraceae > Gallintestinimicrobium. Next base: position 52,573 of record JAFVXW010000074.1, read on the forward strand.
ATGCAGACAGCAGTTTGTTCAGATTCTGTTCTTTCGCAGAAAACCTAAAGGATAAAGAGAAGTTATGAAGATACAGGAGCTTATCATATATCAGAATCAGGAAGATGATGTTTTGCTGACCGATATGGTATGGCTGATGGAACATTATCAGGATGAGTATTATAATAATGAAGATAAGGCGGCACTTTTATACAGCTGTATGCACAGACTGCTTGAGATGGCAGGAAATTTTGGCTTTTACGGCAATCTCTGGCATTGCTATCTGGCAGATCTTTTAGTCAATCACGAAAACAGCTACAGCAGAGCCTGTGAGATACGCGGTGCAGTGGAAGGCACCATCAATAAGGCTGTTTTGCATGACATTGAGATTTTCAAGGAATTTTATGACTATGATTTTTCCGATATGGCAAAGACACTTGGTGTGAGAAATTTTGATTTTGTACTGGAATATGAAGGAAATCAGCAGGAAAGTAAGGTTTACAACACCAGAATCCGCGACAGGATCTGTGATCTGGCACAGAAATTCTGTCAGGACCATAATCCGGAGGAAATGAAGGAAACACTGACGCAGTTTTACAAAGATTACGGTGTGGGAAAATTTGGTCTGCATAAGGCTTTTCGGATCGTGCATGATGAAAACGGTGTGCAGATCGAACCCATCAGAAAGATCGCCCATGTAAAGCTGGATGATCTGGTGGGATATGAAACACCCAAAAAGAAGCTGATCGATAATACGGAAGCTTTTGTGAATGGAAAAAAAGCCAACAACTGTCTGCTTTTTGGTGATGCGGGAACCGGAAAATCCTCCAGTATCAAGGCCATTGCCAACGAATATTATGACAGGGGACTTCGTATTATAGAGGTTTACAAGCATCAGTTTCAGGATCTGCATGAGGTGATCACACAGATCAAAAACCGCAATTATAAATTCATCATTTATATGGATGATTTAAGCTTTGAGGAATTTGAGATCGAATACAAATACTTAAAAGCCGTGATTGAGGGCGGACTGGAGAAAAAGCCGCAGAATGTGCTGATCTACGCAACCTCCAACAGAAGACATCTGATCCGGGAGAATTTCCGGGATAAAGAGGAAAGAGACGAAGATATGCATATCAATGATACCGTACAGGAAAAACTGTCTTTGGTATCACGGTTTGGCGTGACCATCTATTTTGGTTCACCGGACAATAAGCAGTTCCAGCAGATTGTATGGGAGCTTGCACAGAGAAACGGCATACAGATGCCGGAACAGGAGCTGTTTTTAAAGGCAAATCAGTGGGAGTTGTCTCACGGCGGATTATCCGGCAGAACCGCGCAGCAGTTTATAGATTATCTGTTGGGACAAAGTATGGGTTAAGTGTCTGTGGGGGACATTTTCGGGGGAATTTATGAAAACATTTGCGGCAATTGATGTGGGATCTTATGAGCAGAGCTTAAAGATCTTCACGATATCAAAGACCGGCGGGATCAAGGAAGTGGATCTTGTCAGAAACCGGCTGGATCTGGGAAGTGAGACCTATTCGACCGGTAAGCTGAGCTATGAAAAAATGGAAGAACTCTGCCGCGTGCTGCGGGAATTTGTATCCATTATGAACGGATACCGTGTGGATGAATACAAAGCATACGGAACCAGTGCCATCAGGGAAATGAAAAATGCCACCATTGTACTGGATCAGATCGCACAGCGGACCGGTGTCAGGATCGAAGTTTTATCCAATTCCGAGCAGCGGTTTCTGGATTACAAATCCATTGCTTCTAGAGGAGAAGGCTTTGAGCAGATCATTGAAAAGGGAACCGTAATTTTGGATATCGGCGGCGGCAGTATCCAGATTTCCCTGTTTGACAAGGGAAAGCTTGTGGCGACCCAGAACTTAAGACTGGGCGTTTTGCGTCTGCAGGAAAGACTGCATCATTTTAATGTAAAACCGGCGCAGTATGAACCGATTCTGGATGAAATTTTATATGCCCAGCTGTCTGTTTTCAAAAAAATGTATCTGAAGGATAAGGAAATTGAAAATATCATTGTTGTGGATGATTATCTTTCTTCCCTGATCTTAAAAAAACTGGGCAAAAAAGAGCTTTCCGGTTATGTGGAGATGGAAGCATATCATCAGTATCTGACGCAGCTGTGGGCAGCAACCGAGCAGGAACTGGCAAAAAAATTTGATATGCCGGAAGAAAATATGATCCTTCTGCGGATTTCTTCTGCGATCGTAAAACAGACGGCGCTTTTGACGGAAGCAAAGATGATCTGGGCTCCCGGTGTAACGCTGGGTGACGGTATGGTTTATGAGTATGCGCAGCAGAATAAAATGCTGACAAAGGAGCATGATTTTGAACAGGATATCGTTGCCTGCGCGCGCAATATCAGCAAACGTTACATGGGCAGCAAAAAAAGGGCAGAGACCCTGGAACAGATATGCCTGACTTTGTTTGACAGCATGAAGCGGATTCACGGCATGGGAAAACGGGAAAGACTTCTTTTGCGCATCGCCACACTTTTGCATGACTGCGGTAAATATATCAGCATGACGAATCTTGCAGAATGTTCCTATGGGATCATTATGTCCACAGAGATCATCGGCCTTTCACACAGGGAGCGCGAGATCGTTGCCAATGTGGTCAGATACAATCATCAGGATTTTGACTATTATCACCAGCATGATCTTCATGAAAACGGGATCGACATACAGGAACATCTGACCATTGCCAAGCTTACGGCAATCCTGCGTGTGGCCAATGCGCTTGACCGCAGCCACAAACAAAAATGCCGGGATATCAGGACTGCGGTCAAAGATGACCAGCTTCTGATCACGATCAACACCGAAGAAGATCTGACACTGGAAAAAGGCTTATTCGATGCCAAAGCAGATTTCTTTGAAGAGGTATTCAGCATACGTCCTGTGATCAGGCAAAAGAAACGGTTTTAACACAAAAAACAGAGAGAGGGGCTATTATGGCAGAAAACAAAGAGCTTACAAGACCGGAATTATACGAAAACCGGGAAGTGAGCTGGCTTTTATTCAATCAAAGAGTGTTAAGCGAAGCCAGGGATAAACAGCTTCCCCTGTTTGAACGGCTTAAGTTTTTGAGTATTACGGCATCCAATCTGGATGAATTTTTCATGGTTCGAATCGGCTCATTGGTGGATATGGTTCAGGCCGGGTATACCAAACCGGATCTGGCAGGACTTTCCCCGAAGGAGCAGCTGGCCATTCTGGCAGAAAAGACCCATACGTTTATGGCACTGCAGTATTCTACATATGAACGTTCCCTGCTTATGCAGCTTGCCGCCAACGGGTTAAAGGTGGTGGAACGGCATGAGGATTTAAAACCGCATCAGCAGGAGTTTGCAGACAGATATTTTGAGGAAAATGTCTATCCGGTACTGACACCCATGGCGGTGGATTCTTCGCGGCCGTTTCCGCTGATCCGCAATAAATCGCTGAATCTGGGCGCGTTGCTGATCAAAAAGGATAAAAAGAAGCCCGAAAAGGCAGAACCGGAATTTGCCACCGTACAGGTTCCCAGCGTGTTAAACCGTATTGTACAGATTCCCGGCGATGAGGAAAACGGAGAGAATATTCTGACTGTGATCTTGCTGGAAGAGATCATAGAGAGAAACATTCATAAGCTGTTTTTAAATTATGATGTGCTTTGTGTTCATCCGTTCCGCATTACGCGAAATGCCGATCTGGCCATCGATGAAGATGAGGCCGAAGACCTGCTTTTGGAGATTGAAAAACAGATCAAAAAGCGCAGCTGGGGCAATACAGTACGCCTTGAAATCGAGGAAAATGCAGATAAGCGTCTGGTGAAGCATCTGAAAAAAGAACTTGCCGTGGAAGAACAGGAGCTGTTTTTCATAAGTGGGCCGCTGGATCTGACTTTTCTGATGAAAATGTATGGTCTGGAAGGTTTTGAACATTTAAAAACTGCAAAATACACGCCTCAGCCGGTGACAGAACTTTCCGGGGAGGGCAGTATTTTTGATAAATTAAAAAAGCAGGATGTGCTTTTGCATCATCCCTATCAGACCTTTGAACCGGTGGTGGACTTTATCAGACAGGCAAGTACCGATCCGGATGTTTTGGCCATCAAACAGACGCTGTACCGTGTCAGCGGCAATTCTCCCATTATCGCGGCGCTTGCACAGGCAGCCGAAAACGGCAAGCAGGTTTCTGTTTTAGTGGAATTAAAGGCCCGTTTTGATGAAGAGAACAATATTGTCTGGGCCAGAAAGCTGGAAAAAGCAGGATGCCATGTCATTTACGGTCTGGTAGGCTTAAAAACCCACTCCAAAATCACGCTGGTGGTGCGCAGAGAGGACGACGGCATCCGCCGTTATGTGCATCTGGGTACCGGCAATTATAATGATGCAACGGCCAAATTATATACTGATATTGGTTTTATGACTGCTTCTGAAGCGATCGGGGAAGATGCAACGGCAGTTTTTAACATGCTTTCCGGTTATTCAGAGCCCCGTTCCTGGAACAGCTTAAGTCTGGCGCCTCTCTGGCTTAAGGACAGATTCCTGTTTTTGATCGAAAGAGAAAAGAAAAATGCGCTTGCAGGATACGGAGGCAGGATCATTGCCAAGATGAACTCTCTTTGTGATCAGGATATCATTGTGGCATTGTATGAGGCCAGTCAGGCAGGGGTAAAGATCGAGCTGATCGTGCGCGGCATCTGCTGTTTAAAGACAGGTGTTCCCGGTGTCAGCGAAAATATCACGGTTCGTTCTATCGTGGGTAATTTTTTGGAGCATGCACGCATTTTCTGGTTCCACAACAATGGAAAACCGGAGTGTTACTGTGCAAGTGCAGACTGGATGCCGCGAAATCTGGAGCGGCGTGTGGAAATTCTGTTCCCTGTGGAAGCACCTGCTTTAAAGGATAAGCTCTGGCAGATTCTGGACGGACAGCTGCGAGATACCGCCAAGGCGCAGATCCTGCAGCCGGACGGTTCCTATGAAAAGATCGACCGGCGCGGCAAGGAGCTATTCAATGCGCAGGAGGCATTCTGCGAACAGGCGATACAGGAGGGCAGCAGCAAAAACAGTGTTGCAGATACCCGCATGTTTATCCCCAAAATGCATGTGGAACAGGAGTAGAAAAGAATTATGGATATGAAGATCATACTGGCCTCTGCATCACCCAGACGCCAGGAACTGCTTTCGCAGGTAGGCTTGTCCTATACCGTCATGCCCAGTTCGTGTGAGGAGATCATCACCAAAACGGCACCGGATGAGGTGGTAAAGGAGTTATCCCTGCAAAAAGCACAGGATGTGGCCGGAAAGCTGACAGAACAAGGAGAGCTTTTGGTCATCGGCGCAGATACTGTAGTATCCTGTGACGGAAAAATTCTTGGAAAACCTTCTTCTGTTGAGGAGGCTGTTTCCATGCTGGAAATGCTGCAGGGGCGGTCTCATAAGGTTTATACCGGTGTGACGCTGTTATACAGAAGGTCGGCAGAGGCAGAGTGGGAATGCGAAACCTTTGCAGAATGTACAAAAGTAGTGTTTTATCCCATGAGCAATGCAGAAATCTGCCGGTATGTGGGTACAAAAGAACCGATGGATAAGGCAGGTGCTTACGGAATCCAGGGAAAATGCGCCGCTTTTATTGAAAAGATCGAGGGAGATTACAACAATGTGGTAGGTCTTCCTGTGGCGCGCGTATGCCTGTGGCTGAGAGAACGCGGTATTTTTGAAAAAATATAACAAAATAAATGTAACCTTTTGCCGGTTTGCGGGAATACCTCAATAAAAGGATATCCGGGGGATTTTTGCATGAAAAATATGACATATGAATTCAGTATCGGCAGAAGACTTTTACATTTCTATGACAGACAGAATAAAAGCTGGTATGAGATTTCGGTGGAATCTAAGGTTCCGCTTACCACCATGATGCATATTATGCATGGAAAGACCAAAAATCCCGGTTTTTTTACGGTATGGTTTCTGTGCAGGGCATTGGGCGTATCACTTTCTGATTTTGTCGGAGAAAACAGAAAATTCAGTAAAGGAGAAATGGGTATGCACGAGTTTGACGAAGCGGTATTGAGATGTTTTTTGAAAAAGCAGGGGCAGTTATTCCCGGAACCTGTGGCAGAAAGTGAAGAAGAGGCAGAGAGCTTTCTGCAGGACTGCATGGCGGTTGTGGTAGACAGCGCCAAGGAAGTGGAAGAGTATTTTGAAGAGATCGGTGTGGATTTCGACGAATATGACAGTATTCTGGATGCAGACGAAGTTTTTGAGATTGGAGACGGCAGATATCTGATCGTGGAAGGCTGAATTTGAGTCCGGCTTTTTGAAAAGTGAATATAAAAAATGTGCGCAGACGCATATAAAAATCCTGACGATCCTCTCATGCAGAGAAGGGCGTCAGGATTTTTTTTGATCAGAAGAAATAATATTCGATAGCTTCTGCCAGACCGTCGTGGTCATTGTCTTTTTGGGTGATAAAATCCGCGCAGGCTTTGACAGCGGGAGAAGCGTTTGCCATGGCAACAGCAGCACCGGCAGCTTCCAGCATGGAAATATCGTTTTCGGCGTCACCGGCGGCAACGGATTCACTGATGGGAATCTGCAGATGATCACATACAAATGCAACGGCGCTGCCTTTTCCTGCTGTTTTATCAAAAATTTCCAGATATTCATTGCAGGAATAGATTGCGGTGAGGGTATCGCCAAAGCGTTCCAGAACCTGGGCGCGAAGCTGGTTTAATCTGGTCTGGTCGCAAAGGTCGATGGAAAGAAGCTTGACAGGGCCTTTTTCATAGGCAGCAATGATATCTTCTTCATAGCGGGGCTTCATGCCGGTGGCTTTCAGATAGTAGTCCATTTCAGGACAGCTTTTCTGACAGATGACACGGGTATCGTCATAGGACTGGATGTGGAGACCAAGGTGATAGGCCATCTGCACGATCTCTCTTGCCATATCCAGAGGGACTCTTTTTTCAACGAGAGGTTTGTTCTGGGAACAGTCATATACCATGTTGCCGTTGGCAGCGATGATAAGGGTGTCAGGGAAAAGAAGTCCGTTTTGCTGTGCTGATTTTAAGATACTGCTGATGGTTCTGCCGGAGGAAAGAACAAAACCGGCTCCGTTTTCGATCATGCGTCCCACCAGCGCATGCATTTGGGGAGAAATCTGTTTTTGGGAGTTTAACAGAGTGCCGTCCATATCGGTGAAGAGTATTTTTTTAGGCATTAAAAAGCTCCTTTCTTTTGGCTTTCAAATCATCTAAGACCCAGTCGCATACATGCAGACTGCCGTATCCGGTTCCAATCTCAAGTTTGGGCTTGCTTTTTCCGTGGAAGTCAGAACCGCCGGAGGGCAGAAGTTCATATTGACGTGCGATTTTGGCCATTTCGCGTTCTTCTGCGGGAGTATGGGTGGAATAAAAGACCTCCATTCCCACAAGTCCGGTGTCTTTGAGTGTCCGGATGAGGGTGTGCAGCGTGTCATGTCCCATGCGGTAAAGTGTGGGATGCGCCAGGATCGGTATTCCCTTTGCAGAAAGGATCAGTTCAACAGCCTGGGCGGGAGTGACTTTTTCCCGGGGGACAAAGTATTTGGTGTGATCTCCCAGATAGCGGTCGAAGGCTTCAGGAAGACTTTTGACATAACCGTTTTCAAAAAGATATCTGGAATAATGGCCTCTTGTGATGACGGAGTCCGGATAGGCAGATACCAGTTTTTCATAGGATATGTCGATACCGGCTTCCTGCAGATTGCGGCACATCTTCTGATTGCGCCAGATGCGGGCATCCACAAAGTTCTGCAGGTGTTTTTGAAAGGCCAAAGAGGTGTTTTCGATAAAAAGGCCTACAATGTGAATGTCACGTCCCAGATATTCGGTGGAAAATTCGATGCCGTCTATGACTTCGATGCCAAGTGCTGTGCCGGCAGCCTTTGCTTCTGCAAGGCCGTCAATGGTATCATGGTCAGTGAGCGCAAAGGAAGTAAGCTTTTTGGAAGCAGCAAGCGCGACTACCTCTGTCGGGGTAAAACTTCCGTCAGAGCGGTTGGAATGTACGTGAAGATCTATCATTTCAAAGTCCTTTCAAGACGCAGAGGGGATAAAACATGACCCGCAGCAGAAAAACTGCGGCGGGTCTTTGGGTGTTAACATACAGGTCAGGAGAAAAATCAGATTTCCTCTTCCACGTCGTCGGTGGTATCTGCGGTATAAACGGTACGTTTTCTTGCCATTTCGTCGCTTGCAAGGTATTCGTCGTAAGTGGTGATCTTGTCGATCAGGGTACCGTTGGGCAGGATTTCCATGATGCGGTTTGCAGTGGTCTGTACAAACTGATGGTCATGGCAGGAGAAGAGTGCAACGCCGGGATACTTGATCAGACCGTTGTTTAATGCGGTGATGGATTCCATATCCAGGTGGTTGGTGGGTTCGTCCAGAACCAGGCAGTTTGCGCCGGAGATCATCATCTTGGACAGCAGGCAGCGTACCTTTTCACCACCGGAAAGAACTTTTACCTTTTTCACGCCGTCTTCACCGGCAAAGAGCATACGGCCAAGGAAGCCGCGCACATAGGTTGCGTCCTTAACGGGAGAGTAGCCGGTCAGCCAGTCAGCGATGGTATCGTCATTGTCAAACTCGCTGGTAGGATCCTTGGGGAAGTATGCCTGAGAGGTGGTTACGCCCCATTTATAGGTACCTTCATCGGGTTCGATCTCGCCTACCAGAATCTGGAACAGAGTGGTCTTTGCGATTTCATTGCCGCCGACAAATGCAATCTTGTCATTGCGGCCAACGATGAAGGAGATGTTATCCAGCACTTTTTCACCGTTAATGGTTTTGGAGATACCGGAAACAGTAAGGACTTCATTGCCGATTTCACGGTCGGGTCTGAAATCGATGTAGGGATATTTTCTGCTGGAGGGCTTAATATCATCCAGCTGGATCTTTTCAAGGGCACGTTTTCTGGAGGTAGCCTGTTTGGATTTGGAAGCGTTTGCGGAGAAACGGGAGATGAACTCCTGCAGTTCCTTGATCTTTTCTTCTTTTTTGCGGTTTGCTTCCTTCATCTGCTTGATGAGCAGCTGGCTGGATTCATACCAGAAATCATAGTTGCCGGCATAGAGAGTGATCTTGCCGTAATCGATGTCAGCAGTGTGGGTGCAGACTTTATTTAAGAAATAACGGTCATGGGATACCACGATGACAGTGTTTTCAAAGTTGATCAAAAATTCTTCCAGCCATGCGATCGCATCCAGATCCAGGTGGTTGGTAGGCTCGTCGAGAAGCAGGATGTCAGGATTGCCAAACAGAGCGCGGGCAAGCAGTACCTTGACCTTCTGGCTGCCGTTTAATTCAGACATCATGGAGTAATGGATTTCGGTTTCGATACCAAGACCGTTTAATAAGGTGGCAGCATCGGATTCTGCATTCCAGCCGTCCATTTCAGCAAATTCTGCTTCCAGTTCGGATGCACGGATGCCGTCTTCGTCAGTGAAGTCTTCCTTCATATAAATAGCATCCTTTTCCTTCATGATCTCATAAAGGCGGGCATTACCCATGATAACAACATCCATGACAGGATATGCATCATATTTGAAATGGTCCTGTTCCAGAACGGAAAGACGCTGACCGGGAGTGATCACGATATCACCGTTGGTGGTCTCAAGCTTACCGGAGAGGATTTTTAAGAAGGTGGATTTACCGGCACCGTTGGCACCAATCAGGCCATAGCAGTTACCTTCTGTGAATTTGATATTAACATCTTCAAACAGCGCTTTTTTGCCCAAGCGCAGTGTCACGTTGTTTGCACTGATCATTTTTTTACCTTTCTTTCATTCAAAAATGGGGCGGCAGGTTTTTCCTGAGATGCCCGTTTTTTACCATCCTTTCCTATTATAGAGAAAATAGAATAATTTGCAAGTCTAAAAACTTAAAAAACACAGAGTTTACAAGGGAAACATCAGACGTTATAATATTTATGTCTGAATCAGAATACAAAAAAGGTCGCTTTGGGGGACAAAAAGATGGAATTTGAATATGAACGCATCAGGTATGCTTTGGCCTGCAAACTGGTGAATGTCAGAACAGATATGCGGTATCTAAGAAAAGCAGCGTTTGAGCCTGCCTTTGCAGATATGGCTCTGACAGCCTGTATCCTGACGCGCAATGTACGAAAAGAAGATGGTTATGTCCCGGTGACTAAGGCCATGGCAGAAAAATGGGGCTTTGAGACGGATCAGATTCTGGATATTGCAAAACACAATATGTTCAGGATCCTGCCGCCAAAAATCTACTCCATGAAAGATGTCATGCTCAGCGATCAGGAAGGATCTGTATATCACAAAGTGGAAACGATGCTTTCGAAAAGATATCCCGGTACCGATGCGGTTTCACTCAAAAAAGCAGCCATGCACATTGCCAGCCAGCTGTGTGAAAAGTATGAGAAGCACAGCGGGATGGCACAGATGTGGGTTATGAGCAATAAGGACTGGATATTTGGTGCCTCCGGTCTTATGAATTCCCGTGCGCTGCAGACCTTTGCTTTAAAGCATGAATGCAGCTTTTATATTTTGCCTTCCAGCATACATGAGGTGATCCTTCTGCCTGAAAAATATGTGACATCAACCGATAAACTGCGTGATATGCTTGCGTTTGCCAATACAACCGCGATGGAAAAGAAGCGTTTTTTATCGGATTGTGTCTACTATTATGATATGGAAAAGCTGGAGATACGCTGTTTATAAAAAACGCTGGACAAGAGCATGGGATTATGCTATGATAGCCAAGAGTGATGCGTAATATATTTGTAATATTTGTGATGTTTTTTAGAATGTTACAATCAGCAACCGTAGTCTAACGGATAGAACGGAGGCCTCCGACGCCTTTAATGCAGGTTCGATTCCTGTCGGTTGCATTTTTGCATCACTCAATTTTTGTAATTGGGCAGTGCATTTAAGAAAGTTGGTTTGTATGGGTTATATCAAAAAGAAGAAAAACAATCCGCTGTTACAGTTTGTAAAAGACCATAAAACAGTAACAGCTGTTATCGCTGCGGCAGTGGTGGTTTTGGGACTTGCAGCAGTTTTGCTCATTTGTCTGTTTGGAAAGAAGGAGCAGCCTGTGACAGAGCCTGAGACAGAGACTGTTGTGGAAGAGACCGCAGCTGGTCAGGAGGAAGAGAACGGCCTTGTACCTCTTGAACTGGATGCATACCCGGAAGTCAATGACCTGATGAAGCGTTATTACGCTGCTGTTACGGCTGGTGACAGAGAGCAGATCAAGTCTATGTCGGATGTGGAGGATGAAAGTGCTCTTTTATATCTGGAACTGAGAAGCGTCTTTATTGAAGCCTATAATGATCTGCAGTGTTATACCAAGGTGGGACCTGCAGAGAATTCCTATGTGGTATATGTGGCGTATAATGTAAAATTCAATGGGATCGAAAGACAGGTTCCCGGTGTGAGTCCTTTTTTGATCTACACCAGACAGGATGGTTCCCTTTATATTCATGAAGGCGAAGTTTCAGATGAAGTCAATGACTATCTGGAACAGATTTCCGTACAGGATGATGTTGTGGATCTGATGAATCGCGTTCAGGTGGAATTCAATGAAACGATCCTGAACGATGAAGGTATGAATAATTTCCTGGCAGAGATGAAGGAAGAACTGCAGATCGCCATGGGAGAAGCTCTGGCAGAGGTGGAAGCGGCACAGGAAGCAGCAGAGCAGGCAGCAGCCAATCCGGCAGTGATCTTTGAGGCCGGATCTAAGGTAAAAGCAACTGCGGTTGTAAATGTACGCAGTTCTGACAGTGAACAGGCAGATAAGCTTGGAAAGCTGCAGACCGGCGATGTGGTGACCGTTGTGGAAAGCAAAGCCAACGGCTGGACAAAGTTTACCTTTGACGGAAAAGACGCTTTTGTAAAGACAGAATTTCTGGAAGCGGCAGCTGATGGGGAAACCGATACTGCGCAGCAGTCTCAGGAGGAGGATACGGAAAGTGATCTTCCCGGAACAGGAACCATCAAGGTGGGTGCAACTGTCAATATCCGCAAATCCGCAAGCGAGACAGCAGACAAGATTGCTGTTTGCTATCAGGGAGAAAAGCTGGAAATCCTGATGAAGCAGGCAGATGGCTGGACTAAGGTCAAATTTAAGGGAAAAACCGGATATGTAAAGACCAGCGTACTGGAAGTGCTGGACTAAACGAGGATAAAAACCGAGGGAAAAAGATTCCTTCGGTTTTTTTGTGTGCAATCCGGTGCGTAAGACGAAAAATTCTTCAAATTAATGCGATAAAGTGCTTGCGCAGAAAAAAAGATGGGTATATAATAGCTCCATTAAGTTTTTGAACTTATTTGAGGAGGAAGAAAAAATGTCATATGTTGATGAGGTAATTGCACAGGTTGTGGAGAAGAATCCCGCACAGCCGGAGTTTCATCAGGCGGTAAAGGAAGTGCTGGAATCCCTGCGTGTTGTTGTAGAGGCAAATGAAGAAGCATTCCGTAAAGACGCACTTTTAGAGAGACTGACCAATCCTGAACGCCAGATCATTTTCAGAGTACCGTGGGTGGATGATAAGGGATGTGTACAAGTAAATACCGGTTACCGTGTACAGTTTAACAGCGCGATCGGTCCTTATAAGGGCGGACTTCGTTTCCATCCTTCCGTAAACCTTGGTATTATCAAGTTCCTTGGTTTTGAACAGATTTTCAAAAATTCCCTGACCGGTCTTCCTATCGGTGGCGGCAAGGGCGGTTCCGATTTTGATCCCAAGGGTAAATCTGACAGAGAGATCATGGCATTCTGCCAGAGCTTTATGACTGAACTGTACCGTTATGTAGGTGCAGACACCGACGTTCCCGCAGGCGATATCGGTGTAGGTGCAAGAGAGATCGGTTATCTCTACGGCCAGTACAAGAGAATCCGCAACATTTACGAAGGCGTGCTCACCGGCAAAGGTTTAAGCTACGGCGGCTCCCTGGCAAGAAAGCAGGCAACCGGCTACGGTCTGCTCTACATCACCAGAGAAATGCTCAAAGAAAACGGCATTGATATCGCAGGAAAGACTGTTGCAGTATCCGGCGCTGGCAATGTAGCGATCTATGCAATCGAAAAAGCTTATCAGATGGGTGCAAAACCTGTGACTGCATCTGATTCCACCGGCTGGATCTACGATGCAGAAGGTATCGATCTGGATGCCTTAAAGGAAATCAAGGAAGTAAAGAGAGCAAGACTTTCCGAATACACCAATTACAGACCCAATGCTGAATATCATGAAGGCAAAGGCGTATGGAGTGTGAAAGTGGATATCGCACTTCCCTGTGCAACCCAGAACGAGCTGCAGCTTGCAGATGCACAGGCACTTGTTGCAAACGGCTGTATCGCTGTCTGTGAAGGTGCAAACATGCCCACCACTCTGGAAGCTACCGAATGTCTGCAGAAAGGCGGCGTGTTCTTTGTTCCCGGTAAGGCAGCCAATGCCGGCGGTGTAGCAACCAGCGCACTGGAAATGAGCCAGAACAGCGAACGTCTGCACTGGAGCTTTGAAGAAGTGGATGAAAAGCTGCAGGGTATTATGGTAAATATTTTCCATAATCTGGACAATGCAGCAAAGAAATACGGTTTTGCAGGCAACTATGTGGTTGGCGCAAATATCGCAGGCTTTGAGAAGGTTGTAGATGCTATGACCGCTCAGGGTATTGTATAAAATACTGTTTTGATTTCCCGGAAGACAATATGTCTTCCGGGATTTTTTTATTGCGGCCGATGAGGTGAATATGATATAATAAAACGTAATTTTGTTGATTTTTGTAGATTTGATCCGGAGGGAAAATGGGACAGACTGGTAATCTGATTGGCTTCAGACCGGATATCAAGGTAGTGGACTGCACGCTGCGGGACGGCGGACTGGTCAATCAATTCAATTTCAGCAAAGCTTTTGTCGATGCGCTCTACCAGACCAATATCAAAGCCGGCGTTGATTATATGGAATTTGGATATAAAGCATCCAAAGATCTTTTTGAAAAAGAAGAATACGGAAAGTGGAAATTCTGTGAGGAAGAAGATATTCGCGCTGTCGTTGGAAATAATGATTCTGATATGAAGCTGTCTGTCATGGCAGATGTGGGCAGAACCGATTTTAAAACAGAGATCCGGCACAAAAAAGACAGTGTGATCGATATGATCCGTGTGGCAGCTTACATCCATCAGATTCCTGCTGCCATAGAGATGATTCAGGATGCGCATGAAAAAGGATATGAGACAACCGTCAATATCATGGCAATTTCTCAGGTTGGGGAAGCAGAACTTAAGCACGGTCTGGATATGATCGCAGAATCGGATGTGGATATCGTTTATCTGGCAGACAGCTACGGAGCATGTTATCCGGAACAGATCCGCAGAATAACAGACCGCTATATGGAAATGGCGGCCAGAACCGGCAAAAAGATAGGCATTCATGCCCATAACAACCAGCAGCTTGCGTTTGCCAACACCCTTGAAGCTCTGACAAGGGGAGCTGGTTATCTGGATGCCACTGTCAGCGGAATGGGACGCGGAGCCGGTAATTGTTACATGGAAACTTTGCTGGCATTTCTGCGCAATCCCAGATATGATCTGGCACCGGTTATGGAGTTTGTGCAGACTTATATGCAGGCTGAAAAAGACAAAGGATATATCTGGGGATACGATATCCCTTATTTACTGACAGGTGTGATGAATGTACATCCGTCCAAGGCAATTGATTTTATGGACGAAAAAAGAACGGACTACGCGGAATTTTATCAGGAACTTCTCGATGATATGGAATTAAAATGAAAAAAAACAAACGAAGAAGACGAAGAAGAAGGTATGACCGTGCCAATTACAACAAACTGGCACTTTTATCCGGTCTGCTTGTGATTTTAGTGTTTTTTGTGACGGCTGCAATGCTTTTGCTGGCAGATGTATTTTGGGAAAAAGATGTACCTGTTACAAATGAGGGACATTATCTGGAAGTGCAGACGCAGACAGAAACTATGACCCAGACACAGGCAGAGAATGCACAGCAGCAGACGGAAAGCGAAACAGAAACGGAAACAGCATCAGAAACTGAAACAGCAACAGAGCAGGACGGTACCATCTGTGTGATATTAGACGCCGGACACGGCGGCAATGACGGCGGTACATCCTCCGGTAAAAAGCTGATTGAAAAGAATATCAATCTGGATATTGTAAACCTTATGAAGCCGATGCTGGAAGAAAAAGGGATTGAGGTTTACCTGACCAGAACCAAAGATGAGTATCTTGGGCTTGATGACAGGGCATATCTTGCCAACCGTAAAGGCGGCAAGCTTTTTGTAAGTATCCACTGCAACTATTATAAAGAAGGTTCCGAGATTTCAGGTGTGGAATGCTATTATTTCCCCAAGGCAAAGATCGGGAAAAAATGTGCGGAAACCATAATCAGCAAACTTAAGGAGAATGGGAAGGTGAAAGCCAGAAGTGCCAAGGCTGCTGAGTATTATGTATTGAAAAATACCAGTATGACAGCGGTTCTGATAGAGGTTGGCTATCTGTCAAGCCCAACCGATAAGCTCAATCTTGGCAGCCCGACTTATAAGGAAACGATGGCCAGGGAGCTGGTGGACGGTATCTGTACGTATCTGGAAGCGCAAAACAGCCAGTAACAGCAAGGAATCTGTTATTGCGAAAACATAAAAAATGGAATAATATAAATATAGTGGTGCCGGAAATAAACACCGGAGAAATTGGAGGATAGCAGATGAATCCTGTATATGAAAAATTAATGAAATGTTATGAAAGTGTACGTGCAAAAATTGATTTTGTACCGGAAGTAGCGATTGTTTTAGGCTCCGGTCTGGGGGATTATGCAGATAACATCCGTGTGGAAGCAGAACTGGATTACAAAGAGATCGAAGGCTTCCCTGTTTCTACTGTTCCCGGTCATGCGGGTAAATTTATCTTTGGTTATGTCAATGATGTGCCTGTAGTGTGCATGAAGGGCCGTGTTCATTATTATGAAGGCTATCCCATTTCAGATGTGGTTCTGCCGACCAGACTGATGAAGCTGATGGGAGCAAAAGTTCTATTTTTGACCAATGCTTCCGGAGGTATCAATCCCAACTTCAAAGCGGGCGATTTCATGATGTTAAAGGATCATGTTTCCCTGTGGGCGCCCAATCCGCTCATCGGCGCGAATCTGGACGAACTGGGCACCAGATTCCCGGATATGACCCATGTATATGATGAACAGCTGCAGGAAATCATCAGACAGACTGCAGCAGACTGCGGTATCGGACTGCAGGAAGGTGTTTATGTACAGCTTACCGGTCCTTCCTTTGAATCTCCCGCAGAGATTCAGATGCTGCATAAGCTGGGAATTGATGCAGTCGGCATGTCCACCGTTGTGGAAGCGATCGCGGCTAATCATATGGGTATGAAGATCTGCTGTATCTCCTGCGTATGCAATCTGGCAGCGGGAATGAGTGCAAATCCCTTAACCCACGAAGAAGTACAGGAGGCTGCCAATACCGCAGCACCTCTGTTTAAAAAGCTTCTGACAGAATCCGTGACCCGTTTCAAACAGGTTCTTTGATATGATCGATAAAAAGAAACTGATCCGTGCCGCCATACAGGCAAGAGAATATTCTTATTCTCCATATTCCGGTTACTGTGTGGGTGCTGCACTTCTGACAGCAGACGGTAAAATCTATACAGGCTGCAACGTTGAAAATGCAGCGTATTCTCCCACAAACTGTGCCGAGCGCACTGCCTTTTTCAAAGCGGTCAGTGAGGGAGAGCGCAGTTTTTGTGCCATCGCTGTTGTGGGCAGTCCCAAAGGTGCGCTGACGCAGTATGCATGGCCCTGCGGTGTGTGCAGACAGGTGATGTTTGAGTTTTGTGATCCGGAAAGTTTTAATGTGATCACTGCAGTTTCGGAGGAAATATATGAGGAAAGGCTGTTAAAAGAGCTTTTGCCTTTGGGCTTTGGACCGGACAATGTAAAATAAGAGGCAGGGATAAACTGCCGGAGAGGAACGATACAGATGAATATTCGTTTTTATAACGCGAGAATCCTGACCATGGACGGCAGCTGCGATCTGATGGAAGGGGAACTTTGGACAAAAGAAGAAAGAATCGCATATGTAGGTCCTGTAAAGGACAGCAGCGCATATACCTGGGACAGAGAGATTGACTGTAAGGGCAATGTCCTGATGCCCGGTTTTAAGAATGCACATACCCATTCCGGTATGACTGCAATGCGTTCCTATGCAGATGATCTTCCTTTGCAGGAATGGCTTCACACCAAGATTTTCCCTCTGGAAGCAAAGATGACAGGACAGGACAATTACGATCTGACCCAGCTTGCAATTCTGGAATATCTGACCACAGGTGTAACTTCTATTTTTGACATGTATCTGGCACCCGAAGAGATCGCGCAGGCCTGTATCGATATGGGAATGCGCTGTGTGCTGGTAAGCGGTCTGAATATGTTTGGTCCTGCGCTGGAAGTGATGGAAAGACGTTTCAATGAATTAAACGGCATGCATCCCCTGATCACATATATGATGGGTGTACATGCAGAATATACCTGCGATAAGCAGCTTCTGGAGAATGTTTCTGCACTGATCCACAAGTATGAGGCTCCTTTGTTTGCGCATATGAGCGAAACCAGAACAGAAACCGACGAATGTATCGAAAGATACGGCATGACACCGCCTCTGTTTTTTGATTCCCTTGGTCTGTTTGATTTTGGCGGCGGCGGTTATCACTGTGTATACTTTACCGAAGAGGATATGGATCTTTTTGTGAACAAGGGTCTGTATGCAGTGACAAATCCCGGTTCCAACACCAAGCTTGCAAGCGGTATCGCACCCATCGGCAGATTCCTGGATAAGGGTATGCAGGTAGCGATCGGTACGGACGGTCCTTCCAGCAATAACTGTCTGGATATGTTCAGAGAGATGTTTTTGGTGACCGGTCTGGCAAAACTGCTGCAGAAGGATGCTTCCGCAGTGGCACCTGAGGAAGTGCTTAAGATGGCGACCGTAAACGGTGCACATGCGATGGGATTAAAGGATGCAGATGTGCTGGCAGAAGGTAAACTTGCAGATATCATTATGATCGACCTGCATCACCCCAATATGCAGCCTCTTAATAATATCGTGAAAAACATTGTTTATTCCGGCAGCAAGCAGAATGTGAAAATGACTATGATCAACGGACAGATTCTGTATGAGGACGGCAGATTTGCAGACAGCATGGATGCAGAAGCGATCTATGCAAAAGCAAATCAGATCATTGAACGGTTATCTGCTGAATAAAAAGCGGATTCCAAATAAGTAATACGGAGGTATGAAACGATGCTGGAGAAATTCTTCAAGCTCAAAGAAAACAAAACTGATGTCAGAACAGAAGTTATGGCTGGTATCACTACCTTTATGACCATGGCTTATATTCTGGCTGTCAACCCTTCTATTCTCGGTGATGCGGGAATGGACAGAAATGCCGTGCTTCTTGCAACTGCACTGGCATCCTTTATCGGTACTGCACTGATGGCTCTGCTGGCAAACTATCCCTTTGCACTGGCACCCGGTATGGGTCTGAATGCTTACTTTGCATATACAGTCGTAATCGGTATGGGTTATTCCTGGCAGGTTGCGCTGCTGGCAGTATTTGTGGAAGGTCTGATCTTTATCATTCTTTCTGTTACCAATGTGCGTGAAGCAATCTTTAATGCGATTCCTCTTACCTTAAAATATGCGGTAAGCGGCGGTATCGGTCTGTTCATCGCATTTATCGGTCTGCAGAATGCAAAAGTTATCGTAAACAGTGATTCCACACTGCTTACTTATCAGACCTTTAAGGGCGAGAGCTTCAGCTCTGTTGGTATGGGCGCGCTTTTGGCTCTGATCGGCGTTGTGATCACCGGTATTCTGATCGTTAAGAACGTAAAAGGCAATATTTTGTTTGGTATTCTTCTGACCTGGGTTCTGGGTATCATCTGCGAACTGCTTGGTCTGTATGTTCCCAATCCTGAACTTGGCATGTACTCTGTGATCCCCACTGCATTTGTAAGCTTTGACTTTTCTTCTCTGGGACAGACTTTCGGTCAGGTATTTAAGGCAGATATGGGCAGCATCCGTATCTTTGACTTTATCACCATTTTGTTTGCATTCCTGTTTGTAGACATTTTTGACACACTGGGAACCCTGATCGGTGTTGCTGCCAAGGCAGACATGCTTGATAAAGACGGCAAGCTTCCCCGTATCAAAGGCGCTCTGATGGCTGACGCAGTTGCAACCAGTGTGGGTGCTGTTTTTGGTACCTCCACCACAACCACTTTCGTAGAAAGTGCATCCGGTGTATCCGAAGGCGGCCGTACCGGTCTGACTTCCATCACCACCGGCTTTTTATTCCTGCTGGCAGTGGTATTTTCACCCCTGTTCTTATCCATCCCTTCCTTTGCAACCGCTCCCGCGCTGATCATTGTTGGTTTCTTCATGATCGCAAACGTTGTAAAGATCAACTTTGACAATGCAGTGGAAGCAATTCCCGCATTCTTAACCATTGCATTTATGCCTCTTTGCTACAGTATTTCCGAAGGTATTGCAGTTGGTGTTATTTCCTACACCCTGTTAAACCTGTGCACAGGTAAGGCAAAGGAAAACAAAGTCAGCGTGCTTATGTATGTTCTGACCGTACTGTTTATCTTAAAGTATATCTTCCTGTAAGCAAGATTGGACAACTGATGCAGATTTTAACAAAGCTCATTCCGGCAGTAAGCCGGAGTGGGCTTTTAGTTCTGAACATACTTTTTTTAATAGAGGAGTAATGGATGGAATATCTGTTCCTGACGGCTGCGCTGATTTTTTGTCTGATTCTGGTGTTTTTAAAACAGATGTATGACCAGAAAAAGGCAGATGCGCAGACAATTAAAAAATTAAAGGAAAATTTTGGAAAAGAAAATGATGTATGGGATCCTGAACGTGTTAATGCAGTATCCGGATATTTCAGACATCATCAGGATACCTTTTTTATAGATGATATCACATATCACGATCTGGAACTGGATCGTATTTTTGCAAAAATGGACATAACCGGGTCTTCAGCAGGACAGGAATATCTGTACTACATGCTTCGTACGCCATCTTTTAACGGGCAGGTGCTTGCAGAAAGAGAACAAAAGATCCGTTTTTTGATAGAAGAAGAACAGACACGTGTCAGACTGCAGTTTTTATATCGGAAGCTTGGCAGAACCAATAAGTATTCCATTTATGATTATCTGGAATTTCTGGATACGCTGGGGGAAAGGCGAAACGGAAAACATTTTGCAGGATGGCTTCTGATGGCGGCGGCACTGGTGATTCTGGCTATATCTGCCCCCTTGGGACTGACGGCATTATTTGGCGTAATTTCCTGGAACATTGTCGTATATATGAAAGAAAAAAGCAAAATCGAACCGTATCTGGTTTGTTTCCGATATTTGTTCCGGGCGATTGAGGCTGCAGAAAAAATAGGAAAAGTCCAGGAATTGAAAAAAGACCCCTTATTTGCAGACTGGCTGCAAAAACTGCAGCGTACACTCAGGCAGTTTGACAGCTTAAAAAGAAGCGGGCGTTTCGGTATGCATGTCATGGGCGGAAACGGCAATCCGTTGGAACTGGCGGCAGATTATTCAAATATGCTGCTGCATCTGGATCTGATCGGATTTAACCGGATGCTGCATCAGGTGAGAATCTATCATCAGGATGTGGATCAGCTTTTGACAAGCCTTGGAGAAACGGAAGCGCTGATCGCAGCGGCATCCTACCGGAAAGCGTTGCCTGTGTGCTGTGTACCGGAGCTTTCGGAGAATGATACAGCAGAGGATATTCATTTTTCAGCGCATGATCTGTATCATCCGCTGATCAGGGATGCGGTGAAAAATGACATTCATGCAGAACGCGGTGTGCTGATCACCGGCTCCAATGCCTCCGGAAAATCAACGTTTTTAAAGGCGGCAGCAATCAATGCCATTTTTGCACAGACAATCCATACCTGTGCAGCTTCTTGTTATGGAAGCAGTTTTTTCAGGGTTATGTCTTCCATGGCGCTGCGGGATAATCTGACAAGCAGTGAAAGTTATTATATTGTGGAGATCAGATCCTTAAAGCGGATTCTGGACAGTATTGAAAAAGACGCTGCGCCGGTGCTTTGTTTTGTGGACGAAGTACTGCGCGGAACCAATACGGTGGAGCGTATTGCGGCATCGACAAAGATACTGGAAAGTATGTATGGAAAAAATGTGCTTTGTTTTGCGGCAACCCATGACATTGAGCTGACGGAACTTTTGGAAAACTGCTATGATAATTACCATTTTGAGGAGCAGATTGAAAACGGAGACATTCATTTTCCCTATGAACTGCTGCCGGGAAAAGCAACCTCCCGCAACGCCATCAGACTTTTGGCTGTGATGGGATATGAAGAAGAGATCATTTCCAGTGCAGATTGGCTTGCGGCATATTTTCTGGCAAACGGACACTGGGAAAAGACAATGGAGAGGAAGGAATAAAACGGATGTTAAAGGTAACTTTATATACGGACGGTTCTGCCAGAGGCAATCCCGACGGCCCCGGAGGCTACGGCGCGGTGCTGCATTTTGTGGACAGTAAGGGAAATCTGCATGAGAGAGAATTGTCAGCCGGATACCGGCGCACAACCAATAACCGGATGGAGCTGATGGCAGTGATCGCCGGGCTGGAAGCGTTGACCAAGCCCTGCGAGGTGGAGATCATTTCCGATTCCAAGTATGTGACAGATGCGTTTAATCAGAAATGGATCGACGGATGGCTGAAGAAAAACTGGCGGGGAGCATCAGGCCCTGTGAAAAATGTGGATCTGTGGAAGCGTCTTTTGGCGGCCGCACAGCCGCATCAGATCCGCTTTACCTGGGTAAAAGGCCATGCGGGACATCCGGAGAATGAGCGCTGTGACAAGCTTGCAACATCTGCGGCAGACGGCAGCAATCTGTTGACTGATCCCGGTGTTTGAGATTGACGTGTTGGCATGTATCATGTATTATAATTATGATCTGACTTAAATGGGATCAGGAAAGTATATCAGAAAGAGGCTGAAATAATGGCAAATTTAGTTGCATTTTTAAATTCATTTTTATCATACTTGCTTTTATTTGGCGTATGCGTTGCAGTTGTTGTGATCGCATGTGTGATTGGAATCAGACTCCGCAAAAATAAGGATGCCAAAGAAGCACTTATGCAGGCAGGACAGGAAGACAAAGACGATCAGGCGGATGCAGCAGTCTGAATGAGCGGTGAAGAATCTGGGCGGGGAGTAAGCGAAATCCCCGCTCATTTTATTAGATGAAAGTTTTTGGGGCGGCAGATGTATGGTCGTTCAGAAAATATATTGTAAGAAAGGAGCCGTTGATGGAATTGGATAAGGATTTTCAAAAAGAGCAGAACGAACTGTCACGGATGATGGACGATGCCTATAAAAAAAGCCAGTCTGTGATGTACATCGGAGACAGGGAAAATTCCAATACGGACTCTGCACTGGTTTCCACAAGAAGAAGTCTGGTGTATCAGCAGCTGAATAAAAATCTGTATCAGAAATACTTCCTGACAGAAGAAGAACGGATCGCCCATGACGAAGGCTATATTTATATCCACGATATGTCCGCACGCAGAGATACCATGAACTGCTGTCTGTTTGATGTGGCAGAGGTTTTGCGCGGCGGTTTTGAAATGGGCAATATCTGGTACAATGAGCCCAAAACCCTGGATGTGGCATTTGACGTGATCGGAGACATCATTTTGAGTGCGGCAGGACAGCAGTACGGCGGTTTTACGGTGCCGAATGTGGAGCTTTTGCTGGAGCCGTATGCGGAAAAGTCCTTTGCGCGTCACCGGGACAAATATATGTCTCTGGGCATTTCGCAGCAGCAGGCAGTTGAGGCAGCCCAAAAGGATCTGGAAAAAGAGATGGAACAGGGCTTTCAGGGATGGGAATATAAGTTTAACACGGTGGCATCCAGTCACGGAGAGTATCCTTTTATTACCTTAACGGCAGGAACCGGGACCGGCAGATTTGCCAGACTGGCATCAAAGACGATGTTTTATGTGCGCGGCAGCGGTCAGGGAAGAAAGGGACATAAAAAACCGGTGCCGTTCCCGAAGCTGGTCTTTTTATATGATGAAAAGCTGCACGGCGCAGGAGGAGAGCTGGAAGATGTATTTGAGGCTGCCGTTTCATGCAGTGCAAAAGCAATGTATCCGGACTGGCTTTCTTTGACGGGAGAAGGCTATGTGCCGGAAATGTATCAAAAATACGGGAAGATAGTATCTCCCATGGGATGCAGGGCTTTTTTATCTCCCTGGTATGAGCGCGGCGGCATGTACCCGGCAGATGATCAGGATACGCCTGTATTTATGGGACGTTTTAATATCGGCGTGGTTTCTTTGCACCTGCCGATGATTCTGGCAAAGGCAAGAGAAGAAAAACGCGATTTTTATGAGGTGCTGGATGGCTATCTGGAGATGATCCGGCAGATTCATCTGCGTACTTATGAATATCTGGGAGAAATGCGTGCCTCCAACAATCCTCTGGCCTACTGCGAAGGCGGTTTTTACGGAGGACATTTAAAGCGGCATGAAAAGATCGCGCCGCTTTTAAAGGCGGCTACGGCATCCTTTGGCATTACGGCGCTGGAAGAACTGCAGCATCTTTATAATGGCTGTTCCCTGCGGCAGGACGGAAAATTTGCGTTGGAAGTGATGGAATATATCAATAAGAAGGTTGCAGTATTTAAGGAAGAGGATGGAAAGCTTTATGCCATTTACGGCACGCCGGCTGAGAATCTGTGCGGTCTGCAGATCAAACAGTTCCGTCAAAAATACGGTGTGATACAGGGTGTTTCCGACAGGGAGTATGTGAGCAATTCTTTCCATTGTCATGTGACGGAAAAGATTTCACCGGTTGAAAAGCAGGATGCAGAAAAACGGTTCTGGGATCTGTTCAACGGCGGCAAGATTCAGTATGTAAGATATCCCATCAGTTATAATCTGGAAGCAATACGGACACTGGTGCGCAGAGCCATGAAAATGGGTTATTATGAAGGCGTTAATCTGTCGCTGGCTTACTGTGAGGACTGCGGATATGAACAGCTGCAGATGGATGTCTGTCCTGCCTGCGGCAGCTACAACCTGACCAAGATCGACCGCATGAACGGTTATCTTTCCTATTCCCGTGTCCATGGAGAAACCCGCTTAAATGATGCCAAGATGGCAGAAATCGCAGAAAGGAAGTCGATGTGATGCGTTATCATGATATTACTGCAGATGATATGTTAAACGGCGACGGACTGCGCGTGGTTTTATGGATTTCGGGCTGTTCCCATCACTGCAGGGGATGTCAGAATCCCGTCACCTGGAATCCGCAGGACGGGCTTTTGTTTGACGAGGCGGCAAAACACGAACTGTTTTCACATCTGCAAAAGGAACATATTTCGGGCTTAACCCTGTCCGGCGGAGATCCTTTGTATGAAGGAAACAGAGCAGATGTTTTACAGCTGACCAAAATGGTCAGAGGACAGTTCCCGGATAAGACCATATGGCTGTATACAGGCTATCTCTGGGAGGAGATTCAGGAGCTGGAACTGATGCACTTTATCGATGTATGTGTTGACGGCAGATTTGAAGAAGAGCTGAAAGATACGCGTCTGTGGTGGAAGGGAAGCTTAAACCAGCGCGTGATCGATGTGCAAAAAAGTATAAAAAGCGGCAGTGCAGTGTTATACTGCAGCGATTTTGGATAAAACGGAGGATGTTTAGATATGATGAAGATCGCAAAATTTGAAAAAGTAAGTCAGGAACAGTTTGTGAAGGATTTCTGCGATACCTTTGCAGATAAAAGTGCAGAAGAAGCTGCAGCAGTATATGAAGCGTTAAAGCTGCCTGCAAGGGCAACAAAAGGCAGTGCCGGATATGATTATTTCTCACCTGTGGATTTTACACTGGCTCCCGGAGAGACCATCAAGATTCCCACCGGTATCCGTTCCAGAATGGAAGACGGCTGGGTGCTCTGTAATTTCCCCAGAAGCGGTCAGGGCTTTAAATTCCGCCTGCAGTTAAACAATACCGTTGGCATCATCGACAGCGATTATTATGATTCTGATAACGAAGGGCATATCATGGCAAAGCTGACCAATGACTCCAATGAGGGAAAAGTGCTTTCCGTAAAAGCCGGTGACGGATTTATGCAGGGTATTTTCTTCCCCTTTGGCATTACGGAAGATGACGAAGCCGACGGAATCAGAAACGGCGGATTTGGAAGTACCACGGGGAAATAAGAGCTTGTGACGGACAGAATGGCTTGGCGGGCAGTTATGCAGAAGGCAGATGTCAGTGCGCAGGAAGCTTTCCGGCATGTAAAGCAGTCAAAAAACAGGAAATCATGCTTTTGACTGCTTAAAAAGGAAGCTCATTCAGGCAAAAATGAAAAAATCACAAATCTGAATGCACAAATTCATGCTCGGAACAAGGTGCAGGCAGTCAAAAAAGAGAAAAAATTGATTTTGCATGCTCAAATTGGATCAAGAAGCATCCGAAAAGCAGTCAAAAAAGAGAAAAACCAGAATATGAATGAAATTCTTTGGGAATCAAGCATTCAAATTTCTAAAAATCTATAAAAAGAGCGAATTTTCATCCATAGAGCGTTCAAATAAGCATACAGAATCTTATTTTTTGGATTTTTGTATGCTTTTTTGTTTTTGAGTTGGGAATGCAGGCGGGAATAAGAAACTCTTTTCCGGACATACTGTTAGAAAGCATGGCAATATCTGTAAACGGTCATGTAAGCAGAAATCCGGAAAGGAGTTTTTTATGGAAAAAGTAAGCACACTGCTTTCTGAAAATATGGTTTATCTGGGAAAAAGCCTGGGTGTGGGAACAAATTTTGATGTGCTGTACCGTGTCGTGGAGGTGGGAGGCAGACAGGCCTGCCTGTATATGATAGATGGTTTCTGCAAAGATGAGGTCATGCAGAAACTGATGCAGCATTTTATGTCTGTTACACCGGACAAGATGCCGGCAGATGCTTATCAGATGAGTAAGCAGCTGCTTTGTTACGGAGAAGTGGATCTGAAGGAAAAGTGGGCAGAGATTGAATATGCGGTCATGTCGGGCGTGGTTGCCATGTTTGTGGATGGATTTGACCGTTGTATTCTGATTGATGCCAGAACATATCCGGCAAGAAGTGTGTCTGAACCGGAGAAGGATAAGGTATTAAGAGGTTCCAAGGACGGATTTGTGGAAACCATTGTGTTTAACACAGCACTGATCAGGCGCAGGATCAGAAGTTCACAGCTTCGTATGGTGATGATGAAAGCCGGAACCACCTCTCAGACAGATATTGTGCTTTGCTATATGGAAGACCGGGTGGATCAGGAATTTCTGCGCAGGATCAAAGAACGGATTCTGTCCCTTAAGGTGGATGCCCTTTCATTAAACCAGGAGAGTCTGGCGGAATGTCTGTATCAGCGGCGCTGGTATAATCCGTTTCCCAAGTTTAAGTATACAGAACGGCCGGACACGGCGGCAGCACAGGTGCTGGAAGGAAATATCATTATACTGGTTGACAATTCACCCTCAGCCATGATCACACCGACTACTTTTTTTGATGTGATCGAGGAGGCAGACGATTATTATTTTCCGCCCATTACAGGAACATATCTGCGTCTTTCCCGCATGATCATTGCCATCCTGACATATCTGGTAACGCCGACCTTGTTGCTTTTGATGAAATATCCGGAATGGATTCCGCCGCAGTTTTCGTTTATTCAGCTGCAGGATGACATCAATGTACCGTTGATCTGGCAGTTTCTGATTCTGGAGCTTGCCATTGACGGATTAAAGCTGGCAGCAGTCAATACACCGAATATGTTAAGTACACCGCTGTCTGTTATGGCTGCCCTGGTTTTGGGGGAGTTTTCTGTCAAAAGCGGCTGGTTTAATTCGGAAGTCATGCTGTATATGGCTTTTGTGGCCGTGGCCAATTATACACAGAACAGCCTGGAAATGGGATATGCTTTGAAATTTATGCGGGTGGTCAATCTGATTCTGACAGCGATCTTTGGTCTTGGCGGATATCTGGCGGGAATTGCGATCCTGATTTTCAGCATTGCGACAAACCGTACAGTGAGCAAGCAAAGCTATCTGTACCCGCTGTTTCCGTTTAACGGGAAGCAGCTGTGGCATCAGCTGGTGAGAACGCGGATGCCGGGGGCGAGGAAGTGAAGGAAAAGTGTAAAAATATTCTTGCGTAATCATAACTTTTATGATAGCATCATAACAATAATTTGAAAGGATAATTTTCTATGAGCATATTTTTCTCCAATAGCTTAAGACGCAGAGAAGAAAGACGTAAGCTCTTGTAACCATTGCTTTCCGCATGGCTGCAAGAGTGTACGTCTTGTTTCTGTGCGGTTTTGGCTTATAGAAATCATAGATGCAGAACCGTAATAGATTTGGCTGGGTGCCGATTTTATTATGGTTCTTTTTTTATACGATAAGAAATTTCATTTCCTATCGTATAAAAAAACACGTATATGCGCACTCGCGCGTGCTGAATTTTGTCGCTGACGCGACCGCGCTCGACGCGGAGTGTGCGAAAACGCACACATTTTTTATCCCAAATTATAAAATCAGGAAAAGGAGAAAGAAAATGAAAAAGAAAATTTGTCACCGTTTATCAGAAATTGTATCTGGAATCTCAGCAGAGGAATTTGAAATGTTTATGGAAATTCCACCGGAAGAAAAAATGGGAGATTATGCGCTGCCATGTTTTGCTTTGGCAAAAAAGATGCGTAAGAATCCGGCTTTAATAGCAGAAGATATTGCAGAAAAACTGGATAGTCAAAAAGAACTGCTAGGGATTGCCAAAGCTGAAAATGTGGGGCCTTACTGTAATATTTTTCTGAATAGGGCCTCGTATGTGGAAAAAAGTTTAAATACAGTTTTGGATGAAAATCTGGGAGTATGCCGGATTGGAAATGAGAAAACAGTGTGCATGGATTACTCTTCCCCGAATATTGCGAAAAATTTTCATGTAGGGCATTTGCGGACCACAATTATTGGAAATTCCCTTTATAAGATTTATGAAAAACTGGGATACAAAGTAATACGGATCAATCATCTGGGCGACTGGGGAACTCAGTTTGGAAAGCTGATCGTTGCCTATAAATTATGGAGTTCTTCCGAACGTGTAAAGAAAGATGGAATTGCGGAACTGCTGCGGATTTATGTGAAATTCAATCAGGAGGCAGAGCAGGATCCTGATTTGATCGATGAGGCAAGGGAATGGTTTGTCAGGATGGAGCAGAATGATGAGGAAGCTGTTTCTATATGGAAGTGGTTTAAGGAAATCAGTATGATCGAATATGAACGGGTATATCAGCTATTGGGAATGTCCTTTGATTCTTATCTGGGAGAAAGCTTTTATCGGGATCAGGTTCCGGCACTTGTAAAGGAACTGGAAAACAAAGGATTGTTAACAAAGAGTCAGGGAGCAAAAGTAATCGATCTTTCCGACTATAACATGCCGCCTTGTCTGATAACCAAAAGTGATGGCGGTTCCATTTATCATTCCCGGGATATCGCAGCTGTTTTGTACAGGAAGAAAACGTATGATTTTGAAAAATGTCTTTATGTGACGGGATTGGAGCAAGCGCTGCATTTTAAACAGGTATTCAAGGCGATTGAACTTATGGGATATGACTGGACAGATGGTTTAATTCATGTTCCATATGGTCTGGTGAGTCTTGCAGGGGCAAAGCTTTCTACACGCAGCGGCAATATTATTTATGCGGAAGATATTTTAAAAGAAGCAATTGAACGGGCAAATAAGGCTATTATGGAAAAAAATCCGGAATTAAAAGATAAGGAGAACATTGCAAAAATGGTTGGTGTCGGAGCCATCATTTTTCATGATCTGTTCAATCAGCGGATTAAAAATGTCGAGTTTTCATGGAAGGATGTACTTGGTTTTGAAGGGACAACAGGACCTTATGTGCAATATACATATGCCCGGGCCAAAAGTATTCTGCGCAAAGCCGGTACGAATGACGGGGAAGCTGTTATTGACTGCCGCATACTGACAGATGATGTGACGTATGCATTGGTAAAGATTTTAAGCGGTTATGAGAATGCTGTGATAAATGCTGCTGAAAAACAGGAGCCTTCTGTTGTGGCGCGGTATATCATATCGCTGGCGACTGCATTCAATAAGTTTTACCATGAGTGTCCGATTCTGCAGGCAAATGAGGAAGAGAAGCGGGCAAGGCTGTATCTTGTGAATCTGGCACAGTTGGTGTTAAAGGATGCATGCAGTCTGTTGGGAATGGAATGTCCGGAGGAAATGTAAGAGATATTTCTCTTGATTTTATATTATGAATGGATAGCTGTCCGCAAGAGGATATGATAGAATATATAATAACTATGCAATAAGAAATGGGACCGGAGGAAAAACAATATGTATCAGCCAAGGAGAAAAGGAGGCATTATGATTTACGTTGTATGCAGCATAATTGTTGTCACGATCATTGTGTTGCTTTTGGTTCTGAACGGAAAAAGGGAGCGTATTGTTGGAAAGCAGATCGCTTCGGAAGAGATCACGGAATTCATGTATACTTATGCCACTGCAGTGTATCCCCCTGAATATCAGAGATATCGATTTTATATGGAAAATGGGAAGTATCAGTTTTTTCATGAAAAAAGAGAAGGCAAAAAATGGCCGTTGTCAGAGGCGGATATCACCGTCTGTGGTACAAGGGAATTATCTGCGCAGGAATGGAAAGAGTTTCTGGATTGTGTAACCGGCGGAAGTGTTATAAAGAGGGAGCGGAATCCTAAAACAGCAAAGGGAGGAGCCTTCTGTTATTTATACTGGAATGGAGATCGTTCCAGATATCAGGAATTTGGATTTCCGTCTTTGAATGCCCGAAAAGGGTTTGAAGATTTTTGTGCAGAGCTTGTATATTAGAAGGAAGGAGTATGGGTATGTGGTTTGTATTTGCTTTATTATCAGCGGTGTTTGCAGCGCTTACTTCGATACTGGCAAAGATTGGTATAGACGGTGTGAATTCAAATCTGGCGACAGCGATCAGAACGGTTGTGGTTGTTGTTATGGCATGGGGAATGGTATTTTTAACCAATGCGCAAAGCGGGATTTCTGAGATCAGTCGTAAAAGCTGGCTGTTTCTGGTTTTGTCCGGGCTGGCAACGGGAGCTTCCTGGCTGTACTATTACAGGGCTTTGCAGATTGGAGAGGCGTCCAAAGTTGTTCCGATTGATAAACTTAGTGTTGTGATCACCCTGGTTTTGGCGTTTATCTTTCTGCACGAACAATTTACCGTGAAATCCTTGATCGGATGTGTTTAGATCGGAATCGGAACACTTGTGATGGTGCTGTAATGAAAATTCTTTTTATCAATCTGCCCTATTACGGACATGTAGTGCCAACTCTTGGAATTGTAAAGGAACTGATAAACTTAGGATGCGAAGTTACATATCTGCTGCCTTTTGATTGGGAAGAAAAAGTCAGGGAAAGCGGGGCTGTGTTTGCCGGCTACGCAAATCACAGACAGCTTTCAGAACAGATTAAAAATGCGTATGCAGCTGCAGAACGTATGATAGATAAGTTTGATCTTGTCGTTTACGAACAGTTTTTCTTTTTAGGAAAGCATCTTGCAGAAAAGTATGGGAAACCTGTGGTACGGATCTTTACGGCACCTGTTACAAATGGACAGTTAATGCATGAATTTATCAATGCCAAAGGACCGTTATCTGTTTTTAAGCATAAATGGATTGCCAGAGCATTTACAAAAGATATTGCCAAAGGGATTCCGATGAAAACGGATAACTGGCTGGATGAGATCGTTAAAAATCCTCCTGACTTAAATCTTGTGTATACACTGCGGGAATATCAGCCTTATGAGGATGAATTTTCGGAGGAATTCTTCAGATTTTTAGGACCGTCCATATATGAAAGAAAAGCGGTGCCTTTTGATTTTGTAAAAGGGAAAAATCCCGTTGTTTATATTTCTTTGGGAACTGTTTTGAAAGGCGCTGTATCGTTTTTTCAGAATTGTATAGAAGCCTTCCGGGGGGAAGATGTGGATGTGATCATATCTGTGGGCAGGAAGTTTAAAAGAAAAAAACTGAAAAATATCCCCTCCAATATACGTATTTACGATTCTGTTCCACAGCTGGAAGTGCTGAAAACGGCAGATGCTTTTGTGACACACGGCGGCATGAACAGTGTTTCGGAAGCTCTTGTTTATGGGACACCGATGGTAGTGATCCCTTTTGTGTCGGATCAGCCCGTAAATGCACAATGTATAGAGAAACTTGGCGTGGGAAGAAAGATTGCATATTCTAAGCTCAATGCAGCTGCGTTAAAAGATGCCGTTTTTTCTGTGATTCGCGATAAGGAGATCAGAAAGAATCTGACACGGGTTCAGGAACGGATCAAACAGGCTCCCGGCAATCAGGGAGGCGCAAAAATGATAATGGAATATTATGAAAAGAAGGTGAAAGCATGCTCGAAAAGATGAGTACATTTTTTGAAAACCGTCTGGATGGATACGATGAACATATGATGACAAATATTGAATCGGCGACAGAGTTTTATCCTTTTACGGCCAAGCTTTTGCCGTCTGCCCAAAACAGCAGTCTCCTTGATCTGGGATGCGGCACAGGACTTGAACTGGAAGCATATTTTACCTTGTGTCCGTCTGCGAAGGTGACTGGAATTGACTTGTCACAGGGAATGCTGGATGCACTTAAGGATAAGTTTACGGATAAAGAGATTTCGCTGATTACAGGCTCTTATTTTGATGTGCCTTTTGGGGAGAATGTGTTTGATGCTGCTGTATCAGTAGAAAGTCTGCATCATTTTACCAAAGAGGAAAAAGTGCCGCTTTATGCAAAACTCTGCGGCGCTTTGAAAGAAAACGGGTATTTTATTCTGACGGACTATTTTTCTTTGTCTGACGAAGAGGAACAGATGCACCGGAAGAATCTGCTTGCACTGAAAGCCGAGCAGGGGATTACGGATGATGATTTTTACCATTACGATACACCTCTTACGGTGGAGCATGAGAAAGAAGCTTTGCTGGAAGCGGGTTTTGTAAGTGTTGAAGTGATGGGAAGCTGGGGAGCGACTTATTGTCTGAAGGCGGTTAAGTAAGAAATATGAAACGAAACGAATTATCAGAGCTGAAAGATTTTTTACTTCTCTGGAGTACTCAGAGTATCTCGCAGCTTGGCAGCAGTATTACGGCATTCGCCCTTACCTTATGGCTGTATGAGCAGACCGGATCTTCCTTAAGTACGGCAGCACTTACGATATGTTCTTATGCGCCGTATGTGTTGATGAGCATATTTGCAGGAGCGCTGACAGACAGATTTGATAAAAAGAAGACGATGCTTGTATGTGATGTACTTGCCGTGCTCTGCACGTTGACAGTATTCTGGCTGTTTGGTACAAATCGCCTGATGGTATGGCATTTATATGCGTTAAATGCGGTTTCGGGCTTGATGAATACCGTGCAGCAGCCGGCATCAGAGGTTGCCATGACACTGATCATTCCTGAAAAATATTATCAGAAGACAAGCGGACTTCGCTCTTTGTCAAGATCATTGATTTCGATATTAAATCCTTTGATCGCGACAGCCTTGTATGCGTTTGCAGGGCTGAACGGTGTCATAGCGGTGGATATTGGAAGCTTTGTGATCGCATTTATTGTGTTGCTTGGGTTTATTCATATTCCGGAAAGTAAAAGCGAAAGAAAAGAAAATGTGCTTGTTCTAGCCAAGGAAGGGATAGGATTTCTGAAAAACAATCCCATGATTTTGACATTGATCGTGTTTATGTCGGGGGTGAATCTGGTGGCTTCTGCTTTTGATGCGGCACTGCCGGGATTTGTGCTTCCCAATCCAAAAGGCGGACAGGCTGTTTTAGGGATTGTGACTTCCTGTTCCGGTATTGCAATGATCTTTGGCAGTCTGCTGGTCTCTGTGTTGCCAAGGCCCAAGGACCGGGTAAGAGTTGTTTATTGGACGATGCTGTTTTCCGTGGGAAGTGAGAATCTGCTTCTGGCATTTTCCAGAGAACCGGTTTTGTGGTGTATCGGTCAGATCATAGGATGGACGCTGGTTCCTGTTATGGGTGCTAATCTGGACGTGATCTTAAGAACCACGATTCCGGTGGAGCTGCAGGGGCGTGTGTATGCATGCCGCAATACGCTTCAGTTTTTTACAATTCCGATCGGATTGTTTCTGGGCGGTTTTATGGTAGATCGTGTGTGTGAGCCGTTTATGGCTGAATACGGCCATTTATCAATTTTAAGAACACTTTTCGGGACAGGAAAAGGTTCGGGCGCTGCGCTGGTGATGTTCATACTTGGCGCAGGCGGCATTCTGATCTGTATGCTTACGGGCAGGAACCTGAAAAAGTATCGGTACGGGGAATCCTAAGAGGAGGCTGTTTATGAAAATATTAGTAACCGGTTTTGAACCTTTTAACGGAGGATGGATAAATCCTTCGGAGCAGATTGT
Source organism: Lachnospiraceae bacterium (assembly GCA_017500935.1). Taxonomy (GTDB): domain Bacteria; phylum Bacillota; class Clostridia; order Lachnospirales; family Lachnospiraceae; genus Gallintestinimicrobium. The sequence goes on from JAFVXW010000074.1 coordinate 86,181, forward strand.
GCATCGTCTGAAAGCTCCGGAGGGAGCAATCCTGATCAAAGAAATTTTGCCGGTGGAATTTGGAAAAACTACGATTCGGTTACAGGAATTGTTCCGGGAACATCAGCCGGATATCGTGCTGTCTGTCGGACAGGCAGGAGGTCGGGCAGAAATCGGTGTGGAAAGAGTTGCGATCAATATCGATAATGTAAAAAGTTCCAATGGCGGCAAGCTTCTGCCAGATAATGCCGGTGATGTTCCTGTGGATGAACCGATTGAAGCAGACGGCGCGGCGGCGTATTTTTCAACCTTGCCCATTTGGCAGATGGTGGAAGCAATGCAGAAAAAAGGAATTCCGGCAGCTATTTCCAATTCAGCAGGTACTTATGTATGCAATCATGTTATGTATGAGAACCTGTATCAGGCCGCGGTAAATTATCCGGGGATGAAAGCTGGTTTTATTCATGTACCGTTTTTGCCGGAGCAGATTGCCAACAGAGAGGATAAAGAACGATTGGCGGCGATGCCTCTTGAAGATATGGTGACAGCACTGCAGGCGGTTTTGGATATGCTGGCGGACAGGTAAGTTGGATGTGAGGCAAGAAGATAGGGCAGGGATTTTTTCCTGTTTTTCTGTGGTTACCTACTGTATGGGATTTTAAGCTTCGCAATATGTAATTTCAGGGGATTTTTTCTGCTTGTTACCTATCATGTGGTGATTTCAGTTGTGCAGTAGGTAATTGGGATTAAAATGGGACAAATTTTACCTGCTAAAAAGTTTTTACACTTGCATAGTGGGTATGAGTATCAATACGCGGCATTTTGCGATTCGATTAGCGGACCCCGGTTTAATGGAGAAAAGATATGAGATTAAAAAACATTCTGATCGTTGTGAAAGATATTGAAAAATCAAGAAAATTTTATCATGATTTGTTTGGGTTGGACTTGGTGCTTGACAATGACGGAAATATGATATTAACGGAAGGTCTGGTTCTTCAGGATGAGAAAATATGGAAAGCTTCTTTGGATAGAGAGATTATTCCAAAGAGTAATTCCTGTGAATTGTATTTTGAAGAGCGGGATATCGAAGCATTTGCTGAAAAATTAGAAAGACTATACCCCGCAACAGAGTATGTAACCCATCTTATGACATATAGTTGGGGGAAACGGGTTATTCGCTTTTACGATTTAGACGGTAACATGATCGAAGTTGGGACTCCGGGGTGAGCAATAAATTTGTAAAACACTTGAAAAACGAACATATATTCGATATAATGCTTTTGGGTGCTACCATAACACGGTAGGCGGTTAGTCCATTTCCAGAGGACTGTGACCTCTGTTTACATAGAAATCCACTTGTGGAAATTTCAAAACGGAGGATTTCGCTTATGCTTACAATCGATAGCTTGATTGCTGTTATCAGCTTATGTATAACATGCTTCAGTCTTGGCTATTCGTTTGGCAAGAATAGCAGGACACAAAAATAACCGCCCCAAGCCTAGGAAACTATGAGCGGTTATTTTAGCAACATATAATTCCGGGCTGACCGTCTATCGGCAGCACCTTTTATATAATTATAATATCATCTGTCTTCTATGATGTCAAACGTCTATTCGATTGTTAGTGGAGGAAACTATGAGATACACATGGCTTGATGAATATTTGATGAACAAACCCGGCGTGACAAAAAATACGGAGAACTGGAATTGGATTCGCTATATGATCGGCGGGAAAATGTTCGTTGCAGTATGTCTTGATGACAATGACGTGCCCTACTACATAACCTTAAAACTGGAGCCGGTGGAGGGTGAGTATTTAAGACAGCAGTATGAAGATATTGTACCGGGTTTTTATATGAATAAAATCCACTGGAATTCGATCAAACCGGACGGTGAAGTACCGGATGAATTATTAAAGGATCTGGTTGATAAATCATATAATCTGATTCTGGCGGGATTCAGCAAGAAAAGGCAGCAGGAAATTTTAAATGAATAAAAATTACATAATCTGTACCTTTTTGTGACGGAGGTTTTCTTATGAATATTTACGAATCATGTCCGACGCTGGAAAATGAAAAGTTCATAATCAGATTATTTCAGGACAGCGATTGTGATGATTTGTTAAAAGTATACAGTGATAAAAATGCATTGCCTTTTTTTAACAGTGATAATTGTGACGGGGATAATTTTTATTACTCCTCCAAAGAAAAAATGACAGAAGCCATTGATTTTTGGCGTATGTCTTATGAAAACGGCTGGTTTGCCAGACTTTCCATTATTGATAAGACGATATGCAGCGTGATCGGAACCGTAGAATTATGCGTGAGAGTGTCGGAAGATGCATTTCACAATATGGGCATTCTGCGGGTGGATGTCAGAAGCGATTATGAACAGAACGATGTATTGTATGACATTTTTGAACTTGTTACGCCGCGCATTGAAGAACTGCTTGGATGCAAGGGAGTCCTGACAAAAGCACCGTTATATGCAGTAGAAAGAATCAAAGCAATTCAAAAAGCAGGATTCACAAAATCTGAACATCTGCTGATCGGGAAAAACGGTTATGCTTATGACGGATATTGGATAAAAAAGTAGTAGATTGGAGAAAAAATAAAATGAGTACAAATAATTTCAGATATGCGCAGCCTTCAGACGTATCTTTAATTCTGGAGTTTATCAAAGGACTGGCAGAGTATGAAAACATGATGGACGATGTTATTGCAACGGAGGAACTCCTGAAAGAATGGATCTTTGAAAAAGAAAAAGCAGAGGTTATCTTTGTGATGGAAGATGATACAGAAGTAGGTTTTGCATTGTTTTTCCATAATTTTTCAACATTCCTTGGCAGAGCGGGTATTTATCTGGAAGATTTATATGTAAAGCCTGAATACAGACACAAAGGATACGGAAAGGCTCTGTTAAAAAAATTGGCACAGATTGCTGTGGAACGGGGCTGCGGAAGATTGGAATGGTCCTGTCTGGACTGGAATAAACCCAGTATCGATTTTTACCTTTCCATGGGGGCAGTGCCGATGGATGAGTGGACTGTATACCGACTGACCGGGGAAACACTTAAAAAGGCGGCGTTATAAAATATGAAAACATTGGAAGAAGTAAGAAAAATATTTGAAGGCGACCGGTTCGCGACTGAAAACGGAGCAGTGATAGAAGAAATCGGCGATCACAGTGCGGTTTGCAGCCTGAACATTACAGCTTCACACCGCAATGCCATGGGGGCAGTCATGGGCGGCACATATTTTATGCTGGCAGATTTTGCCTTTGCGGTTGCTGCCAACTGGGAGAAGATGGGATGTGTGTCACTGCATTCTGATATTTCTTTTCTGGGAGCTGCCAAAGGAGAAAAACTGATTGCAAAAGCTGTTTGTCTAAAAGAGGGAAAAACAACTGCGTGCTATCGCATCGATGTGACAGATGAACTGGGAAATCTGGCTGCCATGGTAACTGCCACAGGATATCATGTTCAGTGAGAATTGAGATAACAAAAAGCAAACGAGGTGACCATATGAACGAAGAATGTTTGATCTGCAAAGCACCGCTTGAATATCTCGAAGCGGATGAAATAATGGAATGTGAGCTTTGTCATAAAAAGCAGAGCAGTAAGACAAGATGTGTAAACGGACATTTTGTATGTGATGAGTGCCATACAAGCGGAATGGATACGATCATTTCAATCTGCATGAACAGTAAGTCTGCCAATCCTGTTGAGATTATGGAAGAAATGATGTCTATGCCGTTCTGCCATATGCACGGTCCCGAACATCATACTATGGTTGGTTCTGCGCTTTTAACTGCTTATAAAAATGCAGGCGGAGATATCGATTTACAAACGGCATTATATGAAATGCAAAAGAGAGCAAAACAGGTTCCAGGCGGTGTTTGTGGCTTTTGGGGTGCCTGCGGTGCAGGTATCAGCACAGGAATGTATGTTTCTATTACACAAAGATCCACACCTTTGGCAAAAGAAGCATGGGGACTTTCTAATCAAATGACAGCAAGGGCACTGGAAGCGATAGGCAAAAACGGCGGTCCCCGCTGCTGCAAGAGAGATTCCTATCTTGCCATTACGGAAGCGGTCAAATTCACGGGCGAAAAATTAGGGATTCATATGAAATTGAATGAGATAACCTGTTCCCGGGCTCATAAGAATAATCAATGTATACAGAATGCGTGTCCGTTTTATCAGAACAAAAAGAAGAAGATCGCGTTTATTTGTGTACATAATTCATGCCGCAGTCAGATTGCGGAAGCGTTGGGAAAACATTTGGCAGCAGATGTGTTTGAATTTTATTCTGCCGGAACAGAAACCAAGCCGCAGATCAATCAGGATGCTGTTCGTATTATGAAGGAATTATACGGAATTGATATGGAAAGAACACAGTATTCAAAGCTGATCTCAGATATTCCAAATCCGGATGTGGCAATATCAATGGGATGTAATGTTGGCTGTCCTTTTATTGGCAGAGGTTTTGATGACAACTGGGGATTGGAAGATCCTACGGGAAAGTCGGATGAAGAATTTAAGGCAGTGATCAAAAAAATTGAAGAAAATATTCTGACACTGAGAGATAAGGTGACTAAATGACAAACGAAAAAATATTTCAAATGTCCTTTTCAAAAGTGTATGCGCTGCTGATTGCAAAAGTTGAGAAAAAAGGGCACACAAGAGAGGAACTCGATCAGATCACCTGTTGGCTGACAGGCTATAGACAGGAAGAAGTGGAAATTTTTTTGGTCAGGGATATTACATATGGTGATTTTTTCAGAAATGCACCAAAGTTGAATCCAAACAGAAAGCTGATTACGGGAAAAATCTGCGGAATCCGGGTAGAGGAAATAGAAGATCCGCTGATGCAGGAAATCCGGTATCTGGATAAACTGGTTGACGAACTCGCCAAAGGGAAGGCAATGGAGAAAATATTGCGATGAAGCGCATAAAAGAGTTAAACTTCTATCAAAAAGGCGTATTATTATTTCTTGCGGTCATGACTTTAATTTTTGCCGTGATTTATTCGGTGACGATTTCGAGAGAAGGTTTTGCATATAAGGATGTGATTCTGGTTCCTGCACAGGAAAACGGGGAAATCGTTTATTCCGGTAAAATTCAGGGAAAACAGGCCTCTTTTACGGTCTCTGCAGATAATACGGTTGTATTTAGGCATGGCGATAAAATCTATGGCCCCTATACGGTCAGAGAAGATTCCGGTGCAATTCCAAAAGACAGCGAGTTTAGAAATTCCATGAAAGGTGTGGAAGTATGTAAGGAAGAGGAAATCCTTTTTCGAGGCGGGAGCGTAAAATACGAAGGCGGTCTGCTGCTGTTTGATGAGGATGGAAGCTTTGAAAATACTTTGGTCACGGTTACGATGGCGAATGGCGTAACGCTGGATGAAAATGGAAATGTAGTGGATGAAATGGAGCCTTCGGTGACTGTTATTCTGGAATTGATTGATGAACCTGAAATGGTTCATAAAGGGCATTGGCTTGTATGGTTTTTCGGTGTGGTGATCTGTGCAGCTACAGCAATTTCTATTTTTTATGCAGATGAGATTTTCCGATTTCATATGGCTTTCCGGATTCAGAATCCGGATCAGGCAGAACCGTCAGATATGGAAATGGCTGGAAGATATATTTCATGGACATTATTGCCGGTTATGGCGGTGATCCTATGGGTTATGGGAATCAGGATTATGTAATAATAATTTTTACAATTATACGGAGGCACAAAAATGGAAAAATTATCAAGAGAAGCAGAACAGATCATGCTGGAAAGATTTGGCAAAGACAGTCTGATTGCATTGGCAACTACGGAAAATGGAAAGCCCTTTGTGCGCAATGTGGATTCTTTTTATGAAGACGGTGCTTTTTATGTACTTACATATGGAAAATCCAACAAAATGAAACAGATTGCTGAAAATCCGAATGTCGCAATAGCGGGAGATTGGTTTACTGCCAATGGAAAAGGTATCAATTTAGGATATTTTGGAAAAAAAGAAAACGAATGGATTGCCAACAAAATGCAGGTCGTGTTTGCAGAGTGGATCAACAATGGACATAACAATTTTGAAGATGAAAACACCTGTATTTTGAAGATTGAGCTTACCGACGGTCTGCTGTTATCTCATGGAACGAGATATGAGATTGATTTTACCAGGTGATCTTAGAAGATGAACAGCAGAGTTATTAATGAAGATATTCAGCTTGTACCGTATTATCCCAACTACAAAACTGCACTGAAATGGTATCAGGACCCGGAATTATGCAGACAGGTAGATAACAGAGATCAGGTATATGATCTGGATTTATTAAAAAGAATGTATCGATATCTGAATACGCACGGAGATTTATTTTATATCAAATACAAAAACAGATTGTGCGGTGATGTATGTCTGCAGCCGGATGGTGAAGTAAATATTGTTATAGCAAAACCTTTTCAAAATAAACATATAGGAAGAATGGCTATGCATGAAATCATCCGAATGGCAGCGGAAAAGAAGATTCCGGAACTGCATGCAGTAATTTATTCTTTTAATGTGCAGTCACAGAGGATGTTTGAAAGTGTCGGGTTTATTAAAACTGATGATGAGAAATATGTATTGAGTATAAAGAAATGATTTTTTCCGCCGTCACATCTTCAAGATGCGGCGGCATTTTTATAAGCATTCGCGCCCATTTTTTATGATATGTATACTCCACTATCATTGCCTCGCCTCTTTTTTCAGAGTATAATACAAACAGGTGATTTATGATGATGATAACGTTAAGAAACAGGACAGCAGATACTGTCCGCACTTATTTTGAAAAAGCAGACAGACCGGAAATAAAGCGTTTTTTGCCTCAAAAAGCAAAGACGGTGGAAGAGGCTTTGGCTGATTATGAAAAAACATTGAAGCCGGGAGCTTCCAGTTACGGCAGGACTATTTACGCCGATGATCAGTATATTGGTGATGTTTGGTGCTATTGTATCGATCAGAATGAGGAACCCAACTGCATGCTCAGCTTTTGTATTTTTGAGCCGGAATACTGGTCCAAGGGGATTGCGGCTGCTGCCGTAAAAATGTTTATGCAGGATATTTGTTTCAAATATGAGGTCAAAACAATCGGTGCATTTTGTTTCTCGAACAATTATGCGTCGGTAAAGGTTCTGGAAAAGAACGGTTTTGAGCTTGTGGAAGAATTTGAGGAAGACGGAATTTGGTCAAAGTATTTTCAATATAACTGCTGAAAAGAGGAGGAACTTTTATGCCGGTATTAAAAGGTCTGGAATGGACATTCGACACAGTTGCATCCACATATGAAAAAATGCGACCCGGATATGCGGAAGAATTGTACCGGACAATATTTGACTATATTTCGATTGATGAAAACAGCAACGTAGTTGAAGTGGGAAGCGGCGCCGGACAGGCAACAGCCCACGTATTAAAAACCGGATGCCGGCTGACAGCGGTGGAATATGGTGAACAGTTTGGGGAGTTGTTAAAAAGTAAGTTTCAGGAATATCCGAACTTTTCAGTCATTACCGGCAAATTTGAAGAGACAGAACTGGAAGAAAATACCTATGATTTGGTGTTTTCTGCATCGGCATTTCACTGGGTTCCTGAAAAAATCGGATATGAGAAAGTATATTCTATTCTGAAAAAAGGCGGTGTTTTTGCGCGGTTTGCAAATCATCCCTATCGTGATAAAGGAAATCCGGAACTTTCCAAAGAAATTGATAAAGTGTATGAAGAATATTACTATAAATATCACAACAAAGAACGCAGACCCTTAATAGAATATTCGGAAGAAGATGCGAAAGACAGAGCCATGATCGCAGAAAAGTACGGATTTACAGATATCCGGTATGCGCTGTTTTACAGACAGCGTGTTTTTTCAGCAAAAGAGTATGTTCAGCTTCTGGGAACGTATTCCGATCATATTGCGATTAAGGAAAGCATCCGGACAGCATTTTTTGCAAAGATAGAAGAAGCAATCCATAATCATGGCGGTACGATCACCATTTACGATACGATGGATCTGCAGCTGGCGAGGAAGTAACATGATCACATTTTATAAACCGGAGATGGAAGATTTATGGTTTAAGGAAACCATGCTGGGGGATGAACAGACCATGTCCTACAATCATGCCTATGGCGGCACGATCCCGTTTCCCAGAGAAAAATGGGCAGGCTGGTATGACAGATGGCTTGTAAATCATGAAAACAGGCGGTTTTACAGATACATAAAAGAAAACGATACGTTTCTGGGTGAAGCAGCGTATCATTTTGACGATGAAAAACAGAACTATTTGGCCGATGTGATCATATATGCTCCATATCGCGGAAAAGGCTATGGCCGCAGAGCATTGGAGATGTTGTGCGAAGCTGCAAAAGAGAATGGTTTGGATGTGATTTATGATGAAATTGCAGTTGATAATCCTCTGGTTTCATTATTTCTTAATTGTGGATTTGAGGAAGTACAGCGGACGGAAGGTACTGTTTTGGTAAAAAAGAAGTTGGGGAGGCTTTGCAATCTATGAAGCATCAAAATTATGGCATGAGAGATATCACAGAAAAGGATTATGATTTTATCTATCAGGTAAAAAAGAATGCTTATCAAAAGTATGTGGAAATGAATTATGGCAGCTGGGACGAAGAACAGCAAAAAGCGTATTTTGGCCGATTTATGGAAGCGTACAAAGAGGGCGCATATATTATTACGTTTGACGGGCAGGATATTGGATTTTATAACGGATGCATGGAAGATGGCAGATATGAGATCGGCAACATTTGTATCATTCCGGAATATCAAAACAGAGGAATCGGAACAGCCATTTTAAAGGATATTCTGTCTGCGCATGCGGATAAAGAAATTACGATTCAATATTTTAAGCAGAATCCGGTGGGAAGGCTCTATGAAAGATTGGGATTTAAACCGGTTGGAGAGACTTCTTTTCATTATCAGATGGTGAAGGAGTAAACGATGAAAATCTACGATATTTCCCAGGAAGTGTTCAGCTGTCAGGTATATCCTGGTGACCCGATGCCGGAAAAAAAGATGATCAGTTTAATGGAAAATGGCGATTTGTATAATCTGACGTCATTTAGCATGTGCGCACACAACGGCACACATATAGATGCACCGTTTCATTTTGTGAAAGACGGAAAAACTGTGGATGAGATAGACTTAGATGTTTTTGTGGGAATGGCTTATGTGGCAGAACATCAGGGGATTGTCACAGGAGAGGATGCTGCTCAAATAATTGAAAAAGCGAAAAAGCAGAACCCGGAAGCAACAAAGAGAATTTTAATAAAAGGTAATGCCGAAGTATCATTAGAGGCAGCAAAGATATTTGCAGCTTCAGATATTTTGCTTCTGGGAAATGAATCTCAGACAGTTGGACCGGAAAATGCACCAATGGCAGTACATCTTGTGCTTTTGGGTGCCAATATTATCTTACTTGAGGGAATTCGCCTGGCAGATGTTTCAGAAGGTGTTTATCTGTTAAATGCGGCACCGCTGAATTTGTCAGGTACGGACGGTTCTCCATGCAGAGCTGTGCTGATTGATCTTTATAGCTAAGCTGTAATAGGTGAATCTGTTCAATGAGTTTGGATTTATGGGGTGTAAAATGAATATTCGGAAGATGGCAATCGATGACTATGACGAGGTATACGCTCTTTGGATGTCGTGTGCCGGAATGGGATTAAACAATTTAGATGACTCCAGAGAAGGTATCGATAAGTTCCTTAGGAGAAATCCGGATACGTGCTTTGTTGCAGAATATGATAATCAAATAGTGGGAGTAATAATCGTCGGTAATGATGGCAGAAGAGGTTACATTTATCATACTGCCGTAAATCCACAATATAGAAAACGTGGAATTGCCCGACAGTTAGTAGAAACTGCTATGCAAGCATTAAAGCAATGTGGAATAAATAAAGCTGCATTAGTTGTTTTTGAAAAAAATGAAAACGGGAACGCCTTTTGGGAGAAAATCGGATTTACAGTTCGGGAAGATTTAGTGTATCGAAATAAAACGATAACTGAAATGATTAGAATAGATACATAAATCCAATCTCTGGAGGAAGTAGGTTTTTTATTATTTTTGCTGTCTTTGACGTTTCGTTTTATTGAACCAGTTTATAGCTCTGCGGGTTTTGGTTTCGTGTGTAACAGTCAGATATAGAATTTAAAGGAGAAAAAAATGGGGCATGCTATATTAGTCTGTGGTTTGAACGGAGCAGGCAAAAGCACTTGCCGAAAGATTAAATTACCGCTTCATTGATATTGAAGATATATACTTTTCTGATCAAGACAATCCTGATTATCCGTATGAAAAATCCCGTTCTTATGAAGAGGTTGTATCATTGCTTACAAACATCGTAAATGGTGAAAATGACTTCGTCTTAGCATCGGTAACAGGTGGTTTCGGAGATGAATTTATTTCCCATTTGAAGTGCGTAATCTCCATTGAAGTCCCAAAGGAGATACGATTAAAGCGAGTATATGACAGGTCATACATGATTTTCGGTGAGAAAAGCTGTAAAGGCGGCGATTTTTACGAGCAAATCAAGTCGTTCCATAATTTTTGTGCTTCAAGAGATGAGAACTTAGTAAATGATTGGCTATCAAAAATAAGTTGTCCCATTGTTAGAGTGGATGGAACATTGCCGATATGTGATAATGTAAATCTAATTGCTGAAAAGTTGTAAAACAAATTGTATTGTTAGGGGCATTGTATGTTTAAAGAAATTTCATTTCCTGAACATGAATATGAATCGATTCAAAATTATTTAAAAAGACTGGGTTATTGTTATACCACAAGGGTATATAGAGAAATCGGAAAATATAAAGTCGGAGAATTATACATAGCCCCATGGGGAGACATTCTTAAAATAGATGAAGTTGAAATCTACTGGAAAGTCTCAGATCGTCCGTTCTATGTAGAAATGAGTGATGATGAAAAGACAGAAATCCGTAAATATTCTGAGGATATGGGATTACCTTATGAATTTATAAGATTTACTGTAATGGAGAAGAAACGTATATGAATGCAAGATTATTAGGATTTTTCAGCGGATTTCCAACCCGTCATTTTACAGATAATATTGCAGCTGTTTTGAAAGAAGAGTTGATTGTTCGAGATAGTTTGGTTTTTATAAGTGCCCAACCGGACAACTATATACAGAATGATGAAGATTCTGATGGGATGCATAGGCTGTTTGTCGAGAAAAATATGCCGTTTGCAAATCATTGTGTGATTGATAATCGTACAACAACAATGGAGGCAATAAGACTAATTCAGGAAGCAGATTGTATTTTCCTGATGGGAGGAAATGCAACATTGCAAATGAAGTTAATGTGTGACAAGGGGATAATTGATGAGATTTGTAAAAGTCATGCTGTAATATTAGGAGTGAGTGCAGGTTCTATGAATATGGGAAAGAATACAGTTGATATATATGAATCTGCAGCTCCTTATGAAGGCTTAGGATTTGCAAATCTTACTATTAAGGCGCATTACTCTGGGGCAGATGAATGGTTGGAGGCTTTGAAGTCGGTTTCTATGAAGCTTCCGGTATGTCTTATGACAGATGAAAGTGCTATTTTTATAAAAGGCGAAAGTGTTATGAAGATAGGCGAAATATATCGAATGGTGAATGGAGATATATTTCCGATTACGCAAGAAAAATTGGAACAGATTCTGAAATAGGATTATCGTTTTTGTTTACTATTTGATGGGTTCATTGAATAGACAAATAACAATTTGGCGGAGGCAGAATATGCGAGTAGGGATTATATGTGCAGGAGATAGAGAAGTTGCTCCTTTTTTACCAATAATATGTGAATGTAAATCAACCGAAAAAGCAATGTTGAAATTTTATGAAGGAACGATAAGTAATACAGAAGTGGTTGTTTTATTTTCGGGAGTATGCAAAGTAAATGCAGCTATTGCAACACAAATATTAATTGATACATTTCGTGTAAATGTCATTATCAATGCAGGTACAGCAGGTGGAATGAATGAAAAACTTAAGATATTTGATACAGTAATTTCTACAGAAGTTGCATATCATGATGTTGCACCCAATATATTAACAGAATTTCATCCATGGTTAGAGACAGTATTTTTTAAGGCAGATCAAGAATTACTGAGGGTATCAAAAAATGTAGTTGATAAACTTGGACTGAGCCATAATGTTTTTTGGGGACGAATGGTAACAGGTGAAGCTTTTATAGCAGATGAGGGACGTGAAAAGATTAATGAGAAATTTGAACCATTAACTGTGGATATGGAAACAGCAAGCATTGCTCATGTATGCTATGTAAACAATATACCTTTTATATCTGTTAGAAGTATTACAGATACGGCATCACATAGTGGTACAGAGCATTTTGAAGAAAATTGTGAAAAAGCTGCTGGAATTGCAAAAGAAATTACTGTGGCCTTATTGGCAGAACTTTGCAACAGATAACAAAAAGACAAATCCCAATTGTGTAAACATACAATTTAAGGGTTTCATTATCTGTTATAATTTATTATTAAATTCTTAGCAAACCCTTATAAATACTAATTTTGTTAATTGAGGAGGTTCGTTATGGAGGTTCGGGAATTACTGGATGCATTGTCTGTTGCAGAACGTTTAAAGGATACGACCAGACATTGCTATACAACAAAGGGTCGTCATGAGAGTGTTGCAGAGCATAGTTGGATGATGACTTTGATGGCATTTTTTATGAAGAACGAATTCCCTGAAGCTGATATAAATAAAATAATTCAAATGTGTATTATTCATGACTTAGGAGAATGTTTTACGGGGGATATTCCTACTTTTGTTAAAACCAAGGAGCATGAAAATGCTGAGGCCTCACTTCTTGATAATTGGATAAAATTGCTGCCGAATTCTACTAGAAACGAAATGATAAATCTATATAAGGAGATGGAAGAACGACAAACTCTAGAGGCTAAAATATATAAGGCGATTGACAGTTTAGAGGCGTTGGTTCAGCATAACTTTTCTGACATATCAACATGGTCTGAAAATGAATATGAGTTAAATTTGACCTATGCATATGATAGAGTAAGATTTTCAGATTATTTGACTTGTCTGAGAGAAGAAATTAAGAAAGATACCCTTGAAAAGATTGCAGCTAAAGAGTAGAAGAAACATTCCGTTTAACGGAGAGTCGAATTCCAATTTTGTAACAGTTAGATAAACTTGAATTGACTGAGTTCTTTAGAGCGAGGGATGCTTCTTGTCCGAAGAGCAAGAAGGTGGGAGTGTAAGAGAAGAAAATAAATTTGAATTTGGAGGAAAGTACAGTTATGGAAAAATATCAATATATTACGTTGAAAGAAAAGCCCGACTTAAAAAATTCTGCAGCGGAATGGTTTCACAGTAAATGGAAAGTTCCTGCAGAAGCCTATCTGGAATGTATGGATGCATATTTGCAGAATGAAACAGAATACGGATGGTATCTTTGTTTAGACAGCAATCAAATAATTGGAGGAATGGGTGTAATTGAAAATGATTTTCATGACAGAAAAGACCTAACACCCAATGTGTGCGCTGTTTATACAGAAGAAAAATATCGGTGTCAGGGTATTGCGGGAAATCTGTTAAACATGGTTGTTGATGATATGAAATCAAAAGGGGTATCACCAATTTATCTTGTTACTGACCATATTGGATTTTATGAAAAATATGGATGGGAGTTTCTATGCATGGTTCAAGGTGATGGTGAACCCGATATGACAAGAATGTATATTCACCAATAAACTACATTTGACTGGAGAAATAGGGAGCACTAAGTTATGAAGATAAAAAAGATTTCTCATGATTTTTCAGTATGTCAGGTGGAAGACTATTCACTTGCCAATATAGACTCTGAGTATTGTTTTTTCGGAAAGACAGATGAAGAAAAGTCGCTGGTTTGCATTACAAGTGAAGTGCCTGAAAATGCTGTTCAGTGTGATGACGGCTGGAAGGCTTTCCGGATAGAAGGCGTTTTAGACTTTTCATTGATCGGAATATTGGCGAAAATTGCGGAACTTTTGGCCGATAACGATATTCCCATTTTTGCCATATCTACCTATAATACGGACTATATTCTGATCAAAAAAGAAAACTACCAAAAGGGGCTGGATATTCTGGAAAAAGCAGGATATGAGATTAGCGATTGATAAATTCCCAATTTTGATGAGGTGACTGGCATATGAAAATTGAAAAAAGGATTAAAACTTCATTTTCAGTAATTGGTAAAGAAGGATCGACTTTGGAGGGGGATGGATTTATTCAGAAATTGTGGACGGATGCAAATTCTCATTTTGAAGAAGTTCAGCCGTTAGCCAAAAAAGATGAAAATGGTAATTTAGCCGGTATTTGGGGCGTCATGTCTGATTGTACCCGTTCCTTCAAGCCATGGGAAGATAATTTCAGCAAGGGATTATATCTTGCGGGCATTGAATGTATAGATGATGCACAGGCACCGGAAGGATGGACAAAATGGACAATTCCGGGATATGAGTACCTTTGTGCCGAAGTTGAAAGCGAAAGCACGTTTTCGGAGGTTCTGGACTATATGAATGCAAATAACCTCACCCTGGCAGGTGCTGTTCATGATTTTACCTGTCCGGCGAATGGGAAAAATTATATGTTTTTTCCGATAAAAACGGTTTGATAAATATTAATTGAAGGGAAATGAAATTGAGTTGGACTTTCGGGAAAGCAGAGAAAAAAGATTTTCACAGAATCAACGAGTTGTTTGTAGAAATGCTGCAGACTATTTATCATACAGAGCAGGTTGACGGATATTCGGAAAATGCATTGAATAGATTTTTCGATGGTTGTGATGAATGGATCTGCACAGCAATTGATAACAACAGAATTATTGCATTCTTGTCCATTGAGGTTCATCACGAAGACAAAGAATTCGTCTATTTGGATGATTTTTCCGTAACAAAGCAGTATAGGGATCATGGAATCGGCACGGAAATGATTCATAAGGCAGAGAATTATGCTAAGGAAATACATATTTCTACAATTCTTTTGCATGTAGAAAAGTCAAATACTGCAGCTTTTCGGCTATATGAGCGATTGGGATATTGCGTGTATGAAGACCAGGGGAGCAGATATTTGATGATGAAAAATATTTAGGTAAATTAAGATTTGACGGAGTAATGTTTATGAAATTAGTACAAGCCGAACAAAAGCAAATAGAAAGAATTGTAAATATATCAAAAGCTGCTTTTGATAGTGATATTGCTGTCGGCGCTTCCACTGTGGGAGGCCCGCCTGAGTACGATTCTATTGCATGGCATGAGCAGATGTTCAATGAGAGACATTTATTTCAAGTGGAAAAAGATGGTGAAATCGTCGGCGGTGCACTTCTCTTTTTGCTTGAGAATGGAAAAATGCTGTATATTGGACGGATTTTTATAGATCCAATTCACCATAGAAAGGGATATGGTATTTCCTTGATGGAGCTTGTAGAAAGTTACTATTCCAGTGTAAAGAAAATCGTACTTGATACACCACTTTGGAATGTAAGAACAAATGCTTTTTATAAAAAGTTGGGCTATTCTGAAGTTAAACGGGATAAGGAATTTGCTTATTATCAAAAAGAATTGGATTGATAAATCGGGCTGTGTATTCCGAGGTATGAGACAGGATTTGGAGTGCTCTTTGAAAATCGAATAGATGTTTGACATAATAACGGTTAGATGGTATCATAGTTATAGAAAAAGGTGCTGCCGATAGACGGTTAGCCCCAATAATAAATGTTGATCAAAAATGACCGCCAAGTTTTGTCAGGACAGGGCGGTTATTTTTGTGTCTTGCTATTCTTTCCAAACGAATAGCCAAGACTAAAGCATGTTAAGCATAAGCTGATAACTGCAATCAAGCTATCGGTTGTAAGCATAAGCGAAATCCTCCGTTTTGAGATTTCCACAAGTGGATTTCTATGTAAACAGAGGTCACAGTCCTCTGAAAAAGGACTAACTGCCTACCGTGTTAAGGTAGCACCTGAAAATATCATATCGAATATTTGTTCGAAAAGCAAGGGGCTTTGCAAATTCGTGAATGGATTTTTGGGGATGAAGATGTGAAATGAATCACACCGGCAGAAATTAATGTAGATTCATATATTGTCACGGATAGTGTGCGTAAGATAGATGAGCGAGATTATTAAGTTTGGAAAACAAGAAATTAGAGAAACTCATTAAAGACCGATTTTTGATACGAACAGTTTGATAAAACAGAATTTACAGAGGTGATCCTATGAAAAAAACAGCAGTATGGCTGGCAGTCATATCCATTATCATATTTGTGATTGCCTGGGGGATAATAGGGCTGAAAATACTTGATGGCAATTATGTTTTTATGATCGAAGCGTATGCCGCATTGGTTTCGTTGGTGATATTTATCGTATGTGCCCTTTATATGAAAATCACAGACCGTTGTCCGCATTGCGGGAAAATGAAACAATCATTCGGAAAATATTGCCCTTATTGCGGCAAAGAATTTGAAAAAACAAATTGATAAGGAGGCTTGATACATGGCAGTCAGAATTTTGGAAGTGAAAAAAGAAAGTTGTGCGGCGGCACGCTTTATTGGAAAAAGATACGAAAATGCGCCGGATTGGGGCGAATGGTGGCAGAATGACTGGTTTTCGATTCTGGAAAAAACAGAACGTCTTTCTTTCAACGGTGACGCATATATCGGAGCAGTACGGGTTGTCAATGGAATGCCGGAGCGCTGGATCGGTATGTTCTTTCCGGCAGATGTCTTGGTTCCTGACGGATTTGATTATGCAGATATTGAACCGATGGAATATGCGGTATTCTATCTGTGTGATAAAGAGAACAGCAGCGATTTTTATTCATTTGAAACACATCAGATGTGTCTGGAAGAATTAAAGGCACTTGGTTTGAAGCGCAAAGAAGATGACTGGTGTTTTGAACGCTATAATTGTCCCAGATTTACGACACCTGATGAAAACGGAAATGTTATTTTGGATTATGGTGTTTCTATAGAAAAGTAAGGATAAAAAATGAATATTATTTTGGATTTATTTCTGACATTTGCCAGAATCGGTTTATTTACCTTTGGCGGTGGATATGCCATGATTTCGATGATTGAAAATATCTGTGTTGAGCGTAAAAAATGGATTACACATGATGAAATGATGAACGTGACCGTTATTGCAGAGTCAACGCCCGGTCCGATCGCCATTAACTGTGCTACCTTTACAGGGTACAAAAAAGCCGGATTTGTCGGTGCTTTGGCAGCAACATTGGGAATGATTGTGCCGTCATTTTTGATCATTTATTTGATTTCCATGTGTCTGGATAACTTTCTGGAACTGACGGTTATCGCCAATGCATTTAATGGGATTAAGGTTGCTGTGGGTATCCTGATTTTGGATGCCGCGATTACGATGATCAAAAAAATGCAAAAGAAAAAATTGCCCGGAACAATTATGATCTGTTCCTGTGTTGTGATGCTATGTATCAATATCTTTGCATGGAATTTTTCATCTATCAGTCTGATGCTGATCGCAGCAGCTGTAAGTCTGACCATTTTTATTCTGAATGGTGCACCTGAGCAGAAAGGCGGTGCAAAGAAATGATTTATTTTGATCTGTTTCTTGGATTTTTAAAAGTTGGATGCTTTGCTTTCGGCGGGGCGTATGGCGCGATTCCATTGATTCGGGATGTGGTAATGTCATATGGGTGGCTGAATGATGAAATGCTGACTTATATGATTGCGGTAAGCGAAAGCACACCGGGACCGATTATGGTTAATCTTGCCACCTATATCGGCAGCAGTCAGTCAGGGATTTTAGGTGCTGTGATTGCTACTTTGGCAGTTGTGTTACCTTCTTTTTTCATTATTCTCCTCATAACGGCGCTGCTGAAAACGGCGTTGAAGAATAAGTATGTGCAGGCTGTTTTGCGGGGGCTGAAACCGTGTGTGATCGGCATTGTGCTGGCTACCGGTATTTATATGATTTGGAGTAATTGCTTTGGCAAAATATCTGCACTGCGTTTAAACTTGCGTGCCGTTATCATTACTGCGGTTTTGATGATTTCAATGTTTGTATATAAGCATATAACGAAAAAGAAATTATCACCGATCATGCTCATTGTATTATCTGCCGCAGCAGGTATCGTGGTTTATGGAATTTGAAAGGAGAGCGCGCATGGAATTTAAGTGTGAAACCGCCTATAATCAGGAAGCCGTTACGGCTATGGCAAAAGCGATCAGAAAGACTGCGCGAAAAAAGAAAAGCCGCCGCTCGCACATTTTCGGTGTCATTATTATCATATTTGCGATTTTGCTTACCTTGCCGCTTGGAGAGAAAGAATTTATTCTTAATTTTAGGACCGTTTTCACTTGGTTTGTTGCTGCAGTTCTCTTTTTTACCTTGATTTTTGAAGACCAGATAAACGGTTATGTGGCAAGAAAACGAATGCTGCCCGGCTTGGAAAAAGCATCGGTAATATTTACGGAGGATGGATACCGTTCAGAAACAGAAATTGGCAGCTCGGAGTTTAAGTACAGCACGGTCATGCTGCTTGCAGAAACAGCAGATTACCTTGTATTTGTATTTAGCCAGAGTCATGCGCAGGTTTATGATAAAAATAGCATTACAGGCGGCACAATGGAAGAATTTCGAGAGTTTCTAAAGAAGGTAACAGGCAAGGAGATTCAAACTATTTGATACATCGATATCTGTTATGAAAAAGGTAAAGAAAAGATGATAGAAAAAATACATAGTACCCCCTGCGGCAATATCCATTACTGGGTCAATCTGATCGACAGTGATCTTGTTACGCTGGTTTTTCTGCCGGGCTTAACAGCAGATCACAGGCTGTTTAACAAACAGATTTCATATTTCAAAAATAAATATAATGTGTTTGTCTGGGATGCGCCTGCGCATGCGGCTTCCTGGCCATTTACATTTGATTTTGATTTGATGGATAAAGCAAAATGGCTGTATGAAATTCTGGAACGGGAAGGCATCTTACATCCTGTTATCGTTGGACAATCCATGGGCGGATATGTGGGACAGGCCTTTGCGCAGCTATATCCTGAAAAAATAAAAGGGTTTGTATCCATTGATTCGGCACCGCTTCAAAGAAAATATGTAACGGCAATAGAAATCTGGCTGCTGAAAAAAATGGAGCCGGTATACTATTATTATCCGTGGAAATCATTGCTCAAAACAGGGACAAACGGTGTGGCAGTATCTGAATACGGCAGAAAGCTCATGCATGAAATCATGATGATTTATGACGGAGATAAAAAACGCTACGCCCAGGTTTCAGGACACGGCATGAAAATGCTGGCAGAAGCCATGGAAAAGGATTTGCCGTATACAATTTCCTGTCCGGCCCTTTTGATCTGCGGAAAAAGAGACCATGCCGGATCATGTATCAGATATAATAAAGCATGGCACAAAGATACCAATATTCCAATCGCATGGATTGAGGAGGCGGGGCATAATTCCAATACCGACAAGCCGGAAATCGTCAATGATCTGATCGAAAAACTGGTCAGGCAGATACAGCAAGGAGACAAATAAATGATCATTTTAATTGCAGGGGCATCTCATACCGGAAAAACGGCACTTGCACAGCGTCTGCTGGAAAAATATAACTATCCGTATTTATCCATAGATCATCTGAAAATGGGACTGATCCGCAGCGGACATACACAGCTTACACCGATGAGCAGCGATAAGGAGCTTACAGCTTATTTATGGCCTATCGTTCGCGAAATGATCAAAACTGCCATCGAAAACAATCAGAATATGATCGTGGAGGGCTGTTACATTCCCTTTGACTGGGAAAATGATTTTGAAAAGGAATACCGCGATTATATCAGATATTACTGTCTTGTGATGACTGAAAACTATATCAGGAATTATTTTGCAGATATCAAAGGTTATGCAAGTGTCATCGAAAATCGTATGGATGATGAATACTGTACGATGGAAAGTGTTCTGGAAGACAATGCCGAAATGCTGAAAATGGTACAGAAATATGGCGTAAACCACATACTGATCGATGACAGATATGATGTGGAGATTGATACAGAATGAAAATAGAAAATAATATCATAAAACATTATCTGAAAAATGTTTATTTTATCACCGGCACAGCTTATGCCGGAAAATCAACAACCGTCAGAATGCTTGCGGACCGGTACGACATGATTTTCTGCGGAGAAAATTATCACAGCAGGGTGTCTGATATCGTGGCAGATCCCAAGCTGCAGCCGGATATCAGTTTCATGAACAATTTAAAAGACTGGAAAGAGTTTGTTACCCGTTCACCGGAAGAATATGAGCGTTGGATTTTCAGCGTGTCAAAAGAAGCCGCAGAGTTTGAAGTGGCTGAACTGATCTCAATTTCCGGAGAGAAAAAGGTAATTGTGGATACCAACATTCCGCTTGAAATTCTGAAAGAGATTTCAGATTATGATCATGTTGCGGTCATGCTTTCACCGCAGTCTATGAGTGTGGAGCGCTTTTTTGACCGCAGTGACCCGGAAAAGCAGTTTATTCTGAATGTTATTAACAGCTGTGAAAATCCGGAAGCGGTTATGGAGAATTACAGACAGGGACTTGCGCTGATCAACAGCAAAAAACATTATGATGAATGCGCGCAGAGCGGTTTCTTTACGGTGGTCAGACAGGATGACGGAAAAGACACCAGAGAAGAAGTTTGCGACCGGATTGCAAAACATTTTGGTTTGCGTAAGTGATGATGGGAGGCAGAACATATGAAAAAAACACTGATTGTAGTTGATATGCAGAATGATTTCATCGACATGGCATTGGGAACAAAAGAAGCTGTTGCCATTGTGCCTAAAGTAAAAGAGAAGATTGCCGAATATGTGAACAACAAAGATGAGATCATCTTTACCCGTGACACACATTTTGAAGACTATCTGCAGACCGCAGAAGGAAGAAAGCTTCCGGTGGAACATTGCATCAAAGGAACCAGGGGCTGGCAGATTGCGGACGGACTTTACGTGGAAGGATGCAAGATCATTGACAAGCCCAATTTTGGATGGCCCAACTGGAAAGAGGAACAGCTGGAAGAAGTGGAAATGATCGGTCTGTGCACCGATATCTGCGTGGTTTCCAATGCGCTTATTATTAAGGCCGCATTCCCGGATATCCCTGTGAAAGTGGACTCAAGCTGCTGCGCAGGCGTAACAGTGGAATCCCATGAAGCGGCACTGAAAGTGATGCAGATGTGTCAGGTGGAAGTGGTATAAAGAAAGAAAAAACATCCCCATCAGAGTTTATACTCAATGATGGAGATGTTTTTCATTTCAATAATATTCAGTTAAACCACAGAATCCGGCTTACGCTTCTTTCTGTGCCCATACATTCTTGATCACAACCAGAGTCACAAGCATCAGAGCAACTGCGATCACAAGGCTGATAGCTGCGTTCTGTACAAAGCCTGCGATGATGTAAGCTACGAAAGATACTGCAGCAGCTACGATTGCGTAAGGAAGCTGGGTGGATACGTGGTTAACGTGATCACACTGACCGCCTGCACTTGCCATGATGGTGGTATCGGAGATAGGAGAACAGTGGTCACCGCAAACCGCACCTGCCATACAAGCTGAGATGGAGATGATCATCAGAGTAGGATTGGTGTTCTGGAACACACTTACTACGATGGGGATCAGGATACCGAAAGTGCCCCAGCTGGTGCCGGATGCAAATGCAAGGAAGCAGCCAACGATAAATACGATAGCGGGAAGGATTGCCATCATGCTGCCGCTGCCGGCTTCTACCAGACCTGCAACATAGTCAGCAGCACCAAGGCTGTCGGTCATTGCCTTTAAGGTCCATGCAAAGGTCAGGATCAGGATTGCGGGAACCATTGCTTTGAAGCCTTCGGGAATGCATGCCATCATATCACGGAAAGAAATGACTTTGCGGATCATATAAATGATCAGGGTAAGCAGCAGACCAAACAGACCGCCGATTGCCAGACCAACGGATGCATCACAGTTGGAGAAACTGGAAATGAAAGATTCGCCGGAGAAAAATCCGCCGGTGTAGATCATACCCAGAACACAGCATACGATCAGGCACAGAACAGGGATTACCAGATCGATCACTCTGCCGTTGGGATTGATGTCTGCATCCTTAGTGTCATAGGTATGCTCGCCGGTGGTGAACAGGTCGCCCTTTTCAATAGCGTTCTTTTCATGCTTAGCCATGGGACCGAATTCCATTTTCATGATAACCATAGCGATCATCATAACAATGGTAAGCAGTGCATAGTAGTTGTAAGGGATTGCACGGATAAACAGGCTGAAGCCGTCTTCACCTTCTACAAAACCTGCAACAGCAGCAGCCCAGGAAGAGATGGGAGCGATGATGCAGATAGGAGCTGCAGTCGCATCGATCAGGTAGGACAGCTTTGCACGGGAAATGTTCTGTTTATCGGTGACAGGACGCATAACGCTGCCGACAGTCAGACAGTTGAAATAGTCATCGATGAAGATCAGGCAGCCAAGTGCGATGGTAGCCAGCTGCGCGCCTGCACGGGACTTGATGTGGGTGCTTGCCCAGCGTCCGAATGCTGCGGAACCGCCCGCTTTGTTCATCAGGGCAACCATAGCACCCAGAATTACCAGGAATACCAAGATACCAACGTTGTAGCTGTCGGAAAGTACGGAAATGATACCGCCGGACAGAACGTGGTTGAAGGTCCCTTCAAAGTTGAAACCGGAGTAGAAAAGTCCACCGACAACGATACCGATGAACAGGGAGCTGTATACTTCCTTGGTGATCAGAGCCAGCACGATCGCGATGATGGGAGGCAGTAAAGACCAGAAGGTTGCATACATGGAAGGCACATATTCAGCTTCGCCTTCGGATGCGAAAACTGTCATGGAAAACATGAGTGCCAGAAGTAAGGTGGCAGGAACGAGGGTTCTTACCTTGTGCATGAATTTTCTCATAATATTATCCCCTCTCTTTAGGTATTTTTCCGGACATGCGGCCGGAGTGGAACGGAAACAGCATGATAATAAAAAAAATAAGCCTGAATGCAAAATTGCGCATAGCATTCATGGCTCTTACTGTTCCGCAGTGAAACATAAAAAGTCCAACGATAGCGCTCCACGAATGTGACAGTCCGACGCATATTCTGCGGCGGCCCAGAAAAGCCTGCCGGGCAGCAAAACTTTTCTTCGGCGCTTTTCCCTTTTTCACAGAACGGCTGCCCGCCCAAAATCCTGCGATACTGATGAAAAACGCTCCTCTACCATTTGTTCTTATTATATTTACGAAGAAATAGGTTCTCTTCGTTTGGATATTTGCGTTATATCATATTGAAAATAACCTGTCAAGAGATTTCACTTGATTTTGGTGGTAGTTTGTGTAAAAATAGGATGAACTGACGTGAAATAGAATACGGAGGAATTCATGAGAGGAATTGATACCCCTGTTCGCAAGATACGCAGAGAAGTTTTTAAAGAAATTGCGAATCTTGCCTATCATTCAGAGAATCTGATCGGAGATATGGAGGCGCTGCCTTACAAGATCATCCAGACAGACAGCCCTAAGTACCGCGAGAGTATCTATCGGGAAAGAGCAATCGTAAGAGAACAGCTTCGTCTTGCCATGGGATTGTCACTGCGTCCGGAGCATGTACCGGTTCATCTGACTCAGGGTCTGAAAGAAAGTGATATTGATGAAAAATATTATGAGCCGCCGCTTATGCAGGTGATTCCGTCAGCATGTAACTGCTGCCCGGAGAATGACTATAAGATCACCGAGCGCTGTATGGGCTGTGTGGCACATCCCTGCCGGGAAGTGTGTCCCAAGGGAGCCATCAGTATGGTAAACGGCAAGTCTTACATTGATCAGGAAAAATGTATCCGCTGCGGCAAATGTAAAGCCATTTGTCCCTACGATGCGATTTCTCATCAGGTAAGACCCTGTTCTGCGGCATGCGGCGTGGGAGCGATTGAAAGTGATGAGCTGGGAAGAGCAGCCATTGACGAGGAAAAATGTGTCTCCTGCGGTATGTGTATGGTAAGCTGTCCTTTTGGTGCGATTGCAGATAAATCCCAGATTTTTCAGCTGATCCGCGCGATTCAGTCCGGAAGAAAGATCATTGCACAGGTTGCACCGGCATTTGTGGGACAGTTTGGTCCCAAAGTAACACCCGGCAAGTTTAAGACCGCATTAAAACAGCTGGGATTTGCGGATGTCTATGAGACCGCGATCGGCGCCGATTTGGGAGCTATGGCGGAAGCTGAGCATTATGTGGAAGAAGTGGCAACCGGTAAACTGCCGTTTTTGCTGACTTCCTGCTGCCCGTCCTGGTCTGTGCTTGCCAAGAAATATTTTCCGGAGACCATTGACAAGATTTCCAACGAGCTGACGCCCATGGTGGCAACGGCACGTATTATTAAGGAAGAAAATCCGGATGCATCGGTGGTGTTCATCGGCCCCTGCGCATCCAAGAAGCTGGAAGCATCCAGAAGATCCGTTCGTTCCGATGTGGATTTTGTCATTACTTTTGAAGAGCTTTCCGGTATGTTTGAAGCAAAAGGCATTGATCCGGAGACGATAGAATCGGAAACACCCGTTGAAGACGCTACTGCCATCGGACGCGGATACGGTGTCGCGGGCGGTGTTGCCGGAGCGATCGAAAAATGCATCCGTCAGACACATCCCGAAGTGGATGTAATGATTGAGCATGCGGAAGGGCTGGCAGAGTGTAAAAAGATGCTTTTGCTTGCCAAAGCAGGCAGAAAAGACGGCTGTCTGATCGAAGGGATGGCATGTCCCGGCGGCTGTATTGCCGGAGCGGGAACCAATATCGCACTGAATCAGGCGATAAAGGAAATCAATAATTTTAAAGCGGCATCACCCAGGAAAATGCCCCTTTGAGTGAGTAAGTAATTAAAAAAATGCGGCAGTTTGCCGCGGTATAAAAACTGGAGGAAAAAAATGAGCAAGATCAAAACACGTTTTGCACCCAGCCCCACAGGACGGATGCATGTAGGTAATTTAAGAACTGCACTTTACGCATATCTGATCGCCAAGCATGAAGGCGGCGATTTTATGCTGAGAATCGAAGATACCGATCAGGAGCGTCTTGTTGAGGGCGCAGTGGATATCATTTACAGAACACTGGAAAAGACCGGTCTGATCCATGACGAAGGCCCCGATAAAGACGGCGGTGTAGGCCCTTATGTACAGAGTGAGAGACAGGCTTCCGGTATTTATCTGGAATATGCAAAGATGCTGATCGAAAAAGGTGAGGCATATTACTGTTTCTGTGACAAGGAACGTCTGGCTTCTTTGACCTGCGAAGTGGGCGGCAAGGAAATCAACGTTTACGACAAACACTGTCTGCACCTTTCCAAAGAAGAAGTGGAAGCAAAGCTTGCAGCAGGTGTACCTTACGTAATCCGTCAGAATACTCCCAATGAAGGAACCACCACTTTCCACGATGAGATTTACGGCGATATCACCGTAGACAACTCCGAACTGGATGACATGATCCTGATCAAATCCGACGGATTCCCTACCTACAACTTTGCAAACGTTGTGGATGACCATACCATGGGCATCACCCACGTAGTACGCGGCAACGAATATCTGTCTTCCTCTCCCAAATACAACCGTCTTTACGATGCATTTGGCTGGGAAGTTCCCGTATACATTCACTGTCCTCTGATCACCGACGAAGAGCACCACAAGCTTTCCAAGCGCTGCGGTCATTCTTCCTACGAAGATCTGATCGAACAGGGCTTTTTGACAGAAGCGATCGTAAACTTCGTGGCACTGCTTGGCTGCAGCCCTGAAGGCGACAACGAAATCTTCTCTCTGGAAGAGCTGGTGAAGGTATTCGATTACAGACGTATGTCCAAGTCCCCTGCCGTATTTGACTACACCAAGTTAAAATGGATGAACGGCGAATACATCAAGGCTATGGATTTTGACAAGTTCTTTGAAATGGCGAAGCCTTATCTGGAAAAGGCACTGACCAAGGGACAGGACCTTGTAAAAGTGGCAGAGATGGTTAAGACCCGTATCGAAGTATTCCCTGATATCTATGATCTGGTAGATTTCTTTGAGACACTGCCCGAATACGATATCGCAATGTACACCCACAAAAAGATGAAGACCAATGCGCAGACAAGCCTTGAAGTATTAAAAGACCTGCTGCCCATTCTGGAAGCACAGGAAGATTATTCCAACGATGCGCTGTATCAGACTCTGCTTGCATATGTGGCTGAAAAAGGCGTTAAGAACGGCTATGTTCTGTGGCCTGTAAGAACCGCAGTTTCCGGCAAACAGATGACTCCCGCCGGTGCAACCGAGATCATGGAGATCATCGGCAAGGAAGAATCCATTGCAAGAATCCGCAAGGGTATTGAACTTCTGGAGAACGCATAAGCTTCTGTACAGGTTTTACTGATTTTATATTTGACATAAAAAGATATGACTGAGAACTTAACAGGTAATCAGGATCAGCAGAAAGCAATCATTCTGAATCGCGGACCGGCACTTATTCTTGCCGGTCCCGGTTCCGGAAAGACATTTACCATCGTGGAGCGGATCAGGTATCTGATCACGCATCATGGTGTGAATGCAGAGAATATTCTGGTGGTCACATTTACGAAAGCAGCAGCCCGGCAGATGCGGGAGCGCTTTCAGACGCGGATGGGAGGCATGGCCTGTCCGGTCAATTTTGGAACATTTCATGCAGTCTTTTATCATATTTTGCAAACTTCAGCATCATATCGTTCTGATGTAGTTCTTTCCGAGAAAGAGAAAAAAGAATATTTACAGCGCGTTCTTCTGACGATGCAGGAGGACTTTTCAAAGTACGATCCTGTCAAACAGGCTGCTTTGCAGTCTGCAGAAGGTTTTTTTGAACCGACAGACAATCTTGCGGAAAAATATATGGACCCGGAATGGTTAAAAGGCCTTTTGGGAGAATTTGGCTTTGTCAAAAATGCCGGAAAAATACCGGAGGGCTTTTCCAGTGATTTTTTGGAGCTGCCCGTTTTTAAAAAAGCGTTTTTGTGTTTTCAGAAAAACATCCATCAGGAAGGCCGGATGGATTTTGATGATTTTGCATCTCATTGTCTGCATTTGTTTCAGACCAAAAAAGAAGTGCTGGAAAGATGGCAGGATAAATTTCAATATATTCTGGTGGATGAATTTCAGGATATTAACCCCACCCAGTATGAGGTGGTAAATCTTCTGGCAGCAAAGCATAAAAATCTGTTTGTGGTGGGAGATGACGATCAGTCCATTTATGGCTTCAGGGCATCAGACCCCAAGATCATGCAGCAGTTTTACGCAGATTATCCGGAGGCGGTCCGGATCGATCTTTCCATCAATTACCGCTGCGCGCCGGGAATCGTGGATCTGGCAGGGCGGCTGATCTCGGTGAACAAACAGCGTTTTTCAAAGACGATCCGATGCGGGAAAAAACAGGCAGTGAAACAGACTTTGCAGCTGCCGGATCAGATACAGCGAAAGTCTGCTCAGGCAGAAATGCGTTTTGCAGAAGCCTCAAACATCTGGAAACCCCTGACAGCTGACAATAGTGTTGTGATCGGCGGTTTTACAGACCGGATGCAGCAGGCAGCTGCGATTGCCGAAAAACTGAAAACAATCCGGGAGCAGGCACAGAACAAAGAAGCAGCCGTTATTTTCCGCACCAATACGGATGCTTTGCCTGTGGCAGAGGCGTTGAGCAAAGCAGGACTGCCTTTTTTCATTCAGGAACAGATAAAAAGTCCCTATGACCACTTTGTGTGTCAGGATTTACTGGCATATCTGCGTTTTGCGCATATGGGACAAAAGCGAAGCGATTTTTACCGGATCATGAACCGGCCGGTGCGGTATCTGTCCAGACAGGCTGTTTTGAAGCCTGAAGTGGAATGGGAAGAATTGCTGTCTTTTTATAAAGAAAAAAGCTGGATGCTGCCGCTGATCGAAAAGTGCAAAAAAGATATCGGCCTGCTGGCCGGAATGGATCTGTATGCAGGCATATACTATATCCGCTGCGGTATCGGATATGATGCGTGGATGGAGAAAAATCTGACCGGCGAAGCCAAAAAACAGGCTTTTGAAATGGCTGATTTTTTGAAAAACAGTGTGAAGGATTTTGTTTCCCTGGAATCATTTCTGCAGCATGTGGAAGACTATGAAAAACAGCTGGAGGCATCCAACCGGAAAAAAGGAGAAATCCAGAAGGGCAAAATTGCACTGCTGACCATACACGGGGCCAAAGGTCTGGAATTTGACCATGTTTTTTTGCCGGACTGCAACGAGGGGATCATTCCGCACAAAAAGAGTATGAAGGCTGATGAAGTGGAAGAAGAACGCAGGATGTTCTATGTGGGAATGACGCGGGCAAAAGAAAAATTGTATCTGGGATGGGGCATGGGAACAGCGGATAATCCGGGATTTATTTCGCGTTTTCTGGCGGATCTGGGCTATCGTGAGCCGTGGAGAAATTCCTGATTTTTCCTCTTTACACAAGAACATTTGTTTGGTATATTATAAACAAACAAATGTTCGAAAGAGGGTGAAGAGGAATTGGAAGCTGTCAATATTCCGATCCAGATGATATGTGCGGTGGACACCACTGGCAGGATCAATCCGCTGCGGTTTCGTTACGAGACGGCGGAGCACATGATCCGAAGTGTGGATGTGGAGCAGGTGATTTCCAGAGATGAGAAGAATTTTGTGGGAATCCGGGAAAAACAGTATATTTGTGCGGTGCAGATGGGGGAGATGTACAGGACAGTGGAAATCCGTTTTCATGTGGAGAGTCAGAAATGGAGAATATACCGGTTCCTTTCGTGAGGAACAGCCCTGTCACGATCTTTCATGTGGATGTCAACAGTGCCTTTTTAAGCTGGAGTGCCGCATACCGGGTTCATATTCTGGGAGAGCAGACTGATCTGCGCAGGATTCCCAGTATTGTAGGCGGTGACCAGTCAAAGCGGCACGGGATCGTACTGGCAAAGAGCACTCCGGCTAAGCAGTACGGAATCCAGACCGGAGAAGCGATTGTAACAGCCCGGGAGAAATGTCCTAATCTTGTGGTGGTTTCTCCGGATTATGATCTTTATGTAAAGGCATCCGATGCCTTTATCCAAAAGCTTAAAGCCTGTTCGGACAATGTGATCCAGTACAGCATTGATGAAGCATGGGCTGTTTTTGAGGGGTATGAGACCTTATACGGGCGCGGACAGATGGTTCGTTTTGCCCATCAGTTAAAGGATGAGATCAGGGAAGAACTGGGATTTACCGTAAATATCGGTGTGTCTGATAATTTTCTGCTTTCCAAGATGGCGGGTGATTTTTCAAAACCGGATAAAGTACACACCTTATTTCCGGAGGAGATACCGGTAAAGATGTGGCCGCTTCCGGTTTCGGATCTGTTTTTTGTGGGAAAGGCAACAGCAGCCAGGCTTCACAGGCTGGGAATTTATACGATAGGAGAACTGGCATGTGCAGATGAAGATATGATCCGCGCACATCTTCATCTTTGCGGCAGTATTGTGCAGGGGTATGCAAGAGGGAAAGACCTGTCAGAGTGTATGTTTACCCATGCTCCCAACAAAGGCTATGGCAACAGCATGACGGCTCCTGTGGATGTCACGGATGCAGAGTATGCACGCCATTTACTGTTATCTTTATGTGAGACGGTTGGGAGCCGGATACGTGCTGATCATGCGCAGATCAGTGCGGTCAGCGTACACATTACTTCCTGCGAATTTGTGCGTGAGAGTACACAGATGCAGCTTATGACAGCGACGAATGTAACCGAAGAGATCTATCGGGCTGCCTGTCAGCTTTTTGACAGACTATGGGACCGCAAAACCCCGATCCGGCAGATTGGTGTGCATACAGCCAGGGTATCTCATGACAGCGGCAGACAGTATAATATGTTTGATATGGATAAATTTGACCGTTTGGAGGTCCTGAATCATACAGTAGACGAAATACGTGCCAGATATGGGAAAGAAGCGGTCATGAGGGCCAGTTTTGCAGGGGAGGATGAGTATGTGCGGCAGATTTTACGTAGATGATGATACGATGCGGGAGATTGAGCGTATTGCGCGAAAGATAGACAGACAGCGGGCAAAGACCGGAGAAGTGTTTCCTGCGCAGCCTGCGCTGGTGATCCAGACACTGCAGGGGGAGCTTGAAGCTCATGTGAAACAGTGGGGGTATGAGCGGACCGGAACAAAATCGGTCATTTTCAATGTCAGATCAGAAACCGTACAGCAAAGACCGATGTTTGACAGAGATTTTGAAATACATCGCTGCGTGGTTCCTGCGGGAAAGTTTTTTGAATGGAAAAAAAGCGGAGAAAAAGAGAAAGAAAAGTATGAATTTTATGATCCTGCCGGAATTTTGTATATGGCGGGCATTTATCACCGTGATCCTTCCGGGGACAGATTTGCAGTTCTGACACAGAAGGCACAGGGATATATGGAAGGAATCCATGATCGTATGCCTTTGGTTCTGACAGCGGATGAGATCAGCGAGTGGCTTTTTTCAAAGGAAAAAGCTGTTAAGATACTGGAAGGTTCTTATGTGCCGCTGTGCAGCCGCAAAAACGCTGAGGAGAAAAGGGATAACACCAAAAATGCAGGCACTTTTGGTGCCTGCACAGGGTATGAACAGCTTAAGTTGTTTTAACTGTTAAAGGAGAGCGCTTGGAAGCATACGCATTTTTATGCTTCGTCAGCGTCTACCAGCTCGTCAAATTCGCAGCTGTCAAGATATTCGTCGAAAGCTTCTTCTGCCTTTTCGTATTCTTCGTCATCCTCAATGTATTCGATTTCAGGTTCTTCGTTGGGATCATCGGGATTTTCGCTGTAACGGTAGATCCATACTTCGCCGTCATCGTTCTGACCGTTTTCATCCAGCGGCATAAGAACGATATAGTCACGGCCTTCCACTTCCAGAATGGTGATGATCGCACAGGTAACAGTACCTTCATCAAGTTCAAGGGTGACGGTCATTTCTTCATCGATTTCATCAAATTTTTTGCCCATAATTAAATTCCTTTCCTGCAGTAACTGTAAAGAGATGCGGCAGTTACGATACGCAATATCTGCTGGTTTCATCATACAGGAAGTTTTTGTGTCTTGCAACTGTAAGTTGTGTTATACTGATCTGGAACGAATGGATGGAGGAAACGGATCGTGAAGGCGTGGCAGCATTTTAAGACAATTACATATCATAAATATCTGGTGATGAAAGGATGTTTTGCAGTCGGTCTGTACTGGCAGGGAATCTGTCATGATCTGTCCAAATACAGTCCGGCGGAGTTTTTGGTGGGTGCCAGGTATTATCAGGGGGACAGAAGTCCCAATAATGCGGAACGGGAAGATATCGGTTATTCTTCCGCATGGCTTCACCATAAAGGACGCAACCGGCATCATTATGAATACTGGATCGATTACAGCACGCAGGCAGTAAAGGGAGGTATGGCACCGGTTCCGATGCCGGATAAATACATTGCAGAGATGCTGATGGACAGAATTGCGGCATCAAAAGTGTATAAGGGTGCCGCTTATACCGATGCAGAACCGCTTGCCTATTACCGCAGCGGCAAGGAACCGCCGATGATTCATCCGCAGACGGCCAAGGTGCTGGAGAAGCTTCTGATCATGCTGGCAGAAAAAGGAGAAAAAGAGACATTTGCTTATGTGAGGCAGGTTTTGCTGCAACGATAAGAGATGCCTGCATATCATAACAGTATAAGATCAAGGAGATGAAAAGCATATGAACTGTCTTTTTATTCTTGTACTGTTGGGATGCTGCGGCAGAGGCCGCATGTGTCAGATGGACCGATGCAGCTGTCAGAGAGCGTGTGAAACGGTTTGTGACAGAAGTTGTGAAAGAAATTGTGAGCGTTCCTGCGAACACAGATGCGAGCCTGTATATGAGCATGTCTGTGAGACCAGGCGTGAGCCTGCATGTGAATGCAGCTGTGAATCATCCTGTGAACAGCAGGAAAGAACCTGCCAGCATACCTGTAAAGAAGAGTGCACAGGCGGCTGTATCGAACCCAGAGGTATGCGTTATGATACCGACATGTGCAGTTATGGACGGATGGATACGGTGCCGGAAATGAAAAGCTACACCGCAAGACCGTTTCCGATGTATCCTGAAAGCTGCGGATGCAGTGATTAACACAGGAAAGACATTTGTTGTGATTGACAAGAGAAAACAGTTTGGATAATCTAAAGATAGAAAGACAGATTGTGACCATTATGCGGTCTGAGCAGATTCTGTGCAGGCCGCATAAGAAAGTATACGTAACCTGCAGATAAAGGAGAAAAGGCATATGGCATATGAATTAACACAGCGCTGTGAAAAACTTCGTGCAGAAGCAGTGGATATAAGGGAAATGTCTGAAAAAGTAAGTCCCCAGTGGGCGTATTGGACCCGTTACGGCCGTTCTTTACTGGATCAGAACTGTCAGCACAGTAATGATGTAATCTGTGCAGCAGGAATCGCATCTGTGATCAAAAACGCACCTGCCATCATCGGTGAAGAGGAACTGATCGTAGGTTACAATTTTGGCATCAATGAATTTTTTGAAAGCGGTCTGGATCAGGACGGCATCAAAGACAGTATGCGCAAAGCCGGGTTTGACGAAGACCAGATTGACTGGTATCTGGATGATACAGTGCCTGTAGCAAAATATCAGCATCTTGCGATTGAAAGAGTTCTGACAGAAAAGGAAAAGCAGCTGGAAGCAGAGCTTGCGATCACCAATTCCGATCCTCACAGAAGTATTACGGCCAATCATTCCGTGATCGGTTATGAGCAGATCGTAAAGTACGGTTTTGCCGGTATGCTGGAAAAAGTCAATCAGTATGCTGCTGCAAACGGCGAGTGCAGTTTTTATGAAGCATTGCGCATGGTATGCGAAGCCGGATGTGAATACGGCAGTAAGTATGCGCAGGAAGCAGAAAAGATCGGCAGAGAAGATATCGCAGCTGTCTGCAGACAGGTGCCTGCAAATGGCGCCCGCAATTTCCGTGAAGCGGTGCAGGCGTTATGGTTTGCACATATTGTTAACACCTGGGAAGATACGATCAACGCCAATTCCGTTGGCCGTCTGGATCAGATTTTATATCCTTATTACATAAAAGATATTGAAGATGGTGTTCTGACCAAGCAGGAAGCCTTTGAGATTATCTGTTGTCTGTGGTTAAAGCTCTATAGAGATTATGATGTGCAGCAGTCCTGCGTGGGCGGACGCAATGCAGATGGCAGCAGTGCGGTTAATGAATTGTCCTATATGATGCTGGAAGCAACAGAAAAACTTGGTTTTGTGCGCTGTATGTCTGTCAGATTCGATCAGAATACAGATAAAAACTTCCTTTTGCGTGCACTTGAAGTGGTTGGAAAGGTGCAGAAGGGAATTCCGTTCTTCTTTAACGATGATGTGATGATCCCGGCATTGGTATCTGCAGGTATTCCCTATGAAGATGCCTGCAATTATACCCAGATTGGCTGTGTGGAAACGGTAATTCCCGGAAAAGCCAATCCCCATGCCGTTAACTCCAGAACAAATATGTTAAAGGCATTGGAATATGCACTTGCAAATGGCAAGAGTCTGCATAATCCCGATTGGTGCCCCGGTATGGAAACCGGTGATCCGGCAGCGTTTACTTTTGAAGAGCTTCTGGATGCGTTAAAAAAGCAGATCGCTTATCTGATCAGGGAAACCATAGATCTGGCTGTTGACTATATGCCCTGGTCCAATTACGGCGATCCCAAACCGGTAAAATCACTTCTGACAGAAGGCTGTGTTGAAAAAGGTCTTGATTTTAACAATGGCGGTGCATTATATGATTATTATCAGCTGATGCTGGTGGGAATTCCCAACCTTGCCGATTCCCTTGCTGCCATTAAGAAGTTTGTCTACGATGACAAGCGTTATACACTGCAGGAAGTGATCGACCAGCTTTGCAATAACTGGGAAGATGAAGTGATGCGTACTTATTTCCAGAAGAGAGCTCCGAAATTCGGCAATGACGTGGAATGGGTGGATCAGCTGGCATTTGATCTGACTGACTTTGCCTGTGACTGTATCGCGGAAGAATCCAGACGTGTGGGCTACAGCTTCCATGCGCAGCCTTTCACATTCTTATGGATGATCGACCACGGCAGACTGTGCGGTGCCAGTGCAGATGGCAGAAGAGACGGTGAGATTTTAGCCTACAGCGTATCTCCCATGCAGGGCAGAGACAGCGAAGGTCTGACCGCATTGTTAAACTCTATTTCCAGAATGCCCACCAAAAAGACACCCGGAACAACTTCTGCGATTGTGGAGGTAGATCCGCTTTTATTCAATGATAAATATCTGCCTTATCTTGTGGATATGCTGTATGCAGCAGGTGCCAAGGGCCTGTGCAACGTACAGTTTAACACGGTCAGCGTAGATACTCTTATTGATGCACAAAAACACCCTGAAAAGCACAGAAATCTGGCGGTTCGTGTGTCGGGCTTCAGTCAGAAATTCAATCTGTTAAGCAGAGAACTGCAGGATCACATCATTGCAAGAACCAAACATGCACAGATGTAATGGAGAAAAACATGAGTGTACGCGGAACAGTTTTTGATATTGCCAGAGCTTCTTTGCATGACGGGAAAGGCATCCGGACAGTAGTTTATTTAAAAGGCTGTCCTCTCAGATGCAGATGGTGCCATAATCCGGAAGGAATCGCCTTTTTGCCGCAGCTTTTGTTTGCGCAGAATCTGTGTATCGGATGCGGTCAGTGTCAGAAGATATGTCCGGAACATCATACGAAAGACGGATACGTAGAAAAAGGATGCACTGCCTGCGGTAACTGTGCAGAGTTTTGTCCCAATGAAGCATTGACGATATGTGGAAAAGAAGTATCTGCAGAGGAAATTTTGCAGGAAATCTTAAAAGACAGACATTATTTTGAACAGTCCGGCGGCGGAGTTACCTTTTCCGGCGGTGAATGCTTTATGCAGCCCGCATTTTTAAAAGAGCTTGCCCGGTTATGCCGTCAGAACGGTATCCACACAACGGCGGAAAGTTCCCTGTATTTTGATCCGGAATATCTTTCTATTGCATACGAAGGCATGGATGCCATGTTTGCGGACTTAAAGATCATGGATGCAGCGGTTCACAGAGAATATACCGGCGTTGACAATGCCCGTATTCTTGAAAATATACGGCTTTTGTCAGAAAACCATAAGGATGTGACCATCAGAATCCCGATGATTCCGGGAGTGAGTGATACCGATGAGAATCTGACAGCATCGGCAGCTTTCATTAACAGCTGCGGTGATGGGATCAAAGCAGTCGAACTTTTAAAATACAACAATCTGGCCGCCAACAAATATGCACTGATGCGAAAAAGTGAAGCACCCTTTATCGCTGAACCGCAGAGCGATTCTTTTATGGAAGAAAAGCGGAAACTGATGCGCAGTCTGTTAAAAGAGTCAGTTGCGGTACTGTAAATGACAGTCGGACAAGGGGAATAGAGAGCAATTTCATATTTTGCACAAAAAATCCGCAGTTTGGGGAGAAGTCCTTGCAGACTGCGGATTCTTTATGTTATAGTCTAATGGTTTATGCGTTGAAATAAGTTGGACTGCATTTTTTAAGAACGAAAATGCAGCAAGGGAGAAAAAGAAAAGAATGGAAGAAAAATTGGTTTCACAGGTTGAAACAGAAAATGAAGAAGTATCTTATTATGCCAATTATGAAGAGGAAATGCTTCATGAAGGAGATGAAGCACTTCGTTATGAAAATACGGATATTGATTTCAGAATCCTGCGTGCAATTCAGGAGATGGGATTTGAAAAAATGACTCCTATTCAGGAGCAGGCAATTCCCGTTCTTCTGGAAGGAAAGGATGTGATCGGTCAGGCACAGACCGGAACCGGAAAGACCGCGGCGTTGGGTATTCCCATGCTGCAGCGAATCAATGAGGTGGACCGTTCTTTGCAGGGCATTATTTTGTGCCCTACCAGAGAACTGGCTATGCAGGCAGCAGACGAAATGCGCAAATTTGCAAAGTATCTGCACGGCATCCGGATTCTGCCTGTATACGGCGGTCAGGATATCGGCAGACAGATCAAAGCATTAAAGGGCGGGGTACAGATCATTGTCGGTACGCCCGGACGTGTGATGGATCATCTGCGCAGACATACCTTAAAGCCTGACAATCTGCGGATGGTGGTATTGGATGAAGCGGATGAGATGCTCAACATGGGCTTCCGTGAAGATATGGAAGCAATCCTTGGGCAGATTCCCTGCGAACATCAGACTGCGCTGTTTTCTGCGACCATGCCCCAGCCGATTTTACAGATCACAAAGCAGTTCCAGAAGGAAGATGCCGTGTTTGTAAAGGTTACCCAGCAGGAACTGACTGTGGATAAGATCAAGCAGTATCTGTATTTTGTAAGAAGAACCGATAAGGAAGCGGCAGCTGCGCGTCTGATCCATTATTATGATCTGAAAAGAGCACTGATTTTCTGCAACACCAAAAGTATGGTGGATGAACTGGCAGAAAATTTAAAAAACAGAGGTATCAGCGCCGAAGGACTGCACGGTGATCTGAGTCAGGCACAGCGCGATACCGTTATGAACCGTTTCAGAAGCGGCAATCTGCAGATTCTGATCGCGACCGATGTGGCGGCACGCGGTATTGACGTAAGCGACGTAGACGGTGTTATCAACTACGATGTGCCTCAGGATATTGAATATTATGTGCATCGTATCGGCAGAACCGGAAGAGCCGGAAAGGAAGGTATGTCCTTTACGCTGGCATCCATCCGTGAGCTGCACAAGATTCAGGAAATTGAACGCATCTGCAAGACAAAACTGGAAGAACAGCGTATGCCCGACGGCAGTGCGGTTCGTCTGCATAAGGAACAGGCTGTGCTGGATGAAGTGCGCCAGATGATGGAAAGTACCAATCTGCAGACCGCCATCGAAGCAGTAGAACGATTTGAAACAGAAACCGGCATTCATCCTCTGGAACTGGCAGCAGCACTTTTGCGCACCAAAGTCAGCGGAGAAGAGGAGGAAGTGATCGAAGAATGCAGACCTCCTCACAGACGCAGACAGGAAAGAACTGCGCAGGGCAGAAACGGCCGCAATGATCGTTCTGATGATGGAAGAGACAGAAATGGCAGAAACGACAGACGTGGTGACAGACGATTTGGACGATTTGGACGAAACGAGGATCGCAATGACCGCCGTGAAGACCGCCGCAGCAGACGTTATGATCAGGATGACAGAAATGACCGCAGCAGACGTTATGACCGCGATGACAGAAACGATCGCAGCAGACGCAATGACCGCGATGACAGAAACGACCGCGGCAGACGTAATGACCGTGACGACAGAAGAAATCAGCGCAAGGAAGCAAGGGCAGAGCGCAGAAACGATTCCGCAAAGCCCCGTGATCTTCGTCTTGACGGCAGTGAAAAGGGCGGACGTTTTGGCCGCAAAAACCGTAAAAATACAGAAGAAGCATAAACAGATTTATGATATAATCAAAGCAGAAACGATGTAAAAGCAGCGCAGAACGGAGGATTTTTCATGAACACGATAGAAACGATCAAAAGCCGGCGCAGTATCCGCAAGTACAAAAGTGATATACCTGTGGCAGATGAACATATTTATCAAATGCTGGAAGCGGCAATGATGGCGCCCAGCGCCTGCAATTCCCGCCCGTGGGAGTTTGTTGTGGTAAAAGACAAAGAGGTTCTTGCAAAGATTATGAAAGCAGTTCCTTTTGCGTCCATGTTAAAGACAGCTCCGATGGCAATAGTTGTGTGCGGTATGCCTGAGGTTTCAAGAAAAGCATGCAGAAGGATCGAATTCTGGCAGCAGGACTGCGGTGCGGCCGTACAGAATCTTTTGCTTTGTGCAAAGGAACTGGGATATGGCACCTGCTGGTGCGGAACTTACCCGATTCCGGGCTGTGCAGAAAAGATGCAGGCGATTTTAGGAGTTGACAGTATTCCGATGGCTACTGTTGCAGTGGGTGTTGCGGATGAAGAGCCCGCTGCAAGAGGATTTTATGAAGAAACGAAGGTAAAGTTTCTTTGAACCTAAAATGCATTAAAAAGAAATGAAGCTAACAAAAATCCCGATACAAACATCTCAAAGGGAGCATATTACCATGAGGTGTTTGATATCGGGATTTTTTTACTATTTTACCAGTTTTTTCATAAAAGCAATACCGGTCAGATCTGCAAGAAGCCAGCCGATGGGAATGGCGGCCCAGATGGCAGTCGTACCAAGAAGCGGGATGGGAGAGAGTGCGTATGCCAAAAGTACCCGTGTTCCCAGAGAAATGACAGTAAGAACAATGGACATTTCCGGGCGGCCAAGTCCGCGGTAATAGGCATATAATAAAAACAGGATGCCGATCAGGCAGTAAAAGCTGCCTTCGATGCGCAGATATTGGACACCGATGGAGATGATTCCGGTATTTTCTGGTGCGACAAAAAAGCTCATCAACCGGGGAGCCATGACAAAGATAATGGCAGAAACCGACAGGCAGAATGCCATGGAGATCAGGAAGGCATTCCGGGTACCCTGACGGATGCGGTCCTTTTTGCCGGCACCGTTATTTTGAGACAGAAACGTGGAAAAAGCATTCCCGAATTCCTGGGCGGGCATATAGGCAAAGGCATCGATTTTGACAGCGGCAGCAAAGGTCGCCATAATAGAAGTGCCAAAACTGTTGACCAGTCCCTGGATCATAAGAATTCCGAAATTCATCACAGACTGCTGAATACAGGTGGCGATGGAAAAACGGATGATCTGTACAAAATATGTATGACCGGGCAGACGGCAGCGCAGGGCATGCCGGATCAGAGGTTCTTTTTTGACTGTATAGATAAACAGTGCGGTTCCTGCAAAAATCTGCGAGGCAACAGTTGCCCAGGCAGCTCCAGCTACTCCCAGATCAAAAAGGAGCACAAAAACAAGGTCAAGAACGATGTTTAGGGCAGAGGAAATTCCAAGAAAGATAAGCGGAGTCAGGGAATTTCCGAAGGCGCGCAGCAAAAAGGCAAAATAATTATATAGAAACACAAAAATCAGACCGCAGGCAATGATGCGGACATAATCGCCCATCAGTGCGGTCAGTGACGCAGGAACCTGCAGAAGCTGCAAAATCCGGTCCAGTCCGGTTACAAGAAATACATTGATCAAAACAGTAAGAAGCGCAATGAACCAGAATGAAGCGCTGATGGATTTTTCAAGGCTGTCTGCTTCTTTTTTGCCTACATAATAGGCAACAACCGTTCCGCTTCCCATACACAATCCGATAAAGATTGAGGTCAGGAAGGTGAAAAGTGTATAAGTGGAGCCGACAGCTGCCAGAGCCTGGCTTCCTAAAAAACGGCCGACGATCAGGGTGTCGGCGATATTATATAATTGCTGCAGGAGATTACCCAGAATCATCGGTCCCGCAAACAGCAGCATTGTCCGGGAGACCTTTCCGGTGGTGAGGTCTTTTTTCATGGGCACATTATAGAACTTTTTGGGATTTGATTCAAGTGTGTTGTGTTGACGGCAGATTATATGTTAAACTTAAATCGCATGAATCAGTTTTTGGATGAAAAAAGATATGTTTATGGAGGAATTATGAAAAAAAGAAATAGGAAATATGTGATGACTCTGTTTTTAACCGCTGCGCTTTTATTGGGCGGCTGTCAGAGCGCTGCAGCAGATAAAAAGCAGGAAGAAGCAGCGGCGGCGCAGGAGACAAATGAAGTCAAAGTGGAAACCAGACAGACGCAGTTCGGCGAATTTGTGACCACAACCATAGACGGAACAGAGGTGACGCAGGATATTTTTGCGGATGCCAAACTTACCATGGTCAATATCTGGGCTACCTACTGCAGCCCCTGTATTTCAGAAATGCCCCATCTGCAGGAGATTTCGGAAGAATATGCGGAAAAAGGCGTTGCGATCGTAGGGATTATCAGTGATGCTTATGAAGCAAAAGATGAAAATGCGGTGGAAGTGATCGAGCTGACCGGTGTGCGTTATCCCCAGCTGATTCATTCAGAGGCTTTGTATGATAATTTCCTGCATCTGGTGCAGGCGGTTCCCACAACGGTATTTGTGGACGAAAACGGTTATCGTGTTGGCGATGTGATCATGGGCGCAAAAGATAAGGATGCCTGGATTGCAGAAATTGAGACCCGTCTGGAGGCATTGACAGATGATCAGGAATAATAAAGCCGCATTTTTTCTGATACTGCTTGCTGTTGTATTTATTGCCGTCGGTGTTGTGCGCGGTGAGATGGCGGACGTATTTTTAAAATCAACCAACATTTGTCTGGAGTGTATTGGAATTGGATAACAATAAGAAAAAAGGATTCGCCCGGTTTTTTCAAAATCTGCGTTTTTGGGTGCAGATTGCATTTACAGCCCTGACAAACGGTTATGTAAAAGGTTTTGTTATCGGACGCATCTACACGGGAAAACTAAAAAATTTATGCCTGCCGGGACTGAACTGTTATTCCTGTCCGGGCGCGCTGGGCGCATGTCCCATCGGTTCGCTGCAGGCTATGCTTGGAAGCAGAAATTACCGCTTTTCCTTTTATGTCATCGGTTTTTTGATGCTGACAGGCTCCGTGATCGGCAGAGTTGTATGCGGATGGCTGTGTCCCTTTGGATTATTGCAGGATTTACTATATAAAATCCCTTTTTTCAGAAAATGGAAAAATCTGCCGGGGCATAAATTCCTTGTATGGGCAAAATATGTGATTCTTGCGGTATTTGTCATTTTGCTGCCGCTGTTTGCGTTGGATATTGTGGGACAGGGTTCTCCCTGGTTTTGCAAATGGATCTGTCCTTCCGGCACGCTGACCGGCAATTTCCTGATCGCAGCCAACGAACCGCTTCGGTCTGCACTCGGATTTTTATATCAATGGAAAATGGTGATATTGATCATTATTTTGCTTTTGTCTGTGCTCATTTACAGACCGTTCTGCAAATATCTGTGTCCTTTAGGTGCCATTTACAGCCTGTTTGCACCGATTTCACTGGTTCGCCTGCGTGTGGATCGGGAAAAATGCGTGGAATGCGGCAGATGTCAGACTGCCTGTAACATGGATATCCGTGTCTGGAAAGCACCCAATCACAGGGAATGCATCCGCTGCGGGGACTGTGTGAAAAGCTGTCCCTTTGGGGCGATTGAGTGGAGTATGGGAAAGAAATGAATTGACATAATATAAAGGGAAAAGATAAAATAGTATTAGGCAGGAGGTGTTTTTTATGTGTGATGTTAAAAAATATTCCAGAATGTTTCAAGATATTAAGCAGTTGCAGCCGGAGGATACTTTACAGCTGGTAATGGAAGCAGAGAATAAAGAAGAACGTGAATTTTTTGAAATGCTTGGTAATTTTTTGATTCAGAAAAGACAGAAGCAGGTTATTGAAAGGAATCTGTTTTAATGAAAAGGTATATATTGATTGCCGGCGTTAATGGCGCCGGCAAATCTACTTTGTATCAGATATTAGACTCTTTAAAAGATATGCCCAGAATCAATACGGATGAAATTGTGAAAAGTTTTGGCGATTGGCGAAATATGTCAGATGTCATTGCCGCGGGAAAGATAGCTGTCAGAAAAATTAGAGAATATTTTGAACAGGGAATATCTTTTAACCAGGAAACAACATTATGTGGTGCGAGTATCATTCGAAATATTAAAACAGCCCAGTCTTTGGGATATACGATAGAGCTTCACTATGTGGGGGTTGCATCTGCAGATATTGCGAAGGAACGTATCGCATATAGAGTTTCTAAAGGCGGTCATGGTATTCCGGATGCAGATGTTGAACGAAGATATACGGAAAGTTTTGCCAGACTGAAGGAAGTGATTAATATTTGTGATATGGTTGTTTTGTATGACAACACTGAGAAGTTTAATCGTTTTGCAATATATCAGAAAGGAAAAATTTGTAACTTGACGGATAACAGACCGGAATGGTATGAGAATATATAACGAATGTTTTTATGAAATGCGAAAAGCACTTGATATTCAACCGTATAATTTCCTGAATGAATATAAACAAATTATTGAAAAAGTTAAGGATATTTATTTATTGATACACCAAGGAGAAATCATCGGTTTGATTGCATGTTATGGTAATGAGATAGATGATTTGATCGTGAATAAGAAATTTCAGCATAAAGGATATGGTAAACAGATTTTATTATGGGGAATGCTGCAAAGTATTGATGATCCTGCTTATATTAAATTGGGGGAAACAGAACTTTATTATTGCATTTGTTGCCAATATTGAAAAAATGCATATAATATAAGTGAGGACAGAAGAGTTCTCCTTCATCAAAGATGAGTCCTGTGACGGTTCTGACAGGACGGTAAAATAAAAATTGACCGAATGATGAAGACTAGGGCGGAAGGCGTTACAGCCTTCCGTTTTTTTACTAAAGGAGCTTCGATGTAAAATATCGGGGCTTGTTTATTGGTGGTGATTACCGTAAAGATACTACAAGTTGATAGACAGGCGAGTGGGAACTTGGTATAAATAATATAGAATGTATTGTCAGGAGATTCTTTTATGGATAATTTCAGCTTTCAGGAAATGCAGGCAATTCAAAAGCAACTGCAGGAAAAATATAAAGACAAATGGAGACCGCTGTCACCGGAAATCGGAAAGGATCAGCTGCTGTATCTGTTGATTGAACTGGGCGAAGTGGCAGATGTTATGAAAAAGAGCGGTAATCAAAAAATTATGGAGGATACAGAAGTCAGAAAACATTTTATTGAAGAAATGTGCGATGTACTGTTGTATTTTAATGATGTTATGCTTTGTTATGATATTTCCATAGAAGAATTGAAAACGGTATATTTGCAGAAGCATAAGCGGAATATGGAACGATGGTAAATCTTATAAAGGGGTAACTTATGGAACACGTTCGTTTAATATACTTCCCTGCTTGTCGAATGGTAACTTCCGGTACAGGATTTTTCGGAGATAAAAACTTTACAAAATTTGAGAAAATGCTTGCCGCAGAAAAGAATGTTTCTCCTTATCCGATGGATTTTCTTACAGGAAACGAGAATGGCATGGAGTGGCTGTATTTGTACAGGGAGGGAATGGATACCCTTGGCATGGAAGTAATTGCGTTTCCGGCTGGTTTGTATGCTGTGATCTGTGGGATTGATGCGCAATCCAATAAGGCTGAGATGGAAGCAGTGGCAGAATTCATGGAAAAGAATGGTTTAGTTCGTGATGAAAGCAGACCGGATATGGGGCATATTATCGGGAACGAAGAAACTCTGGCAGTGCTTGGATATGAACAGATGGATTACTGGACACCGGTAAAAAAAGGATAATAAATGGAAAGATCACAAAAATCAATTCTGACATGCATGTGTCAAATTACAAAAGGGGATGAAATACTGGTACTGGACAAGATAAGCTGTGACTACAACGGTGTAACCTTTCCGGGCGGTCATATTGAAAAAGACGAGATCATCACCGATGCGGTTGTGCGGGAAGTTTTTGAAGAAACCGGCTTACATATCAAAAATCCGGTTTTATGCGGCATATATGACTGGCTTCTGGAGGATGGCGCAAGATATTTTGTCTTTTTGTATCGTGCGGACAAGTTTGAAGGAAAACTGCAGTCATCTGC
The DNA here is from genome assembly GCA_017500935.1 of Lachnospiraceae bacterium. GTDB lineage: Bacteria > Bacillota > Clostridia > Lachnospirales > Lachnospiraceae > Gallintestinimicrobium. Next base: position 129,904 of record JAFVXW010000074.1, read on the forward strand.
AGAAGGTACAGTAAGATGGATCAAGAAAGATCATTTTATGCAGGAAGAACTGGCAGAGGGCATGGAAACAGTTTTTAGAATCACAAACAGTGAAAATCTTTCTGAATGTTTTTGGATCAGATCAACTAAAGAAGAGATTTTAAAATAAAACTTTTTTTAGAATAGGTGTTTTGGGCAGGGAAAAAGATACTGTTTAGGAATACTTGAATTGACCGGAGGTTTAGAAATATGGCAGAATATATCATATCATTAGTTATTTTTTCGTTAGTTACGATAGTTATGATTATTATTGGAATATCACAAATGAGGAGTAAAAAGCCTGTTGGATTTTATTCAGGTGAAAAACCACCAAGAGAAGAGGAATTATCTGATGTAGTTGCTTGGAACAAAAAACATGGATATATGTGGGTTGCTTATGGACTTATAATCATAGGTTTCTTTGTGATGACTTCATTTATAAAATCGGAAACTATTGCAATGGTGCTGCTTTTGAGTGGGATTATTGGCTCAGTGCCGATTATGATGTTGTATCATAGCTATTTAAAGAAAAAGTATTATAAATAGTGTAGTAGTTAAAATATACTTTCAGTTTGGCAAGTTCCAATTTATTTAATTGACATTGTGATACAAAAAAAGAAACCTGTCCATTTTTTCTTATGTGGGAAGGTTTCTTTTTCTGTTCCTTTAACTTAGTGACATTGAATAAATTAGACATCTTTTTTTGTGAAAAAAACTATTGAAATTAATTTTTAATTCGCCTAGGCTTATTACAGGACGTCCAAATAATATGTTTTTTACCGCTTTACAGGAGGAAGTTTTAGTGAAGAAAGTTTTAGATACTTATTCAAGTAAAAACGATAATAATATAAAGCAGATTGTAGCCTATAAAGATAACGTACTTGAAATGGAAGAGTATAGAGATGGTTTTAAAAAAGATGATACAATGAATGTAATGAGTGTAACAAAATCTATAACTTCATTACTGATAGGTATTGCCATTGACCAGGGTTTGATAAAAAGTGTAGATGATTTTGTGATGGACTATTATAAGGGAGTTTATACTCCTAAAAGAGGGGAGCAAACTATATATAAAGTTACGATCAAACATATACTTACAATGACAGCACCTTATAAAGGCAAGAGTGAACCATGGACAAAGGTTTGTACATCGGAGGATTGGACACTGACAACATTGGATGTTTTGGGTGGCCGTAAAGGTATCACGAATGAATTTAGATATCACACTCTTGGTGTTCAAATCCTTTTGGGAATCATCAGAATTACAAGTGGTATGAATGTGCTTGATTTTGCTAATAAATATCTTTTTGAACCGTTAGGAATTGAACCAAGAATCAATGCAGGTTGCGAGAGTAAAGATGACCAGTTTGAGTATTTGATGAACAGAAACGATCACGGAAGGGTTTGGTTTTCAGATCCGACAGGTATGCCAACTGCAGGTTGGGGGTTATCTCTTTCTGCTTATGAGATGGCGCAGATAGGGTTGATGGTGCTTAATGGCGGAATTTATAACAATAACCGTATTGTAAGTGAGAACTGGATTGACATGATGACCAAATCTTACGTATCTGCCGATGAGAAGTTTGGAAATCAGGATTATGGTTTTTTATGGTGGCTTCCGCATAGAACAAGAGAGGTAATTGCTGCTATAGGCGATGGCGGTAATATTATATATATTGATAGAAAAAATCAAATTGTAGCAGCCATAACTGCACATTTTAAGCCTATGGTTTTTGACAGAGTAGAATATATTGAAAAAAATATTGTTGGAGCATTAACAGAAAGGCAGGTATTAAGAAATTCCGTGTTCTATATCAATAAAGGAGAAAAGGAAAATGATTGAGACACAAAGATTGATATTGCGTCCGTTTGTTAATGAAGATGCAGAAGATGTTTTTGAATATTTAAGTGAACCGCTGGTAAATTGTTTTGCGTGTATGAAGCTGAATACGATTGATGATGCCAGGGCAGAGGTAGAGAAGCGTGCGAAGGAAACAGAATATTATTTTGCTATCGTTTTAAAAGATACTGGCAAGGTTATCGGAGAAATTGATGCATATCCTGAAACACAAGCTCCAGACGAAGAAAATGCCGTGCGGGATACATTCAGCCCATGCTGGATGCTGAATAAAGATTATCATGGTAAAGGATATGCCTATGAAGCAGCCTATGCTTTTTTTTGAATATCTATTTTCTCAAAAAGGTGCAAGACGTATCTATACATATACAGAAGACTATAATTTATCCTGTCAGCATCTTTGCGAAAAATTAGGTATGCGGCGTGAGGGGATGTTTATGGAGTTTGTTTCGTTTATTAATGATGCCGAAGGAAATCCGATTTATGAGAATACGATTCAATATGCGATATTGAAAAAAGAGTGGATTAAGTAAGGTGAAACGTTGTGTTTGATGGAACGTCAAACGCAACGTTAGTATTACATATTCAATATTATTGCGTTTCCGGCAGCTTTATGATATATTTTAATTAGTTTAGCGAAAGGCACAAAATACGTGTAAGGTGGAGAAATGAGAAGCAGATAATTTGATCGGGACGAAGCAAATATTGCAGAGAAAAAGTCTGCATAACAGGCTTATTTGTGTACGCCCAATCGGATTATCTTACTTTTCGAAACCTTATTGTCAGCCTTTGTATTGTACAGGCAAAAATATAGGTTTTTTTAGTATGAGTCCGTTTGCGGCAAAGCTGCACAAACGGGCTTTTGTTATGTGCGCACTTTTTTAAAACAGTGAGGACCTATATGTTACAGATAAAAAAAGTAAGTATTACCCATAAAAAGGATTTACGCACGATCGTACAGGATTTTTCCTGTGTATTTAATGACGGTGACAAAGCCGTGATCATCGGGGAGGAAGGAAACGGCAAGTCGACGCTGTTGAAATGGATCTATGATCCGGAGCTGATAGAAAGCTATGCTTCAGGTGAAGGAGAAAGGATCATAAACAAAGAGCGTCTTGGTTATCTGCCGCAGGAGCTGCCTGCTGAGGACGCAGAAAAAACAGTATATGAGTATTTCTGTCAGGAAGCGTTGTTTTGGGACCAGTCCCCCAAAGAACTTTATCAATTATCCCGCAGTTTTCATGTGCCGGAGGATTTCTTTTATTCGGAACAGGTCATGAATACGCTGTCCGGCGGGGAAAAGATCAAAGTCCAGATGATGCGGCTTATGATGGCGAGTCCGACAGTGCTTCTTTTGGATGAACCTTCTAATGATATTGATATGCAGACGCTGGAATGGCTGGAAAGAATGATCCTGGAGTGGCCGTATATCGTCATATATATTTCCCATGACGAGGCCCTGATTGAAAAAACAGCAAACAAAGTCATTCATGCAGAGCAGATCCGGCGTAAAACGCAGAGCCGGTATACCATTGCAAATATGCCTTATCTGCAGTATATCGGGGAACGTCAGAATCTGTTTACCCGGCAGGAAAATCTGGCTTTGAATGAACGGCGGGAAAAGAAGATACGGGATGAAAAAATACGGCGAATTGAGCAGAGTGTCGCTTCAAAACTTGATAATATTTCCAAGGCAGAGAGGGATGGCCCGGGACGGCTTTTAAAAAAGAAAATGAAAGCAGTCAAAAGTATGGAGAAGCGTTTTGCACGGGAAGATGAAGATATGACGCAGATGCCGGAACAGGAAAGTGCCATTTTTTTCAAACTGGGAGATAAAAGCGCAGAGATTCCTTCCAGAAAGATCATTCTGGATTATGCACAGGACAAACTGTTTTCTGCGGATGGCGGCAAAACACTGGCTGAAAATATCAGCCTGCAGGTACGAGGTGCAGAAAAAATATGCATCGTCGGCAAAAACGGGGTGGGAAAAACTACGCTGCTTCGGAAAATTGCAGAAATTCTGATGGCAAGAGAGGATATCTGTACAGAATACATGCCGCAGAATTATGAGGAAATGCTGGATATGAAGATATCGCCGGTGGAATTTTTAAATATTTCCGGTGATAAGCAGGAAGATACAAAGATCCGGACATTTCTGGGAGCATTGAAGTATACGGCGGACGAAATGAACCATCCGATCGCAGAACTGTCAGGCGGTCAGAAAGCAAAGGTGCTGCTTCTTAAAATGAGTATGTCAGGAGCAAATGTACTGATTTTAGATGAACCCACGCGTAATTTTTCACCCTTGTCAGGGCCTGTGATCCGCAGAATGTTGTCAGAATTTCCGGGAGCGATCATCAGCATTTCCCATGACAGAAAGTATATTCATGAAGTCTGTGATGTGGTGTATGAACTGACAAAAGACGGTCTTTTGCAATGGAAGAACTGATGCAAAATCAAAAAGAGTGTGATATAATGAAGCCCACAGGCAAAGCGCATGCTTATGTCTGTGGGCGCTGTTTTATAAAAATGGTGAACAGCGCAGAAAGGATAAACGGATATGTCTGAACAAAAATATAAACATGTCATAGCAGTTGCTGTTGACGGCGGAGGCGCGTTTTTAAAAGTGGCAGATACGCCCTGTTTTGATCGTATTTTTGAAAAAGGTGCGGTAACTTATGAAGCATTGTCTTCCAGACCCACGATCAGTGCGGAATGTTACGGTTCCATGCTGACCGGAACCGGCCCTGAGATTCACGGGCTTACCAATGAGATCGTAAGCACCCGTCAGTATCCCACAGACAGTCCGTTTCCGTCACTGTTTCGCCGTATCAGGAAAGTGATGCCGGATGCAGAACTTGGGTCGTTCTGTGATTGGAACCCGATCACCTATGGTATCGTGGAAAATGATCTGGACGTGTCACATGATACTGCCAGAGATGAACAGCTGACACCGTTGATCTGTGATTATATTAAGGATAAGAAGCCTGTCTTTTTATTTGTGCAGATGGACAGCGTGGATGGCGCGGGTCATACCTTTGGATATGGAACCAAGAAGCATTTAGACAGGATCACGGAAGTGGACAAGCTGGTCAATGATGTATACAATGCGGCCGCAGAAGCCGGCATTCTGGATGAGACGCTGTTTATGGTGATCACAGATCATGGCGGCTATCAGACCGGACACGGCGGCTGGACTGACGGTGAGAAATATGTGACCTTTGGTGCAGTTGGAAAAGGTGTCAAAAACAACGCGATACAGGAAATGAATATCCGTGATCTGGCTGCGATCGTATTATATGCGCTTGGAATTGAAAGCCCTGCCTTTGAAGAACAGGGCTGGACCTCCCAGATTCCGGCTGATATCTGGGAAGATGCAGCAATTCCAAAATATCGGGATATTTCGCATCTGACAGGCGCTGCACCGCGAATTTCCAAAAACGCGCATACATCTGCATTGATTTAAAACAGAGGAAAGGGTATCATCTTTGGGAAATGTGTACGGAATACATACCGGCAGATAAGCCGGCAGAATGGGATGAGCCGCATCAGCGCATTGCAGAACGTGTGATGAAAATGGAAGCTTATCTGGATGAGATTCTGAAGGCAGCAGATAAGGGAGTCGAAGAGATTCAAAAAAATCCGCAGCTGGCAGAAAAACTGGAAACACTGATCTGCTATTATGAACAGGGACAGTGGATGAAAGATTATGCATATGACGAGGCCGGTAAGCTGCCGCAGGGATTAAAGCGCGGTGTGCTTTCTGAGGATACACTTTATAATCTTTTTGCGGGGTTGAATATTTAATATACAAATAAAAAGGAGTAACAAAATGAATAAACGTTTCAGAAACTGGATCATTGCATCCGCTGTTGTGATGCTTGGACTGCCTTTTCTGGCAGTTGCTTTTACGACCGGAAATATGGCTTTGGTCATCTGTATTGCTCTGTTTTGGGCGATCAATCCGATCTTTTCCATTGTACAGGGATATGCCGCAGGCAGTGATGTAAAGGAAATGTGGGGCCTGCCGCTGTTAAATAGCCTTCTGTATGTGGCTGGTATGTGGCTGTTTTTTGCAATGGGAGAAATGTCCTTTCTTTTATACGGACTCATGTATATGGTTCTGGGATATCTGGCAATGTGGATGATGTGGCTGGTCTGCAGACGCAGAAATCGCTGAAAATAAATTTGGAAAAGAGGAATTTAAATCATGCTGACACTGGAAAGGGCAAAAGAGCTTTTAGCGACTACAACGACCGAGGAACATTTGTTTTTGCATGCCAAAAATCTTATGGCAGCAATGGGCGGTCTGGCGCAACATTTTGGAGAAAACAAGGAACACTGGATGGCGATCGGCTATCTGCACGATTACGATTATGAGAAATACCCCGAAGAACATCTGCAGCATACGGAAGAACCGTTAAGGGAAGCAGGTTTGACAGAAGAAGAAATCCGGGCAATTTTAGCACACGGTTATGGTCTGTGCAGTGATGTGGAGCCTGTCACCAATCTGGAAAAATCACTGTATGCGGTGGATGAGCTGACCGGTATCATTCAGGCGGCAGCCAGAATGCGTCCTGCGGGTATTACCGATATGGAAATTTCCAGTTTTATGAAGAAATTCAAGGATAAGAAGTTTGCAGCCAAATGTGACCGTGAAGTGATCAAAAAGGGCTGTGAAATGCTTGGAATGGGAGTAAAAGAAGTGGCAGCCATCTGTATCGAAGCCATGAAAGAATATGCAGATGAACTGCAGATCGGTGTGAAAGCATAAAACTGCAAAGAAACAGGTGGCAAATTTTGAGGAGGTGTACAGATATGGATCGTATTGCATATTTACATCAAAAAGAACTGGAACGCCTGGAAATACATGAAGATATGTCATCCGGTAAGCCTGCGTTGAAGCTGGCAGATGACCCTGCAATTATGTCTTTGTCCTTCATGTTGCGCAAAGCCCGCATGGTGGAGGAAACGTTGAAGCAAGTGGAGGTGCGTATACTTCCGCGGGAGCTTATTGTGGGAACTTTTCTGAAAACCTGGATCGTGGCAGATTACACCACTTATGAAGAACGTCTGCAGTATGCGGATATGAACCTTGCATACCCGCGCCGCAACAATATCTACACTGAAAACGGTGAAAAGATCTATAGTTCTTCACCGCTGCGCCTCTCAGAGGAAGAACTGCAGAATCCATATATCGTGGGATGGAGCTGGGGACATGCCTGCGGCGGTTTTGAGCGCATTTTACAGATGGGATATCTTGGAATTGCAGAAGAAGCTGAACGGAAAATTTCGGAAATGAAACAAGGCACAGCAGCTGATCAGGAGAAAATAGAATTCTGGCAGGCTGTCAGCATCTGTTCAAGAGCAGTCTGCAGGCTGTCGGACAGGTATGCAGATACGCTTGAAAAAATGGCGCTGGAGGAAGCTGACCTTGCACAAAAAGCCGAATATAAACAGCTTGCAGCTATGATGCGCCGTGTGCCCGCAAGACCGGCAGAAAGCTTCTGGGATGCGGTGCAGTCAGTATGGTTTAGCTGGATGTGCAGCAGCCGGTTTAACGGCACAGATCTTGGGCGTCTGGATCAGTATCTGTATCCTTATTATGAAAAGGATCTGGAAAAAGGACTGATCACGGAAGATAAGGCACAGGAACTGGTCAGCTGTTTCTTTTTAAAATGTTTTGAATCGTATATTTCTGTATCTGTATATAATAAAGGAACACATCCGGCAGTGATGCTTGGCGGCAGAAAACATGACGGAACAGACGGAACCAATCCGCTTACCATGATGTGTTTAAAGGCTGCAGAGCGTTTTGCATCACCGACACCCAAAGTGAGTGTACGTGTGAATAAAGATACGCCGAAGGCTATTTTGGAACAGGCGCACAAAATGCTGATGAAGGGTTTGAATCAGCCTGATTTTTATGCGGACGACAATATCATATCGGCATATGAGCGTATCGGTGTTCCTTATGAGGACGCGGTCAGCTATGCGCAGTCTACTTGTGAGGAAAACTCGCTGGCAGGAATTTCAGAGGACTGTACCAATGAAGGTCCTCACTGTGATGTGCATGATAAGGTGGAACTGGCAATGCGTCGTGTTTGCGCCGGAGAAAAAGCAGATACCTTTGAAGCGTTTATGCAGCTGGTGGAAGAGGAGATCCGGCTGTGTCTGCTTGAGGAAATGGAATATCACAATGAGCAGACAAAGAAGCTTGCATTTTTCAGTCCGCAGCCGCTGCATTCGGCAGGAATCGTGGGCTGTCTGGAATCCGGAAAAGATATTACAGCGGGCGGTGCAAAGTATAACAATACAGGTTCTGTGATTGGCGGTCTGGCCACCGCGGCAGACGGTTTATATGCGATCCGCAGACTGGTATATGAAGAAAAACGCCTGACACTGCCGGAATTTCATGAAATTCTGAAAAATGATTTTGGTTCCCATGAACTGCTCAGACAGGAAATTTTAAATAAATTCCCTAAATTTGGCAATGACATTGAAGAAGTGGATGAGATTGCGACCCGTTTATTTGCTGTTTTTTCAGATGAACTGGAAAAGCATAAAAACTGCCGCGGCGGTGTTTATAAAATCGGTGCCTGGGCATCTGAATACCGTTCCGCTTATCCGGCAACTCCTGACGGCAGAAAAAAAGGAGATACCTTTGCGACCAACATTTCTCCCACACCCGGTAAGGATTTAAAAGGTGCAACAGCGATCCTGCGTTCTGCAGCATCTGTGAATCTTCGTCACTGTACAGCAGGCGGTATGGTGGATGTGGCGATGCATCCTTCCTGTATCCGCGGTGAGATGGGACCGGAAATCCTGCGTCAGCTGGTGATGGGATATGCGGATATGGGCGGTATCGGTGTGCAGTTTAACATTCTGGATGCTGAGGTGTTAAAGGAAGCACAGAAAAATCCTGCAAAGTACCGCAGCCTGATGGTGCGTGTATGGGGCTATAATGACTATTTTGTTTCACTGGATGATGAATGCCAGCAGCATATCATTGCAAGAACCATTCAGGAAACTCTTTAAATAATTTTGAACAAAATTCCACCGGAAAATGCAGCGTTGCTGAAAGTTTTCCGGTGTTTTTTTTGATTCGCATATTTTTTATTTTACCAAAGTTCCATTGATATAAACTGCTTTTACGCTTGTTTCAACAGAAAAAGGATTTCCGTCGGTGATCACAAGGTCAGCGTCTTTGCCAGGTTCAATGGAGCCGACACGGTCTGCGATGCCAAGATGCTTTGCAGGATTGATGGTGATTGCCTTTAAGGCATCAAATTCGGAAAGTCCGGCTTTGCAGGCAAGTCCGGCGCAAAGAGGCAGATACTGGATTGGGATCACAGGGGCATCTGTGATGATGGAAACCTGACATCCGGCTTTTGCCAGTACACCGGGGGTTGTCCAGCTTTTGTTCTGCAGTTCAAATTTGGATGCGTTTGTCAGCGTGGGGCCGACAGCCAGAGGAACATTTTCTTCGGCCAGTTCTTCGTCGATCAGATGACCTTCGGTGACATGTTCGAGGGTGATGGCAAGATTAAATTCCTTTGCGATGCGAAGGGCGGTAAAAAGGTCGTTTGCCTGATGGGCATGAGCCTTTAACGGGATTTCCCTGTGCAGAACAGGGAGAAGGGCTTCACATTTGGCATCGTATACAGGGAGTTTGGAAAGATCGTCACCGGCGGCCTGTTTTTTTGCATCGTAGGCAGCTGCTTTGTAAAACATTTCACGGATCAGGGAAGCATTGGTCATGCGGCTGGAAATCCCTTTTGACTGATAGCAGCGTTTGGGATTTTCACCGAAGGCACATTTCATGGCAACAGGAGCTTTGACGATCATGGTGTCAACGCGTCTGCCCACGGTTTTCATGGCGATAAATGTACCGCCGATGGGATTGGAGCTGCCGGGGCCGGTTCCGATGGTGGTAACCCCGGCAAGGGCAGCCATTTTTAAAGAAGGATCCATGGGATTAATGCCGTCCTGTGCACGCAGCTGAGGTGTTACAGGGTCATTTAATTCGTTGTAGTCCATGCCCTCATAGCCGATGGCATAGCCGTCAAGACCGACATGGCAGTGGGCATCCACTAAGCCGGGATAAACATGCAGACCGGATGCATCCACAGCTTCACAGTCTGCAGGAAGTGTAAGGCAAGGGGAAATTTCCAAAAATTTTCCGTCTTTGATCAGGATATCGGCATTTTGGATTTCTTCTGTGATACCGGTGTGAACCAGTCCGTTTTTAATACAGATAAGCATGAGAAAAAACTCCTTTTATTTCTAAAAAATTTACATTGATTATACCATAAAAACGATGATATATATAGTATATGGGAATTGATTTATGCATCCAAAATCCATAATCTAAGGAGAATATGAGTATGAGAATTAACAGAGCAGCCAGCATTCCGCTTGTCACACATGATCCCTATTTTTCTATCTGGTCAGGTGCCGATCATCTTTATGATAAGGATACCGTTCACTGGAGCCAGATCCGTCAGCAGATCCGCGGATATGTGACCGTTGACGGTACGGTTTACTGTTTTTTGGGTGATAAAGAGTTTCATAATGTGATAGAGCAGACTTACATTGATGTGACTGCAACTGCCACAGAATACGGTTTTGAGAATGATAAGATCGCGCTGAAGGTGCGTTTTACCTCTCCTTTGCTTCTGGAAGACCTGACTTTGGTTTCCAGACCCTGTACCTATATTGATTACACAGTAGAGAAAAAGAATGCATATCAGGTAAGGATCGATTTCTTTGCTTCCGCAGATCTGGTATCTACCGATGATTCCATTCTTTACGGCAATGTACATACAAAGGCTGCCATTGGCGATTATCCTGCTTTTGCCTATGCTTCCATGGGACGTGCTTACCAGCATCCGCTTGGCAACAGCGGTGACCATATCACCATTGACTGGGGTTATGCATATCTGGCAAGTGCAGAAGAGAGCGCAGAGCTTACCTATGACAGAGCAAACAAAAAAATCGGATGCAGACTGAATCTGACAGATAAAAACGAGGCATCCATGATCATTGCCTATGATGACCTGCTTTCCATCAACTATTTCGGCCAATGGAGGAAAGCATACTGGACCAATACCTATGCGGATATTCTGGCAGCGATCGGCGCAGCTTTTGCAGATAAAGAAGAAACCTTTAAAAAGGCAGCGGCTATTGATGCTGACGTTTATGAAAAGGCATATAAAGCCGGCGGCGAAGAATATGCTTTCATCTGTACGATGAGCTATCGTCATTCCATTTCTGCACACAAGCTGATCACAGATGAAAAGGGCGATGTGATGTTCCTTTCCAAGGAAAATGACTCCAACGGCTGTATCGGCACCGTTGACGTAAGTTATCCTTCCATTCCGCTGTATCTGATGTACAATACCGAATTTGTAAAAGGTATGATGCGTCCTGTATTTGATTTTGCATCCCGTGAGATCTGGGAGTATGATTTTGCACCTCATGATGTGGGCAGATATCCTTATGCATGGGGACAGGTTTACGGCACAAACCGGAAAAATTACGGTACGGTTCTTGTGGATGATGTGGGTACGATATATCAGCCTTATTATATGTTCCCCGCAGGCAGTGAGATTTATGATTTCAAAGATCAGATGCCTGTGGAAGAATGCGGCAATATGTTGGTAATGGCAGCAGTTGTCAGCGCGATTGACGGCAATGCGGATTTTGCAGCGCCTCATATGGAAGTTTTGAAAAAATGGACTGAGTATCTGCTTACCTACGGTGAAGATCCCGGCGAACAGCTTTGTACCGACGACTTTGCAGGACATCTTGCACACAATGTGAACCTTTCCGCAAAAGCGATCGTTGGCGTGGAATCCTATGCAAGACTGACAGCTATGCTTGGGAATAAAGAAGAAGCTGCACAATACCATGAAAAGGCAAAAGCAATGGCAAAGAGCATGGAAGCGCGTGCAAAAGCAGATGACCATTATGTATTGGCTTACGGCAGACCCGATACCTGGAGCTTAAAATACAATATGGTATGGGATAAATTCTTTGGCAGCGGTCTGTTTACGGACGAAATTTACGAAACAGAATACGCATACTATATCAAAAAGACCAATGAATACGGCACTCCTCTTGACAGCCGCCGTGATTATACCAAGAGTGACTGGGTATTATGGTGTGCTGCAATGGCAAAGGACAAAGACGATGCCAAGAAGCTGATCGATCCCGTGGCGCATTATCTGGAAACATCTGCAAGCAGAGTCCCTTTCTCTGACTGGTATGAGACTTTGACTGGTGAGTTCTGTCATTTCATGGGCAGAAGCGTACAGGGCGGTATCTTTATGCCGATGCTGATGAATGAAAAAGGAAATAAATAACACAAATGTTTTGCCGGGCTGCCGTGATGGCAGTCCGGTTTTAACTGCACGTTTTTATCAGCATTCATATCAAAATTGACAAAAATAGGGATTTTATATTAGCAAAATCTGAACAAATTGGCATCTTCACAAATCATAAAATATCATATATAATACATAATGAAAGAAAAGGGAGTAGCCGGCATGAAAATGCATTTCGCTGCGTCAATACGATCAGGAACGCTCTGAACAAAGAGAGCACCGTGAATGATCCGCACGAGATTGAAATGGCAAGACTTTTGGGTTTTAGGAATTACCCGGAAGTGTTGCTTTTTTTGTGTCTTCAGACATCCCGCAAAGGAGGAAAAAATGGAATTTTTAGTTGAAGGTTTACAAAATGTGACCTGGCAGCAGTGCGTAATGTACGTGGTTGGCCTTGTGCTGATCTGGCTGGCAATCAAAAAAGAGTATGAACCGTCTCTGCTTTTGCCTATGGGCTTTGGCGCAATTTTAGTTAACCTGCCTATGAGCGGTGTTATCGATCAGGTTGTTGGCGGTATTGAAACACACGGTATTATTCAGTGGCTGTTTGATGTGGGTATTGAAGCATCCGAAGCTATGCCGATCCTTCTGTTTATCGGTATCGGTGCAATGATCGACTTTGGTCCCCTGCTTTCCCAGCCGGTTATGTTCTTATTTGGTGCGGCAGCACAGTTTGGTATTTTCTTTGCACTGTGCGTAGCAACCCTGATGGGCTTCGATTTAAAAGATGCAGCTTCCATCGGTATCATTGGTGCGGCTGACGGCCCTACCTCCATTCTGGTGTCCCAGATTCTGCATTCCGAATATGTGGGCGCGATCGCAGTTGCAGCATATTCCTACATGGCATTAGTACCTATCGTACAGCCTTTTGCGATCAAGCTTGTTACCACCAAGAAGGAACGCCGCATTAAGATGCAGTACCGTCCCGGTCAGGTAAGCAAGAGCATGCGTATTGCATTCCCTATCATTGTAACTATTATTGTTGGCTTTATTGCACCTTCTTCCGTATCCCTTGTAGGTTTCCTGATGTTTGGTAACCTGCTCAGAGAATGCGGTGTGCTTGGAAGCCTTTCCGATACTGCACAGACCTCTCTGGCAAACCTGATCACCCTGCTGCTTGGTATCACCATTTCCTTCAGCATGCGTGCAGAAGAGTTCGTAAGATTTGAAACCCTGCTGATCATGGCGATCGGTCTGGTTGCATTCGTATTCGACACCATCGGCGGTGTAATGTTTGCGAAGTTCTTAAACCTGTTCAGAAAAGAAAAGTTAAACCCCATGATCGGTGCAGCCGGTATTTCTGCATTCCCCATGTCTTCCAGAGTAGTTCAGAAGATGGCGATGAAGGAAGACCCCACCAACATCGTGCTGATGCATGCTGCCGGTGCTAACGTATCCGGCCAGATCGCATCCGTAGTTGCAGGCGGCCTGATCATCAACCTGGTAAGCCAGTTCTTATAATTGCTTAAAACAGGAGGAATAGAAAATGTTAGAAAATTTATTGATCGCACTTGCCATTACCTGGAAAGGTATGCTTGGTATTTTCGTTGCCAGTCTGATCATCATGTTATCCGTTATGATCATGGGTAAGCTTGGCCAGGAAAAGCCTGAGAAAAAAGAAGAAGCATAAAAATGAAAGAAAACAGCTGTTCTGCAAACAATGCGGAATAGCTGTTTTTTTGATACGAATCTTTTTTAGGGCCACAAAACCTTCTGCATATCGGCAGGCAGCGGAGAGGAAAACACCATAGGCTCTCCTGTAATGGGGTGGGTAAATTCCAGACGGGCCGAATGCAGTGCCTGACGGGATATATATTCCAGATCAGGATTGTACAGGGAATCGCCCACAAGCGGATAGCCCAGATGTTTTAAATGAATGCGGATCTGATGGGTGCGGCCGGTTTCCAGATGCAGGGAAATCAGGCTGTGTCCGTTGCGTTCTTCCAGAAACTGATAATGGGTGACAGCATGTTCACCGTTTTCATAATCCACAACGCGCTCGATGATGGAGCCTTCTTTGCGGCCAAGCGGCGCAGTGATCGTGCCGGTCTCGGGGGTGATATGTCCTCTTACAATGGCAAGATATTCACGGTGGATCTCCCTGCGTTTGACAGCCTGGGAGAGAATATTGCAGCTGACCATGTGTTTGGCGATGATCGTAAGTCCTGTGGTATTGTGGTCAAGACGGTTGATGCATCGAAAGACAAAGGGGCAGTTTTTCTGGTCAAAATAGTAAGCAACAGCGTTGGCGAGGGAATTGTAATAGTTATTCTGGGAAGGGTGGATCGGCATGTCTGCCGGTTTGTCGATCACCATCAGGTCTTCATCTTCATATACAATGTGAAGGGGGAGGTTTACGGGAGGAATTTTTTCGGAAGAATTTTCCTCTTTTATATGAATGGTCAGGATATCATGAGCCTGCAGAATTTCCTTCATGAATGCGGTATGCCCGTTCTGGTATACGCTGTCAGGCATTTTTTTTAGGTCGGCAATGTTTCCGGAAGAATAGCCTTTGCCTTTTAAAAAGTCCTGGATCATCATACCGGTATCTGATTCAGGGATATGGTAAATTAGGGTGCGCTGCATTTGTTTTCCTCAAAAAGTATTGTGTGGTTGATTATAAGGGAAGACAGATAAAAATGCAATCCTTGAAAAATGCGTAAAATCTTGAAAAAAAGGTAACAAATAACAGGGATTTGTGATAAAATAAACACATTGTAAGAGCGTGATCAACAGGAGGGATATCATGACTGCGAAGGAAAAGTATGTGGCATATGTTTCCACTTATACGATGGGAGATCACCACGGGATTTCCATTTATGATGTAGATATGGAAAACGGAAGATTTTCATTGAAAGACAAAGTGGAGATCACCAATTCTTCTTATGTGACGATCTCTCATAACAGAAAATATTTGTATTCCATCACGGATATGGGTGTGGAATCCTATGAAATTTTGCCGGATGGCGCACTAAAGGAGCTTAATGCAGCCTCTATCAACGGCATGCGCGGTCATTATCTGTCCACCGACTATGAAGACCGGTTTTTGTTTGTTGCAGGCTGGCATGACGGCAAGATCACCGTACTGCATCTGAATGAGGACGGCAGTGTGGGAGCGATCGCGGATGAGATTTTCCACAGAGGTCTGGGCAGTATTGCAGAACGCAATTTCCGTCCCCATGTCAGCTGCGTGAAGATGACCAGAGACAACAAATATCTGCTGGCGGCAGATCTGGGACTTGATCATGTCAAGGTATATACTGTAAACAGGACGACCGGCAAACTGCGTCTGGTGGATGTGATCCGCAGCGAGATTGAGTCTGCACCGCGTCATATCAAGCTTTCCAAGGACGGCAGATTTATTTATATCGTGCATGAACTGAAGAATATCATTGATGTTTATACCTATGAAGACAAAAATGATGATCCGGTATTTGAAAAGATTCAGACCATTTCCACGGTAAACAATTATCATTCCACTTCTTCGGCTGCCAGTGCACTGAATATTTCTGATGATTTTCAGTATCTGATCAGTTCCAATGCCGGAGACAACAGTGTGGTTGTTTACAGGATCAATCAGCAAACCGGTATGCTGACCAAAGTTTTCTGTCTTCCCATCAGCGGCGAGTATCCCAAGGATGCAACGCTGTTTCCGGATAACAGACATCTGGTATCCTTAAACCATGAGTCCAATACCATGACATTCTTTACAACGAATCTGGACAGGGGACTGATCGTGATGAACGGTCCGATCATGAATGTTTCACAGCCCAACTGTGTGATCTTTCACAGATTGGGCGAATAAAGCTAAAAAAAGGGGCTGTGTTTTCACAGCCCTGTTATTTTGCGCAAAATCTGCAAAGTCAGATCGCAGTTATTTCTGATAAAAGCTTTGGATTTTGTCCATGGAAGCATTCATATTGAAAAACAGCAGATCCACAAGTGCCAGCGCACACATGCATTCCACCACAACCACCGCGCGGGGAACGATCACGGGATCATGGCGGCCTTTGATCTGAATGGAAATGTTTTCACCGTCACGGTTTACTGTTTCCTGCTCTGAAAAAATTGAGGGGGTGGGTTTGATGTAAGCGCGCAGAAGGATTTCGGAACCGTCACTGATGCCGCCAAGAATCCCGCCTGCATGGTTGGTTTTTTTGTGGATGCCGGTTTTATCGGCATAAAAAGCATCGTTGTTTTCAGAACCGCGTGCGGCTGCAACGGCAATACCGTCACCGATCTCAAAGGCTTTGACAGCGCCGATGGACATGACGGCTGCAGAAAGCTTTGCACTGAGTTTGTCAAAAACAGGCTCACCGATTCCGGCAGGAACGCCTGTGATACGGCATTCGATGACGCCTCCGGCGGAATCTTTATTCTGCATACATTCCTGCAGGTAAAGCAGGGCTTTTTGGTCAGCGCTGCGGTCAGGCATACAGGTTGCAGTTTCCGTGATCGCCGTCCGGTCAAAGCAGGCCGGATTAATGGATACAGGACCGATGGATTTGGTGTAAGCGCATATTTCGATGCCAAGTTCTTTCAAAATCTTTGCAGCAATGGCACCGGAAGCAACGCGGCCGATGGTTTCCCTGCCGGAAGATCTGCCGCCGCCGCGGTAATCACGGAAACCGTATTTTTGATCAAAGGTGTAGTCAGCGTGGCCGGGGCGGTAGTAGGAGGCAATTTCAGAGTAATCGCCGGATTTCTGGGATGTATTGGGAATCATGAGACTGATGGGAGTGCCCGTGGTTCTGCCTTCAAACACACCGGAGAGAATCTGGACAAGATCCGATTCTTTTCTGGGGGTAGAGATCGATGTTGCACCCGGTTTGCGGCGGTTTAAATACATCTGAATATCCTCTTCGTGCAGAGAAAGTCCGGCGGGACAGCCGTCGATCACGACACCAAGAGCCGGACCGTGGGATTCTCCCCAGGTAGTGACTGAAAAATGTTTGCCGAATGTGGAACCTGACATATATAAAAGCTCCTTTCAAAAGGAAATATTGTTTGCTGTGATACGTTAATGCAGCGGAAAACAATAACAGTATAAAACATTTTTTTGACGCAGGCAAGGGAATCTGGTATACTGTCTGTGAATATGAAACAGGATGGAGTATCTGACTATATGAAAAAGGCAAGACAGGCTAATCTGGAGCTTTTGCGTCTGATCGCGATGCTGATGGTAGTTACCATGCATGTGATCAATCACGGCGGTATGATCGATCTGGCGCAAAAGGGAACATTTGCTTATTATGCGGCATGGACGTTGTTTGGTGTTTCTTTTGTCGCGATCAATCTGTATATATTGATCAGCGGATATTTTCTGGCCGAATCGAAGTTTTCACTTTGGAGGCTGGTTAAGATCGAGCTGCAGGTATTTTTTTATGCCTTTGTCATTATGGCTGTTTTCTGGCTTTTTGGCGGTGCAGAGCGTGATCTGAAGTATTTTATCTACTGTGTGACACCGGTGATATCGGATTTTTACTGGTTTGCCACCATGTATGTGGGAATGTATCTGTTGTCGCCTTTGCTTAACAGACTGGCACATTCCCTGACCAAACGGCAGTTTCAGTGTGTGCTGTTGCTGTTGTTTCTGCAGTTTTCGGTATGGACAAATATCTTTTACTATACATCCGGCATGAATATTGCCGGGGGCGTAAGTATCAGCTGGTTTCTGGTTATTTATCTGTTTGGCGCCTATATCCGGCTGCATTATGTGCCGGACCAAAAATGCGGAAAATGGATGGCGGCAGGCTGGACGCTGGCATTTTTGATTCCGGTAAGCCGGTATGTGATCGAGCTTTTGCTGGCAACGCCTCTTGGAAAGATCGGATTTCTGGAGGATCTGATGTGGGGATACAGCGTTTTTTACCAGTATAATTCGATTCTGGCAACGCTGGGAGCATTGTGTCTGTTTATTGCGTTTCTGAATATCAGGATCAAAGACGGCCTGGGGGCAAAAGTCATCATGACAGCCGCGTCTGCTTCTTTTGGCGTGTATCTGATCCATGATCATTATTATATCAGAGAGCTGATCTGGGATAAGATCAATCCCTGGGCATGGATGGATGACTGGTATCTGCTGCCGGGTGTGATACTTACAGTGGCAGGCATTTATATTGTCTGTATGGCGGCAGAGCTGCTTAGGATGCAGCTTTTTAAGCCTGTGGAAAAGGCGATAAAACCGGTATTTGACCGGATGGATCAAAAATTACGTAAAATCTGGCAAGGAGAAGAAAAATGAAATATACAGTGTTAAAACAGGAAGGCAGAGCAAAACGTGCCGTGATGGAAACGGTTCACGGAACGATCCAGACCCCTGTCTTTATGAATGTAGGCACCGTTGCGGCGATCAAAGGTGCTGTTTCCACAGAAGATCTGGAACAGATCGGTACACAGGTGCAGCTTTCCAATACCTATCATCTGCATGTGCGTCCCGGCGATGATAAGATCAGACAGTTTGGCGGTCTGCACAAGTTTATGTCCTGGGAGAAGCCTATTCTGACCGATTCCGGCGGATTTCAGGTGTTTTCCTTATCAGGTCTTAGAAAGATCAAGGAAGAGGGCGTAACCTTCCGCTGTCATATTGACGGACATAAGATTTTTATGGGACCGGAAGAGAGTATGCAGATCCAGTCCAACTTAGGTTCCACGATTGCCATGGCGTTTGATGAATGTCCTCCGGCTAAGGCTGAGAGAGAATACGTGATCCCGTCTGTACAGCGCACCACAAGATGGCTGGAACGCTGTCAGAAGGAAATGAAGCGTTTAAACAGTCTGGAAGATACGATCAACAGACAGCAGCTTTTATTCGGCATTAATCAGGGCGCTGTTTATTCTGATATCAGAATTGACCATGCAAAACGGATTTCAGAGATGGATCTGGACGGTTATGCGCTGGGTGGTCTTGCGGTTGGTGAGACCCACGAAGAGATGTATTATGTTCTGGATGAGACCGTTCCTTATCTGCCGGTCAATAAACCTACTTATCTGATGGGTGTGGGAACTCCCGCCAACATTCTGGAAGCGGTTGACCGCGGCGTGGATTTCTTTGACTGTGTATATCCCACAAGAAACGGCCGTCACGGACATCTGTATACCAATTTTGGCAAGATCAATCTGTTTAACGCCAAATATGAACTGGATGACAGACCGATCGAACCGGGATGTCAGTGTCCTGCCTGCAGACGCTTCTCACGTGCGTATATCAGACATCTGTTAAAGGCAAAGGAGATGCTTGGTATGCGACTTTGTGTACTGCACAATCTCTATTTCTACAATACCATGATGACAGAGATCAGAGATGCTCTGGATAGAGGAGAATTTGCAGCATATAAGAAGCGTAAGCTTGACGGAATGCAAAATATTGTGTATGATAAGTGATATTCTATTGATAGAAATACAGGAGGAAAAGTTCCAATGAGCATTTTACTGACTGCGACAGGTGAAACCGCAAGTGTTTGTCCTATGATGATCATGTACGTGGTAATCTTTGGTGCGTTCTTTTATTTTGTGCTGTATCGTCCCCAGCAGAAAGAACGCAAAAAGACCAGTGCTATGCTTGCAGCACTGGAGATCGGCGATTATGTTCTGACCACCAGTGGTTTTTACGGCACTGTTATCGATATTACCGATGACACCGTAATCGTAGAGTTCGGCAACAACAAGAACTGCCGTATTCCCATGCAGAAGGCTGCAATCACTCAGGTTGAGAAGGCTGACAATAACGCATAAGGAAAAAAAGAAGGACCGGCAGTTGACCGGTCCTTTTTTGCACATAGAATAATTATTTTTGGGAGGATTTGTGATGAAAGCCATTGATATGCACTGCGACACCATAGGACATCTGTATGGAAAAGAAAAGAGAGAAAATATAAAGGCAACTTTTTATGATGCCAATTCCCATATCAATCTGGATAAGCTGGCTGCAGGCGATTATATGCTGCAGAATTTCGCATTGTTTGTATTTCTGGGAATGTCTCCGGATCCTTATAAAGAGGCTATGGAGATGGCGGATCTGTATGACCGGCTGATGGATGAAAATACAGACCGGATCGCCAGAGTGCTTAAGTATGAAGATATTGAGAAAAATGCTGCTGCCGGCAAGATTTCTGCAATGCTGACCATCGAAGAGGGCGGCGTGATTCAGGGAAGCTATGAAAAACTGCAGGAGTTTTATGACAGAGGCGTCCGCATGATGACTCTTACCTGGAATTTTATCAATGAGATTGGCTGGCCCAACACGGCGATGCCCAGAACGCAGGAAGAACGCGCAGCTTTTAAACCCACAGGTCTGCCCCAGACACAGAACGGTCTGACTGATTTTGGCAAGGAACTGGTGGGCCGCATGGAAGATATGGGAATGATCGTGGATGTATCCCATCTTGGCGATGCAGGATTCTATGATGTATATGAAAATACCAAAAAGCCTTTTGTGGCAAGCCACTCCAACGCCAGAACCGTATGCGGTCATATCCGTAACCTGACAGATGATATGCTGCGCAAATTCGGCGAAAGAGGATGTGTGACCGGCTTGAATTACTGCCCTGATTTTATGAAAAATGTACCCAGAGGTACTATGCCGGAGACAATCATCGATGCGGTTGTGGAGCATGCAAAACATATCGTCAACGTAGGCGGTATTGATATCCTTGGCCTTGGAAGCGATTTTGACGGTATCGGACCGCATCCTGAGCTTGCTGGCCCCCAGCATATGCCTGCCGTGGAAGAAGCGCTTAGAAAAGCCGGTTTTACGGAAAGCCAGCTGGAAAAGATTTTCTATAAAAATGTTCTGAGAGTGTATAAAGAAGTATTAAAATAATGACATCCTAAAGATAAGGGGGAAATAATACATGCTTTATAAAAATGACTGGGAACAGGCTAAAAAACGTTTGATGGCATGGTGGGACGGCGAGCTTTTGGACCGATGCTGTGCTTCTGTTATTGCAAGTGCACCTGTACCGACAAAGAACTCCTACAAAATCGGTCTTCCCGATGACAGAGAAGGAAAGATCAAATACTGGACTGATCCGGAATGGGTCATCAAAAGACAGCGTGATGCGATGGAACAGACCTGGTTTGGCGGAGAAGCATTTCCTTTGGCAAATCTTGATCTTGGTGCGGCGGGACATGCCGGATTTTTTAAAGGAGCAAAACATTCCTTTGAGGATTCCGTATGGTTTTTCCCCAGCCTTACCGACTTTGAGGATATGGAATTTGATGAGAACAGCTTCCTGTACCAAAAGACCCTGGAACTGGCAAAGGCTATGGCTGATGACAGTAAAGGTGACTATATGATCGCACAGTCTGACTGTACCGGCAATGCGGATGCGCTATCCCATCTGATCGGCGCCGATGAACTGCTGCCTTTGATGCTGGAAGAGCCGGAAGCGGTGCAGAAAGCCATGAAAAAAGCGCAGTATGCATACGAGATGGTACATAAAAACGTTTATGACATCGTAAAGGAAAACAATGAGGGCGGAAGCTGTGTGGGCTGGCTTCGTACCTGGGCTCCCGGATTCCACGCGCAGATGCAGTCTGATATGTCTGTTATGATCTCTGCCGGAATGTTTAAAGAGTTTATTGAGCCTGAACTGCGCGCACAGTGTGATTTTCTGGATTATCCGCTGTATCATTTTGACGGGATCGAACAGATCCGCCACTTAGACAGCCTGCTTTCCATCGAAAAACTGCGCGTGATCCAGTGGACACAGGTTGTGGGACATCCGCCTTGCACCGAATATATTCCGGAACTGAAACAGATTCAGAAGGCCGGCAAAAATCTGCTGATCCATGTGACGCCTGACCAGATCCGTCCTTTGATGGAAAATTTGTCTTCAAAAGGTTTGTATCTGCTGGTTTCTGCTTCTGACAGGGAAGAAGGGGAAGCAATTCTGAAAGAAATCGCAAAATATACACACGAATAAGCGATAAAGAAAAAGCTGTTCTAAAAAGAATGGCTTTTTTTTATGTTTTTCTTGAAATTACCACGCTGATGCGTTAAAATAGAAAAATCATTATTTTATGGCATTATTTGCGGAAAGGAAAACAGCATGAGATTAAATATCGTTTGTATTCCCGGAGACGGAATCGGACCGGAAATCGTGCGTGAAGCAAAGAAAGTTCTGGATCGCGTGGCAGATAAATACGGTCATGAGATTTGCTATAAAGATATATTAATGGGAGGAGCTTCCATTGATGTACACGGTGTACCGCTTACCGATGAAGCGATTGCGGAGGCAAAAGCAGCAGATGCGGTGCTGATGGGTTCCATAGGCGGCGATACCAACACATCTCCCTGGTATCAGCTTCCTCCGAATCTTCGTCCGGAAGCAGGTCTGTTAAAGATCAGAAAGGCATTAAATCTGTTTGCCAATCTGCGCCCTGCGTATCTGTATCCTGAACTTGCCGCAGCCTGTCCCTTAAAAGAAGAGATCAGCAGCGCAGGATTTGATATGCTGATCATGAGAGAGCTTACAGGCGGTCTGTATTTTGGTGAAAGAAAGACCATCGAAGAAAACGGTATCAGAAAAGCCATTGATACGCTGACTTATGATGAAAATGAAATCAGGCGCATTGCAGTTAAAGGATTTGAGATCGCACGCAAGAGAAAGCATAAGGTGACCAGTGTAGATAAGGCAAATGTGCTGGATTCCTCCAGACTTTGGAGAGCAGTGGTCAATGAAGTGGCAAAAGATTATCCGGATGTCAAGGTGGAACATATGCTGGTTGATAACTGCGCAATGCAGCTGGTAAAAGATCCTGCCCAGTTTGATGTGATCCTGACTGAGAATATGTTCGGCGACATTTTATCGGATGAGGCCAGCATGGTAACAGGCTCCATCGGAATGCTGTCATCTGCAAGCTTAAATGATACCCGTTTTGGTCTGTACGAACCCAGTCACGGCAGCGCACCCGACATTGCGGGAAAAGACATTGCAAACCCCATTGCGACAGTGCTGAGTGCGGCGATGATGCTTCGCTATACCTTTGATCTGGATAAAGAAGCAGACAGTATTGAACAGGCAGTCAAAAAAGTGCTGGAAGACGGTTTCCGCACCGGAGATATCATGTCGGCAGGCTGTACCAAGGTTGGATGCAGTCAGATGGGCGATCTGCTGGCAGAAAGAATCTGAGGAGAAAATGAGGAGTTAATGATTATGAAAAGTGATAACGTAACAAAAGGCGTGCAGCAGGCACCCCACAGAAGTCTTTTAAATGCGCTTGGATATACGGAAGAGGAAAGAAGACGCCCGCTGATCGGTATCGTAAGTTCTTATAATGAAATCGTACCCGGTCATATGAACCTGGATAAGATCACGGAAGCGGTAAAGCTTGGTGTGGCGATGGCCGGCGGCACTCCTGTCGTATTCCCTGCAATTGCTGTCTGTGACGGCATCGCAATGGGCCATGTTGGTATGAAATATTCACTGGTAACCAGAGATCTGATCTGCGACAGTACCGAGTGTATGGCGCAGGCACATCAGTTTGACGGTCTGGTATGTATTCCCAACTGTGACAAAAATGTGCCCGGTCTTTTGATGGCGGCAGCGCGTGTCAATATTCCCACGATTTTTGTTTCCGGCGGTCCGATGCTGGCAGGACGCATCAAAGGTGAGAAAAAGAGCCTTTCTGCCATGTTTGAAGCGGTAGGTTCCGTAGCGGCAGGCACCATGACCATGGAAGATCTGGCTGAATTTGAAGAAAAGGTATGTCCTACCTGCGGTTCCTGCTCCGGTATGTATACCGCCAATTCCATGAACTGTCTGACAGAAGCGCTGGGAATGGGCTTAAAAGGAAACGGCACCATTCCGGCAGTATATTCCGAACGTATCCGTTTGGCAAAACATGCCGGCATGAAGATCATGGAACTGGTTGAAAAGGATATCAGACCCCGTGATATCATGACCGAAAAGGCATTTTTAAATGCGCTTACCATAGATATGGCGCTTGGCTGTTCCACTAATTCCATGCTTCATCTTCCTGCGATCGCCCATGAAGCAGGTGTAGAGCTGAATATGGAGATTGCAAATGAACTGTCTGCAAAGACTCCCAATCTCTGTCATCTGGCTCCGGCAGGTCCCACCTACATGGAAGATTTAAACGAAGCGGGCGGTGTATATGCTGTCATGAATGAGATTAACAAGCTTGGTCTTTTACATACAGATCTGATCACGGTAACCGGAAAGACTGTGGCAGAAAATATCGCGGGTTGTTTCAATAAGAATCCCGAAGTCATCCGTCCGGTGGAAAATCCTTACTCAAAGATCGGCGGCATTGCGGTGCTGAAAGGTAATCTGGCACCCGATACCGGCGTTGTAAAGCGTTCCGCAGTGGTAGAAGAAATGATGGTCCATGAAGGACCTGCACGTGTCTTTGACTGTGAAGAGGATGCCATTGAAGCCATTAAGGGCGGTAAGATCGTAGCCGGTGACGTGGTTGTGATTCGTTACGAAGGTCCCAAAGGCGGTCCCGGTATGAGAGAGATGCTCAATCCCACCTCTGCCATTGCAGGTATGGGACTTGGCTCCAGCGTTGCGCTGATCACGGACGGCCGTTTCTCCGGCGCATCCAGAGGTGCCTCCATCGGTCATGTTTCTCCGGAAGCAGCTGTGGGCGGACCTATCGCACTGGTTGAAGAGGGCGACATCATCAGCATCAATATTCCGGAAAACAAACTGAATATTCTGGTTTCCGATGAAGAAATGGAAGCAAGACGTGCAAAATGGCAGCCCAGGGAACCCAGGGTTACCACAGGATATCTGGCAAGATACTGTCAGATGGTGACCAGCGGCAATCGCGGCGCGATCCTGGAAATCAAAAAATAAGGGGGAAGAAACATGTTATTGACTGGTGCAGAGATCATCATTGAATGTTTAAAAGAGCAGGGTGTGGATACCGTTTTTGGTTATCCGGGCGGAACGATCCTGAATGTATATGATGCATTATACAAACATAAAGAAGAAATTTTCCATGTGCTGACATCCCATGAACAGGGGGCTGCGCACGCTGCTGACGGTTATGCAAGAGCGACCGGAAAAGTCGGTGTCTGTATGGCAACCAGCGGTCCCGGTGCAACCAATCTGGTTACCGGTATTGCAACTGCATATATGGATTCCATCCCCGTTGTGGCGATCACTGCCAATGTGCAGCTGCCTCTTCTTGGCAAGGATTCCTTCCAGGAGGTGGATATCGCCGGTGTGACCATGCCCATCACCAAACACGGCTACATTGTAAAGGACGTCAATGTGCTGGCATCCACCATCCGCAAGGCTTTTAAGATTGCCAAATCCGGCCGTCCCGGTCCTGTTATTGTGGACGTGACCAAGGATGTGACTGCTGCTAAATGCGAATATACTCCCATGCCTGCAGCAGAACCGGAAAGAGTAAAAAAATACACAGAACCTGAAATGGAAGCAGCGCTGAACCTGATCGCAAATGCGAAAAAGCCCTTCGTTTATGTGGGCGGCGGCGCGATCCTTTCCGATGCAGCTGAACAGGTACGTACTTTTGCAAGAAAGCTCCATGCTCCTGTCTGTGATACACTGCTTGGAAAAGGCGCTTTTGACGGACGCGATCCTTTATATACCGGTATGATCGGTATGCACGGCACCAAAGCCTCTAATTTTGGTGTCAGTGAGTGTGACCTTTTAATTGCCCTTGGCGCACGTTTTTCTGACCGTGTGACCGGAAATACCGCGAAATTTGCGCAGAATGCAAAGATCATTCATATTGATATTGATGCTGCGGAGATCCATAAGAATGTCAAGGCTGATGTAGAGCTTGTGGGCGACTTAAAGCAGGTGCTTACTGAGTTAAACGGCAGAATGACCCAGATGGAACACAGCGAATGGGTGTCTTATGTGCAGGGCATCAAGGAAAAATACCCTCTGAAATATGAAGAGGACAGATTAAGCTGCCCTTACTTTATGGAAGAGCTTGACCGTATCACAAACGGCGACGCTGTTATTACCACAGACGTAGGACAGCATCAGATGTGGGCAGCACAGTATTATAAATACAACCAGCCCCGCACCCTGCTTTCTTCCGGCGGCCTTGGCACAATGGGCTACGGCCTTGGTGCATGTATCGGTGCCAAGATGGGCAGACCTGAAAAAATCTGTGTCAATATCGCTGGTGACGGCTGTTTCCGTATGAATATGAACGAACTGGCAACCGCAAGCCGTTACGGCATTCCCGTGATCGAAGTGGTGATCAACAACCGCGTACTGGGAATGGTGCGCCAGTGGCAGACTCTGTTCTATGACCAGAGATATTCCCAGACTATTCTGGAAGACAATGTGGATTTCTGCAAAGTGGCAGAAGGCCTTGGCTGTGAAGCAATCCGTGTGACCACGAAAGAAGAAGTGGCTCCTGCGATCGAAAAAGCCATTGAATTTGTAAAACAGAACAGACCTGTGATGATCGAGTGCGTGATTCCCAGAGATGATAAAGTATTTCCCATGGTTCCGGCCGGTGCAGCGATCAGCGATGCATTTGACGGTGACGACCTTTCATGATCGCCACAATCCCGGAATATACATAAA
The DNA here is from genome assembly GCA_017500935.1 of Lachnospiraceae bacterium. GTDB lineage: Bacteria > Bacillota > Clostridia > Lachnospirales > Lachnospiraceae > Gallintestinimicrobium. The sequence continues at coordinate 156,714 of JAFVXW010000074.1, forward strand.
TGGGATATGAGGAGGAGAGAAAAAATGTCAAGAGTATATAATTTCAGTGCAGGACCGGCTGTTTTGCCCGAGGAGGTATTACAGGAAGCAGCGGCAGAAATGATGGACTATAAAGGATGCGGCATGTCTGTTATGGAGATGAGCCACCGTTCCAAAGTATACGAAACGATCATTAAGGAAGCAGAACAGGATCTGCGTGATCTGATGAACATTCCTGATAATTACAAAGTATTGTTTTTACAGGGCGGTGCAAGCCAGCAGTTTGCGATGATTCCCATGAATCTGATGAAAAACGGTGTCGCAGACTATATTATCACAGGTCAGTGGGCAAAAAAGGCCTATCAGGAAGCGAAGATGTACGGCAAAGCCAATGCCATTGCTTCTTCCGAGGATCAGACCTATTCCTATATTCCGGATTGTTCTGATCTGCCTGTTTCTGAAGACGCAGACTATGTTTATATCTGTGAAAACAACACCATTTACGGAACCAAATTCAAAGAACTGCCCAATACCAAGGGAAAGGTGCTTGTGGCGGATGTTTCCTCATGCTTTTTGTCTGAACCTGTTGATGTGACAAAATACGGCGTGATCTACGGCGGCGTACAGAAAAATATCGGCCCTGCAGGTGTGGTGATCGTAATTATCAGAGAGGATCTGATCTCTGAGGATGTGCTTCCCGGCACACCCACCATGCTGCGCTACAAGACACATGCGGACGCAGATTCCCTTTATAATACACCTCCTGCATACGGTATTTATATCTGCGGCAAGGTATTTAAATGGCTCAAAAACAAGGGCGGTCTGGCAGCCATGAAGGAATACAATGAAAAGAAAGCACAGATTTTATATGATTTCTTAGACAGCAGCAGTCTGTTTAAAGGTACTGTCAGAAAACAGGACCGTTCTCTGATGAATGTGCCTTTTGTGACCGGTGACAAGGATCTGGATGCAAAATTTGTGGCTGAAGCAAAAGCGGCAGGATTTGAGAACTTAAAGGGACACAGAAGCGTCGGCGGTATGCGTGCCTCTATTTATAATGCAATGCCCATCGAAGGTGTGGAAAAACTGGTGGCATTCATGAAAAAATTTGAAGAGGAGAATACAAAGTGATGTTTCAGTATATGTGCTTAAACCCGATCGCAAAGATTGGTCTTGATAATTTTACAGACAACTATCAGAAAACGGAGGATATCACACAGGCAGACGGTATTCTGGTAAGAAGTGCGTCCATGCATGAAATGAAATTTCCGGAAAATCTTCTTGGCGTTGCGCGCGCCGGTGCCGGTGTCAACAATATTCCGCTGGAGCGCTGTGCGCAGCAGGGTATCGTGGTATTTAATACGCCCGGTGCCAATGCAAACGGCGTAAAGGAGCTGGTGATCGCAGGTATGCTTTTGGCATCCCGTGACATCGTGGAAGGCATCAACTGGGTAGAAGCCAACAAAGATGATGAAAATATCGCCAAAACAGCAGAAAAAGAGAAGAAAAAATTCGGCGGCACCGAAGTAATGGCAAAAAAACTGGGTATTATCGGTCTTGGTGCCATTGGTGTAAAGGTAGCCAACGTGGCAAAATACATGGGAATGGAAGTATATGGCTATGATCCCTATGTATCTGTTGATGCTGCCTGGAACTTAAGCCGTGATGTCAAGCATGTGTTTGACGTGAATGAAATCTATGAAAACTGTGATTTTATCACCATTCACGTACCGCTGATGGATGCCACAAAGGGCATGATCAACGAGGAAGCGATCGCAAAGATGAAAGACGGCGTGATTCTCTTAAACTTTGCACGTGATCTTTTAGTGGATGAAAAGGCAGTGCTTGCAGGAATTGAAAGCGGAAAGGTAAGAAGATATGTTTCTGACTTCCCCAATCCTGTTACAGCAGGCAAACATGGCTGTATCATCATTCCTCACCTTGGTGCTTCCACAGAAGAGTCCGAGGAAAACTGTGCAGTGATGGCAGTTAAGGAAATGAAAGAATATCTCGAACACGGCAATATCCAGCACAGTGTCAATTATCCTGACTGTGATATGGGTGTTTGCCACAGTGTCAGCCGTGTGGCGATCTATCATAAGAATATCACCAACATGATCGCGAAGTTTACCTCCGTTATGGGCTGGAACAACATCAACATCGTAAATATGATCAACAAATCCAAGGGAGAGATCGCTTATACGATGTTTGATCTGGAAACAGTACCCAATGAAAGCATTTTAAACCAGCTTCGAACCATTGACGGCGTATTCCGCGTCAGACAGGTCAAATAAGTAATCAAAATGAAAAGACAGCCAAACAGAAGCATCTGCAGGCTGTCTTTTTTGATGGAAGCGGTTTAGGGAAAAAAGGTCAAATCTGTCAGCAGGAACAGTGTTTGGTCAGATCACATCTGCAATTGTCGGCAGTGGTTCCGCAGACACTGTATTTTTCCGGTGTTTCATGGATCACTCTGCCCAGAGTGGTATTGTCGCATTTTCTGTTTTGCAGTTTACATACAGGATTGGGGGCAACTTCGTAACGGTAATCGGTTCCAAAGCACTGTATGTGCTTGTCGATGACACAATGGGAGGCAACACTGTCAACAGGTGTGTTTACAGTCATCTGATAGCGGAAGAAACGGTCGTTGTCAGGAAGTGTATGCAAAGGAACGATACATTCCAGCTCATGGGTATTGCCGACAGTGGTCTGCAGCACTTTTCTGACATATTCAATATTTTCACCAAATTTTAAGATGCTGGGGAAAGTACCGTCACAGCCCAGTACCTGCTGATAATCTTTTTTCTCATATTTGGCAAGAAGTGCGGCGGCTTTGTGCAGATGTGCGATTTCCTGAGTCAGACATTCCTCCCAGATACATCTGATATAAGGGTCAACCTCTGTCTGCATACAGGAGTAATACAGGTAACATTCTGTATATTCATGCATCAGAAGATCTTCAAGAAGCGTTGTGCGGGTATCTTTTAAGCTTTCATACTGGCTGACATGCTGTTCCTCGATCATGCCGATTTCCTGATACAGGCGTCTGCCAAGGTCGGATACATTATAAAAGGGAGCCACGTTCATATAATAGTTCATGGTCTGCTGCTCTGCAGCGGTGATGATATTGATATTGAGCTTTGTCTGGAGAGAAGTTGAAGAATTGTTGGTATATTTTAAAATACTGTCATAAGGATGACGGTGTTCACTGATGGTAGGGCGGCCGGGAGTCATTTCGGTATAGCCGCCCACAAGCTTTTCGGGATAGATGCCGTATTCCATATGCAGAAGATTGGCATAGCGGTATAAATGGTCAAAATCTTCCAGGAGGGCAGCGTTTAAGGCATTTAGAACATTGCAGTCGTTTTCCATTTTTGCAAGTGCACTGGTCAGATCCACAGCAACCTGCTCATAGGTGATGGTGTGTTCCAGAATCGTTTCGTCTTTGGGCTTTAAGCAGCTGATCCTTTTTTGCTGCTGCTGTTCCACACGGCGCACAAGGGCCAGTTCGCGGCGCAGATCATTGTCTGTGCAGTGGCGGGAAAAATTGCGGGAGAACCATTGGGCTTCAAATTCCGTGCCGTTCATCAGCACGATACGGCATTTGGTATAGGGATCTGTGCATTCCTTCTGATAAGGTCTGGGGTAAAGCTTGTTCCAGTCCATAAATGTGTTTTCAATACAGACCGGTTTTTCGGAAAACGGATTAAAGGGCATAAAAAAATCTCCTCCTTGTATCTGCAGGAACAACCTGTTGATAAGCATCTGTTCATAGGATATTCGTATATTCTATGAATATGCGCGGAAGAGATTTTTGGTGTCTGATTAACTGATCTGGATATTGAATTCGTTGTTTTCGTCCAGCTTTTGTTTGATCTTTTTGTTGGTCTCGATGGCAGCTTCGCTGGCAAGATCCATGTAGCGGATGAAAATTTCTTCCACAGTTTTTTTTTCTTCCGCAGCAATTTCTTTCAGGACAGGCATCAGCTTTTCAAGCTGTGTGGAAATGGGAGTTTTCTGGGGGTCGATGTCAGGCATGACTTCGTTGGCGTAATTGGTCACGCGGTCCAGGAATAATTTATCGATTAATGTTAATGCCATGATGCATATCTCCTTTCTGGTATCTGAAATGTATTTTATCACTTGCACATAAGTATGTCAAAATGTAAAATAGAAATATAGAGAATGGAAAGAGAGGTAATAAAATGATTTTGTTGACAGACATGGTAAACATCCAGGAGGTAGAGAAGGGATTGAACGCAATGGAGCGTTTTATGAAGACTTTGCCTGAAAAAATGATCGGTGTTGGTATAAAAGTGATTTTTGCACTGCTCATTTTTATTATCGGAGCGAAAGTGATTTCCGTTATCCGAAAGCTTGTAAAAAAAGGATTGAAAAAATCACCGGTCAGTGAGGCCGTAGAGCAGTTTCTTGATTCTGTTGTCAAGACGGTATGTTATGTTCTGCTGATCTTTATGATTCTGCAGGTGTTTGGACTGCAGGCAACCACGATCGCAACAGTCCTGGGTTCTGCCGGCGTGACGATCGGTCTTGCGATTCAGGGAAGTTTAAGCAACTGTATCGGCGGATTTCTGATTCTGATTTTAAAACCTTTTAAAGTGGGAGATTATATTATTGAGGACGGATTTAAAAATGAAGGTACTGTAAAAGAAATCTCCATTTTTTATACAAAATTATCCACTCCGGACAATAAGATCATCCTGATTCCTAATGGCACTCTTGCTAATTCCAGTCTGACCAATGTAACAGATGCACCGGAACGCCGTGTGGATTTTAAAGTGGGTATTTCTTACAATGCCAATATTGCATACGCGCGAAAGATCGTGCAGGAACTGGGTGCAAAGAATGAATTGGTCAATCAGGAAAAGGGTGTTGCTGTAGTTGTGGATGAACTTGGTGACAGCAGTGTTGTTTTGTCTGTGAGATTCTGGGCCAAAAAAGAAAATTACTGGGATGCACGTTTCCAGATGATCGAAGGTGTAAAGACAGCGTTTGATGAACACGGCGTACAGATACCCTACAACCAGCTGGATGTACATCTGATCAAGGACTGATAATAAAACATAAAAAGTGTATGAATAAACAAAAAAGACCGCAGATTAGACGGGTGCTCGTAAGACAGTAATTCTAAAAAAATTACTATTTTACGGCATCTGTCTGACAGGGTTGGAAAACAGCTACGAAAAGAACGATGTCGAGTCGAAAGACTTAGCATCGTTCTTTTTCTATCTAAAACTTGAAATTACGGAGGATTTACCATGAAACGTCTATTATCATGCGAGTTTAACTTTGACACGATCTGCGTGGAGCTGAAGTTCTCAGACGGCACTATCTACCTAAAAGCAGTAACTGAATACAAAATGCTCGATTGAGAACAAAAAGTATCCACAGACTTTTCAGTGGGTTCTTTGCCGTTATGGGTGTTCACAAAAAAGAAAAATACAAGTAGTGCATCGCATTGATAAAACACCTAATTTATGCTATAATAATGCTTAAATAGTGCAAGGAGGGCGCCAAATGAGTTTAGGAGATGCTATAAGAATGTCTCGGCAGAAGGCTTTTTTTACACAGCAGGATTTTGCAAAGAAGCTAAACGTGGCTCTTTCAAC
>JAFVXW010000075.1 GCA_017500935.1 Lachnospiraceae bacterium
CCTGGTAGAACTTGCAGAGAGCAATGAGCTGACCAAGCATGCGCTGCATCCTTACACCAAGGCCCTGATGAGCGCGGCTCCTATTCCGGATCCTGAGATCAGCCGTCATCGTGAGAGAATCCCGATCGAAGGCGATATCCCCAGCCCGATGAACCCGCCCAGCGGATGTCGTTTCCACACCAGATGTCCTCACTGCACCGAACGTTGTAAGACCGAAGTACCGCTTCTGAAAGAGCAGGCACCCGGACATTTCGTTGCATGTCATCTGTTTGACTGATCGACAAAAACAAAATAGAAAGCGGAACGCGCTCAGCGCGTTCCGTTTTTTCATATACATAAGGGGGAAGAAATGAAACAGTATATTGAAATGCTGAAAAATCCGCCTTCAGAAGCAAAAGGCTGGACAAGATGGTGGTGGTATGGCTGCGCAGTGGACAAAAAGGAAATTGCACATGAGCTTTCAGAAATGGCAAAAGCCGGCATGGGCGGTGCAGAAATCCAGATTCTGTATCCGCTGATGGCAGATGATGCTAAGACCGGAGTCCATAATATCTCCTATTTTTCACCGGAGTTTTTCGAGATTTTGCAGTATACGGTGGATACAGCAAAAGAATTTGGAATGGAAATTGACTTTACGCTGGGTTCTGCATGGCCTTACGGCGGTCCTTTTGTTCCCCGGGCAATGGGTGTGCAGAATGCGCTGCCGTATCAGATTGATGTGACAGGACCTGTCAGCAATTACAGTTTTGATTTTACAACATTGATCACAGGCAATATTGCCAAGATCATCATGGGTAAAATGGAAAACAGCCAGATGATAGAGGATTCCATCATTGATCTGAGCGATAAGCTGGTTGACAAACAGCTTTTTGGATGGCCCTGGGGTGAGATGATCGAAGGTGTCGAGATCCCGGAAGGAAACTGGAAAATTGTTGCTTTTGTCATTAACGGCTACGCACCGAACATTTCTGTGGGCAGCAGAGATGCTAATGGATGGGTGATCGATCACTGCCGCAAAGATATTGCGGAATATTTTTTCCGGCATGCGGGTAAGCCGATCGTGGATCGTCTGGGAAAAGGTGCGATTAAATGCTTTTTCTGTGACTCTATCGAGCTTGCAGGTCATAACTGGACTTCCATTTTATTTGATGAATTCAAAAAGAGACGCGGTTATGATTTAGGACCGTATGTATATGCTCTCTGGGGTGAAATCGCAGGGATTACAGACCGCATCCGTCATGATTATTATCAGACCATGTCCGAGCTGACTCTTGAAAACTTTTTCCAGACCATGACGGACTGGTGTCGGGAAAACGGTTCAAAGTCGCGTATTCAGGCACACGGTATCTGGGCGGATATCTTAAAGGCATATGCGATTGCGGATATTCCCGAAGGTGAGACGTTTGGTCCGCAGGATATGTATAAGGTAAATACCATTCACAGACGTCTGGCATCTTCTGCAGGGCATCTGTACGGCAAAACTGTAATTTCCAATGAAACCTTTACCTGGCTGAGAGTGCCCCGTTTTCTGGAAACACTGGAAATTGCAAAAAAGGCAGTTGACGCAGTCTTTCTTGACGGTATGAATGCCATTTACAATCACGGTTATTCCTATACACAGCCTGATGCACCGCAGCCCGGATGGGCATTTTTTGCATCCTGTCATATGAATCATAACAATACTTATTGGGAGTGTTATCCGGAGTTTGCACGCTATATTCAGAGGATGTCCGCGCTGCTGCGTCAGGGACGTCATCATTGCGAAGTGGCTGTTTATCTGCCCCAGCATGATATGTGGTCTGAAAATCAGCTGTGCGATCTGCATATGGCAATGAAGCTGCAGGAGCATTTCGGTTGGGATGTGCCTGACCGTATCAATAAGAGCGGCTATTATTTTGACTATATCAATGACGAAGCACTCAATACCTTAGGCGAGTTTGCGGACGGTGTAACCATTAACGGCAACACCTACAAAGTGCTGATTTTGATCGGGGCCACCAGACTGCCGGAGGAAACCGCAGAAAGTCTTGAAAAATTTGCGGCAGAGGGCGGTATCCTGATCGCAGCCGAAAAAGCACCCTCTTTAAGCTGCGGCTATGTGGATCATGAAAGCAGAGATGCTGCCATGCAGGAACGTATGTCAAAGCTGTTCCCGGCAGAATGCGATGTATGGGAAAGCTTTGGCAGGGGTTTTGCAGCTGTGGCATCTGACAGAAGTGATAAGCTCATTGAAATGCTTTCAAAGAAGTTTATGCCCGACATTGTGATTTCCGGCGGTGAAGACTGTGTAGGCGGTATTCATCGGAAACTGGAAAACGGCGATTTTTACTTTATCTCCAATATTTCCGGGAATCCGTATAAGGTGACTGCCAATCTGGGTGCATGCGGCGAGAAGATCTGTGTTTATGACCCGATGAAAGCAATTCTGTTTGCAGTGGATGACATCTGTGTGGAAAACGGCCGTACCAAACTGACACTTTCCCTGGATGCTTTTGATTCTGTTGTGGTATTTATGGGTAAGGAGCTTCCGGAAGAAGTTCTTATGAGTAAACCGGCTGAGGAAGAAAAAATGGTGCTGCCCGGTCCCTGGAAGTTTGAGGTTGCCGCAAAGGGCTTTGCCTGTGAACAGCAGCAGCCGCAGTTTTGGCAGAATTACGATAAACTGCGCTATTACAGCGGTTACGGCACTTACAGCACTGAGTTTGAGATGCCTGCAGCTGACGGCGCAAAGGTATATCTTACCTTTGAAAATCTGCAGCATACAGCTAAAATTTCGGTAAACGGCGGCGAATGTATCAAGCTCTGGAAACGTCCCTGGATCGTGGATATTACCGGTTTTGTAAAAGAAGGAAAGAACACACTGGTGATCGACAGTGCAAATCTGATAGTGAACTGTGTGCTGGATCCCGATAATAATTTTGAAACCTATCCCGGTGAAACGACAGAAGGTTGGCCTTATTTTTCTGAGGCTGTAAATCCCTCCATCAGAAGACGTCTGGGATACGACAGAGAACGCGCTGCGGTGGCTGAACCGACCGATTCCGGTATCAGCGGCGAAGTTGCGGTTGTGATCGTAAGATAAAGAAGTTCATAGTTTGAAAAGGGAGCAGCCGAAAGGAAAATCTGGCTGCTCCCTTTTTGTGTGAATGAGTCGGTTTTGGCTGATGAATCAGATCTGTTCCAGCATTTCACGAAAAATTTCCACATGGATTTTTTCGTCCAGAATGATACGGCTGAGCAGGGCTGTGACACAGGAATCGCGGATACTGCAAGCCTGACGCTCATACTTGGCAATGGCGTCCTGTTCACCTTTCAGGCTGTTTTCCAGCAAACACTTTGTCTGCTGCGGATAAGTAAGACAGTCAGGAGACCAGTAGACAGGGCTGCCGCAGCTGATGCTCCATGGTCTGGGGTCAGCTCCCAGCATACGGGCAAGCTGTGCAAAGATTTGCCAGTGGTGCATTTCCACAATTGCAATTTTACGAAAAATTTCTGCAAATTGGCGGTTGGTATCTGTCAGAATTATGTTATTGTAGAGGTATAGATTGACAGCAGACAGTTCGGAATTGCAGGACCCGATATTGGATAGCATTTCGTTTGCATATGCAGGGTTTGGACATTCGATTTTGATCGGCGGCCATTTTTCGGAGGAACAAAAAGCGGTAAAAGGGGACATAAACTGCTCCTTTTGCATGTTTAGTTAAGTATAGGCAGGCCAAAAATAAATTATGACAGAATTTGGTAAAGCACTGCGACCGAAAAGGCAGAATCTGCGTCAGAAAGAATACAGGAAGCCGTTTGGCATCAAAACAGCGGCTCTTAAAGGAGTATGTCCTATGGAAGATACGAAGATCATCGATCTGTACTGGGCGCGTCAGGAAACAGCGATCGTTGAGACAGATAAAAAATACGGAAATTACTGCAGAAGCATTGCACTGCATATTCTTTCCAATATGGAAGATACGGAAGAATGTGTCAATGATACATGGATGAAGGCCTGGGACTGTATGCCGCCTCAGAGACCGGATATTTTGTCGGCATTTTTGGGGAAAATCACGCGGAATCTGTCCATCAGCCGTTACCGGATGACCCATGCCAAGAAGAGGGGCAGCGGAGAAGTTGACCTTTTGCTGACAGAGCTGGAAGAGTGTCTGCCTTCCTCAAAAAGTGTGGAAGAGGAGGTTGAAGGAAAGGAGACCGCCAAAGCGATTGACCGGTTTTTGTACAGCATTGAGCCGGAAAGCCGCAATATTTTTATACGGCGTTATTTTTATGCGGATCAGGTCAAAGAGATTGCGGAGCGGTTCGATATCAGTGAAAGCAAGGTAAAATCGCAGCTGTTTCGTATGCGCGGCCGTTTGAAGGAGCATTTGGAGAAAGAGGGGATCACATTTTGAATCGAAATGAAAAATTACTGGAAGCCATCGGGCAGATTGATGATGAGCTGATTCTGGAGGCGCAAAACGCCGGAAAGACGGCGCAGGCTCCGATCGTTTCCATTCATGATAAGAAAAAATCTGCAGTGGGAAAACAGAAAAAACAACGGAATCAAAAAGCAGCAGTCCTGCGGTTTCAGGGAGCATTGGCGGCCTGTGCGGTGCTGGCGATCTGTTTTGGAGTCTATGGAATGCTTGCCTACAACGGTCTGCTGATCAGTCCTTTTTCAAAAAAGAGCGATTCTGCAGAATATACGCGTATCACAACCGAGAGTGCGATGGATATGGCCGATATGGCTGCCGCACCGGCCGAAAAAGCTGCGGAAAGTCCGGCAGCTTCCAATCAGATGCCGGAAGCAAAAACAGCGAAGGAAACAGGAAACGAAGCAGTAATACCCGAAGAGGCTGAGGAAGCTGCCGCAGAAGAGGCTGCAGCTGAGGAAGCGGCAGAAGAAGCTGTTGACATTTCTTCATCTGAGACAAAATCATCCGCACAGGAGAACATAAAATCCGAATCGGCGGCAGAGGAGCCTGCCGAAAATGAGTCGGCAGCAGGAAAGGCAGGCAGCGGTGAAATACAGACACAGGAAACTGAGACAGAAAGTGGTGCTGCCGAAGGCGGTTTAGAGGAAAGTATCGGACAGGAGGCTGTCACCGGTGAAATAGAAGTGGCTTTACTGCAGGAACCCATGGTTTTATCGCTGCGCGGAAATGACGGTGTATCTGTGGCAGCAGAAGGCACAGAAAATGAGGAGATATCCGGAAATGAAACAACTCCGGTGCAGGAGCTTTCAGCTGTGAAGCTGGAGGCGAAACTGTTAAAAACAGAGGGTACCGAGGTGACCCTGGGATATTCCAATTTGTATACAGATGCAGCTGTCATATACGGCTCTATGTATGAACTGGAGCAGCAGACTGCCCGGGGGTGGATTAAGGTTCCCGTACTGGACGGCATTGTATGGGTGGATATCCTGTATGAGCTGGAGCCGGGCAAGACGGCAAAAGAGACGATCCGCCTGACCACAATGTTTGGAGAGCTGCCCATTGGTCATTACCGTCTGGTCAAAAACTGTATAGCAGACCATGCAGACCAGACACAGGAAGAAATCGTGATTTATACTGAATTTGATATTATAAAGTAGCACAAAGCTCTGCTTGAAAATTTGCAAAACGGAAAAATTCTAAAAATTTTGCCGGACAGCAAACTTTTTGGGCGGAGCTTTCATCTATAGTACAGAAAGCACAAAGGAGAGCTCGCCGGCGGCAATAACAGAAAGGAGTTTGGAAAATGGCTCAGGATATTTATGATCTTACCGTAGCCTATATATTGGACAATCAGGAAAAATTTTACAGACTGGCCTACAGTTATGTCAGAAATCAGGATGCAGCAATGGATGTGGTACAAAATGCGATCATAAAGGGATTGGAAAAATGTTATGATCTGAAAAATCCGGCGGCGCTCAAAACCTGGTTTTACAGAATTGTGGTAAATGAAGCACTGCAGTATCTGAGGGAGTATAAAAAAGAGCTGATCGGTGCAGATGAAAAGATGCCTGAGACAGTATACATAGAACCGGCCTACGAAAAAGACAGAAGTGTGTATGAACAGGTACAGCGGCTTCCGGAACCGATGAAAACGATCGTGGTGCTTCATTTTTATGAGGATCTCACCTTAAAACAGATCGCGGAAATCACAAAGACAAATCTAAACACTGTAAAAACAAGACTTTACAGCGCACTTCGGAAACTGGAAAAGAATATGAAGGAGATAACCGTATGATGCAGGATATTGAAAAAAAGGATGATCGGGAAATGGGCAGAAAAACCTATGAAAACATTGAAATTCCGGCTGAATTGGAGAATGTGGTAAAATCTGCCATTGCATCTGTTGACAGAGAAGAATGCAAAAAAAGAGCAGAGGAAAAGAGAATGTCAGATAAGAAAAATAATACGGTGGTTCGTATGTTTAAGTACTGTGCATGTGCGGCAGCAGCACTTCTGGCGGCATTTACAGTTGGGGTAAATACCAGTGAGAGTTTTGCAATGGAAGCACATAAGCTGCCTGTGATCGGACAGCTGGCAAAGGTTTTGACAGTCCGGTCCTGGCACGAGGCGGTCGGTGATTATGAATACAATGTGGAAGTTCCGGAAATTGCAGAGGAACAGGAAAGCTCTGCTTTTGTGGGAGCCGGGCTTGAAAGCTATTTAAATCCCGGATTTACAGCCGATGTAAATGCGCAGATTGAAAAAATTGTGGATGGATTTATTGAACAGGCAGAAGCAGAAATGGAAGCGTATAAGGAAAGCTTTTTTGAAAACGGCGGAACCAAAGAGGAATGGAATGAGCGCACCATGGATATTTACGCGGATTATGATGTCAAATACCAGCAGGGCAATATTCTTTCCCTGGAACTGGTTACTGCAAAGACCTGGGTAAACTATGAAGAAGCGCGTCAGTATTACAATCTGGACCTGGAAAATGAATCCGTGCTGACACTGGAACAGCTTCTGGGTGAGGATTACATTGAAATTGCGACAGAGAGTATCATCAGCCAGATTAAAGAACGGATTCAGGACGAAACACAGTGCTTTTTCGGTTACGGTGATGATGACGGCATGATTGAAGGATTTACACAGCTTTCCCCCGATGCCATGTTCTATATCAATGAAAAGGGCAATGTGGTGATCGTATTTAGCGAATATGAGATTGCACCCGGCTACATGGGCTTCCCGGAATTTGAAATCGTGAAATAAGGATGGTTTTTAAAGCCTTCCCGTAGTATACTGAAAGAAAAGCAGATGTAAATGATCTGCGGATCTGAACGTTGCTACGGGGAGGCTTTTTATGCAGCAGTTATTTTCAGCGATCAATCAGATTTTTGATTTTGTCATTCCGGTATCGGATTTTTTCTGGGATTTTCCGACTAATTTTGCCTGGTATGCCCAAATTCCGATTCTGGGTAATTTTTCTCTGGCCATTATTTTGCTGGTAGGATCAGGAATTTATTTTACGGTCAGAACCGGATTTATCCAGGTGACGCATTTTAAAAAGGGAATTCAGATTCTGGCGCGCAAAAAAAGTCAGGAAGCCGGACTTTCTCCGCTGACGGCCTTTATGTTAAGCTCCGCCATGCGCGTAGGCCCCGGCAATATTCTGGGTGTGACCGGTGCGGTGACAGTCGGCGGACCGGGAGCACTGTTCTGGATGTGGCTGTCAGCTTTTTTTGGTATGGCGACAGCATATTCCGAGGCGGTATTGTCCCAGATCTTCAAAGAAAAAAAAGAGGATGAACTGGTGGGCGGTCTTCCTTTTTACGGAAGAAAGCTTCTGGGAAATACGGCGGCAGCAGGTATCTTTTTGTCAGTGATGTATATTATCTATGCAATGTGCTGTCTGCCGGCACAGGGATATAATGTGGTATCTTCCCTGGGTCAGATGGTGCAGATTGCAACAGGCACAGAAATGGCGGCAGATGCAGTTTTTTATTACATAACAGCTGTTATCCTGATCGCAGCAACTGCATATATGGCTTTTGGCGGCATTAAGAAGGTAACAAAAGTAACAGACAAGATGGTGCCTGTGATGGCTGTTTTGTATGTGGTTACGGTGCTGGTGCTCATTGTGCTGAATGCAGACCGTATTCCTTATTTCTTTGGGGCGGTCTTTGGCGGTGCGTTTAAGCCTGAGGCAATTTTTGGCGGCGCATTCGGTACGGCATTGGCGCAGGGCATCAAGCGCGGTCTGATGTCCAACGAGGCCGGTCAGGGTACCATTACCATGGCGGCAGGCGCAGCCAACAGCGAACATCCCTGTGAACAGGGCGTAGTGCAGTCCATCGGTGTTTTTCTGGACACAATTATCATCTGCACCCTGACCGGTTTTGTGGTGGTTATGGCACATCTTTGGAGCAGCGAGGGCAGTGAAGCATTTATGAAGCTGGGGAAACTTCCCATGTTTTTAGCTTCTGCGCAGGAGCTGACACCCGGTACGGCGATGAATGCGGTGATAGCCTTTTCCATTACGGTATGTTTCTGTCTGTTTGCCTTTACCTGTCTGATCGGTATGATCAGCTTTTCAGAGATCGCAGCCAACCGTATCACCAGAAAACAAAAGTTTATCAACGCAATCCGCATTCTTGGTATTTTTATTACTGCTTTCGGTATTTTTTGCTCCATTGCGGGCGTAGACCTGGGCAACCTCTGGGCAATTTCCGATCTGGGCAATATTCTGATCGTATTCGCCAATATTCCGCTTTTGTATCTGGGAGCGGGATATGTGTTTAAAGCGACAGGACATTATAAGAAGCAGGATGGATCCGCGTTTGATTCCGGTGTGATCGGTACAGAGTGCAGTTATTGGGATGAAAGAGGAAAGAAATCATGAACATGCAGCAGTGTGTAAAAGGGGTAGAATTTACTTTTTCCATGCAGGAGGGAATGAACTGTTCGCTGGAAAATGTGAGGGAGAAAAACGGTATCTGTCTGTATGATTTTTCACTTTGCTGGACAAAGGAAAATGCGGCGGCAGACGATGCTTTTGTGTTTCAGTGGAAAGAGCCGATGAGGGGAATTTTATATAAGTGGGATTCCAGATGTCTTTTGCATAAGGATATTTTTCCGCATTGGGATGACTGCTTTCCTTCCATGATCTCACAGAATGCGCCGGTTTCCTGTTATTTTGACGGAAATGACCAAAACAGTTACTGTTGGGCCTTGTCAGAGTGTCAGAAGCTGATCACGATCAAAAACGGTATCGATGATAAATACGGAGATCTGACACCGCAGTTTACGTTGAAAGTGCAGCAGTTTACCAATCAGTATCAGACAAAACTGACGTTATGGATCGACAGGCGCAAAGTGCCGATGCGGACAGCGGTCAGTGAGGTGGCAGGCTGGTGGGAGACAGAATGTGGCTTAAAGCCCCTTTCTGTGCCGGATATCGCAAGAGTGCCGCTGTATTCTTTCTGGTATTCCTATCATCAGGATGTGTTTGCACACGATGTAGAGGAAAAATGCCAATGGGCCAAAAAGCTGGGATTTGATATCTGCATCGTGGATGACGGATGGCAGACGGATGATTCAGGCGGCGGTTACGGCTACTGCGGGGACTGGCAGCCGGCGCCCACCAAGCTTCCGGATATGGCAGCCCATGTAAAAAGGGTACATGACATCGGTATGAAATATGTACTGTGGTACAGTGTACCTTTTGTTGGACATTATTCCATGCATTACGCCCATTTTCAGGGGATGATCCTGCGGGATATTCCGGAGCTGAAAGCAGCAGTCCTGGATCCCAGATACCGGGAAGTCCGGGAGTTTTTGATCAATACTTATAAAAAAGCATTGCTGGAATGGGACCTGGACGGATTTAAGCTGGATTTTGTAGATGCCTGGTGTGACAATGCGCAAAATGCACCGTACAATACAGGCATGGATATCCCGGCACTGCAGGATGCGGTGGAGGAATGCATGACGCAGATCGTACAGACTTTATCTGAGATCAAGTCTGATATCCTGCTGGAATTTCGTCAGGAATATATCGGACCGCATATGAAGCGGTTCGGCAATATGTTCCGCGTGGGTGACTGTGCTGCAAACTATTTAAAAAACCGTACGGTGATCCTGGATTACCGTATGTTTATGGGTGATCAGGCAGTTCATTCCGATATGCTGATCATGGCTCCGGAGGAGACACCGCAGACCAATGCACTGCAGATCATCAGCTGTATGTTCGGTGTGCTGCAGTTTTCGGGCAGAATGGAAGATATGACGCCGGAAATGACGGAAATGGCGGTGTTCTGGATCCGTTTTCTCAAAGAACACATACAGCTTTTGCAGAGCAGATCTTTAGAGGCATATGAGGCACAGCTGCTGTATACCTGGGCAAAGACCTGCGAGAACGGTGAGTGCGCAGTCGGTGTGTATGCCATTGACAAAGTGGTAAAACCCGATGCTGTGGATACAATTTATATTGCCAACGGCTGTGCGGGAGAGAGGGTACTTGTGGAGCTGGAGGGTACTTATCAGGTGCAGATTCTGGATTGTTTCGGACATAAGAAAGATGCATTTGAAAAGAAATTTGCGGATATTACGGTTTTGCCGGTGCCGTCGGGCGGCATGGTAGTGCTGAAGAAAAGTAAATAAGCAGTATACAGCAATAAGGGGCAGCCAGTTTTGAAAACCGGCCGCCCCATTGGCTTTTTAAGAGAATTTATGTTTTAGTCAGCTTTTTTATAAAACCACACAGCACCCTGTCTGGCAGGAAGTGTAAAGGTAAGTTCCGAAGAAGTTGTGGTGAAGCTTTCGCCGGTTTCTTCGTTTTCAAAATACCAGCTGCCTTCGTCCAGAGCCTGCAGGTTTACGGTAATGCTGTCCTGTGTACATTTGATATTGCGGATCACCTGAACGCAGCCTTTGTCGCCCTGATGGAACTGATATCCTGTCCAGCCGGTGCCTTTGCGGCAGATGTCGGATGTCAGCAGGTAGTAGTCGCTGTTAAACATCATGGCAGCCGCTTTACGCCAGATTTTTTCCATGCGGGCAAGGTATGCATGTTTTTCTTCGGGCAGATCGATCATGTTTTTGGGATTGCCCAGAGAAAGGAACGGACACATTGCATTGTGGAAAGTGTAGTTTTCATAGTTGAAACGTTCGGGAAGAACCAAAGGCGCAAAATCAGGTGCGTAATCGCCGTTTTCATCATCCCAGCTGGACATGAAGCCGCGGAAAGCGGGAACCCAGCCATAGAGCGCGTCACGGAAAGCCTGCTGTACGGGCGCAATGCCGTAACCGTAGTCTGTTTCATGCAGTGCTACTGCGCGGCGGATGCTTTCGGAATCCAGACGTCGTCCGCCGGAAGCGCAGGTATCGATAAAGAGTCCGGGAATCTCATCTATCAGGGTGTCCCAGAAGGTGAGCAGTCCCTGAACATAGTGGTTTTCGATGGAGCCCAGTCTGTCAGCGTCTTCGTTGTCACGCCAGTAAGGCAGAGGGGAGAAATTCATATCCATGCGGTAACAGGTGATGTCGCCTTCACGAATGATATCCAGTGTGCGGTTGGTGAGCCAGGACAGTGCATCCGGGTCTCCGAGGTTGAGCAGACGGTTTTCTCTCCAGTGGTCAAGTGTGATGCCGCCCCAGGGACGCAGGCTTTCTTCCAGTGCACTCATTTTTGCGGGAAAATCAGCATCATCGGAATGTGCTCTGAGCTTTGTATATTCATTCCGCATGGCAGCCACATAATCGTAGTGCTCCTGATTCAGTCCCAGCATAAATTCCGGGTGTTCCCTGCGAAGTTCAGAATCTGCGGCAGCACGCTCCGGCTCAAACCATACCAAAAAGCCCATGTCACGGTCGCGGCATGCCTTTCCGATGGGAGCAAAGCCGTTGGGGAAGTTGTCGGGGTCTGGTTTCCAGGTACCGGTATTCATCCAGTGTTTGACGCCGTCAGGATCTTTGCAGGGATACCAGCCGGCATCGATCCATAACAGATCGGGCATAAAGGGCATTTTGGCAGTGTTGGCCAAAGCGGCAAGCTCCAGCTCCTCGGTGGCAAGGGTAAATTCTTCGCCGCCGCCGTTTTCTGTGATAATGGTAAAAGGTCTTGCGGGAGAGCCTGCGATCGAAGGCATCATATGGTCAAAATAGAATCTGCGCCAGCGATTGATACCGCGCTGTTCGTTTCCGCAGAAGGTCTGAAGGGTGATACGGGGGGTACGGATGGTCTCGCCGGGCTGTAAGGAAAGTGCAAGACTCTGCTGACCGGCAGTCAGATGAACTCCTTCACCGATGCCTTCGGCGCAGATCTGCCACTGACCGGGCCATCCTACTGCCAGATTAAAGCCGCCGTTTTCATCCATCCAGCGCTGATACGGCCAGGCATGACCTGTGGGACGTCCGTCTTCGGGCGCAAAGATCATTTTGTCGCCGGGACAAAATGTCTTGCGGATGGCAGAAAAGCCGTCTGCGGAGCAGTAATCGCCGTTTAAAGTAGAAAGACAGTTCTGACTGATCGTAATATCCAAAGCATTTACATCACAGAGGATAGGAGAAGGGGTACTGCCGGTGTTGGTAAACCATACAGTCCATTCTGCGGCGGCAATATCCTGATAAGAGAGATATTCGACACGAACCTGTAAGGTATCGATCATGCCGGAATATTCTCTGCGGCGGATACGGCTGTCGGTAAATACAGAGGTTTTTTTGAAATCTGCGGGCAGCTGTGTGTAATGTTTTTCTCCGTAGGTAAAAGACAGCGGAAGTGCGTCAGGAGAGAAAAGGCTGCGAAGAAACGCAAATTCTTTGGTACAGGTATCATTCATAATGGTGTCCTCCTGTTATAAAAGGGTGAAAAGGTAATATTTACTGCAGCTCTTTAATGGTTTCTACCAGTGCTTTTAAGTTTTCAAAGGGGAAATCATTGTCGGCTTCCACATAAAACCAGGCGCCGCCGTTTTTGACATCAAAGATTTCAGCTTCTTTTCTGACAAGGTCACGTACCTGCTGCGGTGTACCGAAGGTCATGGTATTGGCGCGGTCTGTGTGAAGTGCGACGGCAAGGCCAAGTTCACGGCATTTTGCAGCCAGTTTTTCCATATCGTAAGCGGGAAGCTGAGGCCAGATGGAGGTGACACCAAGTTCTTTAAAATCAGGCAGGATATCCCAGACCATGCCGCAGCTGTGAAAATGGATATCCATGCCGGCTTTGACGGCCGGTTCCAGAATATAAGCAAGGCGGGGCTTGATAAAACGCCGCCACATGGCAGGGCTGATCAGCAGGGATTTTTCGCCGCCGTAATCATCACCGATGGCAAGACCGTCTGCGCCCAGCGCAACAGCGGTTTCCGTACATTTGCGGCCATATTCCATGATCATGTCTGCGATGGCTTCCACATCCTCGTCTTCAAGGGCGATTCCGCAGAGTGCATTTTCATCGCCGCAGAGGGTGATCAGCTTTTCATAGATGCCGACAGTGCCGTGAAAGGTGTAGTATCCGGCCTCTTTCATGCTGTCGATGCGCGCCTTTAACTGCGGAAAGTCGGGATGATCGGGAGTGACAGGCACGGGCGGCTTATAGGAAGAAAGTTTTGAAGTATCTTCCAGCGGATATTTACAGGGGATACCGGTGACGCCGAAAATGCGTTTTTCCCAGGTTACGCCCCATTCGTCTTCAAAAAAGTAATGGTATCTGCCGTTTTCGTCGTATTCATCCGGAGCAGGGCCGGTGCAGGGCATACGGCGGAAGGGCTCAAAATCGCCCGGCAGTGCGGCATAAAGATCATTTAGTTTGTCACCGTGTTCATAATAGCCAACGGGGCAGTAATAATACTGAACCGGAACTTTGTCCGGCTTTTCAAAATGCATGGCGGCTTTCACGCGTTCTCTGGAAGTCATGGCAATGTCACCTTTCTTTGTTTTTGAGTCATAAAAAATGGATGATTCTCACAAAATTTCCTTTGAAAAAATGGTAGCAACGGCAGCAGAAAATGTCAATCGCAAAAAAGAAACTGGCGGCAGTAAATAGAATATCTGACCAATATCCATAAAAAATAATATTTTATCCATACCAAAAGTGAGGGGTTTGTGTTAAAAAGATAGTAGGGGTATTACTTTATTTTTATCATCAGGAGGGGTGTATCTATGAACAGAAAAGTAAAAGTAGGTGTTATCGGCGTTGGACGCGGCAGCAGTATGATGAATTACTGCAAACTGGCACAGAATGCAGAATTGGTGGCAGTGTGTGACAAGTGGGAGGAAGGTCTTAAACTCCGTGAAAGGGAGTGGGGAGATGCGGTTGCCTATTACACGGACTATGATGAATTTTTAAAACACGACATGGATGCGGTGGTTTTGGCCAACTATGCCAATGAACACGCACCTTTTGCGGTAAAGGCGATGAGAGCCGGAAAGCATGTTTTGAGCGAAGTGCTGCCTGTACAGACCATGAAGGAAGCTGTGGAGCTTATCGAGGCAGTGGAGGAGACCGGCAGAATTTATGCATATGCAGAAAATTACTGCTATATGCCTGCACCCCGCGAGATGAGAAGACTTTACCGTGAAGGTAAGATCGGCGAATTTGAGTATGGCGAAGGTGAATATGTACATAACTGTGAATCTATCTGGCCTGAAATTACATACGGAGAGAAAGATCACTGGCGCAACGGCATGTATTCCACCTTTTACTGTACCCATTCCATGGGACCGATCATTCACATTACAGGCCTGCGTCCGGTGAGGGTTACCGGCTTTGAGGGTACAAAGATCGAAAGAAATCTGCGCATGGGTGCCAAAGGCGGTGCCTTTGGCATGGAAATGGTGGAACTGGAAAACGGCGGTATCGTAAAGAGCATTCACGGCGGCCTGTATAAAAATTCCATCTGGTATACTGTTTACGGCTCCAAGGGACGTATGGAATCCGCAAGGGAAGATGCGGAAGCCGGGGATGTACATCAGGTCTATATCAATGCCGATGCGTATTCAGGTGAATATGGCCCCAATAAGGTGGATGCTTATAAAGTACCTGCACAGTTCCCTGAACTGGAGGAAAAAATGGGACACGGCGGTTCTGACGTTTATACCATGTATCATTTTATCGAAAAGATCAAAGGAAACGAAGAAGCGGATGTGATCGATGTTTATGAGGCACTGGATATGTTCCTGCCGGGTCTGTTTGCATACCGTTCCATTCTGGCCGGCGGTATTCCGATGGAGATCCCCAATCTTCGTGACAAGGCAGTGCGTGAACAGTACCGCAATGATACAGCATGTACCGATCCAAAGGCAGCAGGTGATATGCTGCAGCCTAATTTTTCTAAGGGAAATGTGGAAATTGATGACAGTGTCTATGATCTGATCCGTGAAAAATGGCTGGTCAAGCTTGCAGAACAGGAGAAATAAAATACAGACAGCGGATAAGTCTCAGAAGGAGTTATAAAATGAAAAAGGTAAAAATTGGTGTTATCGGTGTCGGCCGCGGCAGAAGCATGATTCATTATTGTGAAAAGGCACAGAATGCCGAACTTGTGGCAGTATGCGACAAATGGGAAGAAGGTCTTTTGCTGCGTAAAAAAGAATGGGGCGACCAGGTTGCTCTTTATACCGATTATGATGAATTTTTAAAGCATGATATGGATGCAGTGATTCTGGCAAACTATGCCAATGAGCACGCGCCCTTTGCCATTAAGGCAATGAAGGCAGGCAAGCATGTGTTCAGTGAAGTGCTGCCGTCCCAGACCATGAAAGAGGCGGTAGAACTGATCGAGGCGGTGGAAGAGACCGGAATGATCTATGCCTATGGTGAAAACTACTGTTATATGCCTGCACCCCGTGAAATGAAGCGTTTATATCAGGAAGGCAGGATTGGTGAATTTGAATACGGTGAGGGTGAATATATCCATAACTGTGTTCCCATCTGGCCGGAAATTACCTATGGAGAAAGAGATCATTGGAGAAATTATATGTTTTCTTCCTTCTACTGCACCCATTCTTTGGGACCGATCATTCACATGACAGGTCTGCGCCCTGTAAAGGTAACCGGTTTTGAAGGTCTGAAAAATGAACGTCAGTTAAATAAAGGCAAAAGAACCGGTGCGTTTGCGGTGGAGATGGTGGAACTGGAAAACGGCGGTATCGTAAAGAGCATTCACGGCGGTCTGTATAAAAATTCCATCTGGTATACCGTTTACGGCTCCAAGGGACGTATGGAATCCGCTAGAGAAGATGCGGAGCTTGGCGATGTGCATCATATTTACATCAATGCAGACGAATACTCCGGCGAGTACGGTCCCAATAAAGTGGATGCCTACAAAGTGCCTGCACAGTTTCCGGGACTGGAAGAAGAAATGGGGCATGGCGGTTCTGATTTTTATACCATGTATAATTTTATGGAAAAGATCCTCGGCAATGAAAATGCAGATGTGATTGATGTGTATGAAGCAATGGATATGTTTTTGCCCGGTATTTTTGCGTACCGTTCTGTTCTTGCAGGCGGCATACCCATGGAAATTCCCAATCTGCGCGACAAGGCAGTGCGTGAAAAGTACCGCAATGACACGGCATGTACCGATCCAAAGGTTGCAGGAGATCAGCTGCTTCCGTCCTGTTCTACAGGTGACCCGGAAGTGGCAGATGAAGTTTATGACCGGATTCGTGATCTGTGGCTGAAAAAACTGGCAGAAGAGGAAAAATAATGCAGGATTTTTTTTCGAAGGCATTTGAAAATATGAATGCTGCAGAACGGGAAAGTTTTTATAAAACCGTCTTTTTGCAGGATGATTCCGAATATGCGGCAAAGCTTCGCTGTGAGTATTACCGTACGCAGTTTAAGAGTATGGGAGAAAATGTCTCCATCGGCAGAAATGTGAAGATCACGAATCCCCAGTTTATCGCACTTGGGAACAACGTGACTATCTGTGACGATTGTACGCTGATCGCGAGGGGAGAAGGAGGTATCACGCTGGGAGATAGCGTGACTCTCAATGACCGGGTTTATCTGGATACGGAACGGGCCGATGACGGTTATATCCGGGTGGAAAATAATGTGTATATCGGAACCGGAACGACTCTGTTCGGACACAGAGGACTGGAGATCAGGGATCATTGTCTTCTGGCACAGAATATCACTCTTACCCCGTATTCTCACATTTACGACGATCCCGATCGTAATATCATTGAACAGGGCGGACATTGTGAAAAAGTGGTGATCGGCAGAGATACCTATATCGGAATGCGCTGTACCGTGATGTATTCCGGCAATATCGGAGAAGGATGTGTGATCGGAGCCGGTTCCGTGGTGGTAAAACCGATCCCGGATTACTCTGTGGCAGTGGGATGTCCTGCGAAGGTGATCAAAAAGAGGGGCGTATGAACAGCAACATCTGCAGATTTATTCCGGTGAATCCGACCAATGACCATATACATATCCTGAATTTTGTGCTGGAAACAGATTCTGCAAATATGGAAAAGGTCAAAATGCTTTCGGCTTACCGTCTGCACTATGTGTGCAGCGGCAGCGGTCTGCTGCACTGCGGCGGCTTGTCCTGGCCTGTAAAAAGGGGAGATATCTTCTTTTTGCTGCCGGCAGTACCCTTTTCCTTTGAAGCATCAGAGGATCTTACTTACATGTACATCAGTTACATGGGGGTGCGTGCAAATCAGATCATGGATATTTTAAAGATCAGCAGCAAAAACTGTGTCTTCAGTGAATATGAGGATATGGAAGTTTTCTGGAAAAACGGGCTGACATACAGTGAGGAAATGATCGGTCTGATCAGTGAAAGTGTGCTTTTGTACACCATGGCAGAGCTGGGAAAAAGGACGATATGCAGTACGGGAACAGAAAAGAATCCGGCAGCGGCGCCGATCGTTCTGCGGGTCAAAAAGTATATCGATGACAATTTTTCAGATCCGGAACTTTGTCTGGAAAAGATCAGTCATGAATTTTCCTATAACAAAAAGTATATTTCCACAGCTTTTAAGCAGCATTTAAAAACCGGTATCGTGGATTATCTGAATACGGTCAGGATCCAGCATGCCTGCGCGCTGATGGAACAGAAATTTACCAGTATTCAGGATGTGTCGCTGTTGTGCGGATTTACGGATCCCATGTATTTTTCGCGGGTATTCAAGCAGAAAATGGGATTGTCGCCCAAAAAGCATATGCAGCAGTATGACCAGGAATAAAAAAGAATATGCGCCGGGCGCAGGTTTGCTGTTTTTTGGCAGCGCGCCCGGCGCAAAGTGTGTGTATAGAGCATACTTTTATGTTGTATAGATTTTCTGCATAAAGTCATTCAGGCCCTCTGATTTAGCAGCAAGCTTGATCCAATGACACAGCTTGTCGAGATCGGGTTCTGCCAAAAGCCGGTCTTTTAACGCAACCGGTAATGGACCATAGACTAAAAATGGATAAAACAGCGGCGATGCGCCGCGAAATAACCTGTGAGATAAAAGAAGTCACGTGACAAACAGGCGAAAACAGATACCTACATATCTGCCTGTGCTTATTCTAAAACGGAATCGCTGATCTGTCAATTAGTGAAAAATATGGAAGCAGTTTTGTGAAGATTTGCAATAAATAAGTAGACAGAATGAGTATGTGATTTTATACTTTACATATCAGAGTGTGGTTTGTGCGGCATGGCCGGCAGGACACACCGCTAGATAGGAGGCAGATATGGCTAAAATTACTTTTATGGGTGCAGGCAGCACCGTGTTTGCAAGAAACGTGCTGGGTGACTGTATGTGTACCCCTTCCCTGCGCGAAAGTGAAATCGCACTGTATGATATTGACGGCAAGAGACTGGAAGAGTCCAGAATCATTCTGGATGCCATCAATAAAAACGTAAATGAAGGCAGAGCAAAGATTTCCACTTATCTGGGCGTTGAAAACAGAAAAGAAGCACTGCGCGGTGCTAATTTCGTAGTGGATGCGATTCAGGTAGGTCTTTACGATCCCTGTACCATCATTGACTTTGAAGTACCCAAGAAATTCGGTCTGCGCCAGACGATCGCTGACACCCTTGGCATCGGCGGCATCATGCGCGGTCTGCGTACAATCCCTGTACTGCAGGATTTTGCGGATGACATGGCAGAGGTTTGTCCTGACGCACTGTTTTTAAACTACACCAATCCCATGGGTATTCTGGCCGGTTATATGCAGCGTTATACTCCCATTAAGACCATCGGTCTGTGCCACAGTGTACAGGTTTGTTCTGAAGGTCTGTTAAAGAGTCTGGGCATGGAAGACAAGCTGGAAGGCCGCAAGGAGCTGATCGCCGGAATCAACCATATGGGCTGGCTGTTAAAGATTCAGGACAAGGACGGCAACGACCTGTATCCCGAAATCCGCAGAAGAGCTGCCGAAAAGAATGCAACCGAAAAGCATACCGATATGGTGCGTTTTGAATATATCAACAGACTGGGTTACTACTGTACCGAATCCAGTGAACATAATGCAGAATACAACTGCTTCTTCATTAAGCCCAACTACCCCGAACTGATCGACAGATACAATATTCCGCTGGATGAATATCCCAGAAGATGTATCGCGCAGATCGCAGGCTGGGAAAAAGAACGTGATGATATCTTAAATGACGGCAAGATCACCCATGAGCGCAGCCATGAGTATGCATCCTACATTATGGAAGCAGTTACCGAAAGCAAGGCATTACAGATCGGCGGCAACGTGATCAACAATGGCTGCATCGAGAACCTGCCCGCAGATGCCTGCGTAGAAGTTCCCTGTCTGATCAACGGCAACGGCATTCATCCCTGCCATGTAGGCAGACTGCCCGTACAGCTGGCAGCAATGAACATGACCAACATCAATGTTCAGCTTCTGACCATTGAAGCAGCAAGAACCAGAAAACGTGAAGCGATCTATCAGGCAGCAATGCTGGATCCTCACACCGCAGCACAGCTTTCCATCGACGATATTGTGAAGATGTGCGATGAACTGATCGACGCTCACGGCGATTACATGAAGATGTACAAATAAGCAAAAAGAAAGACGTCCGCAAGGGCGTCTTTCTTTCAAAAACGTGGATGACAGGAGTTGGGAATATGTATAATCAGGATTACGAATGGCTTAAAAAAAGATGGCTGCAGTTCTGGAATAAAGAAAATCATGACAGACCGCTGATTTTTGGTACGGTTTCGATGGCAAACAGGGCAGATGACCAAAACGCTGCAGAGTT
Organism: Lachnospiraceae bacterium; assembly: GCA_017500935.1. GTDB lineage: Bacteria > Bacillota > Clostridia > Lachnospirales > Lachnospiraceae > Gallintestinimicrobium. The sequence goes on from JAFVXW010000075.1 coordinate 20,132, forward strand.
TTTGGTACCCGAAAATCTGGAGGATCGCTGGGAAAATCCTGCATATGTGGTGGCAAATACCCGGAAATACTTTGCACAGACCTGGTTTGGCGGTGAAATGGTTCCGGTTTTGAATCCCAATCTTGGCCCCGATATCGTGGGGGCAGTTGCCGGCTGCAGTATTGAATACGGTGAAGATACCAGCTGGGCACATCCTGTCGTTGAGGACTGGGAAACCTATCCGCCGATTCAGTTTGATGAAAACAATATTTGGTGGCAGAAGATCAGGGCAATCACAGAAGCGGCAGCAGCAGACGCAAAGGGAGATTATCTGGTAGGAATTACGGATCTGCATCCGGGAACGGACGGTCTGGTTTCTTTGCGCGGCCCGCAGGAGTTATGCTATGATTTGGTCGATACCCCGGAGCTGATCAACGGCCGCAGTGACGAAGTGTTTGAAGTGCATAAGGAAATGTTTAACCGGCTTGACAACATCATTGCGCCGGTACAGGAAGGAACTGTCAACTGGATGGGACTGTGGCATCCTGAGAAGAAATGGTATGTGGTGGGAAGTGATTTTTCCTGCATGGTGAGTGCGGCAGACTATGATCGTTTTGTACTTCCGGGTATTTTACAGGAAGTTAATTTTCTGGAGGCAAGTGTTTATCATCTGGACGGACCGGATGCCCTGCGTCATCTGGACCGCATTCTGGAAATTGAGAAGCTAAACGGTGTACAGTGGGTGCCCGGTGAGGGACAAAAACCTGCCCGGGAGTGGATTTCTGTGCTCAAAAAGATTCAGGATGCAGGAAAACTGGTGACGATCACCTGTACGCCTGAGGATATTCTGCCAATCTGTGAAGAACTTGATCCAGAGGGTGTCGGACTGTTTTTGACAGGATGCAAAACCCCTGAAGAATTTAACGGACTTCTGCGCAAAGCGGAGGAAATCTGCGCTGCGAAAAGAACCTGATATGCGGCTTTTTTCTTTGACATTGCCAAAACCCTATGATACACTTACAAAGAATAGTGGGTTTTTGTACCCTCCGGAACATAACGTTATAACGTATGAAAGAGAGCGTTGACGGAGGGGGATTATGTGTGAATGAAAAAAGAGGAGAATACCCTTGGATAAGTACGAATACAAGTTACGGCTTGAAGAGATCAGAACGCTGAATAAAAAGGGGCGTTTTCAGGAAGCTGCGCAGGTTGCAGATACAGTGGACTGGAATAAGGTGCGTAATGTTTCCACGCTGTGTGTCATCAGTGATGTATACAAGATAAACCGCAGATTTGAAGATGCGAAGGCAATGCTGCTTCTGGCGAATGATAAAAATCCCCAGAACCGGCGTATTTCCTATGCGCTTTGCGACCTTACCATCAAGATGGGACAGGTTGTGGAGGCTGTTGAGTATTACAAGGAGTTTGTGCAGCAGGCTCCCAATGACAACAACCGTTATATCCTGCTTTACAAGATTTATGAAGCGCAGGATATCAGTCTGGAAGAGCGCATTGCGGTATTAAAAGAATATAAAAAGAGAGAATACAACGAAAAGTGGGCTTACGAGCTTGCATTTTTGTATCATAGGATCGGACTGGCAACAGAGTGTATCGAAGAGTGCGATCAGCTGATCCTGTGGTTTGGTGAAGGAAAATATGTCATCAAAGCCATGGAATTAAAACAGCTTTATGCTGCACTTTCTCCCGCCCAGCAGCAGTCTTATGACCGCATGACAGGAAGATGGGTGGAACCTGCGGCAGAGCCCGAACCGGAACCTGAGCTGGAAAACGGACCGGAGGTCGAGGAACTGCCCGAAACAGAGCTGCAGCCTGAAATAACTGCAGAAGTTTCAGCAGAAGAGGAGATGGATATCCAGATCAAGCCCATGGATATGGGTGAGTACAATACCATCAATCTGCAGGCGGCACTGGCAGAAAGCATGCGTGAAGTGCTGGAACCTGAGGTTATGACACAGGATACTGTCCGCTTGCCCGATACCGGTATGCGCCAGATTTATGCACAGCCGACAGAAGAAAGAAGAGCGAATGCTGCAGCCAGACTGGCAGAGTACGGCGGAGAAAATGCAGAATATCTGGAAGATGTGACCAGAGTGCTCTCCGGTTCCGAGGAGCTGACAAACGGTGTGACCGGACAGCTTGAAGAGGAAGAGACGGAACGCATTTTACAGCAGGTGACAGCACAGAAGGAAGCTGAGACGGAAACTGATACAGCCGAAGCTGAGAAGGTAATAGAACCTGAAAATGTAATCGAAACGGCGGATGAAGAAGCTGTTCCTGAAGTTGTGCAGGAAACTGCAGAGACTGTTTTAAACAGTGGTTTTGTGCAGGAAAACAGCGGAATGGACAATCTGCTGGCACAGGAATATGACGGACAGATCAGTTTGGCACTGCCTGAGGAACGGGTGGTTGAAAAACAGATCACCGGTCAGATGAATATTGAAGATGTTCTCAGAGAATGGGAACGCATGAAAGAGGAAAATGCCAGAAGACGTAAAAATCAGACCCGCGAATGGATGCTGCAGCAGACGGGTTCCCTTTTTGCGGAATTCGACCAGCAGAGCCGTGACGGCATTCTGGAACAGCTGGAGCGCGAAAATGCAGCTTACGAAGAAAGTATGCGCCGTCTTGCCAAAAAACCTGCAGCTGAGCCTGTAAAAGAAATGGCAGCAGAAACAATGGATGATTCCGAAGTGGAAGAACTGGAAGAAATTCAGGAAATGCAGGATGAAAGCTGGACAAGAGCAGACAGCAGAACAGAAACTGCAGAAAGCATGCTGGAGGAAGAGGATGCTGTGCAGATGCCCAGACCTGCCAATGCAGCGGCAAGAGCAGCAGTTGGCGTTGGGGCTGCAGCAGTCGGTGAAAATCTGAAAGCAGAGGATGAACCTGAACAGGAATCTGCAGAAGAAAATGTACAGGAAGCTGCGGCAGTGGCTGCAGAAACTTCTGACATTGCCCAAAACCCTGATTTCGAAGAAAAACCTGACATCGCAGAAGTCGTTGACGGGGCAGCAGATGAAGAAGCTGACGGCAGTGCTGATAAGCAGCAGGAAGAAACGGCAGAAACAGAAACGGACGCTGAGGAACAGATTCAGCAGGAAGCAGATGAACAGCCCAAGGAGCCTGCCAAGACAAGCGAAAGTGACAGAACTGCCGGTCTGGAAGATACGGCCGCTTTGCATGCCCGTATCAAGGAAGAGCAGATTCAGGAACATATGCGCCATATGAGCCGCGAGGAAAAGGACAGATTTGCGCCTTATGTGCCCACAAGAGGCGCGATGCGTCAGCTGGTGACCGCTCTGGATTCCATCAGCCTGTCCGCATTTACCGGAAACGTGATCCTGACAGGAGCGCCCGGTTCTGACACCATGGGGCTTGCACGCAATATGATCCGTTCCGTGAAAAACAGCAACAATAACTTTTCCGGAAAGGTTGCAAAGATCAGCGGTGATATTCTGAACGAAAAGAGTGCAGCTGAGGTGATCGCCAAGGTAGGAGGCGGTGCCCTGCTTGTGGAGAATGCAGGAAAGCTTTCTGCACAGGGTGCGCAGAGACTGGCGGAAGCCTTGAATCAGGAGCATACCGGTGTGATCGTATTTGCAATGGATACCAAAAAGGCAATGGAGCGTCTGGCGGACCGCTGTAAGCCTTTGGCAGACTGCTTTACCGCAAGATTTGATATTGCGGCATTAGACAGCGCCACCCTTGTAAAGTATGGCTGTCAGTATGCCTATACCCAGGAATTTTCCATTGATGAAATGGGAAGACTTGCGCTGCATACCAGAATTGAGGATATGCAGACCAGCGAGCATGCGGTAACAGTGGATGAGGTTCGCGAGATCATCGACGAAGCGATCGAGAGTGCGAGCCGTATGAGTCTGCGCCATTTCTGGGATATCATTGCGCGCCGCCGCTATGACGACGATGATATGATCATTTTAAGAGAACGCGATTTTATTTAAATAAAATTTGTAAAAAACCGTCCATTTTCAGGACGGTTTTTTGATACGTATAAAAAGGGGGAGGGGTGACGGTGCCCGGTAAAATAACAGAAAGCAGAAATCTGCAATTTACAACTACAGATCAGGAATTGTTTTCCCGGGGAGAACACGATACCCTTTATCGGAAGCTGGGAGCCCATCTGACAGTCCAAAACGGTCAGGAGGGCGCCATGTTTGCGGTATGGGCACCTCATGCCCAAAAAGTGCATGTGACAGGAAGCTTCAATGAATGGAGTACAGAACGCCATGCTATGCGGAGGATGAATCCTGCCGGTATCTGGCAGCTGTTTATACCGGGAGTATGCCCTGGGGACAGCTATCAGTTTCTGGTGACTGCCCCGGACGGACGGATTTTGAAAAAGTCAGATCCTTTTGCCATGCAGGCGCAGCTGCGGCCCAGGACAGCCTCTGTGGTGACAAAACAGGAGGCATATCCGTGGAGCGATCAGGAGTGGATAAAAAAACGAGAGACACAAAACATACAAAAGGAGCCGCTGGCGATTTACGAATGCCATATCGGTTCCTGGAAAAGAAATGACGATCCGGGTAATTCTTTTTATGATTACCGCACATTTGCGGATGAAATTGCCGCATATGTCAAAAAAATGCATTACACCCATGTGGAGCTGATGGGGATTGCAGAACATCCGCTGGATGAATCCTGGGGTTATCAGGTGACGGGATATTATGCACCCACATCAAGGTATGGAACCCCTGAGGATTTTAAATATCTGGTAAATACTTTGCATGAAAACGGGATCGGCGTGATACTGGACTGGGTTCCGGCCCATTTTCCCAAGGATGCACACGGTCTGGCAGATTTTGACGGACTGCCTTTGTTTGAACATCCCAATCCGAAAAGAAGTGAGCATCCCCATTGGGGAACCCGCATGTTTTATTATGACATGCATGAGATTCAGAGTTTTATGCTTGCCAATGCCCTGTACTGGATTAGGGAATTTCATGTGGACGGACTGCGTGTGGATGCGGTGGCATCCATGCTGTATCTGGATTTTGGGAAAGAATCCGGCAGCTGGCTTCCCAATGCAGACGGCGGCAATCAAAATCCGGCAGCAGCCTTATTTTTACAAAAAGTCAATGCACAGGTGAAAAAGCAGTTTCCCGGCGTCTGGATGATCGCGGAGGATTCCTCGCTGTGGCCGCAGGTTACAGCGCTGCAGGAAGAGGGCGGTCTGGGATTTCTGGGAAAATGGAATCTTGGCTGGATGCATGATTTTTGTGCCTATATGGGAAAAGATCAGCAATCCCGCAGAAAAGATCACTATGACCTGACCTTTGCCATGTCATATCATGAAAAGGAGCACTATATTCTGCCTTTGTCCCACGACGAAGTGGTGCATGGAAAAGGCTCCATGCTGCGGAAAATGGAAGGCTGCAGGGTGGATCAGTATGCGAATCTGCGTCTGGGATACACCTATCTGTTTGGGCATTCCGGCAAAAAACTGTTATTTATGGGTCAGGATTTTGCCCAGGAGAGAGAATGGAGCCCTGACAGGCCTCTGGACTGGGAACTTTTGGAGAATGAATATCACAAAGGAATACAGGAATATGTAAAAGAACTGCTGGCGCTTTATGGCAGCCATCCCTGCCTGTACAGAATCGATAAAGGATGGGACGGTTTTTTCTGGGTCAATGCAGATGACACACAGCGCGGCACTTACAGTTTTATCAGGACGGCGCAGGATGGCAGCAAAAAGCTTTTGTTTATCCTGAACATGTCGTCAGAGGAAATTAAGGATTATGCGGTGGGTGTGCCGGAAAACCGGCGGTATGCGCTGTATTTAAACAGTCAGGAGAAACGGTTTGGCGGCAGCGGGGCAGCAGTCAGTGACCAGATGCCCCATAAAAAAGCCTGCGATGGATTTCCCTACAGACTGGAATTTGCGCTTCCGGCGTATGCGGCGCTGGTGTTTGGATTCTGATCACGCGCAGTATCCTGCAGGGCATGGTAGGTTTCCAGCAGAAATTTATATCGCTTCATGGCAGCATTTAATTTGAAAATATAACAGTCGATCAGATCCGGGTCGGTGGCATAGTCAAAACCGGCATAAGCACAGTCCAGTTCCCATTTGGCAAGCTGCAGATCAAGACGAAGGCGTTCTGCCTGGGTAAGCGGAATTTCCTCCTGTGCCGGGCGGTGCATGATACGGAATACGGATCTCATAGGCTTCTCCTTTTTCGTTTTTTAGTAAAGTATAGGCATTGCTGGAAGAAATATGCATGTATTCTGCATATTGAAGGACAAAAGGACATAATCTGTAAAAAGGACAGTCGGAGCGGTCAGCATGAAAAATGGAGCGGAAACACTGTTGAATTTTGGGATCAGGGCGATTTTTGGCATGATCGCTGTCTGGATGATCAACCGCTTTCTGGAACGGATGGGAATGCAGATGGCGGTGGGGATCAATCCGGTCAGCTTTTTGACCGCAGGTGTTCTGGGAATGCCGGGAGTGGCGCTTTTGTATGGACTGCGTGCCTATTTTCTTTAGAAGAAACAGCACGCAAAAAAATAGCTTTTGACATGTGAAAACCTTGTATTTATCAGGGATTTCAGGGTTTTATTTCCGTGAAAAAAGAAGTGTTTGGAACAATTTTACAAAAATGATTTATTTTCTGACAGCCTCTGGACAAATCAAAATCCGGGGGCTATAATTCGTTTTACCAGTCAGGTACACGCGGCGGTCGCCGCATCTTTCTTTCTTACTTCGAACGGCTATCGATGAATTCCGGAATGTTTGAATAAGATTTACGTACAACTTCATAAAAATTCACATCACAGACAGGAGGCGTTTTTACGGCTAATATTCTGGTAATATGTGATTCCGAGCTGGAATATGCATATCATTTGATGGAGGCACTGGGACGAAGAGAGGATCTTGATTGTGAGATCCGGGTGTTTTCCGGTGCGGACAAGCTTTGCTGTCATATGGCTGATACACCGGTCAGTGTTTTATTGGTGGCAGAATCGGCCTACAGCAAAGAGATTGAAAAACTGTCCATAGAACGGATCGTGATCCTGCAGGAGGGGAAAGATCCGCCGCGGGCAGAACAGGGAATAGATGAAAAATACCCTGCGATCAGCAAATACAGCAGTGTCTCGTCCATTGTGCGTATGGCAATGGAGGGCACCATACTTTCGGGAATGTCAGGACGGCATTCCACTCATCAAAACCCGGTCAGACTGATCGGGATCTACACACCGGTCAGACGGTGTCTGCAAACCACATTCGCATTTGTCACAGGGCAGATTCTTGCCCGCAGTCACAGAGTTTTATATCTGAATTTTGAAACCTATTCCGGACTGGGAACGATGTTTGACCGTTCCTTTTCGGCAGAGCTGACAGATCTGCTTTATTTTCTGAACGCTTCACCCCAGAAGCTGTTGGCAAAGCTGTATCAGATGGTGGAAAACATCAATGGCATGGATATGTGCCCGCCGGCATTTTGCGGGACTGATATCTCTCAATTAAAGGAAGAGGAATGGATGAAGTTTCTCGATGTACTGGAGGAGAGCCGGTATGAGTATATCCTTCTGGATCTGTCAGACGCAGTTCAGGGACTGTACGAGATCCTGCGCCGCTGCAGGCGGGTGTATACCATAACCAGAGAGGATGGGTTTGCCATGGCAAAGATCGATCAGTACGAAAAAGTACTGAAAATGGCCGCTTATGAGGACGTTTTGAAAAAGACAAAAAAACTGCCGCTGCCGCTGTTTAAAAAACTGCCCCGCAGTCTGTATCACATGACCACGGGAGAACTTGCAGAATATGCAGAAAGGATGCTTAAAGAAGATGAAACCGGAATTTTATGATCTGCAGCGGATGCTGATCCGGGCAGAAATAGCAAAACAACTGGAAGGCGGACAGGAATTTTCGGATGACCAGATCAGGGAAATGATCGATGAAAGCTTAAGTGCCCGTGCCTGCAGCGGCAAGCTTTCCGTGGCGCTGCGCCGCAGGATGGCGGAAGAAATCTTTGACAGTATCCGTGGGCTGGATGTACTGCAGAGGATTCTGGAAGATGAAGAAGTGACAGAGATCATGGTCAATGGGCCGGACAGAATCTTTGTGGAAAAACACGGCACGCTGTTTCGCTGGGGCGGACAGTTTGAAAGTATGGAAAAGCTGCAGGATGTGATCCAGCAGATCGCGGCAGGCTGCAACCGCGTGGTCAACGAGGCCTCACCGATCCTGGATGCGCGTCTGGAAGACGGTTCCCGGGTAAATGTGGTACTTGCTCCGGTGGCACTGAACGGACCGGCAGTGACGATCCGGCGTTTTCCCACAGAGGGCATGACACTGGATAAGCTTGTGCAGCTGGGGGCATTAAGCGAAGAATGTGCGGCATTTTTGCGCAGACTGGTGAAAAGCCGCTACAACATCTTTATCAGCGGCGGAACCGGGAGCGGAAAAACCACGTTTCTGAATGCGCTGTCGCAGGCAATCTCCGAATCAGAGAGGATCATCACCATCGAGGACAGTGCGGAACTGCAGCTTGCAGGGATTGAAAATCTGATTTCTCTGGAAACACGTAATCAGAACGTGGAAGGATGCAGACCGGTGACGATCCGGGATCTGATCCGGACTTCCCTGCGTATGCGGCCTTCGCGCATTATCGTGGGGGAGATCCGCGGCGCAGAGATCAGCGAACTGCTGACGGCGTACAATTCAGGACATGCCGGCAGTATGTCAACCGGTCACGCAAACAGTGCACAGGATATGCTTCTGCGCATGGAAACCATGCTGCTGATGGCGTTGGGGGAGATGCCGCTGGAAGCGATACGAAGGCAGATCGCATCGGGAATCGATATTCTGATCCATCTGGGAAGAATGCGCGACGGAAACAGAAAAGTGCTGGAAATCCGGGAAATTCTGGGATTTGCGGACGGAGAGATCCTGACACAGCCTTTGTATGTTTTTGAGGAAAATACAGAGAGCACCCGGGAGAAGGTCTGCGGATCACTGGTCAGAAAAGGAGAACTGATCCATGAAGAAAAACTTGCAGCAGCGGGTATGGTATGAAAGCGTATCAGCCCTCTGGCGGGAAATGCGGGCAATGCCCTGGCATGTGTGGATGAAGTGTCTGGTCAAAGCAGGTATCATTCTTGCGGCAGTTTCCTATGTATTTTACCGTTCCTGGCTGGTTATGGCAGCATTTCCGCTGACAGCGCTGTGGTGTCTGAAACAGGGAAACAGGGACTATAAAGACAGCTGTGCCAGACTTTTGACAGGACAGTTTATGGATATGATTCTTTCGGTCAGCGCAGGACTGCAGACCGGTTATTCTGTGGAAAACGCCTTTCTGGAAGCGGAAAAAGAGGTTTCCCTGCTGCACGGAAGTGACTGCACAATGGCAGAAGAACTCAAAAAAATCCGTCTGGGAATACAAAACGGCATATCCTTGGAACAGCAGCTTCTGCGTTTTGGAAATCACTGCAGTGTGGAGGAAATTCAGGATTTTACAGAGGTTTTTGCCGTGATCAAGCGAAGCGGAGGGAATCTGCGCGAAATGATCCGCAGAACCATTGATCTGACAGCACAGCGGCTGGAAGTGGAACAGGAAATCGAGCAGCTTTTACTGTCGCGGCGGTTTGAATTAAAGATTATGAATGTGATCCCCTTTGCCATGTACGGCTATGTGGATCTGACCTCACCGGGATTTTTTGATGCTCTTTATCATAATCCGGCGGGATTATGTGTGATGACGATATGCTTGGGAATCTATCTGACAGCAGTGATATGTGCGGACCGGCTGCTGCAGATCCGTGTCTGAACCGGAGGTGAAAGGAAGGGATGCAGAGTGAAAAAAAGTGTGGAAATATATGGGCAATCCGCTGTCTTAGCGGGCGGGCGCCCCCAAAAACAGGGCGGCAGATTAAAAACAGGAATCGGCAGGTTTCTCACAGCGCAAAGACAAAAGGAGCAGGAAATCTGCCGGCGTCTGTACGGAAAACACCAAATGGAGGATAAGTACAGACAGTGGCAGATACGGCGGCAAAAAAAGATGATGGTCACAGCAGTCTGCGGCTGTGGGGCAGCGGTGTTTTTTCTGGTTTCTTATCTGGTTACGGATACGACAGTGAGTGATCTTGCAAGACCGTTTACCGGAGCAGAGACAAAGACCTATCCCCTGACAGCGCAGCTTGGGCAGGAGCCGGAGCAAACGATTCTGGTGGAAATCCCGGCGCGGCGCTTGTCGGAGGAAGGCTGTGAGAAGATGCTGGAAGAAGCAAAAAAACAGCTTCCCAGGGTGATCGCGGGAAAAAACAGCTCTCTGGAACATGTGGAGCAGGATCTTTTTTTACCGGATACCTTATGTGACGGACTGGTGGAGTTTGTCTGGGAGAGCAGTGACAGTGAAATCGTGGACACTGCCGGACATGTATACAGCGAAGCTTTGCAGGAGGAACAGGTTGTGGTACTGACAGCGCAGATGAGCTGTCAGGAAAAAATACGCTATGTCACGTTTCCTGTCAGGGTAGCGGTACCAAAGCGTGACCGGGTACAGCAGCTGACTTTGCTGGTGGAACAGAAATTACAGGGGGAATCTGAAACAGATAAAACGCAGGAATGGTTCAGACTGCCGGATTCTTACGACGGACTTCCCCTGAAATGGTCTTTTTCCAGACCGCCTTACGGAATCTGGATCCTGTTTCTGACAGCTTTCGGGTGTCTGGGTGTTTATACAGCGTCCTTTGAGGAACTTAAAAATAAGGAAAAGGAACGGGAAAACCGGATTTTGACAGCGTATCCGGGATTTGTTGCCAGACTTACCATGCTGGCCGGTACAGGAATGCCCCTGCGGGTGGTATTTTTCAAAATGGCAAAAACGGCACGGGACAGGGCCTGTCAGGAACCGATTTATGAGGAAATTCAAAGAGCCTGTCACGAAATGGAAAGCGGAATCACGCAGAAAAATGCGATTGAAAACTGGGGAAAACGGTGCCGGATCGCTCCCTGCAGAAAATGTGCGGCGCTGCTGAATCAGAATATAAGCCGCGGCGCAGACGGACTGCTGGAAGCTTTGTGGCAGGAGGCGGAAAGTGCCTGTGAGCAGCGCAGGGCACTGGCGCGCAAAAAAGGAGAGGAAGCACAGACAAAGCTGCTGTTTCCCATGATACTGATGCTGCTGGTTGTAATGATACTGGTGATGGTTCCGGCAATTTTTTCCTTTGCCGGAATGTGAAGGAGGAGACTATGAAGAAAATAGATGCATTCAAAAGACGGGCGGTGCTGGTGGTACACAAAGTACGCAGGCGCCTGGAAAACTGCATGAGGGGAGAAGAGGGCTTTGGAACGGTGGAAATCGTCCTTTTGCTTTTGGTTTTAGTGGGATTGGTTCTGATTTTTAAGGACAAAGTTTCCGAACTGGTAAATTCTATTTTTAAAAAGATCACGACACAGGCCGGAAAGATATGAAAGGGTATATCACGGTATATCTGGCACTGGTGACAGGGATTTTACTGTCGATGTTTCTGACCGTGATCGGTGCATCCCGGCGGGATCTGATTCGTCTGCAGATTGAATGCTGTACCGATATGGCGATGCAGTCGGCTCTGGCGCAGTATCATCAGGAAATGCTGTCCCGTTACGGCTTGTTTTTCGTGGATACTTCCTATGGCAGCGGAGAGCCGGATTATCACAAAACGGAACAGATGATCTGCAGCTATCTGGAAAAGAATCTGGCACCGGAACAGACCTTTGCGGTTTCCGGTGCCGGGAATCTGACCGGCCTTTCGGCAGAATCGGTGGAACTTCTGCAGGCAGGCGCTGCCACGGATGAAAACTTCGGCGTTCTGAAATATCATGTGGTGCAGTATATGAAGGACTGCTATGGCATTTCGGCAGCGCAGGGACTTTTGGCATTGGGGGAACAGCTGGCAGGCTCCGGATATACAGGCGACGGCATAGAACAGGAGTGGGATGCGGCACAGGCACAGCTGACAGAAGAGATCCGTTCCGGCAAAAGGCTGCAGGATGAAGAGTGGGACGGAAACATTCCGGAGACGCCGTCGGATGCCGTACAGGCAACACGCGGGGAAGGGATTTTATCCCGCGTGGTAAAGGAAAAAAAGCTGTCTTCCAAGGCAGTTTCAGCACAATCGCTTGTCTCCGGGCGGAAGCGGAATCAGGGAACCGGTCTGTCTGCAAAAAAACTGGTTCCGGATTCTGTGTGGGAAAACGGCCTTTTATATGCCTATATCCTGGAAAAATGCGGATATTTCGGTGCAGAGAAGGAAAACAGTGCGCTGGATTATCAGGTGGAATATATTCTGCATGGGCAGGAGAGTGACGTGGAAAATCTCAGAAAAACGGCACAGCAGCTTTTGTGGATCCGGGAAGCCTCCAATGCAGCATTTCTTTTTTCAAGCAGCTTAAAACAGCCGGCTGAGACTGCAGCATTGCTCATCACCGGGATTTTGGGGCTTCCGGAGCTGGCAGAGCTGATGACAACGGTCATTTTGTTTGCCTGGTCTTATGCAGAGAGTGTAAAGGATGTCAGAATCCTTCTTTCCGGCGGGAAAGTGCCGCTTGTCAAAAATCAGGAAAGCTGGAATACATCCTTTGGGCAGTTACTGACATACCGGGCGCATCTGGATGACTGGAAGGAGTCGGAAAATGGAATGACATACCGGGACTATCTTGGCGGCCTTTTGTTTTTAAAGGGGGCAGATAAGGTGATGCCGGGACTGGCAGATGTGATGGAAAGTGATATCCGCAAAACTGCCGGAAATGAGAAGTTCCGGATGGATGGCCTGATAGACAGTATGCAGGTTATGATTTCTGTCAGCTCTTCCTATGGGGGAAACTGGCAGATTACAAGGGAATACGACTATGAATAGGAAAGGAGGGCAAAACCGGGTGCCTCTTTGGAGCAACTTACAGTTAACACAAAAAAGTAATCAGAAAAAAACTCTCCAGGAACATAAACATATCCTTAACGCTCTCAAGGATCCTCTCAAAAACCCCACCAAAACGACCGTGTCCAAAGGGGTATCCTGTTCTGTGTTTCTTTCAGGAAGCGTCACGGCAGAGACGTTGTTTGTACTGCCGCTGTTTTTGTTTGCCATGGTCAATATTCTTTCAATTTTTTTGATGTTTGAACAGGCGCAGACAGAGCTTATGCGGCTGCATCAGACCGGACGGCAGATGGCGGTTCTTGCCCATACACAGGCAAAGGAAGGCAGCGAACCGGATATCCGGCTGGTTTCGGCAGAATATGTGCAGCCGCTGATCAGGATCATGGGCTATCAGGGGTATCTTTTCGTAACGGGCTGTGTGATGCACAAATGGACAGGATTTGATCTGGCGGGGGAAACCCTGCCGCAGCAGGAAGCTGAGGAAATGGTCTATATCACCGGAAACGGCGAGGCGTATCATCTTAGCAGAAGCTGCAGTTATTTGAATCCGGCGGTGGAGATGTATCCTCTGCAGCAGGCTAAGTCACAGAAAAACGCAGACGGCAGCCGTTATACGGAATGTATGGTGTGCGGCAGCTCGGACTATGTGTATCTGACAAAGGACGGGGAACGCTGGCATGCATCCATAACCTGCAGCGGTCTGAAAAGAACCGTGGATCTGGTCACCAAAAAAGCGGCGATCGAACAGGGGCGGCATGTCTGCAGCCGCTGCAGGGAATAAAGGACACCGACAGGTGTTTGTGTCAAACAAGGAGGAACAGAATGAAATGGATTCTGTTATTGGGATGGGAAAGTGTCTGGGCCATACAGGATTTTAGAAATTACCGCATCAGCCGGCTTTTTTTGTACGGCGCAGTTCTGACAGGGGCAGCAGCGCAGGTTCAGCGGATTTTAGTTAAAACCGATACAGTCCGGGCGATACCGGCAGCAGTTTTGCCGGGTATTCTGATGCTTGCCCTTGGCTTTCTGACGGAAGGAAAACTTGGCAAAGCGGACGGTTATATGGTACTTGCCATTGGATTGTTTCTGGGATGGGAGCTTTGTACTGCTGTTTTGGCAGCAGCATGTCTGCTGGCTGCGCTGTATGCCGGATGCGGCATTGCGCTTGGAAAGCTTAACCGGAAATCACGGATTTGTTTTGCCCCCTTTTTGCTGACAGCAACTCTGTTGGTGTGGGGAATTAGCTGAAAGGAGTACATCATGCCAAAAGAAAAGGAAGAAGGATATCTGACGGTGGAAACGGCGTTCTGGATGCCCGGACTTGCACTGCTGGCAGCTGCGATGGTTTTTTTGTGCAGTTATCTGTATCAGGGCTGTTTTATGTCCCAGAATGCTTATCTTGCCGCCTTCAGGGGCAGCAGAGTCCGTCAGCTTACACTTCGGGAGGAACAAGTCAAAAAAGAACTCGCCGGTCTGACAGACTGGCAGGTGTTGTCTTTTGGTGAAACAAAACAGGAGGTGGAAACCGGTATGGCAGGAGTGACGGTTACATTATCGCGAAAAACACCGCTTCTGAAAGCAGACGGGACAGCTTTGATGCTGGTAAGGAAAAAAACGGCAATATGCCTGGATCCGGTGGATTATATCCGGGGATTACAGATTTTGGATAAGGCAGGGGAGATACAGAAATGATACAGGCAGAATATCGAAGAGAGTTAAATCACAGTTATATGGTAATTCAAAATTCCATCCTGCAGCTGACACAGCAGTATTCCTACCGTATGCTGCGGGAAAACAGGATCCGCAGGCTTTTGTCCTGTCAGGAAAGAATGGTGGACGGCAAATCCTGTCTTTATTTTGAAATTTCATCCCGTCAGTCTCTGGAACGTTTTTTCGAGGGGAAAAAGCTGGATGCCATGCAGATTTGGCAGATTCTGGAACAGACAATGCAGGTGCTTGAAGATATGGGAGAGTATCTTCTGGACGGAGAAAGCCTGATATTAGACCCGTCCTGTATCTTTCTGGATGTGGAGACGGAAGAGATGTATTTCTGTTATTGTCCGGGCTGGGGAAAGGGCGAAAATCCGTATACTGCGCTGGCGGATTTTTTTCTGGAACATGCAGATTACAGCCGGGAAACAGCGGTCAATCTGGCTTATCAGTTTTATAAACTGTCAAAATCGGACAGTTTTGTACTGGCATCCTTTCTGGCCTGCATTGAGAAAAAGAATATCCGCACACAGCAGAAAGAATGGGAGAAAACGCCGCAGTCTGATGAGGACAGACAGTGGGAAGTGCCCCCGGAACCGGTTTTGACAGAGTGTTTTGAAACAGAAAGTGAAATGGGAGCCAAAGAGGAGCGCAGACGAAAGAGAAACTGGCTGCAGCGCCTGTTTGGTCCCAAAGAGAAAAAGAAAACGCAAATTTTCTCCAAACAAAAACAGACGCCAGGCACAGAAGACAACAGAACGCTCTGGGATGTGTATGCAGATGCGCTGGAAAAAAGGGAAGCGGGGGAAACCATCTATTTTTCAGATTTAGAAAAGCCCCGGTCAAAGCCGTCCGGCGTTCCTTATCTGACAGAGGTAAAGGGAAAACGGAGATTTTCACTGGAAATGCTGCCTGTTACAGTGGGAAAAATGGCTGACAGGGCAGAAATTGTTCTGGACGATGCTTCCGTAAGCCGGGTCCATGCGCGCTTTTTCTCGGACGGAGGAGAGGATCTTCTTCTGATCGATCTGAATTCCCGCAACGGCACCATGATAAATGACAGAAAACTGGCGCCAAACGAAGCTGCGAAGGTGGAATTGGGAGATAAAATCCGGTTTGGACGGGAGTGTTTTGAACTGGCATTTATTGACAGCATCGGGGAATAGTGATACCATTTTTATATGAAAATGCTGTATTTATCGGCACTTTTGGCAGAATACAATTGGAGGAACGTGTATGGCAGAGCGATATTCCGGAAAGGAAAATAGCTTATGGCGCGGCTGGATTTCCAAGGAGATTCCGGTCTGCTGCATTGTGCTGATCAGTATCAATGTGCTGATTTTTCTGCTGGAGCTGCTTGTGCCTGCGCTTGGAAGCTGGCTTGAAAAAGAAGGGTGTTTCGGCGTTATTTACCTGATTTATGACAGGGAATGGTATCGTCTGGTCACATCCGCATTTCTGCACGCAGATGCAGAGCATCTTGCCAACAATATGATCCTTTTGTATTTTGCAGGCGATATTGTGGAACGCAGTCTGGGACGCGTACGTTTCTGTATTTTGTATCTGACAGCTGCTGTCTGCGGTAATCTGCTGTCTGCGGCTTACGAGATCTCCACCGGCGGTTTTTATGATTCTATCGGAGCAAGCGGAGCCGTGTTTGGCATGACAGGCGCACTTTTGTTTCTGGTGATCCTGAAACGCGGGAAGGCGGCAGAGATTACGATACAGCGGATGCTGATCGCGGTGGCACTGTCATTTTATGCAGGATTTACCAATCCGTCCGTCAATAATGCCGCGCATCTGGGCGGTCTTGTGACAGGGTTTATACTGGCGTTTGTACTGGGGATCATTCCGCAAAAAAAGGATGAGATAAGGAGATTTTAGTATTATGAAAAAAGATAACTGTATTTTCTGTAAGATCGCAAATGGAGAGATTCCGTCCCGCACTCTTTATGAGAACGAACGGTTTCGTGTGATTCTGGATCTGGGACCTGCTGCCAAGGGTCACGCCCTGATCCTGCCCAAGGAGCATTTTGACAATTTATATGAGCTGCCGGATGACTGGTGCAGCGATGTGATGAAGCTGGCAAAGAAGATGGCGGCACAGATGACAGAAAAGCTGCACTGCGACGGCTTTAATCTGGTACAGAACAATGGAACTGCTGCAGGACAGACGGTATTCCATTTCCATATGCATCTGATTCCCAGATATGACAATGACGGGCTGAACATTAACTGGACACCCGGCAATCCTGCGGCTGAGGAACTGGATGCTGTGCGCGCGCTGATCTGCGGAGAATAAATGAGAATCTGAATATCGACAAAAAGAAAACCTGAATGATCCGGCAGATGCATATTTTCGGATCATTCAGGTTTTTTGTGCGTACTGTTATTTGTGTTCTGTCAGGATTGAACAGCTTTACTTGTTTACGATTTCTTCCAGAACAGCAGCGATTGCGGAAATGGCGTTGGTCTGCTGGCTTTTGCCCATAGTACGGATATAGCTGTCTTTGGTGTGATACAGCTCCAGTACCTTTTCTGCAAGAAGATCGGGAGACAGATAGTCTTCGTCGATTACAATGGAGTAGCCCTGGGACTCAAAAGAGCGGGCATTTAAGATCTGGTCTCCGCGGCTGGAACCGGCAGGAAGCGGGATCAGCACGTTGGGCTTTTTTAAGGCGAGCAGTTCGCAGAGGGCATTGGCACCGGCTCTGGAGATCACAACATCTGCCATGGCAAAGATGTCTTTGAGTTCGTCTTTTACATATTCAAACTGTTTGTAGCCCTTGGTATTTAAAAGCAGATTGTCTATCTTTTCGCGTCCGCAAAGATGAACCACCTGAAACTGTTCCAGCAGTTTGGGAAGTGCTTCGCGCACTGCCTGATTGACGGCAGCAGCACCTAAAGAACCGCCGATGACCATAAGCACCGGTTTCTGGTCCGTAAATCCGCACAGCTGATATCCGGCTTCTTTCTTTCCGGAAAGCAGTTCCTGGCGGATGGGAGAACCTGTCAGGATCGCTTTCTCTGCAGGAAGATTGCGCATGGTTTCCGGGAAATTGCAGCAGACTTTTTTGGCAACGGGAATGCAGAGTTTGTTGGCAAGTCCGGGAGTCATGTCGGATTCGTGGATCACGCAGGGGATCTTTAAGGAAGCAGCGGCACGTACAACGGGTACTGCAACAAATCCGCCCTTGGAAAATACCACGTCGGGATTGATCTGGCGCAGGTATTTGCGGGCTTCCGCATAACCTTTCAACACGCGGAACGGGTCGGTAAAGTTCTTTAAGTCAAAATATCTGCGGAATTTGCCGGTGGCAATTCCGTAATAGGGGATACGAAAATCGCTGACAAGCTGTTTTTCCATTCCTTCGTAGGAACCGATGTAGGAAACATCGTAGCCAAGCTCTTTGAGCTTGGGTAAAAGGGCGATGTTGGGCGTGATATGACCTGCCGTTCCACCGCCGGTAAGCACGATTTTTTTCGCCATACCGGGCCTCCTGGGATTTAGTTCTTGGTCATGGATTCCAGCGCACATGCCAGCTGGTCAGGGCAGGATGTAGCCTTAAAGCCGCAGCGGATGCCTTTGAGTCTGCTGATGGCGTCTTCACAGGTCATGCCTGCAACCAGAGCGGAGATACCCTTTAAGTTGCCGTTGCAGCCGCCGGTGAATGCTACAGATTTGATGATGTTGCCGTCCAGTTCGATGTCGATTGCGCTGGCACAGGTTCCTTTTGTCTGATATCTCATGATAATTTCCTCCTTAAAATCGTATGATAATACATGATAATTATGATATTGGAATATAACTGTGAAAGTAAAATACAGTTACCTATGGATTATATCAGTTTTTACAGGAAAAGGAAAGGTTCGCATGAAAAATTGAGCCTGAAAATTTGGCTTGAAAACAGAGCCTGTCTTTGATACACTGAATATGAATTATGGTATATTGCGGTTTTAATGAAAACTGCCGGATGAAATTTCGTTGATCTGCTGCAAACAGGCAAATCAAAAAGGAGGAAAAGCATCATGAGTGCAAAAGTTACATTTGACTGGGCCAAAGCAGCGCCCTTTATCAAAGAACATGAAGTGACCAATATGAAGAAGCTGGCTATGGAAGCAAAGGATCTGCTGGTTTCCAAGACCGGTGCAGGCAATGATTTCTTAGGATGGATCGATCTGCCTGTTGATTATGATAAGGAAGAGTTTGGCAGAATCAAAAAAGCAGCAGATAAGATCAAGGAAGATTCCGAAGTGCTTCTGGTGATCGGTATCGGCGGTTCCTATCTGGGAGCAAGAGCTGCGATCGAATTTTTAAGACACAGCTTTTACAATACTGTAAGCAAAGAAATCAGAAAGACACCCGAAATCTACTTTGTAGGCAATTCCATCAGCTCCACTTATATCAAGCATCTGATGGATGTGATCGGTGACAGGGATTTCTCCATCAATATGATCTCCAAATCCGGTACTACCACAGAACCTGCGATCGCATTCCGTGTGTTTAAGGAAATTCTGGAAAAGAAATACGGCAAAGAAGAAGCTGCAAAGAGAATCTATGCTACCACTGACAAGGCAAGAGGTGCATTAAAGAAAGTGGCTGACGAAGAAGGTTATGAGACCTTTGTTGTGCCGGATGATGTGGGCGGACGTTTCTCTGTTCTGACTGCAGTAGGTCTGCTTCCCATCGCAGTAAGCGGTGCAGACATTGATAAGCTGATGGAAGGTGCAGCAAGCGGCCGTGAAATGGCTCTGAACGCTCCTTTTGAAGAAAATGATGCTGTAAAATATGCAGCACTGCGCAATATCATGCTCAGAAAGGGCAAAGGCATCGAAGTGCTGGCTAACTATGAACCCAGCGTACATTTTGTTTCCGAATGGTGGAAGCAGCTGTACGGTGAGTCCGAAGGCAAGGATCAGAAGGGTATTTTCCCCGCAAGTGTGGATCTGACCACCGATTTACATTCCATGGGTCAGTTCATCCAGGACGGTGCACGCACCATGTTTGAGACCGTTATCAATATCGAGACTTCCCGTGAAGAGATCATTCTGGGCAAGGAAGAAGTGGATCTGGACGGCTTAAACTATCTGGCTGGCCAGAGCGTTGATTTTGTCAACAAGAGTGCAATGAACGGCACCATTCTGGCACATACCGACGGTCAGGTTCCCAACTTCATGATCAACATTCCTGAAGTAAATGAATATTATCTTGGTCAGCTGTTCTACTTCTTTGAGTTTGGATGCGGCGTAAGCGGCTATATCCTGGGTGTAAATCCTTTCGATCAGCCCGGTGTGGAAAGCTATAAGAAGAACATGTTTGCTCTGCTTGGCAAGCCCGGCTATGAAGCACAGAGAGAAGAACTGTTAAAGAGACTGTAATCAGACGTAAAGATACAAAGACACGGAGCCGGGCTTTTTAAGTCCGGCTCTTTGCATAAACAAGTGTATGAGGGATTTTTCTATGAAAATTGTGGTGATGGACCGTTCCAGCGTGGGCGACGATACCTGTGTGGACGGTTTTTACAGATTCGGCGAGGTGGAACAGCATTACAGCACCCCCAATGAACTGGTGGCAGAGCGCGTAAAGGACGCAGATATTATTGTCAACAACAAAAATCTGCTGAATGAAGCGTCTTTAAAGGATGCCCAAAATGTAAAGCTTATTTGTCAGCTGGCGACAGGATACGATAATGTAGATGTGGAATACTGCAAAAAACGCGGCATCAAGGTGGCAAATGTGCGCAATTATTCCACGGCTGCTGTGGTGCAACATACCATTGCGCTGGCATTGTCTGTGCTGGAGAATCTGCCTTATTATGATGAATATGTAAAATCAGGTACTTATGCTTCCCAGCCCCGTTTTTCCCATTACGGCAGTCTTTTTTATGATCTGGAAGGTAAAACCTGGGGAATTATCGGCATGGGAAATATCGGACGTGGGGTTGCAAAGGTGGCAGAAGCACTGGGCTGCAAGGTGATCTTTTATTCTGCTTCCGGAAACAGTACCTGCACCGATTATGAGCGTGTGGAATTTGATGAACTGCTTGCAAGGGCAGATGTGCTTTCCCTGCACTGTCCGTTAAGTGAGCGCACAAAACATATCATCAATGCAGATGCGCTGCATAAAATGAAAAAGGAAGCGATTCTTGTCAATGTAGCCCGGGGGGCGGTCGTAGATACAAAGGCGCTTTCCGATGCTCTTCTTGAAGGGCAGATCCGCGGTGCAGGACTGGATGTTTTTGAAAAAGAACCGATGGTGCCTGATGACAGTCTGCTGGCGGTCAAAGATACCGGACGTCTGCAGATGACTCCGCACATGGCGTGGGCAAGCATTGAGGCCAGACAGCGCTGTGTGGATGAAACCTGTCTGAATATCGAAGCGTTTCTGCAGGGAAAAGAGCGGAATCTGGTATAAATATTGTGCTAATTTTTCCGATGCAGTATGTGCCGTTTCTTGACGTTTTTAAATTGATTTTTTATAATAAAATTGACAGGTCTGTGTAACGGCTTTGCAGTATGGCAATTACAAAACAGAACTTGAAACGGAGGATTGGATTGCTTATGGAAACAGAAAAAAGGAGAAAGTTTCTCATAAATACTGCATATTTTGCGGTGATCGCAGCCATTTCGGTTTTGCTGATCAAATATGCAATATCGATGCTGGCACCTTTTGTGATCGGATTTGTGATCGCATATCTGTTAAAGAGCATGATCCGTTTTCTGGCAAACAAGACAAAGCTTTCCTGGAAGTGGAGTGCAGTTGTCATCGTGACAGCCTTTTATGTGCTGGTCGGAGTGCTCGTTTCATTAGTGGGAGTACAGACACTGTCCGGTATTGCAGATCTGATACGAAGCATCCCGAGTATATATTCAGAGGAGATTCAGCCTGTATTTTTGAGAATTGTCTTTAATGTGGAAGAATTTCTGATGCGTCTGGATCCTTCTCTGGTAAGTACCATGAACAATCTTGCGGAAGATGTGCTTTCCTCCATGGGTTCGATGGTTTCGAGTCTCTCGGTTGAGGCCATGAGCATTATTACAGGTATTGCCTATGCGCTGCCGGGACTGTTTATTGAACTGGTACTGCTGATCGTTTCCACCTATTTTGTTGCCATTGACTATCAGATTTTGAAAGATTTCTGTTTCCGTCAGCTGAATAAGGCGGCACAGAGTATTTTTCTGGAAATCAAGGAATATGTGGTGGGAACGCTTTGGGTATGTATCCGTTCCTATGCGCTTATCATGTTCATTACTTTTGTGGAGATAGCCATCGGTCTTGCCATTCTCAAAGTGCCTCACGCAGTTCTGATTTCGGCATGCATTGCGATTTTTGATATTCTGCCGGTGGTGGGAACAGGCGGCATCATGCTTCCCTGGGCGCTCATCGCCGCAGTCAGCGGTAATTTCGGTCTGGGGCTTGGGCTTTTGATCCTGTATATTGTGATCACAGTGATCCGTAATATCATTGAACCCAAGATCGTTGGAGGACAGTTGGGACTGCATGCCATAGTGATACTTGCCAGCATGTTTTTGGGTGTGCAGGTACTTGGTGTGGTGGGGCTGTTTGGTTTCCCCATCGGTCTGTCGCTTATGGTGCATCTGAACAAACGCGGCGTGATTAATATAATGAAATAAAGATATTTAGCAGATAATTAATAAGAAAAGGCATGAAAATGGCAGGATATCGATCGGTATCCTGCCATTTTGGGATATTAGATTAAGGGGAAACTGTTTATGTAAAAAATATTATCTGTTTGCCAGCCATTCATCAATCTGTTTCTGCATTTCTGCAAGAATATCGTCCATGCCGGCTTTCTTTAGATTGTTGATAAAGTCATCATATTCAGCGGAAGCATCAACGGTGCCGGTGACAAAGCCGGGCAGATATTCATCTGTAATGGCAATACACTGCGCGATTTGAGCGGAAACCGGTTCTGCATTAAAGGTAAAACCAAGGATTGGAGATGCTTTGGATTTTGCGTTCAGTTCCAGAACTTCTTCGCCAAAACCGATTGCGGAAGGATCGTTGGGGTAAGTGTTAAGGGTGTTTCCAACAAAAAAGTCATATGCATAGTGACCGCTGATAGATTTTACTACGTTGGTTTCTGTATCTGCAAATTCCCAGTCAGTGCCAAGAATACCGTAGAGATACAGATTAAGCAGTTCCTGATCGGTATTCAGCAGATTGATAAATGCAACAGCACGTTCAATATTTTCGCAGTTAGAGGAAATAACCTGTGTATGTTCCTGAATTTTGGATGTTTTTAAAGCACTGATTTCACCAATGGGTTGTTCTTTGAGGTAAAAGCCATACAAGTTTTTGTAAGTTTCACGACGACCAGGTACATAAACGGCCAGATGAACAGCGAAATCTTTTTCAGAGGAAGATGTTCCGCCTGTTGCGGCATCTTCTGGAATGTATCCGGCCTGATACCATCTTCTGGTTGTTTCAAGCAGAGACTTAAATTCGTCTGTTTCAAACTGGTTTACGGCAGTGGGAGTTTCTGCAGTGTCATATACAATACCGGGAACATTATGAGCTACCAAGGGATCCCAACCAAAGTAGTTACACATCAGGCTAAGAGAGTTGGCTTCTAATTTGATAGGGACAATATCAGGTTCGTTTTCTTTGACAATTGCCATGAATTCGTCGAGGTCATCAAGGGTTTTCACCTTGGTGTAATCAAATCCGTATTTTTCAATAAGGTCCTCGTTAAAGAATGCACAGAACTGGTTAGACCACTGCTGTTCAATGGGAGTTGCATAAATTTCACCATTGAAGGTTACTGCTTCCCATACTGATTCATCAAAATGTGTCATGTATTCCGGAGCATAGGTATTGAGGGTTTCCAGAGGGATTGGTGCGAATGCACCCATGGATACGCCAGTTGCAAGAGGGTTACAGAAACCACCGTGGGTAACATCCCATGCTTCTCCTGCTGTATACATCATTCTCAGGCGTTGTTCATATTCTGCAAAAGGAATGGGGAGCAGTGTAATCGTAGTATTTATTTTTTCTTTGGTAATCTTGTTGATTTCTTCCATGATTGCATTCAGATTTACTTCGATACTTTCAATGGTAGGCTGTACCCAAATCAGGTTTACTTCTTCTTCGTACAGATTTACTTCTTCAGGAGTTGTTTCGGTTTCGGAAGATGAAGCAGAGTCGGTACTGCCTTCCGTAATGTTTTCCTTTTTTTCGGAAGTGTCTTGCGGGACAGAAGTTTCTTCTTGTCCGCATCCTGCAAGAGAACCGGTGATGGTGCATACTGCCAGCAGAAGGGCCATAAGCTTTTTCATTTTCATATTTTATCTCCTTTTCTTTATTGTCATTCGAATCCGGTTTATTCTTTCACAGATCCGATTGCCATTCCTTTCACAAAATATTTCTGGAATCTGGGGAATACCAGAAGTACAGGAATAACGATTACTGCACAGACTGCCATGCGCAGACTGTCTCCGGGTAATTGGGCCAGTTGCATCTGAGCAAAATCAGAACTGGAATATTGCTTTAAGAAATCAACATTTGCCATCAGACGCTGTAAAAGAAGCTGTATAGTAACATAGCGTCCGGTATCCATGTACATCATTGCTTCATAGTAAGCATTCCAGTAATTGATAAATAATGTCAGGCATACAGTTGCTACTGCGGGTTTAGACAGAGGAAATACCAGCTGTCCGAATATGGTATATTCATCGGCTCCGTCTATTTTTGCAGATTCGATCATACTGTTGGGAAGCTGCATAAAGTAAGCGCGGGCAATGATAACATTTACAGAGCCAAAGGCTGAAGGAAGAACCAGAATCCAGAAAGAGTTTTTCAGATTCAGGATGGATACATTGACAATGTAACTGGCAGCCATGCCGCCATTGAAAAACATTGTGAACAAAAGCAGGAATGAAAACAATTTTACCAGAGGAAAATTCCGTTTTGACAGGACATAGGCGTATAGAGTAGAGGTAAAACAACCGATTACAGTTCCGACAACAGCAACTGAAATGGTAGTGCCATATGCTTTCAGGATAGTACCGGAGTCCTTTAGTAAGTACTCATAGGAAGCAAGGTCCAGATGTTTGGGCCAGAGTGTAAATCCGAATTGAGTGATTTCCGCTGCATTGGTGACTGAAACGGATAAAATACACCAGATTGGATAAAGGATAAATAAACTCAGAAGGATGAAAATAGCATATATAAGAGTATCTTCCAGGGTAATCTTTTTCTTACTCATCAGATAAGTCCTCCCTCGTCACTGAAGTGTTTTGCCAGTTTATTGGCAAGTAAAAGTACAAAGAAGCCGATGATTGACTGGCTCAATCCCACTGCAGATGACATACCGACATCGCCGGTGACCCTGAGGGTACGGAAAACATAGGTATCTATGACGTCTGTGGTACTATAAAGCAGAGAAGAGTTTCGGGGCATGTAATAAAACATACCAAAATCTGCATTGAATACTCTTCCGAGTGAAAGAATGAACATTGTTATTACAATGGGACCAATAAAGGGCAGGGAAATATAACGCATAATCTGCAGTCTTGATGCACCGTCCAGCTTTGCAGCCTCAAAGTAAGATTTATCTATTGCGATCAGATTACCGTAATTCACGATCACACCAAATCCAATTGATTTCCAGATGTAGCAGATTAATAGGATGATCGGCCATTTTTCAGCAGAACCATACCACATGATTTTTTCCTTTCCTGATGCCAGAAGCAGACCATTTATAATACCATCAACATCGGAAAGATTGGCATAGAGTGCGTAAGAAGCTGCTACCCAGGAAATTACAAAAGGAAGAAAGAGGATTGTCTGGAAGGACTTTATGGCAAATTGATTTGTAATTTCGTATAAAAGCAGTGCCAGTACAATGTTCAGCAATGTTCCTGTAAGCAAAAACAGCAGATTCATCCCCACTGTGTTTTTTAAAAGGCGCATCAAAGAACCGGATTTAAAGAAAAATTCAAAATTGTCAAAACCGCACCAGGGACTTTTCCAAACCCCCAGGTTGTATTTGAATTTTTTGAATGATAAGATAACACCGAACATGGGAAGGTAGTTAAAAAGTAAGAGCAGAACCATACCGGGAATTGTCATGGAGATTAACTGCAGATGTTCTTTTTTCAGTTTCTTTTTTTGTTTTGAAATGGCAGAAACTGAACTGGATACTTGGCGTCTTTTTTTCATAGAGTTACCATCCGTTTCGTTTATGTGAGCTTTTGTAGAACCATGGTTTTACTTTACAGGAAAAAGACAGGTTCATAAAGTTTGATTATAACGGAAATCATTGGGAAACACAGGGGGGGAAACTTTGAATTTTAATAGAGGGTTTGAATTTTTAGGAAGAAAATGAAAAAACTTGCGGTGAAATCGTTTGGTAATATAATTATATTGAGTTGGGGGTAATTGTATGCATTATCTAGGGTTAAAAATAAAACAGAAAAAACATGATTATTTCTTTTCGGGAATCCTGTCAGTGATTCTGCTTTTGGTGCTGATCCTCATAACGATTATTTTTCTTACCATTTATTCACGTTTACATGACCAGATGCTACAGTCTGCTTACACCCGGGAACAGGAGAATATTTCCAATATCAGTAATTCGGCTGTTATTATGGATAAGGCAGTTTCGTCCTGTCTGGACCAGATTTACAGTAATACAAAAATCCAGCAGTTGATATATGCGAAGCATTTTCAGGACACGGTTTCCATTAATTCTATTTTGCTGTTCAGAGAATATGTCAGGGCGTCTACATGGCTTGATTCGGCATATATAGTGAATGCCGGTATGGATAGTGTTGTAGATGTACTTTACACTGTAGAACCATATGTACATGCATCTGTTTCTTTTTTCGACGAGGAAACTTTCTGGGATCAGGAGTTTTTACAGGGATCAATGACTGCGTATGGCAGCAATATGCCAATTTTGAGGAAGGCACAGCTGCCGAGCACGGGCGCGGAAGAAGAAACGTTTTTCACTTATTATACAGTTGTCAGAAGTAAAGCCGACACTTATGACGGAGTATTTGTGATCAATGTAAATGTAGATCGTCTTATGGATATGTGTTATGGAACTGCAGAAAGTTCCGGGCGTCAGATTATCGTGGCGGAAAATGAAGATAATTATTATTCAAGTAATACGTCCCTTTTGGATGATAACGGAAAAAAAGAACTGTTTGAGGAAATTGCAGCTCAGAAATCTGTAAATGGTCAATATATTGTAATGAGCGAAAAGGGTGAAATGTTTTGTACCTGGAAAAAAGAAAATGATTTGCCTTTTTTGGTGATCAGCTGTGTACCGATGGAATCTATCAGAGCACAGCTTGGACCGTTGAAATTCTGGCTGATTATTTTCTATTGTTCTGTTTTGCTGATTTTTGCAGTATCGATTTTGGTAGTAATGAGAACGTTATGGAGAAAATATGCATTGCTGCAAAAGCTATATGATAAAGAAGTTCGCAGATATTATGATAATCATAGTTATGTAAACGACACATTGCTCCGTGATTTTGTGACATCCAAAGAAGAGTATGATCTGGTAACCGAACGGTTTCGCGAAAACAATATTGATCTGGAGACCTACCGTTGCTACAGTTTATTGTTGTTTGAGATAAAATCCATTGGAATTACAACTCAGCCTGAGACTGGAAGTACATTAAGAGCGGCATTACAGGGCGTTTTTGCTGCGGCATCAGAGCAAAGATATCGTTATGAAATTGCGGATGTCTTCCAGAACAGGCGTCTTTTGATCATGGAAAGTGCGGACGAATCTGAAATAAAGAGACTGGTGCAGCGGGTAAATGAGATTTTACCTGAAAAATGCGGATATAACATTCGCTGTCTGTATACGGTAAATGTTTCAGCACTATTTGATATTCCCAGAGAGTATCAGTTCATGACGGGGCAGGCAGGACTTTTGTATTTTTATCAGGATGTCGCCTGCATGAATACGGAGAACTTGCGAAAACGTGACTTTGTTGGTTACAGTTTCGCGGAAAAAATGAGCGAACAGATTCTGGCACAGTTAAAAACAAAAAATTTTGATGAGGTATCCGCACTTTTTTCTGAATTTTTTGAGAAATGGTTTGAACCTGCGGCAAATCAGGAGCGTACATTGGATCTGTTGATTCGGGTTATGACCAACTATGTAAAAAATTTGATTTTTGCATATGCGGTATCCATGGATTTTGATGAGATGGCTTTCCGAAGCAATGTATATCGTTGTGCTTGTGTGGAAAATGTTAAAGTTTTGTTTCTGGATCTTGTAGAAGATCTTCGTCTGGTGGTTTGCGGCAGTGGTCAGCATAATAGATATGTAGATGCTGTACTGGAAATCATTCATGCGGATTATGCGAATGTGAACTTAAATCCTGAATTTATTGCAGAACAGATAGGACTTTCAGTTTCTCATGTGCAGTCTGTGTTCAGAACCGAAACAGGAACTTCAATTTCTCGTTATTTAAGGCAGTATCGTTTGGGAATTACGGCGCGGCTTTTAAAAGAAACCGATATTTCGGTAAATGTAATTGCAGAGCAGGCGGGATTTGGAAATCAGAATTATTATCTTACATTATTTAAAAAATATTATAAGATGACACCAAGTGAATATAGGATTCGAATGAGGGAGGATTAGCAATGTCAGAGAAAGCGTATGCGGTATTGGTAGAGTCAGAGGGAGAGCTGTTATTTACAGTGGTTCTTTTACCGGATGCTCAGGGTACTTTTCCGATAATTCT
Organism: Lachnospiraceae bacterium; assembly: GCA_017500935.1. Taxonomy (GTDB): domain Bacteria; phylum Bacillota; class Clostridia; order Lachnospirales; family Lachnospiraceae; genus Gallintestinimicrobium. The sequence goes on from JAFVXW010000075.1 coordinate 48,458, forward strand.
GCAGAGATGTCCGTACGAAGAATTGACCGAAACAATGACAGATCAGGAAGCCATAGATTATTACGCTGATATGAACAGAAGATTTGTAGAGGCCGGATATGCTGTGATCTTCCAGCATTGTCGCGGTACCGGTAAAAGCAGCGGTGATTTTATCCCTTTTATCCATGAACGGGAAGATGGTCTGGCACTGCAGCTGTGGGTAAGAAAGCAGAGTTTTTATCAGGGAGAGCTGTATCTGTTCGGAGGAAGTTATACATCAGCAGTGCATTTGGCAACGGCTCCTTTTGGACCGGATATCAAAGGTGCAATTCTGGCAGCTTTTGATCAGGAGCGATATAATATTTACTATCGAAACGGAAATCTGTGTCATGGGCTCTGCGGCGGATGGTATACGGGAATGTATAAAAAAAGAAATCGTCTTCCTAAAAGTGAAGGACCAGATTCTTTCCGGATGCTGCCATTGTCAGAGTATTCAAAGATTGTCTTTTCTGAAAAGGATTCGGTATTTGATGAGATACTGAAACATCCGGAAAAAAATGATTCTTTCTGGGATACCCGATGGGGTGGTTCAGATACGCGTCATGCGCTTGATCATGCAGGAATTCCCATATTAATGCCGGTAGGTTTTTTTGATGTGTTTTTCCGTGGCACATTAGAGATGTGGAATGAAATGGATGAAACTACACGTGGACAATCCGCCTGTGTTTTCATGCCCTATGACCATTCAGATGGGTCTATGCAGCCAATCCTATATGAAAAAGGAAAAATTGAAGAACAATTCCCAGGATACGATGTAGAGTGGTTCGACAGTATCAGGGGAAAATGTCCCGTGCCGATAGAAACCGGAAAAATTACTTATTACAGTATGGGGGATAATTGTTGGAAATGTGATGGTTTTGAACCTGGTTCGCAATCTATGAAGATCGGACTGGGGAAAGAAAATGTGACTTATGTGTATAATCCGTATGATCCATCTCATTATGAGGGGGGGCTCACTTCGGGGTTCAGTGGGACGGCATTTCAGTCTGCACCGGGAAGTCATTATGGGATTCAGACCTTTTACAGTGATGTGTTTGAAAAAGATATGTGTCTCAAGGGACGAATGAAAGCTGCATTGTTTGTGAAGTCGGATTGCGAAGATACCTGTTTTTATATGAGGATCAGTCTGGTAAAAAAAGAAGGTGATTATGGGCTTCGTGATGATATTCACAATCTGTCTGAGTTTGCGCCCGATTACAGACCGGGAGAGGAAGTGAAAATTGATTTTTTATTTGATTTCCTTGCGATACAGATAAAAGCCGGAGAACGTTTCAGGATTGATATTTCTTCATCAGCATACCCTATTTTTGTTCCCCACACAAATAAGCGGGGATTATTCAGTGATCAGACGCAGGCTGTTTCTGCTCATAATACACTTATATGTGACAAGTCGGTTGTGACTATTCCGCTTGTCTGAAATTCAAAGGAGAAATATGACTGTTTTATTACTTGTAGTTATTTATATTGCATTTATAGGACTGGGCATACCGGATTCTCTGATTGGTTCGGCCTGGCCGGCAGTTTATAAAGAATTTCAGGTTCCTGTTTCTTATGTAAGTTGTGTAACACTTCTGGTTTCAGGATGTACAGTTTTATCAAGTATTTTCAGTGACCGGATCATTAACCGTATGGGAACCGGACGAGTGACAGCAGTAAGTACGATTATGACCGCTGCTGCAATGCTTGGATTTTCAGTAAGCGGTAATATTAATTTCATGTGCCTGCTGGCTATTCCGTTAGGGATGGGGGCAGGTGCCATAGATTCCGGACTGAATAATTATATTGCGCTGCATTATAATGCCAGTCATATGAATTATCTGCATTGTTTTTATGGAATCGGAGTGGCCTGCAGTCCATATCTGATGTCTGTTGCGCTGGCAAAAAACAGTTGGAGATCAGGGTATCGGTATGCTTTTGGAGTACAGTCAGCCATTGCAGTGATTTTGCTGATATCGTTGCCTATATGGAATACCGTGTCGAAAAGAGCAGACAAAAATCGGCAGAATGGGGAAGAAATAGAGACAAAAAACGGCAGTGAGATAAAAATTCTCAGCTTTGCAGAAATGATAAAAATGCCGCAGGTTCGATGGATCTGGATCATTATGCTGGCAACCAATGCCATTGAATATGCATGCGGTACCTGGGGCAGTACTTATTTGGTAGAAGCTGGTCGGTTTCAACCGGAAAATGCAGCAAAAATATTAACCCTGTATTATGTGGGAATGGCATTGGGAAGATTTTTGTCTGGTGTATTTGCTGCAAGGATTACGACATGGAAACGAATCTGGGCAGGCACAGCAGTTGTGTTGGCAGCATTGCTTGTATTGACAATTGTTCCAGCAGCCGGCTTTTTCCTGGTGGGATTAGGGAATGGTTCTATCTATCCAAATCTGATTTATCTGACACCGTATCATTTTGGACAAGATGTATCACAATCTGTTATGGGATCACAGATTGCAGCGGCTTATCTGGGTGTTATGCTGACACCGCCTTTGTTCGGCATACTGGCGGAATGGTGGGGAATCCAGACGTTTCCAGTTTTTCTGGCTGCTTTGTTTGGGATTATGACTTTGGCCCTTGTTGAGTTCGTAAAAAAGATGAAAACCCAGGGACAATACAGGGAGGTGTAAGGCATATGAATCACAGGGAGAGTCTGTTGTTTACTCCGGAGGCATTTCGTATGCCGGATAAAGAAAATAATGTGGTATATGCATGGTTCTGGAATTCTCCTGTTACCAAAGAATTGATTGACAGACAATTGGAGGAGGCTTCTGCGGCAGGAATAGGAGGTATGTATATAGCTCCTTTACCCAAAGATTTTCGGCCGGATACTATGCGGACATTTCTGGATCCGGAATATCTCACTCCAGCATTTTTTGAACTGGTCAGATACGCCGTCGAAAAAGGTTTGGAACTGGGAATGGAAATCTGGCTGTATGATGAAGGCGGATGGCCCTCAGGCGGAGCATGCGGTCATACTATGCGTGAAAACAGTGAAACGGGAATGGACATTCTCACTTCAAAAAGTGTGTCTTTACATGCCGGAGAACAATATCGATGCGTAGATCCTGTTCTTGCTGTGTTTGACAGAAAAAAAAGGCTGCCGGATGTGTTTTGCGCAAAGGAAGACATGGAGATTACCGCTTTCTATACAAAGAATGTTGTTGATGGTGTAAACCGCACAGACGGTACCAATGCTTCTGTGACAGATACTTTTATAGCAAACACTTATCAAAAATATAAAGATTGTCTGGGCGATTTGTTTGGAAAAAAGGTATCAATGATCTTTACGGATGAACCCGGTGTTTTTTTGACCATTATTCCAAAAGGATTTTTTGAACGGTTTAGAAAAACGTACGGATATGATGTGAAGGACTATCTGTATGCACTTGTGGATATATCTGCGGCCGGGACGCGGGAAGAATATCAGGCAAGGATAGATTATGGAAAACTGGTTGGGGCATATTTTAAAGAAAATTTTTGTGAACGGTTGGCAAAGTGGTGTAACCGCAATGAAATCTTATTTGGCGGTCATCTGGACCTGGATCATATTCCGGACGGTGCTATGGAAAGAGGGTATCACAGCCATGTAGATGTGCTGCGTGCTTTTGATATTCCGGGAATTGATGTGATCTGGGAACAGATTCGATATCCCTATGGCGGCAGAGTGCCTGTGCCGGAGGGAAGTGTATTTTTTCCCCGAATAGCGGCATCGGCTGCCAGACAGACTGGAAAAAATCTTGCTTTGACAGAAACTTTCGGAGTCTTCGGAGATTCCATCACTCCGGACGAAATGCGGTATGTGGCCAATTATCAGGCAATACGGGGAATCAATGTATTTAACTTTATGCTTATGACAAGTGGTCGTTCCAGAGCGGGAGCATTAGTGGAACGTCCTGTGTTCTGTGCAGAAAAACCCGGATTTTTTCATCTGGAACATATCAACTGCTATTTTGCCAGACTTTCTTATCTGACCAGAGTCGGAAGGAGTGAGATAGATACAGCACTTTATTATCCTGCAAATGACTTTTGGGTAGACACATATAAGCGACAGAATGCAGTACTGGCTTACAATGAAAGCGGAAAAAGGCTTGAGGAACAAAATATAGCCTTTGATATTATTGATGATGCCGGAATTTTGGAGGCGGAGGAGACTGCAGAAGGGCTTAAATTGGGAAATGCAATATACAGACACATTGTGGTACCGACATGTCATTTTATGCCGGAGACTGTAAGGAGAAAGATTAAGCCCTGGATTGGAGAAGGAACCCCGATTCTGGAGTTGAAAACAGCGGGACTGCATTTGATGTCCAGAAATCTGGAAAAGGGAATATTATATTTTGTATACAATCAAGAGGAAAAAACAGCGGTTGAAAAGTTATCCTTTGGAAAGGGAATGAAGGTATATAGGCTGGAACTGCTGACAGGGGATATGTATCTGGAAGAAGATCCGGTAACTGTAGAGCTTCTTTGCGGGGATATGGTAGTTTTTCTGGTGACAGAGGAGATGTATCCGGCATATCCGGCTGCCTGCAGGGAAACAGAATATGCTGTGGAAGTGAAAGAATTTCTGCCGGTATGCTGCAGAAAATTTCAAGTTACCAGGGATGGTATCAGCAGTATTCCCGTGGAAGGCGATGTTGAAGCTCTGGTGACAACGGATTTTTCTGGTGAGATCACATATCGGGGATACTATCGGCTTCCCTCAATACCGAAAGCAGGAGAGCGTTATCGGATCGTTCTGGAGGATACAACTGTATCAGTCGGGATAGCCATTGCCGGGCAGAAGATTGCGACTGCGGGAATGTCTCCTGTGTGGGCAGAACTTCCGACAGAAAAGTTGGACCAGTATGGAGAAATCGAGATTACTGTAGCCAATACCGCAGCAAATGAGATTCTGGCTCAAAAACAGGTACTTCATTCTTTGCCGGCAGCCGAGTTGGGACCTTATTATCCCAAAATGTATCCCATTGAAGCGGCGAGACCGGGTTTGACGTTAGGAAAAGTGTGGATTGAAAAAAGAAAACAACAGTAATTCCGGTGAGGAGATGACTATGAGTAAGATAATATATACTGAGGGAAAACTGGTATCTTGATAAGGATCCGGAGGATAATGGAATAAACAAAGGGTGGAACTGTAATGTGTCGGAAAATGCAGTTTTAACGTTTGTTCCCTCTATTATTCAGGAAACATTGCCGGGATATCATGATGCGGTATTTTATTGGTGTAGATTTTCGCCGATATTGACATGTAAAGATACGGACAGACTGGTTCTGTATTTTGGAGCGGCGGATTACAAAGCAGACGTTTATGTAAATGGTGTATTTCTGGGTTCTCATGAGGGTGGAGAGACTCCCTTTTCCTTTGATGTGACAGGTATTGTAAAACAGGAAGAAGAAAATCTGCTGGCGGTAAGGATTGTAAATCCGATAGTGGAAGATATTGACGAACTTAATATTGTCAATGTTCCCAATCGTAACAAGGCACCTGTAAATATGGCAGGTGCCAGTACCAATCATGGCGGCTTATGGGGAGAAGTATCCTTGCGCTGTATTTCGGCAGTTTTCCTGGAAGATGTGTATTACACCCGATGATGTGATTTGTCCTGCTTTTTATACCGGTTATCACGGTTATCCCGGTGCATACGGATGTGTACATAATGCATTGGGAACCCGACATGGTGATGGGTGGATATATTTGACAACATTTGCCATAGAAGAAAATCTTGGCAAGGAACCAGCAGCTGAAATCTTGCTGATGAATATTATTTTTTATCTGAATCAGATTCTTTAGATTAGGGAGCAATGCGCATATATCCGGGGAGGATGTGTGTGCATTGTTTTTTGTTTTTCCGAGCCTTCTAATTGACAAAACCCTTTGTTATCGGTATCGTTATTATAGATTATTATGCGTTTTTATCACTCAGAAAATGGAGGATATGATTCATGTTTAAAAACCTGGGAGCAGTAGACAATCTGTTTGCAAATCCTGACAGCCGCTTCCGCGGCGCGCCGTTCTGGGCGTGGAACACCACTTTGGACAAAGACCAGATCAGACGCCAGATCGGCTATTTAAAGGAAATGGGTATGGGCGGTTTCCATATGCATTCCAGAACCGGTATGAATACCGCTTATATGAGCGAAGAATTTCTGGATATGGCTGCTTTTTGTGTGGAGGAAGCACGCAAAAACGGTATGTATGCGTATTTGTATGACGAAGACAGATGGCCCTCCGGCGCAGCGGGCGGACATGTAACCAAGGACGAGCAGTACCGTGCACGTTTTCTGGTTCTGACTCCTGTTTCCAATGAAGACAGAGTACAGGGTGCAAAAAACTATTCCTCTTCCGCACATGCGGCAGCAAGCGGCAACGGCAGGCTGGTGGCAGCTTACCGCATTGAGCTTACAAACGGTTATCTGACTGGATACGAAAGACTGGATATCACCAAAGAGCTTCCGGCAGACAGCTGGTATGTTTATCTGGAAACCACTGCGGAAAATCCCTGGTACAACAATCAGACTTATGTAGATACCTTAAATCCCGAAGCGATCAAGCGCTTTGTGGAAGAGACCCATGTAAAATATAAGGAAAAGCTGGGCGAAGATTTCGGCGGCATCGTGCCTTCCATTTTCACCGATGAACCGCAGTTTTCCCATAAGACCATGCTGGGAAAGGCGGATGACAAAGCAGATGTGGTTTTGCCTTATACAGAAAGCTTTGAAGAGACTTATGTAAACTTATACGGCGAAAGCTTTTTTGACAGACTGCCTGAGATCATCTGGGAGCTGCCCGAGGGTCAGGGCCATACCGTGCGCTACCGTTATCACAATGCGCTGGCGGAACAGTTTGCATCTGCTTTTGCAGACACTGTGGGCAGCTGGTGTAAGGAAAACGGCATCAAGCTGACCGGTCATATGATGGAAGAGCCTACGCTGACCAGCCAGACCGCTGCGCTGGGCGAGGCAATGCGTTCCTACAGAAGCTTCCAGTATCCCGGTATTGATATGCTGTGCGACTGGCGTGAATATACCACCGCAAAGCAGGCACAGAGCGCATCTCATCAGTATGGATGCGGCGGTGTGCTCAGTGAGCTTTACGGCGTGACCAACTGGGATTTTGATTTCCGCAGACACAAGCTGCAGGGCGACTGGCAGGCAGCACTGGGTATTACCCTGCGTGTGCCCCATCTTTCCTGGATGTCCATGGAAGGCGAAGCAAAGCGTGACTATCCTGCTTCCATTTTCTATCAGTCTCCCTGGTACAAGGAATACAAGCAGATCGAAGATCACTATGCGCGTATCAATACCGTGCTGATGAACGGCACTCCCGATGTTAAGATCGGCGTGATCCACCCCATCGAAAGCTTCTGGATGCATTTTGGTCCCAGCGAACAGACCGGCGCGATCCGCGAGGTGATGGAGAAGCATTTTGCAGAGCTGACCGACTGGCTGTTATTTGACCATCTGGACTTTGATTTTATCTCCGAATCCCTGCTTCCTGAGCAGTATCATGAAACCGAAGGAAAGACCTTCGGCATCGGTCAGATGAATTATGATGTGGTGCTGGTTCCCGCCTGTGAGACCATCCGTGCCACCACACTGGAAGCATTACAGGCATTTGCAAAAAAAGGCGGCAAGGTGATCGTGATTGGCGAGATCCCCACCTGTCTGGACGGTGAGATCAATGAAAAGGCAGCTTCTCTGGCAGATGTTGCCCAGCAGATTCCCTTTGAAAAAACAGCCATTTCTGCAGCACTTGAAGCGTTCAGAGGCATTTCTGTGCGCAATGAAAAGGGACAGGAAGCGGCAAGCTGGCTTTGCCAGTCCCGCAAAGTGGACGGCGATGACTGGCTGTTTATCGCAAACGGCAGAGAACAGAAAAATGCAGATATTCCCTGGAATGAGGAACTGACTGTTCGCAAGAGCGGCAAATGGAATGTCTATCTGTATAACACCATGAACGGTACTGTTGCGGTTCCGGAAGTTGTTTATAAAAACGCAGCGACCGATGTCATTTTGGATGCATGGGAGCATGACAGCTTCCTGCTGCGTTTTGTACCGGAAGGAAAAGAAATCTCCGTTGCCGTAAACGGGGAAGCAAAAGCGCCCAGGGCAGTAAGCACAAAGATCTTAAAACAGCCCGAAGGCTTTGCGTTAAGTGAGCCCAATGTTCTGTTGCTTGACCAGATGGAGTGGAGACTCGACGGCGGTCAGTGGCAGGAGAGAAACGAAACACTGCTTGCGGATGATGAGATCCGCGGCATTCTGGGTTATCCTCAGAGAATGGAAGCAGTGGCACAGCCCTGGACCATTGAGAAAAAAGCGCCCGAACATCTGGTGGAATGCAGATATATCATCCGCAGCGAAATTGACGTAAACAGCGCATATCTGGCCCTTGAGAAAAAAGATGACTGGGAAGTATCTGTAAACGGCAATGCCGTATGCATGGAAGACTGCGGTTATTTTGTAGACGAATGTATCCGCAAAGTGGCACTGCCTGCGATGGCTGCCGGTGAAAATGAAATCGTTGTAAAAGTGCCTTACGGCGAAAAGACCGATCTGGAATGGTGCTACCTGCTGGGTGAGTTCGGTGTGCGTGTGGAGGGTGATGATGCCTGCCTGACAGAAAGCCCTGCAAAACTGTTTTACGGTGACTACAGCTATCAGGGACTGCCTTTCTATGCCGGCAATGTGGAGTATCAGTTTACGATCACCACTGAAGAAGGCAGATACGGACTGTGCATTTCCAAGTTCCGCAATCCTCTCTTAAAGGTATTTGTGGACGGCAGAGACTGCGGTGCCATTATCGGAGCACCTTACACCGCTGATCTGGGTGTGCTTTCTGCCGGTGAACATAAAGTGACTGTCTGCGCATACGGCAACCGTGTCAATGCCTTCGGACAGGTACATAACTGTGACGAACAGTTAAAGTGGTACGGCCCCAATTCCTGGAGAAGTCAGGGATTTGCATATGTAAAAGAGTATCAGCTCAGACGCATGGGTATCTTAAAGACCCCTGAACTGGTAAAATATGAAGTGCAATAACAAAGGATAAAAAACGCCGGGCCGCTTTTTGGGGCGGCTGTGCGAAAGGAGGATGACGCATGCTGACTGGAACGATCTTTGACATCAAGGAATTTGCGGTTTTTGACGGACCGGGCATGCGCCAGACCGTTTTTTTCAAAGGATGCCCTCTGCGGTGCAGCTGGTGCCACAATCCGGAGGGACTGTGCATGCAGCCCCAGCTGATGGTCAGCCATGCGTCCTGCACAGACTGCGGCAGGTGCAGGGCAGTCTGTCAGCATGAAACCTGTATTGCCTGCGGTGCCTGTGTGGCAGTCTGTCCGCTGCGGCTTAGAAAGATAGCAGGGGAAGCGGTAAGCAGTGAAGAACTGGTCAGAAGGATCCGCAAAAATGCCTCCTATTATGCGCGTTATGGCGGCGGCGTCACTTTTTCGGGCGGCGAGCCGTTTATGCAGCATGCATTTTTGCTGGAGGTGCTTAAGCAGATCCCTGATCTGCACAGAGCCATTGAAACCTCCGGATTTTGTGATCAGGCGGTTTTTGAGGAAGTGGTGCGTCATCTGGACTATGTGATGATGGATTTAAAGATTTTTGACGAAGAAAAACATCTGCGTTATACAGGTGTGAGCAATCAGAAGATTCTGGAAAATGCCCGGCAGCTGTGCAGCTCTGATACACCCTTTGTCATCCGGATCCCGGTGATTCCCGGTGTCAATGACAATGAGGAAAATTACAGGGCAACTGCGGAATTTTTACAGGGGGCAAAAGCCCTGCAGAAGGTGGAGCTGCTTCCCTATCATAAGACAGCAGGGGCAAAATACAGCATGCTTGGAATGGAATATCAGCCGGATTTTGATCCGGAGGCTGCTGTACAGACTTCTGCAAAGCTGTTTGCAGAATACGGAATTGCATGTGAAGTGTTGTAAAAGGAGGAAGTATGAACGACAGAATTCAGAAAATGAGAGACTTTTTCGTTCTGGAAAAGGGGCAGAGAGCCTTCTGGCAGCCTGCAGAAGATCCTTATGTGCTGGCTGACAGTTATGAAAAGGACGGACTGTCTGATATCGACAGAAGTACAGAGCGTCTGCTTTATGTTTTAAATAAGGAAAAACCGGTGCTTTTTGGGGATGAGCGCATTGCGTTTACCAGAACCGTGCAGACCATTCCGGAAATTTTTACCGAAAAAGAAATGGATGCGCTGAGTGCTGCGCACTGGATTCATGAAAAGGGTGATCTGTGCAATATCAGCGTGGATTATACAAAGCTGTTAAAGACCGGTCTGGTGCCCAAAAAGGAAGAACTGGCACAGGTGCAGGCGGCTTTTGAGGCAGCAGGTGATGCAGACAAGGCGCATTATGTTGCGCAGCAGATCCGTATTCTGGATGCGGTTCTGGCGCTGGCAGAGCGTTACCGCACGCTTGCAGAAAAAGAAGGAAATACCGTGGTGGCACAGACTCTTTCCAGAGTGCCTGCCTATGCGCCCGAAAGTTTTCTGGAAGCGCTGCAGATGTTCCGTATCCTGCATTTTACCATGTGGTGCGGCAGAAATTACCACAATACCGTAGGCCGTTTTGACCAGTATATGTTCCCGTATCTGAAAGCGGATATGGAGAAAGGCATCTATGATAAGGAGAGCGCGCTGGAGCTTCTGGAAGAGTTTTTCCTGACCTTTAACCGTGACTCTGACCTGTATCCCGGCATGCAGCAGGGGGACAACGGACAAAGTATGGTGCTGGGCGGCTTAAATCCCGACGGCACAGACGGTTATAACCTGCTTTCCGGGCTGTGTCTGCAGGCGAGTCTGGAGCTGAAGGTCATCGATCCCAAGATCAATCTGCGCGTTCATAAGGATACACCGCAGGAGATCTATGTGTTGGGTACACAGCTGACCAAACAGGGGCTGGGATTCCCGCAGTATTCCAATGATGACGTGGCAATTCCCGGTCTGATCGCTCTGGGTTATGCACCGGAGGATGCTTATAATTATGTGATGGCAGCCTGCTGGGAGTTTATCATCCCCGGCAATGCGCTGGATATTCCCAATATTGAGGCGGTTTCCTTTACCAAGGCTGTGACCGATGCAGTTGAATCTGATCTGGCGACGGCAGAAAGCTATGAGGCTTTTTACGAAGCTGTCCGCCGCAATCTTTGCGCGCAGGCAGACGAAATCTGCGAAAGGATCAAAAATATCTATATTTTCCCGGCTCCGTTCCTTACTCTGATGATGGATTGCGAAAGCGGTGTGGACGTATCGCTGGGAAGTGTGTATAATAACTACGGTTTCCACGGAACCGGCATTGCAACAGCGGCAGACTCTCTGGCAGCAGTCAAAAAATTTGTCTTTGAGGAAAAATCCGTTACCGGCGCACAGCTTAAAAAAGCACTGGATGAGGATTTTGCAAATGATGAGCTTTTATGCAGCCGTCTGCGTTATGAAGCACCTAAAATGGGCAACAATGACGATGCAGCAGATGATGCAGCATGTGCATTGTTAAACGACTTTGCGGATACGCTTGCAGGCAGAAAAAATGAGCGCGGCGGTATTTTCCGTGCCGGTACAGGCTCTGCATTCTTCTATATCCGTCATGCCAAGGATGTGCCCGCAACACCGGACGGCCGCCGGAAAGGCGAAGCACTCGGTGCCAACTATTCTCCCAGCTTGTTCGGACGCTGCACAGGACCCGTTTCCATCCTGCAGTCTTTTGCAAAACCCAATCTTGCCCGCTGCATCAACGGTGGTCCGCTGACGTTAGAGCTGCATGACACCGTTTTCCGTACGCAGGAAAGTGTGGAAAAGGTGGCAATGCTGGTACGCTCCTTCATGGATATGGGCGGACATCAGCTGCAGTTAAATGCCGTAAACAGAGACACTCTTCTGGATGCGCAGAAAAATCCCGAAAACTACCGCAACCTGATCGTGCGCGTATGGGGATGGAGCGGCTATTTCGTGGAACTGGACAAAGAATATCAGGATCATATCATTCAGCGTATGGAGCTGGTGGTTTAAATAAGGAGGAATTTATAAAATGAGCAGTGAAATCAGAGATATCAATCTGGCGCCTACCGGTCACCAGAAAATTGAATGGGTAAAAAGAAATTGTGATCTTCTTCGTACTCTGGAGGAAGAGTTTTCCCAGACCAAGCCTTTTGCAGGCAAAAAAGTGGCACTTTCCGTGCATCTGGAAGCAAAGACCGCTTATCTGTGCAAGGTGCTGGCAGCAGGCGGCGCAGAAATGTATGTAACCGGCTCCAATCCCCTGTCCACACAGGATGACGTGGCAGCAGCGCTGGTGGAAGACGGTCTGGAAGTACATGCATGGTATGACTGCACCGAAGAAGAATACAACCGTCACATCCGTGCCGTTTTGGAAGCAGGTCCCAACATCGTGATCGACGACGGCGGCGATCTGGTGCACATGATCCATACCGAACTGACTCACCTGATCCCTGCGATCATCGGCGGCTGTGAAGAAACCACCACAGGCATCATCCGTCTGGAAGCGATGAACAAGGCCGGACAGCTGAAATTCCCCATGGTCCGCGTAAACAATGCAGACTGCAAGCATCTGTTTGACAACAGATACGGCACCGGTCAGTCCGTATGGGACGGCATCAACCGTACCACCAACCTGATCGTGGCTGGCAAAAACGTGGTTGTTGCAGGCTATGGCTGGTGCGGTAAGGGCGTTGCCATGAGAGCAAAGGGCCTTGGCGCAAAGGTTATCATCACCGAGATCAACCCCGTAAAGGCGATCGAAGCGATCATGGACGGTTTTGAAGTAATGCCCATGAAGGAAGCTGCAAAGATCGGTGACTATTTCGTAACCGTAACCGGCTGCGACAAGGTTATCGACGAAGAAGATTTCGTGGAAATGAAAGACGGTGCGATCCTCTGCAACGCAGGTCATTTTGACTGTGAAATTGACATGGCACGTCTGCGTGAGATCGCTGTTGAAAAGAAAGAAATGCGCAAAAACATCATGGGCTACAAGCTGCCCACCGGCCAGTGGCTCTGCGTACTGGGCGAAGGCCGCCTTGTAAACCTTGCCTGCGGCGACGGCCATCCCGCAGAAATCATGGATATGAGCTTTGCAATCCAGGCGCTCTCCGCAAAATATCTGGTTGAGCATGGCAGCGAGCTGACCGAAAAGCTCATCGATGTTCCCAGAAGCGTAGACGAAGATGTGGCAGCAAGAAAGCTGGCATTCCTTGGCAAAAAGATCGATGTTCTGACTGCAGAGCAGGAAGCTTATCTGAATAAAGCGCTGGTATAATACAAAAAAGCCCGAAAGGGCTTTTTTGTTTGTGGTTTTTCACCCCGGACGGCTCTTTTTGCGGTACTCGCTGGGCGAAACACCCACCGTTTTGGTGAAAACTTTCGTAAAATAACTCTGGTCATCGTAGCCGACCATGGAGGAAATATCGGTCAGGCGCAGACGCGACTGGCGGATCAGCTCCTTGGCGCGGGCGATGCGGACATCGTTTAAATAGCGGCTGAAGGTGGTGCCGGTTCCCTGCTTGAAGATCTTGCTCAAATAGTCCGGAGACAGATTGACAAGCCGGGAAATGTCATCCAGCGTCAGCGGGCTGGCATAATTGGCATTGATATACTGCACACACTGGTGGATCAGATTGGTATATTTGGCATCCGGATAGGCAAGCAGATTGTCTAAAAATCCTGTAATTGCGGTAAACAGCCAGCTGCGCAGCACAGAAAAGTCTTTCAGGGTCGGCAGCGTATTCTGGCAGCGCTGGACAAAAAATAAAGCCTGTTCTTCGTCTGCGCCGCATGCGATGGCAGTCCGCGTGATCATAATGATCAGTTCGGAAATGCGCTGCAAGATCCAGTCAGAATTGCTGCTGCGGCTGGCAGACAAAAATGCCAGAAGTTCCTGCAGACAGATATGTACATGGGATTTGTCAAACTGGGAAATCGCCTGTAAAAGCTCGCGCTCTTTTTCAAAAGGATAGCGTAAGGGAACATTTTTGCGCTGCCGGAGATTTTCCATATAGGTATACAGCTGTCCCTGGAGCTGGTCGGAACCGTCGCCATCCGGCAGAGGATGCCGGGAGGAAAGCGTATTCATAAATCCGACGGACATATATAACAGGGCGGATAACTGCTGTACCTGTTCCGGCGGTACATGCGGGATCGATTCCAGCAGTGTCAGCAAACGCTTCCTGGCGGTGTCATCCAGATCCAGCACACTGTCTAACTCACAGTCGATAAAATCCTGGCTGTCCACCATCAGAAAAGGTCCTGCGGTGATCTTGGCGGTAATGCCCTCCTGTTCCAGAACCGGCGATTCAAAACAGGTTAAGCCAAGCGGACAGAAATAGATATATTTTCCTCCGAAGCGTTCTGCCTCCATCATGCCGTGATGATGCGTGCTGATACAGTTTTCACAGGGAAGGCCCGCCGCCTGACACAGACTGCAGCTGGCACAGCCGTATCCTTCTTCGTATAAAATGGTTCCCTGTATATCGGAAACGGTGCATCCAAGACCGGTCGCAACAGAAAAGATCCGTGCACATTCTTCGGCCGGTTTATGAGCAGACTGGAATTGATTCATGGCAGCTCACCTCATCATAAAAAGTTGCAGGTATAGTTTTATTCTAAATTTGTATTTTTGGTACGTCAAGAAAAAATGGGCGGAAAAATACCAAAATTAACGCAATAGTACAAGCAAAACTTTGTATGCATGATATAATCAAAACGAAAATTGGTGCTGCAGTTTGCCTGCGTGGACCTGCAGCAGGAAAAAAGTTTATTTTACAGAGACAGTAAGTCTCAGAAAGGACGTCAAAATGTCTATTTTAAATGAAATCTCCGAAAACCTCCAGAAAGGTAAAGCAAAAATCGTAAAAGAGCTGGTTAACAAAGCTATCGAAGAAGGCATCCCTGCAAGAGAAATTCTTGACAACGGTCTGCTTCCCGGTATGGACGTAATCGGCGAAAAGTTCAAAAACAACGAAGTATTCGTTCCCGAAGTTTTAGTTGCAGCACGTGCTATGAGCGTTGGCGCTAACATCTTAAAGCCTCTCCTTGCTGAAGGCGAAAGCACCTCCGCTGGTAAAGTTTGTATCGGTACCGTTAAGGGCGACCTGCATGACATCGGTAAGAACCTGGTTAAGATGATGCTGGAAGGCAAAGGCCTTGAAGTTGTTGACCTTGGCACTGACGTTTCCGCTGAAACCTTCGTTAAGACCGCTATCGAACAGAACTGCCAGATCATCTGCTGCTCCGCTCTGCTGACCACCACCATGCCCGTTATGGCAGAAGTTGTTAAGGAAGCTGAAAAACAGGGCGTTCGTGACAAAGTTAAGATCATGGTTGGCGGTGCTCCTGTTACCGAAGCATTCTGCGAACAGATCGGTGCTGACAAGTACACCTCCGATGCAGCAAGCGCAGCTGATGCAGCTGTTGAATTCTGCAAGAACATGTAATTTGTACATGGCTGGATGATTCCGGCTGCCTGGTTTGTACCGGCTTTGCAGTCAAACTACATAAAAATTGACTTTTTCGCAACTGTTCAGAACATGAACAGTTGCGATTTTTTTGTTCCGTTGTTATAATAAATTAGTGAGTTCTGCGGATTTATAAGATCCGGAAATAATTTGTACAGTTTGCCAGGGGCGCGTAGCAGAAGGTGTGACATGATCGAAAAACTGAAAGACAAAGCAATGGAACTGGGAGCTTTTAAAGCCGGCATCGTAAAAGCTTCTGAGATCAAGACAGATGCCTGTTTCCGCAAAATGTGTGCGGATAATATGTGCGGCAACTATGGAAGAAGCTACATGTGTCCGCCGGATATCGGCCCCATTGAGGAGCTGATGGAAAAAATCAAAACGTTTGACCGGGTTTTGGTTTACCAGACAGTTGGTGAACTGGAGGACAGCTATGATTTTGAAGGCATGATGGAAGCCGGAGAACGTCATAATAAGCTGGCGCAGAAGCTTTGGGATTTTACAGATGAGTCAGGATGCACAGAGGCGCTCCATCTGGGAGCAGGCGGCTGCAGACTCTGCAGTGTCTGCGGAAAGAAGACAGGAGACCCCTGCCGTTTTCCCGCACGTGCCATGGGATCTCTGGAAGCTTACGGAGTCAATGTTTCTGAACTGGCACCGCAGGCTGGTATGAAATATATCAATGGACAAAATACAGTGACCTATTTCGGCGCTGTTTTTATGAAATAAGAATAAGAGTAAATCATGAGCTGCCAAAAGCGCAGCAGAAGAGAGGGTATTTATGAAAAGAAACATGAGACAGTGGCTCAACGAACTTCACGCAGCACCTGTAAAAAAGGCTCTGCCGATTCTTTCCTTCCCGGCAGTTCAGCTGATGGACATCAGTGTAAAGGAACTGATCGCTGACAGCGAAAAGCAGGCGCAGGGCATGAAGATGGTTGCAGACAGAATTGACGCAGCTGCAGCGGTAAGCCTTATGGACCTTTCTGTAGAAGCAGAATGTTTTGGCTCCAACATCGTAGTAAGCGATGACGAAGTTCCCACCGTTAAAGGCAGCGTTGTTACCGATATGGACGAAGCAGAGGCAATGGAAGTTCCTGCGATCGGTTCCGGCCGTACCACCATTTATATTGACGCGATCAAAAAAGCATGCGAGCTGATCACTGACCGCCCTGTTTTTGCAGGCATCATCGGTCCTTACTCTCTGGCAGGCCGTCTTCTTGACGTAACCGAGATCATGTTCCTTTGCTATGACGAACCTGAAATGGTTGAAGTTGTACTTGATAAAGTAACCGAGTTTCTGATCGCTTACGGTCAGGCTTACAAAGATGCAGGCGCAAACGGCATTATGATGGCTGAGCCTCTGGCTGGTCTTTTATCTCCCGCGCTGGCAGAGGAATTCTCCGCTCCTTATGTAAAACGCGTTGTAGATGCATTGCAGGATGATAACTTCCTGGTTGTATACCACAACTGCGGCGACAACACCATCCAGATGATCGATTCCATTCTGTCCACCGGTTCCGCTGCATATCACTTCGGCAACACCATCAGCATGGCTGAGATGATGAAGCACATCCCTGCAGACGTAGTGGCAATGGGCAACGTAGATCCCGCTGCTGAATTCCGCAACGGTACTGTTGAGAGCATCACCGCTGCAACCCATAAGGTTATGGAAGAATGCTGCAGCTACCCCAACTTCGTGATCTCCTCCGGCTGCGATATCCCTCCTATGTCCAACTGGGAAAATATTGATGCATTCTTTGCAGCAGTTGATTCCTTCTACAATAAATAAAACAGCTGTAAAACGGCAGTACATATTGTAAAAATTGTCCTGTTCCGGGCGGTGGTGCAAATCCGCCGCCCGGTTTTGGCACTTCATACAGCGGCATGAAAAAAGTGCTGTTTGATGCGCATCAGGCGCACAGTTACAAGGAGACAGTAAAGTATGGAACAGATTCTGATCAACGGCCAGAGTGCTTTTGCAGAAAAAGGAACACTTTTAAGTGATGTTTTACAGGAAACCGGCGGCTACAAGATGCCCTGCGGCGGCCAGGGCCACTGCGGCAAATGTAAAGTATATGCTGTCGGCGCATTAAGCGAGCCTGACAGTGTGGAACGCAGATTCCTGACTGAGCAGGAACTCAAAGACGGCATCCGTCTGGCGTGCCGCACTATTATTGAAGGACCTGCAGAGAGCCGTTTTGAAACCCAGAAAAATGCGCAGATTCTGCTGGGCGGACAGCAGGATGCAGCTGCCAAAAATACAGTAACCGGTTCAAAACCGCTGTTTGATAAGCTGGGTGTGGCGATCGATATCGGAACCACAACACTGGCAGCACAGCTTTATGATGAAAGCGGGCTGCTTTCACAGGCGGGGGCAGATAATCCCCAGGCAGTATTTGGCGCAGACGTCATTTCCCGTATTGAAAAAAGTCTGGCTGGTGAGGGCCGTGCACTGGCACAGGCGATCCGCCGCGGACTTTCCGGGCTTTTGACAGAGCTTTGTAAAAAAGCCGGAAAAGAAACCGCTCAGATCGATACACTGGTCATTACCGGCAATACCGCAATGCTGTATCTGCTGACAGAACGCAATCCCGACTGCCTTTCCAAAGCCCCCTTTATTGCGGACTGGCTGGCAGGTGAGTGGATTGCCGCAAAAGAACTGGAGCTGCCCTGTGAAAACGCAAAAGTCTGGCTGCCTCACTGCATGTCTGCATTTGTAGGCGCAGATATCACGACCGCCCTTTTGGCAAATGATATCCGGAATGGGGAATCTTTAAGAATGCTTGTGGATATCGGCACCAACGGCGAGATCACCCTGTGGAAAAACGGTGAGCTTTTCTGCTGTTCTACCGCTGCCGGTCCTGCTTTTGAAGGTGCAGGCTTAAGCATGGGTATGCAGGGCGAAGAAGGCGCAGTCAGTTATGTGAAACTGGCAGATGAAGTGGATGCGGCCAATGCCGGTGATATGGTATTGGATGAGACTTCCGGTTTCTGGGTGCATGTGATCGGCAATACCACCCCCAGAGGTATCTGCGGCAGCGGCGTTATCGACGCGGTACGCTGTCTTTTGGTAAGTGAGATCATGGATGAAACCGGATTTCTGGAGGATGAAGAGGCTGTGATCGCAGGCAATGTTTTGCTGGATCAGGAGGATATCCGCAAGGTACAGCTGGCAAAGAGTGCGATCTGTGCCGGTATGGAAGCGATGTTAAACAAGGCAGAGCTGAAAATGGAAGAAGTGGATGAACTGCTGATCGCAGGCGGCTTCGGAAGCTTTTTGAATCTGGAGAGCGCGCGTACGATCGGTCTGCTTCCCAGAAGCATGCCCAAAAAGACAACTGTCTGCGGCAACGCGGCATTAAAGGGCGCGGCACAGCTTTTACTGAATGCTGACAGAGTGGAGGAATCCAGAGAGATCGCAGCAAGTGCACAGGCTCTGAATCTGGCAACAGATCCTTTCTTTATCGACTGTTATATGGAAGGAATGCTTTTTGAATAAAGGAATAGGAGGATTCGGCAAAATGACCGGACGTGAATTATTTACCAGAACTTTAAAGGGTGAGGTGCTTGGCGGCCAGGTACCTACATTTGAACTTGTTTTTTATCTGACCATGGAGGCTTTCGGCAAGGTACATCCTTCCCAGCGCCGTTATGCGCAGTGGAATCAGATGAGCCAGACCGAGCGTAAGCTCCACATGGATGAAATGGCACAGATTTATATTGATACCGCAAGACGCTATAACCACAGTGCTATTTTTGTACATCCCAACCCCTATGATTTTGAAAATACCCATTGGCTGCTTGAGACGATCCGTGAAAAAACCGGTGATGAATTTTATATCATGATGCACGGCGATGTGACCTGGGCGATTCCCAACGGCGATGAAATGATGGATTTCTCCATTAAAATGTATGAAGAACCGGAAGAGCTGCATGAGGAATCCAAAAAGCAGGTGGAAAAGATGTCTGAAAAGGCAAGAAAGCTGCATGAACGCGGACATCTGGTGGATGGTTTTGCGCTTTGCTCCGACTACTGCTTTAACGTAAATCCTTTCTTTAACTGCGACCAGTTCGACGAGTTCATCGTTCCTTATTTAAAAGAGATCATTTCTGTTTACAGAAGCTACGGTTTCCACAGCATCAAGCATACAGACGGCAATATCATGCCTATCTTAAAGCAGATGGCAGACTGTAAGCCCGATGCAATCCATTCCCTTGACCCTCAGGGCGGTGTAACCATTCCCGAAGTACGTAAGATCGTGGGCAATGATATTACTCTGATCGGCAACGTAAACTGCGGCCTTTTACAGACCGGTACCGAAGAGGAATGCCGTGCGGATGTTATGCGTTCCCTGAAGGAAGGTATGGCAAACGGACACAGCTACATTTTCTCTTCCTCCAACTGCGCTTATACCGGTATGCCTCTGGAACGCTATGAGATGATGAATGAGCTCTGGAAAAAATACGGCAATTATGACGAATACGAAAAGAATTTCGGAAAGTAAGAGTTGCTGAAAATAAGAATAACTGATAAAAGCTGCGGTGGGCTGACAGAAACTGCCGCAGTTTTTTTGTATACTTTTACAGGCGTTTACATAAAAAACGCAAAAGTAGTGCCATATTTTTCACTAATTGACAATGAGTTGGAACTCAATATAATTATAATAAATATTATAAACAAGTATAAACTATCATAATAATAAACAGATCAGAGCATTTTCATTATATATGCTGTCAACAGCGGCGGTTCGCCGCAGATTTTTCAGATTCTTTTTTCAATTCTATACTGACAGGAAGGCCGCGTTTCTGATTGGGGGGGATGAGTCCTGTCCTTTTTGCGGCTTTCTTTCCTGTCAGGAATAGAAACAGATTGTTTGGGTAATGCGCGAAAAACACAACGATCTGCGTTGTATCATAGCTGGTAAAAGAAAGAAAAATGATAATAAAGAGAGCCTATTTACATCTCTTTGTATTTGGGAGTAAAATGGGGAAAACACAACAGGAGGCATAGGCGATGTGGAAGGTGAATCCGGCGGTTTTTGCGCTTGGAAGGGAGTATCAGATCATGCAGTATGTGGACTGCGAAGCCATGATGTGGGTCAGAGTCGGCGATAAAATCTATTATGATGCCGTAAACGGCATTCTGCGTTCCCAGACCAGCGTGCACAGGGTGACAGTGCCGATGGAGGTTTTGGACAGGGAAAAAAGATATACCGTATATCTGCAGAAGGTCATCGACAGAAAGCCATATTTTCCGGAAAATGCAGAGCCTCAGAGCAAAGAATTTTCGTTCCGGCCGCTTCCTGACGGCGTGATCCGGGCGTATCACATTGCGGATGCCCATGATCATGTCAAAGAACCCGTGGCAGCAGCAAGGGCTTACGGTGATTTTGATTTTCTGATCTTAAACGGCGATATTCCCAATCACTGCGGTTTTGAAAACAATGCGGAAACGATTTACAAAATTGCCTCCGAATTGACAGACGGCAGCATTCCGGTGGTATTTTCCAGAGGAAATCATGACATGCGCGGCAGATATGCGGAGAATTTTGCCGCCAATACTCCTTGCTGCAACGGCAATTCTTATTATACCTTCCGGATGGGAAAGATATGGGGAATGGTGCTGGACTGCGGTGAGGATAAGCCGGATACAGATCCGGAATACGGCAGTACGATCTGCTGTCATGCTTTCAGACAGCAGGAGACAGCGTTTATCAGACAGGCCATTGCAGATGCCCGGACCGAGTATGCGGCAGAAGGAATTGCGGTAAAGATGGTGATCAGTCACATTCCCTTTACCATGCGTCATCCCGGTGTTTTTGATATCGAAACGGACACCTATGCAGAATGGACAAAGCTTCTGGCAGATCATGTAAAGCCCGACCTGATCCTGTGCGGACATATGCATGAGGCAGAGATCATCGAATGTAAAGATGAAAAAGATGCTTTCGGCCAGCCTTGCAGGGTTGTTGTGGGTTCAGCCGTGAAAACAGAGGCAGACGGAAAGCTGTTGTTTACCGGCGCAGGGCTTTCTTTTGAAAATGACAGAATTGAAGTGAGGTTTACTGACAATGCGCTACTCTAATTTACATAATCATTCCACTTTTTCTGACGGCAAGTTTTCGGCGGAGGAAAATGTGCTGGCGGCGATCGAAAAAAACATGCTGTCCATCGGCTTTTCCGACCACAGTTATACGGATTTTGATCCCAATACCTATTGCATGAAAAAGGGCGTGCTTCCGGATTACATTGCAGAGATCAATCGGCTGAAAGAAAAATACAAAGATCAGATCGAAATTTATCTGGGCATGGAGCTGGACGGATATTCCGTGCTGGAAGACAGAACACCCTTTGATTATATTCTGGGTTGCTGCCATTATGTGCGCAAGGACGGAATGCAGTTTAGCGTAGATCACGACAAAAACTGGCAGATCCGCGATGTGGCGGCATATTTTGACGGAGATTACATTGCATATGCCAGAATGTATTATGACGGCTATGTGGAGAGTGTAAGACGGGATAAGCCGGATGTGCTGGGACATTTTGACCTGCCCACCAAATTCAGTCTGGTGGATGAAAATGATCCGGTATACCGGAAGATGGCGACAGAAGCCCTGATCGCCTGTCTGGAAGTGACACCTGTCATTGAGATGAATACCGGCGCAATCTCCCGCGGATACCGTAAAACACCCTATCCGGCGGAGTATCTTTTTGACGAGATCAAAAAGCACCATGGCCAGATCACACTGGGGGCAGACAGCCACCATATCGACAATCTGATCTATTATTTTGATGAATCCGTGGAACTTCTGCGTGCAAACGGATTTCAAAACATCGTGCAGCTGACACATGGACGGTTTGAAGAGTTCGGAATTGTGTGATGCCAGGGGCATAAGCCCCGCGATATCCGAATGGCGGGCAGGATTGCGGGAGTGCGAAGCAGGGAGCAATCCTGTAGGCATCTTTGATCAACTATATTAAAAAAGGGACTGCGTTGTGAAAAACGCAGTCCTGTTTTTTTACGTAAAGTGCAGCATTTTGACGAATCAATTTTCTTTTTTCTCTGCAAAACGGTTGACACCGGTCACACCTGCCAGGATCAGTACAAAGGCGATAGCACTGGTTAAGGTAAAAGGATCGCCCATGATGATCACACCGGACAAGATCGAAACAATGGTCGCAAAGCTGTTGAAAATAGTGGCGCGGGTCACGGGGAGACGTGCCAGTGAGTAGTTTGCCAGCATGTAGGCGCCCACGGAGCAGAAGCCGCCAAGATACAGGCAGGAAATAAGGAATTTCCAGTCACATACTGCCTGCGTTACCAGGGAAACTGCCTGATCGCCGTACTGCACAAAGGTCATGCCGGCAAAAAAGACAAAGCCGATGGTGAACATGATATAAGTCATCTCAAAGGCAGAAAACTTTGAGGACAGCTTTCTGACCAGAATGGAGTAAATACCGCCGGAGAGGTAGGCACCGAGCAGACACAGACAGCCTGTCAGCGTATTTTCACCGGAGGAAGTTCCCAGAGAAACCATCAGAACACCGACAATGGAAAGGCCGATGCAGAACCACTGCTTTTTGTTGGGCTTTTCGCGCAGGAAGATCACACCCAGGATTGCCGTGAAGATCGGGCTGATGGAGGAAACCAGTCCAGTAAAAGAGGTGGTGGTGTATTTCAGACCGTAGTTTTCCAAAATGAAATACAAAACCGGCTGCAAAAGACCGACAAGAAAGGGCCCCAGCAGATTTTTGCCGCGCAGGTTAAGCTTCATCATACGGAATACAACCATCAGGTTTAAGATGACAAAAGTGACACTGAAGCGGACAAAGAGCAAAATGGAAGGCTCAGTGACATTGAGCGCCATTTTGGAAAACAGGTAGCTTAAGCCAAAAAGGCTGTAGGCGATGCCTGCGGCGAGCATGCTTTTTTTCTCGACAGACATGTCTATTCCACATCCTCCACTTTCTTTTCCAGAGGAATCTCCAGCTGGGCAGGATTTTTCATGATTCTGCGAAGCTGGCGCAGAGACATGGCAAAATACAGACCGTCGCAGAAGCGCTCATCAGACACAAGACCAAAGCCCAAATGCTTTTGGGTGCCGATTTCCTTGCCAAAGGCTACGGGAATCTGTTTTTCCTTACCCATCGCAAAGAACAGACCAGTGGTGCCGAAGTTGTATGTATGATGGAAAACATGGTTGATTCCCAGTGATTTTAGGTTGGTGATGAACATGGAAGTGTGGAAGGGACTCAGTTCGATGATTGCTTTGGGAAGAAGATTATACTTATCCATCCACATCAGGGTATTGATCACCAATTTGATCAGAGGACCGGGAATGTGCTTCATCAGAGTCCGCATCAGTTTATCGGTATCGTTTTCACCGGTGCGGCCGGTGGTTTCTTTGGCAATGGCTTCGTTTACTTTTTCGGCAACCTCAAGAATTGTCTCTGTTCCTTCAAAGCAGAGCTTGATCGTTGTACCAACGCTGCCATCATTGAGAGTGGGGTGCACGACAAAGCTGATCCAGATTTTGGGTCTGGCATAGATTTTACCGTTCATGACAAAGCGGTTAAGCTGAGGACGCAGTGCCATCATACGCACGATTGCGGCAATGATGATGTGCATGTAGCCAAGTTTGATGCCTTCAGCAGCTTTTTCCTTGATATAGGCGTCCATAGGACCGCAGGGGAAGGTATCTTCGTACATATTCATGGAGTCCGTTCTGGTCTTCATGATATAGGGCATGATCTGGGCCATAGGCTCCAGATTGCGAAGGACGCGTCCGTCGGGGCGTTTTCCAAACATATCTTTCCTCTTTTCCCGGATCTGCACTGTTTTGGCAGGAGATCCGTTTTTTTTCTTTTGTACATAAATTTTATAAAAAATTTATACTTTCTCAGTATACTCGAATTGGTAAAAAACAACAAGTCTATTTTGAATGAAAGCATGGGATTTGTTCAAAATGCTTTGCTTTCCCTCTCTGAATATGCTATTGTGAAAACAGATTTACAGCGAAAAACACAACTGATCAGATCAGGAGGATATGAATATGGAAGGTTTAAAACAGCTGCGCCTTTTGGCAAGAGAGTACTTTGAAGAGGCTTTAAAGCCTGTGAACACGGAGAGAATGAAGCTCCACAGGGCAGTCAACGATCTGCAGATGATCAGACCGGTGGTGCTGATCGATGAAATTCCGTTTCACGAACTGAATTTTGACGGATCTTTAACCTGTGTATGTACAGATCCGCTGCTTCGTGATGTGGAAGCGATGCTCAGAAGAAAACTGTTTCAGTGGAAATATTTTCCCGCAGATATGATTCTGGAGCCCTTTATTCCTGTTTACAAAGTGATGCACAGCACCGGTATCGGTGTGGAAATACAGGATGATCTGATCAATACCAATGACGGACAGGGTATTTCTGCGCACTGGTATCATGACCAGCTGGCGACTCCTGAGGATGTGGAGAAAATACATCTTCCCGTGATCACCTATGATAAGGAAGAAACCATGCGCCGCTACACAAAGATCGCAGAGGCTCTGGGCGATATCATTCCGGTAAAGATCATCGGCCATGGCTGTTATACCTCCCCCTGGGATAATATTTCCATGTACCGCGGCGTTAACAATCTGCTGGTGGATCTGATCGATGAGCCGGAGCACAGCCACAATATCGTATCCAAAATCTTTGCCTGCGAGGAAAGCCGCCTGCAGCAGATGGAGGATCTGGATCTGTTTGAATTAAATCAGTACAGCCTGCACTGTACCGCTGCTTTCTGCAGTGATCTGGGTAAGGATTATGACGGCGGCAAGGTGCTGGCAAAGCATATCTGGGGCCGCGGCATGGCACAGATCTTTGCATCTGTCGGCAAAGAGATGCATGAAGAATTTGACATTGATTATATGAAGAAACTGCTGGGCAAATTTGGTCTGGCTTATTACGGCTGCTGTGAACCGCTGGATACCAAGATGGATATTGTGGAGAAAATTCCCAACCTGCGTAAGGTTTCCATCACGCCCTGGGCGAATGTGGATGTGGCGGCGGAAGCCATCAACACCAAATATGTACTGGCAAACAAGCCCAATCCCGCAGCTGTGACCGTGCCTCTGGATGAAGATGCGCTGCGCAAGGAGATCGGACGTACCCTGGCAGCAGTCAAACGCAACAACTGCAGCTGCGATATCGTACTCAAAGACATCAGTTCTGCGGGCAATGATGTGAAAAACATGATCCGCTGGGAACAGATCGTAATGGAAATGGTGAAGGATTTTTAAATGAAAAAAGTATATATGGTCTGCAATGCCCATATCGATCCTGTCTGGCAGTGGCAGTGGGATGAAGGACTGGGCGTTGCCTTGTCAACTTTTCGGACAGCCGCTGATTTTTGCGAAGAATTTGACGGTTTCGTGTTCAATCATAACGAGTCCATCCTGTATGAATGGGTAAAAGAGTACGATCCTGCGCTTTTTGCCCGGATCAAACGTCTTGTCAAAGAGGGAAAATGGAAGATCATCGGCGGCTGGTATCTGCAGCCGGACTGCAACATGCCTGCAGGGGAAGCCATGATCCGGCAGATCACGGCAGGCAGACGATTTTTTGAAAAAGAATTTGATATTTTCCCTGAAACAGCGGTCAATTTTGATCCTTTTGGTCATTGCAGGGGACTGGTTCAGATTCTTGCAAAGGCGGGATACCGCACTTACATGGTGATGCGGCCGGATAAAGGCAGCGGTATGCTGGAGGAACTGCCCCAGTATTTTGTCTGGAAGGGTTACGGCGGTACTTCTGTGAACGCATATCGTCTGGAGAGCGGATACAGCTCGCAGGACGGCAATGCGGCGCAAGCCCTGCGCAGTTATATGGAAGAACACAGCGGAGAGGATCTGCTTTTAAAAACCTGGGGAATCGGCGATCATGGCGGCGGTCCTTCCCGTTATGAATGGGGAGAGTTAAATAAGCTGTTTGCAGAATATGCCGGACAGGCCGAATTTATACATTCCGATCCGGACAGCTATTTTGCACTCTGCAAAACACCGCAGGCAGAGTGGGAGAAAGGCTTAAATCCCATGTTTATCGGGGCATATATTTCCATGTCGGAATTAAAAAAGGCATACAGAGAGCTGGAAAATGCCCTGTTTTTCACGGAAAAACTGGCGTCGGCCGCTTCCTGTCAGGGTCTGATGGAGTATCCTGCCAAAGATTTTGAACGGGCAGAACGTTCTCTTTTGTATTTGGCATTTCACGACACGATCGGAGGAACGCTTTCCCGGATTCCGGCGAAAGAATCCATGCAGGAAGCTGGATATGCGCTGGAAATTTTAAGCCGCATCCGGACACGGGCATTTTATGCCATTGCATCCCGGGAAGAACAGGCACAAAAGGACAGTCTTCCTATGTTTGTATACAACCCTCATCCCTATCCGGTAAAAGGAATCTGGGAATGCGGGTACGGACTGGCAGACTACAGCTGGGAAAACTGTACGTTTTCCCCGGTTATGTATCAAAAAGGCGTCCCGGTTGCCTGTCAGGCAGAAAAAGAAGACGGCAATGTGCCCATTGAATTCTGTAAACGTGTTGTATTTGAGGCAGAACTTGCGCCCATGGCAATGGAACGCTTTGACCTGTTTTTAGAAAAAGCACCTGTCAGGGCATATACTAAACAGGCTGTCACAGAAGAATTTGTATTTCGGAATCAGCAGATGGAAGTTGTGATCGATCCGCAGACAGGACGCATAAACAGTTACTGCGTGGAAGGGCGCCAGATAGCAGCCGGAGATTTTGGCCGTTTTACCCTTTATGAAGACAATGCAGATCCCTGGGGAATGATGATCAAGCGTTTTGGAGAAGAAACAGAAGAGTTTTGTCTGATGACACCGCAGGAAGCCGCTGTGTTTGCCGGTGTCAGAGCCAGAGAATTTGCACCTGTACATATCATTGAAGACGGGGATGTGCGCACTGTGGTGGAGGCTTTCTTTGCCGGCGGCCGCTCTGAAATCTGTGTTCAGTATAAATTACCTAAAAAGGGTGCCTATATTGATGTGGATGTACTGGTTTACTGGAATGAGCGTGACAAGGTGCTTCGCATGAATCTGCCGACTGCATTTTTACCGGAGGAATATCTGGGTCAGACCATGTTTGGTACAGACAGGCTGGAGGCAAACGGAAATGAACAGGTATGCCAGCGTTGGGCAGCAGCTGTTTCCAAACAGGCATGTCTGACGGTGATCAACAACGCAACCTATGGACTTTGCTGTCAGGACGGTCTGCATGTAAGTCTGCTCCGTGCACCTGCCCATGCGGCAATGCCGATTCCGGGCAGAGAAATGATCCGGCAGGACCGTTTTACAGAAAGAATCGATCAGGGGACACAGCGTTTTTCCTTCCGTATCGAGGGCGGCAGCAAAGAGGCACGTCTGGAAAAAATCGATACAGAGGCGCAGATTTTTGGTGAAAAGCCCTATGCACTGAATGTTTTCCCGACAATCCGGGGAGAAGAAAGATATCAGCCGCCGCTTTGTGTGGAGGGCGGTCGTCTGGATTCCATGACCCCGTGCGGGGACGGTTATCTGCTGCGAATCTTCAACCCGTTGGAAAAGGAGCAGACAATCAGAATTTCTTCTGATCTGTTTGCGGTGCAGAAAGAAGACGTATTCTTGCCCTATCAGTTTGAGACATATCTGCTCAAGCAGGGAATGATAGTAAAAACCGATATTTATGGAAATTGCGAGGAATAACATATGAAAATTGCGGCATTACCCAAAACAGAAGCACTCTGTGAGCGCTTTACGGTTACTTTAAACGGACAGCCTGCTCCGGTGGCGGCGGCACGCGTATCTGCCATGAATTACAACTGGGGCTGGCCGGGTCATCAGCGGCCGCTTGATCAGACAGAAATTGCCGGATTTGTACGCTGTGAAAGCAATGAACCGGTGGAAGTCTGCGCGGTTGTAAAGGAAAACGTCAGTGAGGTCTGTGTACGCCCGCTTTCCAAAAAGATCGCAGTCACAGAGGATAGCGGAAAAATGACCTTTACACTGCCCGGCCCCGGTCAGTATGTGCTGGAACCCAATGACTGGCATGAAGCGCTGCATATTTTTGTGGCACCTGAAGTGGAACTGCCGGCCGCTGACACACTGTATTTTGGACCCGGCGTTCATGAGATCGGTCTGATGGAGCTTTTCGATGACCAGACGGTAGTTCTGGATGCAGGCGCGGTGGTTTACGGCGGGTTCGTTGCATTTGGAAGAAAAAATATTACGATTACCGGAACCGGTATTTTGGACGGCAGCTGGGAAGTGCGCACCAGTCAGACCCAGCTTGTCTCTGCACTGGGAATCTGGCAGGATGTTTCTGACAGGGATTATTTTCTGGATAATAAACAGCTGCGTGCCTATATCGAAGAGCATAAGGTATTAAACGGCTGTATCCGTCTGCACAACTGCAAAAACTGCACCATCGAGCATATCACCTGCCGTGATTCTTCCACTTTTACCATTGTACCGGCGGCCTGTGAGAACATTTTGATCGACGACGTGAAGCTGATCGGCATGTGGCGTTACAATTCCGACGGCGTGGATTATTTCAACAGCAAAAACTGTGTGCTTAAAAACAGCTTTTTGCGCAACTTTGATGACTGTGTGGTATTAAAAGGCATGTGCGGCTGGGGACATAAAAATCTGGAAAACATCATCACGGAAAACTGCGTGGTATGGTGTGACTGGGGACGCGCGCTGGAGATCGGCGCGGAGACCAATGCCGATGAATACTGCAATATCATTTTCAGAAACTGTGACGTGATCCACGGCAGCTGGCTGCAGCTGGATATCCAGCATCACAATGATGCGTATATTCATGATATTATTTTTGATGATATCCGCTGTGAATACACCCGCCACCAGTCCGGTCTGAAGTTCCAGGAAAGCGAGGAGCAGACTTACGAAGAAGCAAAAATGCTGTTCGAACAGCCGATGCTTCTGGGTGCCTTTTTCATGGATATGGGTCTGTTTGGACCTGGACACAGCGGACAGAATGTGGAACGCATCCGTTTTAAAAATATTCAGGTGATCGCAGATGAGGGTATTTACATGCCCAAATGTGGATTTGAGGGATTCAATACAGACAACCATGTGGAAGATGTGGTGATCGAGAATCTGACCTTCAACGGCAAAAAGCTGACAGAGGCCGGTGAAGCAAATCTGCAGTGCAACGAGTTTGCATGGGATATCAGATTAAAGTAAGTGTTAGCGGAGAAAAAATGGAACTAAAAAAATTACTGGTACTGTTTAAAACCCATCTGGATATCGGATTTACCGATTTTTCCGCAAATGTAGTGGCGCAGTACATGGATTCCTTTATTCCCAATGCAGTCAGAACCGCGCAGCAATTGCGGGAAAAAGGCAGTGACGCCCGTCTTGTATGGACCACAGGTTCCTGGCTGATCCATGAATATCTGCGAACCCATCCCGGAACAAAAGGAGACAGTGTCCGCAGAGCGATCAAAAACGGAGATATCTGCTGGCATGGACTGCCTTTTACCACCCATACCGAGCTGATGAACGCGGAATTGTTCCGGTATGGTCTGTCTCTTGGAAAAGATCTGGATGCTGAATTTGGAAAAAATACCATTGCGGCCAAGATGACCGATGTTCCCGGCCATACCAAAGCCATCATTCCGTATATGAAGGAAAACGGGCTTGAATTTCTGCATATCGGCGTCAATCCGGCCTCGATGATCCCGGATGTTCCGGCACTGTTTCGCTGGCAGGCTGACAACGGTGACATGATAAATGTGATGTATCAGAAGGATTACGGCGAATTTGCCCGGATCGGCGAGTCTGATACGGCGGTGTATTTTGCACATACCGGAGACAATATCGGCGTACAGTCTGCTGAGGCGGTTGAAGAGATTTTTGCTTCCCTGAAAAAACAGCTGCCCGGTGTTGAGATCGTGGCAGGAACACTCAATGACCTTGCGCTGGCGGTGCGGGCAATCGAAGATACGCTGCCTGTTATTACGGAAGAAATCGGAGATACCTGGATTCATGGCGTGGGAACTGATCCCAAAAAAGTAAGTCAGTTCAGGGCGCTGGAAAGACTGTATGAAAGCTGCAGCGACCATGAAGACAAAGAAATACTGGCCAGAGGGCTGGTAATGATTCCTGAACACACCTGGGGCATGGATATCAAGACCCATCTGGCGGATCATGATCATTATGAGAAAAAAGCCTTTGCCGGGGTTCGCAATGCTTTGGATAACTACCTGAAAGTGGATAAGTCCTGGCAGGAGCAGAGAAATTATCTGTATCATGCGGTGCGGCAGCTGAGTACGTCTGGTCAAAAGCAAGCAGAAGCCTGTCTTGCAGAAGCATCCCGGCAGAAGGCATCCGTTGACGGCATGATAAAATACCGGACAGGAGAATGCGTGTCACTGGGAGATTACAGTATCAGTTTTGATGAAAAGGGCAGAATTGATTTTCTGTGCAAAGCAGACCGCGTGATCGCCGATGCTGGACACAGACTTTTGCATCTTTGCTATGAACAGTTTTCCTGGGCGGATTATGAGAGATTTTACAGCCAGTATATCCGGCAGGATTTTGAATGGGCGAGGGAAGATTTTCGCAAACCGGGAATGGAGGAAGCGGCAAAAGAACATTA